>NZ_NNRJ01000001.1 GCF_002252445.1 Brucella thiophenivorans
GAAATCGCTCAACACATTTTGGAACAGGCTCTTAGAGCTTCCTTTCATGACGCTCTATTCTTGCGGGATGATCTGCTTCGGACTTCCCCTTCAAAAGTTCTGTTAGGTAAAACTGACAGGAGACTTAGGCCGTGTGGACGAATTGCCTGAGGTAAAAGCTTTCGGGTTCCAGATTATCACTTGAGGTGATTCATATGTTGTCGACGTGTTTGGTGGTCGGCAATGTGCACCAAGATGGCAGAGAGTGACTATGAACTGGCACTGGAGGTTTTCCGCGCTTGTCTGCCAGCCGTTGGCGCGAAAGCCAAAAATGACCGTCTATTCCTTGAAGCGCTACATTATTTCCAAAACATCTCGTGGCGAGCACTGCCGGAACGGTATGGTAATTGGAACAGCATATGGAAGCGTTTTGACCGCTAGGGGAAAGCAGGTATTTTAGAAGACTATTTCTTCATTTTAGCTGGGCTTGATGAAAGCGCTCATCTGATTGCTATGTTCGACAGCACGAATGGCTGGCGCTATTCCAGTGATCCTTTACAGATCAAACAGGCGGAATATTCCAGAATATTTTGCCGTAGCACTTTATCGAGGCCGCGCACGTATCGAACAAATGATGGGGAAGCTCAAACGTGTCGCTTTACGTTGCGAGAAAACAGCAAGAAACTTCCGATCGATCGTCGCAATCGTAGCGGTTTTCATCTTAATCAAATCCGTCCACACGGCCTAGCAATCCGAAATAGCGGGCGCTTGCCTCCCATGAGATAAGGAGGCGCTGTTCTTAACTCGAAGTTTAAATCAAAAGCCCACCAAAAAATCTGTTAGGTCTACTTTGGCCGCTTGGAAGTTCGCTGTTATTATCTCCGTCCTTTCAAAAAAATTGTTGCCAAATTCAGGTGTTCATTCAGCGTTGCGAGGACAAAGAAAAATCCTCTTCCAAGATTGTCGATCTATGCACCTCTTGACGCGGTTGAAGTTTCGCTTTAATTGTACCGGATATTGTACATATATAGTGCGATACGAAAGGATTGCTGTCATGGATGTAATGACTTACTCGGACGCGCGTGCTCAACTGAAAGACGTGATGGACCGCGCAATCAACGACAAACAGGAAGTCGTCGTGACACGTAAAAATGGTGAGTCCGTCGTTGTGATTTCCTTAGAAACATGGAACGCTGTAAACGAAACGCTTCACCTCTTGTCAACACCGCACAACGCTGCGCGTTTGCGTACTTCAATCGCCCAGCTCGAAGCTGGCAACGGTGAAGAACGAGAGTTGATCAAGTGAAGTTTGTTTTTTCGGAACAAGCTTGGGAAGATTATTTGTACTGGGTTAATACCAATAATAAGATGCGCGAGCGCATCAACGAACTGATCAAACAGTGTCAGAGAACGCCTTTTCAGGGAACTGGTAAACCTGAACCATTAAAGGGTGATTTGACTGGCTGGTGGTCGCGGCGCATCTCTCAAGAAGATCGAATGGTTTATCGTGTCAGTGGAACGGGCGATGCTCAAAGTTTGGAAATTGCGCAGTTGCGGTTTCATTATTAACCTGTGTTTCCAGTAATCACTACAATAGCAGCCTTATCCGACTGGTAGGCGACGAACGAAGCACTCAGGATCTCAAACTGCTCGATCTCGACAGCGTCTTCTGAAAGTCGTGATTGCGTTGGGACTCTAGTCGATCTCTCTTATTAATGCCCGCAGGCGCGAGATTGAAGTGTGAATGAGAAAAATGTGTCATGCAAACGATAAATCGCTCTCTGGCTGGTGCCGATGGCCCAATGAAGGGGTGTCTGCGCTCCCATAACTCTTCTAGCAATACGGGAACGGTAATCTTTCTGGATGAAATCGCACCAATATGATTTTCAAATGACAGGCGGCAGAAACTTCTCTGCCGCCTGTCTGTTTGTTTAAATCAAACCCATATGTGCGAGAATGACATTCTCGATGATGGCTATAAGCCGCTTGCAATCTTCTGGATTTTCATTGCGGATGCAGTAGAGCTCGGTTGCTTGTGTGATGTCGGATCCACCGCCGACACCATAATCCGTATAGCGGTCGATGATATCCTGATTAATGTTCTTGCGTTCAAAATGATCAATGGCATCTTCTGAGTTGCGCCAATCAAGCCAGCTGCACGACGCCAGCCGCTTTTGAAATCCGCGACTGAATTGCTGACGGCTCATGTCGTGGGGGAGGGTCACGGACAGACCGCGCGTTAAGGCGCGAACAGGGCTTTTTTCATGCAGCGTTTCGGGAAGATAAATCTGAAGGGCAGAATAGTTGTCATAACCTTCATCCTGCACCGGCCAGTCACCATCGATCTTGTAGTAAGATCCATACTGGTCTTTGCTCTGCTGCTTGATACGATCCGCAATGCGGCCTTCACCACATTCTCCAACCTTGAAGATTGGAATGCTGAGCTGCCTTTTAAGATCCCTGAGGCCATCGCAGCCGGCGATGTAGATGTGTCGTTTGATGCCAGGCAAAAATTTATCAGAAAACGCTTTGGAATTCAGAACGTCCGCCGTCTCAAGGAGGAGATCATCCCCACCGATCACCGGCCATTGGGTTTGATAGCGGGATGGCGCTTTTGGTGAATGGGGAGACGGCAACAGCAGTTGCTTTTCATCTGCTTTGTTCTGCGCGGCTTTTGACGTGACGGTTTGGTGCGGAGTTTCGGTGTCTGCTGTGTCGTTTGCATGAAAGGCTTCTTTGTCAAAAATGAAATTGTCGGGAAAAGACAGGCTAATGTTCAGTGGGTTTTCGCCCTCAAAGTGAAGCCCGTCGGGGAGGGGCAAGGAAATCTGGGCTTGCCCAAGTTCAATGCGCAGGGTCGCGGATTTTGGTTCACTGCCTGCATCAAATGAGATGGTGAGTTGAATATTGGTATTTCCGGTTGTCATAAATTTCAGTCTTTCTGATTGTCGGTTGAGTAGATGGTTTTGGTGAAAGCTGACGAACCGCGCGCAAAGGCGTGCCGGAAGCAGGGATGCTTCAGACAAAGTTCGATGGATTGCGCGATCAGTCTTTTTGGAAGGGGAGGCGAGCAGGGCTGCTGGCTGAAGGATCAGACGGCGGCCTTGGCTTGTTGCCTCAAAGTGGTCGAACAGCTGAAAGCTTTCGACGAGCCGTCAGACGCAAAGAATGCGAATGACAATTAGCAGTCAGGAATATCTCGAAAAGTTTAAACGGGTTTGGCGCGAGGCCGTTGCCAGACGAGAGCATATTTGCCGTCTGCGTCCTTATCGAGGAGGCGTGCGTAAATCGGCGCGACCCAACTCGGATCATCGAATTTGACAGAGAGATAATTTCTTTCTGTATCCAAGGTCTTCCGGCACCAGGCAGAACCCACGACAAAGCTCTTTTTATAAATATCGTAGTCTGGACTGAATTCTCCTTTCTTTTCACGCGGCCAGAACACCAGATCAATCGTCTGTCCGATCAATTCCATTTGACCGGCAAAGCTGCTGCCGCGCTGATCAAACATTCCTATTATTCGCATTTGATAACTCCTTATAATTTTGAACGAGCGAAAGCCGGGCCCAGCCAAACTGAAACCTAAAACCTTTCCACTCTCATGATGAATAACTGCGCGCTTCTCAGATCTCGTACGCGCTACTCAAACTTTTTTCGGGAAATAAAACCAAAAGAGATCACAGATCGATCTTCTACAAATAAAAAATAATCCGCTATTCAAATGAGTAAAATTCTAAGTCTGGCTGGCTACAAAAAATCCTTTTTCATATTTTCTAAAGCACATTTTCCTCTCGTTGAAATTTCAAAAATGAGCATAATTGAAAACGAGAATAACGGTTCAAATAAATCAAATTGAGAATTCTCATTCACAACGCTTTCTCCCACGCTCGAAATTTTTGCTGAAACTGAAAATCAATCCGCTGTTCAAATGTGTAAAATTCTAAATTAGGTTGGCTATAAAAAAATTCCTTTTCCACATTTTCGAAAACACATAATTCTCTTTTTGAAACTTCAAAAATGAAACAAATCAGAAATAAGGATAACGCTTCAGATAAATAGAAGCTGGGCTTTTCATGCAGACTCATGCATTTCACGCTCAAAATCTTCGATGAATCTTGCCAGAATGTTCGAAATCGAGCTTCTAACATCAGGCACAGTATTTCTTTATCTTTCTAAGTCTTCGCCGCCATTATTTCAGATCCCGGCACACGCAAGTGTGCTGCCGAAGGCAGCGCGGGATTTCGAGGAAGGAAACTCGCAAGAGTTGCATTTTGCGAGTATTGTCGGCAACTAAAAATAGCAAAAGTGATGCTTGCGCCACTTTTGCGGTATTGAGCCCTCTGAATTGAGGAAATCCGCAGAAATCAAGGTTTTTTCCGAAAATGAGCACCTTCAAAACTAAAAATTCCGACGTCGCTTACGTTTTGGAGCCCCAGCGGGGCGTTTGGAGCCGGCTTAGGCTCCCTTTACGCCTGTTTCATGTAAGGTTAGGAGAATAAAATAACTTACATTAACCTTCGTCTTTCGGTCTTTGGTGCGCAAGAATTAGAGATCATACGTTTCATACATTGAAACAGATGTAATCACTTCGTTAGATGGTGCCTTACTAGGACGAACTTATAATACATATGTCAAAGATTGCTATTTTCACTGCAGTTAGTTGAATTAATCAGACATTACCGTATACTATTTTAGCGGATTCTATCAACAATGGGTAGGCGATGAAATTTGCTTTGTATGCTGTTTACGATATGAATAATATGGCGATTATACAGATTAATTGAAAAGTTCAATTTAATTGGTCTAGAATTCGATTACGATATTTATTCTTGTTATATTAGCTTAGTGCTGGCAAGATGAAGCTGTTAGCAGTCTGGATTGAACATACCAGGCACGTTTTTTGCCACGCCACGCAGCATTTGCAGCGCATGTCTGAAACGCCTCGGCAAAATGTTTAGGTCCAAATGTCGTGAAAATTGTAAGAATATTTCCCAGTGTCGGCGGCCCGTTTTTTCATTCTGTGGCATTTAATATGGTGCCAAGGGAGTACAAATGTCTGATCCCGTCGATGACCGCTCAAAGCGAAATGCTCCCGATAATTTTCATAAGACTTTGTCGAAGGCAGAATTTCAACGACGTACTGAAGCTCGCCATAAGCGTCTCGCACAAGCGGTAATAATTAAAGAGAAGGCATATTCGAAAGCGCGCGAGGAATGGCCTGAAAAGATCGCTGCAATTGAAGCGGAGGAAAAATTAATTGCCCAATGGCATGAAAATCACCGCAGAAAAAAGCGGTTTTCCAAACGACGAGATGAAGAAATTTATCCGTGGGGACAAAGAATAAGTCCGACCCGATACAGCGTAATTTTGCAAAAGCGAAGAGAAAAATTACAGCTGCGTTTGGAAACAGTACGTCAGAAATATGAGGACGCAGTTTTAAAATTGCAAAGCCAGATCGGTTCTATTCGTGAGAGTTTTGCATGGCTGGAAAAAAATCCGGCGAAAATAAAAGCCAAGAGAAATCTTTTGAACGGGCATGAATATGCGCACTTCATGTGTACTGATGACAGAGAGCACATTGTCATAAAAAGCGTTCATGTCGAACGAGCGTCGGGTTCATCTAGTGAAGAGATTATATCCGATGATCAAGATGAGTTCGTCGTTTTTGATCCCTGTGAGTGTCGCGGTATTCGTGAATTGGCAGGTGTTCGAGAGCCGGCATTCAGTAGGACGGATGCATTGCTTGGCGGTGGGGTTAGCCAAGCAAACAGTTTTAGGCTGGTTGGCAAGACTGGCGATCATCAATACCTTAAGGGTTCGATCAATTATCATTTCTTTGGCTCCACAGGGGCGCCTGAATCAGGGCAGGTTGCTCCGCGTTTTAACGATGACAATTATCGCCATGATCGACGCGAGATTACTGATAGCTATCTTGAGAACGCATTGACGTCTGGTGCCGTTATGGCGAGACTTGAATCTTTCGCTAAAGCCTCTTTTGAGGGAACTGGTGAGCCGCTGTTATCAGAAAACGGTGAAAGCCTCCCCCAACCATTATGTAGTCGTCGTGCTTATGCACAGCCCGATCTGGCAGGGTTTTATCTTGTCGGTGATATTGTGAGCGACGGTGAACTTAAAGTGCAGCCCGATCTGATTGAACCTGATCAGCAGCCTCACTCCATTCGCTCTAAGTATATTGACCCTCGATCCCCGCCGTTCACATCAAACATTATTCGCAGGCGTTGCAATCCTTCTTCTTGGAAATTTTATAATGACGAGCTTCGGCGAGCATTATTGACGATTGATGCTGGACGCTCGTTTATAATCGAGGGCCCGACGGGAAGTGGCAAGACCGAGATGATTCCGCAGATGGTCAATTATTGTCTATCCAACGGAAAAACAGTGAAAGTCATGGCTGGCACTGACACACTTGATGTCATTGAAAAGCGATGTCACGCTTTCATGACCGAGCGAATTAGAGATACATTTCCAATAGGCTGGGCACGGGAAGAGCGTTATCTCATTTTTGGGCCAAATCCAGGATCTGGGGAGCGATCTGGCGCAGCAGATACTTTTTCTGTCTTAAATAGGCCATTCGTAAAGGGTGATTTTATCAGACCGCCCGGAGATTTAGCGGACGTTCTGATTATCGATGATGCTTCACGGCTTAGCTTTGAGATCAGTTTATATAATTCTCCGTTCCAACTGGTCATTCTTGGAGATCCCGCGCAAATCAACTGCCATAACTCCGTTTTTGATGTTGCGCGTGCATCAGGATTTTCTACGTTGCATTTGCGCAAAAACTATCGTGCGACCAACCGCGATATAATGACTTGGTCGAATATTTTCAGCTACGACAATGGCTTGGATATGCAAGGCCGGGGCAAACGTTTAAGTGAACTGCATTACATGGCTTTGGGAAGCAAACTTAATGGAGTTAATAGAGCTGAGGTTCGCGCATTAGTGAATACCGCTCAGAGGCTATCATCGAAACGAGCAAGTTTGGGTGTTGTCGCCTTTAGCCCAAAGCAGCTCAATGCGATAAAGGCCGCGCTTCAAAAAGCAGGAATGAGGGAACTGGCGTTCGTTGGTTTGCCGGAAGATGTTCAAGGCATGCAGGCAGATTACGTTCTCGTTTCGTTAAATGTGGCATTAACGCCAACCGGTCGGCTTCCACTGGAAATTGAGGGCCTTGAAGATGAGCAATGCATCGCAAAAATGAACGTTGCTCTTTCACGGGCAAGGTGGACAACAAATATTTTCTCCGGTCTTTTGGCTACCGACATTGATTTGCGCACAGCAACAGATGCGCAAGCGCTAATAGCCTCTGTTCTTCAGACTTTTGAACAATTACCCACGCAGAATATGCTGACGAGATCGCAGGACTATTGGTTTCAGTAGAAAATTGTTGATCGTCCCGGCGAAAGGTCAACGTCAAGTTGGTGATATGGGCGATAGCTACTCAAGCGTGGTGCCACGGCCTTCTTAAGTTCGAGGACTGCACCAGGAATGAAGCTTTTGTAAAAGCCCTTCGATTGTGTTTTACCAAAATTGTGCCATGATGTTTAGGAGCGGATGAAGCCCCCGCTTTAAAAGCCGCTCGGCCCTGCTGCGCCCCCGCGCGCAGGGCTTTTTTTGTCACTACGTAAAGTAGTCTTAATCGCGTCTGTGGACGAGATACACCGCTAGCAATCCGGGAATGCCCGCGGTTGTGGTACCGGTTTGGGCCACTGTGCTCTCCATGGTATCGCATACTAAATTTTTACCCTCTGGTAAAAAGCTGCAGAAATTTTGTTGCTAGGGGATAGCGTCTAACTGTGTCCAGCGTAAACGGTAGTGGGCTTACAGCTTGAACATGAAGCGCGTATCGTGTGGAATGATCGGCTCATGTCACGCAGCAATTGATGAAAATTCTCATTTCTGCCGGAGTTGGCCTTGTCTGGTTTCGTCCATACGTGTGCGAACGCTTGCGATGAAATCGTCACTGGCTTTCAACAGCGCTTCAAATCGCCTGTCACGGATGTAATTGCATAATCGATTGTTGATAAAGCCGCCGCCGAAGACCGCCACGAACAGCCCGAATTTATTGACCGGCGTGCCGACGTAATAGGCCCATGCGATTGAAATGGCGATGGCGATTGGCACAAAGCAGGCGAACCAATAAAGGACGTTGACCGGTTTGTGGATTGGATAGCCACTCAGTATTGATCTGGTATTGGTGTCTTTATTGTAAAACATCAGATCGATATCGTTTTTCCCTTTAATGCGCGATCCACCAACCGCAATCAGTGCCACCTGGTGTCCTGGTCGCATGGGCATGTCACGATGCATGCGAACATGATGTTCCTGACCATTTTCTTGTTTAAACCAGACGTCACGCACCACTTTGACTTCTGATGAGATCGAATGCGAGCCGCTGCCGCGACCGTCGTTGACACTGACATTGGTATGGCCGCTGATATGCGTGTCGCTGCGCTGATCGGTGGCGACAATGGTTCCGGTAATGGCCATGAAGTGATAGACTCCGCTGCCAATTTTGGTGTCTTCGGTGATAATCATACAGATCAAATCCTTTGGTCGTTGTGAATTAGGATGAGTGAAAGTTTTTGAGTGCAGATCGGCCTACGGCAGCGCGGGACCGCTGACTGATTTGCCGTTTTTGTTGGGAGCGATGCTGCACGGTTTCGGAGAATGTTGCTAACCAGCCGTCCCCTGTCACGAGACCGTGGAAGAGGGCTTCGCCACATGCACGTGGTGCAACTGGCCCCGGTTATTCGAAAATTAAAAAGTCTTCCGCTTTAATATCGGCGCTGTTGAAATCAAACATCGATGTGTCTTCGTAACGATGGGGCGCGTCTACCCCAATGATGCGATCAATGATTTCATCGATCTGCTTCTTGTCCAAAAACTTGGTATTGATAATGTTGATCCCGATATAGCCATGGCGAGTGAGCACATAGACATTTTGCTCAAAATAGCGCAGCACCACACTGCCATTATCAATGACCATCTGTGTCTTGAAAGAAATGCGCGGATTGGCATGCTCGGTTGTAAAAGCTGGCGGTTCAATCAACGCAATTTTGGTGTTCATTCCATCAATGGTTTCGTCGCCAATTATTTCCTGTCGATTTTTGATGAGTTCAGGCAGCAGCGTCTTCTCGACAAAGGATTTGGAAAGATATCCGGCTTTCACCTCTTTGGAGATTGTGATGAATTCCGTGATGTTTTCTGGATTAACAAGGATGATCTCAAGCGGCGGGCAAGACGAGAACATGTCCATCTCCACCAAAAACCGGCAGGCTTGCGTGTCACTCTTACTCATCAGGTAATTTTTAAAGCCGAACGGGTCGAGTGGATCCACCCTAACAGGCAACCTTTTGTTGGCTCGACTGGGCCGATCGCCCGGTAGTCCCAAGTCCATTATATTGCGTCTTTCCGGCAGGACAACGCTGTTGATTGATCCCCAATCAGTTGTATGAGGCAGAGATTGCGGCGCAAAACCTTCTTTCAAAACGCCTCTTACATTATCAATGTGTTGCGCAAAGCTGGGCGTAGTCGCACCGCTCAAAAGCATAGCTAGAATAACCAGGATGCGGGCGGCGAATGTTTGTACGGTCATTGTAACCTCATGAGCATGGTTGTGGAGGAAGGCGAATGGATCAACGGATTTGCAGACGCACGAAACCATCCAGGCAATCGGACTTTCCGATAGCTGTTCAAAGGCTCGGAGCGAAGTGAAAAGAGACGAGGTATCTACGCCGGTAATGGCAAGCGTAAAATGCTGCCTCAGGCAGTCAGCAAAAAAGGTGGTGCACCTTGAAGATTAACGCTGAGATCCTGCCAGCGCGCGCAAAAGCGCATAGCTCGGCGCTTGATTGCTGGCGTTGGGTTGATGATGAAAAATGTTCGCGCACTATAGGCATTCGCGCGAATAGCGAATGCGTTCGGACCAAACTGGTCGAGCCAGTGTTGAACTTCCTCATCGTGGCCGCCTGCTCGCATTGAATTGGGGTGGTAGATGATGGCGGTTCGGCCTTTAGCCAGCGCTTTGGATTCTTCCAAAGTTATGCGAAGGGCATGATCGGCACGCATCGGCTTGCCATTTTCGATCAAACCCATTTCCGGATCCGCAAAGATCAGATTGCAGTCACGTAAGTCGGCAAGGACGCCTTCAAACCATGCTCGGCGATAACTAACGCGTTGCGTCCAGTGCACGCGTTCATATTCAAGAGGCCGAGATGAGTGAATGGCATTGATAACCCTTGATCGTTGCAATGCAGGCACGGAACGCCGGCCGGAACGCACGAGTGAATGCAATGCATCAAAAACTTCTGGATCTAGCTGTCGCCACCGATCGGGTAAGTCGAGATACCCGGTCTGCAGGCCAGCACTTGGTCGCCCACTGTCAGGCACCAAATACCAGGCGATGCCAAGGCGATAGCCATCCGACAAGGCCCGCAGCAGCGATAGTTTCAGATAACAGCCAATCTCACCAACACGCTGATGTCTCATGACAAGCCCACCTCAGCAGAATCACGGGTTCTGAGGTCCGGTATCGTTACCGCAGCTCGCGCTTTAGATGCAGTGATGAATGACTTCAGCGCGGCAAGACATGCCATTGGTAAAGAACCAGGGCGCAAACAATGGCGCAAAACAAAAGCAGCGACGTTGATGCGCACCAAAAGGGTGTGATCTTTGTTAAAATGCATGCTTGTGTTCATGACTGCCCCTTACGCTTGCAAAAGGGGCAGAAAACCAGAGCTTGGAAAAATGCCGAAAGGCTTGTTTCGCTGCCGGTTTCCAGGAGCATCCGCGGGACGCCCCCGCTTCATATGCTCATTGACCCCTTGGTGATCGGGGAGTTGGAAAATCGTACTTGACGATCCCTGTGGCCTTTAGCCGGAGGCCTGTTGCATACGCCACAGGCTCCCCGACCATAAGGTCAAAGAGTGTGATGCCGTAACGGCCAGCATCAAACCGCAAGTAAGAGGTTTCCACGCCCCAAGGCAGATGCGTGTCTGCCTCAAGGAGAACGTTATGCGCAAAGACGATGAAGATGCAAGTCAAGAAAAGCGGTGGTGATTCAAAAACGTCATCAGTTGCGTAACAAATGTGATCAGCAAGGGGCATGAAACGTGGTTTGTCAGCAGACAACACTCTTTCAAATTCTGAGAGGCAGTTTGGAAGGCTGTAGGAAATTCAGGAAATCTACGTGTCAGGAAGATGGAAATATACCATTCGACCCCATGAGTACGACGTTAAATATCACGTCGTTTCTATCGCCATCGATACACCAAGGTTTTGAATCAATGACGGTCGACTGATTCAAAACATTCATTGGATATTGTCTGAACGATGAATCACGCTCTTGTGTATGACCAACAAAACTTTCATGCACGTCGATCTGCAGCGCCGAAACCCGTCTCAAAACATGGCCCGCTTTTATGGCTTGTCTGTTCAGCCAGATCTGCTTGGCGTCTGGGTCTTAACGCGCAACTGGGGGCGTATAGGCAGTTTTGGCCAGTCAAAGTGTCAATCATTTGATAGTTCGCAAGATGCCTATGCTGCGTTAGATCGCTTACATCGTCAAAAAATAAAACGGGGCTATACGCCAGTCTGATCAAGCGGTCTTTGATATGCGATAATCCTGTGCCTAATTCGTGTTGGGCTGACACTGCTGCGAACACTTCAAATTTTCTCATTACCGAATTACCTCGACGAGTTAGATCGGGTGACAGAACATTACCGGCATGGCGCCATCGCAACAAGTGTGCTAATGTGGGTTTGTGAAATTGTACGGAGATCGCCCATGAGCCGCCTGACGATTGATATTTCCGATAAGCAGCATCAGAGCCTGAAGGCCCTTGCTGCCTTGCAAGGAAAAACCATTAAACAATATGCTTTAGAGCGGTTGTTTCCGGGTGACAACGATGCCGACAAAGCCTGGCAGGAATTAAGAGCCATAGTGGAAACCCGGGTCGAAGAAGGACTTTCGGGAAAAGTATCGAATAAGACTATTCTTGAGATTCTCGATGAAGAACTGATCGAAGGTCGCTCTTGAAAAACTATTTTCTGACCGCGAAAGCCGAAGCTGATTTGAGAAGTATTATTCGGTATACACGAAAAGAGTGGGGAGATACGCAAACCCGTCGCTATATCGACAAACTGGAACAGGGGATTGTGAGTCTCACTGATGTTAAAAGTGCGTCTAAAGATATGGGCGATCTGTATCCAAATTTGCGGATGAAAAAGTGCGAACACCATTATGTTTTTTGTCTGGCCCGGAAAAACGAACCATCGCTTATCATTGCGATTTTTCATGAGCGGATGGATCTTATGATCCGATTGGCAGACAGGCTTCGTGATGGCAGTTAAAATGTTCAATAGCCGTTTTGTGCGGCGATCAACTTTGAAGTTCATTGATACCTGCTGGAATTCGAAGATTGTTATGGTTTGAAGAAAAGCTTGCTCGACTTCAGCTTGACGAATGGTTCAACAATCAGCAGTGGCTCGCGTAAGCTGTTTTGCAGTTCCGCAGAGATCATAGTTCCATAATAACAATTATGCCATCCAGAGTTATAACGGGGGTGGGTTCTAGTTTGAAGTGCGACTTGCAAATGATAACAATGAGTTATCCAATGCAAGGAACCTGTCATGGACCGCACCTATTCGCATATTGATCTGGATGAACGCCGCAGAATAGCACGCTGGCGCACTGCAAAGCTTTCCGTTAATGTTATTGCTGAGAAGCTTGGAAGGCACCGATCGACCATTTTTCGTGAACTCAAACGCAATCAGTTTAACGATGATGAGATCAAGGATTTAAACGGCTATTACTGCACGATTGCAGATCAGAAATCCCGCGAACGGCGTTCAAAACAGCGCAAGATGATCCGGTTTGAACAGCTTCGTGAATCTGTGATCCAGCACATCAACGATGGATGGTCGCCGCAACAGATTGCCGGGAGAATGCGGTTGGAACGCCATCCAATCTCTGTCAGTCATGAAACGATTTATCAGTTTGTGTATTCCGCTGATGGTCGCAAAGAAGAGCTTTGGAAATATCTGCCGGAACGTCGCGCCAAACGACGCCCACGTCATGCCCGGCGTCATCATGGACGCCGCTTTCCCCCAGAACTGAGCATCCTTTATCGTCCGGACATGGTTGCCAGGCGCAAGCAGTTCGGCCATTGGGAGGGCGACACTATCCAGTTTCGCAAGAGGTTTGGCAACGCCAATGTAACGTCTCTGGTCGAGCGGGTGAGCCGCTTCACGGTTTTGTTGCGCAATAATGATCGTCAATCAAAGCCGTTAATGGAAGGTGTGATTAGAGCACTCCAGCCCCTGCCCCAAATGGCCCGCCGATCGATTACGTTTGATCGTGGTACTGAGTTTACAGAGTGGTCCTATCTGCAGAATGGGATAGGGTCGCAAATCTGGTTCTGTGATCCCCAGTCCCCCTGGCAGAAAGGCACTGTTGAGAATACCAACAGACGCACAAGACGTTGGCTTCCCCGAGACCTTGATCCGCTAACCCTCAGTGATCGAGACCTCGCATTCATCTGTCATCGTCTCAACAATACGCCACGCAAATGTCTGGGGTACAAAACGCCTGCAGAAGTCTTTCGGCAGAAACTCTTCGCAAACAGACATCGTTTTGCGTAAACTCAAACCGAAAAGTCGCGCTTCAGCCTGACCTCACACTGATGAAAGATGTGTGTCGAACACCTTTGCTTGCACCGTGTTTCGCGGATATCCATCCAAGATGAAACCGAAAGCACAATCTGCCGCGCTTAGCCGCTCAGCTACGATCCGGTTCACGATCTCGTCCGAAACCAGTAGCCCCGCCTCCATCGCCGACTTGGCCTCGACCCCCATCTCAGTCGCAGCGGCTACAGCAGTCCTGAGCATGTCACCAGTGGACAACTGGGGTACTCCATACTTTGAAGATAGTCGCTGCGCCTGCGTTCCCTTTCCTGCCCCGGGTGGACCGATTAAGATAAGTCTCATCGCGAAGTGCTCCATTCTTATGACTGTTTCGGATCCGTTCTGGATCGACAAATTATACTGAACCGTGTGAGGATGCTGAAGAGACGAGTCGGATCGGGACCAAAACACCTGGTTCAAAACTGTTCGACATGATGTCTCCGAACGACGCTATTTAGGAGTTCATGAATTGGCCAGCGCTGCGATACAACATGTAGGCCGCCACCACAAAGATCAGAGTTGCGAATAGGCTGTTCAATATGCCCTTGCGTTGTGACAGGTGCTTGGCCAAAGATGCTCCCGCGAGCCCTCCGACGACGCCTCCGCCGATGAATATAGCCGCTAGAATCCATTCGACGTATCCGGAGTACGCATAGTTCAATGCGGTGGTCAGTCCAAAAGCCGTTACCGCAACGAGAGAGGAACCGATGGCGAAGAGGATCGGCATGCCGGTCGACGCAATCAGGCCGGGGACAATAAGAAAACCGCCGCCAATGCCGAAGAAACCCGAAAATATCCCGGTCAGGCTGCCGTATCCGGCAACTTTGTGAATGTTTTCCCGCGAGCACTGGGCGCCGGGATTGCCTTCCGCGCCGCGTTTACGAAACATCAGAACGCCAACAACAAGCATTAGAATGGCAAAAAGCAAAAGCAACCTCTGACCGTCAATCAACTTGCCAATGCTCGAACCGATCAATGCCCCGAAAATACCAGCGACGCTGTAGATCCCGGCGCAGCGCCATTTAACGCTACCCAAACGCCAATGACCGACGAGATTGGCGAACGCATTGGCTGCAACCGCAAAAGCACTGGTACCGATCGCAACATGTGTGCTTGGAACGCCTACCACGTAAACCATCAGCGGCACGGCCAGGATCGAACCGCCGCCTCCGAACATCCCCAGCGTGAAACCCACCAGACCACCGGAGAGGGCTCCGAGACCATATTGTACCGGTTCAAGATCCATGATCGTGTTCCACCGCCGCTAGGAAACTTTTTCCTTGATGTCCGGAGAGGCTAGCCATTCGCGGCCCTTGAGCATGCCGTGCCAATAGATCCGTGGCAGGGCCTCAGACTTCAGGTACCAGGCGAGACTGGAAGGTTTTGTGCCGTCAATCACCCAGGAGGGGAAAGTCGGCAACAACTTTCCGCCATACCCGAATTCCGCCAGTACTATCTTTCCACGCTCGACGGTCAAAGGGCACGAGCCATATCCGTCATACGCTGCCCGAAGATTCCGGCCGTCGAGAGTAGCCAAAACGTTCTCTGCAACAATTGGCGCCTGCTTGCGCGCCGCTGCAGCGGTTTTCGCATTTGTTGTGCCAGCTGCGTCACCGAGCGAGAAGACATTTGAGTACCGCTTATGCTGGAGGCTTGTTTCGTCGACGTCAATCCAGCCGGTTTGGTTTGCAAGAGGACTTGCACGGACAAAGTCTGGGGCGGTCTGAGGCGGGCAAACGTGTAAAATGTCAAAACCACGCGTTTCTTCGACAACGGAACCATCGGCGCCCACGCGTGCAAATCGCGCCTCCTTCTTCGAGCCAGCAACCGCGACGAGTCTGGAGCCGAATTGAAGATCCGCGCGGTATTTCTTGATGTACTCCATCAGCACAGGTACATAGTCCTTGACGCCGAAGAGAACCGGCCCGGCATTGTGGAATTCGATCGAGATGTCATTGATGCGTCCGCTTCTAAACCAGTGATCGCCAGAAAGATACAGCGCCTTTTGTGGTGCGCCAGCACATTTGATCGGCATGGGCGGCTGTGTGAAAAGCGCCTTACCTCCTTGGAGGTTCTTTACCAGCGACCAAGTATAGGGTGCGGTATCATAGCGATAATTGGAGGTGACTCCATTGCGGCCGAGTGTTTCTTCAAGGCCCTCTATTGCCGCCCAGTCGAGCTTGATGCCTGGAGCTGCCACCAGTATGCGATAATCAATACGTCGCCCATTCGACAAGCGAACGCAATTGTGGTCCGGATCAAATTCCGCAACCGCCGTCTTTACCCAGGTTACGTGTGCGGGCATCACCGCCGCCATGGAGCGCACCGTATCTTCGGGTTTGAATATTCCACCACCGACCATAGTCCATCCAGGTTGGTAGGCATGGCGTTCGGCAGGGTCGGCAATGATTATGTTTAGGCCATGTCGACGTTTCAACAGGCTTGCGGCAGTGGCAATGCCCGCGGCGCCCGCGCCGACGATGAGAACATCGCAAGCCGATGCGACTTTTGGATCGTTTGCAATGATCCTAGACTCCAGGCGAAGGCGAAGTTTTTGAAGATCGTATCCTGCCGCCTTGGCTGCGCCCAACACGGCATCTGAGCCCTCTCTGTGAGCTTGGGATAATGCCCACAGGCTGGCTGCCCGCGTGCCAGATCGGCAGAAGGCTAACACCGGCTTTGGCAAATCCCTCATCGCTTCATCGAAGAGTGCGACGTCGCGATCGCGAATTTCGGAAGTCAGGACGGGGATGTGTCTAACTTCTAACCCTGCTGCCTTAGCCACCGAAGCTATGCTGTCAGCGTCAGGCTGGAGGGCTTCCTCTCCATCCGGACGGGTGGATATTATTGACTTGAATCCGAGGCGCACAAGCTCGCCTACATCTTCAATCCCTATTTGTGGCGAAACGCTCATGCGATCGTCGATCTTTCGAATGTCCATGACGCTTTCCTCCTTCAGTAAACCCGACGCGACGCGCTGTAACGGGTCAAGACGATGTGACAGGCGCGGATGCCGTTGAGCATGTTCACCTTGCGTTTAATGTTTTGCCTGCCTGCTCTTATGATCAGACATCGATCCGTCATCGCAGTCTATAATTACGCATTAATCGTAAACAATGGATCGCTTCGATGTCTTGGCCAAACCGTCGAGTTTTCCTCAGGCTTCTCAAAAGGCGCTTTCGCGTTGCAGGACAGAGAAGCGAAAAGTGTTGGGACATGACGTTTTCCCAGCGAGAGCCAATGAAATACATATTTACAATAAGAGTGCAACTATATATTCAATTAGATGGCGCATGCGTTCCTGCTTTAAGACGGGTGTGAGCTCCCGCATTGGAAAGGCTGGATGATGAATACAGTAAATGACGCACTAGTTCAGACACCTCCCAGCCTCAGGATTAACGATCGAGCTCCGGGCTTCACAGCCCGTTCGACCGCGGGCGAGGTCTCGCTTGCGGGTTATCGGGGCCGCTGGCTGTTGTTATTTTCGCACCCGGCGGACTTCACGTCTGTTTGCACGAGTGAGTTCATCGCTTTTTCAAGGGCCAGGGAGAAGTTCTCGGCTGTGAATTGTGAGCTAATGGGGTTGTCGGTTGATAGTCTTTATTCACATGTGGCCTGGCTGCGCGATATCGAACGCAGTTTTGGCGTCAGGGTTGAGTTTCCGTTGATCGAGGATTCGGCGATGGTGATCGCCACAGCGTACGGCATGCTGGACGCTTCATCCGAAAACAGTAGTACCGTCCGTGCGACTTACGTAATCGACCCTGAAGGCATTGTGCGAGCGATCGTCTGGTATCCAATGAACGTCGGACGGTCGGTTGACGAACTTCTTCGCCTTGTACAAGCATTGCAAACCTCCGAGAAGGTCGGCGCTCTTGCGCCGGAGGACTGGAGACCCGGGCAACCATTGGTGGAACCGGCCGCCTCGTCCCTCGACGAGGCAGCTCAGACGGCCGAGGGTCAAACCTGGTACCATAGGGAGCGGCGGGCGTGAGCAAAGTGATACCCAGGTCGAAAGCAATGCTGGAAAAATCCATTGGGGCTGCCGAGTTTATGCGCCTGTTCGGCACACCAAGCCGGCTTATGCTGTTGTGGCATATCGCTCAGCAAGAGCGGTCGGTTGGTGAAATCCAAGATGACCTCGACTTCAAGCAACCGGCACTTTCCCAGCAGCTCGCGGAGCTTCGTCAGGCAGGCGTCGTCCGCACGCGGCGCGCATCGCGCCAAATATACTATTCGATTGCAGACGGTCGGGTGGGCATCGTTATGGATATGCTCAGGCTCATGTTTTGCGATCCGGAGCAGGATGGGCGCGCAGGCGGTCAGGCTGTGACGGACTTGTATCAGCCCGGACCGGTCCCGATGATCAGGTCGACCTTTCCAGGTGAGATGGCGCGGTGGGCGCGTTTGGAACCCGCAGAATAAGGAGACCCAGCATGTCACACGCGCCTATCGTCAAATCCTTCTGGGATAAAACTACTGGCAGCTGGCAGTACGTGTTCTACGATGCGTCCACAATGAAGGGCGCGATCATCGATCCGGTTTTGGGCTATGACGCGCTGGCAGGCGCGGTCGACACAACTCGCGCGGACGAAATCCTGGCTTATATTGCGATTACGGGTATCCAGATCGTTTGGATCCTCGACACACATCCTCACGCTGACCATTTTTCTGCGGCACCGTATCTTAAAGCGAAGCTGAATGCGCCGATGGCAACCGGCGAACACGTGACCAAGGTTCAAGCGTTATGGAAGGATATCTATCATCTTAGCGATGAGTTCTGCACCGATGGTTCCCAGTGGGATCGACTGTTCAGGGATGGTGAGACGTTCGAGGTGGGCCGGATTTCGGTAACGGTTCTGTTTTCGCCCGGCCATACCATGGCGTCGATTACCTATGTGGCAGGTAACGCCGCCTTCGTGCACGACACATTGATGATGCCAGATAGTGGTTCAAGCCGCGCAGATTTCCCCGGGGGAAGCTCACGCGAGCTCTACCGCAGCATACGACGCATTCTTGAACTGCCTTCAGATACCAGGATCTTTGTCGGCCATGACTACGCACCAGGAGGCAGGGCGCAAATGTGTGAGGCCAGTGTTGCCGACCACCTCGCCCATAACAAACATTTCTTGGGATCACCGAGTGAGGATGACTTTATAAAGGTTCGTGACGCGCGCGACGCTACGTTGCCGTTACCGAAGCTTATGCTCGCCGCTTTACAGGTCAACATTCGTGGGGGACACGTTCCGGAGCCTGAGAGCAATGGACGGTCGTATCTGAAAATCCCGCTCGGGTACTTTCAGCCGCGCAACGATGGTCCTGAATGAGTGTTAGTTGCCTACCATCGCGAGCGGCTGTGTCGTAAAATTTTCAGTCAGTTAACTGCATGCTTATCCTTGGGCACACTGTGCTGCGAGGCCCGCAAAGACCTGAAATGGCGAACGGTTGTCGTTAGCGAATTGGTCCTTGCGGATCATGTGGGCTACTTCGATCCCTGCGATGGTAGTCGAGGCGGCGGAATGGAATGCCTTGAAGGCCATCATTGGTTTGGTGATCCGTTTGATAAAGCGGTGGTCTTGCTCAAGGATATTAGTGAGGTATTTTAACTGCCTGATTTCGATGGTATCACCTGTTCCAGTGAATTTCAGGATCGTTTTAACAGCTTGAAAGCCAGCCAGATTGGCGCCGCTTCTGTAAATGACAACCCTCTCGGGAACGCCGTTAGTTGCAATGGCCTTCTTGAAGAAACGCCGCGCCGCGGCCAGATCCCGGCGCTCGGACAGCATGAAATCAAGCGTTTGGCCACCGCGGTCAACAGTCCGATAAAGATAAGTCCATCGCCTTTTCACCTTGATATAGGTCTCGTCAACGCGCCAGGAACTGGCCGTGCGGCCTTTTCGTATCTGAGCTTGCTCCGCAATCTGCGGTGAGTAGCGAACCACCCATCGGTTTGGAGTTGCATGATCAACCGAGAGTCCTCGTTCATCAAGGATCTCCTGCAGTTCACGATATGAAACTGGGTAGCGAGCGTAAAGGAAGACCGCATGCAGGATCACGCTTTTGGAAAAATATGCGCCTTTGAAATCGACCGTGATCCGCTTCCGCCGCACTAAATTCCTACATAGTTTCACGTGATAACTCATCAGATGTGAAAAAATTGCGACACAACCGTTTTGATGATCGCATCCGCGAACTCGTTAACGATATCGCGGAGTTGCTTGAGATCATGGAACCTTTGTTGTTATCAGCACGGCAAAAGCTGCACGATTCATTCACGGTACTCTACAGCAAGCTCTTGACGATCGTGCTTGAGGACAGGGCATGCAACGGTTAATGACAATCCCTAGCGTCGGCCCACAGGAGCAAAAGCCTATCTGCCGCAGTAACGGTTGCAATACCTTGAAAGGAATCGAACCGCTACAACAGCCGGCCAAAAGCCTAGGCCGTGTGGACGGATTTGATTAAGATGAAAACCGCTGCGATTGCGACGATTGATCGGAAGTTTCTTGCTGTTTTCTCGCAAAGTAAAGCGACACGTTTGAACCGTTTGAGCTTCCCCATCATTTGTTCGATACGTGCGCGGCCTCGATAAAGTGCTACGGCAAAATGTTTTGGAATATTCCGCCTGTTTGATCTGTAAGGGATCACTGGAATAGCGCCAGCCATTGGCGCAGTCTCTCGATTGTCATCGCTATCATAACCCTTATCAGCAATGATAGCGCGGTGCGTGATTTGAGGACCTGTTTCCATGAGGCTTTTAAACTGTTTGCTATCGGACGCTTCACCACCGGTCAGTTCAAACCCAAGGGGCTGACCATTTCGGTCGGTTTTCAGATGGATTTTGGTACCAAACCCTCCACGCGAACGCCCGAGCGCTTGGCCTTCCTGCCCCCTTTTGCACCGGCTGCCGAAACATGGGCGCGAATGACGGTGCTATCGAACATAGCAATCAGATGAGCGCTTTCATCAAGCCCAGCTAAAATGGAGAAATAGTCTTCGAAAATACCTGCTTTCCCCAAGCGGTCAAAACGCTTCCATATGCTGTTCCAATTACCATACCGTTCCGGCAGTGCTCGCCACGAGATGTTGTGGAGGGTGAAATAATGTAGCGCTTCAAGGAATAGACGGTCATTTTTGGCTTTCGCGCCAACGGCTGGCAGACAAGCGCGGAAAACCTCCAGTGCCAGTTCATAGTCACTCTCTGCCATCTTGGTGCACATTGCCGACCACCAAACACGTCGACAACATATGAATCACCTCAAGTGATAATCTGGAACCCCAAAACTTATACCTGAGTCAATTCGTCCACACGGCCTAGGCTCAGGACCCATTGATTTTAGAGTTATGAACTGATTCAGTTTCGCTTGAGGAGACTGATCGATGAGTAATCTATACTGGCTGAGTGAAGGACAAATGGCACGCCTTCGTCCCTTTTTTCCCAAGAGCCATGGACGTCCACGCGTTGATGATAGGCATGTCTTGAGTGGAATTATCTTCATTCTTCGCAATGGGTTACGGTGGTGTGATGCTCCTCGGGAATACGGGTCCTGTAAAACGCTCTATAATCGTTGGAACCGTTGGTGTCACAAGGGGATATTTGCTCATATATTGGAAGGCCTGTCTTCCAAGTCGTCGGTCGGCAGGACCGGATGATGGATGCGACCTATTTAAAAGCACACCGCACGGCTTCAAGCCTACGGTTAAAAAAGGGGCGACGGACGCCTGATCGGTCGGACGAAAGGTGGCATGAATACCAAATTGCACGCCGTCACCGATACGCAAGGGCGTCCCATCAGGTTACACGTTACGGCGGGACAAATCAGCGACTATACCGGAGCTGCAGTCTTAATCGAGACGTTACCGAAGGTCGACTGGCTTCCTGCTGACAGAGGCTATGATGCTGACTGGTTCAGAAAACAGTTAAAAGACAAAGAGATAAAGCCGTGCATCCCGGGGCGCAAAAACCGCAAGAAGGCTATCAAGTATGACAAACATCGATACAAGCGGCGCAATCGTATCGAAATTATGTTTGGCAAACTGAAAGACTGGCGAAGAATTGCCACCCGTTATGATCACTGCCCGATCGTGTTCCGCGCAGCAATAGATCTCGCAGCAGCCGTTATATTCTGGCTCGGCAAGGAATGAGTCCTGAGCCTAAGGTGAGTGAGACGGTCGAGCAGAGCAATCGTCATGTTCGCATCGCCGAAGACGGGAAGCGAAATCTCGCGACCAGGGAAGCTGACTGCGCACCCTTTCCGCGCCTGGCGGACCGATAAAACAAGATTCATTAGAAGCCCCCCTACCTTATCTTAGAGAACCGCTCAATTTATGGCTGATCCACCACTACCCCATCCGAGACACCAGCGCTTGCCGCTGTTCAAATTTTACGAATAAACGAGAGCATTATCTCACGACATAAGTCAGGTTTTTCGATCTGGAGCAAATGCCCTGCTCCTTCTACTCCATGATATTCGTAGCATCCCTCTTGCGCCAACGCCTCGTTAGCAGGTCCTGTAGGTGGCCCCTTGGCTCGAGAAGGATCCGCGCCAACTAAAAGTGTTGGCACCCCTAGTTCGCTTGCAGCCGGCCAAAGATCAAGCGTTAGAGCTCCAAGATATATGGCCGACTCCAGTTCGCGGCGACAGGACAATTCGAAACCGCCTTCACCCAGCGGGCGTAGCACGGCCTCTGCCATGTCGCGCCGAGCCTGCGGCTGCCAGCGGGCGCTGGCGCGCGCTTCGGAATATTGTGCTTCAAGCTCATCAATTGAAGCAAATCGGTCCTGTCTATCGGCGGCCCACGCAATAAGCTTGAGCTCAAACTCGCGCATAGGCTCATACAGATGATGTCCCCTCGGCGGGACGCTCGGCGGATCAAACAGCACCAGCGCATCGAACGGCGAGCCAAACTGCACGGCATTCTTCATCGCCGAACGTGCTGACATGGAATGGAAAATCCCGACGGACCTCGCCGCACCGATGCGGCCGACGACGCCCTCGTGAATCGAAGTGATGTCAAGGGCGAATTGACCGTAATTGTGGCCGTCGGCGCCCGTTGCGACATTGCGACCATGGTTGCGCATATCGAACAGGACGACATCGTAGTCATCCAGAAGTGGCTCCCAGAAAATCCTGTAGCCGTCGACGGCAAAACCGTTGCCATGTGTAATGTACAGGCGTAGCGCCCCCGGGCGGGCATAATGGCGGATGACGATCTCTGCGCCATCGGACATAGGAACCGAAAAAACGTCAGGCTTCATAGCAGTATATCCATTCATTCAGCAAGACAGGCCCTGGTTTGGCCAGTACAATGCTGGGCTTAAGCATCAGGGTGCCGTTCAAGCCACGATTCGATCGCGGCCAATACTGCGGCTGGATTCTCCAACGCGCTGATATGACCCGCATCGGGAATGACAACGTGTTCGCCCCGCGGGATCTTTCGGGCACCTTCGGCAAGGAAATGCGGTGGAGCGCCTTTGTCTTTATCACCCCCCAGCAGCAGCGTTGGAACAGGTATGCGATGCAGGTCGAGACCGTACGAGAGTGTTTTTAGTGCCTCACAGCAACCTTCATGCCCCGCCAGACTTGTGGTACGGATCATCTCGCGCACGCGGTCCAGCACTGGGGGATTTGCCGCGAGGGTTTCGGGTGTAAACCAGCGTTCAATCGTCGATTCTACCACACCCTCCATGCCGTAAATACGCGCCTTGTCGATGCGGGATTGAAAATATGCTGCGTATTCGGGTGGAGCATCGGGCCTGGAGTCACAGGCGATAATAGTGTGCAGCCGGTCTGGATGGTGGACGCCCAGCCCATAGCCAATCATACCGCCGATCGACAGGCCGATCCAGTGACTGCGCTTTACGCCCAGTTCGCCCCAGATCCCGAGTACATCATCGATAAGCATAGGGAAATCATAGGGGCCTGCAACGACTTCGCTCAGTCCATGGCCGCGCTGATCGTAGCGGAGCACCCGGTAACGGGTCGACAAGGCTAACGCGATCTCGTCCCAAAGGGTCAAGTTGTTGGCGAGCGCGTGAGATAGGGTAACCCACGGGGCCCCTTCGGGCCCCTCGATATCACAGTTGAAGTCTACGCCGTTGGAGCGGACGATCATGGCCTGCACCTTTCTACTTATCTTCAGCGACATATTTCAGCGCTTCGGTGATTTTGAGCTCGACCAAGACATTCTCCGCTTCGGATTCCTCGCAAAGCGTCGAGCGATGAGCAATCCCCTTAGGAATCAGCATCATATCGCCTGGGCGTAAAATACGGACACCCATTTCCGTTTCCCAGCGCAGCGCACCCTTGACGCAAAAGATGATTTCGTGCGCATCGGCGTTGCGGTGCCAGAAGCCCATGTCTTCCTTGCTGCGCTTGGACAGATCGATCTTGACCGTGGTCGAATCGTACATGCGCAGCGGCTTGCCATCGGCAAGGCCGTAGTTCGATGGCTGAAATCTCTCGTCGAAGATATTGAAGACGCGAAGTGCCTCCGCGAATTCCAGTACCCCTCCATTGATCATGGGGGACGTGTCGCGCTGCAAAACGACATTTTTTCCATCGACAGTGATTACTTCGCGGGTTGGTTGATCAGACATTTGGTTCTCCTCGTTAAGATGTAGCAATTCAGGATAAGGAATAGGATATGGTGCCATCAAAGCCTGCGCGTCGATTGACTAGGCCCTTGAACGTCAAGTGATTTAAGTGCGCCAGTGCTTCACCCATGGCGAAACTGAACTGATGACCGTCGAGATTAGGCCGGAATAAGGAGCCCAACATGGCCGCGGCCGTAGAGGGTCCCTCGTCCAGCAGGGAACGAACTTGAACAAGGCGGTTAGCGTGATGGCCGACGATCTCATGAACCCTTGAAGGCGCATCTTCAAACGGATCGCGATGCGAGGGTAAGACAAGAGTTCGGCTCGTAGTGATTTCGGCCAGTCGCTGCAGCGATTCAAGAAATTCGGAGAGTGGGTCGGCAAGGGGCTCCCATGGCCACACGCTGATATTGGGTGTGATCTTAGGGAGTAACTGATCCCCGGCAATGAGAATATCGTCGGTGCTGGAATATAACATGACGAGATCAGGGGAATGGCCCCGGCCTGTCAGCACGGTCCAACAGCGCCATCCGATGGATAAAGAGTCTCCCGCACGAATACGATCAAAGCTATCGGGGAGCGATACATTTGAATGATAAAGATGGGTTTCTGCGAGAAAACGACTCAATTGCTCCGCGGAGGCCCCGTTCTGGCGAAAGAATGAAGTCCTTAACTCGACATCGTCGCTATAAAGCCCACTTTGAGCAACGTTAGCCGCCATCCACTCCATTAGAGTCATTTGGGGCCTTACGTTCCAGCGAGAGCTGACGAAGCCTGCGTTCCCCACGTGGTCCGGATGAAAATGCGTCACAATGAAACGTGTCAAGGACCGCCGTGGGAACAAATATGCCCATGCGTCTTCGATGACACGTCTTGTTTCGGAATTGCTAACGCCGCAATCTATCATGGCGAAGCCTTCGTCATCTTCCAGCAGCCAAATATTGACCTGACCTAAACCGATGAAGGGGACAGGCACACTAAGGCGGTAGATACCCGTTGCGACCTCAGTTGGCCTTATCTCGAGGATGCGCTCAATCAAGTATGTGCCTCCGCCCCAACTGAAGCAGATACCGCTTCACCCCGCATTTCGGCTGCTGCTTCCATAATTGCGCGCATCAGCCCTTCGTAACCGGTGCAGCGGCAAATATGACCGCCGAGAACTTCGCGCACCTCGTTCTCTCCTGGATTTGGGTTACGGCCCAGAAAATCGGAAAAGGACATGAGGATGCCCGGCGTACAGAAGCCACATTGCAGAGCGTGGTGGCGGCGAAAGGCGCGTTGCAGTGGTGCCATATTATCAGCGTCGGTGGCTAATCCTTCGACCGTCTCAATCCGTCGACCGTCGGCCTGCATTGCAAGCATCAGGCAGGAGCGGCTGGCCACGCCGTCAACCTTAACAGTACAGCACCCACAAACACCGTGCTCGCAACCCACGTGCGTGCCTGTTGATCCGGCGGATTGGCGTAGGAAATCGCTCAAAAGCATGCGGGGGCTAGCGAGGGCCGTCACTTTCTCGCCGTTCAACTCCACGGTCACCGCAGACATTTCTTCATTCTTAATTATGCGCATGACATCACCTCGGAAACTAATTTTGGCGCCAGGCGCCGTACGAGATCGCGACGGAAGCGAGCACTGGCATGGATGTCGTCGTATCCACCGAGCTGCCAAGCGAGATGTTCGATCCGCTCGGTCAAGTTTGTAGCGGATACGTTTTCGTCGAGTTCAATACATGAAGGACGATCTGCGACGCCGCCTATGCCGATCCGAATCCGCCCCGCGTGGCGAATGACGCCCGCAGAAACAATGGCGAAATCACCATGACGCCGCGACACTTCTTGAAAACTAGCACCCTCGCGGCCGAGGCCGACAGGAAAACGCACCGCTACGAGCAGTTCGTCCTCGCGGCGGGCTGTTTGCAGCATGCCAGTCTGATAGTCACGCGCCGCCAGCCGCCGTTCTCCCTTGCTCGATCGCAGAATCGCCTCGCCCTGGAGCAAGGCGAGAGAAAGCGGCAATTCCGAACTCGGATCGGCGTGGCTGATCGAGCCACAGACGGTGCCGCGGTTGCGGGTCTGGAAATGACCAACCCAAGGTAGGGCTCGTGCGATAAAAGGCGCTTCTCGCTCGAGGTCAGGCCAAGCGAGCAACTCTGCCTGCGTCGTTGCTGCCCCAACTTCTAGGAACCCATTGTTGATGTGAATGTGACGCAAGGCGGGTAGACGAGAGATGTCGAGCACCACTCCGGGCTCAACCAGCCGCAGGTTCAGCATCGCCATGAGTGACTGTCCGCCCGCTAGGACACGCGCTTCGCCTCCATATTCAGATAAGATCTGAAGAGCCTCGTCAACACTGTCTGGGCGAATATAGGTGAATGCCGCAGGTTTCATTTTTGTCCTCCGAACAGGCCGACCAGCCAGGACATCAGGCCAGATCTGGCTTTCTTTTGTAGCGTCACATCCGCGCCGCCCGATAAGGCGACCAAACGTTCAAAGAACTGTCCGATGATCATGTCTGCGGCGCGGCGGATCATACGACCGCCGACAGAGGCTACTTTCCCCCCGACATCGACGCCGTAAGCGTAATCGATCCTGGTTCCGTCCGGCGTAACGGTGAGAATGATACGACCCTTTCCTTCGGCCTTGCCGAGCGGACCTCTCAGTTCGCCGCTTAATTTAGCTTGTCGTTGTGGAACAAGATCGCTCAGGTACACATCCGCGATAAACCGACCACGGACGGGGCCCACTCCTAGAGATACCTCAGCCTGGAAATGATCGGGACGAAGTGCCGTCACGGTATGACAGCCAGGAATGATATTCTTGAGCGTTTGCGGATTGAGCAGCGCGTCCCAGATATCTCCTGCCTCTGTCACAACCGTCAATGTTCCAGAGCCCGCAATTGTGGCTTCTGCGAACTCCCGCTCCATGGTTGTGGCATCGAGTGCATTGGTGCTGATCGTGGGCGCTGGACCCTCATCGCTACCTAATAAAGCATTCAACCAGTTGGGTGTGATCGGCAAACGCACATCGCGTAAGGACAGCGCATCGGCTACTGCGTTGGCGATGCAGACCGGCGTACTCATGCAATTGCCTTCGGCCAGCCCCTTCGCTCCAAGGGGAGTGAAAGGTGATGGAGTTTCCATGTGGATGATCTCAATCTGCGGCACCTCGCAGACTGTGGGCACGAGATACTCGGCAAATGTGCCGGTCTGGAGAGCACCTGTCTTGTCATCGTAGATGATTTCTTCATATAGCGCTGTTGCCAACCCTTGGACAAAGGCGCCGCGTATCTGACCTTCCGCCAGGAGTGGATTTATCAGCTTGCCGGCGTCGTGCATGGAGACATATCGATCCACTTTGACCTGCATTGTCAAAGGATCGACCTCGATACCACACATGTCGAATACAAAACCATAAGTCAGCGAGGTGTTGATCTCGTCGCCACTCGTAGGTGGGGCCAGTTCCTGCGGAGCCCAGATTCCGGTTTCGCTGATACCGGGCTGATCGGTATCGGGAACGAGAACAGGTGACCAGTGGGCCGTGCCGGCTGCGCGACCGAAGGGCATATTCTTAGTGGGCTGCGCAATAGAAAACACTCTGCCACCACCGAAGCCGACATCATCCTCTGTTGTTTTAAAAAGGCCAGCGGCAATGCGCGCCACCTTTTCGCGGACCTGCTTGCCAGCGAGGTGAGCCGCAACGGCGGTACCGGGAGAGAACCGACAGGAATAGCTGCCTGCGGCGATGGACCATGCATCCTTCTGCGTATCGATCTCCAGATTGACTGAAATATCCTGCGGCTGAAGGCCAAGCTGATCGGCTACAATCTGCGACAGAGCAGTAGCATGACCTTGCCCCTGAACGGTCACATCCGCCGTCATGGAGACGCCACCCACTGCGTCGACATTGACCCTCACCATGGAGACGGCACCGTTTTTGGGCCCCTGTTGCTGTCGGATATCCTCGGGCAAGATAGTGCTGAGATAGCCCATGTTGGACATGCCGGGTTCAACGACTGCAGCGTAACCTATACCGTAAAATTTTCCAGCGGCCCTTGCTTCATCGCGCCGGCGAAGCAAGTCCGTCAGTCGACCATCTCCCGTAGCTATCTCAATGGCCTTTTGGTAGTCTCCAGAATCATACAAGGCGCCCGCCGGCGTGCGATACGGAAACGCGTCTGCCGAGATCAGGTTGCGCCGGATTACATCGAGAGGATCGAGCGAGAGTTCAACTGCGATCCGCTGCATGAGCCGCTCAATAGCCAAATAAAGCTGTGGGCCACCAAAACCTCGCACCAAGGCGGCAGGCATTTTGTTTGTAACTACGACGCGATTTACTATGGCGAGATGGCGTATGTCATAAGCGCCTGTGGTGGCACCGTGCATGCGATAAAGTGGCCCAGGCATTGGCGCACGAAGATAGGCGCCATAGTCCTCAAGATTATCAAAGCGTAGCGCCGTGACCCGGCCATCGGGCTCAACTGCCGCATCGAGCCGAGTAATGCGGTTCGGCCCGGAATTGGCTGCTTGAAGGTGCTCTAGCCGATCCTCGATCCATTTTACCGGGCGACCGCTTATACGCGCGGCAAGCCCCATCAGGACGATGTATGGAAAAACGGAAAGCTTTATACCAAAGCTGCCGCCGCTATCCGGCGGTATGCGTAACCGTAACCTGCTGCCCGGAACCCGCAGCGCCTTGGCCATGACCGGGTGGGCGGAAAAGGGTCCCTGGAAATTTGCGAGAACGTCGAAGCTCTTGTCGCCAGGCCTGTACTCGGCCACTACTGCGAAACACTCCATAGGTGTATAGGAACTACGCGGATATTCAATTTCGACAGAAATGGTCCGCTCAGCGCGGGCGAACGCGGCATCAGGTTTACCGTAAACGAATTCTCGCACGGAAAGCTGATTGGTACCAGCAGCCGGATGTAGCAGGGGCGCGTCAGAGCGTACCGCAGCAACCGGGTCGACTACAACGGAAAGCGGCTCGTAAAGGATGTCGACCAGAGCGGCGCCATCCTCGGCAATGTAACGATCATCTGCTAGCACGACTGCCACAGCTTCGCCCACATAGCGAACCCGCTCGACTGCTAGCGCCCATTGATCGATAGGCTGCTTAAGTACGGTAAGGAAGGGATCGGAAATGGCCTTAATCTGCTCGCCCGTGATCACATGTCGAACGCCCGGTATTGCTAGTGCGCGTGTCGTATCAATCGCAGTTATCAGAGCATGTGCGTGCGTCGCACGCACCACGGCGGCATGAAGGGTGTTTGGCGATATGGGGAAGTCATCGACATAACGGCCCTGCCCCATGAGCAATGCTGCGTCCTCACGTCGTTCGAGACTCCGTCCAACCCAACCTTGTGTCGAATGGGCGTTTTTTTTGACATCCGCGTACATCAATTCACTGCCTCGTAAGCGACAGGATCGCGTCAATGCGCTCCGGCCTTGATGAAGGTGCCCGATCTAATGAACGGGTGGCGTCTGCAACGGAACTAGCACAAATCCGATGCGAGTGTAAAGGTTATTTAGTACCGTTTTACCAATTTAAAAATTGGACCTACCTGTGCCATATTTGGACTATTGCGGGACTCGCGAGGCTTGGGGTACCTTCAGCTGTCAGATAGAGCTCAACTAGAGAGATGAAAAGATGAATCAGGATGTGAAACTTGGCGAAGATTTCACGATTTCTAAGGTGAATTTGGTAGATGTCCCCGAAATTGTAGAAATTGACGCAACTATAACCGGCACCTCAAAAGCCGACTTTTGGTACGCGCACTATCTGCGACAGAGCACGGACGGGTCAGCTCTCTTATTCGTGGCCAGGCGTGACGGGCAGGTAATAGGTTACGTCTTAGGGTCGATCCAGGCTTGGGAATTTGGCTCACCGCCTTGCGGGTGGATCCAGGCAGTCGCCGTGCGACCAGAACACCGCCATTTGCAAATAGCCTCACGACTGTTCGAAGCGTCTATCGCGTATTTCCGAGAACACAGTATAGACCTGATCCGAACAATGGTGCACATCGACGCACAGAACTTAATTGCGTTTTTTCGCATGCAGGGCATGGCTGCAGGACCATACATAGAATTGGAAATGCGGGCCGACTAGGCACTGCTATGTTGATGGATGATACTTGGAGATAATTTATGAAATTGCAGCAGGCGACGCGGGCAGCAATTGTAGCCCTCCTACATATGGCATCGCGTCCGGGCGAGCAAATTCCCGCTAGCGAAATTGCAGAGGTTTATGGCATGTCGCAGCACCATCTTGCGAAAGTGCTTCGCACCCTGTCTTTAGCAGGGCTAGCCGAATCAACTCGCGGCGTCGGCGGGGGATGCAGTTTCGTAGGCGACGCACGTAAGGTCGCGCTGTACGATATCATAAAATTGTTTGAACCCGATTGGTTCACCAGCCCCGACCAACCGGACGCGCCCTCCACTGTCGGCGCCGAACTCTTTAGAGTCATGGAAGAGATTGATCGCATTTCCGCGGCAACCCTGCAGTCCGTCACCCTACAGACCATCATTAATAATAGTATGCGCCGACTACAAGCCGCTGGGGATCAGCCAAATCCTAGCGCTAAATCCATCCTGTAAGTCAATTGCGAAGCATAAAATCAAGCCTGGGGCATAAACCTCCTGCTTTAGCCCATAAATTAGTAATTTGATCAACAAGCATAACCCGGCAGGGTAAATTCCTTCTTGACAAAATCGCCATAGAGTCTTTTAAATGCGCATTATCGCACCAATTTACTTCAAAGGTGCGGTCTTTGGGAGGAGAGGCTATGAGGAAGTATGCAAACGCGGTCTTATTGATCGTTGGACTGTTAGCGGCCACCAACAGCGCCGCTTTTTCGCAAGAGAAAGTCGTCAAGGTTGGTCTTATCACTGACTTCAGCGGCACATTTGCTCAACTAGCCAAAGATATTGAAGATGGCTGGATGCTCGCCTTGGAAGAGCGCGGGGGCAAAGCTGGCGACTATCGCATTCAAATCATCAAAGAAGATTCCGAGAACTCTCCCCCGGCGGGGATTCAGAAGGCCAACAAGCTTATCAAGTCTGATGGCGTAGCGGTTTTTGGCGGCACGATTTCGTCAGGGGTCGGCGTAGCACTCGCCGGTATCGCCAACCAAGAACGCGTCCCTTTCGTTGCAGGTTTTGCCGTTGCGGATGAGTTGACCACTAAATTTTGCAGTCCCTATGTAGCGCGGACCTCATTCTCGGCTAACGCACTTCAGTCTGCCGCTGGCGCCTACTGGGCGAATTCCGGCGTAAAAACCGCCGTATTTATGGGCCCCGACTATTCCGCGGGTCATGCGATGAAGGATGGTTTCAAGCGCGGTTTCGAAGGCGCGGGCGGTGAGGTGGTGATGGAAATCATGACGCCGTTTACAACGACTAAAGATTGGGGGCCGTCATTGCTGCGTGCGCAGCAGACTGGCGCCGAGATGATTTATTCATTTTATGCCGGCTCAGAAGCCGTACAGGTCGTTAAGCAACACGCGGACTTCGGAATGAAGGAAATGATGCCGCTGCGAGGCGATATGTGGCTTTACGACGAAGCCTTGTGGGCCGCAATGAGTGGTGCCCAGCGTGACGCCATGCAGATCACCGTTTATACGAATGCCCTTAAGACCCCGGCTTCCGAGCGGTTCAAAAGCGAATTCAAAGCCAAGTTTGGTCGGTTGCCCGTGGCGTCCAACGCGCTTGGCTACACCAACGCGGTCGCAATTTTTGACGGTCTTGCTGATGCTATCAAGGCTAACGATGGCAACTTGCCTGACGATGGCGCCGACATCATTTCAGCGATTTCCAAGCTCAAGCTTTCGGACGATCCACGAGGTCCCGTACACTTCAACAGCTCGAACAATGCGGTCCAAGACGAGCTTTACATCATCAAAATCGTGGAAGGGGCAGATGGCCTGCATCACGAACTGGTAGCTCGCACTCCTTACGGCAAGGACCTAGACGGCTGCAAAATGTGACTTGAACTCAAATGGGGCGGCTGGCCACTCTATCGCCTCTTACTTCAGCCCGGTTAGGTAACGTGATGTCCTTTTTTTTGTTCAATGCCCTAAACGGGCTGCAACTGTCGATGCTAATCTTCCTAATGGCGATCGGCCTTACCATCATCTTCGGATTGATGGATACTCTCAATCTAGCGCATGGCGCCTTCTATATGGTGGGTGCTTATTTCGGTTATGCCCTGTTTAGTACGACAGGCAACTTCTGGATCGCACTTATCATCGCGCCGTTGCTGCCGCTTCTACTCGGATTCGTCTTGCAGTATTTCGTACTGCAACCGCTTAAAGACAAAGGGCGAAGTGCGCATCTCGACATGGCTCTCCTCACGTTTGGCCTGCTTTTTTTCGTCATAGGCGTCATCGACTTGATTTTTTTCGAAACGCTCGGATTGACTTTCTTAAGTATAGACAAGCCCGAATTCTTACGAGGAGCGGTCAACATTGGCATTCTTTATCCAACGTATCGACTGTTCATCATCATAATCGGACTTACTGTGGCGCTCAGTGCATGGTTTGTGCTTGAGCGTACCGTGTTGGGTGCCGTCGTTCGAGCCGGAGTTGACGACAACGAAATGGTCCGGGCGATGGGGATTAACATCTATCTGGTTTTCGCGCTGGTCTTCGCGCTCGGGTGTGGTCTCGCGGGTTTTGCTGGAGTGGTTGCCGGCGCCGAGTTGTCGATCGACGTCAATATGGGCGTGCAGATACTTATCCCCACTCTGGTAGTGGTCATCCTAGGTGGCCTTGGCTCGGTGAAGGGATGCTTCATTGGCGCTATCATAGTTGGGATGACTGATACCCTATCTCAAGCCTACCTACCGGAGGCCTCGACTTTCGCGATTTACATCCTTCTGGCCGCCACGCTGATTGTCCGTCCGCTTGGCCTTTTCGGCCGCCCTCAACAGACGATCTAGTCAGAACGGTTTACATCATGGAAAACTCGCTCACTCAGCATACTTCCAAAGTATCGTTAGTGCCGGCAACAGAGATGGATACGGATCATCGTCGTGACAGAAGATTCTGGATTATGGCAGCGACCGGTCTTGCCGGCTTACTCGTCGCACCTCTCTTTCTAGGCAGCTACCCGATCTCGCTTTTGACCGAAGTGCTGATCCTCGCCCTCCTTGCATCTGGGTTAAATCTTCTGGTTGGCTATACGGGCCTGGTGTCTTTGGGCCACGCCGCGTTCCTTGGTGTTGGCGCCTACGTCACCGCTATTGCCACGGTGCTGCTTGGTTATCCGGTGTGGATTGGCATGATAGGGGCAGTGCTGGCAACTCTCATCATTGCCTGTCTCATCGGCATACTCAGCGTGCGCACACGCGGCGTGCAATTCCTGCTGATCACGCTCGCTTTCGGGCAGCTGCTTCGCGCCATTGCGGAAAAATCCCGCATGACTGGAGGCGATGACGGCATGACAGGTATTCCTCGGTTGGATCTCAGCCTAATCGGGTTGGATACGCATAGCGACCATACCTTTTACCTCACAGTTTTGGCGTTCTTCGTGGTGGCGCTGATCGCCCTACGCATCGTTGTGGAAAGCCCTTTTGGCCGAACGCTGGCAGGCATTCGGGAAAACGAAAAGCGAATAATGGCTATTGGTTACAACCCGACCCCCTACAAGGCTGTTGCCTTCGCAATCTCGGGCCTGATGGCGGGTCTGGCGGGGAGCCTATGGGCGCAGCACGCCTATTTCGTTAATCCGCATATAATGTCCTGGCAAATGTCGGGCGAGGTCCTTTTGATTGTCATCATTGGAGGCGCGCAAGCTTTTTTTGGCCCCTTGCTGGGTGCGGCATTCTACGTGTTGCTCAAAAGTTACCTTTCCACACTAACTGATTCTTACATGATGATCTTCGGCATTATGTTTGTGCTGGTCGTCGCCTTTTTCAAAGGTGGCATAGCTGGCTTTCTGGGTATGCTCTCCACCCAGCTGCAAAATTTGCTCAACAGGGGGCGCATGTAATGGCCCAACTTTCGATAAGGAACCTTAAGAAGCAATTTGGTGCTCTCCAAATCATACAGGGGTTCGACCTGGAGGTCGAGGCGGGCGCTCGGCATGCTATCGTTGGTCCGAATGGTGCGGGCAAGACTACGCTGTTCAACATGATTTCCGGTTGGCTTAAACCGACAAGCGGTTCCATAAGCCTCGATCAGCGGGACTTGGCAGGGTTAACGCCCGAGCAGGTCAATCGCGCCGGACTCGCCCGCTCGTTCCAAAAGAATGCCTTGTTTGAGGGCCTCACGGTTTTTGAGAACCTTCGATTGGCGGTGCAGGCTGGAACGCCCCACCGGTTTAACCTTATCCGATCAGCATCAAGCTTTAGAGCAATGCGAACTAAAGCCGAAGAGGTTGCTGTGCGCATGAGACTAAGGGATGCGCTGAACCGGGAGGTCAGGACACTTTCCTATGGGCAGAAACGGCAGCTCGAAGTAGGGATTGCTCTGGCATGTTCTCCCAAAGCTCTGTTGCTTGACGAACCTGCGGCGGGAACATCTCCTGCAGAACGGCTGCTGTTGATCGATACCCTGCGCGCTTTGCCCAAGGATATTACTCTTGTGCTGGTTGAGCATGACATGGACGTAGTATTCGGAGTTTGCGAACAAGTGACGGTGCTTAACTACGGCGTTGCGGTTGCCACTGGTTCGCCCGATCAGATTCGGCAAAACCCCGACGTCCGCGCCGCCTATCTCGGAGAATCCGCAAGCTATCACGGAGCCAATCTATGACCGAGTCGAATCCCAGCCGGCCGCTACTCGAATTGTGCGACATCCATACCTACTATGGAGAAAGTTATATCCTGCAAGGCGAAAGCCTGGAGTTGAGGCATGGCCAATGTCTCGCCCTCCTGGGAAGAAACGGTGCGGGAAAGACGACTACTTTGCGATCTATCGTTGGCCTTACGCCGATCCGAAGAGGCCGCATCGCCTTCAACGGCAAGACCATCAGCGATATGTCAACCCATCGTATCATCGCACAGGGAATCGGCTATGTGCCAGAGAACCGTGGGATTTTTGGCTCTTTGACCGTGCGGGAGCATATTGAGGTTGCCATGTGGGCACGGGGCTGTTCTGCAGCGCGACGCGATCAGGTCCTGGCAATTTTCCCTCGTATTTCCGAGCGTATGGGGCACTTGGGCCATCAGCTTTCCGGCGGGGAACAGCAGATGTTGGCTATTGCACGCGCGATGCTCGCTGATCCGGTACTTCTCATTCTCGATGAGCCTTCCGAAGGTTTGGCTCCGGTCATTGTCGAGGAGGTTCGCGCTACCCTGGCGCAGATCAAGGAGAGTGGGACGTCTATCCTGCTCGTTGAGCAGAATGCAGCTATGGCAATGTCGCTTGCCGACACTGTGACGGTGCTTTCGCAGGGAACCGTGCAATTTTCGGGGACGCCTGCCGGGCTCGAGGCGCGCTCGGATATTAAGAATGCTTATCTCGGGATTTCGTGAGCCGTAGTGACCGCCGTTAGCATGAACAACAAATGCGTGTGGAAAAAAAATGACTTTGCCAATCTATTCGGAAGACTGGAAGGCCTGGAGCGATCCGGCAATCCCTGAATATGTGAATGCGACGGACCTCCTGCTCGATCGACACGTCGAGGGTGGCCGGGCAGACAAAACAGCACTCATCTCGGACGGCGAGGCCATCAGTTACTGCGCCCTGCTCGCCGAAGTCTGCCGTGCCGCTAATGGGTTGTGCGCTGCCGGCTTGCCCGAACGATCCCGGATCCTGATCTCGGCGACCGATACGCTAACAAGCGTGGCCATTTGGCTTGGTGCACTTCGGGCCGGTCTGGTCCCTGTCAGCATCTCGGATCTTTATAAGACCGATCAGCTCGTCTACTTCATCCGAGACACAGCCGCCACTGCGGTGTTCATTGATGAACGGCAAATGGCAAAGATGATCGAGGCGCAGGACACTTTGCCCGCAACGCTCCGGACAATCATTGTCAACGGGGATGCACCCGAGGCTACTGGCATCACCCGGGCCGGGCTTCGTGTCACGACCTATGGCTCACTTGTGCACGGTCAGCCGGCACAGTTGGAGGCTACCACGCTGCATGCCAACGACGTAAGCTATATGTTTTATTCCGGCGGTACGACAGGAACATCGAAGGGTATAACGCATCTGGCGCATGACTTTATACTGGTTCCTGAGCGTCAAGGGTTTTGGTGGAGCTATACGGAAAATGACATCGTGTTGGCAACCTCCAAAAAATACTTCACCCACGGGCTGTGGCCCGGTTTGCTGATTCCGCTTTATTGGGGCGGAACTGCCATCATAATGTCAGACAATCTGATACCCTCTAAGCTGACAGATGTGATTGAGACGCATCGGCCGACGAAGCTGATTACCGTCCCTACAGTCATCAAGCTGATGCTGGCCCATTTCGAAGAGCACGGACTAGAGCCGAATTTTTCCTCGCTTGGCGCTGTATATACAGCGTCAGAGAAGATGCCACCTGAAGTGTTTGAACGCTGGCATCGCCGGTTCGGGCTCGAATTGTTTGACAGCATCGGTTCGTCCGAAGTGACATACGAGTGGATAGCCAACAGACCGTCAGATTTCCGGAGAGGGTCGCTTGGAAAACCTATCGTTGGCGTAGAGATTCGGCTGTTGGACGACGATGGTAACATTATCTCAAATCCCAATACTCCGGGGGAATGCCTGGTAAAGTCGCGGACGGCTTGTCTGTTCTACTGGCGCAAATTCGACGAAACCAAGGCTACTTTTCAGGGTGAGTGGGTGAGGACCGGAGACCATCTTCTGTTCGACGAGGACGGATATTTCTGGTTCGCCGGACGCTCCAACGATGTGTTCAAAGTGAAGGGCCTTTGGGTGTCGCCTATCGAAGTGGAGGCAGCTATCACTCGTGACGAGCGCGTGCTGGAGGCTGCTGTCTACGCAATCGAGGGCAACGATGGTCTCAGCAAGGTCAAGGCGCATGTGGTGCTCAAGGACCACTACAGCGGTGATGTGGCGATGGCCGATGAATTGAAGGGTCAAGTGCGGCACCACTGTGGCGGCTACAAAGTACCAGACGAGATCGTCTTTGTCGGGTCACTGCCCCGGACGGCCTTGCAGAAAATTGACAGACGGACGCTAAGAGAACGAGAAACAGCATCGCGCGCGATCTAGGCCCCAAGTATGGCACTGGGAGATGGTTCAGATACATCATCTTTGCTTTGGTGCGATGGGGGCAAGCGTTCGCGAATTCCTGGCCGCAGAGGGAGATGGAGGCTTCACGTTATGCGCAATAAACGCAGTTATATAACTAAACTGTTAGGCGTGCGCCGTACTGTCAATAAAATCGATTGCCTCAAGCCGTGGTGTAAAACGAATACGGCTTAAGATCACAGGGCTTTTATGTCGGGAGAACTGCACCTTGAAGTCGCTCACTAATCTAAACTCGATTCCAGTTTTACCGTATTGCGCGGCTACAACCGACGATCCTGAAGAGATCCTCCGTTTTGCCGTCGATAGTGTAGAAAGCGGGCTTGGAACCGCGCTCGTCACTTTAGTGGAAATCCGAGGAGGATCGTCTCGCGCACTTGGTGCTCAGATGGCTGTTTGCGCGGATGGGGGTTATAGTGGTTATGTCTCAGGAGGCTGCACCGAAGCTGCGGTCGCAGCGGAATCACTCGAAGCGATTGGTAAAGGCGTCGACAGGTATCTTCTGCTAGGTGAAGGATCGCGCTTTTTCGACATTGTTCTTCCGTGCGGCGGTGGCATTACTGTGGCAATTCACGTGTTGAAAGATGCCACGCCTGTACGCGAAATTCTTTTCGAGCTTCGATCGCGCAGGCGCACCGCCCTCGGCTATGACCCGGACCGTCAGTCGCTTACCGTCATGGTGCCGACCATTGGGACGCGCTGGATTGGACGCCTCTTCATGCGGGACTATAGACCCAAGGCAAAGCTTCTTTTATGCGGGCGCGGCATTGAGCTCGATGCGGCAACGCGGCTTGCTACGGCTACGGCGTTCGAACACCTGTCGTTTGATGGTCAGTCCACTGTGAAGATTGATGAATTCATCGACCAGGACACGGCGGTCGCACTGTTGTTTCACGATATCGATCAAGAGATGCCTTTCCTTGAATCAGCGTTGGCACGGGAACCGTTCTATATCGGTGCTTTAGGAAGTCGGCGAACTCACGAAAAACGTTACGGAGTCCTGCGGACACTGGGTTATAGCCAAAGCGAGCTTGCCCAAATCAAGGCACCAATAGGAATGTTTGGTCCCACTCGGGATGCTCGTACGCTAGCACTATCTGTCTTGGCGGACGTTGCTGCCGCGTACTCCGCTCAATCTAGAGCACGTCCGGGGATCAATGAATCGGTTGTGATGTGACGCGCTTGCGAGTTTCTGATCCAACATCCGCTTTGACGGAGGTTGGTGATGGCAGGAGCGCTGAGCAGGGATTTGCGGTTGCTTGTGTTGACAGCTACGGATGAAGGGGCATCGGCCCGGCGGACGGCAGCCCGGTTCGACGTTGGAAAGTCGAGCGCGACCCGCTGGATTGCTCGGACAAAGATCGGGGAACAGACGCCGCGACCCCAAGGCGTCGTTGCGGGTGGAGCCTTGATGGATATGCAAACTCCATCGTCGGGATGATCGAGGAGCGCCGGAACATCATGTTACCCTACTAGGGGTTTGGCTTAAGGGGGCGGTCAATCACGAGCAGCGTTGACGTGGCGGTCGCATACAATCGTCCCGTTTCATCCTTTAAGGTCGCTTCGGCGAAGGCTATCCGCCGCCCTATGGAAACGACATGACCTTTTGCGCGAAGCAGACCAACATCGCTCGTGACAGGCCGAATGTAGGAGATCTTAAGTTCTACTGTTGTGTAGACCTGATCGGCTGTTAGTTTCGAATGCGCAGCGCAACCGCAACCGCTAACGTGTTGATTGCCGCTGAGAAGTGATGGTGTCATTAAGCATGGAATAAGGACCCCATTTGAGGGGTTATCGGCATCCAAACGGGGCTCTGACTCACATTTGATGATTTCGCGGTGGAAACTGACGCGGTTATCAGAAAGGAATCAGCATCATGGCGACCCAGTTTCGTCTGTCGTCCCTGATCCCGGTCGGATTGATTGTTGAGCGTTCCGACGAGGACAACGGGGTTATCATTGTTTCAGCGCGGGCAGCCGCTGATCAACGTTCCTGCCCTTTATGCAACAGAATGTCAGATCGTGTTCATAGCCGCTACGTTCGGATAGTTGCTGATTTGCCTTGTGGTGGCACCAAGGTCCAACTGCGATTATCAGCAAGGCGCTTTATCTGTGAGATGACAGTTTGTCGTCGCCGGATATTCGTCGAAAGGTTTGGAGAGCTTATCGTTCCGGAGCGCAGCCGTCGAACCGCTCGACTTGATACCGTCGTACATCATCTCGGGTTGGCTCTGGGAGGGCGGCCCGCTGCAGCCTTTGCCAAACGCTTGATGATCCCAGTTAGCAATGACACGCTCATCCGTGCGGTGAGAAGAAAATCCATGGTGCCGGATGATGCTCTAAACGCGGTCGGAATTGACGATTGGGCTTTCCGCCGCAATCACCGCTATGGCACCGTCGTATGTGATCTTGAGAAGCGAAGGATTGTCAAACTTCTGCCTGATCGGGAGATCGCGACAGTTTCGACGTTCCTTGCTCAGCACCCCGAAATAGCGATTGTTTCACGCGATAGAGGCGGCGGCTATCGTGAAGCTGCTGCCAAGGCTTTACCCCATGCTATGCAGGTCGCAGATCGTTGGCATTTGATGGAGAACGCCAGCGCAGCGTTCCTCGACGTCGTGCGCAAATCCATGCGGGCGATCCGTACCGCAATTGGTGCTACGACGATCAATCCTGCGCTACTCACTTGCGCTGAACGACTGCAATATGAGAGCTATCTACGGCGTGAGGACGTGAATTCGACAATCACCGAGCTGGCTTCCGATGGCGTGCCAATCAAGGAAATCGTGCGACAAACCGGGCTATAGCCGCGGAACGGTTCGCCAGATTGTCCGCGGTCACAGAACTGATGTGTTTCGTGTCAGACAAAGTTCCCTTGAGGCCTATCTGCCACTGTTGGATCAACTCTGGGGGTCTGGGCAGCACAACGGCGCTGAACTCTGGCGACAGCTAAAGTACAAAGGTTTCCGTGGTTGTTCTCGTGTCGTTGGGGAGTGGGCCGTAAGGCGACGGCGGTCTGAGCGGGTCTGCGATCAGCAACTTCAAAAAGTGCCATCCGCCAGAACGATTGCCCGATTGATGACAACTGCTCGTGATCAACTGAGTAAGGCTGACACAATCACCATTGCGGCCATAGAAGTCGGCGTTCCCGCCTTGATCCAAGCTCGCAATCTAATTGATCGTTTCCAGACAATGATCCGAATGAAGGACAAGACAGAACTCGACCCGTGGATCGCTGATGCACGCGACAGTCTGTTTGCCCCCTTCGCCAACGGGATACTGAAAGACAAGGCAGCGGTGTCTGCCGCCATCACCGAACCTTGGTCGAACGGCCAGGTCGAAGGACAGATCAACAAACTGAAGCTCGTTAAAAGGCAAATGTATGGGCGTGCCAAGCTGGATCTTCTTCAGGCACGGTTGATCGGCGCAATGTGAAAGAAATAGTCATCAAAAATGCGTCAGATCCCAAACGGGACCCCTTGTTTAAAGGGTAACATGACC
>NZ_NNRJ01000011.1:0-2500 GCF_002252445.1 Brucella thiophenivorans
ACTGTGCCAGCTTTTGAACTGAATAGAGCGAGCGCGGTGGATATGATTAAGCGCGCCAGACTTTAGGGTTCAGAAACGCCAAAAGCCCGCTGATTTGTCAGCGGGCTTTTATGTATTGTTTTATTTTGGTTGCGGGGGCAGGATTTGAACCTGCGGCCTTCAGGTTATGAGCCTGACGAGCTACCGGGCTGCTCCACCCCGCGCCATGGTGTTTATTATGAACCGGTTGGGTATTTTTTGCGCGTTTTGCGCTTGATATGTCTGTTTTGTATTGGTTTGAGAAGATGTTTTTATATTTGTGTGCTTAGCAGACCTGGCAGCGACCTACTCTCCCGTGTCTTAAGACAAAGTACCATTGGCGCTGGAGCGTTTCACGGCCGAGTTCGGAATGGGATCGGGTGCAGCCGCTCCGCCATAACCACCAGGTCGGCGAAGAACACAAATATGAGAAGCTGGTTGTCTTTCGTGCAGATACTGTCAACGCTTTTAAGCGCTAATGAACGCATTGATATCAGTTTATGCGTTTCGAAGCGAAGCTTCGCAAGGCCGACTGGCCGTCGCCGATGTTTCGGCGTGCTGTCCGCAGGCTAGCCTGACGTTAGTCAGGCGCTCAGCCGTAAGGACATAAACTAAACTAATATCTATCAAGCTTCGCTTGATGGCTATTGTAAATGAGAGTGATCAAGTCGATCGAGCTATTAGTACCGGTAAGCTACATGCGTTGCCGCACTTCCACACCCGGCCTATCAACGTGGTAGTCTTCCACGGCTCTGATAGGGAATACTCGTTTTTAGGTGGGTTTCCCGCTTAGATGCCTTCAGCGGTTATCCCGTCCGTATATAGCTACCCTGCTATGCCGTTGGCACGACAACAGGTCCACCAGAGATACGTCCATCCCGGTCCTCTCGTACTAGGGACAGATCCTATCAATATTCCTACACCCACGGCAGATAGGGACCGAACTGTCTCACGACGTTCTGAACCCAACTCACGTACCGCTTTAAATGGCGAACAGCCATACCCTTGGGACCTGCTCCAGCCCCAGGATGCGATGAGTCGACATCGAGGTGCCAAACAACCCCGTCGATATGGACTCTTGGGGGTCATCAGCCTGTTATCCCCGGCGTACCTTTTATCCGTTGAGCGATGGCCCTTCCACTCGGGACCACCGGATCACTATGACCGACTTTCGTCTCTGCTCGACTTGTCAGTCTTGCAGTCAGGCAGGCTTATGCCATTGCACTCGACGAACGATTTCCGACCGTTCTGAGCCTACCATCGCGCGCCTCCGTTACTCTTTAGGAGGCGACCGCCCCAGTCAAACTACCCACCATACACGGTCCTGGACCCGGATAACGGGCCGCAGTTAGACATCCATATAGATAAGGGTGGTATTTCAAGGATGACTCCACAATGGCTGGCGCCACTGCTTCAAAGTCTACCACCTATCCTACACATGTCGACACGAATGCCAGTGTAAAGCTATAGTAAAGGTGCACGGGGTCTTTCCGTCTAACCGCAGGAACCCCGCATCTTCACGGGGAATTCAATTTCACTGAGTCTGCGTTGGAGACAGCGGGGAAGTCGTTACGCCATTCGTGCAGGTCGGAACTTACCCGACAAGGAATTTCGCTACCTTAGGACCGTTATAGTTACGGCCGCCGTTTACTGGGGCTTCAATTCAATGCTTGCACATCTCCTCTTAACCTTCCAGCACCGGGCAGGCGTCAGACCCTATACGTCGTCTTGCGACTTCGCAGAGCCCTGTGTTTTTGGTAAACAGTCGCTACCCCCTGGTCTGTGCCACCCTCATCTAGTTGCCTAAATAAGGGTCACGCTTCTTCCGAAGTTACGCGTGCATTTTGCCGAGTTCCTTCAACGCAGTTCTCTCAAGCGCCTTGGTATTCTCTACCAGTCCACCAGTGTCGGTTTAGGGTACGGTCTATATGCAGGAGCTATTTCCTGGAACCGCTTCGCTGCCAGATCAATCCAATAAGACCTGACAACACACGCAATCCGTCACTACCTGCAGGCCCACGAATATTAACGTGGTTCCCATCGACTACGCCTTTCGGCCTCGCCTTAGGGGCCGGCTAACCCTGCTCAGATTAACTTTAAGCAGGAACCCTTGGACTTTCGGCGAGGGAGTCTCTCACTCCCTTTATCGTTACTCATGTCAGCATTCTCACTTCCGATACCTCCAGGATGTCTCACGACTGTCCCTTCACAGGCTTACGGAACGCTCCGCTACCACGCACATTAAGTGCATCCACAGCTTCGGTGTATGGCTTTAGCCCCGGTACATTTTCGGCGCAAAGACCCTTATTTAGACCAGTGAGCTGTTACGCTTTCTTTAAATGATGGCTGCTTCTAAGCCAACATCCTGGTTGTTTTGGGATCCTCACATCCTTTCCCACTTAGCCATAACTTAGGGACCTTAGATGGTGGTCAGGGTTGTTGCCCTCTTCACGACGGACGTTAGCACCCGCCGTGTGTCTGC
>NZ_NNRJ01000012.1 GCF_002252445.1 Brucella thiophenivorans
TTAACAAATCTTAACCAAACAAACAGCACGATTCTTATTCAAAAACATCAAGGGCGCTTAAAGCGCCCTCACACAGATCAATCACTATATAATAGCACTCAATGCGACGGCGAACTAACCCAGCCCATGCGCTCACCAAGACTATCCGCCAAAGCCCGCACACGTGTACCGATTGCTGCCACCGTTTCAGGCCGCGCCTCCGCAGCCATCATCGAAAGAGCAATACCTGCGGTCGGATGATGAGGACGGTCACAGATCGAAGCGCCAATACAAAACATCCCCTCACGCAACTGACCATCATCAACCGAATAGCCTTTAGCCCTCACCTCAGCCATTTCCGCTTCGAGGTTCCTCAGCGACTGGACACTTGATGGGGTGATTGGATGCGGCCATTCAGAAGGAAGGTGCCGAGCCAGTTCCTGCTCAGACATTGCCGCCAACATTGCCTTGCCCGTTGCAGTAAAGACGGCTGGTACACGCATACCGATGCGGAACGTAATACCAAGCGGCGCGGATGAGTTGCGGCAGGAAAGATAGATGACTTCCGCGCCCTCAAGATGTGAAAGCGTCAATGTATAAGCGCCGAGTTCTTCGGCTTCAGCCACGACATCATGAAAAGCATCGACAATATCGCTGCTTGCCAGAAAGACGTTGGCCCAGCGAACCGACTGCGGCCCCATCGTAAAACATCCGTCGCCATTAAGCTTCAGCAGCTTAAGATGCGTCAATGTCTGGCAAAGGCCGTGAACACTGCTTTTCGGTAGCCCGGTCTTGCGGACGATATCTGATAGCTTCACCCCATCGCGGTACTCGGCGACACAATCAAGAATCTGCGATGCCCGCATAACTGCAGGAACCAGTTTTAGGGAACTTTCTTCATCGAGTATGGTTTTGTCCATATGCCCTCTTTGACCAAGCGACAGGCGAATTGACTTTCGCTCTGTCGGCTGATTTATTCAGTATATCGCATGTCGTTCAATATAATGAACGGCCATCTAGCGCAACATCGGGATGGAATATCAGATATGCTCGCTTTAAAAGACCCCTCACTGCTTAAATCGCAATGCCTCGTTGATGGAAACTGGATAAACGCAGCAGACGGCAAAACGATTGACGTGACCAACCCGGCAGACGGCTCCGTGATTGGCACCGTTCCATCCCTCTCCGTTGCTATTATTAAAGAGACAATCGACGCGTCAAACAAGGCACTTCCGGCATGGGCTGCGAAGACCGCCAAAGAACGCGCCGGAATCCTGCGCAAATGGTTTGATCTGATCGTTGCTAATGCAGACGACATTGCCCTTATCATGACATCGGAACAGGGCAAGCCGCTCACAGAGGCACGTGGCGAAGTTCTTTATGCAGCCTCTTTCATCGAATGGTTCGCAGAAGAAGCCAAACGCGCCTATGGCGATACGATTCCGGCAACACAGCCCGGCCAGCGTTTGACTGTGATCCGTCAGCCAGTCGGTGTGACCGCTGCAATTACGCCATGGAACTTCCCGGCGGCAATGATCACCCGTAAGGCAGCACCCGCACTGGCTGCTGGCTGCACGATGATCGTGCGTCCCGCCGATCTCACCCCGCTAACCGCACTGGCGCTTGGCGTTCTGGCTGAAAAGGCTGGTATTCCTGGAGGCGTTCTCCAGATCGTGACCGGTAAGGCCCGCGAAATCGGTGCCGAACTCACCAGCAACGATATTGTCCGCAAGCTTTCTTTCACCGGCTCGACAGAAGTTGGTCGCCTGCTGATGGCGCAGTGCGCACCGACCATCAAGCGCATCTCGCTTGAACTTGGCGGCAATGCACCTTTCATCGTGTTCGATGATGCAGACATCGATGCCGCTGTGGACGGCGCGATGCTTTCTAAGTATCGCAATGCCGGTCAGACCTGTGTTTGCGCCAATCGCATCTATGTTCAGCGCGGTGTTTACGACAAGTTCGCTGAAAAGCTGGCGGCCAAAGTCAAAGAGCTGAAAGTCGGTAACGGCACCGAGCCGGGTGTCGTCATCGGCCCGATGATCGAAGAAAAAGCCATCACTAAGGTCAAAGCGCATATTGATGACGCTGTGTCCAAAGGCGCAAAGCTCATCGCAGGCGGCAAGGAACTGGGTGGCCTGTTCTTTGAACCGGGCATTCTGACCGGCGTCACCTCGGATATGCTTGTTGCCAAGGAAGAAACCTTTGGCCCGCTCGCACCACTCTTTGCCTTCGACACAGAAGAAGAAGTGATCGCTGCTGCCAACGACACGATCTTCGGTCTGGCTGCCTACTTCTATACTGAGAACTTCAGCCGCGCGATCCGCGTCAGCGAAGGCCTGGAATATGGCATGGTCGGACACAATACCGGCCTGATCTCCAACGAAGTCGCACCATTCGGCGGCGTGAAGCAGTCGGGCCTCGGTCGCGAAGGCTCGAAATATGGCATCGAGGAATATCTCGAAACCAAGTACATCTGCAGCGCCTACAAGCGCTGAAATTACACTTAGCGACATTAAAAGGTGGCATGCATTGTTCGTGCCACCTTTTTTATTTATAGAGAGTGCAAATAATCCCCGAATGTTTGCACCTATAAAAATCCGGAAAAATCATGCTGCGCCGACTCTATGACTGGACGATCTCGCTTGCCGCCCGAAAGTCTGCCGAATATTGGCTCGCTTTCATCGCTTTTGTAGAAAGCTCAGTGTTTCTGGTGCCAGCTGATGTGCTGTTTCTTCCTATGGCGCTCGCACGGCCTGAACGCGCCTATCGCTATGCGCTTGTAGCGACGATCTTTTCCGTTCTTGGCGGCATAGCGGGATGGTATCTCGGCTATCATGCTTATGAACAGGTCGCCAAACCTGTGCTTGAAATGTATGGCAAGCTCGACACGTTTGAGCAAATGCGCGGAACGACCAGCGCAGACATGATTTTGCTGATGCTCATCACATCCGGCCTATCGCATTTGCCGCCAATCAAAGTGGTGACAATTCTTTCAGGTGCAGCGGGCATCAATATCTGGCTGTTTATTGCATCAGCAATCATCGCTCGCGGCGCTCGTTTCTTCTTCCTCGCATGGCTGTTGAAGCGTTATGGCGAGCCGATCCGTCACTTTATCGAAAAGCGCCTCGGCCTGCTGGCTGGCCTAGTAGCGGTCGTGCTAATTGCACTGTTCCTAGCGGTTAAATATCTTCATTTTTGATTTTGCCTCAAGTCAGTCAAATTTAATTGCTTGGAGACAAGGCAGTATTTTGGACTACTGATAAAGCCAGTGTGGCGCAGGAAATTTCATATGGCATTTGCCCTTAACAAACCGGTTGGCAAAACTCAGGCTTGGACCGCAGGCATCATGACAGTAGGCCTTGCCGCAACTGTCGGAACAGCTTTAGGCTTTGAACACCTTGCAGGCTTCATGCCCTGCAAGCTGTGCCTTGAAGAACGCACGCCATATTATTTCGGCGTTCCGGTTCTTGCCGCAGCCTGGATTTCCTACGGATTGAAATGGCTCCCGGTTCTCACGCGCAGCCTGATCCTGATCGGCGCGCTACTCATGACCTTTGGCCTTGCGCTTGCCATTTATCACACCGGTGTCGAACTCAAATACTGGCCGGGCCCGGCTGATTGCAGTGCAGCCACCATGAAGGTCACACTCGATGCAGGCAATTTGCTTGGCGATCTCAACGCGACCCGCCCGCCTGCATGTGACAGCGCGCCGGGCTTCTTCCTCGGCCTGTCATTTGCCGGATGGAACGTCGTTGCAAGCCTGCTCTTTGCAGCGATCGGCTACTACGGCGCTTTTGCAAAAGGTGAGAAGTAAGAGTTGGTTCTGAGGGAGTTTTTCTTTCTTCGCAACACGCTCAGGTACCTTGATCAAAAAGCGGCAGGCCGTGGCGAAAATGGTGATTTTCGAGTACCGAAGCGGAGTGTACTTTTGGGTACATGAGCATCGGAACGCAGACAAATTGCCATTTGCAGACCGGCATGGCGATTTATGGAAAAGATACTAAGGTTCCAGTTCGACATCCCAGTACAGAAAGTCGAGCCAGCTGTAGTGGAGATGGTTGGGGGGGAAAAGACGTCCATTATTGTGCAGATCATGCATTGTGGGCTGAACCGGCTTCTGGCGCGGCCACATATGTGCGCGCGCTGGCATCAAGCCGCCTTTGCGCAAATTGCATGGAGAACAGGCGGCGACCACATTTTCCCACGTCGTCGCACCGCCATGGCAACGCGGGGTAACGTGATCAAAGGTCAGATCATGCGGTGAGCCGCAATACTGACATTCAAACCGATCACGCAGGAACAGATTGAAGCGTGTAAATGCCGGATGGCGCGGCGGCTGCACATAATCCTTGAGGCAAATCACACTCGGCAAGCGCATGGAGAATGTTGGCGATGATACGACATGATCATATTCAGCCACGATATGCACACGTTCAAGAAAAACTGCCTTGATCGCATCCTGCCAAGACCAGAGCGACAATGGATAATAGCTGAGCGGGCGATAATCCGCATTAAGAACCAGAGCAGGCAAACCGCTGCTCGACACCGTTCGGGGAGAGACGGCTACATTCAAGGGCACACCTCCTTCAGAACAATTCCGAAAGAAAAGTGCGATAGCTTTCCATGCGGGATTGCGCTTCTGACGAGAGCGCCGCGCGTCCACCATGGGCGCAACCTACGACGCTCCAACCTTGTAATAGCATTTCCAGCAAAAGTGCGAAGCGGTTTTGCGTAGGATAATGCGTAGAAACAGATGGTTACAGCGGGGCAACCGCTGTAAGGCGGCAGCGCGATAGGCAGGGTACCAAGTTTCTGCGAATCGAAATGCCGTCATTCACCTGATGCGAATAATGTAATCCCGACGTGACAGCATTGTGAAGCAGAAACGCATTTATGCCCCCGGAAACACGCAAGATTTACAGAAGCGGAGCAGCCTCCCGTCCCTTGATCGCAGCGTAATATGCCCAGAACAAACGTGCTGCCACGCCACGCCATGGCGCCCAGTCTTCCGCAAGCAAGCGAAGCGCCTTTGTATCGGGTCTCGTTTCATGCGCAAAAGCGTGACCGACCGCCGTTTGCAACGCCACATCGCCCGCCGGAAACACATCCGGATGACCAGCGGCAAACAGCAGATAGACTTCAGCCGTCCATGGACCGATGCCCTTGATAGCGGTCAGTGTCTTGATCGCTTCTTCGGCAGGCAGATCGCACAGCCCATGCAGATCGATTGCCTCTTCTGCCAAAGCTTCACTCAAAGCAAACAGCGTTCTCTGTTTTGGTCGCGAAAGCCCGGCAAAACGCCATGCCTCTTCCCCGCCTGCAATATAAGCCTCGGGTGTCATCGGATCGATTACCTGCTTGAACCGCGCCCATATTGCTGTCGCACTGGCTGTTGAAACCTGTTGCGCAACGATAATCGAGGCAAGACTTTCAAAGCCCGGCTGAGACCTGCGAAGCGGTACAGCGTGGGACCGACTGCGGATATCTAGCAACCGTGCGTCGGCTGATCCCAGTGCTTCAAGCCCGGCTTCAATATCGTCCAATGTATCGATCCGCCGCATCGTCAAGCCTTTCATTTCGGTGTGGCACAACGTACCAATGCAATCAGATGACAATCAACTGACATGATCATGACCCAGCCTGTATATCGCTTCGCACCGAGCCCCAATGGGCAATTGCATCTTGGCCACGCCTATTCCGCACTTCTCAATGCACAAATGGCGCATACCAGTAATGGGCGCTTTCTCCTTCGCATGGAAGACATCGACACCGCACGCTGCACACCGCAACTCGAACAGGGCATCTATGATGATCTCCGCTGGCTCGGGCTTGAATGGGAACAGCCGGTACGCCGCCAATCGGAGCATTTTGGCGAATATCGCAATGCACTGACCAAGCTTGCCGACAAGGGGCTCGTCTATCCCGCCTTTCTGAGCCGCACCGTGGTGCGCGAGATCATCGGCGAAGCACATGCCAAAGGCCAGGAATGGCCCGCCGACCCTGACGGCACACCGCTTTATCCACAGGGCGAACGAAACTTGAGCGAAACAGAGCAGATGGAGCGCATCGTCTCCGGTGCGCCCTATGCATGGCGGCTCAATATGGAGAAGGCGCTCGAAGTGGCTGGCGAAACGCTTTTCTGGAACGAAAGTGGCACCGGGCCTGTCGAGGCAAATCCTGCGCAATGGGGCGACGTGGTGATTGCCCGCAAGGACACACCGACGAGCTACCATCTTTCCGTCGTGGTGGATGATGCGCTGCAAGGCATCACGCATATTGTTCGCGGACGCGATCTGTTTCATGCAACATCCGTGCATCGGCTTCTACAAAAGCTTCTGGGCCTGCCAGAGCCACTTTATCACCATCATGATCTCGTGCTGGGCGATGACGGTCTGAAACTCTCCAAAAGCCGCAAGGACACAGCACTCACATCGTTGCGTGAACAGGGCTGGACTCCCGACCAGATTAAAAACACCTTGAATTTATGATCGATTTTCGCCGCAGCGTCACAGATGATGTGCCCGCACACCAATTGACGCGAGCGCGAGAAAGCGGTTCAAAGACAGCATGATAGCTGGCGTTGAAAAATGCTGGCGGTATTTTATTTTTAAAGGAGCCGGAGCCATGAAGAATTACGTTGAGATTGAAGGCTTGCGCGTTGCCCCTGAACTGGTTGAATTTCTGGCAAACGAGGCTACACCCGGCACTGGCGTTGAACCCACGAAGTTCTGGCAGGGCTTTGCCGCCATCATCCATGATCTGGCACCCAAAAACCGTGCACTCCTGAAAAAGCGCGACGATCTGCAGGCCAAGATCGATGCCTGGTACAAAGACAATCGCGACAAAGGCTATTCGCAGGCTGATTATCAGCAGTTCCTAAAAGAAATCGGATATCTGCTGCCGGAAGGCGGAGAATTCAAGGTCTCAACAGCCAATGTCGATCCGGAAATCATGCATATTGCAGGACCACAGCTCGTCGTTCCGGTCATGAATGCCCGCTATGCGCTCAATGCCGCCAATGCACGCTGGGGTTCGCTCTATGATGCGCTTTACGGCACCGATGCTATCTCTGAAGATGATGGTGCGGAAAAAGGCAAAAGCTACAACCCAAAGCGCGGCAAAAAAGTTATCGCATGGGCCAAGAATTTTCTCGACGAAAGCGCACCACTGACTTCCGGCAAATGGGCTGATGTGTCAGGCCTTTCCGTCAAGGACGGCAAGTTGGCCATCACACTGACCGACGGCTTTGCTAGCAGCTTGAAAGATGAAAGCCAGTTCAAGGGATATAATGGCGGTGAGAGCGCACCAACCAATGTGCTGCTGGCCAAGAACAACATGCATGTTGATATCGTGATCAATGCGGACAGCCCGATCGGCAAGACCGACCCGGCGCATATCGCAGACATGGTTCTGGAATCGGCCATCAGCACGATTCAGGATTGCGAGGATTCGATTGCAGCAGTCGACGCGGAAGACAAGATTGCCGTCTACCGCAACTGGCTCGGCCTGATGAATGGCAAGCTCGCAGACACATTTGAGAAGGGCGGCAAGCAGATGACGCGCCGCCTCAATGGCGACAGAAGCTACAAAGCGCCCGATGGCTCGGACCTTAGCCTCAAGGGCCGTTCGCTGATGCTCATTCGTAATGTCGGCCACCTGATGACCAATCCAGCGATCATTGATGCCGACGGCCATGAAGTACCGGAAGGTATCATGGATGCAGCTTTCACCAGCCTGATTGCGCTGCATGATATTGGCCCAAATGGTCGCCACATGAATTCGCGCGAAGGCTCGGTCTATATCGTCAAGCCAAAGATGCACGGGCCGGAAGAAGTGGCATTCGCCAATGAAATCTTCACCCGCACCGAAGAGCTGCTCGGCATGAAGCCGAACACGCTGAAAATCGGCATCATGGATGAAGAACGCCGCACCACGGTTAACCTCAAGGAAGCGATCCGCGCTGCCAAGGAACGCGTCGTGTTCATCAATACCGGCTTCCTTGATCGCACCGGCGACGAAATCCATACTTCGATGGAAGCTGGCCCGATGATCCGCAAGGGCGACATGAAGCAGGCTTCATGGATCGGCGCTTATGAACAGTGGAATGTCGATATCGGTCTTGAATGCGGTCTTTCCGGCCATGCGCAGATCGGCAAGGGCATGTGGGCCATGCCGGACCTGATGGCTGCGATGCTGGAACAGAAAATCGCGCATCCGCAGGCTGGTGCGAACACTGCCTGGGTGCCATCGCCAACCGCTGCAACACTTCACGCAACTCATTATCATCAGGTTGATGTAGCTGCGGTTCAGGATAAGCTGAAAAGTCGCCCGCGTGCAAAGCTCGACGATATTCTCTCGGTGCCGGTAGCCAGCCGTCCAAACTGGACACCGGAAGACATCCAGCACGAGATCGACAACAATGCACAGGGCATCCTCGGCTATGTCGTGCGCTGGGTTGATCAGGGCGTTGGCTGCTCGAAAGTGCCGGACATCAATAATGTCGGCCTGATGGAAGATCGCGCAACACTGCGCATTTCAGCACAGCACATTGCGAACTGGCTCTATCATGGCGTGGTGACACAAGATCAGGTTATGGAAACCCTCAAGCGCATGGCAGCCGTCGTGGACAAGCAGAATAAGGGCGATCCGCTTTATCGCCCGATGGCCGCAAATTTTGACAAGTCGATTGCTTTCCAGGCCGCTTGCGATCTGGTCTTCAAGGGCCGCGAACAGCCAAACGGCTATACCGAGCCAGTCCTGCATCGCCGCCGTTTGGAGCTAAAAGCTCAGAGTTAATCAGGAATTATTCGGACAGAAAGAATGCGGCGGGAGAAATCCCGCCGTTTCTGTTTTCGAAATAGCTTGACTCCATTATAATAGATATTAATTCTAAGATAATGGAAAACATGAATGAGCATCTCGACAACGCCATTGGCGAAAATCTGCGCCGCCTGCGCCTTGCGCAAGGTATGACGCTGGATGCGCTTGGTGACGCGTCAGGTGTCAGCCGCGCCATGATCTCGCGGATCGAGCGTGGCGAAACCAGCCCGACCGCACAGCTTCTGGCGCGCATTTGTGCAGCGCTCGGCACATCGCTCTCAGCCTTCTTTGCCGATGCGGAAGCCCCCGCCTCTCCCTTGCTCACGCATGATCGCCAACCAGTCTGGCGTGATCCGGATACGGGCTATATCCGGCGGTCTGTTTCACCACCGGCAATGGGGTCGAATATCGACATGATCGAGGTCGAATTTCCCGCAGGCGCCAGAGTGGCTTTCGCACCACAGGCGGCCAATGCAGGCATCACACAGCATTTGTGGCTCCTGAATGGGCAGATGGAAATCACCGTTGGAGCAACCACCTATCAGCTTCATACCGGCGACTGTCTTTATATGCCGCTCGTTGAAGGCATTACCTTTCATAATCCCGGCACCTCGACCGCACGTTATGCAATCGTGCTCGAGCGCCGCAGCAGTCTCTGAAAGTACAATATGATTCGTGTCCTTAACTACGAAGACGCTGGCTCCTCGCTTCTCCCACTGGCAGAAATCCTGACCGATTGCGTTAATGATGGCGCGTCAGTTGGTTTCATGGCGCCATGTGAATGGCAGGGCTTCATCCCCTACTGGAACCGCGTCTTTAATGAAGTAGAGCGAGGCGATACGGCCCTTCTGGTTGCAGAACATAACGGCGAAATCGTCGGTACGGCTCAGCTTGGTCTTGCTCAAATGCCCAATCAGCCGCATCGTGCAGATCTTAAAAAACTGCTGATCCATCGCAAGGCGCGCGGCCTTGGTCTTGCGCGCAAACTGATGGAAGCCGTTGAAGAAGAAGCACGTAACAAACGCAAGACACTGATCTGCCTCGACACTGCTACCGGCAGTCCGGCGGAAGCAATCTATACCCATCTTGGCTGGGAACGGGTCGGCGTTATCCCGAATTATGCGCTTTATCCTGACGGGAGCCCCTGCGCGACCACACTTTTCTATAAAGGCCTCTGAAATGACCCTCACCATCCGCTTTGCCAACGAAGCTGACCTCCCTGCTCTGCTTGCGATCTATAATGATGCAGTCGAGAACACGCTTGCGATCTGGAACGAAACGCTCGTCGATCTGGAAAACCGTCGCGAATGGCTCAAAGCCCGCAACCGTGACGGCTTTCCGGTTCTGGTGGCCGAACGTGAGGAACAGGTCGTCGGCTATGCGAGTTATGGCCCATTCCGCCCGTTTGAAGGTTTCCGCCACTCATCGGAACTCTCTGTTTATGTGGCAAGCGATGCACGCGGCGGCGGTATCGGACGCGCACTTCTGGCAGAGCTTGTGGAAGAAGCACGCGAGCGTAAAGTCCATGTGCTGGTGGCGGGTATTGAAGCAGGCAACACCGCATCCATCGCGCTCCACAAATCGCAGGGCTTTGAGCAATGCGGCACACTCAAACAGGTCGGCCAAAAATTCGGCCGCTGGCTTGATCTGATCTTCATGCAGAAAATTCTTTGAATATATAAGAATAAGGCCGCTTTCGCGGCCTTATTTTCTTAACTTGTCTGCGAAACAGTACTTCCAGCAGGCAGTTCACCAAGGCCGATCGCCCCTTCGACCTGATCGCCGCGAGCCATCAGATAGAAGCCAAGTGCCGAGGTCAGTACGGCTATGAACACCAGATACCAAGCATGCGCCATTGGGTTGATAGCCAAAAATGACGTCACAAGGATTGGCGTCAGACCGCCAAAAATCGCATAGGAAACATTGTAGGAGAACGACAGGCCCGAAAAGCGCACCGGTGCCGGAAACGCGCGCACCATAACATAAGGAACGGCACCGACCATGCCGACCGAAAGCCCCATAACCGCATAAAGCGCAAAGAGGACAGGCAGCGAAACCGCCGCATAGGTATAGAATACAAAGGTCGCAACACCAAAGAAAATGCCTGCTGCGGCAAAGAACCGACCGCTACCAATGCGATCCACAATTGCGCCGGCGCTGACCGTACCAAACATCAAGAACAATGTGCCAAAGCTTGTCGCCGCCAGTGATTGGAGTGGCGTATAGCCATAAAGCTTTTGCAGGAACGTGGCGGTCATCAGCGTAGTCACAACGATGCCCGCCGACAAGATCCAGGTCAGCAGCATCGAAATAATAACCCCATGCATATGTTCGCGCAGAACCGTACCCAGCGGCAACTTGTCTTTTAGCAGGTGGCTGTTCTTCATCTCGGTGAAAACTGGCGTTTCCGAGAGCCAGCGGCGCAGATAAACCGCAAACAGGCCAAAAATACCGCCAATGAAGAAAGGAATGCGCCATGCATAGGCTGCCACATCTTCCGGTGTGAAAATCCAATTGATAGCGGTCGCAATCAGTGAGCCTATCATGATGCCTAGTGTGAGGCCCGAGCAAAGGAAGCCGCAAGCCATGCCGACACGATTTGCAGGCACATGCTCCGCCACAAATGTCCATGCACCGGGCACTTCACCGCCAATGGCAGCACCCTGCAACATGCGAAAAATAATAAGAAGGATCGGTGCACCGATTCCGAGCGTCGCGTATGTCGGGAGACAAGCCATGGCCAGCGTCGAAATCGACATTAAAAACACCGAGAACGCGAAGACGCGCTTGCGACCAAACTTGTCGCCAAAATGCGCCAGCACAATTCCGCCAATTGGACGCACCAGATAGCCGGCTGCGAAAATGCCAAAAGTCTGGATCAGCACCAGCCACTCCGGCATGTCGGGCGGAAAAAACAGATGACCGATAACGCTCGCAAAAAACACGAAAATGATGAAATCATAAAACTCCAGCGCGCCACCCAATGCCGAAAGGCCAAGGGTGCGGAAATCCTGCCGGTTTAGCGGTCGGGAGTTGGTGCTTGTTTGGGAGTTTGTCGATGCCATCGATTCGTTCTCTTTTGATCGGGTATCCTGAAATGAAGCCTTTTCATTGGGCCGAGGCTTAATGCGCCAATTGCACCGCCGCCGCAAGGCTTGACTTTAGGCTAATTATGTCTATTTTAGAACTATTCTAAATTATGGATTTTTAAGAATGCTGAGCCGTTTTTTTCTCAATCATCGTAAACCTTTCAATTCACTATCAGAACAGGAAATTCTAGCACTCGCTATTTCATCCGAAGAAGATGATGCACGCATCTATCTTGCCTATGCGGATGGGCTGCGTGACGAGTTTCCGCAATCAGCAAAAATATTTGAACAAATGGCAGCGGAAGAACACGAGCATCGCGACGCGCTGATCGAACGCTACCGCACACGCTTTGGCGACCATATTCCGCTGATCCGGCGCGAACATGTCAGCGGATATTTTGAGCGCAAGCCTGACTGGCTCGTGCGCCCGCTCGGTATCGACAAAGTGCGCGAGGCTGCAACGCAAATGGAAGAGCAAGCCTATCGTTTTTATATCGAAGCATCAAAACACGTCACCGATGCACAAACCCGCAAGCTTCTTGGCGATCTGGCGCAGCAGGAAAAGAAGCACGAAGCGACAGCCGAATTACTAGAAGATGAATTAACACCTCATGATGTTCAGGACGGCGAACGGACACTCGAACGCAAGCAGTTTATCCTGACCTATGTGCAGCCAGGACTCGCCGGACTTATGGATGGCTCCGTCTCTACACTTGCGCCCATTTTCGCAGCCGCCTTTGCGACGCAGGATACGTGGCAGACCTTTCTGGTGGGTCTATCCGCGTCAGTGGGCGCCGGTATTTCAATGGGCTTTACGGAAGCTGTGCATGATGATGGTAAATTGTCAGGCCGCGGCTCACCAATCAAACGCGGCATTTCTTGTGGCGTGATGACAACGCTGGGTGGTCTCGGCCATACGCTGCCTTATCTGATCAAGGACTTCTGGACCGCGACAAGCATTGCAGCGATTCTCGTCTTTTTCGAATTATGGGCTATCGCCTTCATACAGAACCGCTATATGGAAACGCCATTTTTCCGGGCAGCCCTTCAGGTCGTGTTCGGCGGCGCACTGGTTCTGGCAGTCGGTATATTGATCGGCAGTGCTTAAACTGCCACCGCATCTTGTGGCAGCGAAACTGGCCCATCAAAAACATCAATGGCAATGCGCCCCTGCCTGGAAACAGTAACAAAACTGTTTGCCGGGACGGACATCCAGTTTGCGACCTCCCCATCAAGCGGCTCCGAAACCACGCAAATGCCAGAAGCGCTGCCGAGCGTTGCCGTATAAAGTGTGGGCGCAAAAGCATCGGTTGCATAGCGTATCGCGTAAAGCTGATTGCCGTCGGAGAAGGCTGCCGTCAGGCGCAAGAATGGCGGCACGCCAACACACACGGCATCTTCCACGATTGTCGAAACCATGCGCTTCATGGCCAGAACAGGATCACTATCAAGGCCAAATTCCAGCATCAGAAGAAAGATCAGTTCCGAATCCGTTGCACCATGTTTCTGCGCATAGACCGCGTCGCTCAGATGGCTTTCAAGCCTGCGGCGCAAGCGGTCGAAATTGCCGATCTGTCCGTTATGCATGAAGCTCCAGCGACCTGAAACGAAGGGATGGCAATTGGAGCGACTGGTCAACCCGCCGGTTGAAGCCCGCACATGCGCAAGAAAAAGGCGCGACCTGATCTGCCGCGCCAGACTGCGCAAATTCTGATCCGACCAAGCCGGCAGAATATCCCGATAAAGCCCCGGCTCGCCGCGATCGCCATACCAGGCAACACCAAAACCATCGCCATTGGTGCGGGTTTTGGCTTCATGCGCATCGTGGCTTTGCGCCACGAGCGAATGACAGGGAGACGAAATAATGTCTTCCAGATAAGTCTCAGGTCCGAGATAGGCTGCCCATCGACACATATTTGATCCGGAAATTACCGGCCCCGGTTGTGCGTCCGCTCATAAAGCTGGCGAACGACTGTGCTCGCAGTCTTCTCGAACAAAAATGGCAAAATTGCATGGATCAGCGCTGCAAAAGCCGCACCAAAAAGCTTGAATGAAAAACGACCCGCAAAGGCCATATGCTGAAAATAGGTTTCATCGACCGATTCAGGGTGCTCGGTAAAAAGGCGCGTAATACGTGTTGTCATTGGAAATACTCCCGTCAATGAGTAATTTGTTCCCGTTTTTGAGGCACCAAAGCGCCTTACTGGAAAATCATTTTAGCAAAGCCACGTGAGATGAAATCTCAATTTGTCCTTGAAAAATGAGATTTTATGAGACAATCATCCCAACATGAAACTCTCATTGGATGAAATTGATCGCAAAATCTTGGGTGAGCTGCAAATTGACGGCACTTTGTCAGTTGATTCTTTGTCCGAGCGTGTGCACCTTTCGCGCAATGCCTGCTGGCGACGCGTCAAGCGCATGGAAGATGATGGGATCATCAAGGCACGCGTGGCACTAGTAGACGCAGAGGTGGCAGGCTGCGGCCTCTCCGTTTTCATTTTGGTGCGCACATCAAGCCATGATCCGGACTGGCTCGGTAAGTTTCGCTCGGCCATGGCACGCTTTCCAGAAATCGTCGGCGTTTATCGCATGACCGGAGATCTTGACTATGTTCTCAAAGCACGTGTCGCCGATGTCAAAGCCTATGACCGGCTCTATCAGCGGCTCATTGCAAGCGTGCCGCTGTCGGATGTATCCGCTTCTTTCGTGATGGAAGAAATCAAAGAAACCACCGCCGTCCCACTGGATCGCGGTTGAACTACCGTTCAGAGTGCATCTCATGGTGTAAAAGCATGACCCTGTGCAGCACTATCATTGCAAAACGTCAAATAGGCTGTACACCTTTGATGCAATTTCACGTATGAGCATCGCCAAATTAGCATTTCCAGCAAAAGTGCGTGAGCCTTTTGCATAGGATAATGCGGAAAACAAATAATTAGAGCGTTTCTTATGATGCAATCAAAACAGGAAACGCTCTAACTTTTCGCACGAAAGGCTCCGTCATGACCGTACCAACGCTCGGCATTATTCGCCTCGAACATGCAGAAGGCCTTGAACTCCCAGCTTATGAAACATCTGGCTCTGCTGGCATGGATCTTCGTGCCGCTGTTGCCGAAGATCGTCAGATCGTACTTTTGCCGGGCCGCCGCACTTTGGTTCCAACTGGCCTCATCTTCGAAATCCCCGAAGGCTACGAAGTGCAAATCCGCCCACGCTCGGGCCTCGCCTTCAAGCATGGCATCACCTGCCTCAATACGCCAGGAACAATCGATTCAGATTATCGCGGCGAAGTGAAAGTGCTGCTGGTTAATCTTGGCGACGATGATTTCCGCATTGAACGCGGTATGCGCATCGCACAGGCCGTCTTTGCTCCGGTCGTTCAGCCGAAAATCGAAGAGCGCACCGAGATCAGCGAAACCAAACGCGGCGCAGGCGGCTTCGGTTCAACCGGAACGGCCTGATCAGTTCGACACAGTGATGATGACAAAAAGCCGGGGCAAACCCGGCTTTTCTTTTGTCTTCAATGTCTGGATATTAACCACGGCCTTTAGGACTATTGGGCGCATGACAAATATTTAAGATGAATTCTGGAGTAGGGAGACATAGATAACCATTCAAGACTGTTTTGATATTGATTTTCAGGGGTTGCAGGGTGCTCAAATCCAACGATTCACTTGCCACAGCTTCAAAGGCAAAGCGCTCGAAACGCGCTCGCAGCCGTCTTTGGGTTTTGGTGCCACTCGCTGTGATCATGCTAGGCGCTGGCTGGTACTTTCTAAGCACCCGCGATACCGGCAGCCAGCAAAGCGCTTATCTGGCTGAAACCGTGGAACGCGGGAATATCGAAAACTCCATCACTGCCGTTGGCAAATTGAGCGCACTGCGCAGCATCAATGTCGGCGCACAGGTTTCAGGCCAGCTAAAAACTGTCAAGGTCGAGGTTGGCGATCAGGTTAAACAGAACGATCTGATTGCGGAAATCGACCCCTCCCCTTTCGAAAAGAAAGTGGAAATCGCGAGCGCTCAACTCGATAATCTCAAAGCGCAATTGTTAAACAAGCAGGCACAGCTAACACTGAAAAAATCCAACGCGGCCCGCCAGCGTACTTTGCTCGCCACGCGCAACGCATCGCAATCGACAATCGATCAGGCCGATGCAGACCTTGCCATGGCCGACGCAGACGTAAAAGCCTTAAACGCGCAAATCCGCCAGCAAGAAGCACAGCTTTCGAGCGACAAAGTCGATCTCGGCTACACCAAGATATACAGCCCCATGGTTGGCACGGTCGTTGATCAGGCGGCCAAGGAAGGCGAAACGCTCAACGCAGTTCAAAGTGCGCCAACAGTTGTCACCGTTGCGGACCTTCAGGTCATGACCGTTGAAGCACAGGTTTCAGAAGCCGACATCAGCAAGCTCACGCCCGGCATGCCGGTCTATTTCACGCTGCTTGGTCAGCCCGACAAGCGCTTCACCGGCACATTGCGCCAGATCAAGCCGACACCACAGACCGACAACAATGTCGTTCTTTATTATGCGCTGTTCGATGTTCCAAACCCAACCGGCGAACTGATGATTAATATGAGCGCACAGGTCTATTTCGTCATTGATCAGGCCGATAATGTGCTGATTGTCCCAACCGCAGCGCTTCATACAAAGCGCGAAGGTTCAGAAAAGCAGCAAACAACGGTTCAGGTTGTCGATCAGAACGGTTCGGTGGCAGAGCGCAGCGTTGAAGTCGGTGTTCGCAACCGCGTACAGGCCGAAATCAAAAGCGGCCTTGAACAAGGCGACAAGGTCGTCGTCACCTCAGCATCGGATACCGCAGGCTCAGGTCAGCGCGGTCGCAGGCCCGGCGGCATGTTCTTCTGATGGAACCAGTCATGAACGACACGCCGCTCATCCGATTGCAGGATATTCGCAAGACCTATCACAATGGCGACCTTGCGGTCGAAGTACTGCATGGCATTACGCTGGATATTCGCGCCGGTGAGTTTGTCGCCATCAAAGGTGCTTCCGGTTCAGGCAAATCGACGCTCATGAATATTCTAGGCTGCCTAGACAGTCCGAGCGGCGGCGAATATTGGTTGGACGGCGAAGATGTATCGACACTGGATGCCGATGAACTGGCCGCTCTGCGCCGCCGGACTTTCGGCTTCGTGTTTCAGAGCTATAATCTCATTGCCACTTCGACCGCGCAGGAAAATGTCGAAGTTCCGGCGATCTATGCCGGGGTGCCCGCAGCCGAACGCCATGAGCGTGCTGCCGAGCTTCTGAATTCGCTTAAACTTGGCGATCGGCTGGATCATCGCCCCAACCAACTTTCCGGTGGTCAGCAGCAGCGCGTCTCGATTGCCCGCGCGCTGATGAATGGCGGACGCATTATTCTGGCAGATGAGCCGACAGGCGCGCTCGATAGCCAGAGCGGCGAAGACGTCATGGCGCTGCTGCGCTCCATGCATGAACAGGGCCATACGATCATCGTCATTACCCATGCCCGCGAAGTTGCAGAACGCGCGGACCGGCTGATCGAGATTCGCGACGGCCAAATCCTGTCCGACACGGTAACGCGTGAAATGCCGGATAGCGATGCGCCCCAGCAGCTGCAACAAATAACGGCAAATAATGCCGCAGGCATGGCCGATATTTCAGAAGCGGTGAAAATGGCAATGCGTGCCTTGCGCGCCAATATCTTCCGCACAGTGCTGACTTTGCTCGGCATCATCATTGGTGTGAGTTCGGTCGTCACCATGCTTGCGATTGGCACCGGCGCACAGAATTCGATCCTTGATCGTATCAATGCGATGGGCACAGATCTCATACTCATCCGGCCATCCATGCCGGGCTTCCGCGGTTCAGGCTCTGTAGCAACACTTATCCCCGAAGATGCAGATGCTATCCTCCAATTACCCAATGTAAAATCTGCGGTGCCGGAAGTGACGGGCAGCGTGACGCTAAGACGTGGAAATGTCGATTATCAGTCGCAGGCCAATGGAACGGTTCCCGCTTTCTCGACGGCAAAATCCTGGAAAATCGAAAGCGGCGATTTCATTACAGACTATGACATGGACAGCTATGCGCCTGTTGCAGTCATTGGAAAAACAATCGAAAAAACGCTGTTTCCAGATGGGTCAAATCCGATTGGACAATATATTCTGATCCAGAAAATTCCGTTTCAGGTGATCGGCACGATGGAGACGAAAGGTGCAGGCTTTGGCGGCTCTGATCAAGACGATGTTGTAATCGTGCCGCTTTCAACGGGCAATCTGCGACTGTTCGGCCAGAAATATGTCCGCACCATCACGGTTCAGGTGAAGGATTCGGATCTTATCAACACCACACAGGATCAGATTCAGGACTTGCTCGACCAGCGACACAAGCAGCGCGATACGATGATCAACAACATGTCGTCCATTCGCGACGATGCTGCGGCCATGGGCTCGACGCTAACGGTGTTTCTCGGGTCGGTTGCAGCAATCTCACTTCTGGTTGGCGGCATTGGCGTGATGAATATCATGCTTGTGAGCGTCACCGAACGCACACGCGAGATTGGTGTTCGTATGGCAACGGGTGCACGCCGACGTGATATTCTTCTGCAATTCATCACCGAAGCTCTGACCGTCTCGGCAATCGGTGGTGCTATCGGCGTGGTTGTCGGTTTGGGCGCTGCAACTCTTGCAGGTCTGGCCGGATTGACAATCGGCTATAGTGCAGGCCCGGTTCTGCTGGCTTTTGCCTGTGCCTTTGCCACTGGTCTTGTATTTGGCTTCCTGCCAGCCCGCAAAGCTTCACGGCTGCTTCCCGCCGTTGCGCTTTCATCGGAATAAAAAAATCGCACATCAAAAAAAGCCGACCCGTTTTCACGGGTCGGTTTTATTATTTCGATCAATTGTCGACGCCTATTTGAACTGGATTGGCACCGTGATCGGCATACGCGGCTTAGCAATCGCTGCTGGAGGAGCAGGCACAGGCGAAGAATTGCGTGTGGCCTGTACTGCTAATTCATCAACAGTCGGGTTGCCCGATGAGCGTGCCAGTTTCACCGAGAGAATATTTCCCGACTGATCAACAACAAACGCAACCTGTGCGGTTCCTTTGACGCCTCTGCCAGCCTGACGCTGCAAAGAACGCGTTCGACGCAGCAGATGCGAATAAAGCTTGGATTGCCACTTATTGGAACTGACACCAGCAGAGGCATTGTTATCGCCACGGCGATTAGCAACAGCCTTGGAACCCGAATCCACATCCATACGTGGCGCACTCGCCTCACGCGTTTCGGGAGCCTTTTCCGCCTTCTTAGGCTTCGGCTTTTCGACTTTCTTGACCGGCTTTGGCTTTTCTACCTTCGGCTTCTTTTCCTTAGGCTTCTCAATCTTTGGCTCTGGCTTTTCAACAGGAGCAGGGACTGCAACTTCTGGCTTCGGTGCTTCGACAATATCAGGAATGACTTCTTCCGGTTCTTCGATAACTTCAGGCTCAGGTTCCGGTTCTGGTTCCTTGATTTCTTCCACAACAGGTTCCGGTTGAGGCTCTTCAACAGGCTCTGCAGCCGTCTCCTGCTGTGGTGCTTCAGAGACCATTTCTTCCATCGGAGCTTCCGGCTCAGGCGCAAACTCCACCACCATCGCGGCAACTTGCGCGCCATCCGGCTGATCTTCGTCCTGATTCAGGCTCACCGCATAAGCACCCGCGGCATGTACACTTAAGACAATAATCCCCGCACCGATCCAACGCCCTGCATCATGCCAAAAGGAATGATGATGGCTATCCATCGATGCCACATTTTTAATTGGGGGATGTTCGGGCGGCAGTCTGTCCATTTATTCAGCTCCCTGACCAGCCGGTGCCGATTCTGGCCCTAGTGTCGATGCGGGCACTGAACCATCAGCAGCAGGAGCGGCACCCACTGTTTCAAGACCAACCAGCGCAATCTTGAGATAACCCGCTTCACGCAGCAGGTTCATTACACGCATCAATTCGCCATAGCCAACAGCCTTGTCAGCACGCAGAAACACGCGCGCGTCCTTGTTCTGCTCGGATACACCGTCAAGCTTCGGGCCAAGCCCTTCGCGCGCAACCACGTCGTTACCAACGTTAATCGAGAGGTCTTCCTTAAGCGTCACATAGATCGGTTTATCCGGGCGCGGCGCAGGCGTTGCACTCGACGCAGGCAGATCCACATTGATATCAACGGTTGCGAGCGGTGCTGCAACCATGAAGATGATCAGCAGAACCAGCATAACGTCGATGAACGGCGTCACGTTGATTTCGTGGTTCAGTTCCAGATCGTCTCCACCGCCTTCGCGAACTTTGCCAGCCATGATACTACTCCGCTGCGTGCAGCGCGCCTTCACGCACGCCGGCTGTTCTAAAGTCGAGATCACGGCTCACAAGACGCTCAACACCTGCCGAAGCATCGGCAAGCAGCGAACGATAGCCAGTGATCGCACGGGCAAAAACGTTATAAATCACTACCGCAGGAATAGCGGCGACGAGGCCGATCGCCGTGGCAAGCAGCGCTTCCGCAATACCGGGAGCAACGACGGCAAGGTTGGTCGTCTGTGCCTGACTGATGCCGATAAATGAATTCATGATGCCCCACACGGTGCCGAACAGACCGACAAAGGGCGCAACCGAACCAATGGTTGCGAGAATGCCGGTACCTTTTGAAAGGCGGCGCCCAGCTTTTGCTTCAATGCGCGACAGTCGCGAAGTGACACGTTCCTTAAGCCCTTCGCCACCGGCACGCGCCAATGCAGGACCGGACAGGCGAACTTCATCTTCGGCAGCGCGCACCAGAATAGAGGCTGGCCCCTTTGCACCCTCAAGAGAACGGACGGCTTCGGACAATGTCGCCGAATGACCGATGACCTTCAATGCGCGCTTGGCGCGGCTGCGTGCGCCCGCCAGTTCAAGCGATTTCGCAATCCAGATTGTCCAGGTTAAAAGCGATGCGATAGCAAGACCAATCATCACGCCTTTCACCACCCAGTCGGCAGCCATGAACATGCCCCATGGTGAAAGGTCATGCGGCAAGACAAAAGCAGGCGTTGCCTCGGTCGCGATCACGGGCTCAGCTATGACAGGTTCAGCGGTTGGCTGCTCGACAGGCTGTGCTGCCGGTGCCGGACTAGTCGCGGCTGGCTCGCTTACAGCAGGCGCAGGAGGAGCTGGCAATGGGCTTGTTGCAGCCGGATTATTGGTCGCAGGCGGAGTTGCCTCCTGTGCAGATGCAGAACCCGCAAATGCCAGCAGCCCCATGCCCATTGCTGCGGCCATGAAGCCCTTTCGCCAGAAACCAGTCATTTTGATCGCCTTTTGATTGTTCAGGTCCGAGCGCGCATGACAGGTTGATCATGCAGACTGCCACGCCGCTTGAGGCCTTTTCTTAACTCTCATTAACATGATGATGCAAGTCATGTTTTGAAAATGCAGCTATTTTTAAGCCCCAACAAAAAAATCGCAAAAAAGGAGGAACCAATAATCACGCAATCGCTTATCCGGTTGACACTTGCATAAAACCTTCAAATCAGGCGTGATATGCTGGAATGGACAGCCCAAGCATTCCTACATATCGCGAAGGACTGCAGGGAATTCGGGAGGAAACGCTCATGATGCTTAAAGACATTCAGGCGCTTGAAAACGCTGCTCGTATGGCTATGGCTGGTAACGACGATCCATTGCCTATACAGGCCCAATCTTTAAAGCCATCCTATTACGGCGGACTGGCTTTTTTAATTGTTGTTTGTGCAGGCTATCTCTTTTTCGCTTAAGGCTAAGCGCGTCTGCCACAGGTGATTCCACCGATATTTACCATGACTTGCAGATAGTCATGGATTGAGTTGCTGACTTACGCCTTAGCATGCAACCATTGGGCCTCAACAACGTTATCCCGGTCGAGCAACACGTGTTGCAGACCAGTTATCGAACAGGAGGCCTGAAATGGCGCGCGGAGCAACCAATACGACCAAGATCGAGGAAAAGATCGAAGAAGCGTTGACGGATTCGACAACCGACGATCTTCAGTCTCAGGTCGAACAACTTAAAGAAGACATTGCCGCGATCGCTGCAACGCTCGCAAATCTCGGATCCCAGAGCGTCCGCGACGCAAAGCGGACGGCCAAAGAAACCTATAGAAGCGCTTATATTCAGGGCGAAGACGTTGTCGACGATCTGAAGAACAAGGCCCAGGACGTCGAGGCCCAGTTGACTGAAACTGTTCGTGCCCGACCGATTGCTTCGCTCGCCACAGCAGTTGGCGTTGGCTATCTGCTAGCCCTTCTCTCGCGCCGCTGATACGCGCCATGCTGAAACTTCTGGCGCCAGTCGTTGCATCCCTTGCTGGTGATGAGCTTAAGCTCCTCACCGGTCGAGCCAAACGTGCAGCAATCTTTGGAGCGATAATCGCGGTCTTCGGTCTGATTGCCGTTGTATTTCTTTGCGTCGCAGCTTTCCTCGCTTTGGCCGAAAATTATGGTGGCCCGATTGCGGCGCTTATCCTTGCGGGGCTTTCGCTCATCATTGCGCTGCTTATTCTTGCCGTTTTGAAAATTCAGGCGGCAGCAGAAGAAAAAAAACGCAAACAGCGCATAGCGGCTGATAAATCGGCATTGATGGCAACGGCTGCAATCGCAACGGTTCCTTCTATTCTGAAACGTCCGATTCTTGCAGTTGCATTGCCACTGGCAGGTATTGCGCTTGTAAGCCTGCTTTCAGACAAGAAAAAACGTTGATCAAACGGTACTGGCAGCTCCCGATAGAACGTTGGGGGCTGTTATAAATTGCTAAGCCTGGCTTTCCTGATCGACATCCGCATGTGCCAGTGACGACAGGCGAACGATCACCCGCGTGCCGGAACCATCCGCACATGTTGCATAGACTGGCTTTTCACCAAACTGCATGCAAAGCTGCTCGACAACCAGTGTACCCAAGCCATTCTGCTCTTTGGTGCTATCTGTATCATTCCCCTGCCAGCCAATACCGTTATCTTCCACAATCAGTGCTGGCTTTCCGCTTTCATGGTCGGTTTTGAAGCTGACAGAAATCTCGCCGCCCTGCCGACCCTTGAAAGCATGCTTAATCGCATTGGTGATGAGTTCGCCTAAAATAATACCGATTGTCGTGACATCGCGTGATTTGAGATCGAGCGGCTCAAAATCTGTTTTAAAAATAATTTGGCGTTCATCAGCGATTCCCTCGCGAATATCCTCAATGACCGTCTCCAGAAATTCGTCAATGCGCGTCGATTCCATATCCTCGCCGAGACGCAGCCTGCGATGTGCTGTTGAAACTGTTTGTACGCGATCCCGCGCCGCAGTTAGGGCCGCGCGCGCTTCTTCGCTACGCGTCTGTCTCAATTGCAATCCCAGCAGCGAAGAAACAGTGGCCAGCGAATTGCCGATGCGGTGATTGGAATCCTGTAAAAGTATCTCAACACGATTGCGTTCCCGTTCAGCGATAGCTCGTTCATTTTCCAGTTCAGCAGTACGCTCCTGCACACGATGTTCCAGAAGCTCTTTCTGCGATAACAATGCCGACTGCCCCTCAAACAGCAGACGTGCGGAACGTTGAACACGCGAAAACAGTAAGAAACCCAGCATGACGGCAGAAGCGAGCGCAACAATAGAGGTCGCCGTTAACAAAGAACGCATTCGATCAATATTGGCGTTCCGCTGTGCAAGTTCTTGTCCCTCGGTGGCAACAAACTGCGCTACAGTTGCCGCCAGCTGATCCCTGAGATTTTTACCTTCGTTACTGCGCAATTGTGCAGTCGCTTCGCTAATTTTGCCTTGCTTAGCCAAATTCAGCGTTTCACGAACATCGTTCTGCCCGCGCTCAACCAATGATTGGAGTTCGATCACCCTCGCATGTTGCTGAGGGTTATTTTCAGTCATGAGGGCAAGGTTGGAGAGCGTCCCGTCAATATTGGCAATCGACTGCTCGTAACGATTAAGATAGTCTTGGTCCAGCGTGAGAAGATACCCGCGACGGCTCATCTCGATATTATACGCAATGCGCGTAACCCTGTTGACCTGCTCGCGCAGCTCAAAGTTTCTCGAAATATCGACAACCTGCTTGTTGACCCCATAAGAGAGAAACAGCGTTATCAAGGCCGATAACAAAACAAGACTAAGCGACACGATGAAAGCAATCGGGCGCATCGAAGTTTTGAGAGGGCGATTTGAAAATGCTGATGACAACGGTAAATCCACAATAATTCATAGTGACTAGAGCATATCCAGCAAAAGTGCGTGGGCTTTTTGCGTCGGATAATGCGTAAAAGAAAAAGAAAGAGCCGTTCCAACGATTCCATTTAACAGGACGCGCTCCAACCAGCACAAAAGACTCCTCGGATCTTTCGTACTGAACTCACAAGCAAATATTAATAGAACGTAATCTTCAAGTGGGAAAGCGTGCGTTCCAAAAGTCGGAACCGCATTCGCGGGGAAATCAGTCCACTTGACTGACTTCTGCTCCCGCTACTCTGATATGAAAGACATGCGTAAAAATCGAAAGCTTCAGGCAAAGCTTCTCAGTGTTGCACGGGATGAATTTGCATCCGGCCCATAGTCTGCATCACCTTCAATTTGCAGTATTTCCTGAAGACGTGTACGCGCGCGACTGACCCGGCTTTTTATTGTGCCGACAGCACATCCGCAAATTTCAGCCGCTTCTTCATAGGCAAACCCTGATGCACCGATCAAAATGATTGCTTCACGCTGATCGTCAGGCAATTGTTCGAGTGCTGCCTTGAAATCTTGTAAATCAAGCATGCCATACTGCGAGGGATGCACAGCGAGTTGTTCACTGAATACACCATCCGTATCCTGAACCTCACGGCCACGCTTTCGCATCTGGGTGTAGAATTCATTGCGCAGGATGGTGAACAGCCAAGCCTTAATGTTAGTCCCCAGTTCGAAGGACTCCTGCTTTGCCCAGGCTTTCATAATCGTATCCTGAACAAGATCGTCAGCACGATCATGCTGGCCGATCAACGATACCGCAAACGCACGCAAACTCGGCAGAGACGCCAGAAGCTCACGCTTGAATTGCGCCAACTCCTCAGCCGACGGAACCGATGCTGTGCTCACGCGTACTCTCCTGTTCAGCCTGATCGAGTTTTTCCAATAGATCGAGAAAACGATCTGGAATTGTCTCGTCTTGTATAGAGGTATAAAGCGCCTTGAGTTTGAGGCCGACTTCACAGTTCGGCCCCAAAATGTCCCTTCGGACGCGCCCGTCGAACCGCACTTCGGTCCCGTTCGCTTGAGGGTTTTTCTTCTCTGTCATCTCTTATTCAATCCAGGCATCTAGCCGTGTTTCAATATCATCATGCTATTACTCAGTAGTCTAAATGCAGCTGATCTGAAAAAGTTCCCTTCATTTTTTCATTTGTACGGAACTTTTCTCAATCTGCGACGTTTGAGTACCATTATGCCGTGTTCTATAGCATTACCAAGAGACTGTTAGCTCGAATGGCTAATGTAAAAAAACAAAAATCGCGGCAGCGAGGAGTCTAAGAACCATGACGTTATCGACGCGTATTGCGCCGCACCTTCCCTATCTTCGCCGTTTTTCGCGCGCCTTGACCGGCTCGCAGGCATCAGGCGATGCCTATGTGGCAGCGACATTGGAAGCCCTGATCGCGGACATCAGCATTTTCCCGCCATCGTCAGCCGACCGGATCGCGCTGTATCGCCTGTTCTGTAATCTTTACAAAACGGCCTCTGTCGAAATTCCAGAACTTGCTTCTGAGTTTGCGTGGGAAAAACAGGCGGCTCGCAATCTTTCCTACATTTCGCCTCTGCCCAGACAAGCGTTTTTGCTGGTCGCTGTTGAAGGCTTCAACGATAAGGAAGCTGCGGAAATTCTCGAAATTGACGATCATGAATTTGGTCGCGTTTTGACATCGGCTTCAACGGAAATTTCCAAGCAGGTTGCGACCCGCATCATGATCATCGAAGATGAACCTCTCATCGCGATGGACATTGAGCAGATGGTTGAAAGCCTAGGCCACGAAGTCGTTGGAATTGCACGCACGAAAGATGAGGCGCTCGCTCTTTATAAAAAAGAAAAGCCTCGCATGGTGCTAGCAGATATTCAGCTCGCGGACGGAAGCTCCGGCATTGATGCTGTTAACGAAATTTTGCAGGATGGTACGATACCTGTGATCTTCATCACTGCTTTCCCCGAGCGGCTTTTGACCGGCGAGCGGCCTGAACCGACTTTCCTTGTAACCAAACCGTTCAACCCGGACATGGTCAAGGCGCTCATTAGTCAGGCACTGTTCTTTGAAGAAGCCGCTCAGGTAGCAGCCTGAGGCAAAAGTCATCGCGCAAATTAACTCCCTCGCAAAGAACGATTCGTTGCGGGGGCGTTGGCGTCAAAAGATAATTATGCTCTTAAATGCGCGATTTATTTGCGGTCTGGACCTTCAAGTTGTCTAATTCAAGGAACCAAAAGCATCAATCAGGCGTTTCCCTTTCAATAAATGAAAAGGAGATCCACAATGCTTTATTATGCTCTCGTATTTCTTGTAGTTGCTCTGGTCGCAGGCGCTCTGGGCTTCGGTGGTATCGCCGGTGCATCAGCGGGTATTGCGCAGATACTATTCTTCGTATTCCTTGCGCTACTCGTTATATCTCTCATCGCGTCGGCCATCCGCAAGGCATAAAAGCGCAAGTTTTTGACTTGGACAAATATCGTGAAAAGTCGCGCCGTTGTATAGCCTCAGCCAACGGCGCGATTATTTATATTAAAGATAATCAGAACCCATTGAGCTCAATGTCTGTCCATTCTCATTTTTATCAGCCAAGTTTTTGTCATTCACCCAGCTATTTTCAATCTACAACGCATGGTAATTGAGGCATTCATGACCGCGTTAACCCCATCCCCCCTTAAAGAAACAGAGCCTGATGCAGCACGTCTACGCGCATTGCTGGGTGCTGTGCGCAATAGCAATATCTGCGTACTCTATCAGACGCTCGATATGCTCTATGCATGGGGTGAGAATATTCCAAGCTATTGGCAGGAAAAATGGAAAGCGGGCGGAAACGATTGCGATTTTATTTTCTCCACTTCGATGTCAAGACTGGAACACGCAAAGCGCACCGCAATTGATACAGGTACAGCGCAGAATGTTGAACTCGCCATCAATGATGGCGATAAGCTTCGTTGGATCGATTTCCACATCGACTGCGACCGTGATTCCAGTGGCGAGATCATTGGCCTGGTTACGACAGCACTCGAAATAAGTGAGCTAAAACGCCGCGAGCAAGTTTTAAAGACGCTTTTGCGCGAGGTCAGCCATCGCTCGAAAAATCTTCTCGCCATTGTGCAGAGCATCGCAACGCAAACAGCGCGCTTCACTGATTCTGTCGATGATTTTCTTCTCAAGTTCCGCGGACGCATCCAGTCGCTGTCCCATTCACAGGATCTGGTTACAGATTCCAACTGGCACGGTGCATTGTTTCTGGACCTCGTTCATTCGCAGATAGAAAAATATATCGACATCAATGACGAACGACTAACCGTTGAAAGCGATAATCCCTACCTGTTTCCGGGGGCAGCCCTTCATGTCGGCCTCGCATTGCATGAGCTGATCATCAACGCGACATCCTTTGGGGGGCTGTCTATCCCCTATGGACGCGTAATCATTTCTGCAAAAATCCTCCAGACAGACACAGGCGAAGATGAGCTGGTCTTTCACTGGGAAGAGACAAATCCAGCCATGCCGGAAGTCTTTCAGCACGATCCGCGCTTCGGCAGTGCAGTTTTGCAGCGCATTGTGCCGTCAGCCGTGAATGGTAAGGCGGAATATCGCGTTGATGGAGCAGGCGCAGTCTATTCCCTGCGCGTCCCAGCAGAACAATTTGACGGTTAGAGCTTGCTTCTTTCTGAACGAATGAAATCGATACTATCCGTCTTTATACTTCCGAAATGATCTGATCTTACTTCGTTGAAACAAAATCATAAAAGAAAAGCCGTCATGGTTTTGACCACAACGGCTTTACTTGAAAATGCGGAACGCCAGCGACATAACGGGGGCGTCTGTGCGGCATTCTCGCTACCAACTCCGAACGGGGAGATCGAAGTCAGCTGATGAAGACCATTTGCGGGGGCATATCACAGTCTTCTAAACCAATAACGATGATCGAAAACTTTGGTTCCATCAGGTTTCAATTTTTTTACAATAAAGTTCGAGACGGTGATGCACAATCTTATAGCCCAGCGACCGGGCGATTTCTTCCTGCAGTTTTTCAATTTTCTCTGAACTGAATTCGACAACCTCACCTGAATCCATATCGATAATATGGTCGTGATGTGCACCGCTTGCCTGCTCAAAGCGCGATGGGCCGCCGGCAAAGGCATGGCGATGGATAGCGCCAAGCTCTTCTAGAAGCTTCATCGTCCGATAAACGGTCGACAGAGAAATGCTATTATCAATTTTAACCGCACGCCGAAAAATTTCCAGCGCATCGGGATGATCTTCCGTTTCGGTCAATATGTTGAGGATGATGCGACGCGGCCGCGTGATGCGGATACCGGCCTGCCTCAATTCCTGCTCATAATCGGGTTTCTTGTGCGATTCACTCATGGTGCAATTATGCACCCACAACGCCCCAGTTGCAAATATTCGCAACTGGAAAGGAGAACATCTCCCCAAGGCATTTTGAATTCTGGTACGCCCAAGGGGAATCGAACCCCTGTTTGCGCCGTGAGAGGGCGAATGTCAAGAATTTCACTTTTCACCATTGACCGTCACTACCCTGTTTGAACCCTTTTTGTTTTTCTTGTGTTCCGGATATCTATAATTTAACGTCGTAGTTGACCGTCACTATGCGCGGTTGCTTATTAGACGGTTATTAGACGACTTTTGGAAACACATGTCCAAGACGCTTCAAGAATCTTCGCTTACAACGCCGAACGCTCGTAAGGGATTGCCGATAGGCAACCACTGGCGAAGTGTTAGTGCCGAAGTTCATCTTGGATAACTATCTCATTCCGGTTGGCCGCAGCAATGGCATCACGGTTTATCGCATCGACAACCCGCATCATGAGCGAGTTCAGATGCATATTCCGGAATTGGAAGAACGCCAGCGCGAAATTAAAGCCGATCAGAATGTACGCAATAGGCCGCAATCCAGCATGGCAAATAATGCCCACCTTGAGCCTGCAAGGGTGGCAGAAGTTGCCCACCCTGAAAATGACAAGGACGGCAATATATGCCCACCAAGGTGGGCAGAAAATGCCACCAATTACCTTTAAGGAATACCTTACAGGATTACCTGTAATAAACGGCTATGAAGTGAGCGACGGTTCTCCAGTTATGGGTGACGTTGAGGGGGAGCGAAGCGCGCAAATAAAAAGCGCTGTAGCAAGCTCCCCCGACTTCCCGGCAAAGAAAAAAAACGGGTATGCACTCGCAGCAAACGGCGAAGATGAAAACACGCCTTTTGCGGTTCCAGCATCACAGCAGGAGGCCAATAAATTTTTAGCGACCGTGTTCGGCTCAGATTTGAGAAGATTGCATGAGCGCGTGCTGGACGGGTGCCGTAGACGCCTGATGAATGGTTTGCTCACACCGGCGTTTGTTCGTGCGCGTATCGATACACTGGAAAAGTCGCAGCCAGCTTTCTGAGGTGCTTCCCATGCTCGACAAGCTGCTGCCCGGCCACGTTAATGCATTGAACCATTCTGTTTTACGATTATTGTGATTGTGAAGGTCTTGAAACCGATAGATTGGTAACTAAATCGAAACCGTCATTCCAACATTTAACGTTCGATCAAATGGAGGTTTCGATGAGCGACCGTTTGTTTGACAGTCCTGTTTTTGTGAAGGACGGCCCTTACCTTGTTCGAGAAATTGCCAGCATCGGGGATGCTTTAGATTTTCTTTATGAATGGCCCGAATACGACCGTGGCCTCATTTATGAAACCGCTTGGAAAGCGTGCTGCGATAGCCACGATGGCATCAAACCAGTGGAAGCAGTAGAGAGCGCCATTCGAGGTTTCGCCAAGAAGACCGGAATTCTCGAAGAACCAGAAGTCGCGCTTCCATGGATGAAGGGCAAAAAATCAGGAGGCGGCCTAGTTCAGGCTTGAAGACGCATCATGATTTGGTTTCTAATAATTGAAGCGGCTATTCTTGCTGCACTATCTTATGTGTTAGCTTTTATCGGCTGGAAAGAGATCCGGTATTAAATGAACCACCGACGAAAACTATAATACCCTTTATAAACCAGACCCCGGCCTCATCGCCGGGGTTTTTTGTTTTGGCTTGGTTTTCCAATTGCTCTTCAGACCTAACAAGCGTTAGGCTCATGTCTGTTCGCTTTAAAGGAATTTTAGGAGGGCGGAATATGTCCACAATCACTAGGTTCGCTTTAATTGTCTTGGCTGGCTCATTGTTCATATACCCGGCTACCGCAGCAGTGGATTGCACAGGAGTAGATCAAGCACTAACGAAAGAGCGAAAGACTGAATACGCGAAACTTATCTCTGAAAGCCTCAAAGAAAAGGTCAAACCAGCCAAGGTCGAAGTTGACAGTTTTATGCAGTCGGGTGACTGGACTGTAGTTTATGCCTCAACGCCTGTGGCCGACCCCGGCTATTTTTTCTTTGACAACTCCTCCGGCAAGCAGACGTTTAAAGATGTCTGGGGCGGTATGGCTGATGACGGCGATGGATCTCAGCTGGTGAAATTTGCGAAGGACCTCGGAGCCAACGAGAAAATCGCGATTTGTTTTTCGAAGGTGGTCATGAGCGATTAATCATTTGCAATAATCTGGAAGCCCTTTCTGCGAGGAGCAATGCCGGAAGGCATACACCGGCAAGGCCGTTTCGAGGTGATGCCTGTTGTCTTATGTTGACATCAAAATCATTTTTCACTCCGCTTCGCTTAGGAAACTCACCTCACTGGGCACGATATTGCCTAATCACGATTACCCAAGCGCAATCCTAGAACGACGGCGATATAACCGAGAACAATACTCAGCGCCAAATAGAGCAACGCTGACATCATTCCGGCTGTCGATCCTGACATGAGGACATATGCCCCGTAAACAAAGCTGGAGAAGGTCGAAAGCCCGCCCATTATGCCAGTCGCTACCAATGTGTTGACGCCTTGGCTGAGCGTGCCTTTCTGATAAAGGCTGGTCGTAAGTCCGAGCAGAAAAGAGGCGACGACGTTAGCGACGAGGATTGACATCGGAATGCCGTCTGAAAGGTTTGGGACGCCCAACATTAGAAATTCACGGAGCATGGCACCCACAGCGCCGCCGACGAAAACGAATATGATTGTATTAATCATCGCGACACCCTCACCCTATCCAGCTTGCTAACAAGCCACCGAATGCTGCTGCGGCCAAACCGGCAAAAACAGATCCGAAAAGATACACGATTGCTAGGCTTTGGTATCGCTCCCGCGCCAGCTTCACTGCATCGAGCTGCATCGAACTGAATGTTGTGTATCCGCCGAGAAAGCCGGTTAGAATGCCAGCTTTCAAGATATCGCCAAATCGCTCATACCACTCGACGGAAAACAACACCGACAGAAAACCTATGGCAAAAGCGCCTGTCACGTTGATCAAGAATGTTCCAAGCGGGAATTTCCCCTGATAGCTTTCGCCAGCCAGTTTACCAACCCACCACCGAAACACCGAGCCAAGCCCGCCTCCGAGACCGACCCAAAGTATATCCAACGGCTGCATATGAACCCCTCATCGCCAATCTAGTTAGTAGTAACTAGATTTGGACCGCAGGCAAGATGCTAGCAAAGGTCTCCTGAATTTTAAGGAGGGGGACGCATAGTTTTATGCAGACCCACGTTCGATCTAAGCCGAAACCCATAAACTTGTGCTTGACCACCCGGCACCCCTCTGCCAGCTTGTGGCAATTAGGTGTCGATAATGAATAACTTTCCGATTGTTGCGACGGTTTTATCGTTGGTGCTAGGCCTATCGGTAACGCGCCTTCTACTGGGATTGGTAACAGTTTTTCGTATCCGTAGAACATCACCTGTGGACTGGGTGCCGCTGGCTTGGAGCGGTGTCTTATTTATTGTTCAGTTGGAATATTGGTGGGCGATTAATCAGCTACCGACACTTCGCCCGACATACCGATTCACCGATTTTGTTTTCATCGTATTGATGACGCTAATGCTGTTTTTAACAGCAGCGTTGATACTTCCTAGCCGGAGCGAAGATGAAACAGTAAGCCTTCGGATATATTTCGAGAAAGATGGACGATTTGCGCTTCTGTCATTTACAGGCTTTTTACTGTTCGCCTTCGTATTAAATGTTGTCTTTCTAAATAGTCCAATAAACGGTGTATGGGCACTCACCGACATCCCAATGATTGTTCTGCCAGTGCTGGCGTTCTTAACTCGTCAGCGAAAACACTATGCACTAATTACAGCTTTTTATTTGCCCCTAACTTTACTTGATGTTTGGATTTCGCTTTTAGGCTGAAACTTGTATCTGTCGCACTGACCTGTACTAGGGCGACATTTTCACTATTATGCACACTTTTAACAACTTGCGGGAAAGTACGGGGTTAGATGGGCCTTTTCATAAAGATAATTGGAATACTCGCATTGATACCCGGCGCGACAATTCTTGTATTTGGTGTCGCGACAACTGGCACTGACAGGCTTGTTCTCCTGTCTTGCGGGATTAGCTTGTGCTTATCCGGCTTGGTGTTGATCTGCCTTGGCATCGTTATAGAGCATCTCTACGATATGAAAAAAACGCACGAGCGCCTCATCAAGCTTTTGGAAGAACGCAAATAAATCGAAAAGCTAAAAAGCCAAAGGCAGGATGCAGTCGCATTGAGTATTGCGGACGCAGTTAGGGCCATGTTGTAAATCAGCAATCATGAGCGCCGGACGCACAAGAGACGCAGGCCGGACGTATCGCTCAAATCTGACGGATCAAACATTCCCCAGTGGAGAAAGCCGGTCAAACCCAGCCATGCCACATGAACATGGTGCAGCACTGTCTTTCATGTCCAAAGGTCAGCAGCTCTCGAGCCGCTTGTGTGACGGTTTAATGCGGAAGAATTGCATTAATTTGGGTCACCATATCATTTAGCTGAATGCGCAACTCCGCATCCTGCTCTTCTCGTTCGTGGTCGGATAGACCAGAACGTGCATGAATTTTAGCCTTAACCTCATCGATCTTAGCTTTGATGTGCTCAATCTCAGATTTGATGACGTGTGACATTGTCTATCCCTTAATGTGATTGGTGAATCTGAACCTACACAATTGATTGACGGAAGCAAATAATTCGGTGCCAGCCACATCGTCACCTAATGACATAGGGAAGACTGGTTATATGCGGGGCATGCGTCAAGCCAAGCTATCAAGCCATATTTTATTGGGTTGTCTTCCTGCCCGGCTGCAAACCACGTTCGGTATTGCCCCAAGTAGGGTCAATGCCATGGTAAGCGTCATATGCTCGTTTGGAAAGAACCACGAGTAGTATTGCACCGCATATGACGCAGAGTATGGTCAAGAACTTCCGAGAAGGGGCTCTGTTAGGCACTCCATATCTCCAGTGATGCAAGGATTATCGATTAACTTGCATTTGTGGAGGTGAATATATGTTTAATATATCGAATGCGGTCACAATGACTGTACTAACGAGCCTGTCGCGATTGCCCAAGTTAGGTAAATTCCAGCTACTGCCGATGAAATGTAGATTGATCTTTTGAGTAACGTATCCATCCGGGGCGTTTAGACAGACTGCCATTAAACAGCAATACAAAAATAAATAAAACCACAGTTTAGCCTCGCTCACGCGGGGCTTTTTGCTCTTTCAGCAACAAAATCGAGGAAATCACATGAAGCTGTTCCGAAGTCTGTTCTTCGGCTGCGCTGCTATGCTCGCGGCTGTTCTTTGCATGAGTGCACCGGCATCGGCTGTTGATTGCAGTCCAGGCGTGTTTCAGATCCACTCAGTCAGTTATGATTATGTCGTGCCTGACGTTTTAAATTGCTGGCCAAACCTGCGCTGCCAATTAAGGTTTAGCGCAGGTGCTCATATCCATTTTTTGACAGAGAGTGACTATTCAGATGGCACCGGACATGAAAGGTCGCCTTCTTCGCATCTCAAATAGTCGGATAGTTGATTGTTGCGTTCTGAAGTTAGTTGGGTCCTGCACATTACAACCATCATTGGGTATATGCTTCCGCCAGCGGTTCCTGATGCCGCAAAATCACATTCAGCATCTCTAAATTTTATCCATGCACGCTGTGAAGATATCAAGAGTTTCTTCGTGTCTGGATCGTCAGCGAGCCGCTGCTCAATTTTTTTGTAGGTTCCGTTTAGTAGCTTATCAATTTTAACTAATTCATCACTGGCACATTGGTTCATCGTGACTTGATCGTCGGCCTTATCACAGTCGACTGCTGCAAGTGTTGGTAATGACCATAATGCTGCTGTCATCGCAGTTAAAGTAAATAGCTTCATTCCCGCCTCCCCTTTTTCGGGAGTAAACCTTGACCCACACATTAAATCAAGAGGGTCGCGGATGACCGAAAAGTTTCCCGCTCTCTCTGCGTGTATCCTCCTTGCCTCATGCGCATTACCTTACGAGCGTCACTGCTCATTCAACGATTATCTGACAAAGACGTGGTGTAAGTGATGAGTGATGAAGCCTCGTCAGTAGGAAGGCCAGCAATATTCCGTCAGGAACTGGCTGATCAGATATGCGAGCGTATTGCAGACGGGGATAGCTTGCGGACCATTTGCGCATATGAAAGCTTCCCGTCTCGCACTACGGTTTTCAAGTGGTTATCACACAGCGCTGAATTTGTGGACCAATACGCACGCGCACGCGAGGCTTCACCGATTAATCTGACATCACTACGCGAGAGAAACCTGGAGAAGGTATATCCAATTATGGAGACAACCCTACGCGCAGTTAAGGCGCATTCACTAAAAACTGAGACTTTCGCGATTGGGCATTAATGACAGATTGTCGCAGAAAGCTTTTCCAGACCGCCGTATCAGACGACAATGAGTGCTTTCCTAGAAACCGCTTATTTGACGGTTATTAGACAACTTTCTGCGTAACCGATCTAAGTGATTGATTTTATTGGTACGCCCAAGGGGAATCGAACCCCTGTTTGCGCCGTGAGAGGGCGCCGTCCTAACCGCTAGACGATGGGCGCAGAATGCTAATGCTGTTATAGGATTGGCAATCCCAAAACACAATGGCAGCGATAACAACTGAAAAGGGCGGGAAAAAACCGCCCTCATCACAAACTATTCGACGTTGCCGAGCTTTATACGACCGAGAATACGCGATTCACGATAGTCATAAATTATGAGTTCCGTACCGCCATCAGGCAGCAGGGTTTCCAGCGAGAGCTGATCGCCCGACAGACTTTGTGATAACAGACGTGTGCCAGGCGCAAGATCAATCTGTGATTCAATAAGCTTTGGCGGCTCCGGTTTAACCGGCAGTGGTGCAACCAGTCCCGGAATCTCTGAACGTGCAGCTTCAGTCTCTGTTGTATCGGGCGCACGATTGATCTTGTAGACAACTGCGACAAGCACAGCCATAAGACCAATCAACATAACACCAATGGAAACCGCAAGCAGACGGATCATCTTGCGACGGACTTTCTCCATCGCTGGATCAAGCGGGGGTTCCGGCTGTTGTTGGTCCGGGTAATAGCCCTGCTGATAGTCCTGATAGCCAGAATCCTGTTGATTCTGATATCTCGGATAGTGTGGATCCTGCATTAAATGACTCCGGTTCATGCACCCGCGTGGGCGCGTGATAACGAAGGGAAGAGACAATTGAAAGAACTAATTACCGACACGGATGCTGCAGGCAAAAGATTAGACCAGTGGCTGGCCGCAGCATTGGGGCCGGAACTCTCCCGCAGTCGCGTCCAGTCCCTGATTGCTGATGGCCATGTAACCATCGATGATGTTCCTGCCAGCGGTGCTAAGCAAAAGCTGCGCGGGGGCATGAAGATTGCCATCGTGCTGCCAGAGCCTGAACCAGCGGAGCCGCAAGGCGAGAACATTCCACTCGACATTCTCTATGAAGACGATGATCTCATCGTCATCAACAAACCCGCAGGTCTTGTTGTCCATCCGGGCAACGGCAACTGGACGGGAACACTGGTCAATGCCCTCATACATCATTGTGGCGATAGCTTGTCAGGGATAGGCGGCGTTCGGCGTCCGGGTATCGTCCATCGTCTTGACAAAGACACCAGCGGCGTGATGGTGGTTGCGAAGAATGACCTTTCTCACCGCCATCTAAGCGACCAATTTGCTGACCATGGCCGCACCGGCGATCTGGAACGCGCCTATCTCGCAGTTGTGTGGGGTATGACTGAGCGTCCACAAGGCGTGATTGACGCACATCTTGGCCGCTCGCATCGCGACCGCACCAAGCAGGCTGTCGTAAAAGCAGAGCGTGAAGATGCACGTCACGCCGTCACCCATTATACGACGATTGAAAAATTCGCGCCGCAGGAAGATGCCACATCGCTTGCGTCACTGGTTGAATGCCGCCTTGAGACGGGCCGCACCCATCAGATTCGTGTTCATATGGCCCATATCGGCCACCCACTGGTGGGCGACATGGATTATGGTGGCTCGTACAAGACCAAAGCCAACAAGCTGCCAGAACCGCTGAAAGACGCCGTAAACGGCTTTCACCGTCAGGCATTGCATGCATGGTTGCTCGCCTTCACGCACCCCACAACCGAAGAACTCATGCGCTTTGAAGCCGAAATGCCCAAAGATATGGAGCATCTTCTGGAAAATTTCCGTCAGCACTCTAAATGAAACTGTAAATAATACAGGCTCTGAAACAGCCAGCAGATATGCAAATCTCCGCTGGCGTTCACATTCTAGTGACACATTGTTTCATGAGTTTAAAGATCGTGTTTTCGCCAAAATCATGCCTATATATGTAAGTTCGCGCAGGAAGTGCAGGAGGCAGCCAGCGCGACAGGTTCGCCAGAAGGGAGCCTGAATCTATAAAGGAGGGTGCTCTATGGCCCACGTTAATTTACCCAGCATTACTTCCGGTGACGGCGGCCTTACCCGTTATCTGGAAGAAATTCGCCGCTTTCCAATGCTTCAGCCGCAGGAAGAGTACATGCTGGCGAAGCGTTATCATGAACATACGGACCCAAAAGCCGCACATAAGCTTGTGACCAGCCATTTGCGTCTCGTGGCAAAAATTGCCATGGGTTATCGCGGTTATGGCCTGCCGATCGGGGAAGTCATTTCCGAAGGCAATGTCGGCCTGATGCAGGCAGTTAAACGCTTTGAACCGGAACGCGGTTTCCGTCTTGCCACCTATGCAATGTGGTGGATCAAGGCTTCGATCCAGGAATATATCCTGCGTTCGTGGAGCCTTGTGAAAATGGGAACGACCGCCAATCAAAAGCGCCTGTTTTTCAATCTCCGCAAGATGAAGAGCAAGATTCAGGCGCTTGATGACGGCGATCTCAATCCCGATCAGGTCAAGCAGATCGCGACCAAGCTGCAGGTCAGTGAAGCCGAAGTAGTTTCCATGAACCGCCGACTTTCTGGCGACGCCTCACTGAACGCGCCTTTGCGCGCAGCCGAAGGTGAATCGGGCGAATGGCAGGACTGGCTTGTCGATGACAGCAGCAGCCAGGAGCAGATTCTGATCGAACAGGATGAGCTGGAAAGCCGTCGCTCTTTGCTTGAACAGGCGATGGATACGCTCAACGAACGCGAACGTCGCATTTTTCAGGCTAGGCGCTTGTCGGAAGACCCGATGACGCTGGAAGACCTTTCCGGTGAGTTCGGTATCAGCCGCGAACGCGTGCGCCAGATTGAAGTGCGCGCTTTTGAAAAGGTGCAGGCCGCAGTGAAGGCTGCTGCCTACAAACAGCAGAAAGCGTTGAACCATGTCGAGGATGCGCACGCTTAAATCTTACATGTTTGGATTTTACTGCCGCAGATGGATCACACCATTTTGCGGCAGTTTGGTTTCTGTCATCCAATCGATAAAAATCCGTCAAATAACTGTAATGGAATGGCTTTAGGCAACTGGACGTATTTCACCAAAACCTGAAGGTCTCCCAATGAAAAAGCTCCTGCTTGCCGCAGCCCTCGCCCTCACCGCTGCGACTGCCGTTTCTGCGTCTGAATATGTCTCATACCTTGACTATCCTCAGAAGGAGCAAGACGGCAAAGAATTCTACACCGCGATTGAAATTCCTCAGGGCAGCTTCACCAAATACGAAATCGACGACAAGACCGGCCACATCATCGTTGACCGCTACCAGTCGATGCCCGTGATCTATCCTGCGAATTACGGCTCGATCACCAGCACGCTTGCTGGCGACGGCGATCCGCTTGACGCGCTCGTCTATACCCGTGAGCCGATCGTTCCAGGTGCAATCATCAAGGTTCGTCCGATCGGCGTGCTGAAGATGATCGATGGCGGCGAACAAGACGACAAGATTGTTGCTGTGCCAACCTCGAAAATCGACCCAACTTATGACGATATCAAGGAACTGTCCGATCTGCCAAAGATCGAACTCCAGCGCCTTAAAGCCTTCTTCCGCGTTTACAAGCAGCTTCCAGAAGGCCGTAAGGTCGTAGAGCTAAACGGTTTCGACAGTGTTGAAACAGCGCAGAACGAAGTCGCGAAGGCGATTAAGGCTTTCTCTGAAAAGAAGTAATCAAGGCATGTGCCTCTAAACGAAAAAGGCCGCTTGAAGCGGCCTTTTTTGATTCTTGTTTTTAAAAGTTTTAGCTTGCGCCCAGAACGTCATTAAAGACCTTTTCGCCAGCCACGCCTTTTTCAAGGCTGATCAGAGCGCGACGGCCATTACGATAAGAAACCGGAATATCGATCCATTGCAGACGGCGCATCAGCGAAAGATTGGTATCCTGCGCGGTCTTCGCATCGTTGAGCCAGATGATGAAAAAATTATCCGCAATCTTGGAAGGCACCGCAATCAGCGGATTGCCTGCAGCCTGTTCGGTGTCCTTGAACGTGATGCGCTGAACATTATCAACCACACCACCTGAAAAATTCTCAGGCACCGTAAACACCATCTCGATCAGATGACTGGCTGGAATTGACTGATCCGTATTCTTGCGGATCGTCATTTTCAGATCAAGATTGCTCTCGGGCATCGAGACGGTTGCTCGAATGGCAGGTGCTGCCGGTTCACCTTCGCTTGGGCTTTCTTCAATCTCGGACCAAACCACATTGCCGCGCTCAACCGAGCCGGTTTCCGTGCCGCCACGCTCTTCGTAAAGAAGCGCCTGCTGACCAACGGCCACAGCCTGCTGCGTCGGATTTTGCGTGTTGGTCTGCTCAGTGGTTGGGGTGGAAGCCGCGAGCGACTTGCCTTCGCCAATGCCAGCATCACCGCCCGATGGGCCATCATCGACTTCACTGCCATCCGGCATGAGACGCTGCGTCATCTTTTGTTCTTCAGAGGATGGCTGTTGCGCGCTCTGCGGTTGCTCAGTTGCCGCCGGAGGCGTCTCCGGCTGGGTGGTCGTATCACCAGTTGCAGGCGCATCGCTGCGGCCAAGGCTGGACGCCATTTCCTGCAACTTATCTTTATTACTCCAGACGACATAGCCGCCTGCGCCAACAGCCAGAAGCGCAATCAGCCCAATGATCGGTGCCGTGTAGGAACGCTTTGCCTTTGGGCGATCAACATCGGTATATTCTGTGCGGCGAGAATAGGTCTGCTCATCCGAACCATCCCGGTCACGTTCCACGGCCCAGTCGTCATGACGGCGGGAATAGACGGGCGCGTCCTCACGTTCATCATCAGCATGATTGTCGGAGGCGCGGCGGTCCGTTGAAACCGGAGCCTCATCATCATAGGAAGGTGACGCGGATGAACGCGTTGATTCGTGCAGAAAATCTTCCAGCGCATCGGTCTGCGGCTCTTCAACCACAGGCGCGTGAGCTGGCGGAGCGTAAAATGCCTCTACTTCTTCAATAGCATCTTCAAGAATTTTGCGCTGGCGAACAGCAACAGCCTGCGAGGCATTTGCCGTCACAAGCTTCTGTTCAATCGTTCCGCGTGCCTTTGCATAGACACGCTGGCGCAGCTCAGGCGATTTGTCTGCCTGCGCGTCGATTGTCTTTTTCAGAACCGCTACAAAATCCGCCATGCCGCCTTACCCAGTTTCCGCAAGTTCGAAATGCAGTAAATGTCTCAATAATCACAATAATCAATAGAAAGCAAAGGTCTGCAGCACGATTAAGTGAACCCTTTCAAAATGATCGCAAAAAAACCTTAAAAAAATACCCGGTCCGCCACGATGACAAACCGGGTGATTTATTCTTAGCACAAACAACGTTTAGCTTAATTAATCCTGAAATGGATCCGTAACGAGAATTGTGTCTTCGCGTTCCGGGCTTGTCGACAGCATCGACACAGGCGCACCGATCAGTTCTTCAATATGACGAACATATTTGACTGCCTGTGCTGGAAGATCGTTCCATGAACGCGCACCAGCAGTCGTTTCCGACCAGCCTGGCAGGGTTTCATAGATCGGCTTCACACGGGCCTGCGCACCCATTGAGGACGGCAGATAATCAATGCGCTTACCATCAAGCTCGTAAGCAACGCAGATCTTGATTTCGTCAAGACCGTCGAGAACGTCGAGCTTGGTCAGCGCAATGCCTGTGATACCGGATGTGCGGACCGTCTGACGAACAATGACCGCATCAAACCAGCCACAACGACGCTTACGTCCCGTCACCACGCCAAATTCATGGCCTTTGGTGCCGAGGAATTCACCGATTTCATCGTTGAGTTCGGTCGGGAACGGACCTTCACCAACGCGGGTTGTATAAGCCTTGGTAATGCCAAGCACGTAGCCAATGGCTGTCGGGCCGAGACCCGAACCCGCTGCGGCCTGACCGGCAACCGTGTTCGACGAAGTGACGAACGGGTAAGTACCGTGGTCGTTATCAAGCAGCGCACCCTGCGCACCTTCGAACAGAATACGCGCACCAGCCTTGCGGCGCTCATCGAGAACGCGCCAGACCTGATCGATATAAGGAAGAATCTTATCGGCAACCGAAGTCAGTTCTTCAAGAATCGTCGCAACCGAGATTTCTTCAAGACCCATGCCGCGACGCAGCAGATTGTGATGGGTGAGCAGACGCTCAACCTTTGGCTCAAGTGTGTCCGGCTCGGTCAGGTCGATAACGCGGATTGCACGACGGCCAACCTTGTCTTCATAAGCAGGGCCAATACCGCGCTTGGTGGTGCCAATCTTGAGACCTTCGGTAGCGCCTTCGCGCATCGCGTCGAGTTCGCGGTGAACCGAGAGAATCAGCGGAGCGTTTTCTGCTATGCGCAGCACGTCAGGCGTAATTTCGATGCCCTGTGCGCGCAGTTTTTCGACTTCCAGTACGAAATGATGCGGATCAACCACCACACCATTGCCGATCACGCTCAGCTTGCCACGCACAAGTCCAGATGGCAGCAGCGAAAGCTTGTAGCTGACGCCATCGATGACAAGCGTATGACCCGCATTATGACCGCCCTGATAGCGCACGATTACATCGGCGCGCTCGGACAACCAGTCCACGATCTTTCCCTTGCCCTCGTCGCCCCATTGCGACCCGACGACAACTACATTAGCCATTGAGAAAACTCCTCGGTCCGGCATTTCAGCCGTAATGTATAACCCAAGGATCGCAAGCAGCCCCGACTGTTTGACGCGAGGTGCTGATCCCTCGTCTCTATACAGACTGAATTCCGCTTGCGCGACTCCTTACATGCAAAAAATGCGAATATTTTCACGATAACGTGGAAAAACAGCGTCCGATCATTTGAGATTCCAGCTATGGCGCGACGAAAATGCTGTTCTTTGAGAACCGAAAGCGGGGGTGTACTTTTGGGTAAATCAGCATCGGAAGCACAGAATGACGGTATTTGCAGTCTGCCATAGCCGGAATATCGATGATCTAGCCGACGCGCGCCATATAAATCGCCTCGTCAGAATAGCCTTTCAGCTTTTCTTCAAGAGCAGGCACGTCGCGAGCGATGAAGCCCTTCTTTTCCCAAAACCCCTGTGAGCCATTAACAGCAACAAGTGCCATGGTCGCAAAACCATCACGCTCAGCTTGAGCGGCCATCAGTTCGACAACGCGCGACGCTTGTCCGCCTGAACGAACCGTCGGCAGCAGCGCAATGTCATGAATATAATAGGTGCTGGTTTCTTTTGGCAGGTGACCCAAAACAGAGTTAAGCGCCGGAACAGAATCAAGCTGCCACGGATGGCTGATGCCATAGCCAAGAATTTCGCCGCCCTTAGCCAACACAAAGCAGCCCGCCGGATAAATTTTGAAGCGGTCCCGGAAGACCACCTCATCCTCGAAGAAGTCGGGATGAACAATATTGGCCACTGCTGTTACACCTGCAATGTCCTGCGCTTGCAGGCGTCGCCATTCTGCCTGTTCAATCCCGTCTGTCATATCGCTCAAGCTTCCTCGATGTTGAATTCCAAAGGTCTTGCTGCCTTGATTGCCTCTTGAGCAATCAGTTCGTCAAGTGCTGCCTGTGGAATCCTTTCATCGACATAGAGCATCGCAATGGCATTCCCGCCGGGATGATCGCGTCCAAGAGCGAAGTTTGCGATGTTGATATTGTGTTTACCGCAGATCGTACCAAGCAGACCGATCATGCCCGGAATGTCGACATTGGTCACATAAAGCATATGCGGACCAACTTCCGCATCAAGGTTGATGTCCTTGATCTGGATAAACCGCGCCTTGCCATCCGAAAAACACGTGCCCGCAATTGATCGCTCGCGTTCGGTCGTCTTCACGATCAGCTTGATATAACCGTCAAAAATGCCCGACTTGTCACGCTTGATTTCGGAAACGATGATTCCGCGTTCCTTCACCATGATCGGTGCTGAAACCATATTCACATCGGCCACCTGGGGACGGATAAGACCGGCAAGCGCCGCGCTTATCAGAGCGCGCGTATTCATGGCGGCAGTCGCTCCATCAAAAAGCACTTCCACTTCCTGAATAGGTTCGTCCGTCACCTGACCGACAAAGGCACCCAGAACTTCTGCGAGCTTGACGAAAGGCTTGAGACGCGGCGCTTCCTCAGCCGTGATCGACGGCATGTTGATCGCGTTGGAAACAGCACCCTTGACCAGATAATCCGACATTTGCTCGGCCACCTGGATCGCCACATTTTCCTGCGCTTCGGAAGTCGAAGCACCAAGATGCGGTGTGCAGACCACGTTGGGCAGATTGAACAGTTCGTTGTCTGTTGCTGGCTCAGTCTCGAAAACATCGATACCAGCACCGGCAACATGACCGGATTTCAGCGCTGCAACCAGATCCTTTTCAACGATCAGACCGCCGCGTGCGCAGTTGATAATGCGGACGCCCGGCTTGGTCTTAGCCAGTGCGTCGGCATTGATGATGCCGCGTGTCTTGTCAGTCAGTGGCGTATGCAAGGTAATGAAATCGGCACGCGCCAGAAGTTCATCCAGCTCAAGCTTTTCGACGCCAAGTTCCTGCGCCCGCGCTTCCGATAGAAACGGATCGAACGCAACAACATGCATCTTGAGGCCGATGCCGCGCGCTGCAACCACAGCGCCGATATTGCCACAACCGACAACACCAAGCGTCTTGCCGGTAATTTCCACACCCATGAAGCGGTTCTTTTCCCACTTGCCAGCGCGGGTGGAAACATCGGCTTCGGGCAACTGACGCGCAACTGCAAACATCAATGCAATGGCGTGTTCTGCCGTGGTGATGGAATTGCCGAAAGGCGTATTCATCACAATGATACCACGGCGCGACGCTGCCGGAATATCAACATTATCCACGCCAATACCGGCGCGACCGATGACCTTCAGCTTGGTTGCTGCTGCGATCAGCTTTTCCGTTGCCTTGGTAGCGGAACGGATAGCAAGACCATCATACTGGCCGATGACTTCGAGCAGTTTTTCTTTGTCCTTGCCAATATCTGGCAGGTAATCAACTTCAACGCCGCGGTCTTTGAAAATCTGAACGGCGGTAGGCGACAATTTATCGGATACGAGTACGCGAGGTGCCATAAGGGCCTCCTTCGGATTGTACGATAATAAGACGCAGGCTATGGCCGTCCCAACTCCGGCCACAACGCTGTCATCGCTTGCTTTTATGCGGCAGCTTTAAGTGCAGCTTTCTGCGCGGCAAAAGCCCAGTCGAGCCATGCCGTGAGTGCTTCAAGATCAGAAGCTTCAACCGTAGCCCCTGCCCAGATACGCAAGCCCGACGGTGCATCCCGATACGCACCGATGTCGAAGGCAACGCCTTCTTTTTCGAGCGCCGAGACGATACCCTTGGCAAATGCTGCCTGCTGATCTTCTGAAAGTGCACTCACTTCTGGATCAACAATCGTCAGACATACGGATGTATTGGAACGCGTTTCTGGCTTTTGCGCCAGATTGGCAATCCATGGCGTTTTCTCGACAAATGCATCAAGAACGGCAAAATTTGCATCCGCACGTCCGACCAAACCGTCAAGACCACCGACCGAACGCGCCCAGCTCAGCGCATCAAGATAATCTTCAACGCAAAGCATCGACGGCGTGTTGATGGTTTCGCCGAGGAATATACCTTCGATCAGCTTGCCGCCAGAAGTGAGGCGGAAAATCTTTGGCAAAGGCCATGCAGGCTTGTAGCTTTCCAGACGCGCAACCGCGCGCGGGGAAAGAATGAGAATGCCGTGCGCACCTTCACCGCCCAGCACTTTCTGCCAGGAGAAAGTGACGACATCAAGCTTTGCAAAATCGAGACGCTGTGCAAACGCAGCCGATGTTGCATCGCAAATGGTCAGGCCTTTACGGTTTGACGGGATGAAATCAGCATTGGGAACACGCACGCCCGAGGTAGTGCCATTCCATGTGAACACCACGTCACGATCAAAATCGACCTGATCGAAATCAACCAGTTCGCCATACGGTGCTGCAAAGCTGCGGGTATCTTCCAGCTTGAGCTGCTTGATCACGTCTGTGACCCAGCCCGAGCCGAAGCTTTCCCACGCGACCATATCAACGCCGCGCTCACCGAGCAGCGACCACAAGGCCATTTCGACCGCACCCGTATCGGATGCAGGCACGATGCCGATGCGGTAATCAGCAGGAACACCGAGAATTTCGCGGGTAAGGTCGATGGCTTCTTTGAGCTTGTTCTTGCCGATTTTCGCACGGTGCGAACGGCCAAGCGGCGCATCGGCAAGCGCTTGAAGCGACCAGCCGGGGCGTTTTGCACAGGGACCAGATGAAAAATTAGGGTTAGCCGGGCGAACTGCCGGCTTCGCAATCGTCGTCATTTTGTTTCCTATCCTCACAGATAGCACGCGCCTCGTTGGGGAGGCGTGGCCCGCTGATGAAAATATCGAAAAGCAAAAATTTCACAAGACGAATCGCAAGATATTTTATTCCAAACGAAAAAACCCGGTTTCCCAGGCTTTTCATCTTAATATCTGAATATTAGCCGCCGAAAGCGTAACGCAAGCCAACGCGGACATCATGAATATGCATGCCCTTGTCGTAGCCGTCGCCAACACCATACTTGGCGTTGAACATCTGCCCGCCATTGACGTGACGATAGCGATAACCGGCATCAAGCTTGAGATTATGCGTCAGATCAACCGAAGCACCCGCCATAAGAGCGTAGGTGAAACGCCAGTTAGCATCGCCCGGCAGGGCACCACCGTTTTGCGTGTCGACAAGGTCAGCCCATTTCACGCGCGTGCCACCGATACCGGCACCCACATAAGGCGTCACGCCTGCAAAATTACCAAGATCAACATAGGCATTGGCCAGAAGCGACAAGGCCGACATATGGCTTTCGTCACGGTCGCTGGTAAACTTTGAGCGCGTCATATAGTCGAGCGTCAAATCGGTGCGGAAATAATCTGTAACCTGATAGCCAACACCGCCGCCAAGCAGGAATGAACCTTTAAGCTTGCCGCCGTGAATTTGCGGCTGACCACCATTGCATGAGCCGCAACTGCCACCACCCGGCAAAGTATAGGTCGCACCACGGAATTTTGCTGCAGAATATCCAATATCCCCGCGCAGATACCAGCCACCAACCGCAGGCGGAGTCATAATCACTTCCGGTACTGGTTCGACATAATCTGCGGCCATCGCTGCTGGAGCAAATGCCACCACCGCTGCCGATACCGCAAGGCTGCTGCAAAAGCTTTTAATAAGACTGTTCATTCATCTGTCCCATCAATCTGTCACGCCGCAACCGCGTCGGACACGAATTCTGAGAGGCACGCTAAAGATGAAAAGTTAAATACAACTTAACCTTGTTTTTTAACTGTGTTTATTAAGGTTATCTAAATTAGTTACGTGCCGATTCCGGCAATAAAAAAGCGCGGAAAATTCCGCGCTTTTTTGTTTATCGTACTGAAATCTGATCAGGCCGCAGCATTTTCCGAAGAAATCACGTTAATGATGTCATTAACGACTTTTTCTACGAGTACGCGGTCGTCGCCTTCTGCCATCACGCGGATGAGCGGCTCGGTTCCTGATGGACGAATGACCAGACGACCCTGCGTACCAAGACGGTCCGTGGCTTCATCAATCGCGCTTTTGACCTTCTTGTTTTCAAGTGGCTTGCCGCCAGAGGTACGCACATTTTTGAGAAGCTGCGGCACCGGCTCAAACTTACGGCAGAGTTCACTCAATGGCTTGTTTTCTTCCTGCGCCACCGCAAGAATCTGCAACGCAGACACCAGTCCATCGCCGGTCGTGGCGAAATCCGACAAAACAATATGGCCAGATTGTTCACCACCCACATTGAAACCATGCTCCCGCATATGCTCAACCACATAGCGATCTCCGACCTTGGTACGGGCTAAAGTCATATTGTGATCGGACAAAAAGCGCTCCAGGCCGAGATTGGACATAATCGTCGCAACAATACCACCGCCCTGCAAACGATCAGAGCGCGCCCATGATTCGGCAATTACCGCCAGAAGCTGATCACCATCAATTACGGTTCCATTTTCATCGACCAGCAGAACACGATCCGCATCACCATCCAGCGCAATGCCAACATCGGCACGAACTTCATGCACCTTCTTCATCAGGCCAATCGGGTGCGTCGAACCGCAATCCTCATTGATGTTAATGCCGTTCGGCTCATCATTGATGGTGATGACTTCGGCGCCAAGCTCCCACAGAGCCGCCGGTGCCACCTTGTAACCAGCCCCATTGGCGCAATCGACTACAACGCGCAGACCATTGAGCGAAATATTTCGCGGCAATGTGCGCTTAGCAAATTCGATATAGCGATAAATATCGCCATCGACGCGCTTGGCCTTACCCACTTCGCCATGGGTTGCAAGATGTGAAGACAAGTCGCTGTCAATCAGGCTCTCGATCTTAAGCTCAATCTCATCGGAGAGCTTGAAGCCATCAGGGCCGAAAAGCTTGATCCCATTGTCGTAGAAAGGATTATGCGAAGCGGAAATCATCACACCTATATCCGCACGCAAAGAACGACAGAGCATGGCAACAGCAGGTGTTGGAATAGGCCCCAGCAGAAACACATCCATTCCAGCAGCGGTGAAGCCTGCAACAAGCGCGTTTTCCAGCATATAGCCTGAACGACGCGTATCTTTGCCGATCACCACGCGCGAGGCTTGCCCCTTGCGACGGAAAATATGCCCGACAGCCATGCCAACTTTCATGGCAATATCCGGCGTCATCGGAAAGCTGTTTGCCTTGCCGCGAATGCCATCGGTTCCAAAATATTTGCGTGTCATATTCTTAGCCTTGCGTTGCGCCATAGAGCTATCTCGAAGCAATCAAATAGTGTCGTTCATTCAGAATGCGAAACAGCGATGGTCGTCGGGCCGCATCATGAAGCGGCGAAGTTATCAAGCTATTATCTCAAAACGACGCATCATTGCAATTTCACCTTTCGGGGAAAATCTGCTGCACGGGCGGTAGGCCGATGCACTTTGCTTATGATGCGCCCAAATCCTTAACCGAGCCTTTCAGGCAAGCTCATCTTAAAACGACAAGAGCCGGACGATATGCCCGGCTCTTGTAATTGTTTTCCAAGCGCTTATTGCGGCTGCGGGGTAGGCTCCATGCCAGGTTCACTGCCCGGTTCGTCACCCTTGCGCTTACGCGGGCTACCAGCTTTCGGAACGCCCGAACCGCGTGATGGCGTATCGCTGCCCTGATCGCGCGATGGCTTGTTGCCCGCAATCAGCTCCCTGATTTCGTCGCCGCTAAGCGTTTCATATTCAAGAAGACCTTCAGCAATCGCAATCCAATCCTCGCGTTTTTCGGTCAGGATACGGGTTGCTTCCGCATAGGCTTCATCAACGAGACGACGTACTTCGGCATCAATGATTTGCGCTGTTGCTTCCGAAACATTCTGCGTACGTGAAACCGAATGGCCCAGGAACACTTCTTCCTGATTTTCGCCATAGGCCACACGACCAAGCTTGTCGGAATAACCCCACTGCGTCACCATCGAACGAGCAAGCTTGGTGGCCTGCTGAATATCAGAGGAAGCACCTGAGGTAATATTTTCCTTGCCGAACTTCTGTTCTTCAGCAACGCGCCCACCCATCAGGATCGCAAGACGCGACACCATCCAGGTATAGGTTGCCGAATAACGGTCGCCTTCAGGCAACTGCATCACCATACCCAGCGCACGGCCGCGCGGAATAATTGTTGCCTTGTGAACAGGGTCCGTGCTCGGCACATTAATTGCAACGATAGCATGGCCCGCTTCATGATAGGCGGTATTGGCCTTTTCTTCCGGCGTCATAGCGGAGCGGCGTTCCGCACCCATCATGATCTTATCCTTGGCATCTTCAAATTCCTGCATGGTCACAAGGCGCTTGTTGCGACGTGCGGCCATCAAGGCAGATTCGTTGACGAGGTTAGCAAGATCGGCACCGGAGAAGCCCGGCGTGCCACGTGCGACAACCTTGAGATCGACATTGGGTGCAAGCGGAACATTGCGCACATGCACTTTAAGGATCTGCTCACGGCCAACAATATCCGGGTTCGGAACCACCACCTGACGGTCGAAACGGCCCGGACGCAGCAGTGCTGGATCAAGAACGTCAGGACGGTTGGTAGCAGCAATCAGAATGATTGATTCGTTGGCTTCAAAACCATCCATCTCGACCAGCAACTGGTTGAGGGTCTGTTCGCGTTCATCATTACCGCCGCCGAGGCCTGCACCACGATGACGACCGACCGCATCGATTTCGTCGATGAAGATAATGCAAGGCGCATTTTTCTTGGCCTGCTCGAACATGTCACGGACGCGGCTTGCACCCACACCGACAAACATTTCAACGAAGTCAGAGCCAGAAATCGTGAAGAACGGAACATTGGCCTCGCCTGCAACAGAACGCGCCAGCAAGGTCTTACCAGTTCCGGGAGGGCCAACGAGCAGGACCCCGCGTGGAATTTTGCCGCCCAGACGCTGGAACTTCTGCGGATCACGCAGGAATTCGACGATTTCTTCAAGATCCTGCTTGGCTTCTTCAACACCAGCAACATCTTGAAACGTCACGCGTCCATGCGCTTCGGTGAGAAGCTTGGCCTTGGATTTGCCAAAGCCCATCGCGCCGCGCGAACCGCCCTGCATCTGGCGCATGAAGAAAATCCACACACCGAGAATGAGGATCATGGGGAGCCATGAAAGAAGAATGCCGAGAAGCGAGCCGGAACCGTCACTTTCAGGACGCGCGGTGATGGCCACGCCTTTTTCTTCAAGACGCGAAACCAGTCCGGTATCGCCCGGTGAATAAGTCTGGAATGTCGAACCATTGTCAGAAAGCGTGCCGCTGATCCGATCACCAGTTATGGTAACCGCCTTCACACGCCCGTTGGAAACGTCGTCTATAAACTGAGAATAGGAAACTTCACGGGAATTTGTGCGCTGGCCAGGACTCTGGAACAGGTTGAACAGCGCGATCAGCAGTAGGGCAATGATCGCCCAGAGGGCGAAGTTGCGATAGTTCGGATTCATAACAGGTCCAATCGATACCACGGCCAGCCCGCGAGAGCGGGACTATGTTTGATCCTAACATAGGATCGAAGGAAGGCCTTGCCAAGGCGGGAGAGCCCCCCAGTCTTCGATTCTTATAAAACTGGTTTATAAAAATTAGGACATTCTCGTCCAAACCGCTGCTCAAAGGCATTTGCCAAGCCAAAATCATACCCCGGCAGCACATGATCAAACAACGCGAAGTGTCTCTCAACGCTGATTCCCGCAGGCAATTTCTGCCCGTCGATCATTGGAAGCCGCAAAACTTTGCCCTCTTCATAAAAAGCAGGCGAAACGAGCAAGGCTTCGCGCTGTGCAGAAGTAATTTCCAATCCGGCGTCTTTGGCGAAATCTCCGAGCTCTTTGCGGTCAGGCGCCGCGACGTCAAATGAAGCCTTGCCTTCATTCAGAATGCGAAAACGCCCATCCCAGATAATCGTCTGTCCCGGCTCGATACGCATGACGGGAAGATTGCGCCGTTCACGTCGAAACCGATGGGGGTGGCCCCTCATCCCCAGTTCCACAAGTGTACCAAAAACCGTCAATCGACTGTTTTTATCCTGCCCTGACAAAAGCCTCTCAATGCGGGATCGCTCAGCATCACCCGGAAGAAAGCGGCGTCCACCGGCAAGAGAGGCAAGCAGACCCGATAAAAGCCGACGGATATTTTCCGGCAAAGCTGCGTAAATATTTGCATCGACCAAAATCGTGCCAAGCGGATCCATGTGAAGACAATCAGAACTTGTGAGAGCAGCGATCAAAATAGCATTGTCACGCTTTCGCGCAGCACGCGCCAAGGCAATGTTTCCCAAGACTATGTCGGGATCAACCTGTGCCGCTGACGTTGCACGCACCCGCGGACGCTCGTAACTCGTATTCACATTGCTGGGATCATCGATCCAGACAACGCTCCTTTTGCAAAGCTCATCACGCAAGTCTGAACGCGACTGCTCAAGCAGAGGCCGGATCAGTTCGACGGAATTTTCCAATCGCGAGTGTGAAGCCATGGCAGCCAATCCACGTGCTTCCGCATGCGAACTGCGTTCTTTGCGCATTAAAAATGTTTCAATCTGATCGTCCCTTGTATGGCCAGTGGCGATGATATCTGCGCCCACTTCGTGAGCTGCCTGAACCAGCAGGCGATACCGCGCAGAGCGTGCCGCTGCAGCAATGCCTGTTGTGGGCTTGGCTTCGTCCCATGTGAGAACACGATGAGAAAGCCCATGCGTCTTGCAAAGCTGGCCTACATCTTGCGCCTCTTTGGCCGATTCGGCCCGCAAGCGATGATCAATGGTCACGACAGTGAGCGGCGGCGGTTTCGTGAGCGTCGCGAGATAGGCTTTCAACAAAAAGAGCAATGCGAGTGAATCACTGCCACCTGATACAGCAGCAACAATTCCCTTGGCATGCTCTAGTTGGAAAGGTTTAAAAATATCGATCGGGGAAAGCCCCACAAATGATCTCCACAATCAGCATTTAATGCGCGCGCGTTCATCCGTAACCCGCTTCAAAACGGCAGGTGCTGCATTCGGATAGCGCTCGGGAATCTGTCTGAATGTCGCACAGGCAACATCGTTATTGTCCATCTTTTCAAGCGTCAGGCCAAGCTTGAACATGTTTTCAGGCGCACGTTTTGAATCGGGATAATCGCGCTGCGTATCGATGAAAACGGTTGCGGCCTCAGGATAGCGCGATTGACCATACAATGATTCACCCAGCCAATAACGTGCCTCGGCAGTGGTCGGATCGGCTGGATAGCGCTTGATATGCTCACGGAAACCGGTTTCTGCAGCCTTGTAATCACCCGACATCAAATATTGATAAGCGGCCTGATAAAGCGAATTCGGATTATCATCGGTCGGCAGAGACGCCACCGTATCGCTGCCTGCCGGAAGGGCTGCACCCTGCTCAACCGGGCGCGGTTGAGCATTCATCGTTTCGCCGATTACATTGCCATTGTTATCAAACTGGATAGAGCCAAGCGTTCTTGGTGGCTCCCCACGTTGTGGGCCACCTTGTGAGGCAGTGCCCGAACCAATAGCCATGGAATCGGCGCCCGATGTATCATTGGTCGCCGTCTGTGAAGAAGAACCGAAATTGCCGTTTTGGCCATCTGGTAGAGCGCTTCCGGAAACCCCGTCATCGGGGCCTCCGGCTGGTGTCGCATCTGCGAGCGTGGTGTCACCGGCTGCACCGCCTGCATCGGCACGATCACTACCTTCCAACTTCTGGAAGCGGCGTTCGTTTTCTTCCTGCATTTTCTGCATTTGGTCCTGCAATTCCAGAACCTGAAAATTCATAGCTTCTGCACGATTTCCAAGCATATCAGAAATGCTGACAGGATTGCCCATGCCCTGCGCACAAAGATCACTGCCCGGTGGTGGCGTCACAGCGGCATTCTGTGAGATATTTGATTTTGCAGGGGCCGCAACGCCCTGTTTCTTTTCCAGCTCTTCAAAGCGGAAATCATTGTCTTCCTGCGTCTTTTGCAACAGCTCGTTGGTAAACGAAATCTGCGCATCGACATCCTCAACCTTACCCGTGAGATTGCGAATCAGTTCCTGCTGAAGCCCGGGGCTTTGATAACCACCCTCCCCGCCTGTGCCGCCACTGTCACGCATGGCATCATCAAGGATCGCGGTCGAACCGATCGCAACGCGATTTTGCGCACCACCCTTACCTTTTTCAAGCGACTGAAAGCGGGTTTCGTTCTCGCGCTGAATTTTCAGCATATTATCGCGCAATTGCATGATACGGGCATAGGACTGCGCATTTTGATGTGCGAGATTACAGACCTGTTGCGAAAACTGGCCGCCACTTGGATCACCCGCCTGCGCGAGCTGAATAGTCCCCTGCTGTGAAAAACCAGGTGCCGCCAGAACCGGGGCACTTGCCAAAAGCGGCAGCATGGCAATTGCCAGCGTCACTTTTCTCATTGGTTTCCTCATTCCCTTTTGCCCCTATCGCTCATGTGCCCTAAAACCTTTCGACCGCGGTGATCATGTTCGTGCTCATATTGAGATCTGATGCCTGAATATCAAATGAACACCCGATTTCTCACGGCCCTTCTCAGCTTTTAGAGAAAATCCATAAAAAGCAAAGATGCTTTCCCTATCACATCAGTGCGCCGTGCGCCTGTTGGCGCACAAAGGACGCTCTAACATTTTAATTTGGCTACATAATTTCTCAATTCTCTTGAATTTGAGGAATTATGTAGTTGTGAGTTCGTCCAAAATTTGTCGAAGCTCCTAATAAGTTGGCCCCTGAAACAAAAAAAGCGACCCGAAGGCCGCTTTTTCTGGATTAGGTTCGGCTATTTGCTTATACTTAGCTACCTGCACCGTTGAGCACGGTGACGGCGCGACGGTTCTGTGACCAGCACGAGTTATTATCGCAAACAGCGATTGGACGCTCGTTACCATAAGAAACCGTGCGCATACGGCTGGTAGGAACACCACGCGCTGCCAGGAAGTCACGGGTTGCAGCTGCGCGACGCTGACCGAGGGCCAGATTGTATTCGCGTGTACCGCGTTCGTCAGCATGGCCTTCAACAGTAATGGAATACTGCGGATAGCGCTGAAGCCACTGAGCCTGCTTCGACAAAGTCTGCTGTGCATCGCCACGGATCAGCGAAGAATCGAGATCGAACAGAATGCGGTCACCGACATTCACAGTGAAGTCCTGTGCGGAACCGGGTGTAGAAGCACCGCCAGCAAGGCCAAGATCACCGGCATTGTTCGGAAGGTTCTTTTTGGACGCACAACCAACAACGGCGAGCGACATGAAAAGGGCAATAGCGATAGGGCTACGTGCAATCGACTGGATACGGCGCATGGGCCGGAGCTCCTTAAGATTTGATGTTCCTGCGTAACCAACCAATAATCATATTTAGGTTAAGGCAGGCTCAAGAAGTATGGTTAACGATTTCTTACGGCCGTATGCAGAGGTTTTTTCCAACTGCAATTCTGCTTTTAGGCCTTGATGGCTAAATGCGGCAGAAACACGGCCCAAAGGCTATAATTGTGGCAAAAAGCCATGAAAAAGGCACGCAGCCAATGCTACGTGCCTCCAGACCTGTTTTTGACACAGAACAAATTACTCAAGCAGTGGCGACCAGGCAGGATCAGAACCGAAGTTCGGAGTCTGGATCTGGCGTTCATTGCGGCCAGTCAAATCAATGGTGAAAAGCTTCGGACCACCGGCACCCGCAGCCTTGCGGAAGAACATCAACACGCGACCATTCGGAGCCCATGTTGGACCTTCATTATGGAAACCCGAAGTCAGCAAACGCTCACCTGTGCCATCCGTTTTCATAACACCGATCGAAAACTGACCCTGAGACTGCTTGGTGAAGGCAATCAAATCGCCGCGTGGCGACCATACAGGCGTGGAATAGCTACCATCACCAGACGAGATGCGACGTGGATTGGAACCATCAGCACCCATGACATAGAGCTGCGGACGTCCGCCACGATCCGACGAGAAGACAATCTGCGAACCATCTGGCGAATAGGATGCACTTGTATCAATCGCCTGACTGCTGGTGAGGCGTGTTGTCGAACGATTGCGCAAATCCATCGTGTAGATATTGGCGCTCCCATCATCCTGCAAAAGGCTCATAACAACCTTCTGACCATCGGGTGAAAAGCGCGGTGCAATCGTCATGCCGGGAAAATTCCCGACCAATTCACGCTGTCCGGTTTCAAGCTGCAACAGATAAACGCGCGGCGAGCCACCTTCAAAGGACATGTAAGTGACTTCCTGACGGTTCGGTGAGAACCTTGGGGTCAGCGACATAGCGCGTCCATCGGACAGGTAACGAATATTCGCACCGTCCTGATCCATGATCGCAAGTCGCTTGACGCGCTTCTGCGCTGGACCGGATTCGTCGACAAATACAACGCGGGTGTCGAAATAGCCCTTTTCACCCGTCAGGCGCTCATAAATCGCATCCGCAATAATATGCGCAACGCGGCGCCAATTATCCGGTGTGGTGAAAAACTGCTGGCCGATCAGCTGTTGACCACCAAATGTATCCCAAAGACGGAATTCAGCCTTGAGCCGCCCATCGGGCTGCTTGGTGATGCGGCCGGTTACCAGCGCCTGTGCATTGATAACTTTCCAGTCTTCAAAGCGCGGCGATGCATCCGGGTTGGAAATTGTTTCGATGAATGCAGCCTTGTTGATCGGCGCAAAAAGGCCCGAACGTTCAAGATCGGCTGCAATCACCGACGTGATATTTGCCCCGAGCTGATCTCCCGAAAGAAAATCGGTGACCGCAATCGGCAATGGCTCGACCACACCCTTGTTGATGTTGATTTCCACCACCGCATGCGCAGGCATGGTGGAAACAAGACTTGCAGCGATCACACAGGCAAAAGCCGATAAGGCTGCGCGGATCTTTGTTTTCATGATGCCTATTTTCATATCTTCTGGGACCTCTTTTGTCCTTGGCATTCGTTAGGAGCGACCAGTCAGGCTGATCAGAACATTTCGCTTGGGTCGAAGTTAACGATCACTTCCGACCATGAATCATATTTATCTGCTGGCAGATTATAAGGTGCGCAGCGTGCCACAGCGCGACGTGCACTTTCAGCCGCCGCACGCCCCACACCGTCACCACCGCCACCGGAAGTCACTTCAGGCGAGCCCTGAATGGAGCCATCCTGATTAAGATGCATCTTCACCGTAACAACCAGTCCCGGCGCATCTGCAACACCGGCAGGCACATTCCAGCACTTGGAAATTGCACCGCGAAGCGCGTCCATTTCATTCTGGCTCAGTTTTGAGCCACCCGTATTCTTCTTGCCTCCAAGTGAGGCCTGATCGGTCGAACGCTTTGCACCGCCGCCCGATGCCTTCTGCTTGTTAAGAAGCGCTGCCACTTCATCAGCAATGGCATCGTTTTTTGGCTGCGATGTCTGCGAAGCAGACTGCGTAGGCTTCTTTTCTTCCACAGGCTTGCGATCCGGCGTCTTTGCGGTCTGCGCCTGTGGTGGTTTAGGCTTTGCCTGTGGTGCGGGCACATTATCGGGCAGTTTCGGCGCGGTCTGATCAGGCGCTTCCGCCTGTTTTTCAATGGCTTCCGCCACTGGATCTGGCTTCACTTCCTGCTTTTCTTCAGGCTTGGTCTGCACTTCCGTCGCAGGCACCGGCGTTGGCTTTTCTTGCGGAGTCGGTTCAGGCTTTGGATCGGGCTTCGGCTCCGGCTTTTTTACCGGCTCGGGCTGTGCCTTTGGTTCTTGGGCTGCTTCAACTGGCTTGGCCTTGGTGTCCGGCGTAGGCGGCGTCTGGCTATCCACCTCCTGATCGCCGAACTCTTGCGCATCAGCAACTGTCTGCGGCCTAGTTGTCGGAACAGGTGCCGACTTTTCCTTCATCGGCGCTTTTTTATCACCCTGCTGGATTTGGGTAATCGATTCAATCGGCACGATGTCGACTGGAAACGACTCTGAATCCTGCACGTCGAATGCCTTCGGCGCGGTAAAGGAGAAGAGCCCCAATCCAATAACAACGGTATGGAACACAATAGAAGATGTAAGGCCAGCCTTCATGATGGCGTCAGCTATCCTGCTCCTGGAGTGTCACAAGGCCGATATTCTTGAAACCGGCGGCGGAAATACGAGCCATAACTTTCATGACAGTGCCGTAATCGGCAGCCTTGTCACCGCGCACGAAAATACGCTCTTCATAACCCGTCTTGGCAATCGCCTGAAGCTTTGCAACAACTTCATCGATTGGAATTTCAGTTTCCTGAAGGAAAATCTTGCCTTCATTGCTCACCGATACAGTGATCGGTTGCGTGTCGGCATTCATGGCTTTCGCCTGCGTATCCGGCAGATCAATCGGCACGCCAACGGTCAGAAGCGGTGCGGAAACCATGAAGATGATCAACAGAACCAGCATCACGTCCACAAATGGCGTAACGTTGATTTCGCTCATCAATGCCTTCTTGCGGCCACGCCTGCGGCGACCACCCGACTGCATTCCCTGATTTCCAACTGACATGCCCATTTCAATATTCCTGAAGGCTTGATTTCAACGATTATTGCTGGAGCGCATTAACTACGCGGCGTCAGCTTCTCATCAATTTGGCGCGACAGTATGGCGGAGAACTCATCGGCAAAGCCTTCAAGGCGTCCGCTGATCTTGCCGGAATCGCTTGACAGCTTGTTGTAGGCGATAACGGCAGGGATAGCTGCGAGCAGACCAATTGCTGTTGCAAGCAGCGCTTCGGCGATACCGGGAGCCACAACCGCGAGGCTGGTGTTCTTCGAAGCTGCGATCGCCTGAAACGAAGTCATAATACCAACGACGGTACCGAACAAACCGACAAATGGTGCTGCTGAACCTGTGGTTGCGAGAAAGCCCAGACGCGATTCAAGCTTTTCACCCTCACGCGCCAGCGCCACATCCATCGCCTTATCGATACGCATCTGAAGTGCAATCGGCGAGCGAGCGCCCTTCTCGAACGACTTTTTCCATTCGCGCATAGCGGCAATAAAAATTGCAGCCATGCCGGTGGTGCGGCGCTCATTTAAAGTACGGTAGAGTTCTTCGAGCGACTGACCGGACCAGAAAGCCTGTTCAAAGCGATCAATGGCACGACGTGCGCGGCCATAGGACACGATCTTGTCCACGATGATAGCCCAGGTCCAGACCGAGGCGACTATCAGGCCAAGCATAACCAGCTTAACCACCCAGCCGGCATGCATGAACAAGCCCCAGAGGGTAATATCGGCGGCCGGAGCCGCAAGCGCAATATTTTCCATCGATCTACCGTCCTCGAATCCAAACGCCCGGCGTTCGACCGGGCGGCATCGCAAATTATTCGAAAAACGTCCGCTTCCGAACGCCCCAACCGCCATAATCGGATTTCAACTTTAAATCCGCATAGCGCTTGTCATGGTTAATTTTGGTGAAAGGAAGGCGTTGTCCACCTGCCAGCCCCTCAACCGATTCCGTCAGCATGATTAATCGGATATTATGGTTAAAGATAAGTTACTCTTAATGTGCGAATAATCGATCGGCACAAAGAATTCCATCTAGCTGCTAATGCGACGGGCAGTAGCTCTCTGCGTGGCGGCAGTAAATTGCGCCTTCAGTGCCCCGGAATTTGCCAACGCATGGCGCAGTGACAGAGGCAGTTCCATCTGCGCGCCCCGGCCCGAATGACAGCGGTTGCACAGATTCACTGGATTGGCAGCAAGGAATGCATGCCCCGATAGGCGTGTGGCAAACCCGGAACTTCTCAACTCCTCGTCAAGAAGCTCTATAAACTTAGCATCCAGTCCGCCAAGATAAATTGCGTCTTTATCATCCACATCGCCAAGAACCGGCAATTTCTGCAAGTCTCTTCGGCCATGAATGGCAAGGGCATATTTGGTATGGGAGAGGAGATTATCCATTCTCACTTCAAGAAAGCGATGAGATGTGATGTGAAGGTCTCTCGCCTTGTTACGATCAATGAGGCCAATGAACGAATAAAAACTATATTGCGCTTCAGCAATTTCATCTGCAAGTTCGGTCGTCAAATATTCGATTGCGCCGCCATGCGGGGCGAGGATGACCACTTCCGCACCCGGAACGAAGCGGGTCATGACCGCAAAATCTGTCCCTTCGCTGTAGACCTCGCAAAGCTCCTCAAACGAGTGGAACCGATCAGTCATTGCCTGCCTTCGTGAAAGCTTCGCGCCATTCGTCCGGAATACGACGCGGATGCCCCTGCTTGGTAATCATCACCGCTTCAACTTTCGCTTCCGAAAGCACCCGCTCGCCACAGGTAATCTTCTGCGCCATGATAACACGAGCACCACGTATTTCGCTGACACGGGTTTCAATCAGAATGAGGTCATCCATTTTCGCAGGCGATTTATAATCGATCTCCATGCGGCGAGCGACCCAGACCATTTCTTCGCCCAGAGCGCCTTCGGCCAGCTCAATGTGATGCACGTCCTGCAAGCGTAGAAAATCGGTGCGACCACGCTCGTAAAATTCGAGATAGCGACCGTGATAAACAAACCCCGAGAAATCCGTATCGGCATAATAGATACGGGCGTAAAGATGATGCGTTCCATCTTTCAGTTCGCCCGCAACCTGCGCATGATCCATAACTATTCGTCTTCCGTAAAAAGGCCAAACTGCGACTGCTGCGCGACTTCAGAAGGCGCAGCAAGCCCCAGATGTTGCCAGGCAAGATTAGTCAAAACGCGCCCGCGAGGTGTGCGCTGCAAGAAGCCCTGCTGGATCATATAGGGCTCGATAATGTCTTCAATCGCATCACGCGGTTCTGACAAACCGGCTGCAATAGTTTCAATCCCAACAGGACCCCCACCGAAATTACGGGCAATCATATCCAAATAACGACGGTCCAGCTGATCAAACCCACGATTATCGACTTCAAGTCGCGACAGAGCCTCATCAGCAATCTTGCGATCAATGACATCGACACCTGCAACCAGCGCAAAATCGCGCACGCGCCGCAACAAGCGCCCCGCAATACGCGGTGTCCCGCGTGAACGACGTGCAACTTCCAGTGCACCATCCGGTGAAATACCCATCTGCATGATGCGCGCACCGCGCCGCACAATATATTCGAGTTCTTCGACCGTATAAAAATTGAGACGTACCGGAATGCCGAAACGATCCCGCAGCGGCGTGGTCAAAAGCCCCAGACGCGTGGTCGCCGCAACAAGCGTAAATTTGGCAAGATCAATCTTCACGGAACGTGCCGCAGGCCCCTCACCAATGATCAGATCAAGCTGAAAATCTTCCATTGCGGGATAGAGAATTTCCTCAACCGCTGGACTTAAACGATGAATTTCGTCGATAAACAGCACATCGCGATCTTCAAGATTGGTCAGAAGGGCTGCGAGATCACCGGCCTTAGCGATTACCGGACCAGAGGTCGAACGGAAATTGACGCCGAGTTCCTTGGCCATGATCTGTGCAAGGGTGGTTTTGCCCAGTCCCGGAGGCCCAACGAACAACACATGATCAAGCGCTTCGCCCCGCACTTTTGCAGCCTCAATAAAAACTTTGAGATTGGCGCGCGCTTGTGCCTGCCCCACAAAATCATTGAGCGTTTGCGGGCGCAGGGTCGTATCGGCATCTTCGACGCGTATATCAGCGTCTATAAGAGGGTTGCGGTCGCTCATGCCAATCCTCTCGCATGAACGCTAAGTTGAGACAAGTATCTCACCGCGACAACTCCTTAAGACCAAGCCGAATAAGCTTGGCAGAATCGGCGTCCTCACCCGCTTCACGAAGGGCAGCCGCCACAGCATTGGCGGCCTGATCACGCGAATAACCAAGATTGGAAAGAGCAGAAACAGCATCACTGACCGGAGCGGAAGCAACCCCTGCACCAAGATCCTGCTTGAGACCGATTGTTCCGCTCGCATCACCGGCAAAAGCCGGAGCCTTGTTTTTCAACTCGGTGACAATACGCTCGGCAACCTTCTTGCCAACACCTGGCGCGCGCGACACCATATTTATATCACGCAACGCAATAGCATTGGCGAGTTCAGGCACCGATAGCGTACCGAGCACTGCAAGTGCCACCTTGGCACCCACGCCCTGCACATTTTGCAACAGGCGAAACCACTCGCGCTCAAGCTGTGACCCGAAACCATAAAGGCGGATCATGTCCTCACGCACGTAAGTCTCAATAAGCAAGGTTGCCGCCTCGCCCACTCCACCCAGATTGCCAAGCGTACGGGCGGAACAAAAAGCAACATAGCCCACGCCATGCACATCGATGACGGCATGATCCTCAGCTATTTCATCGATCACGCCCTTAAGCTTGCCGATCATTCTGGTTCTACCCCGCTAAAAGCGCATCCCGAAGAGTGTATTGCGGTTTTCGGAATAAGATGCGCGTTAACTCAAAAGCGCCTGCATTCTGCGTGCACTCACAATGCTCTGTCGATGATGCGCATGGCAAATGGCAATGGCGAGCGCATCGGCAGCATCGCTCGTATCGAACGTTGCGCGCGGCATCAAAACCTTCACCATCATATGAATTTGTTGCTTTTCACCATGACCGACGCCGATCACTGCCTTCTTAACGGCATTGGGCGCATATTCAGCAACCGGAAGCCCCGCCTGTGCAGGGGCCAGAAGTGCGATGCCACGTGCCTGACCAAGTTTCAGCGTTGCTGTCGCATCCTTATTGACGAAAGTATGCTCGACCGCCGCTTCATGAGGTATGAACTCATGCAGCACCTTCGAAAGCCCTTCATGGAGCTGACAAAGCCTGGAAGCCAGATCTAACTCGGCGTTCGAGGTCACCGTTCCAGAGCCTATAAAATGCAGGGAGTTGCCAAGCGATTCGACCACGCCCCAGCCGGTACGGCGGAGTCCCGGATCAATACCAATGATGCGAATCGTTTCTTTCATATGTGAATCCTATCCTCAGACAGGTTCACATGACAGCACAAAAGTGAACAAAAGAGAAACATATGTGCCGGGTGATACGGGAAGCCTGCGCAAAATTTGGCTTTGATGAGTGGCAAATCGTGGTCTTTGGGAACCGCAGCGCAGTGCACTTAAGGGTACGGGAACCTAGGCAACCGCAAAGAGCGCCGTTTGCACGCCATCAAAGGCAAAATCTTAAGAAGCGCCAAAGGCGGTCTTCAACAGCACAATCTGATCGGAAACCGGGTTGCCGCGTGGTACACTCTGAAGCGAAACCACTTCGCCATAAACATTGCGATCCATGCGACGTACGCGGGCCTGAAGGCGGATCGAACGTTCGATCAGTTCAATGAAGGCAAACGGTAATTCGTTCCAGCCTGTCGCCACATCACCGGCGGACGGCGTATCAAGACGCACCTTTGCCTTTTCGGCTTCAACCTGCTTGCGGGACATTTCGCCATTGCGCGCTGCACGCTGCAACAACAGCCACGACGCCACCTGCATGAGGCGCGTGGTCAGGCGCATTGATTCGGCCGCATAAAGGGTTGCAGCAACACGCGAGAGATTGCGCGCTTCTTCACGGCCTTCACCGTCGAGATAACTCGCCGCTTCCTCGACCATATCCATGCCTTCACTGTAAATCGGCTTGAAGGAATCCGAGAACACCATGCGTTCAGCCAAGCTGATCATGTTACCCGGCATTTGTCCCTGTTCGCTAATCACTGCTGCCACCTTACATGACCACACAAAGGGCGGTCATTTTGTTGTTCGCATCCTCGTCAAATGGATACGAATAAAATCATTGAACGCTGTTCGATCATAGGGAGGAACGGGACGAAACAGCCACATCAGACAAGTCCACGATAAAGTGCACCTTCATGCACCGTCGCGCAAGTTTATGTTTAACGTTCGGTTAATTTTTCAAGATATTTTTAAACAAAGCGTGAAGAGCAGATAAGGCCAGAGCGCCGATTGCTGAAAAACGCATAAAAAAAAGAGCCGCAAAGGCGGCTCTCAGGAGTTTAACAGGGAGGCGTCAAACAGAGTGGCTAAAACCACTCGGTAAGAATCCAGCCGAACTGGATATAAACCATTTAACGTTATTAAGATTAATGAAGGGTTAATTTCCGCAATCCGAGTGCATATTCAAACAAAAAAGCCGCCCGAAGGCGGCTTTTGAAATCAGTTTTATCAGGCCTGCTGCAATGCAGGCTTGGCGGTTGAAACGACCAGAGCCTTGGAGCCTTCGGCTGCAACCGGCTTTGCGGCTGGCTTCTTGCCCCAACCAATGGTTGGCAGCCATTCCAGATAATACGCAAGTGCGAACTGCATGACCACGCCCGTCGCAATCAGCAGCGTATCGTATGGCAGGCCACCCGGATTAACCAGTTTCATAACCTGAGCGACCATCGCCAGAAGTGTACCCGCAATGAAAACAGGCAGTGAATGCTTACCGAGAATCGCCAGTGGATTATCCGCCGAAGTACGCGCAATGCTGTTTAAGGTCGGCACCACGGCAATCAGATAGGCAATTGCCAATATATGCAGAAGACGGGGAGCCGACAGGAATGTTTTGTCGAACCCAGTCAGAACCGCAGGCATACCCATCGAGGCATCAATACCCCAAAGTGGCAGACGAACCCAAGCGAGCGACAGAACCAAATAACCAACAGCTGCTGCAATCAGTGCAGGATGCGTTGTAAGCTTACCGCCACGGCGCACATGGATCGTACCAGCAATACCAATGGCAAACAGGAACTGCCACGACAGCGGGTTAAGGAACCACACGCCTTCAGTCGGATAGTTGATTGGTGCCACATGATAAAGCCCCGACAACAACCAAACCATGCCCGAAACACCAAGCATAAGCGACAAGCTGATACGAGCAAGCAACAGCATCAGCGGCGTGAGAAGAAGCACGACTGCGTACATTGACAGAATGTTATTATAGCCAAGCTGATGACCGAGCGTGACCAGACCAAGCAGCGCCTCGACTGGCTGCTTGATCAGTGGTCCGATATTGATCTGGGTGAGCAATTCGCGATGTTTAAGGAAAACGGCGGCAGCGGCAAAAATACCAATCGTCGCAAGCGTCGTCATAATGTGCGCTGTATAAAGCACACAGGCGCGACGCCACATTTTCAGCGTCAGCACAAGCTGATTGCCGGGCGCGAACTTGGAACCATAGGCCAATGCAACCGCCATACCTGAAATCAACACAAACGCTTCTGCAGAATCAGAAAAGCCAAGGTTTTTATGGGTGAAATGCTCGAAGATTGTTCCGGGCACATGATTGATGAAAATCGTAAGCAGAGCCAAAGCGCGAAACACGTCGATGCGTGTGTCGCGAACCTTTGGCACTATTTTCGCCGTTTCATTCGTCATTTCGCCTGCCTGCTGTTTGTTTTTCCATCTGCGATAGTGCAGCACTCATTGCCGCCTTATATAACGGGTAATTCGGTCAGAACCCGGTTGGTTCCAATCAACTTTCGTTCCAGTGGATAACATAATGCCAACAGCCGGCTTCCACGCCCCCAACAAAGCTGAGCGAATATAAAGAGGGCTGTTCAACGCACTCCTCTTACTTTATGCCCGAATTCCATCAACATTTTTCGCTAGGTTTGGTTTATGAACGCGCCAACTGCTAAACAAAAAAATGAACGCTGCCGCCTTTTGCTGGTTGCACCTCCCATTGCCGATGGGGATGCACTGGCAAAACTATTGACCGCAGCACTTTCAGGTGGCGACGTGGCAAGTGTGATTCTTGACGGTACGGACCTTGATGAGGCCGCTTTTCAGGCCTCCGCTCAGAAAGCTGTTGCAGTCATTCAGGAAAAAGGTGCCGCAGCCATCATTTTAAATGATACGCGCATTGCAGGTCGTGTTGGGGCCGATGGCATTCATATCGAAGGCAAAGCCGCCGAGCTTGAAGAAGCGATTGAAAAGCACACACCAAAGTTCATTGTTGGCACCGGCAATCTGCGTGATCGTCACAGTGCGATGGAAATTGGCGAGTTGCAGCCGGATTATGTGTTCTTCGGCAAGATCGGCGCAGATAACAAACCGGACGCACATCCGCGCAATCTTTCTCTGGCTGAATGGTGGTCAGATTTGGTTGAAATTCCAAGCATCGCACAGGCTGGCAACACAATTGAAAGCATTATTGCGGCCTCAAAAACCGGCGCAGATTTTGTAGCACTTGGACAGGCGGTCTTTGAAGCTGAAGATCCGGCGAAGGCCGTTGCGGAAGCCAACCGACTTCTTGATGAACACGCTCCCCGTTTCGAAAATTAACCCCCAAGGTTTGCACGCCCCATGAAGCGCAGAATTCTTCTCGCCACGGCTTTGATCTTTGCTGCATCCACTCCAGCCACAATGGCTGCTGGGGCAGTAAACGAGCCGACAGGCGTGCAAAAACATCACGACAGTAAAGGCGACAAGCCGGCTGAAAAACCCAAAATGCTGCCACAACCAGCAACAACCAATATGTTGCCAAATATCGACCCAAGCCGTTTTGGCGACAAACCGGCCGATGAAGCCTTTGGTGCTTATCAGCGCGGACTTTACCTGACGGCATTTAATCTCGCTCTGCCACAAGCCGAAAAAGGTGATCGCGCATCACAAACGCTGGTCGCTGAAATCTATGCCCGTGGTCTTGGTGTGCCCGCTGATCAGAAGAAAGCTGCGCATTGGTACGCAAAGGCTGCTGAGCAAGGTGTCAACGAAGCTCAGTTTCGTTATGCAGCTCTGCTCTTGCAAGGCCAGTATGTGCGCAAGGATACAGCCAAGGCCACCAAGCTCATGCAACAAGCCGCTGAAGGCGGCAATGCCATGGCACAGTTTAATTACGGCCAGCTTGTCATGATGAAGACGCCGGGACAGGCGGGGCTGGATGAAGCCTTTCCGTGGTTTGAGAAGGCCGCTGCTGCAAAATTGCCAGACGCCGAATATGCAATCAGTCAGGTCTATGCCAATGGAACTGACAAAATAACGCATGACGACAAGAAAGCCCGCGAATATCTACTGCTTGCCGCCCGTAAAGGCTATGACACAGCACAATATGATCTGGCCCATTGGCTGATTGAAGGGCGTGGTGGCGATCGCAATTATGAACAGGGTTTTGGCTGGATGCAGATTGCGGCGCAACGCGGCATGGTCATGGCACAGGCTTGGCTTGCGCGCCTGTATCGCGATGGCATCGGTACAGATGGCGATCTGGAAAAGGCTGCAGCCTGGTACATCATCGCACAACGTGCCGGTTATCGCTCACCAGACCTCAATGATATGATGGATGGACTGGCAGACGAACAGCTTAAAGTCGCTGTTCAGACTGCAAATAATCTGCGCGTGCGATAGTTTTTCGGCCAGTTTTTGCTTGTCGAGCGTGCTGATTTACCGCCCAGACTTGCACAAAGCGCCATTTTATGGTCTTGGAGAGCCCGATTATCGTGGTTCGAGTTAAAGACGGACGCAATCCCCGAAAAGATATGGGAGATTGCCTTTCTGTCGTGATGCGCCGGGCCGCTACAGTTTTCACATTTATTCCCGGATTAAGCTCATGAAGATCAATGGTAACGAAATCCGCCCCGGCAATGTTATTGAGCATGATGGTGGCCTGTGGGCTGCGGTCAAGACCAATGCTGTCAAGCCAGGCAAGGGCGGCGCTTACAATCAGGTTGAACTGAAAAACCTCATCACCGGCACCAAGCTCAATGAGCGTTTCCGCGCAGCAGAAACTGTTGAGCGCGTTCGTCTGGAACAGAAGGACTTCTCGTTCCTTTACGAACAGGGCGAAGCGCTGGTTTTCATGGATACCGAATCCTACGAACAGCTTGAACTACTCAAGGATTTCGTTGGCGACCGCGCAGCGTTCCTCCAGGACGGCATGATGGTCACCGTTGAACTTTATGAAGAAAAGCCAATCGGCATTCGTCTTCCAGAACAGGTAACGCTTGCAATCGTTGAAGCTGATCCGGTCGTCAAAGGCCAGACTGCAGCTTCTTCCTACAAGCCAGCTGTCCTTGAAAACGGTATCCGTATCCTCGTTCCACCATTCATCGCTTCTGGTGAACGCGTTATCGTTGATACAAGCGAACTGACCTACATCAGCCGCGCATAAGCTCTTCATCAAAATCAGCGGCGCTTGGCCCTCCTCGCGCCGCAGTCCGATTCCCATTCATGGTGATCGCGACAGTTCTTTCTCAGCTAATCAGTATTAAAAGGACGATCAGATGGCTCGTTCAGCCCTCCTCAATGTTATGGTTCAGACTGCCATGAAAGCCGGCCGCAGCCTTGCGCGCGATTTCGGCGAAGTGCAGAATCTTCAGGTTTCGCTTAAAGGCCCAGGCGATTATGTCAGCCAGGCTGACCGCCGCGCCGAAAAAATCATCTACACAGAACTGAGCCGCGCCCGCCCGGATTTTGGCTTCCTTATGGAAGAGTCAGGTGAGGTTGAATCCAAGGACGGACAGCATCGCTGGCTGGTCGATCCCCTTGATGGCACAACAAACTTCCTTCACGGTATTCCCTACTTTGCAGTCTCTATCGCTCTTGAGCGTCAGGGACAGATCGTTGCTGGCGTCATTTATAACCCGGCCATGGACGAACTTTACACCGCTGAACGCGGCGGCGGCGTGTTCCTCAATGATCGTCGTCTGCGCGTTGCAGCCCGCACCAAGCTGGTTGATTGCGTGATCGGCACTGGCATTCCGCATTTGGGACGCGGTCAGCACGGTCATTATCTCGTTGAGCTGCGCAACGTCATGGCTGAAACAGCCGGCGTTCGTCGCATGGGTGCAGTCGCCCTCGACCTCGCTTATGTTGCGGCAGGTCGTCTCGATGGTTTCTGGGAAGACGGCATGCATCCATGGGATCTTGGCGCAGGAATGCTGATGATCCGTGAAGCAGGCGGCTTCATTTCAGATAAAAACGGCGGTCAGGACATTTTTGACACCAAGACCATCGTTGCCGGCAATGAAATCATTCACAAAGCATTGCTCAAGACGATCAAGAAGCCAATCTGATCAGATCTGTTATATGCATTTTTTATGCGCCTCGGTATTCTAACCGGGGCGCATTATTTTTTCACGCCAGATGATTCCGCTCCAACAAATTATGAAGTAGGCTCCCGGCCACAAGATTATCCCTACGGATATCCATGGAGCGAAACGCATGAGCGATTTGAGACTTTCCCGGGAACGACTGGACGATACACGGGACTATGATCCCTACCGCCTGAGCAGCCCGCGAATCGTCATTCTTTCCATGGTGATTTTTCTCATCATTGTTGCGTTCCTTGCCGCCGTTCTGATGCGGCAAATCCATACATTCTTCGTCACCAATCCCGGGCTTAACGGGCTGATTTTTGGCGTACTGCTCATCGGCATTCTGCTTGCTTTTGGACAAGTTCTTCGGCTTTTACCGGAAATTCGCTGGGTCAACTCTTTCCGCGATGGCGAACGCGACGGCACCACGCGTCCACCCGTCTTGCTTGCGCCCATGCGTGCTTTGATTGGTCGTAGACAATCCATGGCGCTGACGACCACTTCCACGCGCACCATTCTCGATTCGATTGCCTCACGGCTGGATGAAAGTCGCGATATATCGCGCTATCTGATCGGTCTTCTGGTATTTCTGGGCCTGCTTGGCACATTCTGGGGCTTGCTGGAAACTGTTGGCTCCATCGGTCAGACCATCCAGTCGCTCGATCCAAGTTCGGGCAACACCACGGATGTGCTCGATTCGCTCAAAGCCGGCTTGCAGGCACCACTATCAGGCATGGGCACCGCATTCTCGTCATCCCTTTTCGGTCTTTCCGGTTCGCTGATTCTCGGCTTTCTCGATCTTCAATCGGGCCGCGCACAGAACCGATTCTACACAGAGCTTGAAAACTGGCTGGCATCCGTCACCGATCTTGGCTCTGATCTCAGCACCGACGAGAATTTAGGCGATATTCGCAATATTGCTGAACGTATGCAGAATCTGCAGGGCGGAGAGGCGTCCAGCCAGCGCACATCAGCAGCCCTTGCCAATCTTGCCGAAGGCATTCAAGGGCTGGTCAAGAGCATGCGCAGCGAACAACAAATGATGCGCGACTGGGTTGAAAAGCAAGCGGACGAGCAAAAGGCCATTCGCGAGACGCTTGGCAATCTCAACGAGGCCATTGCGTCCAGAGCCCCTGCCGAGCGTGCTCCAGATCGTCCCACTGACAGCAAACGGCCGGAGTAAGCAACATGGCTCTTGGCCGTAACCGTCGCCCCCAGCGCCATGTCGACTATTGGCCCGGCTTCGTCGATGCGCTGACCACACTGCTTCTGGCCATCATGTTCCTGCTCACGGTCTTCGTACTGGGACAGTTTCTATTGAGTCGTGATGTCGATACCAAGGACAGCGCACTGGCACGTCTTAACAGCCAGATACAGGAACTCACGCAGCTTCTGTCGCTTGAAAAAAGCAATACGCTGGATATGCAGGATGTGATCGCCAACCTGCAAGCCTCACTGTCCGGTGCTGAAAGTGAGCGTTCGCGCCTGCAAGCCCTGCTCAACGAGGGCAGCGGCGCCGGTGCTGCCGCTGAAAAACGCGCAGGCGAATTGGGTCAAAGTCTGGAAGCCGAAAAGCAGGTCAGTGCACGCGCGCTTTCACAGGTGGAACTGCTCAACCAGCAGATTTCGGCGCTTCGCCGCCAGATCGGAGCGCTGGAGGATGCGTTGAATGCCTCCGAATCGCGTGACCGCGAATCGAACACAAAGATTGCCGATCTCGGTCGCCGTCTGAATGTGGCCCTGGCGCAGCGCGTTCAAGAACTTAACCGCTATCGTTCCGACTTCTTTGGCCGTCTTCGTGCGATTCTATCCGACAAGGAAAATATCCGCATTGTCGGCGACCGATTCGTGTTTCAATCCGAAGTGCTTTTCCCGACCGGCTCTTCCGACCTCAATCCTGCAGGTCTTGATGAGATGAAGAAGCTTGCTGAGGCGGTCGTCACGCTCAATCAGGAAATCCCGGATGACATCAACTGGGTTCTGCGCGTGGATGGCCATACCGACAATGTGCCGCTCGCAGGCACTGGCCGCTTCCGCGACAATTGGGAACTGTCATCGGCACGTGCGACAGCAGTGGTCAAATATCTGATCTCCAATGGTGTTCCGGCGAACCGGCTTGTTGCGGCGGGTTTTGGCGAATATCAGCCGCTTGATAATTCCGATGCGCCTGATGCACGTGCCAGAAACCGCCGCATTGAGCTGAAGCTTACAGAACGATAAGAGAGCGCATCTCGAAAAGAGTAAAGCGCTTTGCGGATAAGATGCCGCAAAGCAAAAACTAAAGGGGCTTCACGCCCCCTAATTTTATTTGCCGAAGACCCCTGCACCTGCTTCAAACTGAAGTTTGGCAAGGCGAGCATAAATGCCGCCCTTTGCCACGAGTGTCTGATGCGTGCCCTCTTCGACAATCCGCCCCTTGTCGAGCACCAGAATGCGGTCAGCTTTTAGAACGGTCGCTAGACGATGCGCCACGACAAGCGTCGTGCGATTATCCATCAGACTATCAAGCGCCTTCTGCACCAGCATTTCGCTTTCTGCATCAAGCGCAGAAGTGGCTTCATCAAGCAGCAAAACAGGTGCGGCACGTAGAATTGCGCGCGCAATGGCAATGCGCTGCCGTTGGCCACCCGAAAGCGTCACACCGCGCTCACCCACTTCTGTTTCATAGCCCTTGTCCAGCGCCATAATAAAATCATGCGCGAGAGCAGCTTTTGCTGCAGACTCGATATCCGCATCGCTCGCCCCCGGCTTACCAAAACCGATATTCTCGCGAATGCTGGTTGCAAAGATCGCGACATCCTGCGGAACCACAGCAATGCGTTCACGAACACGGGCCGGGTCTGCATCAGGCAAAGCCACGCCATCCATCAGCACAGAACCCGTCTGTGGGTCGTAATAGCGCATCACCAGCGAGAAGATCGTGCTTTTGCCGGCACCAGATGGTCCAACAATCGCAACCGTCTCACCGGGCTTTACAGTGAAGCTCACGCCATTGAGCGACGGCGCATGCGGGCGTGTCGGATACGAGAAATAAACATCATCAAAGCTGATTTCGCCGCGTGGCGGTTGAGGCAATGCAACAGGATTCGTCGGAGGAGCAATACCAGGATTTTCATCCAGAATTTCTGCAAGACGTTCTGTGGCACCCGCGGCCTGCGCAAGCTCGCCACCTACTTCCGAAAGTGCGCCAAATGCGCTGGCTGCAAATACCGCGTAAAGAACGAACTGGCCCAATGTACCAGCGGACATGGTTCCCGACAGCACATCGCGCGAACCAAACCACAGCACCGCGACAACACTGGAAAAAATCAGGAAAATCGCAAAGCCAGTGAGAATAGCACGCGCTTTGATCGAAGAACGCGCAGCCTGATAGGCTTTTTCAACGGCACCCGCAAAACGCCCCACCACCATATTTTCATTGGTAAAGGCCTGCAAAGTGCGCATGGCACCAATCTGCTCACTGGCATAGGCATTGGCATGTGCGAGCATATCCTGCGTCAAGCGTGAGCGCCGCCGCACTGAGCGACCAAAGGCGATCAGCGGTATAACGATCAGTGGAATGGCCGCGATCACCAACATTGAAAGCTTGGGACTTGTGACCACCATCATGATGAGGGCGCCAAAACCAAGAATGACGTTGCGAAGCGCAACCGAAGCTGTAGCCCCAACGACCGACTTGATCTGCGTAGTATCGACGGACAGGCGCGAGACGATTTCGCCCGATTGTGAGCGGTCGAAAAATTCCGGCGACAAGCTTGTTACATGCGCGAAAACGGCATTGCGCAGATCGGCCACCACACGTTCGCCGAGTGATATGACGAAGAAATAACGAAGACCGGACGCCAAAGCCAAAACGAGCGCAAGTGCAACCAGCATGACAAAGTAGTTATTGACGAAGATCGCATCAGAACCCGTAAAGCCGTGATCTATCATACGGCGCACAGCGACAGGAACCGCGAGCGTCGTCCCCGCCGCAAGCACCAGCGAAAAAAGCGCCCCGATCACCAGAATCTTATAGCGCGAAAGAAACGGTAGCATCCGCTTCAATGGCTTGAGCGAACGGCGTTTACGCCCTTCTTCTGCCTCTAAATCGGGATTCATGCGAATTTGACTGTCACTGCTGGCCATTCTTGAGATTGCGCCCTTGTTATTGCCGTGCGCCTGATGTATAGGCTCGCCAACCCTTTTGGAAGCCGTTGCCTGCAAGTAACGGGTCTTCATATCTGCCATTGGGCGAAAGTGCCGCAGTTTTAAACACTAGAGCTGGGCTTTTCTTCCCAGACTTTCAGGATTGAGAAGATGAAAGCTGATATCCATCCCGACTACCACACCATCAAGGTCGTGATGACCGATGGCACTGAATATTCAACCCGTTCCACATGGGGCAAAGAAGGCGATACGATGAATCTCGATATCGATCCTTCCACGCATCCAGCATGGACCGGTGGTTCGCAGACCCTGCTTGACCGCGGTGGCCGCGTTACCAAGTTCAAAAACCGTTTCGGCAATCTCGGTATCTAATTCCGAAATTGATGAACTTCCGAAAAACCTCGCTCCGGCGAGGTTTTTTGTTGTTCGGATTTCAGGCATAAGCCCTATAAAAAAACGCCCGGACAAGCCGGGAGTTTTTAAATCAAAAACAAATAACCGAAATCAGGCGCTCAGCTTTTCCATCACTTCATCACTGACTTCGAAGTTAGAATAGACGTTCTGAACGTCATCATCATCTTCGAGAACATTGAGAAGCTTCAGCACGGAGCGCGCCTTTTCCTCGTCAAGTTCGGTGTTGGTCTGCGGCTTCCAGATCGTCTTGATCGATTCAGCCTCACCCAACGAGGCTTCAAGAGCCTTCGACACTTCGCCAATGCTTTCAAAGGCGCAGAGAATCACATGCTCTTCTTCGCCCGATTGAACGTCATCGGCACCAGCTTCAATCGCTGCTTCCATAAGCGTGTCAGCGTCGCCAACAGCAAGCTTGTAAACGATTTCGCCAACGCGATCGAACATGAAGGATGCAGAACCGCTTTCACCCAGCGCTCCACCCGACTTGGTGAAAGCTGCGCGAACATTAGATGCGGTGCGGTTGCGGTTGTCGGTCAGCGCTTCAACGATAACCATCACACCGCCCGGACCACGGCCTTCATAACGCACTTCATCATAGTTTTCGCCGTCATTGCCGGCGGCCTTCTTGATGGCACGTTCGATGTTATCCTTCGGCATCGACTGCGCCTTGGCGTTCTGGATGGCCAGACGCAAGCGAGGGTTCATCAGTGGGTCAGGCAGACCCTGCTTGGCGGCAACGGTTATTTCGCGTCCGAGCTTGGAAAACATTTTCGACCGCACGGCATCCTGACGGCCTTTGCGGTGCATGATATTTTTAAACTGTGAATGGCCAGCCATGGCACCCCTGTTCTGTTCATATGATGCGCACGGAGAAAGCGTCACATAGAATGGGTCGGGCCACAGCTTGGGCCACCGTGCTTTCCGTGCAGAATGGGCGCGTTATAAGGAATTGAGGCCCATTCGTCCAGTAAAAGCGGCCAAGTGTGAATTCCTATGTCATCAAAACACTTATTGGTCGACGCAAGCCACCAAACAATATTATCTATAAATCCATGAATCAGCGCACAAACGACACTTCAAGCGAAACCATTGCAAGCCGTATCAGCCGCATTCTTGCGGACCGTATTATTGCGGGCGAAATCGAGCCGGGTGTAAAACTACGTCAGGACTATATAGCGGAGGAGTTTGCCACAAGCCATGTGCCGGTGCGTGAAGCTTTCAGGCGACTAGAAGCACAGGGCTTAGCCGTTTCAGAACCGCGCCGGGGCGTGCGCGTTGCCTCTTTCAGCATCAGCGAAATCCGCGAAGTCGCAGAAATGCGTGCAGCGCTTGAAGTGTTAGCTCTGCACCACGCAGCCCCGCACATCACACGCGCCACGCTGGATGCTGCTGAACAGGCCACCGTCGAGGGTGACAAGTCGCGCGATGTGAAAAGCTGGGAAGCTGCCAATCGCCGCTTCCATCGCTTGATTCTCGAACCCTGCAACATGCCACGCTTGCTTGCAGCAATTGATGATCTTCACGCCGCCAGCGCACGATTTCTGTTCGCCACATGGCGTTCGGAATGGGAAACCCGCACAGATCATGATCACCGGGCTATTCTCGACGCCCTGCGCAAGAACGATGTCGACACAGCTGCAAGCATCCTTGCCCGCCATGTTCAGTGGATCGGTCACCGCCCTGTAAAGACCGCTTCGGGCAAGACACGTGATTCCTTTGCGATTGTCGGCTGAACACCCGCATTCTTTTTTACATTTTCTGCCTTTTCGCACGACACGCTTTGGTACCAAACTTGGGGTCGCCAAGCGCAGAAAAGCAGCATTTTATCTATTTAAAAAATTTCCTGCTTGCCAAAAGCATCATTTATCTGAAATTTAAATAGATCGAATCTTGATTTTATCTATAATTTGAGGACGCCATGACTAGCATCGCCCAAACCCGCACTTCCTTCAGCCCGCTTAACCTTGAATCCCGCTCGCCTGCGCTGCGCATTGCGGCTGTGGCTTTCGGCACTCTGGTTCTTGCAGTCTCATCGCAGATCGAAGTGCCGATGATTCCGGTTCCGATCACCTTGCAGACATTGATCGTGCCGCTGATTGGTGCGCTTTATGGCTGGCGTCTTGGCATGGCAACGGTTCTTGCATGGCTTGGTCAAGCCATGATTGGCCTTCCTGTTCTCGCAGGTGGCGCTGGTGGCTTTGCACATTTTGCAGGTCCAACAGCAGGTTATCTTGCTGCCTTCCCTATCATTGCAGCACTTACTGGGTATCTGGCTGAACGCGGCTGGAACGGCAAAAATATCATACTGGCTTTCGTATCGTTCCTAGCTGCCAATGCAATCTGCCTCGCATTGGGTGCGGTGTGGCTTTCAGGCGTGATCGGCATCGAGAAGGCCGTCGCTTTTGGCGTGACACCGTTCATCATCGGCGCACTGATCAAGTCGGCACTGGGCGCAGCCATCCTTAAAGCGGCACGCTAAACACTAGAGCGGTTCCTGTTTAAACAGAGACTTGGGAACCGCTCTATCCTTTTGTTTTCAATTATTTTTCCTGGAAATACTCTAACAAAAAAAGCCGCCCTCTTCATCAGAGAGCGGCTTTTCATTGCTTTATAAACTCTACTGTTTACGCCTGCGCCGCGCCATCATGTTGAGCGCCTCGACCAGTGCAGAGAAGCCCATGGCCGCATAAATATAGCCTTTTGGCACATGGAAGCCGAAACCATCGGCAATCAGCGTCATACCAATCATCAGCAGGAAGCCAAGCGCCAGCATAACGATGGTCGGGTTGTTGGCGATGAACCGCGACAGCGGGTCTGCAGCAAGCAGCATTACAGCAACTGCGGTAACAACTGCAATCACCATGATTGCGATCTCATCGGTCATGCCGACCGCGGTAATGATCGAATCAACCGAGAACACCAGATCGAGGATCAATATCTGCACAATGGCAGCACTCATCGTAAGCTGAACCACTTTGCCGCCGATATTCTCCTTGCCGTCATGCGGATCGACCGTGTGATGGATTTCCTTGGTCGCCTTCCAAACAAGGAACAGACCACCAGCTATCAGGATAATATCGCGCCATGAGAAGCCATGATCGAAAGCAAAGAACACAGGCTCTTTAAGCTGCACGATGATAGAAATCGTGAACAGCAGTCCCAGTCGCAGAATAAGCGCAGCACCAATGCCAATACGCCGCGCTTTCGATTGCAAGTGCGCGGGGAGCTTGTTGGTGAGAATCGATATGAAAATGAGATTATCAATGCCAAGGACGACTTCCATCGTCACCAGCGTGATTAGCGCGGCCCATCCCGCCGGACTTGAAAGAAAGGCCAGATGCTCGGCAAAAAAATCCATTGAGTGTCGTCCCCTACGAATTGCTTATCGCAGGCAAATAGGAACTCCATGAACGCATTCAACGGGCGATGATCACCTAACTGCAATCAGCCGCCCAATTGACGATAACTTCGTAAAACATATCAAAATGTAGCGTTATTTCCAGAAAGCAGGAATGGTCTCTTCGAGTCGCGCACCGATGCGCAAAGGCGCCACTTTTTCGGCAAGCCCTGTGCGATCTGAAATCTCGATTCCCACGCCGCAGACTGTTGCAGGACCACTCGCTGCTTCAAAACGACCTTTGGGAACTTTCGATAAAAAGCGATTGAGCGGCTCTTCTTTTTCCATACCAAGCGAAGAATCATAATCGCCGCACATGCCTGCATCTGACATATAGGCAGTACCATTGCGCAAAATCTGGCAGTCGGCCGTTGGCACATGCGTGTGCGTGCCGATGACTGCACTGGCGCGACCATCGACAAAATGGCCAAAACACTGCTTTTCGCTGGTTGCTTCCGCATGAAAATCGAAGAAGACGGCATCAGCCTGTTCGCCAAGCGGACAAGCTCCAAGAATTTTTTCAGCTGCCAGAAATGGATCATCAAGGTCGGGATGCATAAACACACGGCCCATAATATTGGATACGAGCACGCGTGCGCCATTCTTGGCGATGTAAAGCCCCTCGCCTTTGCCGGCTGTTCCTTTCGGAAAATTCGCAGGCCGCAGAAAACGATCTTCACGCTTGGAGAAATCAAGTGCCTCGCGCTGATCCCAAACGTGATTTCCGGTCGTCACCACATCAGCGCCCGCGCGGATTGTATCGTGAAAAATGTCTTCGGTAATACCGAAGCCGCCAGCGGCGTTCTCACCGTTGACGATCACGAAATCCAGCTTCAGATCAGAAATCAGCCCCGGCAGTTTGTCATAGACTGCCATGCGCCCCGACCGGCCCACCATATCACCAAGAAAAAGTAATCTCATAAATTCGTCTTTATCAGCCCAGATCGAAGGAACGCAAGCCGGTCTCTGTCAGTATATGATGAAGAGCAATATCATGCGGCTCATTGGGCACATATGGCACTTCCTGGCAATCAAAAGCCATGCCAACCAGCAGCGGCTCCAATCCCTGCGCTCTGAACCGTGCCAGTGCCCGGTCATAATGCCCGGCACCATAGCCAAGCCTGTGCCCGCGCTTATCAAAACCGGCAAGTGGCATCAGCAGGATCGCCGGCTCAACCAACGGCGCGTTTTTATCCGGCCCCATGGTGCCAAAGCCCGTTTGCACCAGCTGAGCATCCGGCAGAAACTCTCGAAAAGCGATGGTCTCCTTGTCCAGAACCACCGGCAGACAAAGCCGCACGCCTTTTTCGCGCATGAAAGACAACAGCGGACGCGGATCAATCTCCGAGCGGATTGGCCAATAACCGGCAATCATCATGCCCTTCAGCGCGACAATTTTTGTTTCTGCTTGTTTAGCCGCCGCCAGCGAAGCCTCATAGCGAAACCGTGGGTCAAGCGCGTCACGGCGCGAAAGAACCGCACGCCTCAATGTCTGCTTGTCGTCGCCTCGCGGTTGCCCATCATCATTCATGGCTGCGCCCTCCCGATCATTAACGCTGCACCATATTTATATGGGTGCACCCATCTCGATGCAAAAGACTACGCGCTGGAGCCCTTGAAAACCATGGCTGATTGTTTGGATAAGTTTCAAAACAAAGGAAAAGTGGCGACCACGACAACCGATGGTAGTGTTTGATCCCGGATACCTACAACGTAGGTGGGTGCCATATGCGAAAGCCCACGGGCCTTCACAGGGACAGCTCCCTTAGAGATCAGTAAGGCCCCGGGGATGCTGTTACACCTGTCGGGAAGCGCAGTACGCCGACAACCTATATAGGCTTAGTCTGGCTCAAGCGCCAGAGGCGCGAAGACAGATACAGAAATCTTTTGAAATCAGACAGAACCCGGACGCGGCGCAATGCGCGATGCCACCTGCTCAAGACGCGCAGCAACATCTGAGAGCATTCCGGTTATAGCAGCATCGCTTTTATCAGCACTTGTCAGCGCCTCATCATGTGAGCGGCGAAGGTTTTCGACCTCGTTCTCAAGAACTTTAATTCGCTTTTGCGTTTCTGCCAGCTCATCCATGACCATAATGCCAGCCATAACGGTCAGGCGCAGATCACCAATTTCGCCAAAAGATGACTTGAGATGAGTAACATATTGGTCAAAACGATCAGCCAGACCGGAGAGATGCTCTTCCTGACCCTCATCGCACGCCATGCGATACGCTTTGCCATCGATGGTAACAGTTACAGTCGCCATGCTTGTATCCTCTATCGATCCAGAACGGCGCGGATGGTTTCCATAGCTGTCACAAGACGACGCGATACTTCGCGGTTCGCGGCTTCAAGCCGCTCTGCGCGTGCCTCGGACTGGTCAAGCTCTTGCGCAAGACGGCTACGGTCAGCGTTCATACGCTGCACCTCTTCCTCAGCTTCGGCGAAATCGCCTTCCTTGTCCAGCCGCAAGTCCACTGCTTGTTCAAGCGTGTTAATTGCCTTGCCCAGCCGTTCGACGACTTGCCTGAGGGTCGTATCGGGTGCCATCCATATCCTTTCCAATGCCAGATCACAGACGCAGATTACAGCCTTCGAATCGCGCCTGCCGGACGGGCATCTTTAAAAAGACTGTAATAATCGTGAGCCCGATAAGCAACAAATGAGGGGGCTTTGACCCCGTTCATGCACCGTTATCAGCGCAAAAAAGGCTTTTCAGTGTTAGCCGCCCCAGCAATTGCCCGCATTTCGCACTTAATCGCGGAGTGTTTATTGTCGAAAAGCTATCGTTTTGTTGACTCCTCAGTCGCAGGTGCTATGTGTCCCAAAGCCTTTTGCGGCGCGAGCATCTAACGTATTTAATCGGTTTAAATTGATTAAATCGTTTAGTATAAGAAACTCGTGCTTCAGTTCCGAGGCATCGCCGCAACCCCGTTCAAACCACTCTGGAAAGACGGCTGAGACCATGACGAATTCCGATAAACAAAATCAGTTGGCCAACGCAATCCGCTTCCTCTCGATTGATGCGGTCGAAAAAGCCAATTCCGGCCATCCCGGACTCCCGATGGGTGCAGCCGATATTGCGACCGCGCTTTATACGCGTTTCCTGTCGCATGACCCGCAGAACCCACATTGGCCAGATCGCGATCGCTTCGTGCTCTCCGCAGGTCACGGCTCGATGCTACTTTATTCGCTGCTCTTCCTTTCGGGCTACGAAGACATATCGATTGAGGAAATCAAGAATTTCCGTCAGCTCGGCGCACGTACTGCTGGACACCCGGAGTATGGTCATGCCGCAGGCATCGAAACCACAACAGGCCCACTCGGTCAGGGCATTGCCAATGCCGTTGGCATGGCGCTTTCCGAACGCGTTCTGAATGCACAGTTCGGCGACAGCCTCGTTGACCACTACACCTATGCGGTTGTTGGCGACGGCTGCCTCATGGAAGGCATCAGCCAGGAAGCCCTTTCGCTTGCCGGTCACCTGAAGCTAAACAAGCTTATCGTCTTGTGGGATGACAACAACATCTCCATCGACGGCCCGATCTCGCTGTCCGACAACACCGATCAGCCTGCACGTTTCGCCGCTTCCGGCTGGAACACCATTGCTGTTGATGGTCACGATCAGGACGCCATTGCCAAGGCAATTGAACTGGCAAAGGTTTCGGAAAAGCCAACCTTCATCGCGTGCAAGACCACTATCGGTTTTGGTTCGCCAAACCGCGCTGGCACCAACAAAGTTCACGGTTCGCCACTCGGTGCAGAAGAAATCGCTGCAACACGCAAGGCACTTGGCTGGTCGGCTGAACCTTTCGTTGTTCCTGCTGAAGTTCTCGACGCATGGCGCGTTGCTGGTCTGAACGCTGCGAAGAAGCGTCTGGAATGGGAGAAGCGTCTGGCGAATGTCGATGCAGAAACCCGCGCTGAATTCGAACGTCGTATGCGTGGCGACCTGCCTGCAAACTTCGATGACGCGATCAACGAATACAAGAAGAAGCTTTCCGCTGAAAAGCCAAAGGTTGCGACCCGCAAGTCGTCCGAAATGGCTCTGGAAGTGATCAACGGCGTTGTGCCTGAAACTCTTGGCGGCTCTGCCGACTTGACCGGTTCCAACAACACCAAGACCAGCCAGACCAAGGCTGTTACGCCGGAAAACTACGGTGGTCGTTACATCCACTACGGTATCCGCGAACACGGAATGGCTGCTGCGATGAACGGTATCACACTGCATGGCGGTCTGATTCCTTACTCCGGCACCTTCATGTGCTTCTCGGATTATTGCCGTCCGGCCATGCGTCTGTCGTCGCTGATGGGCATCCGCGTTGTTTACGTTATGACCCATGATTCGATTGGTCTTGGTGAAGACGGTCCGACCCACCAGCCGGTTGAGCATCTGGCAGCTTTGCGCGCCATTCCAAATCACAATGTCTTCCGTCCGGCAGACGCTGTAGAAGTTGCAGAATGCTGGCAGATTGCACTGCATTCGAAGGGCACTCCTTCGACGCTCGCTCTGACCCGTCAGAACCTGCCTGTCGTTCGTACCGATCACCGCGAAGAAAACCTCTCCGCATTCGGTGCCTATGAGCTGGCAGCTGCAAAGGGTGACGCAAAGGTTTCGATCTTCGCAACTGGTTCGGAAGTTGAAATCGCGCTCAAGGCTCGCGACCTTCTCGAAGCCAAGGGCATTGCAACACGCGTTGTTTCGGTTCCATGCTTCGAGCTGTTTGAAGAACAGAGCGATGCTTACAAGCAGGCAACGCTTGGCGATGCTTCCGTTAAGGTCGCAATCGAAGCTGGTCTTTCGATGGGCTGGGAACGCTTCATCGGCGAAAACGGCGTGTTCATCGGCATGAAGGGCTTCGGCGCTTCGGGCGAGATCAACGATCTCTACAAGCACTTCGGCATCACAGCAGAACATGCTGCTGAAGCTGCGGAAAAGAAGCTCAACGCCGCATAATGTTCAAACGCCGGCGCTAAACACGCCGGCGTTTAAGTTTCCAGTTAGGGCTTAAGGCCTTAGCTGTTTTATCAAGTCACTGCATATGCAGAACCCTTTCGGGAGAATTAGAGAAAATGACAGTTCGCGTCGCAATCAACGGTTTTGGCCGCATCGGCCGTAATGTCCTTCGCGCTATCGTCGAATCGGGCCGCACCGACATTCAGGTCGTTGCAATCAACGATCTTGGTCCGGTCGAAACAAATGCGCATCTGCTGCGCTATGACAGCGTTCATGGTCGTTTTCCAAAGGAAGTAAAAGTCGTTGGTGACACCATCGACGTTGGCTATGGCCCGATCAAGGTTCACGCTGTTCGCAACCCGGCTGAACTGCCATGGAAAGAAGAAAACGTCGATATCGCTCTCGAATGCACCGGCATTTTCACATCGCGCGACAAAGCAGCCCTTCATCTTGAAGCTGGCGCAAAGCGCGTTATCGTTTCGGCACCTGCCGATGGCGCCGACCTGACTGTCGTTTACGGCGTCAACCACGACAAGCTGACGAAAGACCACCTGGTCATTTCCAATGCTTCTTGCACCACCAACTGCCTTGCGCCAGTGGCACAGGTTCTCAACGATGTAATCGGCATCGAAAAGGGCTTCATGACCACGATCCATTCTTATACAGGCGACCAGCCAACGCTGGACACCATGCATAAGGATCTCTACCGCGCACGCGCAGCAGCTCTTTCGATGATCCCGACTTCTACGGGAGCTGCAAAGGCTGTTGGTCTGGTTTTGCCAGAACTCAAGGGCAAGCTCGACGGCGTTGCGATCCGCGTTCCAACCCCGAATGTTTCGGTTGTTGACCTGACTTTCATTGCAAAGCGCACGACCACTGTTGAAGAAATCAACAATGCGATCCGCGAAGCCGCCAATGGCCGCCTCAAGGGCATCCTCGGTTACACCGATGAGCCACTGGTATCGCACGACTTCAACCACGATCCGCATTCGTCGATCTTCCACACCGACCAGACCAAGGTTATGGACGGCACGATGGTCCGTATCCTGTCGTGGTATGACAATGAATGGGGTTTCTCCAGCCGCATGAGCGACACCGCCGTCGCTATGGGCAAGCTGATCTAATAACTGACAACGCCCCTTCAATCACGAAGGGGCGTTTTCTCTTCAAAAAGCATTTCCAGCAAAAGTGCTTAGCGGTTTTGCGTAGGATAATGCGACAAAGCAAAAACCTGAGAGAAGAAAAATGGCTTTCCGCACCCTTGATGATGTCGACGTCAAATCAAAACGCGTTCTGGTTCGCGTAGACCTCAACGTGCCAATGGCAAACGGCGAGGTAACTGACCTCACCCGTATCGAACGTATTGTTCCAACCATTGCGGAACTCTCGAAGAAGGGTGCGAAGGTCATCCTGCTCGCCCATTTCGGTCGCCCGAAGGGTGTGGCATCGGATGAAAACTCACTGAAGCATGTCGTCAAGCCGCTCGCAAAAGTTTTCGGTCATGGTGTTCACTTTGCAGAGGACAGCATTGGTGACAAGGCGAAGGCGGCAGTCGATGCGCTGAAAGACGGCGATGTTCTGCTTCTCGAAAACACCCGCTTCCACAAGGGCGAAGAAAAAAACGATCCGGAATTTGTTGCAGCACTCGCTGCCAACGGCGACATTTTCGTCAACGATGCTTTCTCGGCAGCCCACCGCGCACATGCATCGACCGAAGGTCTGGCCCATGTGCTACCGGCCTATGCAGGCCGTGGTATGCAGGCAGAACTCGAAGCGCTTGAAAAAGGCCTCGGTCAGCCAGCGCGTCCGGTTGTGGCAATTGTTGGCGGCGCCAAAGTTTCCACCAAGCTCGACCTGCTTTCCAACCTGATTGAAAAGGTTGATGCGCTGGTCATCGGCGGCGGCATGGCCAATACTTTCCTCGCAGCCCAAGGCCATGATGTTGGCAAATCTCTTTGCGAACATGACCTTGCGCATACCGCGCGTGAAATCATGGCCAAGGCTGAGAAAACCAAATGTGCGATCATTCTGCCGGTTGATGCAGTTGTGGGCTGGCATTTTGCTGCCGACACACCAAACCAGACCTATGGCGTTGATGGCGTACCTAGCGACGGCATGATTCTTGATGCTGGTGCGCTTTCCACTGACCTGATTGCTTCGGCAATTGATGATGCCGCAACGCTGATCTGGAACGGTCCGCTCGGCGCGTTTGAACTGCGTCCTTTCGATGCCGCAACCGTGAAGACCGCTCAGCATGTTGCAGAACGCACCAAAGCCGGCAAGCTGGTTTCAGTTGGCGGCGGCGGCGACACCGTTGCCGCGCTCAACCATGCAGGTGTTGCCGATGATTTCACCTATATCTCGACCGCTGGCGGCGCTTTCCTTGAATGGATGGAAGGCAAGCCCCTCCCCGGCGTTGATGTATTGAAGAAGTAAAAAGAAAGGCCCCGGAAATCCGGGGCTTTTTTCATGACTTCGGCGTCAGTTTCAGCAAACGACCCGGACTGCTATCCTCAATCAGCCAGATTGCGCCATCGGGGCCGACGGCCACATCGCGAATACGGTTTTCCATCGCAAAACGTTCAGCTTCATCAGGCTGACCATCACTGTTGATCGTCACGCGGATCAGTGCCTGCGATGAAAGCCCAGCAATCAGCGCAGAACCGTTCCAGTCCGAGAATTGCTTACCCTTGTAAAAAGCCAGCCCACCCGGCGAAATAACCGGAGTCCAGAACAACATCGGCGCTTCAAACTCCGGTCGGGTGCTGTGCCGTGGAATAGGCCTTCCGCTGTAATTGTCGCCATTGGAAACAACCGGCCAGCCGTAATTCAAACCCGGCTTGATGAGATTGAACTCATCGCCACCGCGCGGTCCCATCTCATGTTCCCAAAGTTTGCCATCGGGCGCGAAAGCAAGCCCATAGGGATTGCGATGCCCCATGCTCCATGTCAGCGCCTTCACACCTTCTTCTGACGCTTTGGGATTGTCCTTCGGCACGGAACCATCAAGGTTCATGCGCAGGATCTTGCCCATCGGCGCATTCTCATCCTGAGCCGTTGCCGGTGTCATACGATCACCAACCGACAGGAAGAGGTGCTTTTTATCTGGTGCAAATGCGATCTTGCCCCCGGGCTGCCCACCTTTGGCAACAGCCGCCTGCTTCCAGATCGTCTCAATGTCTTTGAGTTCCGCTTTGCCTTTGCTCTCCGCTAACACGGCGCGATCAAGAACAAGGCTTCCGCCCCCATTGGCTGGTGCAACATAAGTAAAATAAATCGCCTTGCTCTTGGCGAAATCAGGCGCGGGCGCCACGTCCAGAAGACCGTTCTGACCACCGGCATGCGCTTCCGGCACACCGGTTACTTCGGTCTTCTCACCTTTTTGGGTTACGACAAACATCTTCCCGCCCTTCTCGGTGAGGATCAATTTGCCGCCCGGAAGAAATGCAATCGCCCAAGGGGTGTCGAATTCTGCCACCGCTACGACATTAAAGGGTAATTCGCTGGTCGCTTCCCGGCTTCCTGCATTGATGCTTTCCGCAAATGCGGTTTGCATCGGAACGGCGATCATCGATGCAGCCAGAATGAATGGCAGGCTTAAAAGGGCACGTCGCATCTCTCCTCCTATATTTTCATACTATTTAGATGGGATTCTCCCAGACAATGTCAAAAGCAAATCACGGATTAAAGGCGGACTCATGGATAAAAATGCTGTTTTAAAGCAGCATTTTAGCTTTCAGCAAAGTGAAAGCCGACCACCAGCGCCATAGTAAATATTGCAAATGCCGCGATCTTCCAGAAATCGCCGCGCCGTTTCAGACCTGGCAAACCAAGCGGTTTGATGATGTGCAAAGCCATGAGGGCTATAAGCAGCACAGGCAGGATTTTGGTCACAAAGCACCTCTCATGCTCCCTTGTGAACGAGCGATTCGTATCCTGCAAGTCTGATCAATCTGTGATGAGATTGTGATACACTTATTCATCTTTAGTTTCATGGACGAGGAGTTGATCGGCAGAATACACTGGCCATCGGAGGAGATGAAAGGTGCATGGAGGAGACGAGGCCAACGAGCCAAATCATGCGCTTTCATCCAGTAGTTATTGCGATGCTTGAGTGAGCCCACGTGCCTGCTGAGCGCGTGCGTCTGGGAGGAACAGCATGACATCGAAATACGCCGAAACCTATGCCGCCTGGCAAAACAATTCCGAAAGGTTCTGGGCCGATGCCGCCAAGGCTATTGACTGGTTCAAGCCATGGGATCAGGTTTTTGCAGCCGATGAAGGTGTCTATGGACGCTGGTTCAAAGGTGCCGAATGCAACACCTGTTACAATGCACTTGACCGCCATGTCGCCAACGGGCGCGGCGAACAGGTGGCTTTGATTTATGAAAGCCCGGTTACAAATTCAGCGCGAAAGTTCACCTATCGCGAATTGCTCGAAGAGGTAGAAGCGCTGGCCGCTGTCATGCTCGACAATGGCGTAAACAAAGGTGACCGCGTGCTTATCTATATGCCGATGGTGCCTGAAGCAGCCTTCGCGATGCTTGCCAGCGCCCGTATTGGCGCGGTCCATTCCGTTGTCTTTGGTGGGTTTGCCGCAAACGAGCTTGCAACCCGTATCGATGATGCAAAGCCAATGATGATTATTGCCGGTTCATGCGGGATTGAGCCCACGCGCGTCGTGCCTTATCAGGCGATGCTCGACAAGGCGATTGCAACCGCACGCCACAAGGTCGAGCAATGCATCATTCTCCAGCGCGAACAGCATCCACATAATCCCGTTGCAGGCCGCGACATTGATTACCGCACATCCGTCGATGCTGCCCGTGGTCGTCACGTTCCCTGTACACCGGTTGCGGCCACTGATCCGCTTTATGTGCTTTACACATCGGGTACTACGGGTGAACCTAAAGGTATCGTGCGCGACAATGGCGGGCATATGGTTGCGCTTGCGTGGTCGATGAAAAATGTCTTCGGTGTCGAGCCGGGACAAGTGTTTTGGGCAGCGTCTGATGTCGGCTGGGTCGTCGGCCATTCCTATATCGTCTACGCGCCACTCATTGCCGGTGCCACCAGTATCCTGTTTGAAGGCAAGCCCGTTGGCACGCCCGACGCAGGCACTTACTGGCGTATTATCGCTGAACACAATGTGGAAGTCATGTTCACCGCGCCAACGGCTTTGCGCGCCATCAAGAAAGACGATGCGGACGGCAATTTCGTGCGCAATTATGATCTTTCCAAATTCCGTGCGCTCTATCTAGCCGGCGAGCGTGCTGATCCCGACACGATCCACTGGGCGGAAAACCTGCTTGGCTGTCCGGTGATTGATCATTGGTGGCAAACAGAAAGCGGCTGGCCGATGGTCGCAAATCCGCTTGGTCTTGGCTTACTTGAAACCAAATATGGCTCGCCCGCGGTTTGCCTGCCCGGCTATGATATTCAGGTGCTCGATGATGCGGGCCATGAAGTCGAACGCGGACAACTCGGCAATATCCTGATCAAACTGCCATTGCCGCCCGGTTGCCTGCCGACCTTATGGAATGCCGATGAGCGCTTCCGCAAAGCCTATCTCAACGAGTTTCCCGGCTATTATAAGACTGCCGATGCGGGCTATATGGATGAAGACGGCTATCTCTACATCATGAGCCGCACCGACGATATCATCAATGTCGCAGGACATCGTCTCTCAACGGGCGCCATGGAGGAAGTGCTTTCCAGCCACCCTGATGTTGCGGAATGCGCGGTGCTTGGCATTTCCGATTCTGTCAAAGGTCAGGTTCCCTGTGGCTTTCTCGTACTGAAATCCAATATCGACCGCGACACGCACGACGTCGAAAAAGAATGCATAAGCATGATTCGCGACTCCATCGGACCGGTAGCGGCTTTCCGGCTCGCCCTGACCGTGAAACGTCTGCCAAAAACCCGTTCTGGAAAGATACTGCGCTCAACGATCCAAAAAATCGCTGATGGTGTGGAATGGAAAATGCCAGCCACCATTGATGACCCCGCGATTCTTGATGAAATCAGCACGGTTCTTCGCGAACGCCATATCGGGTTGGCTTTCGTTTAATTTGTTTTTCGTGCATTGACCGGCGAAAGTCGCCGGTCCACTCTCCGGCAAAATTCGGAGATTAATGAATGCAATTAGAAGGCAAGGTCGCAATCATTACCGGGGCTGCGCGGGGCATTGGTTATGCTATCGCCAAACGCTTCCTTATGGATGGTGCAAGCGTTGTTTTATCAGACATTGACGGAACAGCTGCCACCAAAGCCGTCAAAGATCTGGAGCAATATGGCAAGGTACTTTCCATCGCCTGCGATGTCGGCGACAAGCTCGATATTCACAACCTGCTGACCTATGCCACCACCAATCTTGGCGAGATCGATATTTTCGTCAACAATGCCGGTATTGTGCATCAAGCCGATTTTCTCGACCTTAAGGAAGAGGACTTCGACCGTGTCATGCGCGTCAATCTTAAAGGTGCATTTCTCTGCGGGCAATCTGTTGCAAAACGCATGGTCGCACGCGTAGAGGCCGGTGGCGATGCTGGCAAAATCATCAATATGTCGTCGATCAATGCCATTTATGGCCTGCCGGAACAGCTCGCCTATTCCGTCTCCAAGGGCGGCATGAATCAGCTGACACGCACAATGGCAGTGGCACTTGCAAAATGGGGCATCCGCGTCAATGCAATAGGACCCGGCACCATTGAAACCGACATGCTGTCAGCCGTTAACAATGACGCGGATGCCCGCAAAAAGATTTTGGAACGAACACCCTTGGGCCGAATCGGGCAAGCCTCAGAAATTGCTGCTATTGCTTCATTTCTGGCATCCTCCGATTCAAGCTATGTGACCGGACAAACCATTTATGCGGATGGCGGTCGCTTGCCTCTGAGCTCAAAGGCAGCACCGCGCTTTAAACCTTGAGCGAAAGCACACAAACAGGATTACTCCTGACAGAGAGTTGTCAGGAGGACTGTGTCATAGTGGACTTATAGAGAGAGGGTAAACTATGGCATTCGCAATCGCACCACTGCTCACAATTCTCAAAGAATATAAGCGCAGGCAGGATAAACGTCGCCGTTTTGTCTTTACTCAGCGCGCACTTGACCACCTCCCCGATGATCTGCGCAAGGATATGGGCTGGCCAGATCGCTATCTGGAACAGCGCGATGCAAAACATTGTAACGGAGAATAATCTGGAATGCGCCGTGCAGACCGCCTTTTCCAGATTGTTCAGCACCTGCGTGGTGGCAGGCTTGTCACCGCGCGGCAGCTTGCCGAACGGCTAGAGGTTTCCGAACGCACCATCTATCGCGACATAGCCGATCTGCAATCGACGGGCGTTCCTATCGATGGCGAGGCCGGCGTCGGCTATATTCTGCGTCAGGGTTTTGAACTGCCGCCGCTGATGTTTACGCGTGATGAGATTGTTGCCCTTGTCGCAGGCGCACGCCTGATCAGGGCATGGGGCGGCGTTTCTATGGCGCGTGGTGCCGAAGAAGCACTGGTAAAAATCGAAGCGGTTCTTCCAAAAGACGAACGTGCCCGTATCACCAGCACACAAATCCATGCACCTTCAGCTGCAATCAGCGTCGATGAGCGCCGGGTTATCGATGCCGTTGAACGTGCTGTTGACGAAGGCACCGTGCTCAATATCCGCTATCGCGACCTTGAGGCGCGGGAAAGCGAACGTGATATTCGTCCGCTTGGCCTTTGGTTCTGGGGAAAAGTCTGGACGGTGATTGGCTGGTGCGAATTACGCAATGCTTTCCGTACATTCCGGACAGATCGCATTATCGCGGCTGACAAAGCAGGCCGCACGTTTCGTTCCGAGCGGGGCAAGACACTGGCCGATTTTTACAGGCTCATGGAGATGAGCGAGTACAATGCTTTTAAAGATTAGAGCGCACGCCGATAAGTGTGAAACGGTTTTCGGACGAGATGTACGGCAAAACAAATGGTTAGAGAGCCGATCTGATTTAATCAGATGGAGGCGCGCTCTAAAGAGCAAAAACCCGCCGATTGGCGGGTTTTTTCACATTCCATTGAAGAAAGCTTATTCTTCGTCTTCGTCGGTATTTGTGCTTTTGAGCGAAGAGAGTTTTGCGAAAACCTTATCCGCATCCAGCTCTTGTTCTTCAGGCTGCTCATCACGATAATCGAAGTTTTCGGTCGCAGATGCTGGCAGAAGCGTGCTGTCGGATTCCTGAACCGGACGATTGCGCGCTGCGCGATCAACTTCAAGATCAAGATCGATCTGCGAGCAGAGGCCGAGCGTAACCGGGTCCATTGCCGTCAAGTTAGCCGAATTCCAATGGCTGCGATTGCGAATTTGCTCGATTGTCGACTTGGTCGTGCCGACCAGACGCGAAACCTGCGCATCCTTCAATTCAGGATGATTGCGAACCAGCCACAGAATCGCATTTGGACGATCCTGACGCTTGGAAAGCGGGGTATAACGTGGTCCCTTGCGCTTGGCTTCCGGTACGCGCACCTTTGGCTCGGAAAGCTTCAGGCGATGATACGGGTCCTTCTCGCCCTTCGCGATTTCTTCGCGTGAAAGCTGCCCGGTGATGACCGGGTCTAGTCCCTTGATACCCTGCGAGGCCTCACCGTCCGCAATAGCCTTCACTTCAAGCGGGTGCAGCTTGCAGAGGCCTGCGATCTGGTCAAAAGACAAAGCCGTATTATCAACGAGCCAGACTGCCGTTGCCTTCGGCATAAGAAGCTGGGTGGCCATTAGATATAATCCTCTTGTTCGTCCGCTCCGGTAGGGCGGGCCGTGGGAAAAACCACAAATTCCGGGAAATCACGGTCTGTATATATTTTTTTTGAGCACAGAGCAAGAAACTGCTGCCATTCCATCGCATGTTCTCTTCATATGTTTTGAAATCACGCAACATCAAGCACGATTTTTCCGATGTGCTCACCACCTTCCATGCGCTCATGTGCGGCCCATGCATCATGCAATGGAAAGACCTTATCCATGACGGGTGCCACACGACGCTCAATCAGCAACGGCCAGACTTTCGCTTCCAGTTCACGCGCAATACCAGCCTTGAATTCAACCGAACGCGCACGCAACGTCGAGCCTGTATGGGTCAGGCGCTTCATCATCACGAGTGCGAAATTTGCTGTTGCTTTGGCACCATTCAGAAAAGCGATTTGTACAATGCGTCCATCTTCCGCAGCGGCTTTGTAGTTGCGATCCACATAATCGCCGCCAACCATATCGAGAATGACATCAGCGCCCTTACCGCCGGTCACCTCTTTGACCACAGCAACAAAATCTTCGTCACGATAATTCACCGCGCGATCAGCACCAAGCTTCTCACAGGCTTCACACTTGTCAGTGGAACCTGCTGTGACAATAACCTTTGCACCAAAAGCTTTTGCAAGCTGAATGGCCGTCGTGCCAATGCCAGATGACCCGCCATGGATCAGCAAGGTCTCGCCTTCCTTCAATCCGCCACGCTCAAACACGTTGTGCCAGACCGTAAAAAAGGTCTCAGGGATTGCCGCAGCCTCTTTATATCCATAGCCCGATGGCAAAGGCAGCGCATTGCTTTCATGCACCGTGGCATAGTCGGCATAGCCGCCGCCTGCCAGCAGCGCCACCACCTGATCACCGACCTTATAACGCCCGACGTCGTCACCAAGCCCAACTATATCCCCTGCAACTTCCAGCCCCGGAATGTCAGATGCACCGTGCGGCGGCGCATAACTGCCCTGACGTTGCAGCACATCGGGCCTGTTTACGCCCGCAGCGCGTATGCGCACCAACACCTCACCCGTTTTTGGAACAGGCAACGCTCGTTGCACAGGGCGCAAGACATTTGCCTCACCCGGCGCAGAGATTTCAATTGCTGTCATTTGCGAAGGCAATTTGTCCATCATGATCAAGCTCCTGTTCAAACGTCTCATTGCAGAAATACCGCACATGAAAGCGGGCTTCGTAATTCGAGATAATTCATCATCGATTTCTGAAAACATATATGCGAAGATTCAAGGTGTTAAATCTTTTCTGTCTTTATAAACGCGTCATTGACTCCGGAGGAAGGACATGAGCGAACTTGATGAAGATGCAGGAAAACCACGCAGCAGTGTGGTTTTAAGTGAAGACGAGCTGTCTTTGCTGTCGGTGATTGAAATCGACCAGCACATCGCTTTGCTACAATCCGAAATCGAACGCCTGAAAGCCGAAAGGCTCAAAAAGGGAGACAGCCGTGCCGCAGCCGAGGCGCTTTTCCGCTGATCTGCGGGAACGAGAGCGGTTCCGGTTTCATTGAAATAGTCAGAATCGCTCTATCTCTCTTTTTGTGCATTCTCCCACGTAAAGCCGATTCTAACTTTTGCTGGAAATGCTTTAACGACCAAACAAAGCAGCTTTAGAGCTGCTTCATAAAATACCGGGAACGTGATCTTGCGAATTTACATTCAGGTTCTGGCGCTGCTGTGCGGCACAGCCTTTCTTTTAATGGCTTCCGGTCTTCACGGTCTGCTGCTGCCATTGCGCGGCGGAATTGAAGGCTTTTCCGTCACTTCACTCGGTCTTCTCGGCACCACATGGGCTGGTGGCTTTGTTGCAGGCTGTCTGTTTGCACCACGCCTTGTGCGCCGTGTTGGCCATGTTCGGGCCTTCGGTTGCTTTGCTGCTTCTGCGGCAATTATCGCGCTTTTATCCGGCATTTATATCGACGCGATGATGTGGATCATCCTGCGCACCTTTACCGGCTTTTCCATGGCAGGTGCCTTTATGGTCATCGAAAGCTGGCTCAACGAACGCGCTACAAATGAATCTCGCGGCAAGATTTTCGGCCTCTACATGATGGTCAATTATGGTGCGACCATGAGCGGCCAGATGATGGTGGCAAACGGTGACATTCGTTCTGATCACCTTTTTATGATCACCGGCATATTGTTCTGTCTAGCGCTGATCCCGACTGCCATGTCGACCGCTGTCAGTCCTAAACCTCTGACTGAAGTCAAACTGGATCTCAAAGCACTTTATCGCAATTCACCAGCGGCCTTTGTCGGCTGCATTCTGATCGGCATCGCCAATGGCGCATGGGGAACACTGGGCGCGGTTTTTGGTGCAAAATCAGGCATCACAACGACCGAAATCGCATTCATGGTCAGCGTGACCATAGCGGCAGGTGCCTTGATGCAAATCCCTGTCGGACGTATTTCCGATCTCATTGACCGGCGTTATGTGCTTGCAGGTGTAGCCTCGCTTGCAGCTTTGGTCGGTCTGATGGCCTTCATCATTGGTCCAACTGATGGCAAGACCATCATCATCATGACCGGCTGTTATGGTGCGCTTGCCTATGCGCTTTATCCGGTTGCCGTAGCCCACGCCAACGATCACGCGACCTCGGAAAGCTTTGTGAAAGTCTCAAGCGGACTGCTGCTGCTTTATGGGTTTGGCACCATGCTAGGCCCTCTTTTAGCAGCGGCAGCAATGGATATTTTCTGGCCTGCCGGGCTCTTCGCGGTGACCGCACTCGCTCATATTTCGATCACAGGCCACGCACTGTTTCGCTCACGCAAGCGCGCATCCATTCCGAAAGCTGAAAAGGAACAGTTCAAGAGCATGCCTTCCGAAAAAAGCGCCACACCGGAAGCGATGCTGCTCGACCCGCGCGCAGAGACAGAAAACTAGCGCATGTCTGCCAAAAGTGGGAACCGGTTTTGGGATAAGATGTTCGCAAAAACAAATATTGAGAGCGCTTCTTATGGTTCAATCAAAACATAAAATTTTCTAACCAACAAAAAAGCAGCGAAAATTCGCTGCTTTTTACGATGCCTTCAAATAAGATTCTGTTTTATCAAAAAGATCTTTTATCAAAAAACAATGCGCGGCGGCTGACACGCAGCCGCCAACATCTTTAGCAATATAACCCTATTGATCCTCATCAATTGCGATAGATATTGCTCTCAATTAGACCCTTAATGGCGGGTTACCTGAGTCTTCAGCTTTTCTATCTGCTCTTTGAGCACGAGTTTCTTACGCTTGAGATTTACAACATGAAGATTGTCCGTTGCCGGTGACGCCAAGGCATCAGAAATTTCCTGCTCCAGAGCGCCGTGCTTCTTTTCGAGCGTGGCAAGATGGGACTCAATAGCCATCATCAGTTCTCCTTTGATTGATTTCCCAAAGGACGAAACGTTGCGTGAAGTACCTGCCAACCGCAAAGCTTCATCCGTTCACACTGCACAAATACCCGAACCACTCCTGTTTTTTCGGGCCATTTACACAGTCCCGACCACCATGAACCGCAGCCCGCTGGCAGCCGTCCATGACAGAACCGTGACACTGTGGCATGAGTTTGATCTAAAGTCGAATTTGTCGTGGTAGCATTTTCCAATCACGAAAAATGTGATAAAGGCTTCGCCAGAAACGGGTCTGCACCACTCCGGTGCGCCCGTCATATTATTTTGCAGAAACGGGGCAAACCGCATGTCCGATCAGGAACAGGCCGAAGTTAGATTGGTCGTGGCACGTCTGAAACAGGAACACGCGGATTTCGATGCAGCCATCAATGCCATGATGCAGGTCGGCTGTGATCAGTTGCGTATCCAGCGCATGAAAAAGAAAAAACTGTCCATCAAGGACAAGCTGCAGGAACTGGAAGATCAGGTCATCCCCGACATCATTGCCTGAGTATTCGATAGCAGAGAGTTTATAGCCGGGTTCCGCCCGGCTTTGTTTTTACCACACCAACAAAAAAGCTAAACAGGACGGATCAATGAGCGTGAGTGCAGACGTTGCCATCATTATGGGAAGCCAATCTGATTGGGAAACCATGCGTCATGCAGCCATAACACTGGATACGCTGGGCATTTCCTTTGACGCCCGCATCGTTTCCGCCCACCGCACCCCTGATCGCCTCGTTGCTTTTGCCAAAGGAGCGAAGGCCGAAGGCTTTAAGGTGGTAATTGCTGGCGCAGGCGGTGCCGCCCACCTTCCCGGCATGGCGGCAGCCATGACCCCTCTTCCGGTCTTTGGCGTACCGGTGCAATCCAAAGCACTTTCGGGACAGGATTCACTTCTTTCGATCGTGCAGATGCCCGCTGGCATTCCGGTCGGAACTTTGGCTATTGGCCGTGCCGGTGCAGTGAATGCAGCACTTCTCGCAGCAGCCGTTCTCGCACTTTATGACGATGCACTCGCTGCCCGTCTCGACGATTGGCGCACGGCGCAAACCGAAAGCGTTGCAGAACGCCCATCCGACGAGGTCTGATATGGCACATTCAGCATTAAAAGCGGGATCGACTATCGGCATTATCGGCGGAGGCCAGCTTGGCCGCATGCTCGCCATGGCTGCCGCTCGCCTCGGCTATGAAACGATCATTCTGGAACCACAGGCCGATTGCCCGGCGGCTCAGGTTGCAAATCGCCAGATCGTTGCAGCCTATGATGATCCAAAGGGGCTCGCAGAACTCGCAGCAGCTTCTGACGTCATTACCTATGAATTCGAGAACGTACCTGTATCAGCTGCTGACAAGCTGGTAGAATCGGCTCTTGTTTTCCCGCCACCCGCAGCACTCGAAATCTCGCAGGACCGTTTCACTGAAAAACAGTTCCTCAATGAAACCGGCATCGAAACAGCGCCGTGGCGTCTGGTCGATGATGAAGAAACACTCATTGCAGCGCTTGGCGCGCTTGGGCAGCGCGGAATCCTAAAAACCCGCCGCTTTGGCTATGACGGCAAGGGCCAGGTCCGCCTGACTTCACTAGATGAAAACGAAGTCCGTTCAGCACTTGAGGCCATCAAGCACGCACCAGCGATTCTCGAAGGTTTTGTTGCTTTCGAACGTGAAGTCTCGGTGATTGCAGCGCGTGACAGCAGTGGTTATGTCGCAATCTTCGATATCGCTGAAAACGTTCACAAGGACGGCATACTGGCAACCTCAAGCGTTCCGGCAGTAATCTCTGATCAGACAGCGCAAACAGCGCATCAAGCCGCAGAGAAGCTTCTCCATGCGCTCGACTATGTCGGCGTGTTGGGCCTCGAATTCTTCGTACTGGCTGACGGCACCCTGCTTGCCAATGAGTTTGCCCCGCGCGTGCATAATTCCGGCCACTGGACGGAAGCCGCCTGCGCGATCTCGCAGTTCGAACAGCATATCCGTGCGGTAGCCGGTCTTCCGCTGGGTGACACCGTGCGGCATTCCGACTGTGTGATGGAGAATCTGATAGGTGACGATATTGATGATGTTCCGGCGATTCTAAGAGAATCGAATGCCGTGCTGCATCTTTACGGCAAGAAGGAAGCGCGCCCGGGCCGCAAAATGGGTCATGTGACCCGCATAAAGCCCCGCGCAAGTTGATCGTTAGCAGAGGAATCTGCCTGATTCCTCTGCTAACAGGCCGCCAGCCTAAGTTTTTCCGAGGCAGGCCTCGTGAATCTGCCGCGCAGCAGTTGACATTTGGCTGAAATATTGTGTATTTCGGCCAACCCTTCGGGCAGGAATACTGCCTGTAACCAATTGGCGCCTTGGGCGCCTGTTTTTATGCAGCCCGACGGCATGTCCTGTCGATGGGCCAACCAAGACCGGTGATTGACATGAAGATCAAGAATTCGCTCAAGGCGCTCAAGGCCCGTCATCGTGACTGCCAGCTCGTTCGCCGTAAGGGCCGCGTTTACATCATCAATAAGACTGCTCCGCGCTTCAAGGCTCGTCAGGGCTAATCTTATTTCTGATTTTGCATTTGACGTTTCGCTGCGTATAATAAACATTATGCGCATGCGGAACGTTTTTGCACATCTGAACCACATCACGCTTTTATCGGCCTTCAGTGCAGCTTTGCTTGTATCAAGCCCTGCTCTCGCCGATACAAAGCCGCCGCTGACTGCCCCCCTATCGCCCGTGCAGGCAGGTGCAGTCAGCGAGCAAAAGCCTGCTCCGACTGCTGAACAAACGCCAGAAGAGCGCCTCGAAAAGCTTTTCACCGATCTCAAGCGCACCTCCGATGAAACCAAAGCACGTCGCATTACTGTGCAGATCAATCAGATCTGGTCACAGTCAGGCAGCGCTACAGTCGATCTTCTAGTGCAATGGGCAAGCAGCGCCATGCTCGAAAAGCGCTACCCGGCAGCAATCGATTTTCTTAATGAAGCCATCGCCATCGACCCGGACTACGCGGAAGCATGGAACCGTCGTGCGACAGTTTATTACCTCAGCAATGATTATGCGCATGCAATGTATGACATCAATCGCACGCTGGAGCTCGAGCCGCGCCATTATGGAGCGCTCACCGGAATGGCAGAGATTCTGCGCGCTCGAGGCCTTAAAGAACAAGCCTTGAAGGCATACGAACAGGCTCTTGACGTTAATCCAATGATGCGTGACGCGCAAAAAGGCTTGCTGGATCTCACAGACGAACTCAGCGACATCCGCACCTGATTCTCTCTAACTACCCCAAACAAAAACGCGCCCCGAAAGGAGCGCGTTTTTTCTTATCCGTGAAGCCTGCCCAAACTGAATGGGATTCGGGATTATGGTAAGCTGAAAATGGTGGAGTTTGAGAACCGGCGCGTGGCGTATTAAGAGCATAATCCGACCGGAGTGAAACGAGGATCGATAAGATTATGCTTCAAGCAAAAGAGTTTAAAACGCTGATCTGATAAAATCAGATCAGCGTTTTAAAATATGTGAGCACCGGAAGCGCAAAACTACGCCATTTGCAAGCCAACAAAAACCGAATACCGCCAGTTTAGTCGGTGGACTGACCGTCGGCGCCAATATAGGCGATACGCAGAAGGTTGGTCGCACCCGGCGTCCCAAACGGCACACCTGCGGTAACAATCAAGCGGTCACCAGCTTTGCCAAACTCTTCCTTGAACGCAACCTGACAGGCGTGATCAACCATGTCTTCGAGATCATGCGCGTCTTCTGTCACAACGCAATGCAGACCCCACACAACCGAAAGGCGGCGCGCTGTGTCGACAACAGGCGAAAGCGCGATGATTGGTGTACGGGGACGTTCACGCGCCGCACGAAGACCGGTTGTGCCGGAGGCGGTGTAGGTAACAATTGCCGACAGGTTCAGCGTTTCCGCAATCTGACGAGCAGCGAGCGAAATCGCATCGGCGCCGGTTGGTTCGGGGATTGCGCGCTGTGCATCGAGAATGCCAGGATAGGTTGGCTCACGTTCAACTTTTTCGGCAATGCGGTTCATGGTGGCAACAGCTTCGACCGGATACTGGCCGGAAGCCGATTCAGCCGAAAGCATAACAGCATCCGCGCCTTCAAACACAGCCGTTGCAACGTCCGACACTTCCGCGCGGGTTGGAACAGGTGCTGTGATCATCGATTCGAGCATCTGCGTTGCAACCACAACCGGCTTACCAGCGCGACGAGCCTTGCGGATCATCTGCTTCTGAATGCCTGGAACACTTTCCAACGGCATTTCCACACCGAGATCGCCACGCGCAACCATGATTGCATCGGAAAGTTCGATGATTTCATCAAGACGCGTTACAGCCTGCGGCTTTTCGATCTTCGACATCAAGCCGACCTTGCCGCCTGAAATCTTGCGCGCTTCGATCAGATCTTCCGGGCGCTGAATGAACGACAGCGCAACCCAGTCGATTTCTTCCTTGAGAACCGCATCAAAATCCTTGTAGTCTTTTTCAGTCAGTGCGCCGACGCCGAGTGTAGTATCCGGCAGGCTCACGCCCTTTCGGTCGGAAATGCTGGTGCCTGCAACAACCGTACACCGAATCGACTTGCCATCACTGGCTTCTGCGATCAGTTCCAGCTTGCCATCATCAATGAGAAGACGGTGGCCTGGCTCAACAGCTTCAAGAATTTCAGGGTGTGGAAGATAGACGCGTGTTTCATCACCCGGCTCTTGGTTGTTGTCGAGCGTGAAAGTCTGACCAGCAGCGAGCGTCACCTTGGTATTCTTGAACTTGCCAACGCGCAGCTTTGGTCCCTGAAGATCGGCAAGAATGCCGATCGGACGACCCACAGCCTTTTCGACATTGCGAATACGCTGAACAAGCGTGCGCATCATGTCATGATCGGCATGGCTCATATTGATACGGAAGACGTCTGCTCCGGCTTCAAAAAGCTGACGGATGACGGATTCTTCGCCGGACGCCGGGCCGAGTGTGGCGAGAATCTTGACCTTGCGGTTGCGCTTCATTGATTATTCGTTCCTGTAACTGTGGAGTTTTCTAACGGCGTTTCGTCTGTAAGCTGTACCATCCAGCTTGATTGTTCCCCGGTATCGTATTCCTGGAAGCCATTGCGCTGAAAGCCGCGCGCAAAGCAGTCCTGAACACCTGTGATGCGGAATTCCTTTTCAGCCACACACATGTTCACTTTGCCTTCCCAGCGGCCACCGCTCTGGGAATCTTCGGCATAAAGATAATAATAGCGTGAGGTTAGCGGCCCCTCGATCAGCGTTTTGCAGGTCGAGCCGTCAATATGCCACCAGCCCTCTGTCACCCAGCCAGCCTTGGCACGATAACCAATGGCGACCCCAACCAGGTTCTGGGTCGAATTACAGACTCGAAAATCGGCTCGCGCTTCCAGCGATGTCATGCCCAGAGCACCGACAAGCACACTGGAAAACATACCTAAAAAAAGTGGAAGTCGCATTCGCCGAACTCCTTCAACCCGCAATCACTTTTGTCTCACTGAAGGAGACTATTTTTGGTTGCTCTCTTTTCGGCAGTTTCGCCTTTGATGTCAACGCAATCCCGGAGAGAACGAACCAGTTACAGCATTTCAAGTAAACGTGCATAGAGGCATAAGGCCAAAAAATGCGATATTTAAACGATTAGATTGTTTGATTTTGTTTAAATATCGATTCAACAAAGCGCCCGACCTGGAATGATCGTTGCAATCAAGACTTTCTCATGACAGAGCTGAAATCTACGTGTTATTTATGACAAGAATCCTACCCAAGAAGCCGTTTTCCATGTCATGTGATCCGTTCTTTTCTCCAGTCCATCAGATCGATGGCAATTTCGGCCTCGGCCTGTTTCTGACAGCCGACCATGCCCGCCGCGATTTGCCCGAAGAATATGGTGATCTGGGGCTGCAAAAAAGCCAGTTCGACCGCCACATCGCTTATGATATTGGTGTTGAGGAACTCACCCGGCAACTGGCAGCAAGGCTTAATGCACCAGCCATCATGGGTGGCTTTTCCCGCCTGCTGATAGATCCCAATCGCGGCGAAGACGACCCGACACTCATCATGCAATTATCGGATGGCGCAGTCATTCCCGGCAATTATCCTCTCACGCCGCAAGAACGCGAAAAACGCCTCGACCATTTCTATCGGCCCTATCATGATGCTGTCGCGTCAATCAGCACACAGGTTGCGACAGCTCACGGCAAAGCTCCTCTGGTCATCGCCATCCATTCTTTCACGCCCAACTGGCGCGGCAAGGATCGCCCATGGCATATAGGGCTTTTGTGGGATTCCGATCCGCGCGCAGTAACGCCGCTTTTGTCCATGCTGCGCGATGAACCGGGACTGATCGTCGGCGATAATGAGCCATATGATGGCTCTTTGAAAAATGATGCGATGTATCGCCATGCAACAAGCCGTGGCTATGCGCATGTGCTCATTGAAGTCAGGCAGGATTTGATTGCGCAAAAATCTGGTGCAATTGAATGGGCCGAGCGGCTCGCACCAATGCTCAGGACCGTCAACAACATGCCTAAAATCCATGAAATTCGGCATTTCGGCTCGCGATCAGGCCCGATTGATTGATGCTTTGCCCGTTATCCACAGCCTGACCGCAATAAAACACGGGTTTTTAGGCCAACTAGCTCTTAATTTTGCCCGCGACTCACAGGAAAACCATGACCAACTTTCGGCATGTGTTTTGTTCCTGTAACGAGAGACCTTTGCCCCTCATTCATAATCAAGTTGAATTGGAGAAACCTGTGAGCGACGATATTACCAGCGAAGCCCAGACCATTGCCGTTGGCCAGTTGCGTGCTTTCATCGAGCGCATCGAGCGTCTTGAAGAAGAAAAAAAGACCATTGGCGATGACATTAAGGAAGTTTACGCGGAATTGAAGGGTTCAGGGTTTGACAGCAAGGTCGTAAGGACCATTATTCGTCTGCGTAAAAAAGAAGACCATGAACGTCAGGAAGAAGAAGCGATGCTCCAGCTTTATATGGACGCGCTTGGCATGGGTTGACTTTAACTACCCGTCTCTCTTCCTGGTTATCATAACGCTGCACGCCTGCGAGGGTTTGTATGCACAGGAAGGGGATAGGGTCCATGGAGTTCAGAAAACTCGGACATACTGACTTCGAGGTTTCGCCGCTTTGTTTTGGCGGCAACGTATTTGGATGGACGGTCGATGAGGGAACATCGTTTTCGCTTCTCGACCGTTTTGTCGATACAGGATTTAATTTCATCGACACGGCGGATGTCTATTCCGCATGGGCGCCGGGCAATATTGGCGGCGAATCCGAAACGATTATCGGCAACTGGCTGAAATCCCGCGGCCTGCGCCATAAAGTGGTCATTGCCACCAAGGTTGGCTCGGAAATGGGGCCAGATGAAAAAGGTCTTTCGCCAGCCTATATCCGCAAAGCCGTCGATGCCTCCCTCAAACGGCTGCAAACCGACTATATCGATCTTTATCAATCCCACTGGGATGATCCTGAAACGCCGTTCGAAGACGTGCTAGGCACCTATCAGGATCTGATTAAGGCGGGCAAAGTCCGTGCTATCGGCGCATCGAACCTCACGCCGGGTCGCCTTACAGAAGCGCTGGAAATATCCAGAAAACACGATCTGCCGCGCTATGAAACGCTGCAACCGCTCTATAATCTCTATGATCGTTCGGGGTTTGAGGACGAGCTGGAGGCTATCTGCCGCGATAACCAGTTAGGGGTGATCAACTATTACGCGCTGGCATCCGGCTTTCTGACCGGCAAATACCGCTCAAAGGATGATCTTGGCCAGAGTGCACGCGGCGAGAGCGTTGAAAAATATCTGACTGATCGTGGATCGCGGATCATTGCGGCACTCGATCAGGTGGCGCGCGCAAATGATGCAACGCCCGCACAGATCGCAATTGCCTGGCTGATTGCTCAACCAACTGTCACCGCACCCATCGCCAGTGCAACACGCCTAACCCAGCTTAACGAACTGATTGATGCAGCGCAGATTAAACTGGATTCCGAAGCTATCGCTTTGCTCGACAAAGCAAGCGCTTAAGAATTTTCGAGGGATAATAAATTATCCCTCGATTTCTTCCCGCAACATCTCCAGTTCCAGCCATTCTTCTTCCATCGTGGAATGCTCTGTGCGCTTCTTTTCAAGAAGATCAGCGGTCTTGGCAAAGAGTGTCGGGTCTTTGGCATAAAGCTGCGGATCGGCAAGCTTGCCTTCCAGAACGCTCATTTCTTTTGTCAGCGCTTCCATTTTGCCGGGCAGAGATTCGAGAGCAAATTTCTGCTTATAGGAAAGCTTGCGCTTTTCCTCCCGCTTGGGCTGAACATTATTCTCGCTTTTTTCGCCAGAGCGCGCGGCAGCCGCATTCACATTACGGCGCGCGAGCGCCTGCTCTTTGCGCTGCGCCATCATATCCGCATAGCCACCGGCATATTCGAGCCAGTTGCCATCGCTTTCCGGCGCGATTACCGAAGTGACTGTACGATCAAGAAAATCACGATCGTGGCTGACAAGAATGACCGTGCCGGGAAAGCCTGCAACCAGTTCCTGCAAGAGATCAAGCGTTTCCATATCAAGATCGTTGGTCGGCTCATCAAGGATCAGCAGATTGGCAGGCCGTGCCAGAACACGCGCCAGCATGAGGCGCGCTCTTTCACCACCCGAAAGCTCGCGGATCGGCGTACGAATCTGTTCGGGCTGGAAAAGAAAGTCTTTCATATAGGAAACGACATGACGCTGTTCCCCATTGACGATGAGGCTCTCACCACGTCCGTCAGTCAGGTAATGCGCAAGCGTATCGTCCAGATTGAGGCTTTCACGCTTCTGATCAAGCTCAGCCATTTCCAGATTGACACCAAGCCGCAGAGTTCCAGAATCCGGTGCAAGTTTTCCGGTGAGGATGGATAAAAGCGTGGTCTTGCCTGCGCCATTGGGACCAACAAGACCGATCCGGTCGCCACGCTGCACGCGGGTCGAAAAATCGCGAACCAGTACGCGCTCATCATAGGCCTTATTGAGCTTTTTCGCTTCAATGACCAACTTGCCCGATTCCTTGGAATCGCTTGCAGCCAGTACAGCATTCCCCTGCGCCTTGCGATGATTGCGAAATTCTGAGCGCATCGAATGCAATTCGCCAAGACGGCGCACATTACGCTTGCGACGCGCGGTTACGCCATAGCGAAGCCAGTGTTCTTCACGCGCAATCTGACGACCAAGCTTGTGGAGGTCACGCTCTTCTTCTTCGAGAACTTTATCGCGCCATTCCTCAAAATGTCCAAAGCCCTGATCGATGCGGCGCGTGATACCACGATCAAGCCAGACAGTCGAACGGCTGACATTTTCAAGAAAACGGCGGTCATGCGAGATCAGCACGATGGCCGAACGGATCTGACGCAGTTCGTCTTCCAGCCATTCAATGGTATTGAGATCGAGATGGTTTGTCGGCTCATCAAGCAATAGAACATCAGGCTGCGGCGCGATCACGCGTGCAAGGGCTGCACGGCGCGCCTCACCACCAGACAGATGATCGGGTTTTTCTTCGCCAGTAAGGCCCAGATGCTCAAGAAGATAGGTTACGCGATGCGGATCATCTGCCGGTCCAAGCCCGGCTTCGACATATGCGCGTACATTGGGAAAACCATCAAGGTCCGGCACCTGCGGCAGATAGCGAACCGTAGCACCCGGATGCTTGAACACTTCGCCCGATGTCGGTTCGACCATAGCAGCCGCGATTTTCAGCAATGTTGATTTGCCCGAACCATTGCGGCCGACCAGCGCAATGCGGTCGCCCTCACTCACAGAAAGGGCAGCTTCTTCCAGAAGCGGTGTGCCGCCAAAGGTGAGCTTGATCTGGTCGAGGCGAAGAAGCGGAGGAGCCATGGTTCTCTTTGAAATATGCCGTTGAAAATTCCGCCCTGCTTGTCGGGGACAAAAGTCGTTCTGTCAAATGGAACCGTCAAAAAACAAACAGGCCGGGTTTCCCCGGCCTGTTTTTGAAGAGTAGCAACCTGTTATTGGCAAGGTGCTTCGTAAACGCGACCGTAATTGTCACGGTAACGGCAATACTGAACATTGTTGCGTGTTGTCGCTGCACCCAGCAAAGTACCACCCACAGCACCAATTGCAGCGCCGGTCAAAGCACCGCGACCGCTGCCACCAATAGCGCCACCAGCGAGCGCACCAAGTGCTGCGCCGCCAACGCCGTAACCGGCTGTACGCTGTTCACCCGTCGTGCATGCTGCTGTTGAGAACGCAAGCGCACCAACGATTGCGATCATGGAAAGACGTGACTTCATGAAACAATCTCCTACTAGAGTTACACCAACACCGACTTTGCGTCCCCAATTTCGGCGCAAGGCGGATAATTCCCGCTGAGGCTATTTACAATACGTTTCGCTCGTCAGCGTCAAGCAGTTTCAGTTGATAAGGTTAGCAGCCACTCTTAAAGAAGAACTCCCTCATTCAAGTTGGCTACAAGTATCGCAAGACCTGAACGCACGGAAACGCAAAGAGTTCCACGCACAATATTGGAAACAGTCCATGAAGATCCAAAAGGCAGGGTCACGTTGTCTAACGGCCACTCTGCATTTGTGATTGAAAGTCCTTCAACTTTGCTAAAATTCACAATGCTGAATGACGTGCCATCGGGAAAATCATAAACATATTCTCCCCCAACCACGGGCCAGGCCTCCTCGGCACCACTCGAAAGCAGAATGTCTCGACCAAGTGCGGCCTGAGCTGTCGCCATCGTAAGATGCAGCAATGTATGATCTGTGCGCGGACCACCAAATGCGCCGCATAAAATGACCTTCTTAGCGCCGCGCTCAAAAGCTTCCTCGAGCGCCAACTCTCCATCAGTCATATCTTTGGCGGCAGGAAATGTCCTCTGCGGAACGTGCGCATATTGCAGCAGCAGGTCTTGAGAAGTTGAATCAAAATCACCCAGCCACAGCTCCGGCTCGACGCCGAGCGCTATTGCATGGCGAATGCCACCATCAGCGGCCAGAACCCGCGCACCGGATATCTGCCGTTTCAAACGTTCGGTGACGACGAGATCGCCGCCGAGAAGAATGACAAATGTACTCATAAATCGCTCATAACACGCAGGAATCCTTCCCGGAAGCCTGCTTGTTGAAGATGCACTCCCTTGCCCTTCTTCGAGCAAAGCACTATTGTTGATCTTGCTCTAACGGGGTGCCATTCGATCTTTGAATGGCTGAGAGGCCGCACTCCGGCTAACCCGCTGAACCTGATCCGGTTTGTACCGGCGGAGGGATTAGATGCTGCCCTTTATCCATAACGGCGCTCAATCCTTTTCAATATGAAGAAAGGACATGCCGTTATGCGGCTTTTATCTCTGCTTACAATATCTCTGACCGCGGCTTTTGCTTTTTCAGCGCAGGCCAAGGACAAGCTGACCATTTATACCTATGACAGTTTCGTTTCCGAATGGGGTCCGGGGCCGAAGGTCAAAGAAAACTTCGAGAAAGAATGCGATTGCGAGCTGGAATTTGTTGCATCGGCTGATGGCGTGGCCCTACTCAACCGCCTCAAGCTTGAAGGCGGCAACACCAAAGCCGACATCGTTCTGGGTCTTGATACAAATCTTACCACGGAGGCCCGCGCCACCGGCTATTTCGCGCCAAGCAATGTTGATCTTGCCAATATCAATGTGCCGGGTGGCTTCAAGGACGATATTTTCGTGCCGTATGACTACGGCTATTTCGCCATTGTTTATGATTCAGAAAAGCTGCCCAATCCGCCGCAATCCCTGAAAGAACTGGTTGAAGGCGATCCATCGCAGAAAATCGTCATTCAGGACCCGCGCACATCGACACCGGGCCTTGGTATTCTGCTCTGGATCAAATCGGTCTATGGCGATCACGCAGGCGAAGCCTGGCAGAAGCTGCAAAAGCGTATTCTGACGGTCACGCCCGGCTGGTCGGAGGCCTACGGCTTGTTCACCAAAGGTGAAGCGCCGATGGTGCTTTCCTACACGACCTCGCCTGCCTATCACATGATTGCCGAAAACACCGAACGCTATAAGGCTTTGGCCTTTCCTGAAGGCAATTACCTTCAGATCGAGCTTGCAGCCCAGACCACGACGGGTGCCAAAAATCCACTTGCGCAAAAATTTCTCGCTTTCATGACCGGCCCCGGTTTTCAAGATGTAATTCCAGAAACCAACTGGATGTACCCGGCAGGCAAGACTTCCGTGCCGCTTGCGTCAGCCTTCGACAAACTACCAAAGCCTGAAAAGACATTGCTGATCCCGGCCGATGACGTTGCGAAAAACCGCAAATCGTGGGTCGACGAATGGCTTGAAGCTTCGAGCAAATGAGAAAAACGCCGACCATCAGCCGTCAAAAACCTGCGATGAAATCACTCGCAGGCGTGCTGGCACTTACCTTTTTGGCGGTTCTGGTCGGCGGTTCGCTACTCGCGCTGGCTCTCGAAGCCAGCGGCTTTGATACGGATGTCTATTTCGACAGCTATCTGCTGCGCGTTGCGCGTTTCACGGTTTGGCAAGCAGCCCTATCGGCTCTTTTGTCGGTGTTGTTCGCCATTCCCGTGGCGCGCGCCCTTTATGCAGAATCAAATTTTCCGGGTCGCGGACTTATTCTGCGCCTTTTCGCACTTCCACTGGCGCTACCAGCACTTGTGACGGTGCTTGGCATCACCAGCATTTACGGACGCAACGGATTTATTGCGCAGCTTTCGCAATCGACGTTCTATCCGGTCTCGCCCGATATTTACGGCCTGACCGGCATTCTGATTGCGCATGTGTTCTTCAATATGCCGCTGGCAGTAAGGCTTATTCTGGCTGCTTACGAATCGATTCCAGCCGATTACTGGAAGCTTTCGGCACAGCTTGGCATGGGAAACAGATCGCGCTTTCGGCTTATCGAATGGCCGGTCATTCGCCGCAATCTGCCGGGCATGGTCGGTCTGATCTTCATGCTTTGCGTCACAAGTTTCACCACGGTTCTGACACTCGGCGGCGGACCGCGTGCAACAACATTGGAAGTTGCAATTTACCAAAGCCTGCATTTCGATTTCGATCCCGCCCGCGCTGTCGCTCTTACGCTTGCCCAGCTTGCACTGACGCTTTTCATTTTGCTGGCCCTGCGCCTCACCGGACGCCCTTCGGAAGAAGGTTTTACGCTGGCCCGTAGCGCGAGACGCTATGCAAAGCCTTCAGCAAAAGAACGCCTTTTCAACATCGCGGCCATTGCAACTGGCTTTCTCTATGTCGCCTTACCAGTCATCGGTATCATCATATCAGGCCTTGCTGCCGATCTTATCCGTCTGTTAAGCGAACACATTGTGTGGCGTGCGATCAGCACTAGCTTAGTGCTTGGTTTTTCCGCAGCGCTCCTCTCGGTCATTCTCTCGCTTTCGCTCGTTATCGCACGTGAAGCGACAAAAAGCCTGCAGCTTGCCAATCTGTTTGACACGGGCGCAAGCCTCATTCTGGTCATGCCGCCCATCGTTCTGGGTGCGGGATGGTTCATCCTGCTGCGCCATTTCACCGATCCCTTCATGATGGCCCCCTTCATGGTGGTGACAGTCAATGCGGCTATGGCCATGCCCTTTGCCGTACGCCTGTTACGGCCCGCTTGGGACACATCCGCTGCACGCCACAACCGGCTGTGCGCCCAGCTTGGCATCAAAGGTCTCAACCGTTTGCGACTGATCGACTGGCCATCCATCCGAAAGCCTTTCGGAATGGCCTTTGCCTTTGCGATGGCGCTTTCGCTTGGTGATCTCGGCACCATAGCCCTGTTTGGCAGCGATGCATTGCTGACCCTGCCCTATCTGCTGTTTCAGCGCATGGGCAGCTATCGCACATTCGACGCAGCAGGCCTTGCATTGATCCTCGGAATCTTATGTCTTGGCCTGATGATGATTGCAGATCGTGCTGCGGAACGAAAGGAATACAAGCGTTCATGAATGCATCAGCAGAAATCAAGCTTCGCGATGTGCGTTTCAGCTATGGCGAAACCACCATGCATTTCGACGTCACCGTTCCGGGCGGCATGATTGCGGCAATCGTCGGCCCCAGCGGTTCAGGCAAGTCCACATTTCTGAATCTCGTTGCAGGATTTGAAATACCGCAATCCGGACAGATTCTAATCGGCAACACCGATGTCACCGATTTTCCCCCTGCATCGCGACCCGTTTCGATGGTGTTTCAGGAGAATAATCTTTTCGCGCATCTCAGCGTCGAACAGAATGTCGGACTTGGCCGTTCTCCCAATCTGAAACTGAATGCACAAGACCGCAAAGCCATTGCCAATGCGCTCGCCCGCGTGGGGCTTGATGGTAAAGAGCAACGCAAACCTGAAGCGCTTTCTGGCGGTGAGCGCCAGCGTGTTGCTATCGCACGCGCTTTGGTGCGCGAACAGCCGGTGTTACTGCTCGATGAGGCTTTTGCATCGCTTGGACCGGCACTACGCCACCAGATGCTCGATCTTGTGCGCGCATTGCATGAAGAAAATAAAATGACCGTGCTGATGGTCACGCATACGCCCGAAGACGCGCTCTATCTCGACGCTTTGTTGCTGTTTTTGGACAACGGCCAAATTTCTGCGCAGGGCCCTTCACTTGAATTGCTGTCATCATCTGGACCGGAAGCTTTGCGGCGCTATATCGGTGAACGGGTGCCAAAGCTCAATTAGAGTTACGGTGGCGGACATATTTTGTTCGTAATCAGCTTGAAGAACACTTTGAACGCTGAGCTGCTTCTTGTAGGCAGGTAAGTGAATAGCTAGATTTACGTCACAAGATCGATACCGAATAATTGCGAGGGTAAAATACTGATCCGTCAACAGACCCGTACTCGGGCCTCCCTGTGCCTTCCAGTCCTGCTGACAGCACCCCTGTCAGCCCTCTCGTCAAAGTGGACACAGCGCAATTGGCGGAAACCAGCCACTGGTCTTGGCTTGCTGGCTGTTGCCTTGATTTCCGGCTGCCAGTCGATCAATTCGAGCAAGGATCTCGGCCTCCAACCATCGTCTAATCCGGTAACGGTCGAAAACGTCACACGCAATGATCGTCTGGCACAAATCGGTGCACAGCAGCATCCGCGCATTCTTGCCACCTATGGCGGCGAATACAAGGATCAGAAGCTAGAGCGCATGGTTGCCAAAATCGTTGGCAACCTGACGACTGTTTCCGACAAGCCGGACCAGACCTATCGTATTACAATTCTCGACAGCCCCAATATCAATGCTTTCGCATTGCCCGGCGGCTTTCTCTATGTGACGCGCGGTCTTCTGGCGCTCGCCAATGATTCATCGGAAGTCGCAGCCGTTATCGCCCACGAAATGGGTCATGTGGTCGCCAATCACGGTATTCTTCGTCAAGAAAAGGAAGCCGAAACGGCCATTGCCGGACGAGTTGCGACCGAAGTGCTGCATAATGAAAACGCAAGCCGTGAAGCCACGATTCGCGGCAAACTGCGCCTTGCGCAGTTCTCGCGCAATCAGGAACTGCAAGCTGATGCCATCGGCATCAAGATGATCGGTGAAGCGGGTTATGATCCGTTTGCTTCCGCGCGCTTCCTGCAATCGATGGAAGCCTATTCGGATTTCCGCTCGGTCTCTGGCGCAACCGATGCAAGCCTCGACTTTCTTGCAAGCCATCCTGCAACTCCGCAGCGTATTCAGCTTGCACTCGGACATGCGCGGCGCATCGGCGCGCCGGGCGTTGGCACTATGGACCGTGATTCCTTTCTCAACGGCATCGACGGCCTGCTTTATGGCGACTCACCCAATGAAGGCTATGTGCGTGAGCAGACATTCCTTCATCCCAAGCTTGGCGTAACCTTCACGGCACCCGAGGGTTTCGCAATTGACAATTCGGCAACTGCCGTCATGGCCAGCGGACCGGGCGAGGTTGCCATCCGCTTTGATGGTGCATCGCTACCTTCGGGTTCCAGCCTTACCGATTATATCAAATCAGGCTGGGTCACAGGCCTTGATGAAAGCTCGATCCGATCCATCACGATCAACGGCCTGCCTGCGGCAACCGCACGCGCAAGCGCTGATCGTTGGGAATTCGACATTGTGGTCATCGGTGCCAATAACAAGGTCTATCGCTTCCTCACAGCAGCACCCAAGGGCAGCAATGCGCTCATGCCTGCCTCGCAAAGCGTAACGCAATCCTTCCGCCTGCTTTCACCCACTGAGCAACAGTCCATCAAGCCTCTGCGTATTCGCGTGGTGACCGTGAAGCCAGGAGACACGATGGCGAGCCTTTCGGCGCGTATGCAGGGAACAACCCGCAAGCTTGAACTGTTCCGCCTGCTTAATGCCATGTCTGCGGGCGCAACCGTATCAGTTGGTGATCGGGTCAAGCTGATCAGCGAATAAGGGGAGCGCTTGGAAATGGACATTCGAATCAATTCACTGCTGGCCGGAAAGATCGCACCATTGGGCGCACGGCAGGCACCGAGTGCCATTGATAAGAAGGCAGTTTCCGGCCCTGTCCGGCTTTTGCGCGATGGTCTTGAATGCGACGAGCAAGGCGACAGAAAAGTCCATGGTGGTCCTGAAAAGGCTGTTCATCATTACCCACATGATCACTATGCGCTCTGGCGCGAGGATGTCGGTGACCATCCCCATCTTGATGCAACTGGCGCTTTTGGTGAAAATATCTCAACCACCGGACTGACCGAGCACAATGTGGCTATCGGCGATCGCTTTCGCCTGGGCACAGCGGTGGTCGAGGTGTCGCAAGGCAGACAACCATGCTGGAAACTCAATGCACGCTTCGATATACCTGATATGGCAATGCGTGTGCAGAAAACCGGACGCACCGGCTGGTATTATCGGGTATTGGAAGAGGGTGTGGTCAGCGACAACTATACAATGCAGCTTGTCGAACGTTTATCGCCCGAATGGACCCTGCACCGAGTATGGCATCTGCTATACGTCGATATGCTCAACTATGACGAGCTCGCACTGATGGCCGAGGTTCCCCACCTTGCCGACGGCTGGAAGCGTTATGCCGTCCGCCGTCTTGAAAACCGCAAGGTCGAAGACTGGTCATCGCGCCTTGAAGGCAAATAGAGCGTGTGGCGCTTAATCGTATCCACCTCGCTCGCTCTATCCATTTGTTTTTAAGCATGTCTTTATCCCAAAATCGGTTCCCACTTTTGGGAGACATGCGCTAGGACTAACTTTAAGCCTGATAGGCTGCCATTTCATGCTGATCGAGCAACGCGAGCTTGAGCTTTTCCATAGCCCGGCTTTCGATTTGCCGGACGCGCTCTTTCGAAATTCCAAGCTTTTCGCCCAGCGCTTCCAGCGTCACGCCATCATCATCAAGCCTACGCTCCCGGATGATATGCAGTTCCCGCTCATTTAATGCATGAAGGGCAGTGCGCAGCCAGCTTGAACGCCTCTCCGTATCAATGGTGCCTTCAACAACCTCATCCTGCAACGGATGATCATCAACAAGAAAATCCATCCGCGTCGATGTACCGGATTCATCATTACTCATAGAGGCAGAAAGCGAACTATCGGAACCTGACAGCCTGCTATCCATAACCTCTACATCACTTGCCGACACACCAAGCTGTGTGGAAATCTGGCGATAAATTTCCGCCTTGCTCATTGTTTCGTCTTCCTGTGCGAGCTTCGAGCGCAGACGACGCAGATTGAAAAACAGTGATTTTTGAGCAGAACTTGTTCCGCCACGCACAATCGACCAGTTGCGCAGGATATAATCCTGCATCGACGCTCTTATCCACCACGACGCATAGGTAGAAAAGCGCACTTCACGTTCAGGATCAAAACGTGCAGCCGCTTCAAGCAGGCCCACATAGCCTTCCTGGATAAGGTCACTCATAGGAAGCTTGAACTTGCGAAAACGTCCGGCCATCGAAATCACCAGCCGCATATGCGAAGCTGTAATGCGATGCAGTGCCTCCTGATCCTTATGATCCTTCCAGCGGATGGCGAGGTCGCGTTCTTCGTCTCGTTCGAGGTAGGGCGCTGACATCGCATTGCGGATCATCGACTGGGGGGAGGAAGAAGCCGAGGGGAGATTGCGCATTGCCATCGGCATGCGCACCGCTGGAACTGGGGAAGAACTGCTCATGGATGACTGCTTCATCTGGCTCTCCTGTTCTTGCTGCGATACTTCAGGGAAATCTAAAGCACCGAACTGAAACTATTCCAGCTCTGCAAAGAACGATTGAACAGACGTATATTAATGTTCAAAGTTTCTTTTACAAATCTGCTCTGAGGCCAGATTAAAGCGTTTCATGCTTTAACTTTGCATGTCTTGATCCAAAAGCCGGTTCCAGTTTTCGGAGACATTCTCTCATACGCCACAAAACAAACCCGCTATGAGCTGGTGTTGCTTCAATAACGCAAGAAGAGCACTCCGGTTCCATCCAGAGTGCTATAAATATTTGACTTTACAAGAAAATAGAGAGGCAAGTCGTTTGGACAAGTATTCGACCACTCACCCAGACAAATAAAAAGCCCAGCTTAGCCGGGCTTTTTAGATAAGAATGCAAGCGTTTATTACGCTGCTTCAACCTCATCACCTTCAACATCACCTTCGGCATCAGCCTTGGTACGTTTAGGGCTTTTCGCAAGATTTGTTTCGATAAGGCGAACAGCTTCCGTGTCGGAAAGCTTGTTTACAGCAGCGATTTCGCGCGCCATACGATCAAGGGCTGCTTCATAGAGCTGGCGCTCGGAATAGGATTGCTCTGGCTGATTATCAGCACGATGCAGATCGCGAACAACTTCAGAAATCATAATAAGATCGCCGGAATTGATCTTCGCATCATATTCCTGCGCACGACGCGACCACATAGTGCGCTTGACGCGTGCACGACCCTGTACAACTTTCAGAGCACGTTCGACATAATCGGTTTCCGACAGCTTGCGCATACCGATGCTGACAGCCTTGGCGACTGGCACCTTAAGACGCATCTTGTCTTTTTCAAAATCGATAACGAAAAGCTCAAGCTTATGGCCTGCCACTTCCTGGTCTTCGATCGCTACGATCGCACCAACGCCATGAGCTGGGTAAACGATAGACTCGCCGATCTTGAAACCCTGGCGAGCCGGAATTTTCTTCTGCTGGGATGACATACGCTCTCATACTCCCTGTTGTGCCCGGCGAAACTCACCGGCTTACACATGATTTCGACCGCGCCTCCTGGGAGAGGCACGGAAGTTATTACGGTCTTGAGCTGAAAGCGTCTCTCAGGCGCAAAATAATTAACCTGGAAAGCTTGGTGAGGAACGGATGCTGAAATCGCGATAATCCATTCCGGCGCCATACAGCCCAGTAAAAAATATAGCCCTTTCAGAGATTAACGCGTTTGCGCCACGTGTTGACGTCCAGTCACCGAAATTATCTGTGCAAGTTAACACAATCTTGCGCAAGAATCAACAAATCGCCAAATAGAGTCATTTTGGCAACTTTTTAAGCCCAACAAACTGGCTTTAAGATCTTATTGCAGCAGGATAATTCACCCGCAGCACGATTACTAATCGCCGGAACCGGGTTCTGCCGAGAAGAACTGTTCAAGCTTGCCTGAAACGCCATCCATTTCCTTGGCTTCCGGAAGCTCATCCTTCTTTGCAGTCAGATTTGGCCACTTCGTTGAATATTCAGCATTCAGCTCAAGCCACTTGTCGAGGCCAGGCTCAGTATCGGGGCTGATGGCTTCTGCAGGGCATTCCGGTTCACAAACGCCACAATCGATGCATTCGTCTGGATTGATGACGAGCATGTTCTCGCCCTCATAGAAGCAATCGACCGGACAAACCTCGACGCAGTCCGTATATTTGCAACGAATGCAATTATCGGTCACGACATAAGTCATTGTCCAGCTCCTGTTGCCACTCTCTCATTTCAAGAGGCAGCTTATCTATAATGAACTGGCTTCTAGCCAATCAGATCGAACATCTGAATGGCTTCGCTCCGCTCACGACATATGTGTCACGCATATGGTGTTACGGCGTGTGGCTTGCTTGCCAGCTCATGCCCTTGCAATCGCCAACGGTGAGGTAACGACTTTATCGCCCCATGACAAGGGTCGAAACGACGCAATATCAACATGTCACGAACATCTGAAACGACATTCCATTTATAACGAGAAAGACGAAAATAGCTTTCAATTTAAGGCTTTAATACGCAATTTATGTCGCGCCGAATGGCTGTCCTGCGGCATCGCGTCCGCATCATTGACCGCGCAAACGGTCCGTTTCGCGACGTTCTTTCTTTGTCGGTCGCCCTGCACCGCTTTCGCGCTGTGGCTTCACCGCTTCTATATCGTTGGATTGTTGCGTTGGTTTGGGCGTCATATCTTCATAAAGAAGCTGCGCTTCGGGGGCTGGGCCACGCCGTTCTCCAGGGGCCAAAACCTTGTAGACCAAAATATGCCGATCAAGCGTAATAGTCAGAACATCGCCAATCTTCAACTGATAAGCAGCCTGATCGATCTTTCCGCTGTTAACCCGGACTTTACCGCCAGCGGCGAGTTTCGCCGCCAGCGATCTTGATTTAACCACGCGTGCAAAGAACAGCCACTTATCAATGCGCTGTCTTGCAATCGCTTCAGTCACCATCTTACTTCTTCATCTGCTCCTTAAGAGCAAGAAGCTTGGCAAAGGGCGAATCGGGGTCAACGCGAACCGGACGCTCCTGCTCGACGCGCTTGTTGCCCTGTGGAGCAGCGTGGTCGCGCTTTGGCGGGCGATTGCGATCACCATCACGCGGCTTACCCTTAAAGCCTTCACGCTTGTTGTTCTGACCGCGATCCTGGCCTTCACCATCACGGCTGCGACGCGGTTTGTCGAACCTTTTACCGCCACCACGGTTTTCACGTGCGCCCTGTTCTTCGCCAGTGTCCGACTTGCGAGCTTCGCCGGAAACATTCGGACCCGCTCCTTCTTGCGCTTGACCACCCTGTTGCGGGCGATTGTTGCGCTGACGGTTCTGATCCTGATTGCGATTGCGCCCTTCAAAGCGACCCTGACGCCACAGCAGAACTGGTTTCGGCTCTTCCACCGGTGCTGCTGCTGTTTCGGCAACGGCTTCAACGGCTGACGAAACTGGTGCAGGAACAGGCTCTGCTGCGGGAATCGCAGGCTTAGCTTCGCTAACTGATACAGTAGCCGAGACGGCTGGCTTGAAGACAGTATCTTCAACAACTGTCTCAGCTTGCGCAGCAGAAGCTGCCGCAAATGCATCAAGTTCGGCAAGCTTTGCAGTGACCGCCGCCGCATCCATGGGGTCCTGACGATAGCCAAGGCTCTTCAGGATCTCTTCCATATCTTCGGTGGTTGCACCAAGAATGGACATCATAGCCGGCGTTACGATGAAACGTCCGCCATCATATGCGCCTTCCGGACGCATGCCCGACCCCGGACGCCACGCCAGTGCCGGACGAATAAGATCGGCAAGCCGTTCCAGAATATCGATACGCACAGCACGACGACCCAGCACGCGATAGCCTGCAAGAACATAGAACTGTTGATTGAACGACGGATCGACGACAACAGATGTACGACCAGCAGCCAGCACATTGACCACATCGCCATAGCCTACGGCTTCACGACCATCGTTTTTCAATGCCCATAGCAACGTAATAAGTCCAGCCGGAGCGGGCTTGAGCAACATCGGCATGAAAACGTGATAAGCGCCAAAGCGTACACCCAGACGACGAAGCGCTGCACGTGAATCCTGATCAAGACCACGCACTTCTTCAGCCACATCGCGGCGCTGAAGAATACCAAGGCTTTCGACAATACGGAACGCCAGACCGCGCGTCATGCCGGTCAGGGCATCCGCAGCACTCAGATCGGTCAAAGGCTTCAATACGGTTTCGATGTGATGCGCAACAAAACGCTCGATTCGGGCCGCAACCTTGTCACGCGCTGGGCCAGTCAACTGCTCATCCGCTAAGATGATCGCACGTGGCTTGAGCACATGATCGGCGGCAACCAGCGTTGCAACCGTTGCGCCAACCCAGCGCAATACGCCATCTGACCCAAGCGCAAAATCGCCATTGGGTGCCGCAGAAAACCGCTCTGCACGACGTTCAAACTCGGCGGCAAGCGCCTTTTGTGCTGCCGTTTTCACGGCTTTTGCATCCGGGCCTTCTGCCTGAACATCGGCAGTGAACCGGAAACCTTCCAGTTGCCCAACATTGTGGCCCTCGACAATAACGTCACCGGCCGGGCTGATATCTGCTTCTAGCATGGCATTCTCTCTTAGGCGCCTCATAAGCACGCTTGTCCTGCGGTCTACAAAGCGTTTCGTCAATCTTTCATGCAGCGCATCGGACAATCTGTCCTCAATTTCGCGCGTCTTTTCCTGCCAGTGTGTCGGATCGGCAAGCCATCCCGGCCTATGCGACACAAAAGTCCAGGTGCGGATTTGCGCCACGCGGTGAGACAGAGTGTCGATTTCCCCCTCTGTACTGTCGGCGCGGCGCACTTGTTCGCTCATATAATCTTCATCAACGCTCCCTCGGCGGATCAGATCCTGATAAATGGTTGCTATGATATCGGCATGTTGTGCCGGCGCAATCTTACGATAATCGGGGAGCGCACAGGTATCCCACAATAGTTCGATACGCGCAGGCGTTGTAGCAAGCCGCACAATGTCTTCGTCTTTCGACAAATTTTCAAGCGCCTGTTGATCAACAGCAGGCAAAGCTTTGGTCAGGCCGACAATCGGCGTCGGCGTTTCCAGAGAATAACGCAAATTATTGAGCGTTGAGAAGTCAAAACGGCCAGTTCGCCATTGCAAAACTTTTACCGGGTCAAAATCATGGGCTTCCACCCGTTCTACCAACTCATCATCGAGTGGCTGAACCTGTCCAGTCACGCCAAAAGTGCCATCGCGCAGATGACGACCAGCGCGACCAGCAATCTGTCCCACCTCGGCGGGCGTCAGATCGCGGTACTGATAACCGTCAAATTTACGTTTCTGCGCAAAAGCAACATGATCGACATCCAGATTAAGCCCCATACCAATGGCATCGGTCGCAACCAGAAAATCGACATCCCCCGACTGATACAGTTCGACCTGCGCATTGCGCGTACGTGGGCTCAATGCACCCATGACAACCGCCGCGCCACCGCGCTGACGGCGGATCAACTCTGCAATTGCATAAACTTCATCAGCCGAGAAAGCGACAATGGCCGAACGGTTAGGCAGGCGGATAATCTTCTTTGAACCCGCATAGCTGAGGTGCGACAGGCGCGGACGCGTCACAACAGTAATGCCACGCAAGAGCTTTTCCAGAATGCCGCGCATGGTGCCAGCACCCAGCAGCAGCGTTTCCTGTTTCCCGCGCAGATGCAAAATACGGTCTGTAAAAATATGTCCGCGTTCGAGATCACCCGCGAGCTGCACTTCGTCGATCGCCACAAACGGCATATCTGTGCGGCGCGGCATGGCCTCAACGGTGCAAACAGAATAACGCGAGGTAGGCGGCGTGATTTTTTCTTCGCCGGTGATCAGCGATACGTTGGCAGCCCCGACCTTTTCAACCACACGATTATAGACTTCACGTGCAAGCAGGCGCAGCGGAAGACCAATCATGCCGCTGCCATGCGATAGCATACGCTCAATGGCGAGATGCGTCTTGCCGGTATTTGTCGGTCCCAGCACCGCTGTAACACCGCGGCCGCTCAAGGTCAGCGGCAGATCATGGGCAGGGAGTTGATTCATGCCAATAATAGAATTCCCGGAACACAAGCCATAGTTAGGACAATGCGATAGCACTATATGACTTGAGCCGAAAGCGCTCCTGTTAAGTTTCGATCTGTGTTTTTAGACCGTAAAAGCAGTTTCTTTGATCGGCATCTGAAAAAGAACAAAACGGCTTTCAAATGACGGATAATCTCGAAACCCCAGATTCGATATAAGTTATGGCCGTCTCTGCACGTTAACAAACACTTGTTTTAATAAATGGAACGACTCTGGAACGAATCGGCGACGAATCGATGATAAGGTAGTTTTCACTTTTTGTTCACGGCAACATTTAGTGGTTGAGCCTCGCAATTCAACCATATGATGAATCATCTGTGTTAAGTTTTAGGCTAGCAGAAGCGCAAATTGCCGGCTTCGTTAACCTTTGCTTTTCGGACCCGCAAATAACGAACATACGAACGGCGTGCATTCATAAATTATCAATTGTTCCTTATAGTTAGTTAAAATTTCAGAGCCTAAAATCTCATTTTCATTAATCTTCAGGTCAAAGGCAGAACGAATCGGCGACGAATCGTTGATTCAATTTCTTTCTCGCTTTGTTCTCACCACATATGGTAGTTTTTGCGCGTCTGTGACCATAGAGCGGCACTCATTTGCCGCTCTATTTCAAATTCACGCGAAATAAGCGTTAACTTTTGAGTGTTTAAGGGCGCTCGACACACATAGCAACGCCCATGCCGCCGCCAATACACAGCGTTGCCAGACCCCGTTTCGCATCGCGTCGCTTCATCTCATAAAGCAGCGTTGTCAGCACGCGTGCGCCCGACGCGCCAATCGGATGACCAATAGCAATTGCCCCGCCATTGACGTTGACGATCTCCGGGTTCAGGCCCAGATCGCGGACTACCGCGCAGGATTGCGCTGCAAAGGCCTCATTGGCCTCGACCAGATCGAGATCACCAACTATCCAACCTGCCTTTTCAAGTGCCTTTCGGGTCGCAGGAATTGGTCCTGTTCCCATGATGGATGGATCGACACCCGCCGTTGCCCAGGAAACAATGCGTGCGAGCGGCTCAACCCCACGTTTTGCTGCCTCATCCGCACCCATAAGAACAACCACCGCAGCGCCGTCATTAATGCCGGACGCATTGCCAGCCGTCACAGTGCCTTCTTTATCAAAAGCAGGCTTCAGCTTGGTCAGTGCTTCGATGGTCGTTCCTGCACGAATATATTCGTCAGCAGATACAACCGTTTCACCCTTACGGCTTTTGACAGTAAACGGAACGATCTCATCATCGAAGTGTCCGGCCTTTTGCGCGGCCTCCGCCTTGTTCTGCGAAGCGAGCGCAAAACAATCCTGATCATCCCGGCTCAGATGCCATTGCTTTGCAATGTTTTCGGCGGTGATACCCATATGATAACCGTGGAAAGCATCGGTCAGGCCGTCCTTGAGCATCGTATCGACCATCTTGAAGTCGCCCATCTTCACGCCATTGCGCAAATGTGCGCAATGCGGAGCCATCGACATGGATTCCTGTCCGCCAGCCACAATGATCTTGGCATCACCCGCAAGAATTTGCTGCATGCCAAGTGCTACTGCACGCAGACCAGAACCGCAAAGCTGGTTGATCGAAAAGGCTGTCGTCTCGATCGGACAACCAGCAGCCATGGCGGACTGACGGGCAGGATTCTGCCCCTCACCTGCCGTCAACACCTGTCCTAAAATAACTTCATCCACGTCTGCCGCATCGACATCGGCCCGCTCAAGTGCCGCCTTAATTGCAGCCGCTCCGAGTTCATGCGCGGGTACATTGGCGAACGCACCATTGAAGGCTCCCACTGCGGTACGGGCCGCACTGGCAATAATGATGGCCTTGGGATTGGTGGTGGAAGTCATTCTTTCCTCCTTGAAAAATTGACCACAGAGAAAGACCAAAATGGTTTCTTTTGCAAGTTCCCTTGCTTGCGATAATGAAAAGCGACCTTCATTCAAATCGATAATCTGTTTCGTCTCAAAGCAGGCATTTTTGATCGGGCATAATGTCTGACAGTCGTTAGATTGGCTTTATGCAAACAGAGGAGATCGACATGCCATCACTAACACTTGACAAGGTCAATTCCATTATTGCCGCAGCTTTTTCCAAAGCAGCTGAGCTACGACTCAAACCAATCGCTGTCTCTGTTTTAGATGCGGGTGGACACCTTAAAGCCTTCCAGCGGCAGGATGGGACGTCGATTCTTCGTTTCGAAATCGCATCCGGCAAGGCCTTTGGCGCGCTGTCCGTGGGCGCCGGATCACGTTGGCTACACAATCAGGCAAAAGAACGTCCGCATTTTCTCGAAGGTCTGTCCAATGTTTCAGGAGGAAGAATCGTTCCCGTTCCCGGCGGCGTGCTCATCAAAAATGCCGAAAATGAAATTATAGGGGCTGTCGGCATTTCCGGCGACACATCGGATAATGATGAACTTACCGCTATCGCTGGCATTCAAGCTGCAGGTTTCGAAGCAGACGCTGGCTAATATCCTCTGCGTGGAACCAAAAGACTGTCTGTAATCTCAGGTCTTCACATTCCAAGAATATCAACAAAAGAAAACGCCGCTTCCGGTTACCGGAAACGGCGTTTTTGAAAAATCATCCTTCAGCTGCAAAGCAGCTTAAGACTATTCCTTAGCTTCGAGGACCTGACGGCCACGATACATACCGCTCTTAAGGTCGATATGATGTGGACGGCGAAGTTCGCCCGAGTTCTTGTCCTCGACGTAAGTCGGGGCCTTGAGTGCGTCTGCCGAACGGCGCATGCCGCGCTTCGACGGAGACGTTTTGCGTTTAGGTACTGCCATGGATTCAGCTCCACTGATCGATCAATAAACGTCCGGTACGGCCCCGAGGAGCCTGTCACATCGGACAAAATTCCGGAAAGTCACGTGCCTATACACGCTCTCGCAGCATTTGACCAGCGGAGTCTTATCTTTTTTCCAGCTATTGCACGCAAGTCACATAAGGACCAGCGCGTGAAGCACGTCCGGCAACAATACGTGAAATGCGCTGCATGTTGCGCGTAGCTTTGGCTGGATTGCGAAGCGTTGGATTGGGAAGTGTTACAGCAAGCAACGCGGATTGCTGCGCATTCAGCCGCGATGCAGGCCGTTTGAAGTAATGCTGAGCAGCCGCCTCAATACCGTAGATACCCGGCCCCCACTCAGCAATATTGAGATAGATCTCCATAATGCGTCGCTTTGACAATACGGCGTCGGCAGCCAGCGCCAAAGGAAACTCCAGCCCCTTGCGCACATAGGAGCGCCCATTCCAGAGGAAAAGGTTCTTCACTGTCTGCATGGTGATGGTCGATGCTCCACGGCTCGGACCACCATCGCCAGAGCTGTCAAGCACAAGACTGAGCTGGTGCCAGTCCACGCCACCATGACTACAGAACTGTCCATCCTCGGCCATCATAACAGAATTCACCAGCACCGGCGCAACATCCTCAATACTGACCCATTGACGGTCAACATCCTGAAACAGGACATAATCCTTAACCATCAAAGTTGATATGGGGCGCACGAAAGGCACCGAATAGAGCAGAATTAGAAAAAGTGGCAGAACCGCGAGACCGAACAAAATCTTGAGCATAAGAGCAATTCTGCCACCCCAAACGGGATCAGCCAAGTAATTGCGACCATCTTTGCTCCTGAGAATGATTTTTGCCACATCCACCGCCTGTTATTCCATATCAAGCGACATAAACTATTCCTTAACAATAATGAACCCGATTCCATAATGCATCTGACAAGAAACAAACTGTTTGATGACCGCTTGATGAAAAAGCCTGTGCTGATCGTTGCGCCCAGTTGACCAAATCCACAACTTCGTCCATCCCCTTGGATATGGAAAACGTGTCTATCGATTTTGCTCAATCCCTGAACCTGCGCGCGCTCGAAGTCGAGACGATGTTGGTCGGGCTTCTGGATCTTCGTTTGCGCACCGGAGAAGTTGCGCGCCCTGAACGGCTGCTTGCAGCCATGCGCCATGGCGTACTCAACGGGGGCAAACGCCTGCGCCCTTTCCTCGTTATCGAAAGTGCAGCACTCTTCGGCAAACACGGCGATGCGGTGCTGCGCGTGGCATCCGCACTCGAATGCATTCACTGCTATTCGCTCGTCCATGACGATCTGCCTGCGATGGACAATGATGACATACGGCGCGGCCAGCCGACTGTGCACAAGGCTTTCGATGAAGCCGCAGCCATCCTCGCAGGCGATAGCCTTCTCACCTATGCTTTTGACATTGTCGCATCAGACGATACCGATCTGCCCGCAAGCATCCGCATCCAGCTCGTATCAGCCCTTGCGCGTGCATCCGGTGTTGGTGGTATGGCGGGTGGTCAGGCGCTTGACCTGATGGCGGAAGATAATAAGCCTGATGAAGCGGGAATTATTACCCTTCAAGCTATGAAAACAGGGGCGCTGATCCGCTTTGCCTGTGAAGCCGGTGCGATCATTGCAGGAGCATCACGCGAAGATCGCGAACGCATGGCCGAGTTCGGCTCAGCCATTGGTCTTGCGTTCCAGCTTGCCGACGATCTTCTGGACGTGACTGCGGATGCGGCCATGATGGGCAAGGCAACCGGCAAGGATGCGGCCGCAGGAAAAGCCACGCTCGTGTCACTTCATGGCATAGACTGGACCCGCAAGCAGCTCACAGGCCTTGTTGAACAGGCAGAGAGCCTTCTTGAGCCATTTGGTGAAGATGCAACGATTCTCAAGCAAGCCGCTCGCTTTATCGCAGAACGGCAAAACTAAAATTTAAGAAGCGACTTTTTGACCAAGCCCGAAACGGTTCTCGATGTATTCGGCAACCATCTTCTGGAAATCAGCAGCAATTTCAGGTCCGCGCAGCGTTGTAACCTTCTTGCCATCGACAAAAACCGGCGCAGACGGCGTTTCACCTGTTCCGGGAAGCGAAATGCCAATGTCGGCATGTTTTGATTCGCCCGGGCCATTGACGATACAGCCCATGACCGCGACCGTAAGCGCTTCCACGCCCGGATACTTCTCACGCCAGACCGGCATGCTGCGACGAATATCGTCCTGAATATTCTGTGCGAGTTCCTGAAACACCGTTGACGTCGTGCGTCCACAACCCGGACAGGCTGCAACAATCGGAATGAACTGACGGAAGCCCATGGTCTGCAACAATTCCTGCGACACCTGAACTTCGCGCGTGCGATCGCCGCCAGGTTCCGGTGTCAGCGAAATACGGATCGTATCGCCAATGCCCTGCTGAAGCAGAATACCCATCGCAGCCGAAGAAGCGACAACACCCTTGGTGCCCATGCCCGCTTCGGTGAGACCCAGATGCAGCGCATGATCGGAGCGCTTTGCAAGCATCGTGTAAACGGCGATCAGATCCTGCACCTGACTGACCTTGGCCGAAAGAATGATCTTATCGCGACTGAGGCCGATCTCTTCTGCGAGATTTGCAGAAATCAGTGCCGACTGCACAATAGCTTCGCGCATAACTTGCTGTGCACTTAACGGCGCACCTTCCGCCTGATTGCGATCCATCAGCGTAGTCAAAAGTTCCTGATCAAGCGAACCCCAGTTCACACCGATGCGCACTGGCTTGTCGTAACGGATCGCCATTTCGACGATGTCAGCGAACTGTTTGTCTTTTTTGTCCTTGAAACCGACATTGCCCGGATTGATGCGATATTTCGCAAGCGCTTCCGCACAGGCCGGATGATCGGCGAGCAGCTTGTGGCCGATATAATGAAAATCGCCAACCAGCGGCACATTCATGCCGAGACGCTCAAGACGCTCACGGATTTTCGGCACAGCCGCAGCCGATTCGTCCCGATCCACCGTAATGCGCACAATCTCGGAACCCGCGCGATGCAAAGCTGCAACCTGCGCAACAGTGCCATCAATATCCGCCGTATCGGTATTGGTCATCGACTGGACAACAACGGGCTCGCTGCCGCCAACGATCACTCCGCCAACGCTCACGCCAACGGATTGGCGACGGGGAAATGGATGCGAAAAATAGCTGACGGTCTCGGAAGACATTGTGCTCTGTTCTTTTGTCCTGCTGCAATTGCCGATGGGACCTCTATTCCACGGTCGGAAACTGCTGTTGGTACGGGCCTGTTTTCAGGTGGCGTAGGTAGGCGCAATTGTCAACGCCTGCCCGCATCGTTTTGTTGTTATATAATCACTTGCCGACGCCTTGTCGCCTCCTCATTATGGGATGATTCCAGAGGAGGAGATAAAAAATGCCAAATGCGAATGCCCGCAAAACCGCGATTATCACCGGTTCCAATTCAGGCATCGGGCTTGGCATTGCCCACGCGCTTGCGGGCTCCGGGCACAATGTTGTGATCAACTCCTTCACAGATCGCAGCGAAGACCACGATTTGGCTAAATCAATTGCCAAAGAACATGGCGTGAGCGTGATCTATATTGGTGCCGATATGTCGAAGGCAGACGATTGCCGCGCATTGATTACAAAAAGCGTCGATGCCTTTGGCAGCGCAGACATTATCGTCAATAATGCTGGCATCCAGCATGTGGCACCAGTCGAAGAGTTTCCCACCGATCAATGGGACCGGATTATCGCGATCAACCTGACATCGGCTTTTCACACCTCAGCAGCAGCGATCCCACATATGAAAAAAGCTGGCTGGGGTCGTATCATCAACATCGCGTCGGCACATGGACTGGTCGCGTCACCATTCAAGTCGGCCTATGTGGCGGCAAAGCATGGCATTGTCGGCTTCACTAAGACGCTGGCACTTGAACTTGCAACAGCCAAAATCACAGCAAATGCCATCTGCCCCGGTTATGTGCTGACCCCGCTTGTCGAAGCGCAAATCCCCGATCAGATGAAAGCCCATAACATGGACCGGGAAACAGTAATCCGCGACGTCATGCTCGATAAACAGCCGACGAAGGAATTCGTGACCACTGCCCAAATCGGCGCACTTGCGGCCTTCCTTGCAATGGATGCCGCGGCACAAATCAACGGTGCCGCCCTGCCGGTAGATGGTGGCTGGACGGCTGAATAATGTTAGTGAGACTGGTCCGCATATTTCGCCAGTCCTGAGAAGGCGAGCACAACCAACAAAAGGACGGGCAGGGACAGAAACACCACGCTGAAACCGCTATGCTTGGCGACAAAGCCAATCAAAGAAGGCGCAACCAGCATGCCCGAATAGCCCATGGTGGTGGCAATCGACAGGCCAACACTAGGATTGATGCCCGGCAAATTACCGCCGATTGAGAAGGCTATCGGCACCATATTGGAAATGCCGATGCCGCAAATCGCAAAGCCAAAAATCACCGCATAGGGATGGCTCGATAGGCCGACAATCACCATGCCCACAATCGCAATTGAGGTACAGATACGCAGCGTATTGATTGCTCCAAAGCGATCCCGCACGATGTCGCCCGCAAAGCGCATGATCGCCATGGTCAACGAAAAGGCCGCAAAGCCAAAACCGGCAACTGTCACCGACGCGCCCAGTTCATCGCGTAGGAAGTAAGCGCCCCAATCGAGAATTGCACCTTCCGGGATCATTGAAAACAAAGCGATGATACCAACAAGCCATGGCAGCGCGTTGCGTGGCAGCACCAGCTTCTGCTTCTCGCCGCTTGGATGGTGAAATTTATCAGCGACAATCTTAGGCCAGGCGAAGAGAACCAATCCTGCGGCAACAATAGTTGCAATCAGCGCATGAACGGTCGAGCCAACTTGCGAAATGAGAAAGCCGCCCGTTGCCGCGCCAATCAGACCGCCCAGACTCCAGAAGGCATGGCAGGATGACATAATTGCGCGGCGCATTTTCTTTTCAACGGCAACCGCATTGGCATTCATCGCAACATCCATCGCACCGATCATGCCGCCAAAATAGAACATAACAATCACGGCTGTGACGATATTCGGCACAAGCGCGATAATCAGCAAGGCGGGGATAAGACCAATCGCAAAAAGCTTAACCACGAGACCTGAGCCGCGATGTGCCGACAAGGCTCCCGCAACGGGCATCATCGAAAGCGAACCGATACCAAAAACGAGGATCATTAATCCCATGCCACTGGTGTCAAGACCAAGACGCCCGGCAAATTCTGGAATTTTTGGCGCCCAGCCGCCAAAAATATAACCATTCATGAGAAACAGCAGTGCTACCGCAATGCGCTCTCTGGTCACGATCGGCGCTCGATCATTCAGCGCATCGTTTTGTCCGACAGTCTGTTCCATCATTTCCTCAGCCACGCCCTTCTACGGCGTGTATAATCGTGATGCCCGATGCCCGATAGGGCGTAAGCACATCTTCATTTGCATCCTGTTCGACAGCCATAACATTGACCGCCTCAATGGGTATGACATCGTGTGCCGCAACAGTGCCGAGCTTGTCACTGGTAATTGCCAGAACCACCTTGCGACTGCGCCCGGCAATAACCCGCTTGAATTCCGCATCTTCCAGATGAAGTGCCGTAATACCTGTCTCGGCAGAAAAGCCGCAAACGCCAAGCATACAAAGATCAGGCCGCACCAATTCAGCATCGCGCAAAGCCCGCGCACCGACCGCCGCACTGACACGGCGATCAATCGGACCGCCAATCATCACAACGTCAATCTTGTCTGATTGCAGAGCGATAGCAGCAATAGACGGCGTGTTGGTCACAATGCTCAGCACATCACCCCGATCAACCAGCAGCCGCGCCAGCGCTAGATTGGTCGAGGACGAATCCAGAAACACCGTCATATTCGGTTCGATCAAACCAGCCAGCGTTTCGGCAAGTACTGTTTTTGCTTCCGGTCTTTCCGTGTCGCGTTCAACAAGCGGCGCATAAGACGGTGCAGCCTTCAGCGCACCGCCATAAACACGCTTGCAAAGGCCCGCTGCGGCCATCTCGCGAAGATCGCGACGGATCGTATCTTCTGACACCCCAAAAGATTCGGCGAGCTCATTGGCCAGCACGCGCCCGGATTGCTCAAGCAGCTCCTGAATGCGTACTTGTCTTTCGTGCAATAAAAGCTCTGTCATAGACGTTTCCTTTCATCATGCACAAACACGCATAAGTCGGTACAATCGTGCATATCAGATTTTCGCCGAGGAGCAAGCAAAAGAAAACGCCGCACCCATTTTCTGGGCGCGGCGTTTCCAAGATTTGTAGAAAAGGAATTACTCGCCAAAGACGATCAAAAGATCCTTCGCGTCAATCTGCTCGCCGGGGCGCACAAGCACTTCGGCAATCGAACCATCGCGTTCGGCACGCAGAGCCGTTTCCATCTTCATCGCTTCAATGGACAGCAGTACATCGCCAGCTTTCACAGTCTGGCCTTGCGAGACCGCGACAGTGGACACGACACCCGGCATCGGCGCGCCGACCTGGCGGTCATTGCCAAGTTCTGCCTTGCGCTTAACACCACCCGACGCACCCTTGGCACGGTTTGGCACCTTGACGCGGCGCGGCTGACCGTTGAGTTCGAAGAACACCGTGACCATGCCCTTCTCGTCAGTCTCAGACATTGCCTGATTGACGATCACAAGCGTCTTGCCGCGTTCGAGATCAACGAAGACTTCTTCTTCCGGCTTCAGACCATAGAAATAAACTGGCGTTGGCAGAACACTGGTCGGGCCATAATTTTCCTGCGCTGCCGCATAATCGGTGAAGACTTTCGGATACATCAGGTATGAAGCAAACTCCTGATCCGTGATTTCGCGGCCAAGTGTTTCTTCAGTGGATTTACGCTCTGCAGCGAGATCAGCGGCAGGCAGCAGTGAACCCGGACGATCCGTGAATGGCTTTTCGTCTTTCAGCACCTTCTTCTGAAGAGATTCAGGCCAACCCGATGGCGGCTGACCAAGATCACCACGCATCATCGACACAACCGAATCCGGGAAAGCAATATCTTTGTCCGGGTTTTCAACGTCGGCGACAGTCAAATCCTGAGAGACCATCATAAGCGCCATGTCGCCCACCACCTTTGAGGACGGCGTGACCTTAACAATATCGCCAAACATGCGGTTCACATCTGCATAGGCCTGCGCCACTTCATGCCAGCGAGTTTCCAGTCCCAGCGAACGCGCCTGTTCTTTCAGGTTTGTAAACTGACCGCCCGGCATTTCATGCAGGTATACTTCGGAAGCCGGTCCCTTGAGATCGCTTTCGAAGGCCGCATACTGGTTGCGCACCGCTTCCCAATAGAAAGAAATGCGGCGGATTGTTTCCGTATCAAGACCCGGATCACGTTCTGATCCATGTAGTGCTTCAACAATCGAACCAAGACAAGGCTGAGATGTATTGCCTGAGAAGGCATCCATAGCCGCATCCACCGCATCCACGCCCGCATCAACCGCTGCAAGCACAGTCGCCGCAGAAATGCCCGATGTATCATGGGTATGGAAATGGATCGGCAGATCGGTTTCCTCGCGTAGCGTCTTAAACAGCACACGTGCCGCCGCAGGCTTCAACAAGCCCGCCATGTCTTTGACAGCAATGATATGCGCGCCAGCTTTTTCAACCTGCTTGGCCAGATCAACATAATATTTAAGGTCATATTTGGCGCGTTCAGGATTGAGAATATCGCCCGTATAGCAAATCGCTGCCTCACAGAGCTTGTCCTCTTCCAGCACCGCATCCATCGACACGCGCATGTTCTCAACCCAGTTAAGGCTGTCGAACACACGGAAGAGGTCCATGCCGCCACGCGCTGCTTCACGCACGAAATATTTTACCACATTGTCCGGATAGGACTTGTAGCCGACACCATTGGCGCCGCGCAGCAGCATTTGCAGCAGGATATTCGGCGCGCCTTCACGCACCATCGCAAGGCGTTCCCACGGATCTTCCGTCAAGAAGCGCATCGACACGTCAAAGGTCGCACCGCCCCAGCATTCAAGCGAAAACAGGTTCGGCAGCGCCTGTGCATAGGCATTTGCCACGCGTACAATATCATAGGTACGCACGCGGGTTGCCAGCAGTGACTGATGACCGTCACGCATAGTCGTATCGGTCAACAGAACGCGCTTTTCATTACGCATCCATTCGGCAAACTTTTTCGGTCCAAGCTTATCAAGCAACTGCTTTGTACCGTCGGTAACAGGCTTATCACCAAACCACGGCACAACGGGCTTTGCAGCATCTTGCGATGGCAGCGCACGTCCCTTGGTCTCAGGATGACCATTGACGGTGACATCAGCAACATAGGTCAAAAGCTTGGTCGCACGGTCCTGACGCCTCATGTGTGTGAAGAGTTCTGGCGTCGTGTCGATAAAGCGCGTCGTGTAATCATTCGACTGGAACTTCGGATGATTGATGATCGCTTCAACAAAAGTCAGGTTGGTGGCAACACCGCGAATACGGAACTCGCGAAGCGCGCGGTCCATACGGCGAATGGCTTCAATCGGCGTTGAACCTGATGCGGTGACCTTCACCAGCAGCGGATCATAATAGCGTGTGATGACCGCGCCCGAATAGGCCGTGCCGCCATCAAGACGAATCCCAAAGCCCGATGCCGAGCGATAGGCCTGAATGCGACCATAGTCAGGTACAAAATTCTGTTCCGGGTCTTCGGTCGTGATACGGCACTGCAACGCATGACCGTTGAGGCGAATATCCTTCTGCTCCGGCACGCCCGATTCTGGCGTTCCGATCGCATAGCCTTCCAGAATATGAATCTGCGCCTTGACGATGTCGATACCTGTCACTTCTTCAGTGACGGTATGCTCCACCTGAATGCGCGGGTTTACTTCGATGAAGTAAAACGCGCCGGTATCAGCATCCATCAGGAATTCGACGGTGCCTGCACCGATATAATCGGTGGCATGTGCGATCTTCAGGCCATAGCCCGCCAGTTCCTGACGCTGTGCATCGTTAAGGTAAGGCGCAGGCGCACGCTCAACAACTTTCTGATTGCGGCGCTGGATCGAGCAATCGCGCTCATAAAGATGAACGGCATTGCCATGCGTATCACCCAAAATCTGCACTTCGACGTGACGCGCACGCTCGACAAGCTTTTCAAGATAGACTTCGTCCTTGCCGAAAGCGGCTTTGGCTTCGCGCTTGGCTTCAACCACTTCGCGATCAAGGTCCACTTCCTCACGGATGGCACGCATACCGCGACCACCACCGCCCCATGAGGCTTTGAGCATCAACGGATAGCCGATCTTGGCAGCAAGCTTTTTAACTTCTTCAATATCGTCGGGCAGCGGATCAGTCGCAGGCACCACCGGCACACCGATCTCAATGGCAAGATTACGTGCTGCAACCTTGTTGCCAAGACGACGCATAGTTTCAGGCTTAGGGCCAATGAAAATGATGCCATTCTGCGCACAAGCATCCGCAAATTCAGGGCTTTCCGACAAAAGGCCATAGCCCGGATGAATGGCATCCGCGCCTGAAAGCTTGGCCACGCGAATGACTTCTTCAATCGACAGATAGCTTTCAATCGGCCCCAGATCACGCGCCAGATGCGGCCCACGACCGACCTGATAGCTTTCATCTGCTTTAAAGCGATGCAATGAGAGTTTGTCTTCCTCTGCCCATATAGCGACCGTTTTAATGCCAAGTTCATTGGCTGCACGGAACACGCGGATAGCAATTTCTGAACGGTTGGCGACCAGAATTTTTCTAATGGGCAAGGCAGGACTCCCAGACTGCAATGATAGGTATGACTTTGATTAGCCTGCAATGTAAGCAAGCGCAAACGAACTGTGCAGTTGAGAGATAAAAACAAAACGCCCGACTAAAAGCCGGGCATTCTGCCAAAATTTAAAGCAAAATATGCTAATATATGAGGCATATTGCACGATATTGCGGGAGTAATCACGCAGTCATCTGGCTAAAAATTGTTCAACAATCTATTTTGCCAGATGAGTCTGCCTTAATGACCTTACTTCTTCTGGAAGTAATTATACTTGCCATCATCGCCCTTGCGCCATTCAAACATCACGTAAGGCGAAAGGCTTGGATCGCCCTTTGCATCGTAGGAGAGATCGCCAAGCACGGTCTTGAACGGACCTTTGCCCTTCAAAGCTGCCGCGACTTCCTGCGGATCATTGTTACCGGCAGCATTAGCCGCATCTACCAGCGACTGAACACCGGCATAAGCGTAGAAGGTGTAAGCTTCCGGCTCAAAGCCCTTGTCGCGGAATGCCTTGATCAGATCGGCATTGGCTGCATCATCACGCGGGTCTGGACCGAAGGTGTTGAGAACGCCGCCAACCGCATCGCCCGCGATCGAAGCCAGTTCGTTCGACACAATACCATCGCCTGAAATGAACTGCGCCTTCAAACCCTGATCAGCCATCTGGCGAATGATCAGGCCGGCTTCCGGGTGCATACCACCCCAATAAACAGCAGTGATGCCCGCAGCCTTCATCTTGGAAATCAGCGCCGAGAAATCCTTGTCACCCTGATTGATGCCTTCGTAAAGGGTCTCTTCCTTGCCATTGGCATTGAGCGACTTCTTGGTTTCATCGGCAAGGCCCTGACCATAAGGGGTCTTGTCGTGCAGGATAGCAACTTTGCCGTCCTTGTAATTGTCAGCAATATATTTGCCGGCAACGATGCCCTGCTGGTCATCACGACGACAGGTGCGGAAAGTGTTCCACAAATCACGCTCGGTGAAGGTCGGGTTCGTCGTGCCCGGAGCAATCATCAGCACGCCATTTTCAGCGTAAATATCGGACGTTGGAATACTGACGCCGGAATTGAAGTGACCAATAACGAACTGTACGCCATCACCAACGAATTTATTGGCAACCGAAATACCCTGACGCGGATCAGCGGCATCATCGCCATAAACGATAGAGATCTGTTCGCCATTCATGCCACCCTTGGCATTGGCCTCTGCAACAGCTGCTTCAACGCCGCGCTTGATCTGATCGCCATAGGCGGCCTGACCACCAGTCAATGGCGCACCAACGCCCAGCACAACATCAGCAAAAGACGCTCCGCCCATCGCAACCAGTGCAGAAAGGCATACGCCGCAGAATAAGGATTTCTTCAATTCAACTACTCCCTAGAGTGCGCTTCAATCTGGTTGGATCAGGTCGGCGCACTCATCCATTGTTTTAACGCGCATCTTTGTCCGAAAACCGTTTCACACTTTTCGGGATGTGCTCTAGCCAATCCACCCCTCCTCAGGGGAACGAATTATTCACCGCGATAAACGCCAGACAAAGTCGTTGAACTAGTTAGATTATCTTATTTTTTGATTGTCCAGTTCATTTTAATCTATAAATCATTCTATTTACGCATGATGTCATTCATTTAGTATATTGTAAAATAAAAACGCCCGACAAATAGCCGGGCGTTCTTTCATTAAACGAAATATTTCTGCAAAAAACTTACTGCTGAATGTAAGTATATTTCCCGTCGGCACCCTTTTCCCACTTATACATTACGTAACCTGGGAGTTTCGGATCGCCCTTCTCGTCATAGGACAGATCGCCAAGCACGGTTGGGAACGGACCTTTTTCCTTCAGAGCTTTAGCAATTTCCTGTGGGTCATTGCTACCGGCAGCCTTTGCGGCACCTGCCAGGGATTGAACAGCCGCATAGGCGTAGAGCGTGTAGGCTTCTGGTTCAAAGCCTGAATCGCGGAACTTCTTGACGAGTTCAGCATTGGCAGGAGCATTGCGTGGGTCTGGACCGAACGTGTTGAGCGTTCCGGCGACTGCATCCCCTGCTATCGAAGCCAGCTCGTTCGAAACGATACCATCGCCCGAAATGAACTGTACCTTCAGACCCTGATCGGCGAGCTGGCGGATGATGAGACCGGCTTCAGCGTGCAAACCACCCCAATACAGAACGGTAACACCCTGCTGCTTGAGCTTGGCGATCAGTGCCGAGAAATCCTTCTCGCCAACATTCACGCCTTCATAGACGGTTTCTTTCACGCCCAGTTCGTTCAGCTTCTTCTTGGTTTCATCGGCAAGGCCCTGACCATAAGGGGTCTTGTCGTGAATGACGGCGACTTTGCCATCCTTGAAGTTGTCGAAGATGTACTGACCGGCCACAATGCCCTGCTGGTCATCACGACCACAAGTACGGAACGTGTTCCACAGATCACGCTCGGTATAGACCGGGTTGGTAGCGGCTGGCGAGATTTCGAGAATGCCGTTTTCAGCATAGACTTCAGAAGCCGGGATCGAAACGCCGGAGTTGAAGTGACCGATAACGTATTTCACGCCGTCAGCAGCAAACTTGTTTGCAACGGAAATACCCTGCTTCGGATCCGACACATCGTCGCCGAGTGTGATCGTGATCTTCTCGCCATTGATGCCACCGGCATCGTTAATTTCCTTGATGGCTGCTTCTGTGCCCTTTTGAATCTGAGCGCCATAAACCGCATTAGGACCGGTGAGTGGTGCACCGATGCCCAAAAGCACATCTGCCCAAGCCGAGCCACTGAAAGCCATCACTGCTGCAAGAGCAACGCCAGAGAAAAGCGATTTCTTCATACCTTGAACTCCCGATTATAGTTACCCCGAACGATGTTTTTGCATCGCTTATTTTTCTTGCTGATTACCCAGCAATATCTACGCTGAATTCTATCTGTTCAACGTGATCTTTTTTAAAAACTCCGCCGCCAGAGCATTTTCAGTTTTTTCTTTTTGTCCCACGGCGAAGCTTTGTATTATTTTGCCTTCCAGCTCAAAGGCGAAGCTTTTTCATAAAGCCAGTTATACTGGCGCACCATCTGCTTTGTGCGGGTAAAGCGATACCCGATCGTGCCAATAATCATCAGCACAATCACATCAACCAGATAATAGTGCAGCGAAAGCAACGTGCCTTCAAACAAGGCGTAGTGAATAAACCGCACTGCTGCACCCAATGGGATGAGATAGAGCAGCAGTTGCGGATAAGTCCGCCATGTTTGTGCACAGGCACGTCCTGTCATCCACGCTGCCCAGCCACCCAGAAGGCAAGTGATGAGAAAAAACAGCCAGAATGACGGTTCTTCGTAGAGAATTCCCTGCATGTTTTTGCTCCTTAATGCCTTCCGCCTTCGAGATAGGCAGCGCGCACTTCCGGGTCAGCCAGCAGTTCGCGGCCTGCACCGCTCATGGTGATTGATCCATTGACCATAACATAACCGCGATCCGCAAGCTTGAGCGCACCAAACGCATTCTGCTCAACGAGGAACACAGTCAGCCCCTGCGTGCGGTTCAGTTCCTTGATTGCTTCAAAAATCTGCTTGACGATCAACGGCGCAAGGCCCAGCGACGGTTCATCCAAAAGCAAAAGCTTTGGACGCGCCATCAGTGCACGTGCAATGGCCAGCATCTGCTGTTCGCCACCTGAAAGGGTGCCGCCACGCTGTGTTACACGCTCTTTCAGACGCGGGAAAAGCTCGAACATCAGCGCAACATCTTCTTCAAAATATTGCTGATTATCGAGGCTTGCGCCCATCTGAAGATTTTCAAGAACCGTCATGCGCGGGAAAATACGACGACCTTCCGGCGATTGCGCAATACGCAGTTTGGCAATCTCATGAGGCGGCATCGACGTGATGTCTTTGCCGCCAAATAAAATACGCCCCGTACGCGCGCGTGGCGAGCCGAAGATGGTCATCATCAGCGTGGATTTACCAGCGCCATTCGCACCGATAAGTGCTACGATTTCACCCTCATTAACGGTCAGATCAATGCCTTTGAGCGCGCGGATATTGCCGTAATAAGTTTCGACCTTTTCTACGGCCAGAAGCGGTTGTTTGGTCTGCATGGTTTCAGCCGTCATTATTCGCTTCCCTTCTTAGGCTTTGCCGGAGCTTTTGCGCTCTTTGTGCCTTTGGGCGCGCGGGTTGCCTTTGCGGGAGCAGTCTTATGACTTGTCGGAACATTGCCCGCTTCAACACGTGTTGAAAACGCGGTTGCTTCACCTGAGGCAAGCTGAGCCGCCTGCCCAACCCAGTCTTCACGGGCGATACGACCGTCAAATTCCAGATAGGTTTCTGCCTGCACGATGTCAGCTTGCGTCCAAGCAGCAATCTGATCAAAATGATAGATACCGTGCTGGTTGAGATTCTTCTCGTTGACCTCGCCTATGCCTTTGATCAGCGTCAGATTGTCCGGCTTGCCGTCTCGTGCCACGGCCAATCCACCTGCAAAGCGCACGGCTTCTTCGGCTTTTTCTTCCTGAATGGCTTCCTGAGCAAGTTGAGCTGCGATGAAATCAGCCGGGTCGCCGGTACCCGGCTTATCGGCTTCTTCAATCAACTCGGCAATTTCATCGTCATCGACACCCAGATAGGCAGCGATAACGCGTGGATCATTCTTGACCTGTTCAGGCGGACCATCAGAAATCTTGGTGCCATATTCAAGCACGATGACGTGGTCGGAAATCTCCATAACCACCGACATGTCGTGTTCGATCAGCAGGATCGAAGTGCCGGTTTCCTTGCGAATATCGAGCAGCAGCTTGTTCAACTCCGCCGATTCTCGCGGATTAAGACCAGCAGCAGGCTCATCAAGGCAAAGAATTTCTGGATCCGTGCACATGGCGCGTGCGATCTCCAGACGACGCTGATCGCCATAAGGCAGATCACCAGCCGGATCGTCAGCACGATCAAGCAGATTGATCTTTTCTATCCAGTAACGCGCCTTTTCAACCGCGTCCTTGGCAGCCTTCCGATAGGTCGGAAAACCAAGGAGACCGAGGATCGTGTAACCCGACGAGCGCATCAGCGTATTATGCTGTGCAACGAGCAAGTTTTCGAGAACCGTCAGACCCGAGAACAGGCGAATATTCTGGAAAGTACGCGCAACACGCGCATCCTGCGTGATCTTGAAATCAGGCAAACGTTCTAGAAGGAATTTCTCGCCCGTATTCCGGTTCATCGTCAGCATGCCACCGGTCGGCTTGTAAAAGCCGGTGATGCAATTGAAGACGGTTGTCTTGCCTGCACCATTCGGACCGATGATCGCCGTGATGTCGCCGCGCTTCACATCGAAGCTCAGATCGTTGATCGCGACGAGACCACCAAAGCGCATCGACAGATGCTCAACTGTAAGAATGGTGTCTTTCGAACCATTGCCAGCCATAATTTTTGTCTCCGCCATCAGCCGTGCCCTTCCTTGGTAAAGGCACCCGACACCATCTTCTTCTGATTAAGGAACGCGCTTGGTTCTCGACTTCCAACAAATCCACGCGGTTTCCAGACCATGACGACCACCATGGCGAGACCGAAGATCAACATGCGGTAGAGTTCAGGCGTGAAGTTTGGACCGAAAATAGCTTTCAGGAAGCCCATTTCACGTAGGATTTCCGTGCCGCCGATCATCGCAATCGCAGCGATGGCGATGCCAACAAGCGAGCCCATACCACCCAAAACAACGATGGCCAGAATGACTGCAGATTCAAGGAATACGAAGGATTCGGGGCTGACAAAGCCCTGACGTGCCGCAAAGAACGAACCCGCAAAACCACCAAACATCGCACCCGTTGCAAAAGCGGTAAGCTTCGTCGTCGTGGTGTTTATACCGAGCGAACGGCAGGCGATTTCGTCTTCACGCAGCGCTTCCCATGCGCGACCAACCGGCATACGGCGCAGACGGATCGTCACAAGTGCGGTGATCAGCGCCAGTACAAGAATGATATAGTAAAGGAAGAACTTGTAGTGCGCCGCCGAGAAGGTCAGGCCGTAATAGGCAGCAAAACCGTCTTTGCTGGCATTGAACTGAAGACCAAAGAACGTCGCTTTGGCAATACCCGAAATACCGAACGTGCCTTTGGTTAGTTCCGTCCAGTTTATCAGCACAAGTCTGATGATTTCACCAAAAGCCAGCGTCACGATGGCGAGATAGTCACCGCGCAGACGCAGAACCGGGAAACCAAGAATGACGCCCCATGTTGCCGCGAGAAGACCGGCAATCGGCAGCAGCACCCAGAACGACCAGCCAAAATAAGCCGATAGAATGGCATAGGAATAAGCGCCAACAGCATAGAAAGCGACATAGCCCAGATCAAGAAGACCCGCGAGGCCAACAACGATATTAAGACCCCATGCCAACATGACATAAATGAGAATCTGCACGCCGAAATTGTCGACCCATTTGAGTGATCCCTGCCAACCGACGAGGGCGACAATCAGGATTGGGTAGACAAAAAGGAAGGCAATGCCGATCTTGGAAAAATGCGCCCGGAAAAATGACTGATTTTCCACAACGCCAACCGGATGGCTGCTTTTCGCGAGCTTACGCTGTTCATTCCATGGCTGCACGAAAGCGATGAAGATGAACCGCCCGACAGCTGCCAGCGCAACAAACACCGCCAGTGCGCCCCAGCGCTCAGTCAGCACCAGTTCATTACTGATATTCTGCTCGGTCTTAAATCCGATGATTAAGCAGAAAAGTCCCAGCGCCAAAATACCGGCTAAGAAACCTTCACGAAGTGCCCGGCCAAAAAGGGAATCCGGGCGTGAACCTGATTGTACGGCCATGATTACACCTTTTCGACTTCAGGGCGGCCAAGGATGCCGGACGGCATGAAGATCAGCACGATAGCAAGGATCGAGAACGCGGCAACGTCTTTATAATCGATCGAGAAATAAGCTGACCACAAAGCCTCAATGAGCCCAATCAGCAAGCCACCGACAACCGCCCCTGGAAGCGATCCAATCCCACCCAGAACCGCAGCCGTGAACGCCTTGACGCCGGGAATAAACCCATCAGCAAAGGAAATCACGCCGTAGAAGGAGAGATAAAGCGTACCGGCAACCGCAGCCAGCATGGCACCCATCACGAAGGTCAGCGAAATCACGCGATCAACATTGATGCCCAAGAGTGCAGCCATCTTGCGGTCCTGCTCACAAGCACGCTGTGCACGACCAAGCGATGTACGGTTGACGATATACCAGAAGATCGTCAACAGCACCGCAGTGACCACAATGACCACGATCTGCTTGAGCGAGATCGTAACATCCGTTCCGAAAATGCTATAAGAACCGTTCAGCAACTGCGGCACTGGCTTATTGCGCGGCCCCTGGGTCACCTGGACGAAGTTGGACAATGCAATGGACATACCGATTGCAGTAATCAACGGCGCGAGACGGAAAGATCCACGCAAAGGCCGGTAAGCGGCCCGTTCGATCGTCCAGCTCCACAGACCCGTGAGAACCATTGCTACAACCATCATCAGGAGCAGCATGAGCGCTATTGGCAGCGCTCCGATGAATGTTGTGATGATTAGAAAAACAATCAGCGCCATAAAGGCGCCGAGCATAAAGACATCGCCATGAGCAAAGTTAATCATGCCGATAATGCCATAGACCATCGTGTAACCGATAGCGATCAGGCCATAAATCGATCCGAGCGCAAGCCCGTTGATCACTTGCTGGAAGAAATATTCCATCGAGAAGCCACCCATTTAACTCTGCCGGGATTTTATTGACGCATCATTATTTCGTGCGCCTTCATTTTTTTCCCGGATAATTACACCTAACGGCTGTATAAAGGAATGCAAGCCCCTTTTGTCTCAGACAAAAGGCTAATGACTTAACTCCTCCACAAACTAGTTATGTCCCCTATAAAGCGCCCTGTATATATTTTTTTCTCCTATTGAGGGCTTAGTATTCCACACTTTTCCCGATACGTCTCAGACAAAAAATAGGGATCTACTCCCTATTTTTGCCTACCGTACCCGTTTTACGCAACAGTGAATCCGTGCGCAAACGGATCACGGTCATCAATGAAGATCGTATTATAGCCCGTCATACGTGCCCAACCCGCGATTGACGGGATGATTCCACTTCCACCAGCCACTTCCACAGCCCGCTCAACGCGACCATGAAACAGCGATCCTATGATGGATTCATGCACGAAATCATCGCCCGGCTTTAGCTTTCCTTTGGCTGCAAGCTGCGCCATACGCGCTGAAGTGCCGGTTCCACAGGGCGAACGGTCGATTGCCTTATCACCATAGAACACCGCATTGCGTGCATGCGCTTCTGGATGCGTTGGCTTGCCTGTCCAAAGAATATGGGTCAGGCGATTAATGTCGGGAAATTCAGGATGCTGGAATTTATATTTCTCATTCAGGCGTTCGCGCAGCACCGGACTCCACGCAATCAATTGCAGCGCGGAATAATCTTGCATGTCGGTGTAATTTTCTTGCGGTTCGACAATCGCATAGAAGTTTCCACCATAAGCGACATCGACCTTAAGTGTTCCCAGATCAGGGCATTCTACTTCCATCGCTTCCGCATAAAGGAAGGCGGGAACATTGGTCAGGCGCACACGATCAACATATTGACCGTTCTGCTCATATTCGATTGCAACCAGACCGGCAGGGGTTTCGAGATTGATCTTACCCGGAACTTTTGGCGTTATAAGCCCCTGCTCAATCGCCATGGTGACAGTGCCAATGGTGCCGTGACCGCACATCGGCAGACAGCCAGATGTTTCGATAAACAGCACTGCGACATCGCAGTCGTCGCGTGTTGGTGGATAGAGGATTGAGCCAGACATCATGTCATGGCCACGTGGCTCGAACATCAGACCGGTTCTGATCCAATCATATTCGCGCAAGAAATGTGCGCGCTTTTCCATCATGTTGGAGCCAACAAGATTTGGGCCACCACCTGCAACCAGCCGCACTGGATTGCCGCATGTATGTCCGTCGACGCAGAAAAAGGAATGTCTTGCCATGATGGTCAGTTCCGAAAACGTTGGGGCTTGAATGGTTCAATATCGATTGGCAGTGCAGAACCTGTGATCAGGTCATGAATAATCCGCGCTGTCGCTGCCGATTGGGTGAGGCCCAGGTGGCCATGGCCGAAGCCATAATAAATATTGCCGCCGGCCGATGCGCGACCGATAACCGGCATGGAATCAGGCAGCGACGGGCGATAGCCCATCCATTGCTTACCACCTTGGGTTTTCAAGCCCGGCAGAAACGTCGATGCTTTTTTCAGCATTGCGCTTGAGCGAGCGTAATTGGGGGCCAACTCCAGACCGCCAAACTCCACGGCCCCGCCAACACGCAGGCCCGTTGCCATCGGCGTTACGACAAAGCCGTGACCGGGAAACGTCAACTGACGCTTCACATCAAAACTTCCCACCGGCAGCGTCGTGTTATAGCCACGCTCGGTATCGAGCGGAACAACATCACCAAAGCCCTTGGCCAGATCTTTCGACCATGCGCCTGACATAAGAACGAGATGTGCTGCTTCTATATGCGCGCGGCCTTCCAGACAAACAGTCGCGCCACCATTTTTAGACTGCGCACTTACAACACTGGCTTTGAGAAAACGCGCGCCCTTGCTTTGCGCGTAGGCCCATATGGCCTGACCAAACAGCTTTGGATCACTGACATTTTTCCAACCCGGAACAAAAGTTCCAGCGACAAACCGTGGATCAAGACCCGGCTGCAATGCTTTCAAACGCTCGCCACGAACATGCTCATAAGCGATACCGGCCTTCGCTTTTGCATCCCACCCGGGCTGAGATGCTTTCAGCTCTGCTTCGCTTTCATAAAGCTCAAGGTTGCCATCTTCCTGCAAACGGTCGCGCAAGCCTGCACGATCAATCAGCGCCAGCATCTCACTTTCGGCAACACGCATCATATTACCCTGTGCAACCGTCGTCTTTTCAAGTGCGCTTGCAGAACTCGCGCGCCAGAAGCGATAAAGCCAGGGGATCATTTTGGGAAAATAAGACGCGCGGATCGTGAATGGCCCCAGTGGGTCCATCAGCCAGCCCGGAACCTTGCGCATGACACCTTTGGAAGCCATCGGAAGAATATCGGAGAAAGCGAGCGCTGCAGCATTACCGGAACTGGTTTCTTCGCAAATGCCGCTTCGGTCTATCACCAGCACATCACGCCCATTTTCGGCCAGCAATGCAGCTGTTGCAACACCAACGATCCCACCGCCGATAATGACGATATCGTGCTGCTCGCTTGGATCAGATTTCATAAATAAACGGCTCCCGACCGATCCACTCTTATTCAACCCAGCTTACAACTCTGACATAATTTTTCGACAGCGACAGCAATTGCATTCATTAGATTTTTTTTGGTCATATTTTTCAGAATGACACCATGCAAAAAGCCCGTTATCGATGATAATCGCTCAGTAGCTGTTTTCTGGTTATTGTGCAGCAATGGTTTTGATATATTACAGATATATCTGTAGGGTTTTATTCTGTCAATTGCTATCAATATAAGGCTCAAAACTGCATGGAACATGCAAACGTCAACGAGAAAACAGCGAAGAGCAGCATAGCCCTCGTCGACAGCTGGGGCAGTGAAAGCCTCGCTGAACAGGCCTACCGCGTTCTGGAACGTTTGATCGTTACCCTTGAGCTGGAACCAGGCTCAGTCGTCAATGAGCGTGGATTGATAGAATTGACCGGCATGGGCCGCACCCCAATACGCGAAGCAATCCAGCGGCTCGCGTGGGAGGGCCTGGTGGAGGTCCGTCCGCGTTCGGGCATTGCGATCGCAGCGATTGACCCCAAAGACTTCAACAAGGTTCTCGATGCCCGCGAAGGTGTGGAGCGTGTGCTGGCACGCGATGCTGCACGCTTTGGCAGCGCACGCGATTACGAGCGCTTGAAAGCTGCGGCGAATGCCATGCGCGAAGCAATACCGTCAGAAAATGTTTCGCTGTTTCTAGATGCCGACAAGGCGTTTGATATCGTGCTCGGCACCGCCGCTGGTAACTCCTATGCGACCCGCCTCGCCGCACCTTTGCAAACGCATAGCCGCAGGTTCTGGTTCAGACTGCGCCCATCAACCGGTATCTCCGGTTCTGCCCACGCGCATGCTACACTGATCGAAGCCATCATATCGCGCGAACCGGAACGCGCCAGCGATACGGCCAGCGAATTGATGGCCTATCTGCGCACGCTTGCGCCGTAAGATTTGTTGTTTTCAGGCAGCACTGAATGCATTCCGCATCTGGGCAATTGTCTGCACGCCCACAGCTGTTGTGGTTTTTGCATCAAATATCAAACCATCATCCGTGCTGATGTCGTTGACAGCTTGAGTATAAAAATGCCGATGGCCATGGCTCATATCCATGGTCTGAACTGACATGATCGAAACTATGGCCACAAGGCCCAAAATGATCTGCGACGAATGACGCATCTCAGAAGCTCCGTCTAGAATTTTAACGAGTAGAAATTAAGCGCTTGCTCATGTCAGAAAGATGGCAAATATCACCGATTTTCATGGTGAGAATTCACAAAACCGCGATCAGCGTCAGCTCTTTCTATTCATCGACTCGGCCATTTTGCGCATCACGTTCAGGGCCGTGTTCAGCTCTTCATCGGTAACGCTTTCCAGCAAATCAGAACGCACATCGGCAGCGAGACTGACAACTTTCTCGGCAAGCTTTTTGCCTTTTGCAGTCATTACAATCCGTTTAGCCCGACGATCTCCCTCAACGGCCTGACGTTCAACAAAGGCCTGTCGCTCAAGCCCATCAATCAGACGAACCATCGTTGCATTCTCAATCTCCAGAACTTCTGCCAGTTCCTTCTGATAAAGACCTTCCTCTTCGATAAGTGTCAGCAGCGTGCGCGCACGTGCCAAAGTAAGGCCGTGTTCCTTCACACGAGCATCAAAAACAGTACGAAGCTTGCGATTGACTTTGGCCATCGCTTCAATCATTTCTGCACTGAGATCAGCTCGGTTCATGGCGATCGCCTTATATTAGCAAACTAACAATCATCTGATAAATAAATTGTAGGCACAATATTTTCAAGCGATCTTAAGCGGTTCACGCAAGCGTGATTGTATAAACAGACCCATTTGCTCAGAAGCCTGAAAATACAAAAAAGCGGGCCGAGGCCCGCTTCTCTGAAACTCTCTTAGAGCGTGTTTCGATCTGATTTCGCTCTACTGGGAAGCCGAAGCCTGCCCTTTTCAAGCCGGAAGGACAGTTCCCTGCAATGTCATCAACTGATGCAGGAAAATTTCCGCCTTGGTGCGATGTTCGTTCGTCGATGCATCTTCAAGGTGCTTGCGCGCAATGTCGATGCGCTTCTGAATGTCGGCAGGATCAACATCGTCAACATGCGTGGCAGATTCGGCCAAGATAGTGCAGCCCTTCGGAGTGATGTCCGCAAAGCCACCAAAGACCACATAGGAATCAGACTTGCCCTCGGCAAGCTTCACCGAAACAACACCCGGCATGATCGTCGTCATCAACGGCGAGTGGCCGGCAAGAGCCGTCAAATAGCCTTCACTGCCCGGAATGACGACTTCCGTCACCTCAGCCGAAAGCAGGAGGCGTTCTGGCGACACGAGTTCGAATTGGAAAGCTTGAGCCATGGTTCTCACTTAAATTTCCAGAGCCTGATCTCAAAAATCAAAAGATCATACTCAAACAAATGAACAGGCATTTGCGGCGGGCATGAAAGCCCGCCGCAAACTTAATTCATTACGCAGCTTCGGCAGCCAGCTTCTTCGCCTTTTCGACCGCTTCTTCAATCGAGCCAACCATGTAGAAGGCTGGTTCTGGAAGATGATCGTATTCACCCGCGCAAAGACCCTTGAAGCCCTTGATGGTGTCAGCGAGGTCGACGAGCTTGCCCGGCGAACCGGTAAACACTTCAGCCACGAAGAACGGCTGCGACAGGAAGCGTTCGATCTTACGAGCGCGCGCAACAGTCAGCTTATCTTCTTCCGACAATTCGTCCATGCCGAGGATGGCGATGATGTCCTGAAGCGACTTGTAGCGCTGTAGGATCGACTGAACCTGACGAGCAACTGCGTAGTGTTCTTCACCAACGATCATTGGATCGAGCATACGCGATGTCGATTCAAGAGGATCCACAGCCGGGTAAATACCCTTTTCAGCGATCGAACGGTTCAGCGTTGTGGTCGCATCCAAGTGAGCGAACGACGTTGCAGGAGCCGGATCGGTCAAATCGTCGGCAGGAACGTAAATTGCCTGAACCGAAGTAATCGAACCTTTGGTCGTCGTGGTGATGCGTTCCTGCATCTGACCCATGTCAGTTGCAAGCGTTGGCTGATAGCCAACAGCCGAAGGAATACGACCGAGAAGAGCCGAAAGCTCGGAGCCTGCCTGCGTGAAGCGGAAGATGTTGTCCACGAAGAACAGAACGTCCTGGCCCTTGTCACGGAAGTTTTCAGCAACCGTCAGACCCGACAGAGCAACACGAGCGCGCGCACCCGGAGGCTCATTCATCTGACCGTAAACGAGTGCGGCCTTGGAGCCTTCACCGCCACCGAGCTTGTTAACGCCCGATTCGATCATTTCGTGGTAAAGATCGTTACCTTCACGTGTACGTTCACCAACGCCTGCGAATACAGAGTAACCGCCGTGCGCCTTAGCAACGTTGTTGATCAGTTCCATGATGAGAACGGTCTTGCCAACGCCCGCACCGCCGAACAGACCAATCTTACCACCCTTTGCATAAGGAGCGAGAAGGTCAACAACCTTAATGCCCGTTACGAGGATTTCAGCTTCGGTCGACTGTTCGATATATTCTGGCGCCTCCTGGTGGATAGAGCGACGCGCAGTGGTCTTGATCGGACCTGCTTCGTCAACTGGCTCACCAATAACGTTCATGATGCGGCCGAGCGTTTCTTCGCCAACCGGAACCATGATTGGGTTGCCGGTGTCGCGCACTTCGTGACCGCGAACCAGACCTTCGGTCGAGTCCATAGCAATCGTGCGAACAGTGTTTTCGCCCAGATGCTGTGCAACTTCGAGAACCAGACGGTTGCCCAGATTGTCGGTTTCGAGAGCGTTGAGGATCAGCGGAAGCTGACCGTCTTCGAACTGTACGTCGACAACAGCGCCGATAACCTGTGTGATCTTGCCGACTGCGCCCGTCGTTGCAGCCTTTGGAGCTGCATCAGACTTAGCGGCAGCAGTCTTCGCTGGAGCCCGCTTGGCTGGAGCTTTTGCCGCTGCTGGCTTCGCTTCGGCCGCGGCGGTAGTTTTCGGGGTCGCTGCTTTTGCCATCGATCCTTTACCTTCCGTTAGCATGATCCCGAAAAGTTGCAGACTTTTCGGGAGAAATCATGCGATGAACCTTAACTCTAAAGCGCTTCCGCGCCCGAAATGATTTCGATCAGTTCCTTGGTGATCTGAGCCTGACGCTGACGGTTATACGTGATCGACAACTTGTTGATCATGTCACCGGCATTACGCGTCGCATTGTCCATTGCGCTCATCTTCGCGCCCATTTCGCCCGCCACATTTTCCAGCAGAGCGCGGAAAATCTGGACCGAAATATTGCGCGGGATCAGGGTGCTCAGGATCTCCGCAGGATCAGGTTCGTACTCATAAATCGCATCGCCTGCAGTTCCTGGCTGCTCAGTAGCGCCAGCCGAAGCCGGAATGAGCTGCTGTGCAGTTGGGATCTGTGCAATCACCGATTTGAACTCGGAATAGAACAGTGTGCAGACGTCAAATGCGCCCTGTTCAAACAGCTCGATGATCTTGTGGCCAATCTGGTCGGCATGCACAAAAGCAAGCTGTTTGACTTCACGCAGATTGACATGATCAACAATCAACGAAGCAAATTCGCGACGCAGAATATCCGCACCTTTTTTGCCGATCGTCAGAATCTTGACTGTCTTGCCTTCAGCGAGGAGCTTGCGGGCATGATCACGCGCATAACGCGCAATCTGCGAGTTGAAACCGCCGCAAAGGCCACGTTCTGCAGTAGCGACGACGAGCAAATGCACGTCGTCCTTACCTGTACCAGCCATCAAAGCCGGTGCATCTTCACCGCTCACGTTCTGCGCGATGTTAGCGAGAACGGCGCCCATGCGCTGCGAATAAGGCCTTGCGGCCTCCGCAGCTTCCTGGGCACGGCGCAGCTTCGCCGCGGCGACCATCTGCATCGCCTTGGTGATTTTCTGCGTCGCCTTGACCGAGGCGATACGGTTTCTCAGATCCTTTAGTGAAGGCATCCGTTCATCCCGTCACAAAGTTCAAGCGAAAGACTTGGCGAACGCGTCGACCGCTGCCTTGAGCTTTGCTTTGATGTTGTCGGTAAGTGCCTTTTCGTCGCGGATCGCGTCGAGAACATCTTTGTGCTCGGTGCGCAGCGAAGAAAGAAGGCCTGCTTCGAACTTGCCAACCTGGTTGACGGCGATCTTATCGAGATAACCATTCACGCCAGCGTAAATCACGGCAACCTGTTCTTCCGTTTTGAGCGGCGAGAACTGTGGCTGTTTGAGAAGTTCGGTCAGGCGGGCACCGCGGTTAAGCAGACGCTGTGTCGAAGCATCAAGATCCGAACCAAACTGAGCAAACGCTGCCATTTCACGATACTGGGCGAGTTCACCCTTAATCGAACCAGCAACTTGCTTCATGGCCTTGATCTGAGCGGACGAACCAACGCGCGAAACCGACAGACCGACGTTAACAGCCGGACGGATACCCTGATAGAACAGGTTGGTTTCGAGGAAGATCTGACCGTCAGTGATCGAGATCACATTGGTCGGAATGAACGCGGAAACGTCGTTACCCTGAGTTTCGATGACTGGCAGAGCCGTCAGCGAACCAGCGCCGTTTTCGTCGTTGAGCTTCGCAGCGCGCTCAAGAAGACGCGAGTGCAGATAGAAAACGTCGCCTGGGTAAGCTTCACGGCCCGGAGGACGACGAAGCAGAAGCGACATCTGACGGTAAGCAACAGCCTGCTTGGAAAGATCGTCATAGCCGATCAGGGCATGCTGACCATTGTCACGGAAATATTCGCCGATAGCGCAGCCTGCGAATGGTGCAAGGTACTGCATCGGAGCCGGATCGGAAGCGGTAGCCGCGATCACGACGGAATATTCGAGAGCGCCGCGTTCTTCGAGAACCTTAACGAACTGAGCAACAGTCGAACGCTTCTGGCCGATAGCGACATAGACGCAATAAAGCTTTTCTTTGTCAGGACCATTGTCGTGGATTGGCTTCTGGTTAAGGAAGGTATCGAGAATAATCGCGGTTTTACCGGTCTGACGGTCACCGATGACCAGCTCGCGCTGACCACGGCCAACAGGGATCAGAGCGTCAACAGCCTTGAGGCCGGTCGACATTGGCTCATGAACCGACTTACGCGGAATGATGCCCGGTGCCTTAACGTCGACGCGGCGACGTTCTGTTGCAACGATTGGGCCTTTGCCGTCGATTGGATTGCCGAGAGCATCGACAACGCGTCCGAGCAGGCCTGGACCAACTGGAACGTCAACGATCGCGCCGGTACGCTTGACGACGTCGCCTTCCTTGATGTCACGGTCGGCGCCGAAAATAACCACACCGACATTGTCGGTTTCGAGGTTAAGCGCCATGCCGCGAATACCACCAGGGAATTCGACCATTTCGCCAGCCTGAACATTGTCCAGACCGTAAACGCGGGCGATACCGTCGCCAACGGACAGAACCTGACCGACTTCGGAGACCTCAGCCTCCTTGCCGAAGTTCTTGATTTGCTCTTTCAGGATAGCGGAAATTTCCGCGGCGCGGATGTCCATCAGCCGACCTCTTTCAGTGCAAGCTTGAGAGAAGAAAGTTTTGTGCGAAGGGACGTGTCGATCTGACGCGAACCCATTTTGACGACAAGTCCGCCGAGGATCGAAGGATCGACGGTGACATTGATCGTCACGTCCTTGCCGGCAACACCCTTCAGCGTTGCCTTCAATTCGTTCTGCTGTGCAGCAGTTAATTCATGCGCAGAAAGTACATCAGCGGAAACTTCACCGCGATGCTCAGCTGCAATCTCACGGAAAGCGGCGATAATGCCCGGCAGCGCAAAAAGGCGACGGTTTTGCGCCACAACACGCAGGAAATTGCCGACCAGACCAGTGATGCCAGCCTTATCAGCAACCGCGCCAATCGCGTGAAGCTGGTCTTCAGCGGAGAAGACCGGGCTGGAAATCAGACGCTTCAGGTCTTCGCTTCCGCTCAGAAGCGCCTCGAAACGACCAAGATCTTTTTCCACAGCAGCAACGGAATTCGCATTGAGCGCAAGCTCAAACAACGATCCGGCGTAGCGCTGTGCGACACCTGAAATGAGCGAAGACGTTTCTGCCACGAACAACCTGCTCTCTACGTTGAAACCATCTTTTTGGGAGTTCAGCAGGGCCAAAAGGCCCAAGCAGATGATTTTATTGAATGTTTCCGGGGAACCCCTGACGCGCAAGCGCGACAACACCGAAATGTGATTGCCGTCTAGCATAGACGAACCGGACTCGCAACACGCGAATCCCGCACTTTTGTGTAAGTTTTGCCGCAATTTTAGGTTAAAAAAGGCCGGACAAAGCTCACTAATACAGCGCCATGCATTTTAGCGCCGCAATCTGACTTCAGACGATAAAGCCAAAAGCATAAAGCAACGGCCCGGCAGCCAGCGCAAATTCGATGACGGCAGCGACGATATTGTAGAAAGTTGCCCCTTTATCAGACATCATCGAAATGAAGCGTCCGAACAGTGCAAATCCCCAAACGGCTCCCAAAACCACCCACAAAAATGGCTGTGCAAAAATCAGACAGCCAAGACCTATCCCCAGATAAGGACCAGCAAGCACGGCACGAATAGAGCTATACGCCTCCGGGCGCGCATTGATCGGTTGCAACCGCAAAAGCCGCATGGTGATGCCGGGTGCAAACAACATAATGACACCGGCCAAGGCTGTAATCACAGCGGTACTCCAAGCAAACCATTCGCCGGTGGTGTTGGGAAGATAGAATTCCATTGCGTTTCACCCTCGTATCGATTTCATGCCCTATAGCCGAAAAACAGGCCTGCTGTCATGCTTGCTCTTTGTGACGCTTAGGTAGCGCAGATTTTGATTCTGCTGCCTAAAGGAAGCTCTGCGGATCAATGTCTATATTCACGCGGATCGAACCGCGTTCCTTTGGTGCGGCGCCCAGTAATGCTCGGATAAAACCTTGAATATCGGCCTTTTTTGTTCCGTGAACGAGGATACGAAAACGATGACGCCCGCGCACCACAGCAAGCGGTGCTTCGGCTGGTCCCAGCACTGAAATCTCCGGCGAAGAAGGCGCTGCACGACGCAGCGCACGCGCATGATTTTCCGCATCAGGCCGATTATCAGCCGATATGATCAATGCCGCAAGACGACCGAACGGCGGCAGAACACTGCGTTCCCGCTCCTCGATCTCGCGTGCGTAAAACGCATCCGAATCGCCACTGATAATGGCTTTCATCACCGGATGATCCGGCTGGTAAGTCTGCAAAAGCCCCAGACTTTTGAGGCCTGTTCGCCCTGCGCGACCTGTCACCTGATTGAGCAGCTGGAATGTGCGTTCGGCAGCACGCGGGTCACCATTAGCAAGCCCAAGATCCGCATCCACCACGCCTACAAGCGTCATATTCGGAAAATTATGCCCCTTGGCGACAAGCTGCGTGCCGATAACAATATCGGCTTCGCCTTTGGCAATTGCATCCAATTCAAGCCGCAGGCGCTTCACACCACCCGCCATATCTGACGAAAGCACGATGATTCGCGCTTCCGGAAAAGTCGCTGCCACTTCCTCGGCAATGCGTTCAACACCCGGACCACAAGCGACCAGATGATCAAGCGTGCCACATTCGGGGCAGGCTTCCGGCACGGGTTCGTGATAGCCGCACTGATGGCACATTAACTGCTTACGAAAGCGATGCTCGACCAGCCAGCTTGAACATTGCGGACATTGAAAACGATGCCCACAAACACGGCAAAGTGTGAGCGGCGCATAACCGCGCCGGTTGAGAAACAGCAGCGCCTGTTGGCCACGTTCCACAGTTTTACCCACAGCTTCTGTCAGTGCTGGTGACAAAAAACGTCCCGGCGGCGGCGGCGAACGCCGCATATCGATGGTTTTAAGCGTCGGCAAAGCTGCTTCTGCATAACGACCATAAAGCTTGATTCGCTTGTAACGCCCCTGCTCCGCATTGACCTGACTTTCAATCGATGGTGTGGCTGATGCCAGCACCACCGGAAAACCGCCAATATGGCCGCGAACGACAGCCATATCGCGGGCATTATAGAAAACGCGATCTTCCTGCTTGTAAGCGGGATCATGTTCTTCATCGACCACGATCAGTCCCAGTTCCATGAATGGCAAAAACAGTGCCGAACGCGCACCGGCAACGACGCGCACGGTGCCTTCCATGGCCTGTCGCCAGACGCGTTCACGGGTGCGGGGTGCCAGATCAGAATGCCATTCGGCAGGCTTTGCACCAAAACGATCATGAAAACGGTCGAGAAACTGTTGTGTCAGCGCAATTTCCGGCAGCAGAATCAGCACCTGCTTGCCCTGATCGAGCGCTTTTGCCACCGCTTCAAAATAAACTTCCGTCTTGCCCGAGCCGGTGACACCATCAAGAAGTGAGACTGAAAAAGTATTCGCCTCAACCGATTCGGCCAGCATTTCGGCAGCTGCCTGCTGATCCTCTGACAGCGTCGCCCGCGCATAACTCGTGTCAGGCGTGGCCACCACTGCAGGCGGAGGAAGCATGACTTCTTCAAACACACCTTGCGTTTTAAGCCCATCCACAACTGTCTGCGAGACACCGGCAGCGTGTGCTAGCCCCGAACGGGTCCAAGCAAGTCCATCGCGTGCCAGTTCCATCACGCGAGCGCGTGCATCGGTCATGCGTTCCGGCTCGCTACCCTTGTAACGAAGCCCCGGAATTTTCGGTTCAGGGTCAAAGGCAGCGGGTGCACGCAACACCATGCGTGCGACCATTCCGGGCGGCGACAGCGTGTAATCGGCAGCCCAGCGCATAAAGCGCAGCATTTGTGCGTCCACAGGCGGACAATCGAAAACTTCCGTAATGGAACGCAGCTTTTTTGCATCCACCGCATCCGAGCCACCCTCGCAGACGATTCCCGCAACCTCCCGCGGGCCTAATGGCACACGAACGATTGAACCGGGCTGGACCTTCATGCCTTCAGGCACCATATAAGAATAAGGCCGTTCCGCAGGCATAGGGACAAGCACCGGCACCACGCGCAAAGCGGGTTCCGCGAAAAGGCTCAAAATATCGTGCGAATCTTTCGACATGATGGCGTGACCTTGACGTGGGTTTGCGCTAAAGAAAAGCCACCTTCCGGGACTTAAATGGTTTTAATTCCCTAAAACACCCGCGCTCATTATGGAGGAACGCTGTTATGAAGTTTTTCGTCGACACTGCAGACGTCAAGGAAATCCGCGAACTCAACGATCTTGGGCTTGTCGATGGCGTGACCACCAATCCATCGCTGATCCTCAAATCGGGCCGTGATATTCTCGAAGTCACTAAAGAAATCTGTTCCTTCGTCAAGGGTCCTGTTTCGGCTGAAGTTGCTGGAACAGAATACGAGCAGATCATGAAAGAAGCGGCTGTTATCGCCAAGATCGCAGACAATATCTGCATCAAGCTTCCATTGACGCTCGATGGCCTCAAGGCTTGTAAGGCACTAACATCCGATGGTCACAAGACCAACGTGACGCTCTGCTTCTCGGCCAATCAGGCTCTTCTCGCTGCTAAGGCTGGCGCAACATTCGTTTCGCCGTTCATCGGTCGTATTGACGACATGGGCGTCAACGGCATGGAACTGATTGCTGAAATCCGCACCATTTTCGACAATTATGATTTCCGCACTGAAATCCTTGCAGCTTCGGTTCGCACGGTAAACCACGTCAAGGAAGCAGCCCTTATCGGCGCCGACGTTGTTACTGCACCTCCGGCAACGCTCAAGGCACTCGTCAAGCATCCGCTCACCGACAAGGGCCTTGAAACATTCCTCGCCGATTGGGCGAAGACTGGCCAGAAGATTGCTTAATCAACCTTTTGATTGAGACAAAACGGCGGATCAATGATCCGCCGTTTTTATTTATTCAAGCTCAGTTTCACCGTCATGCTTAGCAACATGGATTGGTCTGCTGCCGCAATGCGCTGTGATGGCTTCAGCAAGCCGGGCCGAATGCGTCACCACCCATATCTGACTGCGCTCAGAGGCTTGCGCAATCATCTTTGCAAGTGACGGAATCATATCAGGATGCAGACTTGCCTCCGGCTCGTTCAGAGCAATCAGCGGCGGTAATCGATAGGATAAAAGCGCCCCAGCCAGAGCCAGCAATCTGATCTGTCCATCGGACAATTCACCGGGCCTGAACACACGCGGCGGAAAAGCCGGGAAATTCAGCCCGAATGTCGCTGTTTCTTCCGGGAACGGAATCACCAGCTTTGCGCCTTCGAGCGCATCTGCAATCAGCTGATCAAGATCGACCGTATCCTGCCGTATATGTGCAAGCGTCGCAAAGACGGAAGCCAGATTACTACCGTCCTCGTCAAGCATTGCAGCGGTTGCGGCGATTGATGGCTGACGCACAGGTGCATCGCGGTCGCTTCTAAAGCCATGATAAAAACGCCAGCCACGCATCTGGGACGCTAAATCGCCAATCTCCGGATAATGGCCGGACTGCCCCAAAACAGCGAGCCCGCTTTCGGAACTCAGAAGGCGTGTCGGATGTTCGATCCGCCTTCCCTCTGCATCACGTGCAAAGACAGCCGGTCCCTTACGATCCATGAGATCAACGGGACGGCGCCCGGTATCGAGATTGAGCTGCTCTTCCTTGATTTGTGGTTCAAAAGGAAAGGCACCTGATACTGGGGGCGGTAAGCCTGCCTCAACCCGATAAGACAGGCGCGAAGCGAGGCGCTCGTCCTCAAATTCGGCTTCCAGAATGATTCGCGCAGGCTCCTGCTTGCGCCGAATGCCACTCCACATAGCCGATTGCATACCGCCTTCGCGTACGATCTCGGTTGAGAGCGTTCCTTTAGCAGCCGCCTTCACCAGTTGCAGAGCGCGGTAGAGGTTGGATTTTCCGGCGCCGTTTTCACCAACAAACACTGTGACCTGTCCAAGATTAAACCGGACTGATCGCAAAGAACGATAGCCTTTTGCCTGGAACGAAACGAGACGCATGTGTTCCTCTGTTAGATAAACAAAAGGCGACACAAAATGCGCCGCCTTTCAAAATTCAGCAAACTAACAAGCTCAGAGCTTCGACATCTGCATGGCGATCGCCAGATAAATTTGCTCTGCCAGTTCTTCTGCCGCACGCTTGGTTGCATCGCGTTCGGCACGCAGATTGGCAAATTCCTGACGAGGACGATCAAACGATGCACCAACCGTGCGGGTGCCTGATTTGAGCGCTTTGCCATCCTTGTCGAACAACACGAAATTCGACGTCGCATTGACCGTACCAGCCGAAGGACGGCCTGTGCGGTCCGTCTGATCGCCAATATCGACGCTGACAAAGGATGTAACCGATTTGCTCAGGCCAAGACGCAGCTTGTAGACCGGATTGGACGGCTGACCAGCACCACCTGAAAGCAGGAAGATGAGCTGATTGCGAACCTGAACACCGTAGACACTGCTTTCAGGATCAACCGAAATCGAAGCGAGCTTCGAACGCATATCCGGCGTTACACTGCCGCCGATGGTGCGGCCTGAACTGCTAGCGCCCGAATAGAGCGGCTGCACGGTGCAGCCTGCGAGAAGCACAGCAGCACCGAGCGCCAAAAGCACAACGCGAAGATTCTTGAATGCGGAAATGAAGCGATCAGGCAACAACATTGACGATCCTTTGCGGCACCACGATAATCTTTTTCGGCGTGCTTCCTTCGAGCGCGGCCTTGACGAAGTCAAGTTCGAGCACCGCCTGCTGGATTGTAGCTTGATCAGCGTCGCGTGCGATTGTCAAATCCCCACGCTTCTTACCGTTGATCTGAACCGGGAGAACAATCTCGTTTTCCACGATCATCGCTGCATCAAATTTTGGCCATGGCGCGGTTGCGGCAATAGTTTCCGCGCCTGCAATCTTACCACCCAGTTCGCTTACGCATTGTTCAGCCAGATGCGGCATCATCGGTGCCAACATCAAAACCAGCATTTCGGTGGCTTCGCGCACAGCGCCCTTCAACTGATCTTCCGCCTTACCGGATGCAATGAGCTGCAAGGGTGCTGCGAGCGTATTAACCAGCTCATAAAGACGGGCAACGGCACGGTTGAAGGCGAGCTTTTCGATGTCATCGCCGACAGCCTGCACGGTTTTATGGGCGGCTTTCGAAACGATGAGCGCATCGCCTTCGGCACCAGACTTCGAAACAACATCTCTCAAGACAGGTGCCGCTTCCGAAACCAGACGCCAGACGCGCTGCACAAACCGATGTGCACCTTCCGCACCAGCTTCCGTCCAGATCACATCGCGTTCTGGCGGTGAATCAGACAACATGAACCAGCGTGCAGTATCGGCACCGTAAGACGAGATAATGTCGTCAGGATCAACGACGTTCTTCTTCGACTTCGACATTTTTTCAATCGAGCCGATTTCAACCGGAGCACCACTATCCAGCATAGTCGCTGTGCGCTTACCGTCTGATTCTTCAATACGAATATCGGCAGGTGCTACCCACTGGCCATCAGCCTTATAAGTTTCGTGCACCACCATGCCCTGCGTGAACAGACCTTTGAAAGGCTCGTCAATGCCGACATGACCAGCCACTTTCATGGCGCGGGTAAAGAAGCGCGAGTAAAGCAGATGCAGGATCGCATGCTCAACGCCGCCAATATACTGATCAACAGGCAACCAATGATCGGCAATCGCACGATCGGTCGGCTCGTTTTCCCAAGGGGCTGTAAAGCGCGCATAATACCACGACGAATCGACGAACGTATCCATCGTGTCGGTTTCACGGCGTGCTTCGCCACCGCATTTCGGACATTTGACATGACGCCAGGTCGCATGACGGTCGAGCGGATTGCCCGGACGGTCAAACTCGACATCATCAGGCAGCTTAACCGGCAAATCAGCACGCGGCACCGGATTAACGCCACAGGTCTCGCAATGAACCATCGGGATCGGGCAGCCCCAATAGCGCTGACGCGAAATACCCCAGTCGCGAAGGCGGAACTGCACTTTACGCGCGGCCTGTGCACGACCATCAAGCTCGGTCTTTTCCAGACGACCGGCAACTTCGTTAAAGGCTGCTTCCGGCGTCATCCCGTCGAGGAAGCGTGAGTTTACCATCACGCCCTCTTCGGTGAAGGCCGTCTTACCGATAACAAAATTAGCCGCATCTTCACCCTTTGGCAGGACGACAGGCGTAACCTTGAGGCCGTATTTATTGGCAAAATCCAGATCGCGCTGATCATGGCCGGGGCAACCAAAAATTGCACCCGTGCCATATTCCATCAGCACGAAGTTTGCGACATAGACCGGCAGTTCCCAGTTATCATCGAACGGATGCCTGACCTTGACGCCGGTGTCGAACCCCTTCTTTTCAGCGGTTTCAAGCGCTGCAACAGAAGTTCCCGTGCGGCGGCATTCATCTGCAAACTCAGCCAGATCGGCATTGGTTTCAGCAAGCTTCTTCGCCAGCGGATGATCGGCAGCAATCGCCACAAAGGACGCACCAAACAGCGTGTCCGGACGGGTCGTATAAACTTCAACTTCTGAGAAGCCAGCAGGAGCGGTCGATGCATTAAGTGCAAAACGAACTTGCAAGCCTTCCGACTTACCGATCCAGTTCTTCTGCATGACGCGAACTTTTTCCGGCCACTGGTCAAGCGTATCGAGACCTGCCAGCAACTCTTCGCTGAAATCGGTGATCTTGAAGAACCACTGCGTCAGTTCGCGCTGTTCGACCAGCGCACCCGAACGCCAGCCGCGCCCATCCACCACCTGCTCATTGGCAAGCACGGTGTTGTCGACCGGGTCCCAGTTGACCTTAGACGTCTTGCGCGTCACCAGACCTTTTTCAAACAGGTCGATGAACAGCATCTGCTGACGATGATAATATTCCACATCGCAGGTCGCAAATTCACGCGTCCAGTCAAGCGACAGCCCCATGGATTTGAGCTGACGCTTCATGGTTGCAATGTTCTGATAGGTCCATTCTTTCGGATGGACCTTGTTCTGCATGGCAGCGTTTTCCGCAGGCATGCCAAACGCATCCCATCCCATTGGATGCAGCACGTTGAAACCCTTGGCGCGCTTATAGCGAGCGACCACGTCACCCATCGCATAATTGCGCACATGGCCCATGTGAATGCGCCCCGACGGATAGGGGAACATTTCGAGCACGTAATATTTCTCGCGGGGATCACTATTGTCGGTTTCAAAAGTCTGGTTTTCTTCCCAGATTTTCTGCCAATGTGCTTCCGCCACACGCGGATTATAACGTTCGGATGCCATGAGCGTATTTACTCGTACGAAGGTGATGCAATAAGGAGAGTCGATATTTAATGGCGACCTTCACCACGTATTGGCGAAAGCGTCAACCTTTTGCGGATGAAAAGCCTGAAAGCGAGAGTTTCATGTCAGATATTGGTGCGAACCTGAACAAGGTCAAGGCTGTGATTGCCAATGCCGAAGAAGAGGCAAACCGCGACAAGGGTTCTGTCACGCTCGTTGCCGTGTCCAAAACATTCGAAGCAGACGAAATCCGCCCTGCCCTTGATGCCGGTCAGCGTGTGTTTGGCGAAAACCGCGTGCAGGAAGCGCAAGGCAAATGGCCACAACTTCGTGAAGCCTATTCCGGGATTGAACTCCATCTCATCGGGCCGCTGCAATCCAATAAGGCAGCCGATGCTGTAGCTTTGTTCGATGTGATCGAAACCGTCGACCGCGAAAAAATTGCAGCAGCGCTTGCGGTCGAGATCAAAAAGCAGGTCAAAAATCCAAAGCTTTATGTTCAGGTCAATACCGGACTTGAAGAGCAAAAGGCTGGCATAGCGCCAAAAGAGGCGGTCGCCTTTGTCGAGCGCTGCCGCAATGAACATGGCCTCACAATCGAAGGCTTAATGTGCATTCCGCCAGCCGATGAAAATCCGGGGCCGCATTTCGCCTTGCTGGAAAAGCTTGCACGCCAAGCAGGCGTTGAAAAGCTCTCCATGGGAATGTCCGGCGATTACGAGACCGCTGTTGGCTTTGGCGCAACTTCAGTGCGTGTGGGTTCAGCAATTTTCGGCGGACGCAGCTATGCGCCACCCGCCTAATCGCATTTTCAATGCAAAAGCATCTCCCCCTGAATATTCTTCCAGTCTGACGGCCCCAGCAACCGGTGATGGGCATAGAGGACTGAATGCAGTGGGCCTTCAATTTTCTCTTTCCAGAACTCAATGAAATGATTGAGCACCGGAAAATCCGGGGCCAGATCATAATCCTGCCAGACATAAAGCTGGAGGAAATGTGGGTGATCGGGCAGATGATAGAAAATCTTTGCCGTGGTCAAACCGTAACCGGTTAGCTGCAAATCAAAGGCAGACTTTGAAATAAAAGCGGATGTCGTCATGGCGATTTCCCCTTTTTATATGGAGCGCATATTGGCTCCCACAGGAATTATAATCGCCTGAAATTATTTTTAAATAGTAAAAACAATATGTTAGCAGTATGATGCAATGAGTGCTGCTACACTTTTCATATTTTTATGCTGCGTCATTGTGGACCATAGTCGATCCCAATGTCTAATTTACCTTGGGCGCGACGGAATGTAGATGAGTCTGGCGATAGTTTCGCGCGGATGCGAGCTATTGATTTCGGCGGGAGGATCGCCGGATAAATATGGAGGAAGAATATGTCGGAAAAGCTTTACCCTGTTCTGCCGGGAGCAAAGAGAAATACGCTCATCGACAACGAGAAATATCTCGAATGGTACAATGAGAGCGTGACTGACCCGGATGGATTCTGGGCCAAGCATGGCCGACGTATTGACTGGTTCAAGCCCTTCACAAAAGTTAAAAACACGGATTTTAACGGCGACGTATCGATCAAGTGGTATGAGGACGGCGTCACCAACGTGTCCTACAACTGTATCGACCGCCATCTGAAAAGCCGTGGCGACAAGGTTGCGATCATCTGGGAAGGCGACAATCCCTATATCGACAAGAAGATCACCTATCGCGAACTGCATGAAAATGTCTGCCGCCTCTCCAATGTGCTCAAAAAGCACGGCGTCAAAAAAGGCGACCGCGTCACCATCTATCTGCCTATGATCCCGGAAGCGACCTATGCCATGCTCGCCTGCGCGCGCATCGGCGCTGTGCATTCGGTGGTCTTTGCTGGTTTCTCACCGGAAGCTTTGGCCGGTCGTATTGTTGATTGCGAATCAACCTTCGTCATCACAGCGGATGAGGGTGTGCGCGGCGGCAAGCCCGTCTCTCTCAAGGAAAATACTGATACCGCTATCGACATTGCTGCCAAGCAATATGTTATGGTCAACAAGGTTTTGGTCGTGCGCCGCACGGGCGGTAAGGTCAGCTGGGGTCCGGGCCGCGATATTTGGTATCATCAGGAAGTCGCAGGCGTCGAGCCAACCTGTGAACCCGAACCCATGAATGCGGAAGATCCGCTGTTCATCCTTTACACATCCGGTTCAACCGGCAAGCCGAAGGGTGTGCTGCACACCACGGGAGGCTATCTTGTCTATGCCTCAATGACCCATCAATATGTCTTCGATTATCACGACGGCGATGTTTACTGGTGTACGGCGGATGTGGGCTGGGTTACCGGCCACTCCTATATTGTCTATGGTCCGCTTGCGAATGGCGCGACCACACTGATGTTTGAAGGTGTTCCGAACTTCCCTGATCAGGGACGTTTCTGGGAAGTCATCGACAAACATCACGTCAATATTTTCTACACCGCACCAACGGCTATCCGTGCACTGATGGGCGCAGGCGACGAGTTCGTCACCCGTTCATCGCGTTCGTCCCTGCGCCTGCTCGGTTCGGTCGGTGAGCCGATCAACCCGGAAGCATGGGAATGGTATTACAATGTTGTCGGCGACCAGCAGTCTCCAATCGTTGATACATGGTGGCAGACGGAAACCGGTGGCATTCTGATCACACCGCTCCCCGGCGCAACTGACCTTAAGCCCGGCTCCGCCACGCGCCCATTCTTTGGCATCAAGCCCGAGCTTGTGGATAATGAAGGTGCCGTTGTGGAGGGGGCTGTCGATGGCAATCTCTGTATCATCGATAGCTGGCCCGGCCAGATGCGTACGCTTTATGGCGATCATAAGCGTTTCATAGAAGCTTACTTTTCCACCTATAAGGGCAAGTATTTCACCGGTGACGGCTGCCGCCGCGATGCCGACGGCTATTACTGGATCACCGGTCGCGTCGATGACGTGCTGAACATTTCCGGCCACCGTCTCGGTACTGCCGAAATCGAATCGGCACTTGTTTCGCATCACTCGGTTTCAGAAGCAGCCGTTGTCGGCTATCCGCACCCGATCAAGGGACAGGGCATTTACTGCTATGTCACGCTGATGACCGGCGCAGATGCACAGGATGCCGACGAGCTGCGCAAGGAACTCACACTCCATGTCCGCAAGGAAATCGGTCCGATTGCAACCCCGGACAAGATTCAGTTCTCGCCCGGCCTGCCAAAAACCCGTTCCGGCAAGATCATGCGCCGTATTCTCCGCAAGATCGCAGAGGACGAGTTCAGCGCACTGGGTGACACATCAACTCTTGCCGATCCGGGTGTCGTGGACGATTTGATCGAAAACCGTCAGAACAAGAAATAATAAAAAGCCCCGGGAAATCGGGGCTTTTTATTAAAGTACGCTGCCTAAAAAGGCGCCTAAGTTTGGTGAGATTTTCGTTCCTGCATGTCGAAAATCGTAGTCTTCGATCACCGGAAGCGGAGAAGAACACGATTTGCAGGCCGCAGGAATGGAAATATCCCAAACTTAAAAATCAATAGTCCTACCCTTGATTTCCCAGTCGCCAAAACGCGCCGGGTCTTTGCCGCCACGACCACCGATTTCACGTGGGGGCTTTGCAGCCTTTTCAACGGCGCGGCGTTCTTCGGCTTCCTTCAGCGCGCGCTGGGCTGCTGGCGGCAAATCGTCAAATTTTCGCGGTGCAACATTATCGTTGATGTCGGTTTCGTTGAATTTATCGGTCATGCGCGGCAAATCCATTATTGAAGCTCAAGCTGTTCATACCCATCATATAGTTAAACTTGGCGGGTAAGCAAAACCCTGTTTGAGATCAACTTTCGCTGGAGCGGAGACTTTTACGAATGAATATGACCAAAACTGCCATGCTGATTGCTCTCATGACAGTCATGTTCATGAGCATCGGCTATTTGCTGGGTGGCGGCGGCGGTATGATGATCGCGCTTGTTATTGCTGTCGCCATGAACCTGTTTGGCTACTGGAATTCCGACAAGATGGTGCTGCGCATGTATAATGCGCAGCAAGTCGATGAGCGCTCAGCGCCCGACTATTACCGGATGGTCAGCGGACTTGCCGCCAATGCAGGCCTTCCGATGCCAAAGGTCTATATCATCCATGAAGACCAGCCCAATGCCTTTGCAACAGGCCGAAACCCGGAAAATGCTGCAGTTGCCGCCACAACCGGCCTTCTCAATCGCCTGACGCCAGAAGAAGTTGCAGGCGTGATGGCGCATGAGCTGGCGCATGTTCAAAACCGCGATACGCTGACCATGACGATCACGGCAACGCTTGCCGGTGCTATCTCCATGCTCGGCAATTTTGCCTTCTTCATGGGCGGCAACCGCGAAAATGGCAATGGCATCATGGGCGTGATCGGCACGATCCTTGCGATGATTGTAGCACCCTTTGCCGCGATGATTGTGCAGATGGCTGTCAGCCGAACGCGTGAATATGCAGCCGACCGGAGGGGTGCAGAAATCTGTGGCAACCCGCTCTGGCTGTCCTCGGCACTTGGCAAAATCGCGCGTGGCGCTAAATCCGTGGTCAATGAAGAAGCTGAGCATAACCCTGCAACCGCGCATATGTTTATCATCAATCCGTTGAGCGGACGCGGCGCAGACAATCTGTTCTCAACCCACCCTGATACCGACAATCGCATTCAGGCGCTGGAACAAATGGCCGCTCAAATGGGTATTCGTCCGAGTGCAATGGCGCAGCGCAACGCTGCACCTTCACAAAAAAGTGGCCCTTGGGGACAAACTAGTGGTAATGCAGACGATAACAACAAAAGCGGTTCCGGGTCCAATTCTGGCTTCCGGGGCCCTTGGTCCTAAAAGCGCGTCCCAAAAATGCGATGCGCGTCAGATAAAGTAGAACAGCGTGAACGATAGAAATCCTGCGCCAGAGCGTGGAAACCACAAGCCGCAATCCCACAACTATGCCGCCGATCATGCCGACCAGCGGCCCGGCCTGGCAGCACGTTTGTGCGCGGCGCGTCTGCTTGGTGCGGTGATCGAAAAGAACACATCGCTCGACGGCTTGACCGATAACAGCCATGGACACCCGCAATATCTCGCACTTGAACCACGCGACCGCGCACTGGTTCGTGCTATTTTGGGTTCGGCGCTGCGCAATCGCGGCAGTATTGATCGTGCCATCAACAAACGCCTTGACCGGCCATTGCCGGAAAACGCCCACGCGCTCAAGCATTTGTTGCATATTGCGGTCGCTCAAATTTTCTACCTCAACCTGCCCGATCATTCCGCAGTTGATCTGGCTGTTGAAGCCGCCAATTCCGATCCGCGCAATCGTAAATTTGCAGGCCTGGTAAACGCTCTTCTGCGCCGTCTGTCACGCAACAAAGAGCGTGCGCTCGAACACACATTACAGCCTGAAAAAAATGTACCGGAATGGTTTTCAAGAAGCCTTACCGATTCCTATGGCCCGAAAAAAACCGAAGCTATTTTGACTATGCATGGTTACGAGCCACCAATCGATTTCACCGTGAAAGGTGATCCGAAGGAATGGGCAGAGAAGCTCGGCGGCGTAGCCTTGCCAAACGGTTCTGTGCGTCTTGGGACAGTCGAGGGCAACCTCACCGACCTGCCCGGTTTTGCCGAGGGTGACTGGTGGGTGCAGGATGCCGCCGCAAGCTTGCCAGCGCGCCTGATGGGCGACATTAAAGGCAAGCGTGTGGCCGATCTTTGTGCAGCTCCCGGTGGAAAGACTGCACAGCTTGTGATTCAGGGTGCCGATGTGACAGCCCTTGATATGTCCGAGAACCGCCTAAAGCGGCTTGAGGGTAATCTGGAACGTCTGGGCCTTAAAGCCCGCACGGTTCCAAGCAATATGATGGACTTTAAGCCAGATACATTGTTTGATGCCGTGTTGCTTGATGCGCCCTGCTCATCCACTGGAACTGTCCGCCGTCATCCGGATGTGCCATGGACCAAGACTCCGCAGGATATCAAGAAGCTTGCGACCCTTCAGGCCAAAATGCTTGATCAGGCCATCACGCTTGTGAAACCCGGCGGAACGGTGCTGTTCTCGAATTGCTCGCTGCATCCGCAGGAAGGCGAGGATGTGGCCCGCAATGCACTCAAAAATCCGGCCATTGAAGCCTACCCGATCACGCTTGAAGACTGCCCCGGCCTTGAAGGTTTGATCACCAAAGAAGGCTTCCTGCGGTCGACCCCTGCCGATCTGCCCGCTGAAAATTTCGATGGCAATCCGCATATGGCAGGCATGGATGGTTTCTTCGCCGCCCGTTTCAAGCGTAAGTCCTGATAAAGCCAGTTAAATAACCATAACGGGTGTATTGTGCCCGTTATGGTTAACACTCGATTCACCATTATCGACGATTGTATGAGTGCATGATTCCCATACGTGGAAACGAGCGTTCGAGTGAATCATGCCATGAAAGGACGGACCTACCTTATCAGGTCCAACAAGAATGAATTTGAATATGGAGAATGAAAGGGTGGCAGTCGCGTTGAGCGAAACCCCGCATCTTTGGGGACTGGCTGTTGCACAGGCTTGGCGCAGGTTCAGCCGCCGTCTGCGCATGGGGCCGCTTTTTCGCTGGCGTTTCACTGGCTTCACACCCGAACGCATTCTCATTGCTCCGCCAGATCTCCGTGTTGCAGATCCCCAGCTAGCGCAGGAATTCTATCACGGTCGTTTCGCACTGGCCGGTCGCCTTGTCGAGACCGGCGGCATGTCGCCTTTCGCTGTCGAACCACCAACACCCGAATGGGAAGCGGCCCTCCAAGGTTTTGGTTGGCTGCGCCATCTCAAAGGTGCCAACAGCGAACTTGCCACCGCCAATGCGCGTGCTCTTGTCGATGACTGGATGCGCCTCTATGGCAAGCGCATCGGTGGCCTTGCCTGGTCACCGGAAGTCACAGCACAACGCATCATCGCGTGGTTGCAGCATTCCAATCTGATCCTGTCCGGCGCTGAACTCCCCGCTTATCGCAAATTCATGCGCTCACTTGCCATGCAAGTGCGTTACTTGCGCACTGTCGCTTCAGCCATGGATGATGGTGAAGAAAGGCTTCGTGCGCGCATTGCGCTCGCTTTCGCAGCCCTTGCATTGCCGGTTTCACCCCCAACAGCACGCGCTGCCCGGCGCAATCTGGAATATGAACTAAAGCGCCAGATCCTGCCCGATGGCGGGCATATATCGCGCAATCCGGTAACGATCCTTGAATTACTGGCTGATCTTCTGCCACTGCGTCAAACCTATGCCAATGGCACCGAATCGCCACCAAAGGCGCTGATCGAAGCGGTCGAGCGTATGTTGCCGGCACTGCGTTTTTTCCGGCATCAGGATGGCAGTTTAGCACTTTTCAATGGCGTTGGACCGACATTGTCCGAACGCATCATTTCGGTGTTGCGCCATGACGAAACTGCAGGCTCGCCGCTGACCCATGCGCCCTATTCCGGCTATGAACGCCTGTCGATGGGTGCGACCACGATCATCGCCGATACCGGCCTTCCCCCGCCCGTAACCGCTTCGCGTGATGCCCACGCAGGTTGCCTTGCCTTTGAAATGTCTTCGGGGCGCCAGCGTTATATCGTCAATTCCGGTGTCGACCGTTATGGCCCGCCGGAATTTCGTCCATTGGGGCGTTCGACTGCAGCACACTCGACCGTCACCATCAACGACACTTCGTCCTGTCGTTTCAGCTTGAATTCTGGTCTTTCCAGCATGATTGGTACACCGATTATTGCTGGTCCAACCCGCGTACAGCGCGACCGCGTTGAAGATCAGGGGCGACAGGGCTTCGTCGCAAATCATGATGGCTATGTGCGCCTGTTCGGTATTTTTCACGAACGCCGTGTGGTGCTGTCACATCAGGGCAGCGTCATACAGGGTGCTGACCGCTTTTATCGCGGCGATGCCAAGGCCTTAAAAGCCAATGGCCGTGATAATATTGCTGTGCGTTTTCATATCCATCCATCCGTCGAGATCTCGCTTGATGAAAATGGCCTCATTAATTTGAGCGCCCCGCATGATGACACATGGGCTTTCTCATGCTTCGAAGTGGCCCCGCAGATTGAAGACAGCATCTTCTTTGCCGGCTTCCGTGGCCCTGTCACGTCAAAGCAAATCGTGCTGTCTTTCCCGGCATCCGAATTGCCGGAGGTGAACTGGCAATTCAGCCGTGTAGCAATCGGCAGCTACGCCTAATTCACAAAGCCTCGGTCTTTCGGCGTTTTAAGGTATGATTCGTGTCTCGCCTGTGCTAGCTGGCAAACCGTCCCACCCTTCCTGAACGCAAAACGCTTCAGCAACGAAGAGACCATTTCCTATGGCTGTCAGCTCCAAGCATATTCCCGCTCCCGATCTTCATCGGGTGCGCCGCGCCCTTCTTTCCGTTTCCGACAAGACCGGCCTCATCGATTTTGCCAAGGCGCTTCATGCCCATGGCGTTGAAATCCTTTCGACCGGTGGTACCGCCAAATCGATTGCCGCCGAAGGCATTCCCGTAAAGGATGTATCCGAAGTTACCGGCTTTCCAGAAATCATGGACGGACGCGTGAAGACCCTGCATCCATCGGTTCATGGCGGTCTTCTCGCAGTGCGCAACGATCCTGAACATGTTGCAGCTATGGAAGCGCATGGTATTGGCGGCATTGATCTGGCCGTCATCAATCTCTATCCGTTTGAAGAAGTTCGCTTCAAGGGCGGCGATTACGACACCACCGTCGAAAACATCGACATTGGCGGCCCGGCAATGATCCGCGCTTCGGCAAAGAACCATGCTTATGTCGCAACGGTTGTTGATCCCGCCGACTATGCAGACGTCGTTGCCGAGCTTGAAAAGAACGAAGGCTCGCTACCGATTTCTTTCCGCAAGAAGCTCGCTGCCAAAGCATTCTCGCGCACGGCTGCTTATGATGCAGCCATTTCCAACTGGTTTGCCGAAGCCATCAATGACGAAACGCCTGTCTTCCGCTCGGTCGCTGGCAAGCTGCACTCTGTCATGCGCTATGGTGAAAACCCGCATCAGACGGCTGGCTTTTATCTGACTGGCGAACAGCGTCCGGGCGTTGCAACCGCAACGCAGCTTCAGGGCAAGCAGCTTTCCTATAACAACATCAACGACACCGATGCAGCTTTCGAACTCGTTGCCGAGTTTGACCCAGCCCGCACCGCAGCCGTTGCCATCATCAAGCACGCCAATCCGTGTGGCGTTGCAGAAGCTGCAACCATCACCGAAGCTTATCTCAAGGCGCTGGCCTGCGATCCTGTTTCGGCTTTTGGTGGCATTGTTGCGCTCAACAAGACACTTGATGAAGCCGCGGCTGAAGAAATCGTCAAAACCTTCACCGAAGTCATTATTGCACCGGACGCAACCGAAGGCGCGCAGGCCATCGTTGCCGCCAAGAAGAACCTTCGTCTGCTGGTAACAGGTGGTCTGCCTGATCCACGCTCCAAAGGCATTGCCGCCAAGACGGTTGCCGGTGGCGTTCTGGTTCAGTCACGCGACAATGGCAATGTCGATGATCTTGATCTCAAGGTCGTGACCAAGCGCGCTCCAAGCGAAGCCGAGCTCAACGATATGAAGTTTGCCTTCCGCGTTGGCAAGCATGTGAAGTCGAACGCAATCGTCTACGTCAAGGACGGCGCAACGGTTGGCATCGGCGCTGGCCAGATGAGCCGCGTTGATTCTGCCCGTATCGCAGCGCGCAAAGCGGAAGATGCAGCAGAAGCTGCCGGTCTTGCCGAGCCACTGACCAAGGGATGTGTAGTTGCTTCCGACGCCTTCTTCCCGTTTGCGGATGGTCTGCTGTCTGCGGTTCAGGCGGGCGCAACCGCCGTCATCCAGCCGGGCGGCTCAATGCGCGACGACGAAGTGATTGCAGCGGCCGACGAACATGGCATCGCCATGGTCATGACCGGCATGCGCCACTTCCGCCACTAAGTTTGCTTTTGACAAGCTGACCGACAACTCCAACATCGGCCCAAAAATCCAAATTGATTTTTGGGCCGATGTTTAAATTGAACAACTGCAACGTCCTTTATACACTCCAGAAAGCATACCGAGCGCTCGAAAAATACGACTTGGGATAAGTGCTTCCGGTGCCTTTTTCATAACCAAATCGTTCGGCTGTGAAGCGATAGATATTCGGATAGATTGACGGCGATTGTTGATACTTGGAAACGAGAACACGCTCATTTTCAGCTGCATATTCTCATCAAGTTTGCGTTATTTCCGCAAATTTTAATTCATATTATTTTCGTTTTAAGTTCATATTATTTCGTATTGAGCATTTTTAAATAAATTGGGAAAACATACCGGGCGACATAAAGCGATTGGGAATGCCTGAGACGTCATCCTGTATTAAGTTGATTTAAGCAGCAAGCGGTTCGCACGATTCTGCGCTCTGCCTGCAATAAGCACCCGAATGGGAGGAGCAAAAGCACATGACTCAATTTATCGGTTCCATTGATCAGGGGACCACGAGTTCGCGCTTTATTATATTTGATAAGCAGGGCGACATTATCGCCATGGACCAGCGAGAACACGAACAGATTTATCCAAAGGCTGGTTGGGTGGAACACAGCGCCGGTGAGATCTGGCGTAACACACAGCATGTTATCGCCGCCACCTTGAAGAAAGCCAAACTCAAGGCTTCTGATATTGCGTCTGTTGGTATCACCAACCAGCGTGAAACAACGCTTCTTTGGGACAAAAACACCGGCGTTCCCCTCTTCAACGCCATCGTTTGGATGGATACACGCACCGACGCATTGGTCGATGAGTTTATGAAAGATGGCGGTGCAGATCGTCTCCGTGATAAAACAGGGCTGCCGATCTCAACTTACTTCTCAGGCCTCAAACTGCGTTGGATACTGGATAATGTTCCCGGTGCACGCAAAAAGGCTGAGGCAGGCGACGCGCTGTTCGGCACGATGGATACATGGCTAGCCTGGAACCTGACCGGTGGAGTTGCCGGTGGCATTCATATCACCGATGTAACCAATGCTTCGCGCACGCAACTTATGAACCTTGCAACCCTCAAATGGGACGAGGAGATTCTGCGCCTGTTCGATATTCCGAAAGCTTGCCTACCGGAAATTCGTTCGTCCAGCGAAGTCTATGGCGATATTTCGCTCTCGTCGCTCCAGGGCGTTAAGCTTGCAGGCATTCTGGGTGATCAACAAGCAGCGCTGTTCGGTCAGGCATGTCTCGAACCGGGCGAAGCCAAGAACACCTATGGCACCGGCTGCTTCATGCTGATGAACACCGGCGAGAAGCTGGTGCCATCCAGCTACGGACTGCTCACCACGGTTGCCTATCAGCTTGGCGAGAACAAGCCAGTCTATGCGTTGGAAGGTTCCATTGCCATCACCGGCGCATTGGTGCAATGGCTGCGCGATAATCTCGGCATCATCAAAACCAGTGGCGATATTGAAACACTCGCGCGTACGGTTGAAGACAATGGTGATGTTTATTTTGTTCCCGCCTTCTCAGGCCTTTACGCGCCACACTGGGAAGATTCCGCGCGCGGCATTATTGCTGGCCTCACCCGCTTTGCAAATAGAGGACATATTGCACGCGCAGCCCTTGAAGCCAGCGCCTATCAGGTACGCGAAGTGCTGGAAGCCATGGTTAAGGATTCTGGTGTCGAAATCACCGAATTGCGCTCTGATGGCGGCATGACCATCAATGAGCTGCTGATGCAGTTCCAGTCCGACATTCTCGATGTACCAGTGGTTCGCCCCAAAATTATCGAGACCACCGCTCTTGGCGCCGCCTATTCAGCTGGTCTTGCTGTTGGCTACTGGAAGTCGACAAACGACATTATCGAGAACTGGCAGGTTGGTCATCGCTGGCATCCAAAGATGACAGCGAAGGAACGCACAAGCCTGTTCAATGCATGGGAGAAGGCAGTTCAGCGCTCACTCAACTGGGTCGAATAGGCCGTTTTCTTTCGCTTTGGCAAAACAAGCTGAAGCTTGAAACAATTTATTATTTTTAACACACCGGCAGTGAATCTTATCTGCCGGAAAGAATTTCAGCACCTATATTATTTATCGGAGCAAATAATGCATAACGGTTTTATTGGCGAGTTTCTCGGCACGATGATACTTGTCCTGCTGGGCGATGGCGTCGTCGCGAACGTTCTCCTGGCTAAGTCCAAAGGACAGAATTCCGGCTGGATTGTGATTACAGTGGGCTGGGGCTTTGCGGTCCTCTGTGGCGTTATAGTTGCGGTGGCTGCTGGCAGTGCAGGCCATCTTAATCCGGCTGTGACACTTGCCTTTTATGCCGCTGGAAGTTTTCCAGCGGCAGACGTCGTGCCTTACATAGCAGCGCAAATGTCTGGCGCTTTCACCGGTGCGATTCTCGTCTATCTCGCTTATCTGGCCCACTGGAAACCAACTGAAGACCAAAGCCTCAAGCTGGGTGTCTTTTGCACTGGACCTGCCATCCGTAATATCCCGGCCAACTGCCTGACCGAAATTATCGGCACTTTCGTGCTGGTCTTCGTGGTCATCGCTATCGGCGCTAAAACTGTGGGCGCGACGGACGTTCTGGGGCCATTGATGGTCGGCCTTCTCGTATGGGCAGTTGGCGTATCGCTGGGTGGCCCCACCGGTTATGCAATCAATCCGGCACGTGATCTTGGTCCACGTATCGCACACGCTCTTCTGCCGATTCCAGGCAAAGGCAAATCAGATTGGGCCTATGCGTGGATACCCGTTGCAGCCCCTATCACAGGCGGCCTTATCGCCGTTGCCTGCGCAAAAGCGGCGGGCATGATATAAAACCAAATACGGCGCAGCTTCACCGCTGCGCCTTAAATTCTAGTTACTCTCAGCAGGATAAGGCGCAGCTTTTGCAAGCAACAGGCCTGCCGCAAACAGCACCACAAGCACCGACATTCCAACAGCCGCCGAGCCTGTAATCACGGTCACTGTCGCCACCAGAAACGGTCCAATAAAACTGGTAGCCCGACCTGCAAGCGCATAGATACCGAAATAGCGGCCAGACTCCTGCGGCTTGATGCTGCGCGCAAACCACGACCGTGACGACGCCTGCACCGGCCCAAACGCTGCACCGATCATCAAACCATAGACGAGATAGGCGTGCTCAGCAGAGGTTGCAAACAGTCCTCCAACTTCCGTATGAGCGAACGAAAACAAGCCAAAAAGCGTGTAATCATGTCCCGTCGAAACGATACCGATAGACGCTATCAACAACAGCACGATCGAACCGAGCACCACCGCTTTCGAACCAAGGCGCGTGTCGAGCTTACTTGCTACCAGACAGCTAAAAATCGCCATCACATTGAGGATCATGCCAAACAGGCCAATCTCCGTGATCGACCAGCCAAACAGCACCGCAGCATATCCGGCACCAAGCGCCAGCATCGCATTGACACCATCCTGATAGACCATGCGGGCAATCAAGAAACGCACAAGTCCCGGACGTTTGCCAACCTCGCGCAATGTGGTCTTGAGTTCCGACAATCCAGAACGCAAGGCGCGACCAAGCGGCTCGCCTTTGGCCACATCTGGCGTGAAGAAAAACATCGGCATGATGAAGATGAAATACCATAGCGCTGCAATCGGCCCGGCGATACGTCCGTCTTCGCCCTGCTTCGGATCAAGCCCGAAGAGTGGATCTATACCGATGATAGTCTTTCCGGTTTCAGGCGATGCCGCAAGGCAGAACACGATGAAGATCAGCACCGTCATGCCCCCGAGATAGCCCAGCCCCCAGGCAATATTCGACACTCTTCCAATATCATCACGCGGGATAAGACGCGGCATCATGGAGTCGTTGAAGACGATGGAAAATTCAGCAGCAACCATGGCCAGAGCAAAGGCCAGCAGCACCCAATAGATATTGGCTCCCGGCACAGCAAACCACAGCAGCGAGAGACAGACAATCTTGATAATCGCAAAGAAAGCGATCCATGGCTTGCGCGGGCCGGTTCGGTCTGAAACCGCACCCAATATGGGCGAGAGGATTGCAACTGCCAGCCCTGCGGCAGCAAAACCATAGCCCCATGCGACCTGACCTGCTTCCGGGCTCTCTGCCATGCGGGAAATAAAATACGGCCCGAAAATGAAGGTCGTAACGACTGTGAAAAACGGCTGCGCCGCCCAGTCAAAAAATATCCAGCCCCACACGCCGCGGCGTGAAGAATAGCCGTCTTGTGCCATTACATGATCCGTCATCTGTCTCGCCCCATCCCGAGTGTGGGGACCTTACACTGCGGGTAGACAGTTCACAACAAAGCAAAAAGGGCGACCAAAGCCGCCCTTTTTTATTCTCAAAAGATGAGTGCCGTTATTGTGTCAGATCTGACATCAGTCCCGCCGCAACAGCCAGACGCGACACTGTCAGATCACCGCTTTCGGTTAGTGCCAGCATACGGTTTCTAACCTGATCAATACGGGCCGCATCTTCCGCAAACCATGCCGCCGCCGGGTCTTTATCCTTGCTATATTTTTTCAGCGCCGCAATCGTAATGCCGCGCGCTGCCTGCGTGATCGTATCGCTTGCACGCGACAGCGCCAGACCGTCATAGTAATCCGTAACCGGAATGGTACGTGCTGCTTCCTCGATACGACCAATGCGGAAGGCTTCGGAAACACCAAAATAGGCCTTGGCCGTTGCCACCAGATCGGCAGACGCCAGATGCGCAATCAGCGCAATATCCGGCATGATGCCCGCAAGCTGCAGATTGGCAAGACGCTGTGCCAGTTGCTCCGGCGCACCCTTATCGACGAAGGCTGCCTTATCTGCCTGTACCGCCTCGATGAGGTAATCCGGCATCAGGCCCTCAAAGCGCGGCTCAAGGGCCGCACGTGCCGTGGTAATGGTATTCACCAGTTCCGTGAGGTTCGCCCGTGTCGTATCATTGCGCAACACCCATGCCGTGGTCGACAGCAGCATTTCGCCAACCAGATGATAGAACTGGTTCTGCACATCGCCGGTCACCTTGTTGTCGAGCGCATCGATAGCATCATAGATCGCATTGATCTCGAAACCATCACGCACCGCCACATAGGCTCGAACAATATCGGCTGGCGACTTACCAGTCGTGTCCGCCAGACGACTGATGAAAGTGATACCGCCGCGATTGATAATATCATTAGCCAGCAAAGTAGCGACAATTTCGCGCTTCAGACGATGGTTGGAAATTTCCTCAGCATAGGTTTTAACCATGCGCTTCGGGAAATAACCAAACAACAACTGTTCGAAATAAGGCTCATCCGGCAGCTTGCTTGCGACCAGATCGTCCGACAGCGACAGCTTGGCATAGGCAAGCAGAACCGCAAGTTCCGGGCGTGTCAGTGGCTGGCCAGACTTCTGGCGTTCATTGAGCAACGCGTCAGAAGGCAGATACTCCACCTTGCGATCAAGAAGCTTACGTGCTTCCAGCTCATCCATGAAACGTGCCTGATAAGGCAGCTCAACAAGCCCCTGACGCTCGCTCAAAGAAAGGGCGAGCGGTTGCAGATAGTTGTTGCGCAGCACCAGTTCCGACACATCGTCGGTCATGCTCACAAGCAGCTTGTCACGCGCCGGACGCTTCAATTTGCCCGAACGCATCGCTGCTGCCAGAGCGATCTTGATGTTCACTTCAACGTCGGAGCAATTCACGCCCGCTGAATTATCGATAGCGTCCGTGTTGCTGCGTCCGCCATTGAGCGCATATTCAATGCGTCCCCGCTGCGTGACACCAAGATTGGCACCCTCGCCGATGACCTTAGCCCGCACGTCGGAGCCGGTGATACGGATTGCATCATTGGCACGATCACCAACCTGCGCATCCGTTTCAGCGGTTGAGCGAATATAAGTGCCAATACCACCAAACCACAGCAGATCGACCTGCGCCTTCAGGATCGTCGTCATGATTTCCTGTGGCGAAGCAGTGGTCTTGCCAAGGCCGATAGCCTTTGCAGCCTCTGACGACAGCGTAATAGTTTTCTGGCTTCGGCTATAAACACCACCGCCTGCGGATAGCTTCGAGCGATCATAATCCTGCCAGCTTGAACGCGGCAGTTCAAACAGACGCTTGCGCTCGGCAAAACCGTCTGCCGGAACAGGCTCAGGATCGATGAAGATGTCGCGATGGTCAAACGCTGCAACCAGCCTGATCTGCTCGGACAATAGCATACCATTGCCGAACACGTCGCCCGACATATCCCCCACACCAGCAACCGTGAACGGTTCGGTCTGAATATCCGTGTCGAACTCACGGAAATGCCGCTTCACTGCCTCCCAGCCGCCGCGCGCGGTGATGCCCATGCCCTTGTGATCGTAACCAGCAGAGCCACCCGATGCGAAAGCATCATCAAGCCAGAAATCATGGGCCTGACTGATTGCATTGGCCGTATCGGAGAATGTCGCCGTGCCCTTGTCGGCGGCGACGACGAAATAGGGATCATCCTTGTCATGACGCACCACATCTAATGGCGGCACGACATCATTGTCATGGATATTGTCGGTGACCGACAGCAGCGTGGAGATGAATACCTTGTAAGCATCGCGACCAGCTTCAAACACCGCATTGCGATCACCGCCCACTGGCAGACGCTTCGGATAAAAGCCACCCTTGGCACCAACCGGCACGATCACCGCATTCTTGACCTGCTGTGCTTTTACGAGACCCAGCACTTCTGTGCGGTAATCCTGCGCGCGGTCCGACCAGCGCAGACCACCACGCGCAACAGCGCCGAAGCGCAGATGCACGCCTTCCACTTCCGGTCCATAGACGAATATCTCGCGATAGGGACGCGGGTCTGGGAGACCATCGACAAGCCGGGGATTTAACTTGTAGGCAAAGGTCACGCGCGGCTTGCCGTCGCCATCCAGTTGATAGGCATTGGTGCGTAAGGTTGCTTCAATCAGATTGCGGAAACGACGCAGAATTTGATCGTCATCAATGCTTGGCACACCAAGAAGTGCCGTCTCGATGCCGTCAATCAGCTTCTTTTCAGCAGCGTCCCGACGCTTGGGCGATGGGTTGAAACGCAGATCGAACAGCGAATAAAGGTCGCTGGCAATTTCCGGGTAACGGTTCAAGGCAGCGGCGATAAAGCCCTGCGAATAGGCGATCCCTGCCTGTTGCAGATAACGGCCATAGGAACGCAGGATCATGATCTGGCGTGCCGTGAGACGTGCTGTCTGCACCAGTGCATTATAGCCGTCATTGTCGGCCAAACCGTCCCAGACAGTGCGGAATACATCCTCCAGCATCTCTCCATCGTCAGACAGATCAACCGGCGCACCATAGGCATTCACAAGCTGCATGTCGTGAACGTAGACCGCAGCACCATCTTTACCAGCCTGTGGCAGATCGATGGTCTGCTCGCTGACAACGCGGAAGCCCATATTTTCAAGAAGCGGCACACGTTGCGACAGCACAACCGGCGCCCCATGATGATAAATTTTTAACGAAACTGCATCCGGTCCATCGGTGCGATAGCGATAGAAATCAACAAATAGCGGCTGCTCCGCACTCAAGCCCGCAATGCGTTGAGCATCGACCAGCGCTTCGGGTGCGGTGAAGATTTCGCGATAGGATTGCGGGAAGCTTGCAGCCAATGCCACAGTCTTGGCATCGGCGCTATCGGAGCTTTCGCGCACCGCATCTTCCCATGTGCGTACGATAGCGCGTACTTCTGCTTCCAAAGCATCGCGGTCGACATGCGGCGTCGAACGCTCATGACGGCGAATGACAAACTGCACACGCGTCAGGCCGTTTTGCAGGAATACCGGGTGGAATTCAAAGCTGTCGCCGCTATAAACATCGACGAGATAACGGCCAATCTTTTCGCGCACGACCGAGTCATAACGGTCACGCGGAATGTAAACGAGCACGGTGGCGAAGCGACCAAAGCGGTCAAGACGCGGGACCGCACGCACACGTGGACGCTCGCCCAATGCCAGAATAAGTTCGGCATTTTCGGTCAGGCTTTCCGTATCGATCTGGAAAAGCTCATCACGCGGATATTCTTCCAGCACATTGATCAGTGCCTTGCCCGAATGATCTTCGCGGTTAAAGCCCAGATGCTTGATGACCGCGTCGGCCTTTGAGCGAATAAACGGAATGCCTGCGACAGAGCTTGTATAGGCAACGGACGTGAACAAACCAACGAGACGCAATTCGCCAATCGCTTCGCCATTCGTCCCAAAAATCTTCACGCCGACATAATCAAGATAAGAACGGCGATGCACCAGCGAAAGCGAATTTGCTTTGGTGACGATCAGCGGTTCATTGCCGTCGAGGAAGTCGGTGATCTCGCGCGGAGTGGCCTTGTCGTCGTCATCCTTGCGCAGAACCCGAACTTCGCCATCATTGAGAATGCCGAGCGTTTCCTTAACAGGAACGAGTTCGCGCTTGTCGCCCTTCCCCTTGAAGATCAGCTCGCGCATACCAAGGAAAATAAAGCGATTATCACGCAGCCATTCGAGGAAGGCGATTGCCTCCGGCATAGCCGGATCAAGGGTCAGTTCCTGAACGCGCTTATAATCAGCAATTGCGTCGTCAAGACGCTTCATCATCGGCTTCCAGTCGCTGACCGCTGCACGAACCTGCCCAAGCACACGCTTGATGGCATCGGTCAGACCAGCTTTGGCTTGCTTATCGAGAAGCGGGAGATGAATCTGCACAAGGCTGACGCGCTCAACGCCCTTGGCGGGTGCAAGCTGCGATGCTTCGCCTAAAATTGTGACACCATCTTTTTCCCGCTCAATATCGAGAACCGGGTGCACGACCATAAAAATCTGGCTGACGTGATCGTTCAACTCACCCATGATCGAGTCGAGCAGAAACGGCATATTGTCATTAACAATAGTTATGACACTGACGGGACGACCATGACGTTCGATGCCATTATCGATGCTGATCGTGCTCTTGCCCTTGCGGGAAGTTTCGAGCGCTTCAAAGCCAAATTGGGCCGATTTATCGAGCGCTGCTGCATCATAGGCCGCAAGATCTTCGGGCGGTGCCCATTCGAAGAGAAGCTGCGAAAAGGCGGTCAGCGCCTTCGACTTTCCTCCCTTCTTTTCCTCCTTGCCTGCCTTGAAACTCTTAACCTTGCTCGACCGATCCTGCTTTGCAGTCACGTCGGATACTCCTGTCATGATGGCAATGCGCGCCAAACTAGCAGATCGGGCATGCGTTTCGATGACAAATCGTTGAAAACAACCAAAAAAATCCGTGAACGCCAGAAAATTTGCATCTAATCCATTTAATTTGGAACAAAACTTCGAAAATACTCCACGAAATTTCTAAATATGCTGTTTGTCCTGTACGGAAATGACACACGAGGTTTACGTAAGCGTCATAAAAGCCAGATTTCGCCACAAATCAGTAGCGAATCTGCTCAAAGCTCGATCAGATGATCATCAAGTTCATTGATGTCATGCGCACCTGCCGGAAAGTGCTTTTCCAGTAATAAGCCGGCTTGGTCAATCGCCAACACGAAGCCTTCGGCGACTTCCGCACGCGATGCATGATGGGTAAGCGTTGCAACAATCCCGTTCCATTCTTCCTGCTCGACACGCGCATGAATGCCCGCATCGGCAATCACCTCGGCATAATGCTCAGCCATGGAAACAAACAGAAGAATGCCGGTACGATTTTCTGTGATGTGCACATTGCGTGCCAGAAACTGTTGCAAGGCATTCAAGTGCGCACGCTTATAGCGAATACGGCGCGGCACCAGCAACAAGCGAATTGAGGGCAGAAACCGCAACACCAGCATGGCGGTAATGAAAGCCGCAAGGACAGCCAGACCAAACATCGGCAGGCGAATATCGAACCAGTACCAATGCGCCAGAAACGCAGCGATCACCGAAGCAATCAAAACACCACAGGTGGCAACAAAGCCCGCCGCAAAGAAATAATCATCGCTTGAGCGTGCAAGCACCGCATAGATTTCGCCGCTTGTATTGGCTTCTGCATCCCGGATCGCAGTCGCAATACGCTTATGATCCTGCTCGCCAATAAGGTTTTTATCTCGCACAGACTTCTCCCTTACCAGCTACCGGACGCGCCGCCGCCACCCGACGATCCACCGCCGCCGGAAAAGCCGCCACCACCACTGCTGCCTGATGACCAACCGCCGCCACGACCTGAAAATCCGCCACCGCCTGAGCCGCCACGCGAATTCATGTCGATAACCATACCAAGCCAGCGATATTTTCCGGGGCCGATCTTTTGCCCAAAAATTGGCGTCAGGATCGCCATACCGAAACCACCGAAGAAAATCAGCGCCCAGAAGGTGATGAAAACGACGAAAACCCAGTCAATATCATCAGAACCCGCGCTTGTTTCTGCATTGCGTTTAGCACGCGCTTCAAGCTCGGCTGCATCACCTGAAAGAACCGACAAGATGCCGTCGACACCCTGCACCACCCCGCCCGAATAATCACCAGTGCGAAAAGCCGGTATGATCGTGCCATTGACGATGACGCTTGAAAGCGCATCGGTCATCGTACCTTCAAGACCGTAACCGACTTCGATGCGCACCTTGCGGTCATTGGGTGCGACCACCAGCAGGATGCCGTTGTCTTCCTGCTTCTGGCCCAGTGCCCAGGCACGGAACAAACGATTGGAATAGCTTTCAATATCCTCACCATTCAGGCTCGGAACTGTCACCACCACCACCTGATCGGAGGATTTCGCTTCAAAATCCGCAAGCTTTTGCGTGAGTTGTTGTCGTGCAGCCTGATCGATAATCCCTGCTGCATCTACCACCCGCCCCGTTAGCGCCTGCGCGGGTGCTGCCGTCCCTTGCGCACTCACCGCAACAAGGCTTGCAAATAGAAACAGGAAAATTGCTGCAAGCAATCGTGGCCCATTCAGACCACGAAAAACGTTACGAAGGGTAAGCAAAGCCACCACAAAAAGCCCGATCAATTGTTGAAGTTGACCTGAGGCGCGCTCTGGCTCGATGCATCGGCACTGAATGTCTGCATGGGTGCGGCATCACGATACCAGATCCATGTCCAGATCATCGTCGGCATCGTGCGGATCGACGTATTATAAACGCGCACTGCCTCAATATAATCACGACGCGCCACGGCAATACGGTTTTCCGTACCTTCAAGCTGCGATTGCAGCGCAAGGAAATTCTGATTGGCTTTGAGATCCGGATAACGCTCCACTACCACCATCAGGCGCGAAAGCGCGCTGGTGAGGTTTGCCTGATTGTCCTGAAACTGCTTGAAGAGTTCAGGATTGTTGAGCGTTTCAGGCGTGATCTGCACCTGCGTTGCCTTGGCACGCGCTTCGATCACGGCTTCCAGCGTTTCACGTTCGTGCGCAGCATAGCCCTTAACAGTTTCCACCAGATTGGGAACAAGATCGGCGCGGCGCTGATACTGGTTCTGCACTTCACTCCAAGCTGCCTTGGCCTTCTCATCATTGGTCGGAATGGTGTTGAAACCACAGGCTGAGAGCAGCGGCACAAGAACAGCCAGACCCAAAATGACGAAAATGCGACGGAATGAAAACGCACCAATAGCCGTTACAGCCGACATGGTATTCTCCTGAACAGGGCGCTTTTTCAGCGCTGTAAAACTCTATGCTCGCATATGCACATCTGCGAAAATGCGAGCCGTCAAATCAATAGGATAGACGAAATCTGAACGTTTTCCAGTCGTTTAATTTAAGTGCAAAATTGAAACAAAAAAAGCGACAGATTGCTCTGCCGCTTTTCTGATCGCAATGTGCGAAAGATTATTCGCTTGCAGCTTCTTCAGCTGGAGCAGCAGCTGCGGCAGCAGCGGCTTCTGCTTCAGCAGCAACCTTTGCAGCTGCATCTTCTTCTGCCTGCTTTGCAAGAGCGATACGTTCCTGAGCCTTCTTGCCCGGCAGACCCTTGGTCAGGTTGCTGCGTTCTTCACGCTTAGCAATACCAGCCTGGTCGAGGAAGCGAAGAACGCGGTCGGTTGGCTGCGCGCCCTGTGCAATCCAATGCTGAATGCGGTCAGCGTCGAGCTTTACGCGTTCTGCGTCTTTAGCAAGCATTGGGTTCCATGCACCAACGGTTTCGATGAAACGGCCATCGCGTGGGCTGCGAGCGTCAGCAACAACAACGTGGTAGTAAGGACGCTTCTTGGAGCCAGCGCGGGCGAGACGGATCTTAAGAGCCATTTTTTCTTTCCTTAGTCAATTATCCTGCCCTGTCGGGCAATTTGTTAAAACAGTTCGGTTGTTCAGTTTCCGCTGTGGTTTGCAGCGGCATGCTCATGGTGCCGAATGACTTCCTTCACGATGAAGTTCAGGAATTTTTCGGCAAAATCTGGATCGAGATGCGCGTCAATGGCGAGACCACGAAGACGCTCAACCTGACGCTTCTCACGGGTTGGATCAGCAGCCGCAAGACCGCGCTCGGCTTTCAAAACGCCCACAGCCTTGGTGCAGCGAAAGCGCTCCGCAAGCATATGGATAAGTGCAGTATCAATATTATCGATGGATGCACGCAAGGAGAGAAGTTCAGCGGGTACGGTGTTGTTTTCGTCAGCCATCTTACTCACTTCTTTTTAGGCAGGCCGGGAAAGCCGCCACCCAAACCGGGAAGCTTTGGTCCGCCCAATCCCGGAAGGCCACCACCGGGAAGGCCTGGCATTCCGCCACCCTTGGTCAGACCAGCCGCTTCTGCCTGCTTGGCAAGGGCTTCAAGCTGCTTGGGGTCCATCTTGGAGAGATCAGGCATACCGCCCATTCCACTCATGCCACCACCAAGACCCCCAAGGCCCATCTTGCCAGCAAGACCACCCATCATCTGCTTCATCATTCCGCCCTTGCCCTTGCCCATGACTTTCATCATGTCAGCCATCTGGCGGTGCATCTTGAGAAGCTTATTGATGTCGGCAGCATTGGTGCCGGAGCCTTTGGCAATACGCTGCTTGCGACTATGCTTGAGAAGATCAGGATTGGCACGCTCGGCTTTGGTCATCGAACCGATTATAGCGATCTGACGATCAAAAACCTTGTCATCAAGACCCGCTGCTGCAGCCTTGTCCTTCATTCCACCCATGCCGGGCATCATACCCATGATGCTGCCCATACCGCCGAGCTTCTTCATCTGGCCAAGCTGATCAGCAAGATCATTGAGATCAAACTTGCCCGACTGCATCTTCTTGGCCATCGCTGCGGCTTTTTCCGCATCGATGTTTTCAGCAGCTTTTTCGACCAGCGAAACAATGTCGCCCATGCCGAGAATACGGTCGGCAATACGCTTGGGATAAAACTCCTCAAGCGCATCCATCTTTTCGCCGGTCGCGATTAGCTTGATCGGCTTGCCGGTAATGGCACGCATCGAAAGTGCTGCACCACCACGGCCATCGCCATCCATACGGGTGAGAACGATACCAGTAATGCCAACGCGCTCATCAAAGTTGCGCGCGAGGTTAACGGCGTCCTGACCAGTCAGACTGTCGGCAACGAGCAGAATTTCATGCGGATTGGCGGCTTTGCGGATATCCGCCATTTCCACCATCAACGGCTCGTCGATATGCGTACGACCAGCGGTATCAAGGATCACCACATCATGACCGCCGAGCTTTGCAGCCTGAACGGCGCGCTTGGCGATTTCAACTGGCGTCTGTCCAGCGATGATCGGCAATGTATCGACAGAAGTCTGGATGCCGAGCTGACGAAGCTGTTCCTGTGCTGCCGGGCGACGCGTATCAAGCGACGCCATCAGCACTTTTTTACGCTGACGTTCCGTCAAACGCTTGGAAAGCTTACCGGTGGTGGTGGTCTTACCCGAACCCTGCAAACCAACCATCATAATAACGACAGGTGCTGGCGCGTTCAGATCAACCGAGACACCTTCGGTGCCAAGCATTTCGATAAGTTCGTCATGGACGATCTTGACGACCATCTGGCCGGGCTTGATGCTTTTGAGAATTTCAGCGCCGACAGCCTTCTCACGAACACGGTCGGTGAAAGAACGAACCACTTCCAGCGAAACGTCGGCTTCGATCAGCGCACGACGCACTTCGCGCAGCGCAGCCGCCACGTCGCTTTCAGAGAGAGCGCCGCGTCCGGTCAGGCCGTTCAGAATAGAGCCAAGACGCTCCTGAAGTGATTCAAACATCTAATTTCCTTTTAATCCGCGAGGAGGCTCAGTGCTTCACCGGGATAGATCGTTCTTTGACCAAACCAGTTCAAGAACCAACCAAAGCGATACATCACCCGAGGGCGCATCGCGCTGTCGGATGTGGACCTCCGGGATCGTTTTATACCAAATGGGTCCCGGTCGGTGGCTCGCGTTCTGAAGATCGCGGATAGATTGGTTGAGTCTTTAAGGTGGAGAGTCCGTAATGTCAAGCAAAAGCCCGGAAACGGAAGTCCAGAATGCGTCATCTTTGCCTATAAAACACAGTGACGGCGATTGGATTTACCAAAACTTGAACAATGCATGAGACAAGGACTATAAGCGCAGCGCCGCTTTGAAGGCTTTCAGCCTCATTGCGACATGACATTCGGTGTAAAGAATGGCAAATTCGCGCCGAGGTAGAATCAACTCCAAAGGAGAAACGAATGGCATTGTTTGCCAAGGGCCGGACATGGACGGCAGCAGCAGTTCTTGCAGTGAGCATGATGGCTGGTACAAGCATCGTCGAAGCAGCCCAATGTGGCAACAATGGAGCTGGCTATAATGCCTGGCTCCAGCAGACAGTCAAGGAAGCGCAATCGCGCGGCATTGGCAATCGCGCCATCAACGCTCTGAAAAACACCAAATATGCGCAGGCTACAATCAATGCCGACCGCAATCAGAAAAGCTTCAAGCTTACTTTTGAGCAGTTCATGCAGAAGCGCGGTGCCAACACCATCATTCAGCGTGGCAAGTCGATCAAGAAGCAGAATGCAGCACTCTTCGCAGCAATCGAAAAGCGTTATGGTGTTCCTGCTGGTCCATTGGTCGCTATCTGGGGCATGGAAACAGGCTTCGGCGCTTATCTTGGCAAACAGCACACGCTTTCCGCTGTAGCAACGCTTGCTTACGACTGCCGCCGCAGTGATTTCTTCACCAATCAGCTTTATTCAGCGCTTAAGCTGATCGACAACGAAGATCTCGATCCAAATGCTGTCGGCGCAATGCACGGCGAAATTGGCCAGACCCAGTTCCTGCCAGCTAACGTTCTGAAATATGGCGTTGATGGTGATGGCAGCGGTCATATTGACATGGCGCGCTCGAAGGCTGACGCACTTTACTCGACCGCCAATTTCCTCGTCGGTCATGGCTGGCGTCGTGGTGCGGGTTATCAGCCGGGAGAGCCGAATTATGGCGCGATCCAGGGCTGGAATGCTGCAACCGTTTACCAGCGTGCCATTGCTGAAATGGGCAAAGCAATCGACGGTAAGTAAATCATAAAAACCAATAAAAAAGCCCGGTTTCCCGGGCTTTTTTTCATTTCATGCAGCAGTTTCGGACGTTGAAGCTGGCTCACGGGAATCCGGTCGTTTGAAGTCGCCGGTCTGCTGATCCATCACCCACAATTCGCCGGTCGAAATATCGAACCATGCGCCATAAAGAGTGAGTTTGCCCTTCTTCTCAAGAATATCGACACATGGGAACGTGCGCAGATTGTTGAGCGAATAGCGGATCGAAATACGTTCAAGCGCTGTCTGGCGCTCGGTCGGCGTCATCAGTTCATTGCCGTTGACAGTTTCTGCCGCAGGCGCAATGAGGCTCATCCATTTACCGATGAAATCGCTGGGTGAGAGCGGCGCAAATTGCGTGTCAAGTGCCGCTTTGATGCCGCCGCATCGACCATGGCCCATGACAACAATATTCTTTACCTTGAGGCTCTGGACTGCAAACTCAAGCGCAGCAGATGCTGCGTGATATTCACCGTCCGGCTCATAAGGTGGAATAAGGTTGGCAACATTGCGCAGGACGAAGATTTCGCCCGGAGCCACGTTGAAGATTGTTTCGGGAGCAGCGCGGGAATCGCAGCAGGCAATCACCAGAGTTTCTGGTGTCTGACCTTTTTCTGCAAGTTCCTTGTAACGCGCGGTTTCACCGGCGAAATGCTCGCTCATAAAGGTTTGGTAACCGGCGAGAAGTGAATCTGGAATATCAGCCATGACTTTCCATTATCCCTATCGAAAAACGAGAGCAATCAAAAAACATCAGGCCGCAATCCTTGCGACCCGTTGCCGCTCACAAGAGTCCTATGCACGCAAGCCTTTGGTCGGATGAACCAACCGCCTCGTCTGCACCATCGCCATTGGCGTGGCCAAACTTGATGCATCCGCTTCCAGCATCAGCTCATCGGCTCCGCGCTTCGCTGAACGCGCCATAATTTCAAATACCGCAGCCGTGGTGCTTTGCAATGATTTTTCCTCGGAGAAACCGGCCAGCCTGCGCGCCAGAAAAACCGCAGATGTCAAATCACCAAGACCATTGGTCGGCCCATCAACGCAGCGATGCTCGGCCATCAATGCAGACGTCGGTGTGAGCAGAATATTACCGATGCTTCCCGTCATCAGCGGAAATGCAGACGTAACAAGCATCGTCGCAGGTCCGGTATCAAGCGCTGCTTCCATCAATGCCTTGTTGTCCTCAAGCTCAACACCCGTCAGCCATGAGAGTTCAAAACGGTTCGGTGTGGAAATATCGGCAAGCGGCAGCAGATGATCGCGAATGCCGATAGCGGTCGCTTCCGGCACATAAAGCCCCTTGAGGTCGCCGATCACCGGATCACAGAGATAGAGCGCATTGGGATTGCGTTCTTTCACAGCTTTAACAAGGCCCGCCACGGCTTCTGCCTGTTCTGGATGACCAAGATAGCCTGTGAGAATCGCACCAACTTCGCCAAGCCATGGTGCGCGTTCGAGATCCTGCATCAGCGTTGCAAATTCGTTCGGCGGTGGCACGATGCGTCCCGCAGGACCATGGCCCGGATGCCACGGAAGCACCACTGTCGGCACAGCCCAAACCGGAAAGCCGAGCGTTTCCAGTGCAAAAACCGCAGCTCGGTTTCCGACGGAACCACGCACGACATGGCTGGAGATCACAATAACGGTCGTCGCATCCGAAGGCGCTTGAGATGTCATGGTAGTCCTAGATATTCATAAGGTAAGTGATAAGCCAGACAATGATTGCGAGTGTTATGAGAAGGCCAAGCCCCCGGCCCACGCGCGTGGCCCATATCTCGATAGAATCGTTTTCATCGGCATCGCGTGCGGAAAGATGATCGGCGGTGCGCGACAAGCTTCGCTTGACAATGCCCTGGGCTCCGGTCTGCTCGCGTTCGAGCCTATCCAGAATACGGCGCGCTTCCTGCTGTCGCTCCTGCCCCGGACCTTCACTGCCGCCACCTATCCCCGCCTGCTGGCGCTCACCCATGATCTGCCTACCTGCCAATGTTTGCTAACCCTGACACAGCATCACGCCCGGAGCGCCATTCTGCAAGCGGAATCATCGTTCAGTCACGCAACCTTCACAATGAGCTTGCCGAAATTGCCACCTTCAAGCATCGAAATGAAAGCTTTCGGCGCATTCTTCAAGCCCTCAACGATGTCTTCACGATAGCGTACATGACCATCGGCAATCCATTTTGCCATGTCATGATAAAAGGCCGGAGCCTGATCTGCAAAATCACGCTGAATGAACCCGCGAATGGTCAGGCTCTTGGTCAGAATATCACGCATCAGAAGCGGCATGCGATCTGGCCCGTCGAAAGCACCCTTCTGGTTATATTGCGCAATCAGGCCGCAGATCGGCACACGTGCAAACGGATTAAGCAAAGGCAAAACCGCATCGAAAACCTTGCCGCCAACATTTTCAAAATAGACATCAATGCCTTTCGGACAGGCCAGCGCCAATTCCTGCGCAAAATTTTCACTGCGATGATCAAGTGCTTCATCAAAGCCGAACTCGTCAATGAGCGCTTTGCACTTGTCAGGCCCACCGGCAATACCTACGGCCCGCGCACCTTTAAGCTTCGCAATCTGTCCCACGGCAGAACCAACCGGACCCGTTGCCGCAGCCACAGCAACGGTTTCGCCTTCCTTGGGCTGACCGATGGTCAACAAGCCAGCATACGCCGTAAAGCCCGGCATGCCCATCACGCCGAGCGCCGTTGTGACGGAGACCTGCTTTGGATCAAGCTTACGCAACGATGACGCATCGGCAACCGCATAGCTCTGCCAGCCAGAATAAGAGAGCACAAAATCGCCAGGCAGAAAGCCAGCGCTTTTGCTTTCAACAACTTCGCCGACCGTGCCACCTTCCATCACATCGCCAATTTCGACAGGTGCGGCGTAGGATTTTGCAGCACTCATCCGTCCGCGCATATAGGGATCAAGCGAGAGATAGCGGATTTTAAGCAGAACCTGACCTTCGCCCAACTCAGGAATCGTTCCTGTTTCGAGCCGAAAGTTTTCCGCCGTTGGCCGACCTTCGGGACGCGATGCAAGAACGATACGATGGTTGGTTTTTCCGCTCATAAATCTCACTCCTGATAATCGCTATAAGACTACCCTCTACATAGCGCGCAAAAGCGAAAAGTAGATGTCTTTTCACAAACGAGCGCTCAATAAAAAGAAAACCCCGCCACATGGCGGGGGCACCATCGGCAGGGTTTCTTACTTGGAGGAGGATATTGATGCGCGCGTCCACAGCAGAGCGAAGACGCGCAACATAACAATTGTTTGGCTTATGCCATGGTTGGGATAACGAACTCCGCGCCATCCTTAACACCAGACGGCCAGCGCGAGGTGACGGTCTTGGTTTTGGTATAGAAGCGGAATGCATCCGGGCCGTGCTGGTTGAGATCGCCAAAACCCGAAGCCTTCCAGCCGCCAAAGGTGTAGTAAGCGATTGGAACCGGGATTGGCACATTGATGCCGACCATGCCAACCTGAACGCGGCTTGCAAAATCACGTGCTGCATCGCCATCGCGGGTGAAGATCGCAACGCCATTGCCATATTCATGTTCATTTGGCAGCGCGAGCGCTTCCTCATAGGTCTTGGCGCGAACCACCGAGAGAACCGGGCCGAAAATTTCTTCCTTATAGATACGCATGTCTGACGTTACGTTATCGAACAGACAGCCGCCCATATAGAAGCCGTCTTCATAGCCCTGCATCTTGAAGCCACGGCCATCGACGACGAGCTTTGCGCCTTCTTCAACACCGAGATCAACATAACCACGCACGCGATCAAGGGCTGCTTTGGAGACCAGCGGGCCGTAATCAGCAGAATTATCAGTCGAAGTACCGATCTTCAGCGCTTCAACGCGTGGGATAAGCTTTTCCATCAGGCGATTTGCAGTGTCTTCACCAACAGGAACTGCAACCGAAATCGCCATGCAGCGTTCGCCAGCCGAACCGTAACCTGCACCGATCAGCGCATCGACCGTCTGATCCATGTCGGCATCCGGCATAATCAGCATGTGGTTCTTCGCACCACCAAAGCACTGGACGCGCTTGCCGTTCGAGCAGCCGCGACCATAAATATATTGTGCAATTGGCGTAGAGCCGACAAAGCCGATAGCTTGTACGTCTGGATCATCAAGAAGTGCGTCAACTGCATCCTTGTCACCATTGACGACGTTGAAAATGCCTGCTGGAAGACCTGCTTCCATGAACAATTCAGCCAAGCGCATTGGTACGCCTGGATCACGTTCCGAAGGCTTGAGAATGAAAGCATTACCGCAAGCAATGGCTGGACCAGCCTTCCAAAGCGGGATCATGGCCGGGAAGTTGAACGGCGTGATACCGGCAACAACGCCCAGCGCCTGACGCATGGAATAGGTATCGATACCCGTTCCGGCATTGTCGGTGAACTCGCCTTTGAGCATATGTGCAGAACCGAGGCACACTTCTACCACTTCAAGACCGCGCTGAATGTCGCCCTTGGCGTCAGCAATGGTTTTCCCATGCTCGCGAGCCAGCAATTCAGCGAGGCTGTCATATTCTGCTTCAACCAGTTCAAGGAACTTGCGCAAAATACGCACGCGACGCTGCGGATTGGTTGCAGCCCAGGCTGGCTGTGCAGCCTTGGCATTTTCAACAGCTGCACGGACTTCATCCTTGGTCGCAAGCGCAACGGTGCCCTGCACCGAACCGTCAAGCGGCTGATAAATATCTGTGGTGCGTCCGCTTTTTCCGGCAACGTGCTTGCCGCCGATAAAATGTCCTACAGTGCGCATTGGAAAGACCTCCCTGAGTTCCGTTTCCTTGAGCAGATTCTTATCTGCTGTTGTTGCCACCATCCTGACTCTGCAAATTCACAATTGCAAGGCGCTGAAAAGCGTATCCGTTGTGCATTTTTTATAGTACAAGCGCGTATGATCCCGAAAACTGTGAAGCAGTTTTCGGGATCATACGGAGACAAAAGCACCATGAATTGGGATGACATTCGCATTTTTCTGGCTGTTGCGCGTTCAGGTCAGATTCTGGGTGCCGCAAAACGGCTTGGCCTCAACCACACGACGGTTGCTCGCCGCCTGACAGCGCTTGAAACGGCCCTATCCACGACACTGCTCACCCGCCGCACCAATGGTTCAACTCTGACCCATGCGGGTGAGGAATTCCTGCTTGCCGCAGAACGTATGGAAGCGGAAATGTTGTCGGCACGCTCACAGGTTGGCAATGCCGATGTTGCCGTGTCGGGCACGGTGCGCATTGGCGCGCCCGATGGTTTTGGCGTGACGTTTCTCGCACCACGTCTTGCCCGGCTGACACAGCAATATCCCGATCTGACCATTCAGCTTGTGCCGGTCCCGCGCTCATTTTCGTTATCGCGCCGCGAAGCAGATATTGCCATCACTGTCGAACGACCTGAACAGGGGAGGCTGATTGCGCGCAGGCTGGTGGATTATACGCTCGGCCTTTTTGCCCATCGCACCTATCTGGAAGAAAACGGCACACCACAAAGCATCGAAGACCTCAACCAGCATCGGCTTATCGGTTATGTGGAAGATCTGGTCATCAACCCATCATTGGCCTATGCGCCGGAAATCAGCCGCGACTGGAAGCCGGGCTTTGAAGTTTCCAGCGCTCTTGGACAGGTGGAAGCCGTCCGCGCCGGTGCTGGTATAGGCATATTGCATTCGTTTATTGCGCGCGCCGATCCAGATCTTGTGCCAGTCCTCGAAGATCGCTTTATTCGCCGGTCATATTGGCTGACCTATCATGAATCCGCCCGAACACTGCGGCGCGTTACGGCGGTGTCAGCGCTTATTTCCGAGCTGGTGGAAAATGAGAAATCGCTCTTTATTTAGTTCGAGCGCCAGTAAATCGTCATCACAACAACAATCAAAACTGTTGGCATCAACAACGCATCTAGGCCCACGAAATAGTGGCCCATGCCTCCGCAGATAGCGCCGATCATCAGTGAAAACCAGACAGCAAAATGCTGCAACCAGCGCCAGCGTGGAACCTCGCCCCGCAGTGCGCCTGCAAGATCGGCTGAAGAGTTAAACAGTGTCCCTGTTACGTAAGTGACACCAAGGCGCGCTGAACCAATCGGCTGCACGGCGGCATTTTGCGCACCCATTGCAGCAGCCAGCATCAGCACCGGATAGATCAGCGTCAGTCCTTCGTGCCGCAAGATACAGATCACGATAAGCACCGCCGCAACAGTGGCCATCACGGCCACACTGCCCGCTTTGCCATAGGCACGAACAGCCAGTGTTCCAAAAAATCCGCCGCCAAAAAACAGCGCAATCAATGCAGCCGGTAGCCATATGATGACGTTGCCCATCACGTCTGGCTGCCCGGCTATTGCAATACCAAGCTGTGTGGTGTTGCCGCTCATGAAGGACGCAAAGAAGCCACCCAATTCGAGGAAGGCGATTGCATCAATAAACCCTGCGCAAGCCGTCAGCGCCAGCCCCAGAGAAAGTTGTGATTTCGGTGTCATTTTTCCAAGCACTGAAAAGAGGTAGCCCGGTCTGGGATGACCGGGCCAGCATATTGATGAAAGCGCATCCCGAAAAGTGTGAAACGGCTTTCGGACAAAGATGCGCGTACAAACAAATGATTAGAGCGCCGATCTGATCCAATCAGATTGATACGCGCTCTAAAGCGCTTCATCAAACACGTTTAACGATGCGCAGAATAATCAAAAGTATGGCCGCACCAATAAATGCGTTCACGATTGCAGCGATAATACCACCACCAACCGAAAAGCCGAGACGCGGCAACAGCCAACCTGCAAAAAAAGCGCCGATCACACCGACGATGATATTACCGATAAGGCCGAAACCGCCACCCTGCACGATCTTGCCTGCAAGCCAACCGGCAACAAGACCAACGAAAAGAAATACGAGAAGACTCATACCGTCCATAAGCAACTCTCCCTCTCACAACGCGTCCCCGACGCATCTGAGATCAGTTGACAATGAGTCGGCCTAGGAGGCAAGTGGCCTTGGTTTTTACGGTGCCAGATGCCGGAAAGCGCTCACGACTTCTTCGTAAACCTTACGCTTAAAAGGCACGATCAGATCGGGAAGTTCCTGCATCGGCTTCCACGCCCATTCTTCAAATTCCGCCGTATGACCTCCGGGCGGCGGGTTGATTGCGATTTCGTCCTCGTCTCCTTCAAAGCGATAGGCAAACCATTTTTGCGTCTGACCGCGATATTTGCCCTTAAGCGCCTGACCGACCAGATGTGGCGGCAGATCGTAATTGATCCAGTTGGGGGCTTCTTCAAGCAGCGACACCGACTTCATGCCGGTTTCCTCGTAGAGCTCACGCAAGGATGCGACTGCGGGGTCTTCGCCCTTGTCGATACCGCCCTGCGGCATCTGCCAGAGCTGCGTCGCCCCATCCATCTCGTCACCCGGAATGACAATACGCCGCCCGGCCCATACCAGACCGGCCTTGTTAAGCACCATCAAGCCGACACAGCGTCGGTAAGGCAGGCTTTCAGGATCGACCAGACCTTTACGCTTTGACATCCTATTCTCCGTATAATCTGAGCATTTCCAGCAAAAGTGCAAAACGGTTTTGCGTGGGATAATGCTAAAAATGGATAGAGCACTTCTCCCAATTCAATCAATATCGGAAACGCTCTATTTCAAACCATAGATATGCGACAAAAACAAAACGCGGAAGTCGTAACTCCCGCGTTAATTGTCTTATTCAAGCTTGCTTGCTGATCAGTTCAGAACAGCTTTTTTCGGGTCTGGCGGGAACGCAGCATTGGCCACTTCACCGCGCAGAAGCTTCAGTGCTTCATTCAGCTGAACGTCATCCTTGGCTTCAAGCGGAACATAGGCTGCGGAACCCGAGCCCTGATCGTCTTCGGCATTGCCCTTGATATGGCCCTTAAGCTCAGACTCACCGCGCACCACATCTTCGCCCAGCATTTCTGGCGGCAATGGCTGTTCGACCTTGATGTCAGGCGTAATGCCCTTGCCCTGAATAGACTTGCCGGACGGCGTGTAATAGAGCGCTGTCGTCAAACGCAGCGATCCATTTTCACCAAGCGGAATGATCGTCTGCACAGAACCCTTACCGAAAGACTGCGTGCCAAGCACGGTTGCACGGCGATGATCCTGCAATGCACCGGCAACGATTTCCGACGCACTGGCCGAACCGCCATTGATCAGCACGATCACCGGCTTGCCATCGACAAGGTCACCCTTGCGTGCGTCAAAGCGGGTTACATCCTGCGGGTCACGGCCACGGGTCGAGACGATTTCGCCCTTGTCAAGGAACGTATCTGAAACAGCGACCGCCTGGTCAAGCAGACCACCCGGATTGAGGCGAAGGTCAAGCACATAGCCCTTAAGCTTATCGCCCGGAAGCTTTTCCTGAATGTCCTTGATCGCCTTCTTAAGATCTTCCGAAGTCTGTTCAGTGAAGGAGATCACACGCAGATAGCCGACATCATTCTCGACGCGCGAACGAACCGCCTTAACCTTGATGACAGCGCGATCAATCTTAAGCACGATTGGCTTGTCAGCGCCCTGACGAATAAGGGTGAGTTCGATCGGCGAGCCGACTTCACCGCGCATCTTTTCAACGGCATCGGCGAGACTAAGGCCGCGAACTTCCTGACCGTCGATCTTGCTGATCAAATCGCCTGCAAGAACACCGGCCTTCGAGGCTGGCGTATCATCAATTGGCGCAATGACCTTCACAAGATCGTTGTCCATCGTTACTTCAATGCCAAGACCGCCAAACTCGCCCTTGGTCTGCACGCGCATATCTTGCGCGGCTTCCGGGTTGAGATAGGAGGAATGCGGATCAAGCGACGTCAACATGCCGTTGATCGCGCTTTCGGTCAGCTTCTTGTCATCAGGCGGCGTCACATATTGCTGACGCACACGCTCGAAAATATCACCGAAGAGAGCCAGGTCCTTATAGACATCGCTGTCTTTACCCGCTGCCGCAAAGGCCGTGGAAGCAGGTGCGCCCTGAACCATCACCATGGCTGACGCCCCCATAAGGGCTCCGGCGAACAGCAGCGACAGTTTACGTATCATTTTGTGTCCTTCCAGAAAGCCGCTCGGACCACCATGGGGCCGGATCAACGGGTTTTCCATCTTTTCGAAACTCAATGTAAAGCAATGGCGCACCATTGCCCACCTCTATAGGCGCAAGACTTGCGAGAAGTTTTTCGCCCATTGCACCCACCGGCTCTCCGCCAAGCACAAACTGACCTTGTGCTACGTCGATTCGACCCATGCCTGCCATCACGATATGATAGCCATTGCCAGCATCAAGGATCAAGAGTTGTCCATAAGATCTGAATATACCTGCGTAGAGTACAACGCCATCGGAAGGTGACGTAATCGTGGCAGCGGGCAAGGTTTCGATCACCTGCCCCATCATGTTGCCACCAACGCCGTCTTTTTCAGCAAAATGGCGGATTGTCTTGCCCGCAGCAGGCAATGCAAGCCGTCCTTGCAGCGACGCAAAATCAAGCTGCGACTGCAAACGGTTCACGTCTGGCGTTGCTTCTCCAGCCTTTTCCTGTGCTTTTGCAAGCCGTTCAGCCTCTGCGTGACGTGCAGCATCGGCTGCATCGCGCACGCCTGCCATCTGCTTATCAAGCCCGTCGATCAGCTCTTTGAGACTGCCGGCTTTCGCTGCCAGTTCTTGTGAACGCATGCGTTGCGCTTCGATTTCCTGCTCGGATTGAGATTGCAGTTTCTTCTTTTCTTCAAGAAGAAGTGATTGACGCTTTTGTTCTTCGGCCTGTGCTGTGCGCGTCTCTTTCAGCTTTTCCTGCTCCTGCGTGATGGAGGCAGTAACGCGCTGCATGTCGTGAAGATCGCTGGTCAGCTCTTCCACCTGCTCGCGCATTTCCGGCACGACCGCCCCCAGAAGCACTGCACTGCGCACAGATGCCAGCGCATCATCAGGCCGTACGAGGATCGCAGGCGGCGGGTTCAACCCCATGCGCTGGAGCGCTGCCAGAACTTCGGCCAGAACACCGCGACGCGCGCGCAGCGAACTCCGAATGCCGTCTTCCTGTTCCCGAAGGGATTCAAGCTTGTCGGCACTCTCGGCAATATCCTGCTGCAATTTCTTGTCCGTCTTGGCGGACTGTATCAATGCAGCCGTAATCGTCGTTTGATCTTTCTTGAGGTTTGCCACCTCACCTTCAAGCTGTTTGAGCTTGTCGCCGGTAACCGACAACTCGGTGGTTAGCTGCTCATATTCACTTGCAGCCTGTTCGCGCTGCTGCTGAAGCACTTCCTGCGCAAAAGCCTGCTGACCTGAAACCAGAAAACTGGCCGCAACAAAGCCAACCCGCAAAAAAGCAGGGAGATTGGGCGTTGTGAAAGGGCGAACAGAATTCATGGTGCGCTATATCAGGAAGAAACAAGGCCAAAACTAGCCGCAGAGCATTAAGGAATTGTTAGCCATAGTGACACTGTCAGGAATTTTCGGCCAAGGCTGGATATGTGACAAATCTCTCTGTAAGGAAAACAAGGCAACGGGGGCTAAATTAATGACACCAGAACTTTGCGCAATTGCTTCCGACTGGCGTCAGGGACGCAGCTACGTTCACACTTATATATGCGAAAAAATCGCAGCCTCCGCAGTGCCTGATCAAAAAGCTATTCTGTCTGCACTCGAAGAGCTTGGGCTTGAAGTCGTGGCGCAAGTTGCAAATGGTGTGAGCGTTCTCAATCCGCAGACCGGTAATCGCTTTACGCTCAAGGGCGCGATCTACCAGCGGAACTGGACTTATTAGCCAAAATCGTTAGGGCGCTAAATCAGGATAGGCCCTCACATATTCCTGCATCTCGCGGCGATAGTGCCAGACTGCACGCGCACGCCGCTTCCAAAGATCGCGACGCGGGTTTTTCCATGGCTTTTCTGCGCCGTGGAAGTGAATGATAATATCAGGGACAGGCTTTCGTTCCTCAACCTCACCGCCAAGCCGGGCTATATGTCGGCGCTGCCTGCCGGACTGTCTCCATGACGAATTATAAGCCGGGTTAAGCAAATGAACTCGACCGCGAAACACATTGTTGAGATGGTCCTGATCACCCAACGGGCAAGCAGATGCACGAACAAGATCATGCATGGCCTGATGCAGTTCCGGCTCTGCCCGTATAGCATCCGTATCGAGCAGCAGAACACCGGAATTAAAATAGCGAGATATATCGCTTTGCGCCATCAGCCCTTGCAGCTCACGGACACGGGACATGGATTTCTCGCGGACTTTCAGACTACGTACCGACCACTTTGCCACCACACAATCTCGCACCGCACCAATCGGACAACTATTGAGATCAAGTGAGAAAAGCGGTGCGACGTCGCCGACCACCTGCGTATCGCCATCGATATAAAGAACACGCCCCGAAATGTGGGTAGGAATATGCAGCCGCCCCATGGACGCCGCTGAAATATGTTCGGTCGGGCCTTTTGCACCATCGAGATCATCAGCGCTGAGCATGAGACAACGTAAACTTACGGAAGGGTTTGTCATCGCAACGCGCTTGACGGCTTCCCAATCCTGATCACTCAGCCCATCGCCCCAGAAATGAATAATCCCCGGCACCGACAGGTGACGTAACACGCCCCACATCGCGACAAGGGTTGGTTTCAAAAAACCGCGATCTGTCACGAAAGCGATTTGGGGTGGATTCTCAGTAGGATTTATGTCCGTCATGAATTTCTAAAGGCGACAAACGAGGCAGTTACGAGATCAGGCCAAAGCGCGGCCTGATGCACCACCTATTGAAAAAACATGATAAGACTAGGACCGATGATACGGGTGGCCTGCAAGAATTGTTGCGGCCCGATATAATTGCTCAGCAATCAAAATACGTGCGATCTGATGCGGCCATGTGAGTTCACCCAGCGCCAGAACCAGATCGGCACGCGAGCGCAAAGCTGGATCGTGCCCGTCTGGTCCGCCAATCGCGACAATCAACTGCCGCTTGCCGTCATCGCGCATACGGCCAATGCGCTCGGCAAATTTTTCTGAGCCAAGCGCCTTGCCGCGCTCATCCATAAGAATAAGCGCTGCTCCATGATCGAGAGCCTCGTGAATGCGCTGCGCTTCCTCAGCCTTACGCAATTCCACCGTCTGTCCACGGCTTTCGGGTATCTCATTCACACCCGCAAATTCGAGCCCCAATGGTGGCCCGGCCTTGGAAAAGCGGTCAAAATAACGCTCGACCAACTCCCGCTCGGGGCCGGCTTTCATCCGGCCCACGGCAAATACACTCACACGCATCACGTCCTCTTTACGACTTGATCAGTGCACCGTTCCCGATGCGCGCTGATCTTCAATATCGTCGTTGATCCAGATCTTTTCCAGATTGTAGAAATCACGGATTTCCGGACGGAAGATGTGGACGACAATATCGCCTGTATCGATGAGAACCCAATCACCGCCCTCAAGTCCTTCGACATGAATATCTTTGCAGCCCATTTCACGAAGAGCCTGTAAAAGATGATCAGCGACAGCCGCCACATGGCGATGCGAACGACCAGAGGCGACGATCATAAAATCGCCGATCGAAGATCTTCCGCGAATGTCGATGGGGATGATGGATTCTGCTTTGGAGTTTTCGAGACTGGCCAAAGCCGCGTCGAAGGTCTGGGACACGAAAGCTGTTTCGTTCATCCCGACCGGTGAAGGCGCGTGGTGAGCCTTCTTCTCAAGTGCTGTTCTCAGTGTATTTCCTTTCAACAAGAACAACGAAGTACGGCAGTGATAAGCACCGTACATACGTAAGATAGGCAGAGTCCCTGCATTCTTTCAAGAGTTTTGGCTTGATGAACCTGTTCACTTTTTCGATTTTTGTTTACGCAGCGCGCTTGAAGACAATGTCGAGCGCGGCCCATGGATAAAGGTCCATGCTGGCGGCGCGCGACGCGCAAGCAATGGCGCATAGTGCTCATCGACGCGACTGGACGAAAAGGTCTGCGCCATCCGTGACGACAAATAGGCAAGCGTTGAGCCCGGACGGTCAATCACAGCGATAGGGAAATTTTGCGCAATTTCACGCCAACGCTGCCAGCGATGAAACGATGCGAGATTATCCGCGCCCATCACCCAGATAAAATGCACGCCGGGATTGGCTTTCTGGATCAGTGCCAAAGTATCGGCTGTATAGCGCACATTGAATGCCGCCTCCAGCGCGCTCACCTTAATGCGCGGATCACTTGCCACGTCGTCGCTAAGCTTAAGCCGTTCGGAAAGCGCTGCCAGTTCCCGACTGTCTTTCAACGGATTGCCGGGTGAGACCATCCACCATAGCTGATCCAGTTTCAGCCGCCTTATCGCAATTTCTGCGACCAGTTCATGTCCACCATGCGGCGGATTGAACGAGCCACCGAACAGGCCAACCGTCATACCCTTTTCGACATGTGGCATGCGCAGATAATGCGCATCAACGTCTGGGTATCTGGCTTTTAAAGCGTGCAGGCCAAAGCCGAATTTCATCCGCCCCGAACCTGACCATTGCCATGAACACGATATTTAAATGAGGTTAGCTGTTCGACACCGACCGGACCACGCGCGTGCATTTTTCCGGTAGCAATGCCGATTTCCGCGCCCATGCCAAACTCGCCACCATCCGCAAATTGCGTCGACGCATTGTGCAAAAGAATGGCCGAGTCGATCTCGTTGAAGAAACGGGCGACAACCTCTGCATCCTCAGTGATAACCGCTTCGGTGTGATGCGATGAATATTGCCCGATATGCGCAATTGCATCTGAGACGCCATCAACCAGTTTCACGGAAATAATCGCATCAAGGTATTCGGTCGACCAATCTTGTTCTGTCGCTGGTTTTCCATCTGCATAAAGTTCGAGCACCTCATCGCTAGCGCGAATTTCACAGCCCTTAGCAGCTAGATCTTGCAAAATCGGCACTAGATGAGTGCTGGCCACTCCACGGTCTACCAGCAGCGTTTCAGCAGAACCGCAAATTCCAGTGCGACGCATTTTGGAGTTGAGCGCAATCGCCCGCGCCATATCAAGATCAGCAGACTTATCGATATAGAGATGGCAGATGCCTTCCAAATGCGCGAAGACCGGTACACGTGCTTCCGACTGCACCCGCGCAACAAGGCTTTTGCCGCCGCGTGGTACGATCACATCAATCGCACCATTCAGACCTTTGAGCATTTCGCCAACCGCTGCACGATCTGTCACCGGTACAATCTGGATGGCATCCGCAGGCAGTCCGCCCGCTTCAAGCCCGCTCACAAGCGCCTTGTGGATTGCCGCCGATGAATGCGCAGAATCCGAACCGCCACGCAGGATCACTGCATTGCCAGCCTTAAGGCACAAGGCACCCGCATCTGCCGTCACATTGGGGCGGCTTTCATAAATCACGCCAATCACGCCAAGCGGCGTGCGAACACGCTCAATATGCAAACCATTAGGACGATCCCATTCGGCAATGACTTCGCCCACAGGATCAGGCAAAGCCGCGATGGCACGGATACCATCGGCAATTGCCTGAATACGGCTGTCATCAAGCTTTAGACGGTCGACGAAAGAAGCAGCCATTCCGCTTTGGGCGGCATTGGCAAGATCGAGCTTGTTGGCTGCAAGAATGTCATCGCGACTTGCAAGTACAGCATCGGCGCTGGCGAGAAGCGCTTTGTTCTTCTGATCTTCGCTTGCTATGGAAAGAGGGGTTGCTGCAGCTTTGGCCTTGCGACCTACCTCTGCCATGATGGTTGCAATGTCTTTCCCGGCATCCACGTATGTCAGCATCCTCTCCCCCCTTAAACTTCTTCAGTCTTCAGCGCATTCACGCCGCGCACCACAAGATCATTGCGATGGATCATGGCGCTGCGCGCATCATAACCAAGAATGGCACTGATCTCATCGCTTTTATGCCCGGCAATCTTGCGCGCATCATCCGCATCATAAGCAATCAGACCGCGTGCGATTTCACGACCATCCTCATTCAAGACAGCAACCGTGTCACCGCGCTCGAACTGACCTTCGATTTCCTTCAAACCGGCAGGCAACAGCGACTTGCCAGATTTCAGTGCCTTGGCAGCTCCCGCGTCAACTGTCAAACGGCCAGCGGGTTCTAGATTGCCGGAAATCCATGTTTTCCAGGCGTTGACCGGCGCGTTAGAAGGCTCGAACAAAGTCGCACGTTCGCCGCGATCGATCGCGGAAAGCGGTGCCATACGCGTGCCAGAGGTAATGATCATCGCCGTACCGGCTGCATTGGCAATCTTGCCTGCATCAAGCTTGGTCTTCATGCCACCGCGCGACAGCTCTGATGCAGCAGCACCCGCCATGGCTTCTATCTGCGGAGTAATGGATGCAACAAGCGGGATGAACTGCGCGTTCGGGTCTTTATGTGGCGGCGCCGTATAAAGCCCGTCAATGTCCGACAAAAGAATGAGAAGATCAGCGCCCATCATGGTGGCAACACGCGCTGCCAGACGATCATTATCGCCATAGCGGATTTCGGTTGTTGCGACCGTATCATTCTCGTTGATGATCGGCACTGCGCCAAGCTTCAACAGCGTTTCGATGGTCGCACGCGCATTGAGATAACGGCGGCGCTCTTCTGTGTCCGACAGGGTCAGTAGAATCTGGCCCGACTTCACGCCATGGCCGCCAAGCACATCGGCATATGCTTTGGCCAATGCGATCTGACCAGCCGCCGCAGCAGCCTGACTTTCCTCAAGCTTCAAAGATTTTTTCGGCAGACCTAAAACCGTGCGTCCCAACGCAATAGCACCGGAGGAAACAACCAGCACTTCAACACCCGCACGCGAAAGGTTGGCGATGTCCTGCCCAAGGCTTTCAAGCCAGCTCTGTTTGAGGCCAGTTGCACGATCCACGAGAAGCGCAGACCCAATTTTAATAACGATGCGGCGATAGTCTTTGAGTTGTTTCAGCATGTATTGAGTTCCTGCGCCGCATCTTCACCTGTTATTCTTCTTCGACAGCGCCTGCTTCCGCTGCACGGCTTTGATCAATAACGGCTGCAAGCTGACGCAACGTGTCGTTCAGACCTTCATGACTGACAGCAGACAGCAGCAGAGGATCACGTCCGCAAGCCTTTTTCAGCGCTTTTATCTTGGCTTTGCGTGCCTCGGGATCAAGCGTATCGATCTGCGAGAGCGCTACGATTTCCGTCTTTTCAGCTAGGCCATGCTCATAGGCTTCAAGCTCTCCACGAATGACGGTGTAAGCCTTCGCCACATCTTCTTCCTGCGCCGACACCAGATGCAGCAGCACACGCGTACGCTCAACATGCCCAAGGAAACGGTCACCAAGTCCGATTCCTTCGCTGGCACCCTCGATCAAACCCGGAATATCGGCGATTACAAATTCACGCGCATCGACGCGCGCCACACCAAGGTTCGGATGCAGCGTGGTGAAGGGATAATCGGCAATCTTTGGCTTAGCAGCTGTCACGCTGGCAAGAAATGTGGACTTGCCAGCATTTGGCAATCCAACCAGACCCGCATCAGCAATCAGTTTCAGTCGCAGCCGAATGATGCGTTCGATACCTTCTTGTCCAGGATTGGCACGACGGGGGGCACGGTTTCTGGACGTGGTGAAATGCAGATTGCCAAAACCACCATTGCCACCCTTGGCCAAACGATAGCGCTGGCCGACTTCAGTGATGTCGCAGATCAGCGTCTCATCATCATCTTCAAAAATCTGCGTGCCGACCGGCACTTTAAGAATGACGTCATCACCCTTGCCGCCGGTCATATTGCGGCCCATGCCATGCATACCGGTTTTGGCGCGGAAATGCTGCTGATAGCGATAATCAATCAGGGTGTTGAGACCATTAACGGCTTCTACCCAGACATCGCCGCCTCGGCCGCCATCGCCACCATCAGGACCGCCGAATTCAAGAAACTTCTCGCGGCGAAACGATACAGCCCCCGCTCCGCCATTGCCGGAGCAGATATAGATCTTGGCCTGATCGAGAAATTTCATTGAACTTACCTCTTGTGACGCAACTTGCGCCTTAAACTTTGGAACCGCGCCAAATCCAGCGCAATTCGCATTGCAATTACAGCAAAACCGTTGTCCTGCAAACAGCAGAAACATAAGGTTTTCAGCCTAAAACGAGATTCCATGCCGGATCGCTGAAATCGATATAGAGAAGTTCCTGATCAAGATACTGCCCTTGAACGAAAAGCGACTTCACTTCCACGCCATAAGTCTTGAAACCAAGCGCATGATAAATCCGCTTGGCAGGATCATTGGAAGCAACGACTTTCGCATCCAGTATCACAACATGCGCCGCCGCATGTTCAATCACTTCCTGAACGAGCGCCTTGCCGAGGTTAAAGCCGCGCGCTTCCGGTGTTACATAAACACTGACCAAGGTGCCCCGGTGCCGTTCGGATTTGCGTTCATGCCGGTGATGGCCTGCAATACCCAGCAGGTTCTCGCCATCAAAGGCACCAAAAATCACATTGCCGTTTACCTGTTCCAGACGTCGCGCAAAAACACTGTCGGAATATGCATTTTCTTCCTCAAAACTTGATCCGAACGCCTGCGGCGCAAGCTGCAGAGCCGAAAGCCTGATTGCGCGAAAACGATGCAGATCACCCTTGTCGAGCGCGCGCAACGTGATCCGGTCACGGTTGAGCGTATCAGTGTCAGTCATTTTATTCCCCATGATTAGCCCTGTGGCTATAACCACAGGGCCTCTTATTATATTTACGACTGCCAGCTTCTCAGGCCGATCCATGTCCGGCGATCCAGGACATAGCGTTCAACCGGAACATTGCCGACCGCAAGCGAATCCGCCATGCCCATGCTGCTGAACTGGAAACCGCATTTATGGATGACACGGCGCGAGCCGTCATTGCTGACGCGGCACGAGACATGCAGCCTCTCAATAGGTGTTGCACGAAAAGCCAGATCAATCAGCGCATGCGCGCCTTCGGTGGCAAAGCCGTGCCCCCAATAGGGTTCGCCCAGCCAGTAGCCGATCTCCAGTCCGTCACCGTGTTTATGCGCATGAATGCCGCAACAGCCCATAAATATGCCGGTTTCGGCTTGGGTGATGGCGTATATGCAATTGCCCATCTCGCCTTTTCGCACGCGCTCGACAAACTCCACGGCATTTTCGCGGGTGTATGGGTGTGGCATACGGGCGAGCATAGCGGAGACGCGAGTGTTATTGGCAAGATAGGAAATTGCATCCACGTCTTCGGTATGCGGCGGGCGAAGCACCAGCCGTTCGGTGACGAGAACGGGGCAATCTAAACCGGGCGAGAGATCAGCATAACTGGCCTCCCGCTCACTACAGCTCTCGTAAGAATCTTCTTCTAAAACGTCTATGACCATTGGTCTGTCCTCCAGATGAAAAAAGGGAAGATGGTTGTCCCATCTTCCCTTCGATCTTCTGGCAGGTCGCCATATGTACCGGGTCCATGGGACGCCGGTACTTTATAGAGGTCCGGCTTACTCTGCTGCTTCCGCGATCGGGTTAACCGACACGTAGGTACGGCCGTTGGCTTTCTTACGGAAAGCAACAGAACCTTCTACGGTTGCAAAAATAGTATGGTCTTTTCCGAGGCCAACATTGGCGCCCGGATGCCACTTGGTGCCGCGCTGACGCACGATGATGTTGCCAGAAACAACAGCTTCGCCACCAAACTTCTTCACGCCAAGGCGCTTCGACTCTGAATCGCGACCGTTACGCGACGAACCACCAGCTTTTTTGTGTGCCATTGGATTTCTCCTTTATCTCTTCTACTTACTCAGCCGACTCGGCCTTGGCTGCAGCCTTCTTAGGCGCTGCCTTCTTTGGCTTTGCGGCTTCGCCTTGAGCGGCGTCTGCCTTCGGAGCGGACTTCTTGGCTTCTGCCTTCTTGGAAGGCTTCGCACCATCGGTGAGGATCTCCGAGATACGGATGGTCGTCAGTTCCTGACGATGACCGCGGGTACGCTTGGAGTTCTGACGACGACGCTTCTTGAACGCGATAACCTTGCGAGCACGACCCTGTTCAACGACTTCTGCCGTTACCAGAGCGCCTGCAACAACTGGCGCACCAATGGTCGAACCAACCATCAGAACTTCTGCAAATTCTACGATGTCACCGGCTTCACCAGCAACTTTTTCGACCTTGATCAGGTCATTTGCGGCAACGCGGTACTGCTTGCCACCAGTCTTAATGACTGCGAACATTTGTTTTCCTTTCGGGTCGTTCGGTCCAGCTCTCATACCCTTTAACGCAAGCGCCCTGGGCACGGGCCGTCTTTTTATCAGTCGGTTGATTTGGAGGCCGCCTGGCCTCCTGATCAGAGCCCGGAAAACCGAAAATCTCCAATCAAAACAATAGACGCGGAATGGTCCACGCATAAAGTCAGGTGCTTATAGGTATGAGGCAGCGGAAAAGTCAAGAATTTTCGTGCCGGAATGCAAATTAGCTCTTGTCTAATTCTGCTTAGCCCGTTATTGAGCCGCTACACACTTAGCATTCGCTTTAGATGCTTACAAACGGTACGATTTTTTGATCGTTTTTACCGTAGTGCACCATGCGGAGAGGTGGCTGAGTGGTCGAAAGTACCGCACTCGAAATGCGGCGTGGGGGTAACTCCACCGTGGGTTCGAATCCCACCCTCTCCGCCATTTTAATCTGTTAAATCAAATACTTACAAGAAATTCGACTTACTCGTTGGGATATCCCTGCGCGGATCAGCGTTTGTCTCCAATCAAGGGCCACGCTCAAGGCACACTCTTCCTCTTGGACTTCTCGTTACTATGTGATCTAAACGCTTGCTATTGTATGGCGTGCGTGGGGACCAATGCCGATCGAGATCAATGAAGTGCTGAGGCGTTCTGAGCAGGGGGCAACCGAGCCTTACATCTGCCGTGGCTCGGATGGAAAACTCTATTTTGTTAAGGGAAAAGGGGCCGGTTACGACTCACTAGTTAAAGAGTGGGTTGCGGGCCAACTTGCTTTACGCCTCGGTTTGCCTGTTCCGCGTTTTTGTATCGTCACAGTTCCGCAGGAGCTGTATGAAGCTGGCCGTATTGGAGCCTTGCGGGACCTTGGATTCGGTTTACTTTTCGGCTCCGAGAATGTCGAGAGCGCTAATGAAATGTCTTTCGTCAACATCCATCAGGCTCCGGCAGAGTTGAAACTCGAGATCGCTGCGTTCGATTGGTGGATTCAAAACGGAGACCGCACGCTGACCGACTCAGGCGGAAATCCTAATCTCCTTTGGTCGGAGACAACACACCGACTTGTTGTAATCGATCATAATTTGGCCTTCGACGAAGAAGTAACGCTTCATTCACAACTTCAAAGCCATATATTTCGTAGTTCACTGTTTGAAATTTGCGACCACAAGGATCTGCAGGACCGTCATAATGCAAGGTTTGAAGAAGCTTTGATAGATTTACCCCAGATCCTTGGTGACATCCCAGAGCGGTGGCACTATGTAGACGACGCATGCACGGTCGATATTAACTTGTCGCTAGACCGTATTGAGAGCACACTGAAGCGACATCGGAAGCCAGCGTTTTGGGAACGAACATGAGAAAGCATGCTGTAAGCTATGCGATAATCCGTTTCCAGCCACACATCGAAACGGAAGAATTCGCTAACATCGGTATAGTGCTCGTCGCGCCGAGAATGGGCTATCTGGACTTTAGAATAGAGACTAGACGCCTTAGCAGGCTGACAAGCTTCTTCGATAGCGTTGAGGCAGCGACTATTCGCGGCGTCCTAAAGAGCTACTATGTAGAACTTAAGCGGATAAGAGATCTCGCCGGTCATACAGGGAGCGGGCAAGGTCGCTTTGAGTTCGAGCCAAGCGACAACGCCGAGCATCTTTTTCATGCGCTGACAAAGGATCGCGAAGGGGTGATCCGATTCAGCGACGTCCGTTTTGCGATAACTGAAAATCCTACAGCTAAGCTCGACGAGCTATTCAACTATTATGTCAGAAGGACTTTTGCTGGCTCTATTTATCGTGAAGGTTTATTGGAAAAGCACGTCCGAGGAATTCTGAAACTGCAAGACATTGGTCGCCATTTCAAGCCTATGGCGTTCTCAGATGGAGTTTACTCAGCGAAATTCCCGTTTGTGGAAATTGTCCAAAATACGCCTCTTAGGGTTTTGAAGCCTATTTATCTCGGCCAGGATGAACCAACACGTATTCTTGACCACGGTAATAAATGGCTGTTCACCATTAATCGATTGAAGGACAAGCTCCCACCGGACGTGGTCGTTGCAGTCGAAGGGCCAAAAGATTCCTCAAAACGTAAACAGGCCTTCTTGGAAGCGATAGAACTGTTTCGCGAGAGCGATATCAAGGTGGTAGATGCGCGAAATGATATCGAGCTGATCAACGCTATGGAACGATAGCCCCGTGTTGGGAATTTAGGTCCACATCTGGATCAAGCAAAATCACCTTCCAATTGGACTTCCGTTGTCGGCGGTCGGGATAATACTCGGCTCCCCGCCCGGGGCGTCCTACGCGTGATCTTCAAACATTACCGGAGATCAATATGGCTACGATACGAAAGCTAAGAGCAACGCCAGGTTTGCAGACGACGCATGAAAGCCACTGAGAGCACTCCGAAATCAGCGCCGAGACCGCAAATTGGCCGATCGATCTACATCGCGGCAAGCGCACCAGCCAGCGATGCGAGCACTTGCTATGGTATGCAAGAACAGCATGGTGCCTTATCGTTTTGAAAATTCACATGCCGCTATGAAAGCAACCCGCTGGATAGCGGATTGCTAAGTAAGCATCTTTAAGATCACTCGGGAACAGTTGCACCAATGGCTTTAAGCCCAGAAACCGCGCATTCGGCGTCAATTGCGCCTGTAGGAGCACCACCCACGCCAATACCACCAACCAGAGCATCACCGATCTTGATCGGGAGTCCGCCAGCCTGAATGACCATACGCGGATCCATATCGCGCATTCCAGCATTTGCCTGCTCTGCTGCGATAAACCCTGCTAGTCCAGCTGTATCGCGTCCTAGTGCAGCAGAAGTAAACGCCTTACCTTCAGCACTTGAGCCGGTGTGAGGGCCAGAGTTGTCAGCTTTTAGTAGTGTCTTAGTGCTGCCGTCACGCCCTACGATAGCAACACTAACATTGCTGCCTTTCGCACCACACGCCTCAAGCGCAGCCTGTGCTGACTTCACGGCTAATTCGATTGGCAAATAAGGCGATGTCGGTAATTCTTGAGCTATAGCACTCACTGGCAAAAGAAATACTGATGTGAACAACAATTTACGAATCATATGTTTTCTCCCTTTTTGACAAGAGGGACTTAGACCATACTTATATTTACAATAATATGAATAAATGAATTTGGATCCTTGGCTCCCCCTCCGGGGCGTCCTACGCGTAATCTTCAATATCTATTGGAGATTACATGGCAACGATACGGAAGCTCAGAGGACGCTGGCAAGCGCAGGTCCGCAGACGTGGAATGAAACCACGCTGCAAATCATTCGACAGCAAGACCGAAGCCGAGAAGTGGGCGCGTGAGTTGGAAAGCCAGGTCGACAAGTTCGGCGCTGCACCAGACACGCGCATTCTTGAAAGCACAACACTCGGCGCACTGATGAAACGATACGCCGAAGAAGTATCACCAGCCAAGCGCGGCGCTACGCAAGAGATACAGCGCCTCGGCGTGCTTCAGCGTAATGAACTTGCTTACCGAACGCTGGTCGGGCTGTCTCAGCAAGACATTGCATCGTTCAGGGACGAGCGCCTGAAGACGGTCAAGCCAGCCACCGCCGTTCGTGAGCTTGCTATCCTCAGCCACGTGCTGGACGTCGCCATGCGTGATTGGGGCTATCCCCTCGCCCAGAACGTCGTGAAGATGATCCGGCGACCGACCATTAACAATGCACGCTCACGCCGTCTCACTACTTCCGAAGAGCAGCGCTTACTAACCGCCTGTGACGACGGTAGAGTCGAATGCTTCCGTGCGCTGGTCATTGTAGCCATTGAGACCGGAATGCGCCGTGGTGAGCTTCTGGGACTCAAATGGAGCGACATCTCGCACAATCGCCGGGTGATCTCATTGGCGATGACCAAGAACGGAACCAGCCGAGAGGTTCCGCTGTCAAAACGAGCCTATGAAACTCTGATGACATTGAAGCAGTGCGATAGCGTAGATCAATCTACCCCGTTTGGTATGACTATCTCGGCATTTGATCAGACGTGGAAGCGCGTGATTAAGCGCACAGGCATTGTGGACCTGAAGTTCCACGACCTACGCCACGAAGCCGTCAGCCGTTTCTTTGAGCTGGGTTTGAATATCATGGAAGTCAGCACAATCTCCGGTCACAAGGAGTTGTCGATGCTGAAGCGCTACACGCACTTGAACGCCGAAAATCTTGTTAGTCGCCTTGGTTAATACAACCTAAGATTGATCCATGACGTTTACATTCAACCCGGAAAGCATTACTATGTGACAACATTGCCGTCCAAAATCGATCAAAACAGCCAGTTCGATGCAACATAGTCGACTTTGAAACCGTTGAAAACGTCCATTTTCGTTGCGCAATGTTGTCAAACGTTTACGCTATGTTGTCACAATGAGCCGATTTCGATGATTTTGGGAATCTGACAACATTGAAATGCTGACGGCGCATCGCGTTACTACGCCAAAAGCTCGCGCCGTGACCGATCGGAAGCGAATGTAGATAAATCTACACTTTTACATCTCACACATCCCAAGCACTGCCCGCATATATCCCTTGTGGTGCAGTGCCGAAAACATATTCGCTCAACGACATGACGTGATCGGAATGCTGTCGAAGATCTTCGAGCCGAACGAATACGACAGATCAAAATCACACTACCGGATGATGCGCGGCGGACGATCAGCAAATTCTGCCATCGTGCCTGGACGATTGCTGGAGACGCGACGCGTTGATCTTTCTTCCACGTCGGTGGAATAGAACCTCCTCATTGAAGCTGCCGCAGATCCAACCAGCTGCGACGCACATGTCGAAGTCCTAGAAGGAAGCAAGGGTGCCGATGGGGATGCCTTATGGCGCCACCGAGCTCCCAAGACTGGAGCCTCCCTTATCAGAAAAACCGCCACAGCGACTCACTGGCGAGTGTTTGCGACCGGGGAGCACAAACGTCAGCAATCGACATCACGGAGCGCGCCTGTGGCGATCCTCGAGTCAAAGAGAGTGCAGCCGGAACATCTACTGGCTTAACCGGAAGGTATTTACTGCTTACCCACCCTTCTCACACTTCCGGTCCAGAGAAAATACAGCGTGGACGCCGAAGGCGGCCGCAAGCCCCTTGGGGCGCGCAGGCGAGCCGCGTAAGCGGCGAGGTAGGAGTGTCACTGATAAAACGTGACAGAATAAACGTCTCGGCTATTATTATTATTCTTATATATATTATATTAGTATACGCGACGCTTTTCCGGTCACGCTAAATAAAATTTGTCTTGTTGTGCATTCTCGTCAGCACTTCGCTATAATAAAGGTATAGCAATAAATTTGAAGAGCAACCTCATGGGTAGACCAAAACTAAATATGACGCCGGACGAATATGCGAATCACATCACCAACGGCGCCAACCTAAGAAAGAAAAAGCAACGTCGGAAACAAGCAGAAGAAAAAGCAGCAAAAGGTCATCTCAGCGATACGGAGATCGAAGAACTTATACAGACTTTGCTTTCCATGCCTTTGAGTGAGGCGTCTCTCTTTCTTGCCAAACTACAGCGTAGCTACAAAAAAGAGTATGGGATTGAGATTCCTGGCTTAAAAGAAGCATCTTTTGCAGGCTATGTTTCCGACCAAGAGGCTCCAGAAGCTTTCAATCGCCGCCACAGCAGAGCACGACGATTATCACTTATCAGGATGTTTGCCGCCACAGCTATTGCGCGTTCTAAGAAACGCGTGCGCGACGAAAAATATTCTTTGAAGGAAGCACTTGAGGCGGCGAGGCTCAAAATGGATGTGAAGACTTATAAAGAGAGTAAACGCGCCGCGAAGAAAAGCATGTCGAAGAAGGAAGAAATTGCAACCATTAGGAAGAGGATCGGAAAAAATTCCACGGCCACTTCTGGGGTGGCTCCAACGGATGTTTAGCGTTCAAGCATAGCCGTTCTTAAGCAACCGAGTGAGCGTTCGAGGGTGTATATGATGGCTAACCGCAATTTCAGCCATAGTTGCTCCGCCAACTGATATGGCAGACCGTGCAACATCCAGCTGGTCTGGTGTCATAGCTCGTTTACGTCCTATACGGCTACCACGCGCTTTGGCAGCCGCCATACCAGCACGCGTGCGCTCGCTCACCAATGACCGTTCAAATTCAGCCATTGCGGCAAGCAGATGAAAGAGCAAGCGTCCACCTGACGATCCAGTATCAATGCTTTCGCTCAATGAGCGGAATTGAATACCGCGCTCCTCTAGCTCCCTGACGAGCTTAATCAGATTGAATAAAGACCTTCCCAACCGATCCAACCGCCAAACGGTCAACGTATCACCGGCCCGCAATCGCTTGAGCAATTTCGAAAGTCCTGGGCGAGTAAACTCGGATCCAGATATACCCTCGTCTGTCAGCACATCATGACAACCGGCAACTCGGAGTGCACACAGCTGCAAATCAAGATTCTGTTCCGTTGTGCTTACGCGAGCATATCCAAAGTTTCGCATCGTGCGCCAAGCCTTACTCTTCCGGGATCTTGCAGCGAATATACCCGGTAAGGGATTGATTTAAAGGAACCTTTTTATGCAGAGCGGGTTTTCTGTTGACCACGGAGAGCCGACTGAAGGATATCAGCAGCTTACAGTGATGGCGAAATTGCTGGATATTTCATGTCAGAAAGGTTCCCTTTCGTGCAGTCCAGCTTCGCAAGAGATGATATGAACGCCTTTGCTTTCATAACAACATTTACCATCGTAGGCACAGTGCTCGTGCTCATTTTCGTAGTAATGCGCGGTAATGCTGTGGCTGAAGAATTGGGAAAACGACTGGCAGCAATCCCGGATTTTGAACCGAATGTGTCTCATGTCACATCCATGTGCAAAAACGCGATCGCCATTGATGTTCAGCGGCAAAAAGTTGCGATCATTGAGGATATAGTTCGTGTTAAAAAATTCACTACACAGCCAGCGATTATCGAATTTCATGAAATAATTGCTGTCGAAGTTGTCCGCGATAACGCGTCACTTACCAAATTTAACCGCGGTAGTCAGTTAAAAGGCGCAGCTGTCGGCGGCATACTATTAGGGCCGGCTGGCATGTTACTTGGCGGGTTATCCGGTTCACGGCGGGAAAAAACCAAAGTGTGCCGCCTCTCTCTCAAAATCTACACTACGAATATAATCGACCCGGTTTGCGAGATATTCTTCATGGACATACCGGCACCGGGCGCGGATATGCAAACGGCTAATCACTTAATTCGAGACATGGATCAATGGTATGGCAGATTGCGTGCCATTATTGAGAGACAGAAGGCAGAACTATAAATTACTGTGGCGGCCACGTCCCCCTCAATATGATCCCGTTAACGAGAGCGGTATTGATCGACCCAAATCCAAACAGCCTCTAATCGTTGTTGTGTGTATACGTACTGCCCGCCAAACCTCATCAAAAGCACGCGCCTTTAAATAGAAGAATTAGCTACCAGCCACTTTTCCAGTGCTGCGATCATTTCCGGTCGGAGTCGCGTCTTTTGCCTAAGCGCCATCCCCAGAGATGCATCCAACCGGATAAAGCCCATCTCATCCATGACGCTTCCAAGTCTGAGACGTCGCTTTGACATTATGTCTTTAACGCGAGCAATCGCATCGGGCAGAAGCTTGCGATCATGTGCAATAGGCATTGATGAAGGAGTTACTGGACGCTTGGCCTTAATATCGGCATGCAGCCATCTCAGAAACTCGCGCTGTTCATCTCGACTAGCTTTACCCCAAGCGTTCTTCATTTCATGCAGTCGTGTGCGTTTGGTCTTTAGTCCAGCGGCCAACAATGCATCAGTGACCGTTGAGTATTTACCGGCCTTGAGATCAGCGAAGATCGTTGGATGATCCCGCTTCAAGCGGTCTTCGTAATACTCATTGTCACGCACCGTCTTCTTTGACATTCTGATATTTGGGCTCTGGTGTTTAGTGAAAGCTCGATAAGACTCGCTGGTGCGTTTGGCATGCCCGATGCTGTTGTGCAATGTGAGAATGCGAAAAGCCGTCCTGTGACCATCTGTGAGTCGACCATAATTATTACCATTTAGCGATAAGCACTATTGAGACCTTGGGTGTTCGGTCTGGATCAGAAACAACTGTCCAAGTCGGATGACTTCTCCTCGGACGAGGTGGGTAAGCTTGCGGAGCCATAGTTCAGGGATCAAAGTCCGGCTCTCAAAAGCGGATTACCCAATAGCAAGATTCTCCAATTTATCCTCACGAAAGCATTCTTTGGCATCTGACATGTAATCGGGGCTTTAATTGCCGCGGCCCATCTGACAATTTGCCAACGATCTCTGGCATAGCCCGAATCATCTATTGCACCGCGCGTCAGGTGGCTTGTTTGGCCCACAGCATCACTTGTCGCGCGGACGACAGCAGGTCAGACAGAAGGAATGGAATGTGTCGCGACTTACCGATTTGATTGCTCAGGCTAAGGCTAAGGACGCCAATCTCGGGACGGAACTAGAACGTGAGTTTCGCGTGCTAGCGAACCGCCGTTCATTCGGGCTGAACTTTGAACGGCACCGCCCTGAAAGTGTCGACTTGCCGGGTCGTCCAATTCGCAAAGGCGATAAGGTGCGCGTCCTGCCTCCGCGAGGAGAAATGAAAAAGGGCAATCAGCAGCTTTGGATAGTTCAGGCAATTCAGCGCGATGGAAGCAAGCGGCTAGCCGATCTGGTGACGATCAACGGGGCCGAGGAAGAGGCACAAACTGTCACGGTGGATGATCTGATCGTTGTCGCAGAATTCAAGGATTACATTTACCCTGGCCTTGTCAGCACAAGCAAAATTACTCGTGGTGGCGACAAGCCGTTTCACACCGTCATCAATAGTGAGAATTTTCATGCGCTAGAAGCACTAACCTATACACATCGTGGCCGGATCGATGCTATTTATATAGATCCACCATATAATACTGGTGCTCGGGACTGGAAATACAACAACGACTATGTTGAAGCGGAAGACATCTACCGTCATTCTAAATGGCTGGCAATGATAGAAAGGCGTCTAAAAGTTGCAAAGGAGCTGCTCAACTCTGAAGCAAGTTGTCTTATCGTTTCGATTGACGAAAAAGAATTCTTAAGATTGGGCTTGTTATTAGAGCAAGTTTTCCCTGAAGCTGAAGTTGTTATGATAACCAGTGTAATTAGCGCCAAGGGTGCCGTTCGTCCGGGCCGATTTTCAAGGGTAGAAGAACACATTTTCTTTGTCTTCATAGGGCAAGCAAAAGTTAAGTGGTGGACAAGCAACATGCTGCCATCAGCGGGCGACGAAGATAAGAGACGATCGAACAGCGAACTTGCTCCTATTGAGTGGTTACTTTTGAGACGTCGTGAGCCGACAAGCGTTCGAAATGCACGCCCTAATCAATTTTATCCGATTTTTATCCGCATTTCGGACGGCCATATTCATTCTATCGGTGACCCAATCCCTCCTGGGATCGACAGAAAAACTGTCGAGACTCCCAATGGAACATTCGCAATGTGGCCGATCAAACCTGATGGAACCGAGATGCTTTGGGGACTGACACCGGATGTTCTGAGAAGGAATTGGGCCGAGGGCTATGTGCGGGTGAACAATTGGAAGCCGCAAAAACTTACTGGCTCAATACAGTATTTACAAACAGGAGTAATTAAACGAATTAAGTGTGGTGAGATAGTAATTACTGGCCACGCTACTGACGGCTCTGTGCAAGGACATGTTGCGGAAGGTGCCAATCTTGGAACCTCACCTAAACGCGTCTGGAATATGAGGTCTCACAACGCGGAAACAGGCGGAACAAACCTACTGACGGCACTGATCCCAGGTCGCCGATTTCCATTCCCTAAGTCTCTATATGCAGTAGAAGATGCGCTGCGCTTCGTGGTTGCCGACAATCCCAATGCAATAATCCTCGATTTTTTTGCCGGATCAGGAACTACTGCTCACGCCACTATGCGCCTTAATCGACAAGATGATGGCCAACGTCAATGCATCTCCGTCACAAATAACGAAGTCGCTGCGGATGAACATGTCAGCCTTCGCAAGGAAAAGTTGCGACCTGGAGATCCAAATTGGGAAAAGTGGGGCATTTGTGACTTCGTTACTAAGCCGCGCATTGCGGCCGCAATCACCGGCACGACGCCCGAGGGCCAACCTATCGTGGGCGACTACAAATTTACCGACGAGTTTCCAATGGCACAGGGCTTTGCGGCCAATACTGAGTTTTTTACGCTAACCTACGAAACCCCGGTTGCCGTAAGCCATAACCGCGCTTTCACGCGGATCGCACCGCTGCTTTGGATGCGAGCGGGGAGCCGAGGACGACGAATTGAGGGTTTACCCGATACCGGATGGGACGTCGCTGACAGTTATGGGCTATTGACAGATCTGGACCAAGCATCGCCCTTCTGTGCTGCGATCATCGAAAGGGGCACCTGTATCCGCATGGCTTATATAGTCACCGATGACGAGCGCCGCTTTCAAGCCGTCGCTCAACAATTGCCAGACGGAATAGAAGCAGTGCGGCTTTACGAATCTTATTTGACCAACTTCCGCTTTTCGATGGGGCGATGAGACATGAAATTCACGCTCAAGGATTATCAAAGTGATGCCGTTGCGAAGGTTTTGGAGAACTTACGCAAAGCTCGTAAACGTTGGCACGAGGACAGTGACAAAAATGCCTTCTCACTATCGGCCACTACCGGTGCCGGTAAGACCGTTATGGCAGGGGCAGTCTTCGAGGCGCTGATTTTTGGTAACGACGAATACGAATTTGAGCCGGATCCCGGCGCGGTCGTAATCTGGTTCAGCGATGATCCATCTCTGAACGAACAGTCGAAATGGCGCTTGAATGAAGCATCCGACAAACTGACCGTATCCGACCTTGTGACTGTCGGCAACACATTCAGCTCGGAACGGCTAGAGGCAGGCAAAGTCTATTTTCTCAACACGCAGAAGCTATCTAAAACAAGTCTTCTGACACGCGGGCATGATGCGGATGACCCAGCAATCGAAACGACAGACGGGCAGAAGATTATGCCTGACATGCGTGCCTATACGATCTGGGACATTATCCGAAACACAATCGAAGATCCTGATCTGACACTCTATCTTGTGCTGGATGAAGCGCATCGTGGTATGAAGGACGGCGGCATCACCAGTGCTACCGGAAGGCCCACTATCGTCAAGCAGCTTATTAACGGATCAGGTAGCACGCCCGGCATTCCCATCGTATTGGGTATCTCGGCGACCGTGCAGCGGTTCAATGACGCGATGGCCGGAATGCAGAATCGCACGATCATGCCGCATGTGGAAGTTAGTCCTGCGTTGGTGCAGGCATCAGGCTTGCTAAAGGATACTATTGCGCTTGACGTTCCCGATGAGACTGGAGACTTTGCTACGGTTCTTCTTCGCCGAGGGACCGACAAGCTGCGGGAAATAACTGATGCTTGGGCTGGTTACGCTGAAGATCAAGGCGATGGCAGCAAGGTAATGCCACTAATGGTGCTACAAGTGCCGAATTCGCCGGATCACAATGAGATCGGCGAATGGCTCGATACAATCTTTGCGCGCTGGCCGAATCTGCCCGCCAACAGCGTCGCGAATGTCTTTGGCGAACATAGGACTGAGAGATTTGGAAAACACGAAGTGGCTTATATCGAGCCGCAACGGGTGCAGCAGGATATATCTGTTCGCATACTGATCGCAAAGGACGCCATCAGCACAGGTTGGGATTGCCCTCGCGCGGAGGTAATGGTTTCCTTCCGCGCTGCCACCGACAAAACCCATATCACGCAGCTATTGGGGCGAATGGTGCGCACGCCTCTAGCCCGAAGAATCGCGGGTAATGACCGACTCAATTCCGTAGATTGCCTTCTGCCATATTTCAACAAGGATACGGTAGAGGCGGTTGTCACGGAACTTATGACAGGCGGCGACGGTGGAGGCGAATTACCAGGGCGGCGCATCCTTATCAATCCGCGCGAAATGATGCCTAATCCAGATATTCCGGAGGAGGTATGGGAGAAGCTAGTCTCTTTGCCATCGAACACGTTGCCTAAGAAGCAGGCACGACCGATCAAGCGGTTGACAGCGCTGGCACATGAATTGGCGGCGGATGATCTGTTAAAGGATGCGGGTAAAATCGCGCACCGAAAGATGCACGAATATCTCGACACGTTAGCGGAAATCCATAAGGAGGGAATCGAAGTTGCGAAGGCAGCGATCTTAACTGTCGAGGGCAAGAGCGTGCTTGCAGACGTCAAGACGCAAACGATGACGTTCAACGATTTCGTTGAGATTGCTGACTATGCCGTGATTGAGGACGCATATAAGCGGGCCGCACGAGCGATTAGTCCTGATCTTGCGCTGACGTATGCTGAGCATATAGCAACTTATAGGGATGATATCGAGGATGAAGAAGAAGCACTTATAGATGCACACACGGTCATTGCCGCGCTGGGGCTTATTCCGGCGATCAAGACTGATCTTGAAGCTTACGCTGAAGAACTGGCACAGGTTTGGCTAGCTCAGTATCAACATCAGATCTATAAACTTAAAGACGAGAGACAGGACGTATACGGTCAGATAAAAGAAATGAGCGCGGAACCGATGCCTGTCGAAATGATCCGCCCACATATGTGGTTGCAGATGACGACTGCTCGCGAAAATGGCAAGGATGTTGATCTAAATCGCTATACGCGCCACCTACTTTGTGATGAAAATCTGCTCTTCCCGCAGGAATTCACTTCGAGCTGGGAGCCCATCGTTTTGAAAGCGGAACTGACGCGCGATGACGCGATCGGTTGGTATAGAAACCCTGCTCGCTCCGGCCAGGATTCACTTGGTATTACATATGAATATGCTAATGAGACCAGGATATTACGTCCTGACTTCATCTTCTTTGTGCGGCTGGAAGATGGAAGTGTCGGAGCAGACCTTATTGATCCGCATGGTGACTACCTGGCTGACTCCTTGCCCAAGTTGAAAGGACTGGCGCGGTATGCTGCAGAAAACCTATCTATCTATCGTAGGATTGAAGCGGTTAACAAGACTAGAGCTGGGAGCTACCGCGTTCTTGACATGACAGACGAGAAGGTGCGCCTCGCAATTGAGGCCGCGACCAGTGCCGAATCCCTCTATACCAGCGCGATTGCGGCAGATTATTTAATCTAGTTGATGCACGTAAGTGAGATCACCAACGGCACGTGTAAGCCACATTCCACGTGCCGTCACATAATAGTTGTCTGGTGCGCAGATGTTAATGGTGCATTATCACTAAATTATAGTGCTAGCTAACCCGTCATACGCCTGAGTGGAGGCAACTAACTGATCCAAGACCCCGCACTCGAAATGCGGCGTGGGGGTAACTCCACCGTGGGTTCGAATCCCACCCTCTCCGCCATTTTCATTAACTGAACCTGTAATTTGAGTAGAAGATTTCCTATCCTTGTCTTAGCGCCTATAGAGCCCTCGCATTTTTTAACAGATGGCCACATTTGCAGCGCGATCAAGCTACCTTCATCAGGGTATCCAAACATCAAAGGTTCTTCTTAGCAAACTGATCGAATGCCTTCAGGAAATCGCTAAGGAACTTGGCAGTGTCGGGCACCAGCTTGCCGCTTTCATCCACCAGCTTGTCAACATGTGCAAGATAAGCCTCAGGCTGTTGCAGAGTTGGCATATCAAGAAAAACAAGCGATTGACGCAGGTGATGATTAGCGCCGAAGGCCGAAATATTGCCCGGTGAACCGCTGATGATCGCAGCAGGCTTCCCACTCCAGACGCTCTCGCCATATGGACGTGAACCGACATCCAGCGCGTTTTTGAGAGCAGCAGGAACAGACCGGTTATATTCGGGCGTCACAAACAAAACCGCGTTGGCTTTTGCCAGCTCTGAACGAAACCGCGTCCATGCTGCGGGTGGTGTATCCGTATCGAGATCTGGATTATAAAGTGGCAAATCACCAACCTCAACAAGCGTCAGGGCCATATCATCCGGCGTTATCGCGTTCAAACCAACCGCCACCTTACGGTTGAATGAATCTTTTCTCAGGCTACCGACAAGAACAGCGACATTCACTTTCGTCATTACAGTTTCCTCATTCAGAGCGCATCCCGAAAAGTGTAAAACGGTCGTCGGAAATGATGCGCGTTAAAATAAATGGTTGAAGCGCAGATCTGATAATATCAGATAGAAACGTGCTCTAACCCGGCAAAAAACTATAATTTTCTCAGAAACAAACTAAGTCAAAAAATAGATGCGACAACCTCCAATGAGTTCGAGTGTTCGAACTTTATGAACACGCACTCTTTAACTATCAACAAGCGACCAGAAGCCATGCTTTCTGCCGTGAACCTTTCGCAGATCAACCAGATAAGCTTCGTGCGGCGCAAATATGCGGTAGTCTGGGATATTACGAGCCAAAGCACCGCACTCAAGCAGATGATGTGCAGCGTGCTTATAGCGGCTCGACCGGCCACTCTTAAGGGTGAAGTCAATCATCGAACGCAAAACAATGGATGCCGCCAGAGGAAATTTTGCAGACAGTTTCTCTGCGGCCACCGACATCAGTTCATAACGATCACCGTTCATTTCACGGGCTCGACTGATTATCAGTTTAAAAGCTTCTGAGAGTGATGGATACTGAAGGAGAAATTGCAGCGCCAGGTTTGCATCGGGAAATGTCTGAGCATAAGCGAACGCTTTTTCTTCAGCTTCAATGTCATCAAAATCAGCAAGCCGTTTCACATATTCGCGCAGTAGCTCATGATTGAGCGTCTGCTCAAAGCTCTTCCATCGAAACTGTTGCGCCTCTTCCGAGCGCCCAAGGGCTTCGAGAAGCTCCGCCCGCAAAGCCTGCCACTCTAAAGGGATTTCTCGACGGCTGTCGAATTCGGTCTTATCGAGTGCATTCAGTGCTTCCTCGGTTCGACCGGCCGCAAAAAGCCTCCGTGCAATATCAATCGAGACTGTTGCAAAAACCCGTGATTTTCCGGATTGCTGATCAATATAAAGTTCAACGTCGCCTAACGCATCAGCGATTTGCTGAAGTACGACTTTGACTTTGATTGCTTTCCCGCTGCTATAAAGCTCATCACGATAAACAGCTCCATTGCTACCCCAGCCAACCACATCTTTGTTCTTCTTTGAAACTTTCGGTCTGGTCTCTTCCGCCCATTCTTCAAATTTCTTCTGAAGCATCCGCAACCCATCTTCACGAAGAGATGGTGCCATTGCCCCTATAAGCTCATCATATTGGCCATATCCATTGTCCTGCAAGACAGAGAAGATTTTCTCGACCACGCTTTCAGCTGGAAGTTTTGCCAAAGTCGCGATCCGCCCAGCGTCTTCGCATGCTGTATGGAAGCTCTCAATCAATACGCCACTACCGTCGTGAGAACGCTCGAAAACTGAATCTGCTAGCGAGAGAAACTGCCAGATCAGCTCAAAGGCATCATGCGGATCATTCGGCGCAATTTTCTCGATAATAGATTTGCGTTGCGCCTCCAGGTCAGCCTTCACGGACTTGACCTTCTGCCAGTTAATCCAGCTTCTAGAGCGAGCGATACTGCCCAAACGCTTGCGGACTTCTCTCGCCAGCTCAACTCCACTCGAGTTACCCACGAGTTCCATCCGAAGCAACCGCTTGTGATTGGCATTGCCAGTGCTGATCTCAATCAATAGCTCAGCAAGTCGCTCAGCACCCAAGGCTTCAAGGTTCTTCGAATTCAGTGTTGTCTTCGATGCCATAATTTTCTCGGTCCATTTGATCGAACTTTATCGATCAAACCAGCAGGCGCAAGCAAATGTAACAGCGTTTGAGAAACAAGGTCACACTGCTATTCTCAATGCGCACCGAGCCATATGCGGATTGTAACAACGAAAGGTGGCTTTTCCAGAAGCTTTAGCTGCATACAATGCGGTATCAGCGTTCACAAACACATCCGATATAGAATCGCCAACAATTGTCGCAATACCGATAGAAGCTCCCAATTTCAGTTGGCTCTTGCCAAAAAGAATTGGCTCGCACAAACAATCAATAATCAGATGTGCAAGGTTCTGAGCAGCTTCAACATCGTGATGATCAGTGGTTATAATGGCAAACTCATCTCCGCCAATTCTAAAGATACCGTTATCGGGGTGATTAACTGATCTTAGTCGATTGCTGATTTTTTTCAGGCATTCATCACCAGCAATGTGGCCGTACTCATCATTGATAGCTTTAAAGCCGTCCAAATCAATCACCAAAAGACAACCATATGCGTTGCTGGACTGCTCCCTTTGGAGAGCGGATGATAGTTTCAAAAGGAACTGGCTTTTGTTCGCCAATCCGGTCATCTGATCATATTCAGCAAGATGCATCACACGATCAAATGACAATTTCTGATCGGTAATATCCTGTTTCATACCAAAAATCCGAACAGGGTTATCATCCTGACATTCAATTGAAGCCGTAATACGTATCCAACGCTTCTTGCCTCCAAAAGTTGTTATTTCGGCTTCCAATGTGAACCCGCTACGAGCAGCAATCGCATCTGAACGCCGCTTCTGAAGCTCAAGCCGGGAGGCCTCAGTGTAACACGTCAGTGTTTGAGCCCGATCAAGTGGAACTCCGCGCGGCAACTCAAAAATATCATAAATATAGTCGGACCAAGTTAGCTCCTCAGATGGTAGAGCGCACTCCCAGATACCTATTTGTGCGACAATAGAGGACTGGCCGTATATTTTTTTGAAGTGTGAGAGCGTTTGAGCCTGTTCTTCGATGATCTGCTCTTTTTCAGCCAATTTTCGTCGTAAACGCTCAATTTCTTCTTGAAGCTGTTCCGGCATAAAAAAGTCCCACTGCTTGTTTCAATTGAAACTATATATAATCATAGCTGCTAATTTATTAAATTCCTGAAAAGCCGCGCTTTCTACCATGAAACTTCCGAATATCCGCAAAGCAGCAAGCACTTGATGAACGACTGGCTTTATGCCCTATACTGGCAACATTGAGGCAAGTAAGGGGACGTAAGATTGGCAGGGGACACGCACTCCCGAATAAAATGGGTGGCTGGTGTTCTCGCTATCTGGCTTACATGCATCGTAATTTATCTGGCGCTGTCAATTCATGCGTCTTTAAGACATGCGGCCAGCGAACTGAACGAAGCTGGCTTTCTTCTTCACCGTACAATTTCGCAACACGTCGCACAACATGATGCACATATGACGACGTTGGCCTCGCTCATTCTCGCGGATGAACGCATGCAGCCAGAGCTACTCTCACAAGTCAGCGATAGCATCATGCTTTTCTACCCGCGCATAAAAGCCATTCAGGAAATCGAGATAACATGGCGTGAACCTTCCGCCACAACAGATGTCCGGCAGATTTTGTCAACGCCGCCCGATGCACCAACGCCGAATTACCAATCCCTTGGTAGAGACATTTTTGTGCAGAGAGCGGGCGAAGTCAAAAGCTATTTGAATTCATTTTCAAAGCTGGAATACCTGCTTGCCAAGAAACTCAAGGATACCAATCCCGCTTTGGCGCTCGTTATGCAGATTAATCCAAATCGGCTGATGGATATGGACGAACTGCCTGACTGGGCAAGCCTCAAACTGCTGCTTGACGGTTCAGTCATCATGGAACAAAAAGCAGTGCAGCAGACATCAGACTGGCTCTCGTCACCGCAGTTTAGCCGCATGATCGACAGCCAGTCACAACCGCTTCAACTCATCATGGAGCGGCCTGTCTCACTTGCAGAACTTATCGATAGTATTTTGCTTGTCATTGTATCAGTCGTCAGTCTCGTTGTTCTTTTGCTGCTCGGATATAGCTTGCAACACAGACGCGAGGTCCGGCGCTTAAGAAGCTCAGCAGATATGGCCGAACAACGCAGCATAACGCTCGCGCGTGAAACGCGCTTGGCACATGCGGAAAGAGTTAATTCAATGGGTGAACTGGCGTCCGGAATTGCACATGAACTGGCACAGCCCTTGACGGCACTGATGAGCCAGAGCCGCGCTGCTGAACGTCTTATCGAACAGTCAGGCATCGACAACGCTCTTTTGAAAAAAGCAATGGCTGCCAACGTTCGCGAGGCAAGACGTGCCGGTGACATGCTCAAACGTATGCGTGACTATATAAGCAATCGCCCGCCAAAGCCTGTTGCTATTGCGATCAACAGCATCATTCATGACACTGTAGAACTTCTCAATAACGACCTTGAGCAGCGTGGTGTCGCGATCAATCTGGCGCTCGCACCAGACCTGCCGGTGCTGATGGCCGATCCGGTTGAGCTGGAACAGGTTTTCAATAATTTGATCCGCAATGCCGCCGACAGCCTGCAAGAGGCAAGTATTGCAAAAGGACAGATCACAGTCTCAACGTTGAGAGAAAGCGATCATATCAAAATCGAGATTTCCGATAATGGGCCGGGTATTGCTGCGAATTTGCGACCGCGTCTGTTTGAGCCATTTTTCACGACGAAAAAAGACGGCATGGGATTGGGATTAGCCCTTTGCTCGACTTTGGTTGAACGCGTCGGCGGGCATATTGATGCCGGTAATCATAAAGATGGCGGCGCTTATTTTATAGTCACATTACCCATTCAAGGTAAGGAACGCAGCACGTGACCGGGACAAGCATCTATCTGGTTGACGACGACGAAGCCGTGCGTGATGGGCTTTCAATGTTGCTTTCCACCTATGGCATGATGGTCGAAACTTTCGCGGATCCCACCAATTTTCTCGCTCATATCGACGAGAAACGCCCCGGAATATTATTGCTCGATTTACGCATGCCATTGATAAGCGGATTGCAAGTACAGCAAAAACTGACCGAACGAGGTATCAATTGGCCAATCGTGATGATCACCGGACACGGCGATGTGAACGCATGCCGCCGTGCATTCAAGGCAGGTATATCCGATTTTCTCGGTAAACCGATTGACGAAGATGTGCTGCTCGATGCGATTCATGCAGCACAGAAATTATTGCAGACGCGCATGGAAAAGCAGGAGGCCGTCGATCTCCTTGCCCGCCTGACAAGTCGGGAGCGGCAAGTGTTTGATCTTGTTTGCCAAGGCTTCGCCAGCAAAGACATCGCTGGTGCGCTCGATATTTCTGCGCGGACCATCGATGCACATCGCGCCAATATTGCTGAGAAACTCAAAACCAGCTCTGTAGCCGAATTTGTTCGCCTTACCGTCGCAGCCTCTCAGTAAAACTACCTAGCCAGCCCCGTGCCGTCGCGGATTCCGTACAGGATCATCGACCTTTAGAACTGTGATCAGAAAGTGAAGACTTTCAATGAATAGTTCAAAAGGAGATATGACTATGAAGCGCATTTTTCTAGCCGCTACTGCCGCTGCCCTCATGACGACTGCCGCATCCGCACAGATCCTTGAAGAAAAAAACATGCCAATGGAGTTGGCCAACACAATCGCTCGCGAAGCAGTCGCTGCATGTGCGGCTGATGGCTACAATGTTGCTGCAGCAGTTGTTGATCGTGCCGGCGTGCTTCGTGCTCTTTTACGTGCGGACAATGCAGGATCGCACACACCGGAAGCCGCCCGCCAAAAAGCTTACACATCATCTTCTTCGCGTATGCCAACAAGTGCCATGGCTGAAAACATCACGAAAAACCCGGCAGCCGCTGAATTGGCATCTATCGATGGTTTCCTCGTTCTGGCCGGTGGCGTGCCAGTTAAGGTTGGCGATGTAACCATTGGTGCAATCGGTGTAGGTGGGGCTCCAGGCGGACAATTCGATGAAGCCTGCGCTATTACAGCGATCAGCAAAGTTCAAGATCAACTCAAATAATAATGAAAGCGCATCCTGAAAGGTATGAAACGGCTTTCGGAAATGATGCGCGCTAAAACCAATGATTAGAGCGCCGATCTGATCCAATCAGATCGAAACGCACTCTGATATCAGTAGCGCTGTCGAATTCTTGGCAGCGCTACAAAATTTCATGACACCCTATTTATTTGAGCCAAGAATTAGATACGCGGAGCGAGGCGAGCTCTTCTGTGGGTTAAAAATACTCTCTCAGCCATTTATGCTTTAACGCTATGAGAACTTGTCCGTAACGAACGAATTATTTCGATCCGACTGCACCTTAAAAGCATTGTCGTTTACAATGTCTTGTCTCTTCTCTGGACGCGTTAAACCATGCTAGAAGGCCCTTATGAGTGTGCTGTCTGTCGATTTTCCGATTTATAATCCGCCTCTGGAGCCCTATGTTTCCATCATTCATCGTGATGCGGACATTCTTGTGCTTGATAAGCCAAGCGGACTTTTGTCCGTTCCAGGGCGTCATCCTGCTTTGTCAGACAGCCTCGCCACGCGCGTACAAGAACAGTTCCCAAAAGCTTTGATGATCAACCGTCTGGATAAGGACACATCTGGTCTGGTGTTGATGTCGCTCAATCGCAAAGCACATGCAGCAATTGCGGCACAGTTTGAATCCCGCACCACCCGCAAATCCTACGTCGCAGAGGTATGGGGACACGTCGAAAACGATGAGGGTATGATTGATCTTCCGCTGGCGATAAACCCGGAAAAAAAGCCACGTCACCGCGTGGACTATCAAAACGGCAAGCCAGCGCAAACACGCTGGCAAGTTTTAGAGCGTAGTGAAAAGACCACGCGGATGAACTTGTTTCCGCTAACCGGACGAACGCACCAATTGCGTGTTCATATGAAAGCATTAGGACATGTAATCCTTGGCGATGAGTTCTATGCCGATGGCGCAGCTCTTGCCGCCGCTGATCGCTTGCTATTACATGCTGAAGAAATTGCCTTCCAGCACCCAGACGGGCGCAATGTACAATTCACGGTTCGGTCCCCGTTCTGAGAGCACTCATGTCGCAAAAATCGCAAACATCAAAGCTTGTCGTTGATTTTGTAGGTGGTGCGGTGGGTCACCGATTCCGTTCTGGCGAAGGGCGAGATCAAGCGTTGCCCAAGGCTGTAGGGTTTTCCCGCGGTGTAACGCCCGACATTGTTGATGCAACAGCAGGCTTGGGGCGTGATGCCTTTCTGCTCGCCTCGTTAGGTGCAAAGGTCACAATGATTGAGCGGTCAAAACAAATGTACGACTTGCTCAGCGAAGGACTTGCCCGGGCGGATGCGGAGGGTGGCAAATATTCCGAAACTGTAGCACGCATAACCTTGCTGCATGGCGATTCCTGCCAACTCTTGCCAGCATTGAAGCCCAAAGTCGTACTCGTCGATCCCATGCATCCGCCTCGAGGAAATTCAGCATTAGTAAAAAAAGAGATGCGGCAGATCCGCGAGATTGTCGGCATAGATGCTGACTCAGAAACGCTGATGCAAGTTGCACTGGAATGTGCAGAAAATCGCGTGGTGCTCAAATGGCCGCTCCGGGCGGAACCGATGGGAGGGCTACGCAAACCCTCGCATCAGATTTTGGGTAAAAGCACACGCTACGATGTTTTCGTTCGAGCGAAGATCACAGCGCC
>NZ_NNRJ01000013.1 GCF_002252445.1 Brucella thiophenivorans
ACGCCCAAAACTGTTCAGACAAACCGAGCCACTTCTACTTGATACACAGAATGAAAAATTTAGCTTCGGATACACCATTATTGTCTCACCATCGTTATTCTTCACAAAAATAGCAGCATCGTCTCTCAGATTTTTGGAATCAGAGCTTATAGCTATCCAATTTCTATCGAGTTTTTCGACATCTATGCCCTGTCTTTCGAGCACCACTCTGTATTTGTCATCAATCACTTTTGGAATGGAAAGATAGTTCGTATCAAATTTAGTATTCATCAAATTAAATACTGCTTCCATATCCAGCTTTTTACAAAGTTTCTCAAATTTCTGCTGATATGATGTCTTTAAATTTGTAGTTGATTTTGAATTTCTCATAGTAATATTCTCTAAGTTAATAAATATATTAACTCATGTCGGCGTGAATATAACAAATCAAAATTGTAATAAAATTGTAGTATTTAATCAAAATGATGAATTAACCAATTCGAACAATGGTTATTGCCTAATATAATATTTTAACTACGTTGAATTTGTTTGATTACATATTCAAATGGGCGAGGGTTGAAATATGGATATTAAATCAGAAATCAAAAATAATCTGAATGTGATAAGCTCCGGTGCTTTTTATGAGGTGATGGAAGAATTAATTGAACCTTTTCAGAAAAATTCGGGAGTTCATATTAATTTATCCTCAGGTTCTTCTATCGGTGAATCCGAGACATCAATTCCGCATAGATTATCGCGGGGCGAAAAATTTGATGTTGTTATTCTCGCTGAAAAAGAGCTCGAAGTTCTCGTCAGTGAGAATCTGATAGACGCGAATGTTCACGCAAAACTGGTGTTTTCGCATATCGGTGCTGTGGTTCCACATGGTACTACTATTCCAGATATGAGTACTGTTGATGCAGCTATCGATGCGATGCTGAATGCAACTAAAATTGGCTATTCCGCGAGCATGAGCGGTACGCATTTGTCTACTGAGATTTTCCCAAAATTTGCGCCCGATGTTTATGCAAAATTGGTCGCTAAGATGGAGAAAGTTATTGGTGACCGTGTTGCAAAACGAGTTGCTGACGGGGCGTATGATCTCGGTTTTCAAGAGATCAGCGAAATTGAGCCTTTTACCAAGGGTGATAATGGCGTTCAGTTAGTCATCCCAATTCCAAAAGAGTGGCAGCAGACGAACGTCTTCTCTATTGGGGTCGTGAACGGCAGTGATAAAATCCCGCAAGCTAAAGAACTTATTGCGTATCTTGCCTCACCAGAGGCTAAGGGTATCATCAATGCTGAAGGCTTAGAACAATTCACCCCTAAAAACGCGGGAGTGAATTAACAATGAGCGGTTTACTCCAATCCCTCACAATTGTTGCTCCTATCGTCCTTGTTCTTATTCTTGGCTTCGTTGCAGAAAAGAAGAAGGCTTTCGGTGATGGTCCTGCACCGCTAACTGCAATTAATGAGCTCGTGCTCACTTTTGCTTTGCCAGCTATGCTGTTTTTCGGAACAGTAACGGTGTCCAGGGAAGCAATCATAAACCAGTTGCCGCAGTTCGTCGGGCTAACAGCGACTGTGCTGATCATGTTCTTCATCGCTTTCTCGTTAGCGATGTTTGTGTTCAAACGAAATGCTGTTGAATCTTCGATAGCTGGCTTGGGAGCAAGCTTCGCGGCTGGACCATTCTATGGACCTGCTCTCTTAGGTGGTCTTTATGGAGATCGTGCGGATATTGCTGTCAGTGTTTTTTCACTCGTAGTGAATATTTTCCTGGTACCTGTAGCAATCGTTATCATTAAAATGGCGATGGCTAAGCAAGCTGGTAATCACAGTTCGGTCGGGAAGCTGGTGGCTTCTTCAGTCTTTGATTCTATTTTCAAGACACCGTTCGTGCTTGCACCGTTGATTGCATTTGTTCTTGTCTTCATCGACATCAAGATGCCTGAGTTTTTCCTGTCATCGCTCGAACTGATTGGTAAAGCCACTGCAGGTACTGCTGTTTTTGTGGCGGGTATGACGATTGCGGTAAACCAATTCAAAGTGAACGCCGAAGTCATCACTTTTGCAGTCATGAAAAACATACTACTGCCTGTGTTGTTCTTTGTCCTGATGTACGTTGGTTTTAGGGACACGACATCAACCGCTTTTAAAGAAAACCTGCTTCTTTGCGCACTGCCATCGGCACCGCTGATCGTATTGTTGGCAACGCGATACAAAGCTTACCAGGAAGAAGCTTCTTCACTTTTGGCTATCACCACTTTCGGCATGATGATCACTTTGACCATCATAATGGCAATCGTTGTCTAATCTCGTCACTCGATAATTGGCTTGGGAATAAAGGGAATTACACATGACTAAGATTGAAAGCATCGTTGATTACACCCTGCGTGCAGATTACGATTCACTGTCTGATCTCTCGAAAGAACAGCTTCCCGTTCACATCCTAGATTCCATCGGTTGTCAGATTGCAGCCCTTGGTGCGGGACCAGTGAATGCTTGTCGCAATGTGGTCACTGCAATGGCACCAACTGGAAGTGTCGCTCTAATTGGGGGAGGGCAATCAACACCAGCTTATGCAGCTTTCTGGCATACTGCGCTTGTGCGTTATGTGGACGCAATGGACAACATTCTTGCTCCAACTGAAACTGCTCACACTGCAGACAACTTTGGTGGTGTTCTGACCGCTGCTCTCATTGCTGATGCGTCAGGCAAAGACTTGATGTTGGGTGCTGCAATTGGATGGTCGATCCAGTCATATCTTGTTGAGCAAGGTAACTTCATGACGCGTGGTTTCGACCACACGACACAGCTTGCATTCTCTGTCACCGCTGCCGCAGGCCGCTTGCTTAAGATGAAGAAGCAACAGATCGCACATGCAATCGCAATGGCTGCCGCAAGTGATGCCTCATTCGCTGGCATTCGTGCAAAACCGTTGTCGCAGTGGAAGGGTCTTGCATCCGCACAATCAACACTTGGTTTGTTCAATGCGCTCTATCTTGCGAAAGAAGGCGTAGAGGGTCCGCTCGCAATTGTTGAAGGACCAAATGGTATCGAAAACTTGCTTGGTAGACCGCTCGATATTGATTGGGCGAATGCAAAATATGAAGGCATTGCGACCGCTACTATCAAAAAATACGTTGCGATGATTCATACGCAAGCAGCCGTCGAATGCATCATGTGTCTCATTAAAGAGAAAAACGTGGATGCGAAAAACATTTCAGCCATCCACGCTGATGTGCCGCAGATTACGTTCGACTTTGCTGGTGGTGGTCTCTACGGCAAAGCACATGAAAACATTACATCTAAAGAACAGGCTGACCACTCATTGCCGTATCTGCTGGCTGTCGCAGCTCTGGATCGTGAAGTCATGCAGCCACAGTTTGAGCAGTCACGTATCACACGAGATGATGTCCAGGGCCTATTGAATCGGGTCACAATCTCTGTCGATGATGATTTCACAAAACGCTATCCGAAGGACTTCTGCGCAAGGGTAAACATTACTCTGAATGATGGCAGCAAAGTCACTCATGAAGTCAGCAATTATCCAGGCATGCCGTCCCATCCATTCACATGGCAAGATTCAGTCGATAAGTTCGACATGTTGACAGAAGGAAATATCAGCTCGTCGCTATCAACTGATGTGAAGCAGATAGTAAAAGAGCTGGAAAACCACACAACAAAGGATTTGTTCGCAATTCTTAGTAAAGTTGGCAGCTAAAAAGAGCGTATCCCCCGATGTCTTATGAATTTATGGTGTCGGGGGTACCATTGTCGGTCGAGCGCCTTCTCTCTTCCTTTGCGAGTGAGGAAGAAATGGAAATTCGTTTCCATTCTTCATAATACGAAAAAGCGGGCTTTCGCCCGCTCTTTCACTTAGAGGTAATGACTGCGTTCGCGCTCAATTTCCTCCGGCGTGTAAGAATCAGTATCAGAGTCAAATTGCATCCAGCCTTCCGCCGTGTAGAGTTTGCGACGCGTGGCGACATCAACTCTGTTGGTGCCCGCCAGAATGGCATCAGCTTCTGCAGCGCGCTCCTGAGCTACATGCGCAGTGACTAGAGAGCCGCCACGACGGCGCTTTCATGTCGCGGTATCTTGTCCCGTTGATTAACATTGAATTTATGGAGCATCACCGCAGCCTAAAAACATAAAATCTACGTACTATAAACTCAGGAGTATTCAGTGCAACAACGCCGCAGGAATTGTACCGGCATATTGATGCGGCTATGACTTTGCAAAAATATAAGACTGAACTGGCTTTGGTGAAAGCGTGAAACGTCGACATTATCAATTTTGAAAGCCAGCTTGACGATCTTAAACTAGCGTCTGGCGTCCGATGGGTTTGAAGAAGCAACTAAGCGTATGGATGAAGCTACCAAAGATTTGGAAGAAACAAAAGATGCGCTTCACAAGTCCGCAACCAACTTGCGGCTAGCAAATGATGAGGTTAAGGACCTGACGGTCCAGCGACTAACACTTGGTAAATCGACGGTGGCGGCGAAATTTCTGTACTCCAGTCCAGAGTCACGGAAGGTGATTGGGAGAACCGCCAATTCTTGACGATTATGAACTAGCCGCTTGTAAGATAAATCCATGCAACAGTGCTAAAGTTTGCTGAATTCCGTGATGAACTGGCTTATGCCGGACGCAAGAAACTGAACAGCGAGACAGGTTAAAAGGAAACCCATAATTTTCGTAACAGCTTGCATACCGTGCTCCCCAAGAAACTTTTCGATCCAGTTGGATGATAACAATCCGATGTAGGCAATGATCGACATGATGGCCACGCCGATGGCGATAACCAGGTGGCCGAAGATGTTATGGTCACTTGGTATTTGGGATGAGAAGCCCATAACGACGGCTATTGAGCCGGGACCCGCCAAACTTGGCATTGCAAGCGGTGAAAACGAATAATCAAGATCGGCTTTCTTGATTGCTGCGGGATCTGCGTCCACTTGGGAAGAGGTATCTTCTCCGGAAAAGATCATCCGCAAGGCCAATATCATGATGATGATACCGCCGGCAACGCGAATGCCGGGTAACGAGATACCAAACAATTTAATGATACCGTTCCCGAGGAGCAAGAACACAGTCAGGATCAGAAACGCGTAAATGCTCGTCTTTTGTGCCTGTGCGCGTTTGTTTTCCGCACTCATGTGTTTGGTCAACGACATATACAAAGGTATGGTCGTCAATGGATTCATAATTGGTAGAAGGCCTATCACGACAATCGAAACATACTTTATTAGGTCAGTTGTTAGATCCATTTCTGAATGCCCCCAAGTTTTTCGTGTTACAAGATTGCTGCTTAATTATCGATACTCTTAGCTATAGGTAAATATAAAACTTCAAATGAAGGAATAATCGTCTATCAATAATCAAAATCATTTAAATTTGAATTACATTCTTTATTTATATGATGTGTTGCATATAATCATGAATTCAATAAACTGAAAAAGGTATACGAATAATGTAGATCACAATTTATATTTTGTGGGGGTTTTGAATGTGCACTAGAGTTCTCTGGTCCGATGACAATGGTTTGGTAATAGCTGGCCGAAATATGGATTTTTACAAGGATCTCATGACGAACCTTTGGACGCAGCCGCGCGGCATTGAGAGAAATGATGGGGTGCACGGTGATTTAAAATGGACCTCGAAATATGGAAGCATTGTTGCGACGTGTTTCGATATTGTTTCGGTGGATGGTTTGAATGAAGTGGGGCTGGCAGGTCATATTCTGTGGTTGGCAGAGTCGGAATATGGTGAATTGAACGAGGGGCGCCCTAAACTCAGTCAAGCGATATGGCTGCAATATTTTCTGGATAATTTTGAAACGGTATCTCAAGCTGTAGAATGGATCGAGGCAACGAATGTTCAAGTCGTGCAAATGGATGATCCGACAGGCGGCGTTCCTCTCGCTCTCCATCTTGCACTCGAGGACGCCACAGGGGATTCGTGTATCATAGAGTATGTTGGTGGCAAGCCGGTTGTTTATCACAGTGCTGAATATCGCGTCATGACCAATTCACCAACCTATGATCAGCAATTGGAGCTAGTTAAAAGTATAAATGGGCTTGGTGGAAATCAGCCCATACCCGGTTCGACGAAAGCGAGTGATCGGTTTGCGAGGGCCAGTTATTATGTCAGCCGATTGCCGCGGCCGAAAACCGAGGTGCAGGCTGTCGCTTCGATGATGAGCGTCATGCGCAATGCAGCTCAACCGTTCAGAATCCCAGATCCGCAAGCGCCTGAAGCATCGCAGACTTTGTGGCAGGTCGTCATCGACCTTACCAATAAGCGCTATGTTTTTGAGTCGACGACGCGCCCGAACATTATCTGGGTGAACATTAAAGATTTAAACCTAGCTTCTGGCGCTGACCAGATGAAGCTCGATTTGGTTGATGATCTGACTCTTGAGAATGGTATTGCCAGCGACGTCAGCGACGAATTTAAAAAAGTTGGTGAGCTGAAATTCCTGACTGTTGATATAAAAAAATAATTAAATAACACCTAAAGACATTACTTTACATCAGGCATCATTTCTGGCTAAGAAGCCAGTCTTGATGAGTGATTTCTCATTGTATTTGCGAATTAATAATCTTTAAAACAAGTATATTAATATTATTATATAAAAACTCTGGACTTCAACACGATATTTTTTCTAATCTACCTGTAATAATGGATCGAAAGTCGACGTTTTGCGCGTCTTGGTAGGGAAATATAATGTCTGCTCTCAGTGATATATTTAAACATTCGCCAGAGATCGCGTTGTTTCTATCATTAGCTATCGGGTACTGGGTTGGTAAGATCCAATTTGGCAAATTTCAGCTTGGTGGCGTAGCAGGTTCATTGCTGGCTGCGGTTTTAATCAGCCAGGTTGGCGTAGAAATTGACAACGGCATTAAGGCGGTGCTTTTCGCTTTGTTTATTTATGCGGTTGGTTTTGAGAGTGGTCCGCAATTCTTCCGCTCTCTCGGACGACAGTCAGTACGCGAAATTATAATGGCCGCTGTACTCGCTATTAGTGGCCTTGCAACAGTTATTGTACTTGCGAAGCTCATGGGGCTAGATAAAGGAATTGCGGCTGGTATTGCAGCGGGCGGTCTAACACAATCGGCGATTATCGGTACAGCAGGCTCTGCAATCGAGAAACTCGGGCTTGCAACCGATGAAGTGCAACGTTTGCAGTCAAACGTCGCTATTGGCTATGCCGTCACTTACATCTTTGGATCGTTTGGCGCGATTATTGTCTGCGTTAACATTTTACCATGGTTCATGAAACGTAGCATTCGCGATGATGCCCTTAAGGCAGAAGCCGAAATGTTAATGGGCGCAAAAGTATATGGCGTCGGTGAGGCACCCGCACTGCCAGATCTTGTAGGCCGTGTTTACCGGATCGGTCCTGCTGCAGGTAAAACTGTCAGCGATGTTGAGGCCCTGACAAGCGGTGGAGCCCTGACGATTGGCGGCCGTGCAGTCACCATCGAACGGATCAAGCGCAATGGAAAAATCATTGGTATTGAAGCAACCACCAAGCTGCTTGCCGGTGATTTGTTACTAATCGTTGGTCGCCGGAATGGCGTTATAGGTTTGGAAGAAGTGCTTGGTACAGAGGTGTCCGGCAGCGAAGGCATGGAACTGGTTGTAACGACTCGTGACATAGCCGTTAGCAATAAAGAATTCGCTGACCATACTGTCGCTGAGATTCTCAAAAGCAGTGATGATTTGCAGCATGGCGTCTACATACTCAATGTGACACGTGGTGGCAGCAAAGTTGACCTCACCAATGACACAGTTATCAAGACGGGTGACATTGTCACTGTTCATGGCGTACAGGAAGATCTGCAACGTTTGACGACGCGCGTTGGTCCAGTGATTATTCCAAGTGATAAGACTGACTTTGTTTTCCATGGCCTGGGCATTGCGATCGGTTTGCTCATTGGGTTGGCTGTCGTCAGAATAGGCTCTATCCCGCTCACACTGGGATCGGGCGGTGGCGCGCTTATGTCGGGCCTCGTGTTTGGCTGGTTCAAAAGCCGACATATGACGCTCGGCAATATGCCAACTGCTGCATCCACATTGCTACGAGATCTTGGTCTTGCTGGTTTTGTGGTTGTGGTTGGTCTCCAGTCTGGACAGCAAGCGGTAACCACCATTGTTCAGAGCGGGCTGTCGATCTTTGTCGCAGGCGTTATTGTGACAATTGTGCCGCTTATAATCACGATGCTTGTTGGGCGTTATATTCTTCGCTACGAAAATGTTGCAGTGTTTGCGGGTGCGCTTACTGGCTCCCGCAGTGCCAACCCTGCTTTTGGTGAAGTGCTTGATAAGGCCGGAAACTCTGTTCCTACTACACCCTTTGCCATCACCTACGCTCTTGCAAATGTTTTCTTAACTTTGCTCGGGCCGCTAATCATCGCCTTCGTTTAAATTCCAGGAGAGAAGCCATGACCGATTATAGCCAGTTCGCTAAGCTCAGCCCGTTTGAACTTAAGGATGAACTCATTAAATTGGCATCTACCAAAACAGATATGGTCATGCTGAATGCCGGTCGGGGTAACCCAAACTTCCTTGCCACACTACCAAGACGTGGTTTTTTCCGGCTTGGATTATTTGCAGCGACAGAGTCTGAGCTTTCTTTTTCCTATATGCAACAAGGTATAGGTGGCCTGCCACGTATTGAGGGGATAGAAGCTCGATTTGAGCGCTTCCTTGCTGACAACCGTGACCAGGAGGGCGTTGATTTTCTACGTCGTGCTATAAGCTATGTTCGCGATCAGCTTGGTTTGTCTGCTTCCGATTTCCTCCATGAGATGGTTGAAGGTATTCTGGGATGTAATTATCCTGTTCCGCCACGAATGCTGCGTGTGAGTGAAGATATTGTCCGTCAGTATCTTATGAAAGAGATGGTTGGCGGGCATATTTCAAGCAAAGATGTCGATGTCTTCGCGACCGAAGGCGGAACTGCGGCGATGACTTACGTGTTTGACACGTTGAAGAAAAATCACCTTGTCAAAAAAGGTGACAAAGTCGCCATCGGTATGCCGGTCTTCACGCCTTATATTGAAATCCCTGAGCTTGATGCTTACGGACTTGAAGAAGTAGCTATCAACGCTGATCCTGATGCGGATTGGCAGTATCCGGATTCCGAGCTCGATAAACTCAAAGATCCAGCGATTAAAGTTTTCTTCTGCATTAATCCAAGCAATCCGCCCTCTGTGAAGCTTGATGAACGGAGCTTGCAGAAAATCGCGGAGATCGTCAAAAACGATCGACCTGATCTTATTGTTTTAACCGACGATGTTTACGGTACATTCGCTGACAACTTTAAATCGCTTTTTGCGATTTGTCCTAACAATACCATCCTCGTTTATTCCTATTCGAAATACTTTGGTGCCACAGGTTGGCGCTTGGGAACGGTCGCCCTTCATCATGACAACGTGCTTGATGCAGCGATCACTAAGCTACCTGATGATCAGAAGAAAGCGCTTGAACGGCGGTACTCTTCAATCATAACGGATGTGTCTTCGCTTAAATTCATCGATAGGCTGGTGGCAGATAGTAGAACAGTTGCATTAAATCACACTGCCGGGCTTTCCACTCCGCAGCAGGTTCAGATGGTACTTTTCTCGCTGTTTGCACTCATGGATGAACAAGACAGCTACAAAGCAACACTTAAGCGGGTCATTCGCCGCAGACAGGCGGCCCTCTATGCCGAGTTGGGCATAGAGATGCCTGATAACGAAAATTCCGTTGATTACTACACGCTTCTGGATCTCGAGAAAATTTCCAGGAAGCTTTATGGCGAAGAGTTTGCTGCGTGGATGAAAAAACATTTTACGGCGAACGAATTGCTGTTCCGAATTGCGGATGAAACGGGCATTATTTTGCTCCCCGGCAGAGGATTTGGAACCCAGCATCCATCAGGGCGTGCATCACTCGCTAACTTGAACGAGTTTGAGTATGCCGCTATTGGCCGCTCACTCCGAAAAATGGCAGACGAATACCATGCTGAGTTCTTGAAAAAGCAGTAGCGCTGAAGTTCAGGTTCCCTTGCAAAGGCTGTACTTTGCGAGGGAGCTTCGGCTTCAATCTGTGGATACCAAAAATAAACTCTCTCACCCCATACTTTATTATATAAAGTTGAAAATGTTTTCATTATATTACAAAATTTACAAGCAATAAAAAAATAAATTTTATATTATTCTGTTGAATTTAGCCCGAATTTGACCAAGTTTTGTGTTGGATACTGTTCAGACTAGCATGGGAATTATTCTGAATCACTTATTGTTGATTGCCGCTGAGAAGTGACCCGGTTTTTCCACCGAGAATTGACCCGCCTTTTAATTAATGTTCGGGTTTTTATTCACGGTCAAGTTTCGTGTATTCCTTTGCTCGTTTTGGCTCCTGAGCGGAACTGTTTTTGAACCTGAAGCTGTCATTTCCAGTTTCTAGGATGTGGCAGTGATGGGTGAGCCTGTCGAGCAATGCAGTCGTCATTTTGGCGTCGCCAAACACGCTTGCCCATTCACTGAAGCTAAGATTGGTTGTGATTATGACGCTCGTGCGCTCGTAAAGTTTGCTGAGCAGATGGAATAAAAGAGCGCCACCTGATGCACTGAATGGCAGATATCCGAGCTCATCAAGAATGACGAGATCGGAATAAATGAGCCGGTTGGCGATCTGTCCCGATTTGCCTTGGGCTTTTTCCTGCTCAAGTGCATTCACAAGTTCAACCGTTGAGAAGAACCGGACACGTTTGTGGTGGTATTCAATCGCCTGGACACCAATAGCGGTGGCGATATGAGTTTTACCCGTTCCGGGTCCACCAACCAGAACAATGTTGTTTGCATCATTGAGAAAGTCACAGCGATGCAGCTGCTGGACCAATGCCTCGTTTATCTCACTGCTTGCGAAGTCAAAGCCGTTCAGATCACGGTAGGCTGGAAAGCGTGCAGTTTTGAGCTGGTAAGCAACTGATCTGACTTCACGCTCCGCCGTTTCCGCCTTAAGCAGCTGTGACAGAACTGGAATAGCTGCCTCGAAAGCTGGCGACCCTTGTTCGGTGAGTTCACCAACTGCTTGTGCCATGCCATGCATCTTCAATTGCCGTAACATGATTACGATTGCACCACTCGCTGGATTATGACGCATGACGAGCCTCCGTCTTTCTCAAGGTGTCGTAGCGTTCGACATTGGCCTTGGGTTCATTGTTAAGGGTCAGTGCCTGCGGCGCATTAATCGGGGGTGGAATGAGAGATTTGCCGTCGACCAAACGGTGAAGCAAATTGAGGATATGGGTTTTTGTCGGCACTCCCGACTTCAGCGCCATGTCGACCGCCAAGAGAACAGCCTGTTCGTCATGTTGTAAGACGAGGGAAAGAATATCGACCATTTCCTTATCGCCGCCCGGCTTCTTCAACAGATGAAGCTGGAGTGTGCGAAACGCTTCAGGCAGCTCCGTGAAAGGAGCGCCATTGCGCAATGCGCCGGGCTTTCGCTGAATGACCGACAAATAGTGCCGCCAATCATAGACGGTTTGACCTGGTGCTTCGTGAGAGCGATTGAAGATGCGTGAATGCTCGCAAATGATCTGCCCTTCGGCAGCGACCACGACACGATCAGGATAGACACGCAGGCTTACAGGGCGATTGGCAAAGGATGCTGGGACACTATAACGCGTACGATCAAAGTGAACGAGGCAGGTCGGTGATACGCGCTTGGTATATTCGACAAAGCCATCAAAAGATCGGGAAACGGGCATAAGGGTCTGGACTTCTTCAGCCCAAAGATCGGCTATGCTGCCGCGCATTTTACCATGCGTTGTGGTTGCCCAGAAAAACTTGCAACGCTCTTCCAACCAGTCGTTCAGTTCATCCAGCGAAGCAAATCGTGGAACGGGTTGAAAGAACCGATGCCGAGAATCCTGAACATTCTTCTCAATCTGTCCCTTCTCCCAACCCGATGCAGGATTGCAGAAGTCTGGTTCAAACAGATAGTGGCTGGCCATGGCCTGAAAGCGGATATTGACGTCACGCTCTTTGCCTCGACCGACCTTGTCGATGGCTGTACGCATATTGTCATAGATGCCGCGTCGTGGAATGCCACCAAGCACACGGAAGGCATGATTATGGGCATCAAACAACATCTCATGGGACTGTGTGAGATAGGCGCGAACGATAAAGGCCCTGGAATAACTTAGCTTCGTATGGGCGACTCGAAGCTTTGTCCGCTCATTGCCGATAATTGCCCAGTCTTCCGACCAGTCAAATTGAAATGCTTCTCCAGCATCAAAGCTCAAAGGGACAAACGTGCCCCGGCCTGATGTCTGGTTGTGCATATGAAGATCGGCCTTCCACTCGCGGGCAAAGGTGGCAACGCGACTGTATGATCCCTCATAGCCCAGAGCGACAAGGTCGGCGTGCATCTGCTTCACCGTGCGCTTTTGTTTGCGCGGTATACGATCTTCAGACTTTAACCATGCGGTCAATCGGTCAGAAAATAGGTCGAGTTTGCTTGGCCTGTCCGGAACCTGAAACTTTGGCTCGACGCCATTGAGACGCAAGTACTTGCGAATGGTGTTCCGCGATAAGCCCGTTCGTCGGGCAATCTCGCGGATCGATAGTTCGTCCCGGTAATGCCAGCGTCGGATAACGCTCAATAATGCCATGTCGATCACTCCATAGCCCTCGCTGAAAAACAAACGAAGGAAGGTTCAAACATGGGTCAATTCTAAATGGAAATATCACCCCAAACCGGGTCACTTCTCAGCGGCAATCAACAAGCCGATGTCAGGCAGAAATTCCACTTATCCTAGCGGTTCAAATTTCCTGAATCACTTCAAGCGCCCCGAATCGCGCTACACTCGCTAAAAGCTTGTTGCGGGATTCCAACCCCTTACTTGTATGCTATGAACCCTGATACTCGCGTCACCGAGAAGCATTTTCGCTCCTTTCACTGCAGCGAAAATTCGAACTTAAGAGTTGCTATAAACCAGTTGATTTTTGTTCGAATACGGAAACAAAAGGTCTCCAAGTTGCTAATTATAACAGATTGATCATTAGATTTGACTGACGATATTTGTATGATTGAAAACCCTTGCCGCAGACGGTAATTAGCTCATGTGAAGCAATAAATCATATGATCAAAACGTTTTAGTGCTTCAGCCAAGAAGCGACACAGGACAGGGCCATGAAGGTTGGACAGCACGTCGAATGTATTAAAGATCATTTTGTGAACCAAGACGTTCATAAAAAGATTGGCGTTATTTATCCGCGAAAAGGAACAATTTACACAATTCGCGAGATTATTCCGGCCCACTTAAACCCCACCAAGGGTGTTCCACTTTCGCTTCGTCTTGAAGAAATAAAAAACACAACGGTGCAATTCACCAACGGTACGTTTGAGCCTTTCTTCTCATGCCACCGTTTTCGCCCACTTCACAAACTGAAAGCGGAAGATTTTCTTGTTGTCAAAGATCTAAGCGAACTCGCACGAGTATAATTCTCATTGAGAAGAAAGCAAATGAGCATCCGCTCTTTTGAGACACCCAGAAATGTTTGGGGCGACATCCGCGGGGTGTACCACCGGCTAAAATTTGCGCTTCTTTTCCAAATCGCCCTTCCAGAGTCGCGTGATCGAAAAGGTTTTGCTACCGCTTTATAAATAGCCTGCTGGCAATCTGATAACACGACCTAGGTTATGGCTCTAGCTTTTTCGGTCCCAACATCGCCTTCAACCTTAAAAACTTTTAAATCAAACTTTTTCACAGCTGTATGGTGCCTTAAGTTAAATTGTGAGACATGTTTTCACTTCGACCTGTCAGATAGATTAAGACGAGTTAAGTTTGTGCTCAAAATAGCAATTATAAATCATGATTTTTGCGGCTTTAGCGGTTCCGAAATTGTAACACTAGAGATTGCGAACTACTTTGCTTCTAGAGGAGGTAACGTGGTCATTCGCGCTGAGAGATTTTCCGATGTATTCAAGCCAAATCTACACGAACGCGTTAGCGTATCGCCGCACCGCATAGATATTTCTAAGTTTGATATCGTGTGGTCACAGAACGGGCATTTTGCACTCAACACAGAAAGCCTACGCGACTTAAGGGTCTGGAAAGGGATTTTTATTGCCAGCCATTTGTCATCCTCAACACCAGCCGAGGCGTATCATTACCCTTTTTCTGCGAAGTATGCTGACGGAATTATTTTCAATGCTGAGCGAGTACAAGAAGAGCTAATGTCCAGGGCTCCAGCAAACGGATTTATTTGTAATTTTAGAAATGCGGCACCTAAGAAATTCCATAAGCCTAATGTCGCTAGGTCAAAATCATTGGAAAATCTGCTTGTTGTATCAAATCATCTCCCGGAAGAAGTGAGTAGTGCTCTTTCGATTTTAAAAAACAGTGGGATTGTCTGTCATCATGTTGGCATAGGCGGGATGAGGAAACTCATTGAACCAGCTGACATACACGCTGCTGATGCTGTCATGTCTATCGGGAAAACGGTTCAATATAGTCTAGTCGGCGGTTGCCCCGTTTACTGCTACGACCATTTTGGCGGTCCCGGTTGGCTCTCGGTGTCCAATTACGAGCTCGCAGAAAAGAGAAACTTTTCAGGTCGCTGCACAGCAGTAAAGAAGAGCGCTGAACAAATTGTAGAAGAATTACTGAACGGCTACGCTCAAGCGAAAAAATTCACTATTAACAAATTGCCATTCTTCCATGAGAGGTTTGATCTAGAAGCTATTTTGGACGCTTTCATGGATCAAATAACGACTAGCGGAACTGAGAACCGATTTAACTCTCAGGATTGCATAGATCATATAGATCTGATGCGCGGTGCGCTTTTACACGTCGAATGGATATGGGGCGATGTATACGGACGAGAGCACCTTCTTCACTCTCAACTAATCAAGAGAGAACTAGAAAAAATACAAGAATACCAAATAAAACAAGGAACTGCTCAAGAGCTCGCAAATTTGAGGGTTCAAGAGCTTGAAAAGTCAAATAGCGAACTCGAGAAGTCCCGATTGGAAGCCATTCGTGTACTTTCGATATCTTGGATGGTAGGTTTGGCTTTCCAACCATGGCGTGCCAAAGAATGGAACAAAATAAGAAAAATGCAGCGTCGATACAAGAATGAAGCGATGTAAATTGCCCACTCGGCATCTGTGAGCAGAGAAGGAAAATGCTGGGATAATGATGTATCTAAAGCATTCTTCAGAACACTGAAGGGTGAGCTATTTGGCGACATTCATGGCAAACCCTCCGGCAAGTGACCTAAGCGCTTTTAAAAATATATCAACGGATTTTACAAGATACGCATGAGGCATTCGACAATGGGAGGAAGATATAGCCTACTCCATCCAAGCAGATAACCGCCGCAAGGAGATTATAAGGCGGAAATAAAATGGGACAACTCCAATTTGATCGTTCGCTGACAACGTAACGGTGTCTGGGATAGGCTATTGTATGCTTGCTCACAGGCTCAAGAGAGTGTCATTATGATCGTCGCCAGCACCTCTGTCCCTTTACCGGTGCCGAACCACAAGGAAAAAGTGGACGCCAACACTGGTTGCATGGGGCGTTCGCGAGCTGACCTAGTAATCCCCCCGCATCAATTGCCCGCCAAAGCCAAAACTTTTTCCCCCGATCGTGATGACGACCTCATCGAGGTGCCACTTGTCATTCGGCTGTGGTCGGTCTTTGCGAATACAATGAGTAAAATAGCGGCCAAAGCGATTGATCCAGAGGCGAACGGTTTCCCGGCTGACGAGTACGCCACGCTCAGCAAGAAAATCGTCCACCTCGGCCGTGCTCAATGCAAATCGGTGATACCCTCCAGACCGCGTAGGCAACAATCTCACGTGGAAAACGAAACCCCTTCAGGCGGGAAAGGAGCTGGGTAATTTCATTACGTTTTGATACCTCAAACGCAAAGCTCAAACAACTTGGCAATATCTTTTGGACGCCAGAGCATCCTGATCGGGAAGCACATGACGGACATTCTTGTGGAAGATGGTTCAATGCCCCAGGGAAAGATCGGTCAGAGAGTTTTCATAACCGCACGGGTTCGGTTCGAAAGCTCAATGGTGATACCCGCCAGCAGGGTGCGGGCTACAACGATGGTGCGAGTGAACGTGCTGTCAAAGCCTTTAACACGGACTTCGCGAAAGAACCCGCCTTCTGCCAGTTGTGAAAAGCCGTATGCATCATTCGCATCTGTCTTGTTTGCCGCTATATCGAGTGGCACTTTCGCATAACGGACATTGACGCAGATCGCCGGCAACGCTTCTTTTTTCAATGTATGATAGAACCATACTGACAATGGGCCGGCTTCTAACGCCAGACGTTCAGCAAACGGTGCAAGCGGACAAACAATCCCGGCGGTGGTTTTGGGATCAAAAGAGCAATTTCCCTGCCAAATTCCTTTGCCTCCGCGGCGAATAGAAATTCGCCGTTTCTTTCTTCACAACGTCAAGGCCTTTTGGCTACTCTACCTTGAGGGGCTTGGGCCCGGTTTCCAATCCTAAACCCGGCAGACTGTTGTAAGCATTTCAGGGACGAGAAAACACTGTTTAGTACAAGCAGATCGCTTCGGTCTTATCGAGTACGCCGGAGAATGAAAGACGGTACAAAGTTCACCTTTGGCACAATCCGCAGTGCATCAAGCGGAGTAGTGCGAATTCAGGCGACTCACGAAAAGCATAGTTCGATTATTCATCTCATATGGAAGTTCACCTATTTGGACGTCGGTCTATCATGATCATCACCTCCCAACATATTCAGATAGTTAGTGACAACAAAATTGGCCGTTCAGTTTCGCAGGCTCAACCGTCGTATGGTGGCACCATCGACGGCGAGCTTGTGGCAATTCTTGAGTGGACCAATAAGCAATAGATGACACTTCAGAACGCGAAATGCGTCAGTGTCATTAAGCATGGAATAAGGACCCCATTTGAGGGGTTATCGGCATCCAAACGGGACCCCTTGTTTAAAGGGTAACATGACCTTCGATTTCAATCGGAGGTTTTCTATTGGATGCTTATTGTGGAGACTATTTCGAAGATACGTCGTCTTGCACATGTGCAGGGCAAAACAATCAAAGCGATCTGTCGGGAACTGGGCGTTTCGCGCAAAGTTGTGCGGAAGGTTCTGCGCAGTGAAGAGACTGATTTCAAATACGCGCGCTCCCGTCAACCGCAGCCAAAGCTCGGTCCCTGGCGTGATCATCTTGATGGAATACTGCTAGCTAATGAGGCGAAGGCCTCGCGCGAACGCCTGACTTTGATCCGGATATTCGAAGATCTACGCGATCTTGGTTACGCGGGTGGCTACGATACAGTCCGGCGTTATGCACGCTCGTGGTTGAAAGAGCGCGGGGCCGTGACGGCGGAGGCTTATGTGCCGCTTTATTACGCACCCGGCGAGGCCTACCAGTTCGACTCACATGGGGATATCAGGGTCAATATCTTTTTTTGAACAAAGCGCTTTCCTTTCGATTGGCACCCGGATCCACGGTCTGAACCATGTCTGTGACACGGCGTATTTCCACGCCGGTGCAAACTCACATACGGTCGCTGTTTGAAGCAGCTGCACCCTTATCCCGCTTACGTTGCGGCTATGGCTCAGGAAGACGAAACCATACTGGAGCACGGCGTCGAAAAGCCAAATCAAACTGCGGCTCGCCCACCTGGATCGGCCTGGACTTGATCAGGTCCTGGCGATTAGAGAAACTTGGTAAATTCAATCGTTATGCTGATTTCGTTGTGGCTCCCTCTATGACGACGCCCGCAGTCACATACTTCCACAAAGCAACCAGCAACTTGCGGGCCAATGCCACAATCGAACTCTTCTTCATACGCCCGTTGTTCGATAGCACTCTTGCCTTATACCAGAGGCTCAGGGCTGAGCACGGCTGGTGTCGCAGCCACAGCCACGCCAATTGGATCATCGTCGTTCGCAGTCTCGCATTACCGGCTTTTGAGACGCCTTGCTCACGATCGATCGTACCGCTTTGCCATGGTGAGGGTGCCAGACCGGCATATGCAGCAACTTGCCTGCGATTATCGAAATGACGGAAAAGCCCTTCCGCCCAGAGTATTGCAACGAATTCAGAACCAAGTCCCCGGATGTCGAGTAGCATCCTTGCTGGTGTAGATTTGGCAGCATCGCAATTATCTTGTTCGAGCAGCAAAGCATCACGTTCCTGCTCGGCGGCCGAGATTTGCTCTAACAGTAATTCGAGGCGGCCCAGTTCACGGCTAATTTGCATCTTCACATGCATCGGAAGAGGACGACCATCTCCAGTCACGAACTCCTCCAATCGTTGACGGCGGTCGCTACGGACCGGCCTGTAATCGCGGATGCCTTGAGCGAAAAGAAGACCTTTGATGCGATTTACATGTTTAATGCGCTCTGCGATCAAAACCTTGCGTTCTCTACAAATCCGGCGTCGGTCTTCTTCTTCTGGCTCTGGAACTTTCACCATGGCGCAGACCCGAGGTTCCCCACGCTTGAAGGCAAGCAACGTTCTCACCAATGCTTCACCGTCCAGTCTGTCGGTTTTGGCGCGGCGGCTTCGACGTGAAACAGCTACAGATGCGGGGTCCACGACGTGGCTTTCGATCGCGTTAGCCAACAAAACGCGGTGTAACCAGAATCCATCCAGACCGGCTTCCTGAATGGTTATCACAGGGTAATCCAGTCCTGTTTGCACCTTTGCTTTCTGCTGAAGCAGTTTGAGGCGTTCAAGCAGCGCATTTATATCGCCCCCTTGCACAGAATGCTTCGACATTTTATCGCCGCTGCCAGGGGACGCCGATGTCACAAGCCATGTTGAAAGACTGAGCTCCAGCGAGACGAAGATTGCGGCAAAATCAGTGCGGTTAACGTTCGATAGCGTAGAATGCGTTTGTGCAACGACCATAGCAGATACTCCAGAGACAAAAGAGTTGAACAGCTTCACTCTGGCAGAGCGTCGGCCGCTATTCATCCCCATGGGATCTGGAGCCACGAGATTGTCGTTCTGGGCGGTGTGAC
>NZ_NNRJ01000014.1 GCF_002252445.1 Brucella thiophenivorans
GAACGCCATATAGACCCCACAAACCAAAACTGTCAATGACAAAACTGTCTTATTTGAAAATTTTTTGACAAGTTTCCACAGTTGCCAAGTTTTCCACGTTTTACGCTTATATAGGCACCCCCAACACATATCCTTATATATAGGGTAGGGTCACAAACCGGCCTCATTATTCAAATAGCCTTCGAATAAATTGAAAATTGGTCACCATTCGCTGTGATTAACGAAAGCCGATCCGCTTATCGTTGACTTCGCACGCTTCGGCAGGCAAAACTCAATAACCCCGTTTGAGGGACTTCCATAATAAGGGAAGACACCATACGTCGGACAGCAGCAAAGCTGCTTTCTGGGAAATGATGTTCACGCACCTTTTTGGCGCGGCCAGATTTGAAGAAGGGCCTACAAAAACAGCATGAATGAATTGGGGCCCAATAATCTGGATCCGGGTGACGAGCCCCCGCTGACAATCGGCGGACGGCGACGCCCGCCCGACCGGCGCGAAGTTTCGGCGCGTTGGCTTGCTGGCACATTTCTGACGGGTGTTACTTCTTGTATGCTGATTGGCGTCGCATTGTTTGCCGCACTTGATGGCCGCGAACAATTGGCGACACCCCCGGAAATTCTTGCACGCAATGACATGCCTGGTGTTGTTAATGATACGGGCGTCACCAAAGGTGCGCGCCTTGTCAGTACAATCTCAAAGCAAAAGGCCAATGATCGCCGCCGCTTCGACCTCTCAACAATGCAGAAGGTCGGCGAGCGCGAAGTCATTCGCACAAGGCCTTTCGAGCTGGTCCATATGGCATTGGCCGTCGATCACCCATCAAACCGGAAATATCCGGCATTTGATGGGATGTCCATTTTCTCAGAAGGGCCCGCAGCCCCCCAACCTGCCGATACCGGTCAGATTTACGGGGCAAAAGTTGAAAGTGAGGTCAGCCTGCAAGTTGCTGACTTCCCGCTCAACAGCACAACTTTTGATGCCTCAAGCGATCTGACCGTCGATGAAGTGGAGAAAGTGGTTCGCGACACCGGTGTTCTGCTGACGGACGGCGATGTTCAGGTTGCTTCTTTGCATTATGTTGACCCTGCACGTTTTGGTGGAACGGATTCCTCTTTTGCGCTTAGCCCGGCACTTGGAGTAAAAATTACACAGGAAAATGTCAGCGTCGCCCAACGTGCCGATGATGAAGAAGCCACAGATGGTTTCTCGGAAGAATTAATTCCTTTCCATCAGACGATGGACATCCATCAAGCGCTGCAAGATGCAGGCTATACGGGTGAAGACGCCTCCAATATGGCTGACGCGCTGACCAAATTGCTCAATTCGCCACGCCTTAAAGAAGGCAGCGTCTTGCGGATCGGCACAGAAACACAAGATGGCGAAGATCGGGTCGTCAGGGCGAGTGTTTATCATCGCACAACACATCTGGTGACCGTTTCGCTAAATGATCGTAAGCAATATGTGCCGTCTGATCAGCCTGAAGAAACACCGCTTCTTGCATCCGCTTTTGATGGTGATGCGCCGCCAACAGCTATTCGCGGCAATCTGCCGAGTGCATATGACGGTATCAGCCGTGCGGCCCTTGCCTATGGCATGACCGAAACAATGCGCGAAAACCTCGTAAAGATGTTAGCGACTGACGTCGATCTTCAGGCGCGGCTTTCTTCTAACGACAAGATCGATGCATTCTTCTCACTGCCAGACGATCCGGAAAAAGCAGACGGCGATTCTCAACTGCTTTTTGTTTCAGCGACATTCAGCGGAACAACACGCAAGTTCTATCGCTATCAGGCACCCGATGGCAGCGTGGATTACTTCAATGAAGACGGCAAAAGTGCCAAACAGTTCCTGTTGCGCAATCCCGTTCCAAATGGCGTGTTCCGTTCTCCTTTCGGTATGCGCCGCCATCCAATTCTTGGCTATAGCCGCATGCATACCGGTGTTGACTGGGCCGCACCGCGCGGCACACCGATTATCGCATCAGGCAATGGTGTCGTTGAAAAGGCCGGTTGGACCAATGGTTATGGTAATCAGACTCTGATTCGTCATGCTAATGGTTATGTCAGCAGCTACAGCCACCAGAATGCGATCGCTCGCGGTGTCAGCGCCGGATCGCGCGTGCGTCAAGGGCAGGTCATTGGTTATGTCGGCTCCACCGGACTTTCCACCGGGCCGCACCTTCACTATGAGCTGATCGTCAACGGCACCAAGGTTGATCCGCTTCGTATTCGCTTGCCGGACAATAAAGCGCTGAAAGGCAAGGAGCTCGAAGCCTTCAAGCTGGAACGTGATCGTATCGATACACTGCTAAACACGGATGATGCAGGCACAAAACTTGCATCCAGCGCATCGACGAAAAGCTGATGCTTGCAGAGCATGTCTCTCAAAAGTGGGAACCGGTTTTGGGAGACATGCGTAAAAACAAAGAATTAGAGCGTACGCAGTGAATACGATAAAGCGCCACACGCTCTAGAGCATAATCTGACCTTCGTTAAACGAGGATCGATAAGATTATACTTAAGATAAAAGAGGCAGAGCGCCAATCTGATCCAATCAGATCGAAAGGCACTCTAAACAAAAGGCCCAAAATCGAAATCGATTCTGGGCCTATTCCATGAGCGCTTGCCGCAAAGCTTAATCGGTGAACTCAACCGTTACACCCGGCTTCACGAGCTTTGCCAGTTCTTCGGCATCCCAATTGGTCAGACGCACACAGCCATGGCTGGATGTTTTGCCAATGCGCGATGGTTCAGGCGTTCCATGAATACCATAAGTCGGCTTGGAAAGCGCGATCCAGACCGTACCAACTGGACCGTTCGGACCAGGCGGGATAGTCAGAACCTTGTCATTGCTGCCCTGCTTGAAATTGATCTTCGGATTATAGGTATAATTCGGATTGATCGCGATGCGCTGCACCTGCACGATACCCGACGGCGATGGGGTGTCTGACGAGCCGATTGTTGAAGGATAGGCAACAACAAGCTTGCCGCTCTCATCATAACCGCGAACCTGCTTGCGTCCCTTATCCGCAATGATGCGCGCAACCTTTGCACGCACAGGCTTTCCGAGATTCGGCACTTTAACAATTGATCCTGGCTGGTTGAAATTGACGCCCGGATTGATTTCCTTGAGATAAGCCTCGTCAATATGAAATTTCTCGCCGAGCATTTCGGTAACCGACGTATAGGCCATGGCCGGAAGTTGTGCCTTATGTGCATAATCATCGGGAATAGATGCCACATATTGACGGCCAACATCTTCGTTGGTGATTGTATATTCAGTAAAGGCTGGGCCGCCCGTTGCCTGCAACTCTGCATCGATTGCAACTTCATCGGTCGGGTTCAAAAATTTGCCTGTTATCTCGCTATAAGCTGCGGCGGCCTTATCAACATTGCTACCCGAGCGGCCATCAACAACGCCGGGAGATGAACCGGCACGATCGAGCAGAATCTGATAGGCGGCGATCTTTTCCTTGGCACCCTGCCCTTTTGGCATTTCGATAGCGGGCGTCATATCATCCGCATTGGGGACAGCTTGCGGCTGCATCTGCGGCTGTTGATAACCCGGCTCGCGGTTAATGCTTGCGGTCGGAGATTCTGTATCAGGATATTCGGTTCCCGCCGGTGGCAATTCGGATCGCTGCACCTGTCCATCGCGGTTATAGTCATAGCCGGGAGCGGAGGGTGCTTCAGGGTAATAATTCGGGTCCTCCGGCACATTGCCAAAGCCATCATAAGGCGCGCCACCCCCGGTTGGACCATCTGACCAACCGCCATCCTGCTGGCCACCGCTGGCATAACGCCCGGAATCACGTGGATCTTCGATGTTGAGAACACGGCCACGGCGATCAACCGTTACCTGACGCCCATATTCATCTGTGTAAACACGCACACCACGATCAGAACTCCGCTCACGCCCCCAGTCAAACAGCTGAGCCATCTGTACCGGTTGGGCTGCGGGAGTTGTTGCACCGCGTTCAGCGGCATGGCCACTCACACCTGCCATAAGAAGGAGAGCGGAACCAAACAAACCGAAGCGAAACATACGTGTGAGATGCGTCATACAAGAAACCCTGAATTACCCTAGGATTATGGATGCATTTATATGGTTAACAATTTATTATTCAATAACAGCAAATGGCAGATGAACTGGACATGAAGATGGCAGTAAAAACTCTGCCCGTTACAGAAAAAAGAAAAAGCGCCACAATCGGAAGATTGCAGCGCTTTCATAATAGCGTTCGAAAAGCTTAAGCTTCTTCGTCTTCCTTCAATGGCTCACCCTCGCCTAACACGCGAATGGGACGGAAGTTAAGCCGGTCAGAGCCTGGCAATATTTTAACGATTGAACCATCAAGAATATCGCCAAGCAAAATCCGTTCGGCCAACGGGTCCTGAACTTCCTTCTGGATAACGCGTTTCAACGGACGCGCACCATAAGCCGGATCATAACCCTTGTTTGCCAGCCATTCACGGGAATCGTCTTCAAGTTCCAGCGTGATCTTGCGATCGTGCAACAGAACCTGCAAACGCTTCATTTGAATGTCGACAATCGAACCCATGTCCTCACGACGCAAACGATGGAACAGGATGATTTCATCCACACGATTGAGGAATTCCGGCCGGAACGAAGCCCGTACGACACCCATCACCTCTTCACGAACACTTTCAACGTCTTCATTCTCGCCAAGATTGACGAGATATTCAGCGCCAAGGTTCGAGGTCATGATGATCAGCGTATTGCGGAAATCAACCGTGCGACCCTGACCATCCGTCAGACGTCCATCATCAAGAACCTGAAGCAACACGTTGAACACATCAGGATGCGCCTTTTCGATCTCATCGAACAGGATCACCTGATATGGTCTGCGCCGCACAGATTCCGTCAGAACGCCGCCTTCTTCATAGCCGACATAGCCGGGAGGTGCACCGATCAGCCGGCTCACAGAATGCTTTTCCATGAATTCCGACATATCGATGCGAACCATAGCTGTGTCGTCCTGAAACAAAAACGAAGCCAAAGCTTTAGTCAACTCGGTCTTGCCCACACCGGTTGGTCCGAGGAAGATGAACGAACCGATTGGACGATTCGGATCCTGAAGACCTGCGCGTGCACGACGAACAGCTTTTGAAACAGCCTGAACTGCTTCACCCTGTCCGACAACGCGTTTGCCGATTTCATCTTCCATGCGCAAAAGCTTTTCGCGCTCGCCTTCCAGCATCCGCTCAACCGGAATGCCCGTCCAGCGCGCAACAATCTGCCCGACATGCTCAGGTGTTACTGTTTCCTCAAGCAGAGAACCTTTGTTTTCATTGCTTTCAGCATCGACAAGCTGCTTTTCAAGCTGCGGAATTGTGCCGTAGGCCAGTTCACCAGCCTTCTGGAATTCACCGCTACGCTGAGCAGTCGCCAAAGCATTGCGTGCTTCTTCAAGCTGACGCTTCAAATCTGCCGCAAGTCCAAGCTTCTGCTTTTCCGCCTGCCATTTCGCTGTCAGTTCCGCTGATTCTTCTTCCAGATCAGTCAGTTCTTTTTCAAGTCGCTGCAACCGATCAATAGAAGCCGTATCGGTTTCGACCTTCAATGCTTCGCGCTCGATTTTGAGCTGCATTGCGCGACGATCGATCTCGTCCAACTCTTCCGGCTTTGAATCCACCTGCATACGCAGACGCGATGCAGCTTCATCGACAAGATCAATAGCCTTATCTGGCAGGAAGCGATCCGTAATATAGCGGTTCGACAGCGTTGCTGCCGCAACAAGTGCCGAGTCGGAAATGCGAACCTTATGGTGCTGTTCGTATTTTTCCTTCAAACCGCGAAGGATCGAGATTGTATCCTCAACAGTCGGCTCATCAACAAATACCGGCTGGAAACGCCGCGCAAGGGCTGCGTCCTTCTCAACATATTTGCGATATTCCTCAAGCGTGGTCGCACCAACGCAGTGCAATTCACCACGCGCCAGTGCGGGCTTAAGCAGGTTCGACGCATCCATAGCGCCATCAGACTTACCAGCACCGACAAGCGTATGCATTTCATCGATGAAGAGGATGATCTGACCAGCAGCTGCCTGCGTTTCCGAAAGCACGGCCTTCAGACGTTCTTCAAACTCACCACGATATTTCGCACCGGCAATCAGGGCACCCATATCAAGCGCCATTAACTGCTTGTCTTTGAGCGATTCGGGCACATCCCCATTGACGATGCGTAGCGCCAAGCCTTCGGCAATTGCGGTCTTACCAACACCCGGTTCACCAATCAGAACCGGATTGTTCTTGGTCCGGCGCGAAAGAACCTGGATTGTGCGGCGGATTTCGTCATCGCGACCGATAACCGGATCGAGCTTGCCAGCGCGTGCATCTTCCGTCAGATCGCGCGCATATTTTTTCAGCGCATCATAATTGCTTTCAGCGGAAGCCGAATCGGCAGTGCGACCCTTACGCATGTCATTGATGGCCTTATTCAAAGCTGTCGGTGTCACACCAGCAGCAGCCAGAATTTCAGAGGTTTTTGCAGACTTTTCGATAGCAAGTGCTGTGAGCAAACGCTCAACCGTGACAAAACTGTCGCCAGCCTTGCTTGCCAGCTCTTCGGCAAGGGTAAAAACCTTTGCCAATGGCTGGGAAAGATAAAGCTGATCGTTACCGCCACTTACTTTGGGCAGTTTTTCAAGCGCCGACTGTAAACCAAGACGTACATCAGCACTGCGACCACCCGCACGCTCAATGAGCGACGCAACAAGCCCCTCGTCATCATCGACGAGCACTTTCAAAAGATGTTCCGGAGTAAACTGCTGATTGCCCGAGGAAAGGGCAAAAGTCTGGGCCGACTGAATAAAACCGCGAACCCGTTCGGTGTATTTCTCAATATTCATAATGTCTCCTTTTCCCTCCGACCCATTCTGGCATCGGAAGACTTTTGGTGACGGAGCCACCAAATTCGGCTGGCTCACTATCCAAGGAGAGATATGGGAAGATCCACTAAGTTCGGCAAGGCCATAAAAGCCAAAAGCGTGCAAATAAAAATGGCGCGGAAAACCGCGCCATCTTTTTGAAATCAAACATATTGCCAATCAGGCTTTATGCATCAGAATCCGCTGTTTCAGGAACTTCATCCTTAGGAACACGACGCGGGCGACCCGGACGACGTGTAACGCGGGCTGGAGCTTCTTCCTTAGCCGACGCTTCAACGGATGCTTCGGCAGCAGGTGCAGGCTTTTCAACAACCGGCGCTGCTTCTTCCGCAACTTTTGCAGGCCTTTCAGCGCGCTTAGGCTTTTCAACCACTGGCTTTTCTGCAACCGGCGTTTCAACTACCCGCGCTTCAACAACTGGTGCTGGAACTGGCTGTTCATCAGAAACCGCAGCAGCAACTGGTGCATCTATGACTGGCTGATCGGACTGCTCATCCGCATTGAAGCGTTCGCGCTGTGGGCGACGACCGCGACCAAGACGGCGTTGATCACGTCCGTCACGGCCTTCGCGGGCATCACGACCTTCGCGTGGCTGCGAACGGTTGTCAGGGCGGCCATCAGAACGATTGTCCGAACGGCCTTCCGAACGACTTTCACTGCCATCTTCGCCGTAAACAACTTCAGCTGGAGTGCCTTCGATAACAGGCTGCGGGCCGGAACCATTGACTGGCTGGTGCACAGGAGCGGCTGGCACGAAGCCGCCTTCATCCTCATCGCCACCATCATTGTCGAAGTTTTCTTCGCGCTGATATGGAATATTCTGCGCTGCCATAGCAGCCATGATGATGCGATTATAATGTTCTGCGTGCTGAAGATAATTTTCAGCCATAACACGGTCACCAGACGCCTGAGCGTCGCGAGCCAGTGTCGTATATTTTTCTGCAACATGCTGAGCATTGCCGCGGATTTTTACATCCGGACCATTGCTTTCATAATTACGTGACAGAGGATTGGGGCCCTTGCGGTTGTTATTGTTGTTATTATTATTGTTGTTATTCCCCCGTCCGCGCATACGCCTGTTCTGCTGTACTGGCCTCATCGTCTTCTCTTTTCAGATTAAAGGGCGTCAAATTCCTGTGGCTTAAAGACACCGGCTTCGCATTATCGAGCCATGGAGGAAGCACACCCTAAAACTTCCCACACATCGAATTGTTAAGAGTTCCGCATCGCCCACCAAAGACAACGCGAACTTTCCGGCTTGGCATTTGCAAGACCCTCCGAAAAGAAAAACTCTCCGGAACTATTTTTGAAAGCCGTGCACTTCCGTACAAACCATCCCTTGAGAAAAACCCTCACGGGAGCATGACCTTAATTCGTCATGGAGTATTTCCGCCACCGCCCTCAAGCGGGCAAAACCATTCTGGCTATATACGGTGGCTGGAAACTAAACGGCTTCGCCGCAAATTCCAAGCGCTTTTTTGATGTCATAGCGCGTTTTTTAATTCGCAGTCTATCAAACGCCCACACCATATGAATCTATGAAAACCATGGCCCTTCTATGACCACCGAGATCAATCGCTTCATTAGTCAAGTGAAAATCAGCGCTTTCAAAAATCGCGCTCACATCGTCAAACTGGCCTGCGCCAATTTCAACGGCAACTATTCCACCTTCATATAGGTATTCATGAGCCTCATTTGCAAGGGAGCGGTAGAAATCAAGTCCGTCATCGCCACCGTCTAGAGCCGTCATCGGATCATGCTCACGCACTTCGCGCGACAGATCATCAATGTCCTTGCTTGGAATGTAGGGCGGGTTTGAGACAATGAGATGAAACCTGCCAGTTACATTTGAAAACCAGTCGCTCTTAAGCGCCGCAAATCTCTGGCTCACACCATTTGTTGCAGCATTTATCCTCGCCATGGCAAGCGCACCATCGGCAACATCGAGCCCAATACCATTGAGCTTATCAAACTGATGAAGAAGCGAAATCACAATGGCACCGGTTCCGGTGCCCATGTCGAGCATCATTGCCCGACCATGCTGTTCAATCAGCTTTTCAATGTAAGGTGAAACAAGCTCCACCAGCGCTTCTGTATCAGGGCGCGGTTCAAGCGTTTCAGGCGAAAGCCGGAACGGCAAGCCGTAAAACTCGCGCGTACCGATGATGCGATGAACAGGTTCACCGCTAATACGGCGCTCCAGCGCTTTGTTTAACTGCACGACATGATCGTCATCAATGAGCTTTTCCGGCGACGAAATCAGATCAAGCCGGGTCGCGCCCGTAACCCATTCGACAAGAAGCCGTGCATCAAGATCAGGCGTATCAAGCTTTGCCGCACGCAATCGCGCACGGCTCGCGATCATGAGTGCATCAAGACGCTTGCCGCTCACGCGTTTTCGCCCAGTTCCATCAAAAGTGCAGTCTGATGATCAGAAATCAGCGCATCAACCAACTCATCCAATTCGCCCATCATCACTCGGTCGAGCTTATAGAGGGTCAAATTGATACGATGATCCGTTACGCGGCCCTGCGGAAAATTATAGGTACGGATACGCTCGGAACGATCACCCGACCCAACCTGACTGCGGCGCGACTCAGAGCGTTCGCTATCGGCCTTTTGCCGCTCCATATCATAAAGACGCGCGCGCAGAATCTGCATAGCTCGGGCACGGTTCTGGTGCTGCGATTTCTCCGCCTGCACAACCATGATGCCCGTTGGAATATGCGTAATACGCACAGCCGAGTCAGTCGTGTTGACGTGCTGACCACCAGCACCAGAAGCGCGCATCGTATCGATACGAATATCTTCGTTGCGAACCTCAATGTCGATCTCTTCGGCTTCGGGCAGCACGGCCACCGTTGCAGCCGATGTGTGAATGCGGCCACCTGCTTCGGTTTCCGGCACACGCTGCACGCGATGCACCCCCGATTCGAATTTTAGTTTCGAGAACACGCCCTTGCCGGAAACGGTTGCAATGATTTCCTTAAAGCCGCCCGCGTCACCGTCGCTTGCCGAAACCAGTTCGACACGCCAGCCTTTTTCGGCAGCAAACCGTTCATACATGCGGAAGAGATCGCCCGCAAAAAGTGCTGCCTCAAGTCCGCCCGTACCAGCGCGGATTTCCAAAATCGCATTCTTCTCGTCAGCCGCATCTTTTGGCAGCAGCAAAATCTGCACTTCTTGCTCAAGCGTCTCAATGCGCTTTTCGACCTCTGGCAGTTCTTCGACCGCCAGCGCGCGCATTTCGGCATCAGTGGATGCATCATCACGCATAGCGGTCAGATCGAGCGCCTCGCTACGCGCATCGGTCAGCTCGCGAATTTTACCGACAACGTCCTGAAGCTCTGAGTATTCAGAGGCCAGTTTCACATAGGTGACAGAATCAGGATTGTTCGCCATCTGGCTTTCAATCATCGAAAACCGCTTCAAAAGCTGGTCCATCCGGTCCTGTGGCAATGCGATCATGGGTATGTCCTAAGGTATCTCAAAGTGAGAATAAGCAAAATCGGGCACAGCACAAACGGTGCTATACCCAATGATGAAATGCAATTTTCTACGCTATAGCGGAATATCGTTGTCTTCTGCAAACTGAAGCAGCAATTCACGCAGCGAATGCGCACCGTTTGGCTTATCGAGCTTTTCATTGAGAAGCTCGTTGAGCTTACTCACATCGAGCGCACCAAGCATCGCCTTGACCGGACCAATATTGGCAGCCGACATGGAAATCGATCGGAAACCAAGGCCCAGCAATGCCATCGCAGTCAGCGGACGCCCAGCCATTTCGCCACATAAAGTAACCGGCTTTCCATGGCGATTGCCAGCATCGATAATATGACGAAGCGTACGCAAGAAAGCAGGTGACAATTGATCGAAACGACCTGAAATCAGCGAATTGCCGCGATCAACCGCCATCAAAAACTGAAACAGATCATTGGAGCCGACCGAAACGAAATCCACAATCGCCATCAATTCGTCCAGCTGCCATAGAAGTGCAGGCACCTCGATCATCGCACCAAGCTTCAGATTATTAGGCAGCGTATGGGCAAAGCGTGAAAGGTGACGCACTTCGCGATCAATGATCTCGCGCGCAGCCTTCACTTCTGCAACTTCGGTAACCATCGGCAACATGATTTTGAGTTCACGCCCACCAGCAGCTTTCAGCAGCGCACGCAACTGTGTGCGCATCAAACCTGGACGATCCAGCGTCAGGCGGATCGCACGCCAGCCAAGCGCCGGATTTTCTTCCTGCGCGGTTGCGCGGAAATACGGAAGAACCTTATCGCCACCAATATCAAGCGTGCGAAAGGTGACAGGCTTATCACCCGCAGCTTCAATCACCGAGCGGTACAGCCGTTCCTGTTGTTCTGCACGCGGGAAAGTAGACGCCACCATGAACTGAAGTTCTGTGCGAAACAGACCGATACCCGCAGCGCCCGATGCTGAAAGCTGTGGCAAGTCCACTAGCAGACCCGCATTCATCAAAAGCGAAATGTCGACGCCATCTTTCGTCACTGCAGGCTTGTCGCGTGATTCGCGATAAAGCGCCTGACGACGAGCACGAAAGCGAACTTTTTCTACATAAGCAGTTTCAACGTCGGTTTGTGGACGCAGATGCAGGATACCCTCATCGCCATCGACAATGGCCGCATCGTTGTTTTCAGCCATGGACACAGCGCCCTTGGCCTGTCCGACCACGGGAATACCCATTGCGCGTGCAACAATCACCACATGGCTGGTGGCAGCACCATCTTCCAACACAACCCCGCGCAAACGCTCGCGTGGATAATCAAGAAGCTCGGCTGCTCCCATCGTGCGCGCGACAATGATCGCGTCCTTGGCGAGTGATTCGGCCATAGTTTTGATGTCGCGACCCATCAGCTGACGCAACAGGCGATTAGCCAGATCGTCAAAATCCGAAAGACGCTCACGCATATAAGGATCGGTCAGATGCACCATGCGCGCACGCGTGTCGCTCTGCACCTTCTCAACTGCTGCTTCTGCCGTCAGACCATTGTGAATGGCTTCTTCAAGACGACGCACCCAGCCGCGATCATGAGCAAACATACGATAAGCTTCGAGCACTTCACGATGCTCGCCTTCAGCGGCCACATCACGACGCGAAAGCATGTCATCAATCGAAATACGCAAAGAACCGAGCGCAGTTTCCAGCCTGACGAGTTCCGCCTGACTGTCCTCGTTAAACAGATTTGTTACAACGATGCGCGGCTCATGCAGCACGACATGACCAAGGCCGATGCCATCATTAAGCCCATTACCAGTCACGCTCATTGAACGGCCAAGATCCAGCTCAATGCCGGGACGTGCAAAACGCAGCCCGTCTCCGGTGGCAATAATTTCAGCAAGAACCATTGCTGTCGTCTCAAGTGCTTCAACCTCGTCTTCGCGATAGGCCCGCTTCGTCTGATTCTGGACGACAAGAACGCCCAAAGTGCGGCCAGCACGAAGAACAGGAACACCGAGGAATGAATTGTAAGCTTCTTCGCCAGTTTCCGGCAGATAGGCAAAGGCTGGATGGCTTTGCGCATCGGTCAGATTTAAGGGACGTGCACTGGCAGCGATCGTACCGACAAGGCCCTGGCCCAGACGCAACTGCGCAAGGTGAACAGACTGTGGGTTTAGACCCTCAGTCGCATAAAGCTCAAGCACGCCATCAGCACGAAGAATGTAGAAAGAGCAAACTTCCGCGACCATATTTTGCGCGATTTCACGGACGATCCGGTCAAGACGTTCCTGCGGCTCCAGAGACTCCGCCATCAATTCGCGCAGCTTCTTGAGAAGCACGCGGGGACCAGTTGTCAGATCACGCATGATCGTCGGAGGCTCCTCAATTGGTACAGGCCCCGCTTCACGCAAAGCCAGTTCCCATTACCCGCCTGCGAAGCGTTACGCCGAATCCTTTGTGAGCATTTTTGACACGCACGTCTAGTCTATTCATCAGAAAATCTGACAACTCATAGAATAAGAGAATGCCGCTCACTCATTATAGCGCGCGGCATAGTTTCAAAACGGGGCAGGCAGAGCCCGTTAATTATTTATCAAGACCATAAACGCCGTGCAGCGTACGCACGGCAAGTTCTGCATAAGGGCCATCGATCAGGATCGAAATCTTAATTTCAGATGTGGTAATGGCGCGAATGTTGATGCCCTTTTCAGCAAGCGCCTTAAAGGCAGTCGCTGCGACACCTGCATGGCTGCGCATGCCAATACCAATGACAGAAACCTTAGCAAGACCTGTTTCCGACTGAATATGATCCGAACCAATTTCAGCCTTCACCTTATCGAGAACGCGCAAGGCTTTGTCGATGTCGCCGGTCGGGATCGTGAAGGTCATGTCGGTTTTCGAACCGTCTTCCGACACATTCTGCACGATCATATCGACATTGATGTGCTCTTCGGCCAGAGGTCCGAAAATCGCTGCCGAGATACCCGGGCGATCAGCCACGCGTCGGAGCGAAATCTGAGCTTCATCTTTAGCATAAGCGATACCAGTGACGACCTGCTGTTCCACGATTTCTTCCTCGTCGCAAATGAGCGTTCCGGGCGGGTTGATCGGATCATCCATGCCCGGCGCATTGGGGTCCGTAAAACTTGAGCGCACGAAGGTGCGAACTTTATGTACCATGGCAAGCTCGACCGAGCGCACCTGGAGAACTTTGGCGCCAAGGGATGCCATTTCCAGCATTTCTTCAAATGTAATACGCGAAAGGCGCTTGGCTTTTGGTTCGATGCGCGGATCGGTCGTGTAAACGCCGTCAACATCGGTATAAATGTCGCAACGATCAGCTTTCACGCCAGCGGCAATCGCAACAGCAGACGTATCCGAGCCACCACGACCCAGCGTCGCAATGCGGTTATCCGGGCCGATGCCCTGGAAACCAGCAACAACCGCAACCTGTCCCATTTCCATACGACGGATAATTTCTGAACCGTCAATTTCCTGAATACGGGCTGCGCCATGCGCATTGTCCGTCTTGATCGGAATCTGCCAGCCCTGCCATGAGCGCGCATCAATACCAATCGACTGCAGTGCTATCGCCAGAAGACCGCTTGTGACCTGTTCGCCGGAGGCTACAATCGCATCATATTCACGAGCATCGTAAAACGGCGACGTTCCACCGGCAACCTTGGGTATGCTCTGTACCCAATTGACCAGTTCATTGGTCTTGCCCGACATCGCGGAAACGACAACGGCAACCTGATTGCCAGCATCGACTTCACGTTTGACGTGGCGCGCCACATTGGAGATGCGTTCCAGATCGGCCACAGAAGTGCCGCCGAATTTCATCACGATGCGCGCCATTTAAGGTTACGTCCCGTCTTTTGAAAAATTACACAAAAGCCTGCCGAAACATTATTTTCTTGCGACAGACAAACCCGGGGTCACATAGCTAAAATGTCGCGCTTCCGCAAGAGTGTGATTCCCGTGAAACAATAATCAACGCTTGCAATTCGGGAATTTGATTTGATCCTTGACTTTAACACGCTACCTTGAGAGCAGGATTGCACGCGCTTCCGCAGGAGAATGATATGACCGAGACCGCCCGCACCACGATCGATGCTTCTGAAATCGAGCATTTTTCGCGCATTGCTGCGCAATGGTGGGACCCGCAGGGCAAGTTTCGTCCGCTACACAAATTTAATCCGACACGCCTGACCTATATCAAGGAAAAAGTCTGCGAAAAATTCAATCGCGACCCGAACAGCCCCCGGCCTTTTGAAGGCCTGCGCTTTCTCGATATTGGTTGCGGTGGTGGGCTTTTGTGCGAACCCATGTCACGTCTTGGCGCAACGGTAATTGGCGCCGATGCATCCGAAACCAATATTGAAGTGGCAAAGATTCACGCTGCCCAAAGCGGTGTCGAAGTCGATTATCGCGCAACGACTGCCGAAGCGCTGGCCGATGCTGGCGAAAAATTCGATGTGGTACTCAACATGGAAGTGGTCGAACATGTCTCCGACGTTGATCTTTTCATGTCGGCGACCAGCGAAATGGTAAAGCCCGGCGGATTGATGTTCGTTGCCACCATCAACCGCACGCTTAAAGCCTATGGCCTTGCAATCATCGGGGCCGAATATGTGCTGCGCTGGCTGCCACGCGGCACGCATCAATTTGAGAAGCTGGTGCGCCCAGAAGAACTGGAATCAGCCTTTTCCAAAGCGGGCTTAACCTTGATCGATAAGCTGGGTGTAACTTACAATCCGCTTGCCGACAGCTGGAGCCGTTCACGCGATACCGATGTGAACTACATGGTTCTAGCAGAACGTCCTCAGTAATTAGCGCCTTTGGGCTTTCGTCGTCAGCACCACACCAAAGGCGATGACGACAGCACCAATCCATGTGAGTGGCGGATAGTTTTCACCAAGAAACAACGTGCCTGAAATAAGGCCGAGCGCCGCTGCGACATAACCAATCTGGCTCAAATAAACCGGCCCACCAACTGCCTGTAGCCGGAAGAAAAGAGCAAACATGCCCGCCGCCGCAATCCCTTGCGCCACAGCAGTCATTGGCGCGAGAGCCAGTGTCTCAATCGGGAAATTACCGCTAAACAGCAAAACCCCGATAAACAGCATCACCGCCGCTGCAAGATGACTGCCCGCAGCAAGCTCAGTCGGATCAGCATTTTTCGGCCAGTCGAGGGTGCGATAGACATTTCCCATCGCCAGAAATACCGGAATGAGAAGCGCTAAACCAATCCAAAGGGGATCGGCAGGCTTTCCCACTTCGCCACGCGTCATCGCAACCATGATTGCACCAATAAAGCCCACGACAATGCCGGCAATCCCGAGCGCATTCGGGCGACGCAGGCCAAAGCCCATAGAAATCAGAAGCGTGATCACAGGCGACAGCGTGTACATAATTCCCGTGAAACCAGCACCAAGTCGCGGGATCGCAGACAAGATTAAAAGGTTTGGCAGTGTATAGGAAATTGCCGCCGTGCAGATATAATAGCGCAATCTCCCGCCCGAAAAGCCGACACGCTTTTTATTCAAAAGCATGACCAGCAGCAGAATGACCCCGGCACTTGCTGAGAAAAGAAATGTCCAGATTGCCGGCGGAATGCCTGCTTCCGCAGCAATCTTACCAAGTGGCAAAATAAGACCCAGTAACGTGCCGGTCGTAAGCAACAAAAAAGGCGCAGAATACATAAGTTTCATGCGCCTGATCTCCTACGCATTCACAATTTTAATTAGTTCTTATCTTCCGGAAAAACAGGCAACGGCATCACTTCGACACCATCCTCGATAAGAGAATGAACATCTTCCTTGGAGGCTTCGCCGTAAATCCCACGCGCTTCAGTTTCACCGAAATGAATTTTACGCGCTTCTTCGGCAAACTGATCGCCAACATAATCCGCGTTTTCACGGACCTTGCGACTCAACTCCCGCATTTGCTCCAGCACCTGTTTCTGCGCCTGATCCATGGCAATCGCTACCTGCTCTTTTGAGCGGCTGGTGGAGACGGCAGGCGCCATCAACGACTTTTGGATTTCCGGCGAGTTGCACACAGGACAAGAAACAAGCCTTCGCTCCGACTGCCGGTCGAAATCAGCATTGTCGCGAAACCAGCCTTCAAACTCATGGCCGTGATCGCAATGAAGCGAAAAGCGGATCATGGATTATGCGTCCTTTTTTTCATGCGAAACTTTTATTGAAAACTCGCGCGCATTCTTGAGGTTTGGCACTTTGGCACGTGCTGCCACACTTTCCGAAACGTCGATGTCGGCAATGATCACACCCGGCTCATCATGGGCCGCTTCCGCCAGAACCTTGCCCCACGGAGAAACGATTAGCGAATGACCATAGGTCTCGCGACCATCTTCATGCACACCGCCCTGAGCTGCAGAAATCAGGAATGCACCATTTTCAATCGCACGCGCACGCTGCAAAACATGCCAGTGCGCTTCACCCGTCTGGCGTGTGAAAGCAGCTGGTCCGGTAATCACATTGGCACCCGCCAGCGCCTGCGCGCGAAACAGTTGCGGGAAACGAATATCGTAGCAGATCGCCATGCCAACTTTGGCAAAAGGCAATTCGGCAATCACCGTTTCCTTGCCCGGCTCATAGGTCGCCGATTCGCGCCAGCTTTCGCCATTGTCGAGATCGACATCAAACATATGAACCTTGTCATAGGTCACAATCTTCTCACCAGAAGGCGCAAAGATGCCGCCACGATTGGCAATCTTACCATCACCGGCTGCAATAGCCGTTGAACCAATATGCAGAAATATGCCGTGCTTCTTTGCAAGTGCCGATGCAGCTTTGAAGACAAGGTCTTCATTTTCATCGCGCAGACTTGCAAAAAGCGCTGTACGATCGCGCATCAGCGCGCCGGTCATCTCAGGTGTTTGCACATAGTGAGCACCCTTTGCCGCAGCATCGGAAACGAGAGTTTCCAGTGCTTCAACATTGCGGACAATGTCAGTCCCCGAACGCATCTGAATAGCAGCAGCGCGAAAAGTGCTCATAGGTGTCTCCCCCATCATGATGTTAGTTTAGTTCGCCAGTCGCAAGCAGGCCGTCAAGCTTGCCTGCATTGTCGAGAGCAAAGAGATCATCGCAACCGCCAACATGCACAGTACCGACAAAAATCTGCGGGAAGGTATTACGACCCGAACGTTCCTGCATTTCTGCTCGCAGTTCAGGTGTGGCGCCCGCATTGATCTCAACGAACTCAACGCCCTTGTTCTTGAGAAGGCCAACGGCACGTGTGCAATAAGGGCAGCCGGGACGGGTGTAGATGGTAATATCAGTCATGAAAAACTCCATTCGTTGCCCACTATATAAGTAGCAAAACCACGATCTGGAAGCCCCTTATCTCTTCACAAAGCTGTATTCAGGTGTCAGGCAGAACCCGGCTGAATGTGAGTACATCAACGCTCTTTGCACCGCCGCGCAACAGCGCGCGTGTGGCGGCCTTTACCGTTGATCCCGTGGTATAAACATCATCGATCAGCAAAACCCGCCGCCCACGCACATGAATTTCTTGCTCTTTCGGCACGCGAAAAGCGCCATCGACATTGCGCTTGCGTTCTTTCAAGCCAAGCCCGATTTGCTGATCAGTCCTCCGAATACGCTTAAGCGCCTGTGGTTCAAAGGGCTTACCATTTAACCGCGCCAACGTGCGTGCCAGCTCAGCCGACTGGTTAAATCGACGCGACCAAAACCGCCATTTGTGCAAAGGCACCGGCAGAATAACGTCGCATTCATCGAGCAATTCTCGTCCCGAGCGCTGCATCCATCTCGCCATCCAAGGCGCAAGATCAGTTCGATCATGAAATTTCAGCGCCACAGCCATGCGTTGCGCAGCACCACGATGCAGCACTGCTGAACGCAAACGTCGAAACGGCGGCGGATCAGCAATCGCTTCCGCACTCATGAAATTCTCGCCAAAGTCGTGATTAAACGGAATTCCAAGCACCGGACAATAGGGCTTTTCGATAAAGCGCAGTTGCGACCAGCATTGCGGACATAGCGTCCCCGGCTCGGAAACCTGAATGCGACATCCAATACAACTGGCCGGATAAAGAATATCGGATGAATAGCGCAAGCCTTTGCGTGCCGCGCTAAGCGCGTGCGCTTTCAGCCTCAACAACAAGCTTTGATGCGATCTGTCGTCATCAACCATTGCATTCGCCCCCGTTCGAATGCATTTACGCCTGTATCTATATTACCGACGTATATCCGAAAGAGAAGACGGAATCGCAATGGCCGCTCCTTCACCTGCCCAATTGTCTGAAAACGCGATCTTTGATCGCGATCTCCAGCTGGCGTTTCGCCGCCGTGCTATTAAACGTGCGATTCCGGGAGCAGACTTCATTTTGCAAAGGGCCGCAGAGGACTTGGAGGACCGGCTGGATGCAGTGACCCGTCGTTTCCCGGTTGCGGTCGATCTTGCGGGGCATAATGGCCTTGCGGCGAGCGCCATTGCACGCTCTGGCAAGGCGGATATGATTTTGCGCATCGAACGCGATGCAGCCTTCCTCAATAGCCCCTTCCCGGCAGTCGTTGCCGATGACGAGGCCCTGCCGTTAAAACCGCAAAGCGCCGATCTCATCGTTTCACTTCTGTCGCTGCACTCGACCAATGACACACCGGGCGCAATGATCCAAATTGCGCGTGCATTAAAGCCGGATGGTCTTTTTCTCGCAGCGCTCAACGGCAATGGCACACTGGGCGAATTGCGCGAAAGCCTTTTGCAGGCGGAAATAGAATTAACCGGCGGCGCTTCGCCCCGTGTTTTTCCATTTGCTGATGTGCGCGAAGTTGGCGGTCTTTTGCAACGGGCAGGTTTTGCACTGCCGGTAACCGATGTTGATAACGTGACAGTGCGTTATGACAGCATTTTCAATCTGATGGCCGATCTTCGCGCCATGGGTATGCAGAATGTATTGCGCGACCGCTCGCATAAGCCTGTATCGCGGCGACTTTTCCTGCGCGCGGCGGAAATCTATGCCGAACGCTTCAGCGATCCTGACGGGCGTATCCGTGCAACATTCTCGACAATCTGGCTGTCGGGCTGGGCACCGCACGAATCACAGCAAAAGCCACTGAAACCCGGCTCTGCCAAGGCTTCACTGGCTGATGCACTTAAAAACGTGGAGTAAGGTGTTTCCAGCAAAAATGTGAAGCAGCTTTGCGTTCGGAAACACGAAAAATCAAAAATGTTTAGCAATCGCCCGTTTGCGTGCCATCTGGATCGATGACGCAGATAGGCCTTACAGGCGCTTTTCGCGCAACAACGGTGTCGCGTGCAATCGATCCTGTCATGGTGCGATCAATACCAGCCGGAAGAACAGACTGTGCCGCAAGCTTGTTTGCCTGATCGTTCAGAATAGGAACGATGATCAATGCAAGGGCAACCGCTGCGGAGCCAAACAAAAGAACAACTCGCAATATTCCACGACCGGCTTTTGTGAACGATCCCGGCTTATATTCGTTATGATCTGCACTAAAATAATTGTTGTCAAAACCCATGACATAAAACTCCGCGGCACTTGGTTTTCAAGAATGCCGGAACGGAGTGAATCATCGATTAACGCACAGGGTTAACGACAACAGATTGGCAACTATTTTAGAGCTTTCCACAGGGTCATAGCAAATCGATCAGAAATGGGATCAGCGGCTCATCAGCGGGCGGCATCGGATAGTCGCGCATATCCTTCGGACGCACCCATTTCAGCGCCTGTCCTTCCAGTCCCTGCGCCACACCTTCAAAGCGACGGCAGACATAAAGCGGCATCAAAAGATGAAAATCATCGTAAGTGTGGCTGGCAAAGGTCAGTGGTGCAAGACACGCCACTTTTGTCGTAACACCGATCTCTTCCTGCAGTTCGCGGATAAGCGTTTCTTCGGGTGTTTCACCGGCTTCTACCTTGCCGCCGGGGAACTCCCAGAGACCGGCAAGCGACTTGCCTTCAGGGCGCTGTGCCAACAGCACACGCCCATCAGCGTCCACCAGTGCGCATGCCGCAACCAGCACGATACGACGCGATTTTAATTCGCTCATTTCTCATTGCTCTCCCGATAGCCGTAGCGATAGGCTTCCTGAAAGCCGAAGCGCTCATAAAGCGCAAGCCCTGCCACATTATCCGCCTCAATCTGAAGCCAGGCTTTTTTCGCACCCAGCTGCTTTGCCCATTTGAGCGTGGAGCCGATTATAGCGCGACCATGACCAGCGCGGCGCGCATCCGGCAAGGTGCCAACATCGAACAATCCGGCCATTGCACCATCCTGCACGCAAAGCACATTGGAGACTGCACGACCGCCCTCTTCGAGGATGAACATGCCCTTGGTTGGACGAATGCCATCAAGCAACTCGGAAAAACCCGGACGAAGTTCAGCGGGACGTCCGTGGATGATTAGCGAAGCCTCGACAAAGCGGCCAATATCTTTGAGCGGAATCTGATCGCGCTCCTGCGACAGATCAAGTTCGTCAAGATTGACCGTCATGACAATGGTTTCGTCCTGCCGCTTCCATCCCAAACCTTCGAGATAATCTTCAAGCTCAACAGGGGCCAGGGGCGAAAGCCTGAAACACGGAACCCGCCCATAGGTGCGAAAGCGCTGAGAAACCAGTTCCACACGCGCAGGAATATCGCGCGTATCGCCCGGATCCAGCGGATTGACCGAATTAAGACGCTTGGAGGGATGCGCCGCCGTCATGCGTATCGCCCATGTTCCGTCATAATGAACGGATGTGGCAGGCCATGCGCGAAAGCCCACGGCCTCAAGCTGGCGAACAATTGCAAGACTTGGCATGTTCAAATTCTCTCCCGTGTTTCGGAGTTCCAGTGTGCCGAAAATAGTGGTCTTCGAGAACCGGAGCGGAGTGTACTTTAAAGGTACATGAGCACCGGAATCGCAGAAGAACGCTATTTGCAGGCCACTGCAACCCGAAACATTAGCTTCTGTAGTCGCCATTGATCGCGACATATTCCTTGGTCAGATCGCAAGTCCAGACGGTAGCTTTGCCATTGCCGATACCAAGGTCAACGCGAATGAGAATATCCTCTCCCTGCATGTAAGCCGATGTCGCATCCTCGGAATAAGCCGGATCGCGCTCGCCCAGATGCGCCACACGAATATCGCCAAACCAGATTGCCAGCAAATCGCGATCAGCAGGTTCGCCTGCCTTGCCGACAGCCATGACAACACGGCCCCAATTGGCGTCTTCACCAGCAACAGCAGTCTTGACCAGCGGTGAGTTGGCAATCGAAAGCGCAATCTTCTTGGCGGATTCGGCGGATTTCGCACCTGTCACTTCCACTTCGACCATCTTGCGCGCGCCTTCGCCATCACGCACGACCTGAAGGGCGAGTGACTTCAACACGCGAGCCAATGCCTTTTCAAATTCACCCAAACGCTCGTCGGAAGCATCGGTAACTTCCTGTGCCCCATGTGCGGCAGCGGAACCCGTTGCAAACAACATTAGCGTGTCGGATGTCGATGTATCGCTATCGACCGTGACCGCATTAAATGTTGAACCCACGCCTTTGGAAAGCAGGATTTGCAACACATCAGACTTGATCGGCGCATCGGTCACGACAAACGAAAGCATGGTCGCCATGTCCGGCGCGATCATGCCTGCACCCTTGGCGATACCGTTGATCGTCACACGAACCTGACCAAGAAGCACGGTTTCGGTTGCCACCTTCGGATAGGTATCGGTCGTCATGATGGCCTTGGCAGCCTCTGTCCAGAAATCATCAGAGGCAGACACTGCCATATCATCAAGAAGTCCGGAAAACTTCGACGCATCGAGTGGCTCGCCGATAACGCCGGTCGAGGCGAGAAACACATCTGTGGTATCGCAGCCAACGGCTTTGGCTGCAGCAATCGCCGTTGCTTCGGTCGCTTCGCGACCCTTGAGGCCGGTGAAAGCATTGGCATTACCCGAATTAACCACCACAGCGCGCGCGCGCCCATGCACGAGATTTTTTCGGCAGAAATCAACCGGTGCAGACGGGCAGAGCGAACGGGTGAACACACCGGCCACTTCGGCAGGCTTGTCGAACACCATTAACATGACATCCGTACGGCCCTTATATTTGATACCGGCAGCAGCGGTTGCGATGCGCACGCCGTCAATGACCGGCATAGCAGGATAATGTTTTGGGGCGAGCGGGGATACGGACGCAGACATGATTGCCTCAAAGAAGATACGGTTTGATTCTGCCGCATTGGAAAGGTTTGCGGCGTAAAATCAAGTGAGAACTAAATTTAGATAAAAAAACGCCCCGCATTGCGGGGCGTTTTCAGTGATTTAAACATTACTGCTGCGGCTGGGCTGCATCCGGTGCGTCGCCATTTTCGGCAGCTTCCTGCGCTGCGGCTGCTTCCTTCATCGCTTTATCGACGGCAGGATCCTTATAATCGATCTTGAGGCCATCGCGCAGCTTCTTGACTGTTTCGACATAACGCTCGCGCATGATGATCGAACGAATCTGATCGGAAACCTGATCAAATGCCGGTGGCTGCTTGGTGCGGCGATCTTCAAGCTGAATGACGTGGAAACCGAACTGCGACTGAACAGGCTCCTTGGTATATTCCCCTGGCTTGAGCGCAAAAGCTGCCTTTTCAAACTCAGGTACCATCTGGCCTTCACCGAAGTAACCAAGATCGCCACCATTGGCAGCAGTGCCATCGGTCGAGCTTTCCTTGGCAAGATCTTCAAACTTCGCACCACCTTCAAGCTTCTTGATGATGGCTTCCGCTTCTTCCTTGGTCTTCACGAGAATGTGACGGGCACGCACTTCGGTCTGTGGAGGAATAGATGCGATTTCCTTGTCGTAACGCGCACGAACATCGGCATCGGAAATCTTGTCGACAACCTCATCCTTGAAATATTCGTTGTGCAGGGCGCGTTCGCGCAAAAATTCCATGCGGCTCTTGAAATCATCGCTCTGGTCGAGCTTCTGCTTGGTCGCTTCCTCAGCCATCGCCTTGATGTCGATAAGCGCTGCGAGAGCAGCCAGACGGCGCTGCTCGGCCGGCAGACGTGCGAACTGAGGATCAAGGTCGCCAGCGGCCTGATCAACTTCACCAATGGTAATATCCTTACCATTTACAGTGGCGAGAACCTTTGCAGGATCTTCGGAGGCAGCAGCAGATTGCGCTGTTTCAGCTGGCTTCGCTGCATCCTGCGCGAAAACGGCATTGCCGGAAAATCCTGCCAATGCAACGGTGGTTGCAAGAATAGCAAGAGCCTTGCGGGATGGGGCTTTGAGAATGGCGTTCATATGAGATTCTCTCCTTCGAGACCGCCTAACGGCCCCATTAATGCGGCAGAATTTGGCCCTAAAACACACTAAACCGTGAGAAAAGACAGGTTTTTCGACATACAGAGCAACATTGACATCGCTTGAAGCCCCTCTTATCTGTCCTTCGTCTTGTCGTCCAGTAAGCGGCGGGTCAAATTGCGCTAAAAATGCGCCGTATATGGCTGCGTTAACAGCGTAGTTTTCTTGCATTTGTTTCAATACGCGTGAATAAAGCATTCGACAAAGCATTCTCGGCAAAAATGCGAAGCGGTTTTGCTTCCGAAAATGCGACAGATCAAAGAGTTAGAGCCTTTCGATATAATCGATAAGGGCTATGACGCCGGAAGCGCTTCCGGCTGAACGGACAGGAAAGGACCAGGAATGGTCAGCTTTGGCGGCCTCGCCCGCAAGATATTCGGTTCATCCAACGACCGCCATGTGAAATCATTGCGGGTTCGTGCAGAACAGATTACTGCGCTTGAGAAGAATTACGAAGCCCTTACTGATGAACAGCTCCAGGCGAAGACTGCGGAATTTCGCGCGCAACTCGCAGAAGGTAAAAAGCTGGATGCGCTTCTTCCCGATGCTTTTGCAACGGCGCGTGAAGCCGCAAAGCGCGTGCTTGGTATGCGACCCTTCGATGTACAGCTGATCGGTGGCATGGTTCTGCACGAACGCGGCATCGCTGAAATGCGTACCGGTGAAGGCAAAACGCTGATGGCAACCCTGCCTGTCTACCTCAACGCTCTTGAAGGCAAGGGCGTTCATGTGGTGACGGTCAATGATTACCTCGCCAGCCGCGATGCCGAAACCATGGGTAAGCTTTACAACTTCCTCGGTCTGACCGTTGGCGTGATTAAACATGGCCTTGATGATGGTGAGCGCCAGGCAAATTATGCCTGCGACATCACTTATGCGACCAACAACGAGCTCGGCTTTGATTATCTGCGCGATAATATGAAATATGAGCGCGGCCAGATGGTTCAGCGCGGCCATAACTATGCCATCGTCGACGAAGTGGATTCGATCCTAATCGACGAAGCACGTACACCACTGATTATTTCCGGCCCGCTGGAAGACCGTTCCGAGTTCTACAACCTTATCGACACTTTCATTCCAGCACTTGAGCCGGAAGATTACGAAGTTGATGAAAAGCAGAAAACGGCAATCTTCACCGAGGTTGGCACTGAAAAAGTTGAACAGCTGCTGGAAGCCGCAGGGCACTTGAAGGGTGAAAGCCTTTACGACATCGAGAATGTCTCGGTCGTGCATCACCTGAACAATGCGCTTCGTGCGCACAAGCTGTTCCAGCGCGACAAGGATTACATTGTCCGCACAGACGAAATCGTCATCATCGACGAATTCACTGGCCGTATGATGCCGGGCCGCCGTTTCTCGGAAGGCCTTCATCAGGCACTCGAAGCCAAGGAACATGTGACCATCCAGCCTGAAAACCAGACGCTGGCTTCGATTACCTTCCAGAACTACTTCCGCATGTATACCAAGCTCTCCGGTATGACCGGTACGGCTGCGACAGAAGCGGAAGAATTCGGCAATATTTACGGCCTCGAAGTTCTCGAAATTCCGACCAATCTGCCCGTTAAGCGCCTCGACGAAGACGATGAAGTGTATCGCACCGTCGAAGAAAAATACAAAGCCATCGTGCGCGATATTCACGCTTCGCACGAAAAGGGCCAGCCTGTTCTCGTCGGAACGACCTCGATTGAAAAATCGGAGCAACTTGCAGAACGTCTTCGCAAGGAAGGCGTTAAAGACTTCCAGGTTCTCAATGCGCGTTATCACGAGCAGGAAGCTTTCATTATCGCACAGGCCGGCGTTCCCGGTGCAGTCACCATCGCCACCAATATGGCTGGTCGCGGTACAGATATTCAGCTTGGCGGTAATCTTGAAATGCGCGTTCAGCGAGAGCTTTCGGATATACCGGAAGGTCCAGAGCGCACTGCCAAAATCACCGAGATCAAGGCTGATATTGCACGACTGAAGGAAAAGGCGCTGGCTGCTGGCGGACTTTATGTTCTCGCCACCGAACGCCATGAAAGCCGCCGTATCGATAACCAGCTTCGCGGTCGTTCAGGCCGTCAGGGCGATCCGGGCCGTTCGAAATTCTTCCTGTCGCTTCAGGACGATTTGATGCGTATTTTCGGCTCCGACCGTATGGACGGCATGCTGCAAAAACTCGGCCTCAAGGAAGACGAAGCCATCGTCCATCCATGGATCAATAAGGCGCTTGAAAAGGCGCAGACCAAGGTTGAAGCACGTAACTTCGAGATCCGAAAGAACCTGCTTAAGTACGACGATGTGATGAATGATCAGCGTAAGGTGATCTTCGAGCAACGTCTTGAAATCATGGACGAAGAAAACCTGACCGACATCGTGAGCGAAATGCGTCACGAAGTCATCGAGGATATGGTAACCCTTCGTATCCCTAAAGATGCCTATGTGGAAAAGTGGGATATTGCTGGTCTCAAGGACGATGTCCTCACCAAGCTCAACCTTGTTCTTCCGATTGAGGATTGGGCCAAGGAAGAAGGCATTGCTGAAGAAGAGTTCGAAGCCCGCATCAAGGAAGCTGCCGATAAGGCCGCAGCCGAAAAGGCAGAACGCTTCGGTCCGCAGATCATGACCTATATCGAAAAGTCAGTGATCATGCAGTCGCTGGATAATCTTTGGCGCGAACATCTGGTTAATCTCGACCATCTGCGTTCAGTCGTTGGCTTCCGTGGTTACGCACAGCGCGATCCGCTCAACGAATACAAGACCGAAGGATTTGAGCTGTTCCAAGCACTTCTCGCAAACCTGCGCGAAGTGGTCATTACCCAGCTCATGCGTGTTGAAATCGTTCGTGAAGCACCGCCAGAACCAGAGCTTCCGCCAATGACCGGCGTCCATATCGACGGCACCACCGGCGAAAACGACTTTGACGAAAACTCATGGGCGGAGCATCAGCAGGACGAACGTATCATCCCTGCATCCGAGCGCGATCCTGCCGAGCCTAAGACATGGGGCAAAGTCAGCCGCAACGAAGCTTGCCCTTGCGGTTCTGGAAAGAAATACAAGCATTGCCACGGTGCTTTTGAATAAACACTGACTGGATAATGCAAATTGACACGGAAACCCGGCGCGCAATCGCCGGGTTTTATTTTAGGAGTTGTAATAAAGCGCCTCTTTAATCAGAACTTGAGCAAGCACTGATATATTCACAAAGTAATTACCATTTTTTAGAATTTGGCTTCCCTTTGACAGGAGGGGACGTTTCTTTTTACCTTTATAAAGAACTGGCATCTAATGTTCGGCCATTGCAGAGCGGCAAAATACCGAATGCAATTAAAAGATGGCTCCATAGGTCATCAGAAATAGCGGACCTAAATCAGGGATCGCAATAACAGGGTTGGCAACGAGTGCGTTTTTCTGCCGCGAAAGCAGCGAGCCGGGTTTTGCCCGGCAGGGTCGCAACGAGGCTTCGTCCATTGACGGAGTTCGCCGATGCTATTTTGCTGGGAAAAGGATCACAAGCGAGCGCTCAGCGTTCATCGCTGCTGGCTTTCTCCGTGCGCGTCGCAAGTGCAGCAATTGCTCTTCTTTCGCAGGTCATTCTCGCGCGCTGGATGGGCGAATTCCAGTACGGCATTTTCGTACTTGTCTGGCTGACAATGATTATCATCGGTGATCTGGCCTGCTTTGGCCTGCACACCACCATCATCCGCTATGTGCCGGAATATATTCAACGCAATCTGTTCAAACCGTTGCGCGGCATCCTTTATACAGGTCGCCTTTTTGCAGCAGTGTCAGCAACAGCAATAGCGCTCCTCGGCGCGGTCTTGCTGTTGGCCTTCAAAGATCACGTCGAAGGTTATTATCTTATTCCGTTTATTCTTGGTTTTATCTGTCTGCCAATGATTGCGCTTGGTAATATGCTCGATGGCATTGCCCGCTCGCGCACCTGGATCATGATGGCGCTGACGCCGAGCTACATTATCCGTCCGCTTCTCGTGCTTATTTTCATGATCACGGCGCATGCGGCGGGACTGCCTTCAACGGCGGTAACAGCGCTTGGCATTTCCATAATCGCGACTTGGCTCACAACAATCGCCCAATTGCTCACACTTGATCGCTCGCTTGCAATGGACATTCCGTCCGGGGAAAAGGAAATACGGTTGGGCGAATGGATGAAGGTTGCGCTGCCGATCTTCTTCGTCGAAGGCTTCTTCTTTCTTTTGATCAATGTCGATGTGCTGATGGTCGGTCACGCCATGGACCCGCAGCATGTGGCCATCTATTTTGCTACCACCAAAATCATGGCGCTGGCACATTTCGTCTATTTTGCGGTCAAGGCAAGTGTTGCACAGCGCTATTCCGAGCTTCTACACAGTGGCAACCACACCGAATTTGCAGATTTTGCAGAAGCCTCGACCCGCTGGACATTCTGGCCGACACTGTTTCTGGGTCTTGTCATTCTCGCAACGGGCTATCCGCTGCTGATGCTTTTTGGCGATGCTTTCACGCAAGGCTATCCGCTTCTGTTCATCCTGATTATCGGTGTGATTGCGCGTGCAAGCGTCGGCCCTGCCGAAAGCCTGCTCAACATGTCAGGCAAGCAGAATATCTGCGCCCTGCTTTATGCAATCACACTCGCCGTGAATGTTACCCTCAACTTCATTCTCATTCCACGTTTTGGTCTAATGGGAGCGGCATTCTCGACCGCTTTTTCGATGGTTCTTGAAGCCGCTCTGCTTTCGACCGCCGTGCACCGCACAATGCAAATCACTATGTTCATTTTTATTCCGCGAAATCGTAGACCGGATGCTCGCGCCAATGCCTCTGAGGAGACTTTGTAATGGCCGCAAAACCCTTGCTTGAGGAATCCGCAGGTGGACACACCGCACGCATCATTTCGCAACTCTCCGAAACCGTTCCAGCCATGGATGCAACGAAGCGGCTGGAGGAAAGCCTCAACAGCCGTGCGATTCCGCGCAAGCTCGCAATCTATGGCGCATCGGCTGGCTTTGAATTGCGCGACGAACTTGATCACCTAAGCAGCCGCACGGTTGAGCCAAATATCTTCTTCAATGCACGCTTTCTTGCGCCCGCAATGCCACGTCTTGAAGATCGTGAAGTGCGTTTCATGGTTATGCGTGATGAAAACGAACTGCGCAGCCGCCTGCGCTTCGTCATGCCCTATACGATCGAACGTCCCGGCCTTCCGCTTTCATCGCCGGTTATTCGTGCCTGGGCCACGCCATTCGGTCCGCAGGGCACACCGCTGATTGATCACGACGATCCTTTGGGCGTTCTTGAAGATCTGTTCGATATTCTGGCTCGTGATCATATCAGAATGCCGGAAGTTCTCGTTCTGCCAGAAATGCGCGCCGATGGTCCGGTTGCAAAGCTTATCCGCTCGGTTGCGGTCGGACGACAATTGCCCATCGTTTCCATTGAACACAAGGAACGGCCATTCCTTGAAAGCAATCTTGATGGCGAAACTTATGTTAAACAAGCCATCGGTCCGCATCACCGCCGAGAATATAGCCGCCTATGGCGCCGTCTCGCAGACAAAGGCGAACTCAAACATTGCATCGCCCGCACACCCGATGAAGTGCGTTTTGCATTCGAACATTTTCTGACGTTGGAAGCCAGTGGATGGAAAGGTCGTCGCGGCACCGCAATGGCGGTTGATCGTTTCCGTGCGGCTTTCGCGCGTGAAGCAGTCAACAATCTTGCCGAGCGTGATTGCGTGCGAATCCATACGCTTGAACTTGATGGCCGCGTGATTGCCATTCTGATCGTCTTCACAGTTTCAGGCGAAGCATGGACTTGGAAAACCGCCTATGATGAAACGCTTCAAGCCTATTCACCCGGCATGTTGCTGATGATTGAGGTGGTTAAAAATCATCTGGAAGACCCCAACATCATACGCACTGATTCTTGCGCCGTACCGGATCATCCGGTCATGTCACGCCTGTTTAAAGAGCATGAAACCATCGAAACACTTGTGGTGGGCCTTCATCCCGGCGCAGACAAGAATGTTCGGCAGGCAGCAGCGCAAATTCATCTCTATCAGCGTACACGCAATCTCACCCGTATCATTCGAAATCGCATCCGCAACTTCACAGAGCGGAAATAAATGCAGCACATTTACTTGAGAAATCATCAAGCTGTGGTATCATTTGTCTTGGGAGAGCGCCTGAAATATATTTTTGCGGGCGAAAAATGAGGGTCTGACATGATTGTTTTTGAGTTTTACTCAAGATCCATCAAGTATATGCATCAACGTGCCCCTCTTTCGCTGCTTCAAAAAAAACCACAGCGCCTCCTATGGGAAGGAGATGCGCTATGTTGGAATATTTCTCTTATCTGAAAACACTTGATCTCATCGTTTTGGGCTTTATTGCATTTCTGGTCTGCTGGAACATCGTCGAGCACAATCTTCGGCGCTAACGCGAATACATGTTTACAGCTTAAGGCAGCCATATTCACTTCGCGGAAAAACCTGAAACTATAATCAGTGAAGCCGCTTGAGGGCGATTGACCTTGTTTCGTTTAGCCGGTATATCCCTCCCCGCTGTCCGTTTTTGGACCATATCAAACTGCTTTGGCAGTTACGTGCGGGTGTGGTGGAACTGGTAGACGCGCCGGACTCAAAATCCGGTTCCGCAAGGAGTGTCGGTTCGATTCCGACCACCCGCACCACTTCCTCCTTATATCGATCAAGCTGCTTCCAGAGCCTGCGCGAGATCTGCAATCAGATCATCGGGATGCTCAATGCCAATCGACAGGCGAATGGTTGATTCATGCACGCCAATTCGCTCGCGCACGTCTGCCGGAACGCCTGAATGGGTCATCGCTGCCGGATGGCTTGCAAGTGATTCCGTTCCACCGAGGCTAACAGCCAGCTTAAATATTTGCAGCGCATTGAGGAAACGGAATGCTGCTGCCTGTCCGCCTTTAATGTCGAAGGAAAATGTCGAACCTGCGCCGGTGCACTGCCGCTTGAACAATTGCCCAACCGCTGAATTCTCATCGTCGAAAGGAAGATAGTGCAGTTTTTCGACCTTGGGATGCACACGCAGGAAATCAGCAACCGCGCGCGCATTGTTGTTCGCACGCTCCATACGAATGCCAAGCGTTTCAAGCGAGCGACCCAGCATCCAGCAGGAGTGCGGATCAAGCTGCGTTCCAATAGCACCACGCAGCGCCTTGACCTGCTTGACGACGGCTGTTGCCCCCAGAACAGCCCCGGCAATCAGATCGGAATGACCGCCGACATATTTTGTCAGCGAGTAAAGCGAAATATCGGCGCCATGTTCAATCGGTCGCTGGAAAACCGGGCCAAGCAAGGTGTTATCGCAAACGATCACAGGACGGTGACCATCCTGCTTCGCAGCGATTTTTTCCGACACCCGGCGTATGGCTGCAATATCCACGATGCTGTTGGTCGGGTTCGCAGGCGTTTCAATCAGAATGACCGAGACGCGTCCTTTTTGCAGTGCTTCTTCGGCTGCTTGTTCAACTGCAGCTTCACGAACACCATCGGCAAAAGCCACAGCTTCAACACCAAAATTATGGAACGTTTTAGCAAGCAATGTTTCAGTGCCACCATAAAGCGGCTGCGAATGCAGGATCACATCACCGGGCCGCGCAAAAGCAAACAGCGTGGTTGCAATCGCCGACATGCCGGATGAAAAAAGAGCACAGCTTTCCGTCCCCTCGTAGACAGCAAGGCGATCCTCAACAATCTCACTGTTGGGATGGTTGAAGCGCGAATAGACAAGTCCGGCCCCGACACCCGCTGGCGGTTCTTTGCGCCCGGAAACAAAATCGAAGAAATCCCGCCCGTCTTCAGCCGTTTTGAAAACGAAGGTCGACGTCAAAAACACTGGCGGCTTGACCGCACCCTCAGACAACTCAGGATCATAGCCATAATTGAGCATCTGGGTTTCGGGATGCAGCACATGATTGCCGATGCTTGTCTTGCTTGGACGTGGCGCGGTCATGTTTGTCTCCTGTGAAATTTTCTCCTGCTCAATAAATTGAGCGAGAGCAGCTTAGCAGAGACTTTGGGGAATCTTATTGCTTTGTTGAATGGTGTTGTAACGTAGATTGTGCGATCTACTTGATCACCAAGACCGGAACCGCGCTCAATGAAAGCACTTCCGCAGCCTGACTGCCCAAAAGCAGCTTGTTAACGCCCCGTCGTCCATGCGACGCAATCACGATCAGATCGCAATGCTTGTGCTTGGCTGCCTCGACAATCCCCTGTGCGGGAGACTGGTTTTCAATATGCAGAGTTTCAGCGATGATGCCTGCGCGTTCAGCCTTTTCCTTTGCACTAGCAAGCAGGTCGGCAGCCGCTTTACCGATAGCCTCACGATATTCCTGAAAAGCCGCAGGACTGGAAGCCCATTCGGCAGCAACAACAATCCCATACGACGGCAGAAGTTCGGTAACTGTTACGAATACCACCTTCGATCCAATTTGATGTGCAAGAGCAAGTCCCTGCTCCACGCCTTTAAGGGCAAGTTCAGAACCATCGGTTGCGATGAGAATAGACTTATACATGCTTATGCCTCCATTTGTGATCGTCATGCGATCTTGCGCGTATTGCACGAAATGAGCATTGATGCGGATCAAATTGAAGTGGAAGACCGATACCACATAATTTGGAATTATATTCTACGTCTACCATCTTTAAAGAATATAATTCCAATTTTATGCAGTCGAAAGCACAGACCCAGCTATGCTTTTGCGCCATTTCCTCATAAACTTCGCTTCAGACAGAAGGAGATTATTCCATGAGCAAGCCCCTTGGCGCAAAAAACGGTGAGACTGCGGGTCGCGGTCGCATCTATGATTCCATTCTCGATACGATCGGCAACACGCCTTTGGTTCGCATCGACAAATTTGCCAAGGAAAACGGCGTTGAAGCCAACCTGCTGGTAAAGCTCGAATTCTTCAATCCCTTAGCAAGCGTCAAGGATCGTATCGGTCTGGCGCTCATTGAAGCGCTGGAAGCGCAGGGCAAAGCAGTTCCCGGCAAAACAGTCTTTGTAGAACCAACCTCCGGTAACACCGGTATTGCATTGGCATTTGCAGCCGCAGCAAAGGGCTATCGCCTTGTGCTGACGATGCCTGAAACCATGTCGGTCGAGCGCCGCAAACTGCTCAAGCTGCTCGGCGCAGAACTCGTTCTGACCGAAGGCGCGAAAGGCATGAAGGGCGCTATAACCAAGGCCGAGGAAATTGCCGAAGGTAATCCGAATGCGATCATTCCGCAGCAGTTTGAAAACCCGGCCAATCCTGAAATTCATCGCCTGACCACCGCTGAAGAAATCTGGAACGACACCAATGGCGAAGCGGATATCCTGATTTCAGGCATTGGCACCGGCGGCACGATCACCGGCGTTGGTCAGGTCATCAAAGCACGTAAGCCATCCTTCAAAGTGATTGCTGTCGAACCGAAAGATTCTCCAATTCTTTCCGGCGGCACACCCGGCCCACATAAAATTCAGGGCATTGGCGCAGGCTTTGCACCAAAGACGCTCGATACGGGTGTTTATGATGAAGTCGTCACGGTCTCGAACGAAGATTCCTTTGCCAACTCGCGTCTAATCGCGCGTATTGAAGGCATTCCGGTCGGCATTTCATCCGGTGCAGCGCTGACTGCGGCCATTGAAGTCGGCAAACGCCCTGAAAACAAAGGCAAGAACATTGTGATAATCATTCCATCCTTCGCAGAGCGCTATCTTTCGACAGCACTTTTCGAAGGTCTGGAATAAAACCAAAAAGAGACATGAACAAAAAGCCAGAGTGGTCACCCACTCTGGCTTTTCTGTTGCCTGAAATCAAAGCGAGTTCAGGGATTAGAGCGCATCCCGAAAAGTGTGAAACGGTTTTCGGGATGCGCGTAAGAACAGATAATGAGAGCGCCGATCTGATAAAGTCAGATCGAAACGCGCTCTAGTTTACCGTGCGTGCCGCGCAAGCCGGGCCAGGTCCGCGCATATAATGGCGCTCGGGCCTGTAGCTTGGTGCGACGAATTCACGGATGACGTTAACGCTGTCACGTAGCTGAACGATAATGTTCATCGTCTTCACCTCATCACGAATTTGCTGCTCGAAAATGATGTCCGACATTGTACCTCAAAGGTTCAATAAAATGCTTATCGCTTCCGAACATCTTAATGAAAACTTTAACCATTAAAGATGAATAACTCCTGAAGCCTCATGGTTAAGGTTAAGTTAACGGTAAGGATATTCAGGTTTTCCACAGGCGTGGGAATCTTGTCACAAAAAAAGCCGGTGTGCAGACACCGGCTTAATCTATGAAAACTCATTCTCTTAACGCGTCGGAACCGGATGCTCTCCGCGGTAATCATAGAAACCGCGACCTGTTTTGCGGCCCAGCCACCCGGCTTCCACATATTTTACCAAAAGCGGACATGGGCGATATTTTGAATCCGCCAAACCGTCATGCAACACCTGCATGATCGAAAGACAGGTATCAAGACCGATGAAATCGGCAAGCTGCAATGGCCCCATCGGATGATTGGCGCCAAGCTTCATCGCCGTATCAATCGCCTCCACGCTGCCGACACCTTCGTAAAGCGTGTAGATTGCCTCATTGATCATCGGCAAGAGAATACGATTGACGATAAAGGCCGGGAAATCTTCGGCAACAGTGACGGTCTTGCCGAGAGCAACTACAAAATCCTTGGACTTGCGGAATGTGTCTTCCTCAGTCGCGATACCGCGCACCAGCTCCACCAGCTTCATCACCGGTACCGGATTCATGAAGTGAATGCCGATGAACCGCTCCGGGCGATCCGTGGTCGATGCAAGACGCGTGATCGAAATTGATGACGTGTTGGTCGCAACAATGGCTTCGGGATTAAGCACAGGGCAAAGCTGCGCAAAAATCTTGCGCTTGACGGTTTCGTCTTCGGTTGCTGCCTCAATGGCCAGATCGACACCCGCCAGATCCTGCATGGCATTGGCGGCGCGGATCAGCTTCATCGCATCAGCGCGCTGCTGTTCTTCGAGCTTACCCGACTGCACCTGTCGCGCCATGTTACCGTTGATCGTGGCAATACCCTTTTCGAGCCGACCCGCGTCCGCATCATGCAGGAGAACATCATAACCTGCCAATGCACAGACATGCGCAATGCCACTGCCCATCTGACCCGCGCCAACAATACCCACTGCCTTGATTGCCACAGTACCAACTCCTTCATGCTGCGCATTCACGCTTATCGAAATGCCCATCTAACAAGACAGCTAAAGGTGAAAAATGCAAGACCAACGCATTTGCCGCCCAACCCGCCATTATCGCTGGACTAAAAGAAGAAGGCGGCAGGTCATCCCTGCCGCCTTTTAACTCACAGAGCCTTTTCAAGCTCCGGTAACACGGTGAAGAGATCACCGACGAGGCCATAATCGGCCACCTGAAAGATCGGTGCTTCTTCGTCCTTATTGATCGCAACAATCACGCGGCTGTCTTTCATGCCAGCCAGATGCTGAATGGCACCTGAAATGCCGACTGCGATGTAAAGATCAGGCGCAACCACCTTACCCGTTTGGCCAACCTGCCAGTCGTTTGGTGCATAACCCGCATCAACCGCCGCACGCGATGCACCAACTGCTGCACCAAGCTTGTCGGCAACCGGCAGGATCACTTCCTCAAACTTTTCTGACGATCCAAGCGCACGTCCGCCTGAAATGATGATCTTGGCAGAGGTCAGTTCCGGACGATCACCACCCGAAAGTGCATTCTCCACAAAGCTCGACAATGCCGGATCAGCGGCAGCGTTCACGCTTTCAACCGAAGCCGAACCGCCCTCGCCCGTTGCAGAGAACGAAGCCGTACGCACCGTAATGACCTTCTTGGCGTCAGTCGACTGCACGGTCTGGATCGCATTGCCTGCATAGATCGGACGCTTGAAGGTGTCAGCGGACACAACTTCCATGATTTCCGACAGCTGCATCACATCAAGAAGTGCTGCAACGCGTGGCAGCACGTTTTTTGCCGAAGTAGTGGCTGGTGCAATGATCGTGTCGTAGTTTCCTGCGAGTTCAACGATAGCTGCAGCGAATGGCTCAGCAAGACGGTTTTCCAATGCATCGCTTTCAGCCAGCAGAACCTTGCGCACACCGGAAAGCTTTGCAGCTGCATCAGCGGCTGCTTGCGCACCCTTGCCAGCAACCAGAATATCAACATCGCCACCGATCTGGGCAGCAGCAGTCAGTGCCTTTGCAGTCTGATCGGAAAGGCTTGCATTGTCGTGTTCGGCAATAAGAAGAATAGCCATGTGTGTGTTCCTTATAACTCAGGTGCCGGAAATCTGTCAGGCCTTGGCGAAAATGGTGGGGTGCGAGAACCGGAGCGGAGCGTACTTTTCGTACGTGAGCACCAGAAGCGCAGCACCACGCCATTTGCAGACGGGCCTCACGGGTTTCCCTTAGAGTACGCCGTCAGCCTTAAGCTTCTCGACCAGTTCGGAAACCGAACCGACCTTGACGCCCGCCTTGCGGCCACCCGGTTCTTCGGTCTTCAAGACCTTAAGACGCGGCGCAATATCAGCACCAAAATCGGCAGGCGACTTTTCATCAAGTGGCTTCTTCTTGGCCTTCATGATGTTTGGCAGCGAAGCATAGCGCGGCTGGTTCAAACGAAGATCGACCGTCACAATCGCAGGCAGTTTCACATCAATGGTCTGAAGACCGCCATCGACTTCGCGTGTGACCTTGGCTGAACCATCACCCAGTTCAACCTTCGACGCGAATGTCGCCTGGCTCCAGTTGAGCAGTGCTGAAAGCATCTGGCCGGTCTGGTTGGCATCGTCGTCAATTGCCTGCTTGCCAAGGAACACAACGTCCGGCTTCTCGGCCTCGACAACGCCCTTCAAAACCTTGGCAACGCCAAGCGGCTCGACGGTGTCGTCAACCTTGACCAGAATGCCGCGATCAGCACCCATGGCCAGCGCCGTGCGAATGGTTTCCTGCGCCTGTGCAGGGCCAATCGAGACCACAACGATTTCCGAGACATTGCCCGCTTCTTTCAGACGCAGCGCTTCTTCAACTGCAATCTCGTCAAACGGGTTCATCGACATCTTGACGTTGGCAAGCTCAACGCCTGAGCCATCACCCTTAACACGGATCTTTACGTTGTAATCTACAACCCGCTTAACTGCGACAAGGACTTTCATCCGCGATTACCTCTTCAATGACTTTTGCGGCACGACTATGCCGCCGTGAATTTCTGCCCGCATGTCAGAATCCGACATGAAAACGCTGCTGACAGAAACGCCGTGAAATCAGCCTTTCCCCGCAGCATCAGGAACCGGAGCGAAACCTAAAGACGGTTGACGTGCACGTCAATCACGGATGGGCAGCAATATCGATTTAAATGAACTTATTGTTACAGATGGTCATTCCCATTTCGCACTAACCCGCATCGCATTTCATATTCGCGGAGCAACGCTGTCTGAATTCTTCTCTCTCACGCGTGCCTCCTCCCACTTTCATAGCGTTTACAACCCCAATCTTGTGGGTTAGGAGAAGCGCGTAAACATCCGGTCGCAGCCTACCCGGTCAAAACAAGGACACAAACGATGAAAACGCTCGTCATCTGCTCTGGCGGATTGGACTCTGTTTCGCTCGCGCATAAAATCGCAGCAGAACATAAACTCACTGGCCTGATCTCTTTCGATTACGGTCAACGACACAAAAAAGAACTCGACTTTGCAGCAGCTTGCGCGGAGCGGCTCAATATCCCTCATCAGATCATCGATATTCGCCCGATCGGTACGAGCCTCTCTGGCTCGGCATTGACCGACGATATTGATGTGCCCGATGGCCATTATGCCGAAGAAACCATGAAAATCACCGTCGTTCCCAACCGCAATGCCATCATGATGACCATTGCCTTTGGTGTGGCGGCGGCCCAGAAGGCAGATGCGGTGGCCCTTGCCGTTCACGGTGGCGATCACTTCATCTATCCCGATTGTCGCCCCGGCTTCATCAATGCTTTCCAGACCATGCAGAACCATGCGCTTGACGGCTATGCCGACATCCGCGTGCTTGCACCCTATGTGCACAAAGCCAAAAGCGACATCGTTGTGGATGGTGCCAAACACAGGACCCCATTTGAGGCAACATGGTCGTGCTACAAAGGCGGCGAGCATCATTGCGGACGCTGCGGCACCTGCGTGGAACGCCGCGAGGCTTTTCATCTGGCGGGCGTCACAGATCCTACCCGCTATGAGGATGCAGATTTCTGGCGTGCCGCAATCGAGAAAAGGAGCGCCTGATGTTTCGTATCACCAAGGAATTCCATTTCTCCGCTTCGCATCAGTTGACAGATCTGCCCGCCGATCATCAATGCGCACGCCTGCATGGGCATAACTACATTGTCGAAGTCGAGCTTTCCGCATCCGATCTCGATGAAAACGGCTTTGTGCGGGATTATCACGAGCTAACACCCCTCAAGCGTTACATCGATGACGAGCTTGATCACCGGCATCTCAATGATGTGCTTGGCCATAATCGCGTGACCGCAGAATTTCTGGCGCGTCATCTTTATGACTGGTGCAAGGCGCGTTGGCAGGAAGTTTCGGCAATACGGGTCAGCGAAACGCCAAAGACATGGGCGGAATACAGACCTGGATATCAGGCCGGGTATCGGACATGACAACCGACCCCGAAATCCGCATCAGCGAGATTTTCGGTCCAACCATTCAGGGCGAAGGCGTATTGAGCGGCGAGCCAACTGTTTTCGTGCGCACGGGCGGCTGCGACTACCGCTGCGCATGGTGTGACAGTCTGCACGCGGTTGAGAGCCGCTTTCGCCATGAATGGCAACCGATGAGCGTTGATGCAATTTGGCGCGAAGTGACGACACTTTCGGGTAAAAAGCCGATAACGGTGTCACTTTCTGGCGGCAACCCCGCCATACAGCCTTTGGCACCCCTTATCGATCATGGTCACGCACAAGGCTATCGCTTCGCGCTGGAAACGCAGGGCTCGGTGGCAAAGGACTGGTTTTCCAAACTCGATACGCTGGTTTTAAGCCCAAAGCCGCCTTCAAGCGGCATGGAAACCGATTGGGCGGCACTCGCCGCCTCCATTAATGCGGCAGGCTCAAAGCCGAAAACAGTACTTAAATTTGTGGTCTTTGATGATGCCGATTATGCCTTTGCGAAGGGCGCATCAGCACGTCACCCGCATTTGCCCGTCTATCTTCAGCCGGGCAATCACACGCCGCCACCACCTGAGGATGACGATGCGCGGATCGATATGGACGGCATCATGCATCGCATGGAGTGGCTGATCGACAAAGTCATGGCGGACCGCTGGTTTGAAGCCCATGTGCTGCCCCAGCTTCATGTGCTGATCTGGGGTAACAAGCGCGGCGTCTAAATCCAGCCGCAACGCACATTGTCGTCAGGCCGCGGCGAAAATGGTGGTCTGTCGAGCATCGGAGCGGAGCTTACTTAAAGTAAGTGAGCACCGAAGCGCAAGCAGAACGCCATTCGCAGACCGTCCTCACGGCAATGCCTATCGATTTTGGCCCGGAACCCATAAGACATCGCTTGCGCCGTTTTCATTAACGGCGCGGGCTGCCACAAACAGGAAATCGGAAAGACGGTTGATATATTGCAACGCCTCTTCTGACACCACTTCGCCCTCAGTTTTTGCAAGGGCCACCATCAGACGCTCGGCACGGCGTGAAACGGTGCGCGCCAGATGCAGTGCGGCAGACGCCGACGAACCACCCGGCAAAATGAAAGAGCGCAGCGGCGGAATATCGGCATTCAACTCATCAATATCCGCTTCAAGCCGGCTGACCTGCTGAGCAACGATACGCAGCGGCTCATAGCTTAGCGGCTGTCCATCATCCGGCGTCGAGAGATCAGCTCCAAGGTCGAACAGATCATTCTGAATACGCGCAAGCATCGCATCAATTGGAGCATACTGCTCTATGCCGGTGTGAATGCGGACAAGGCCGATACAGGCATTGGTTTCATCGACCGTGCCATAGGATTCAACCCGCAAATCCGATTTCAACCGCCGTGGTCCGCTCGTCAAACCCGTTGTGCCGTCATCGCCGGTGCGGGTATAAATCTTGTTAAGCCTGACCATATTACTGCCCGCTCGTTTGGCGTGCGAAATAGATGGCTGCAACGATCAGCACAATCGCGATAAATTGCAACAGAACGCGGAGCTGCATCATCTTGTTTGAAAAATTGCCGTCGCCGCCGCGCATCATATTGCGCAGGCCGATAATGAGCACAATCGCCACGGCAAACATCGCAACCAGTGCCGCGCCCTTGAACAGAACGTCCATTTCATTTTCCTCCCATTATCCGCCGTCTTTTTGCATCTTTACGCATTTTCCTCACGCAAAACCGCTACACACTTTTGCTGGAAATGCTCTAAGACTGGTCGGACAGCATTTTGTAGAGCCAGCGTGACGGCAGCAGGCGTCGTGCCAGAATACCCAGTTTCGCGGGACGCGTAACTGCGTAATGCGGACACGGCTTTGGCGCTTCCAGTGCATGAATAAGTACCGCGTAAACCGCTTCCGGGCCAAGCTTGTTTTTGGATTTGGTGCCGCCACCTTCAAGCTTTGCCATTTGGCGTTGGTATAATTCGCGATGCACGGAATGCTCGAGATCGATATTGGCGCGCGCATGCATGGCTGCATTATAGGTGAACTGCGAGGCAATTGGCCCCGGTTCGATCATCGATACTTCAATGCCCGAACCTTCCAGTTCCATGCGTTGCGCCATCATCAGCCCTTCAAGCGCGAATTTCGAAGCAACATAAGCTCCCCTCCATTTCATCGGCACAAGGCCCAAAATAGAGGAGCAATGCACGATACGGCCATGGCCCTGCGCACGCATTACGGGAACGATCCGGCGCGTCAGATCATGCCAGCCAAAGAAATTGGCCTCAAACTGAGCACGTAACGCTTCGACCGGTAAATCTTCAATGGCTCCCGGCTGCGCATAGGCACCATTGTTGAAAAGAGCATCAAGCTTTCCATCATTTGCACGCAACACCGCATCGACAAGCGCTTCGATTGAATGCGGCTCGGTATAATCGAGATAGAAGGCCTCAATTCCCTTTGCCTCAAGTGCTGCAATATCCTCATCCTTGCGCGCTGTTGCAAACACCCGCCAACCGGCCTGATGCAAAGCCTCCGCGCAAAAAGCACCGATACCCGAAGAGCAGCCGGTAATGAGGATGCTACGCTTTGCATTTTCCACGACCATATACGGATTCCGCTCCTATTTTAGTCAGAATGCTTGATTCGTCCTAGTATGGCGAACCCGAAATTCGTATCACTTTGAAGCAGCTTCAGGAGCGAATTTCGGGTTCAAAGCCATACTAGTAAACTTTTGAATTTAGTGTGGTTTACGGATTTGAAGTTCCTAAACGAGAATGCAACACAAATGATAGGAACTTCAAATCCACCACACTAAGTTTAAAACCGCTATCCCCTTGCAATATTGAATCTAATACTAGATTTAAACGCTTGGAATGAATGTCGGTCGACCGAAGGAAAAAATCTACGGATGCGAAAAGTTAAACGTTTTCTCCGTCAGGTCACTTACGACGTTTACTGGCATTTCAGCAGTGACGACGGTTGGGCTTTTGCTTCGCATATCGCGCTTTCGGGGCTTATGGCGCTGTTTCCCTTCCTGATTTTCGCAACAACACTCGCTGGTTTTCTTGGCACCAAGGAGTTTGCCAACACGGCAGTCCATGTCATTTTCGACATGTGGCCGTCTAACATTGCTGGCCCCATCGCCAATGAAGTGATGAATGTTCTAACCGTTCAGCGCAGCGGACTTCTGACATTGAGTGTGATCGCAGCCGCTTATTTTGCCTCCAATGGGGTAGAAGCGCTGCGTATGTCGCTCAACCGCGCCTACCGCGTGAGCGATCAGCGTTCGATCATTTTCTGCCGCCTGCAAAGCTTAGGCTTTGTGCTTATCGGTACGATCAGCCTGATGGCGATCAGCTTTCTACTGGTTCTGGCACCACTTGCCGTGCGCCTCGCCGAGCAATGGTTCCCAGACATCGCGCCTTTCACCGGAACAATCGCCATCTGGCGCTATACGATCGCAGTCAGCGTATTGGTGCTTGCCCTGTTCATCGTGCATATCTGGCTGCCCGCCGGAAAACGCCGCATGAGTGACATTCTGCCGGGCATTGGCATCACGCTCGTTGCATGGCTTGCGGCCGCAACTGCCTTTGCGAAATATCTTGAAACATTTGCCAATTACGTCACCACCTATGCAGGCCTTGCATCAATCATGGTGGCAATCGTGTTTCTCTATATGCTTTCGGCAATTTTCATCATCGGCGCCGAAATCAATGCCGCGATCATGATCTTCCGCAAACGCGAACAGCAACCCGAACTTATCGACGCAAAGTAGTGAGTGCAACGCCGAGCGTCGTCACAACCATGCCTGCAATCTGAATGGGTCCGAGTGTTTCGCCAAAAATCAGATAGGCCATGATCGCAGCCGTTCCCGGGACCAGATAAAACAGCGATGCCACTTTGGACATTGCGCCTTCGCGGATCATAACCAGAAACGCCAGAATAGCGCCGATGGAAATGGCAAGCGTCAGCCAAACCAGCGCGAAGATAAGTTGTGGCGACCAGATGATAACGCGGGTTTCAAAGGCAAAAGCGCAGATCGCGGTCAATGTAGCGGCAGCGATATATTGAACGGCAGTTCCTGACTTCAAATCGCTTACCGTGCCAAAACGCTTTTGCCAGACCGTTCCCGTGCTGATAGCCAGCACTGCCACAAAGGCTGCAAACAGGCTTTTCGGATCAACACCGCTATGGCCCGAAAATTTCGGCCAAACCACCATAGCCACGCCAAGAAAGCCAATCAGCAGTCCCAGCCATTGCCGCCCCGTTGCGCGTTCCCCCAAAAGAAGAGCCGCAATCAGCGTGGTGAGCATCGGTTGAAGACCCGCAACCAATCCCGACATGCCCGCAGGCAATCCGTGATGCACAGCCCAAAAAAGTGCTGAAAGATACCCCCCATGAATCAGACAGCCAACAATGGCTGCATGGAGCAGCGTTTTGCCTCTTGGCCACACACTATGACTTGCCAAAGCCCACAGGATCATGATGGCTGCTGCAATGGAGAACCGCACCGCCATAAAACTGAATGGTTCTGCATAGGGCATAGAAAGCCCAGCCCCGATGAAGCCGGTGGCCCAGAGCAGAACAAACATGAGGGGGAAAAAGCGGGTAGCCATGATCAGAAACTCTTTTCTTTGGCGCCTGCTCTAATCCGGTTCTGAGAATTGCGCTATCTCATAAATCTGATTGCTGCGATCAATTTGCCAAATGGCTCGCTTCTGCCTATGAAACGGCATGGATATTGAGAACAATATAATCCGCATTTTTGTCGATGCCGACGCATGCCCGGTGAAGGCAGAAATCTATCGTGTCGCCGAACGGCACAATTTATCCGTCGTGATTGTCGCAAACAGCTACATCGCCATCCCGCGCGATGCAGAGCGCGTGGAGCGCGTCATCGTTTCCGACAAGCTTGATGCAGCAGACGACTGGATTGCTGAAAACTCCCGCCCCGGTATCATTGTGATTACCGCGGATATTCCGCTAGTGAGCCGGTCGATTGAAATGGGTTCATCTGTTATCGGCCCCAATGGCAAGGTGCATACGGCAAGCACCATTGGCAACACGCTTGCCACACGCAATCTGATGGATTCACTGCGTTCCGCCGGTGAAGTCACGCGCGGACCAGCGCCCTTTTCTGCAAAAGACCGCTCGGCATTCCTGTCAGCACTCGAACTCACAATCGTTCAGTTAAAGCGTGCCGGTTTCGTCTCAGCTTGAGCGCATTGATGCAGTCGCGACACCTGCACCTATGAGCATTGTTCCACCAGCGCGATTGAAGATGCGCAAGGCACGTTCATTGGCAAAGAAACGCCGCGCACGCGTGGCAATCAGCGCATAAGCAAAGGCATTGAGAAATGCCAGCACAAGGAATGTGCTCTCGAATACCAGCATCTGTGTCGCGAAATCGGCATGCGGGCTTAAGAACTGCGGCAGAAACGCGACGAAAAACGTGATGCTTTTTGGGTTGAGTGCTGTCACCAGCCATGCATGAAGCAGCATTTTAACCGGCTTTACCTGATCATGCCGCGCCTTGGCATCCATTGTGCCACCAGCCCGAAACAGTTTTATGCCAAGCCAAATAAGATAGGCAGCACCAATCCATTTAACCGCAGTAAAAACCGTAGCCGATGCAGCGAGAAGCGCCCCAACGCCAAGCATCGAAAGCGTCATAGCGGTAAAGTCACCGAGCGCCACGCCAATTGCCATCGGGAGTGCAGCTCTCCATCCCTGCCCAAGCGCATAGGACACCACGAGCAAAACCGTTGGCCCCGGAATAATCAGAAGCACAATGGATGCGGCAGAAAATGCCAGCCAGACTTCAATGCTCATGGAAAACTTCCTCTCTCTTAAAGGAAAGGAAGCCACCGAATATAAAAATTGTCTATCTAAAGTTTTTGCGCAGTTTCAATCAGCTTGATCGCATCTGGTCCATCCCATGGGGCTGGACCATTCATCGAGGCAATCTGGCAGCCGTCCTTATCGACCAGCAAGGTCACCGGAAGACCAAAAGCAAGGCCGCTACGCTTCAACTCATTGAAGCTCGACATGGTAGCATCGCGATTAAGGCTCAGGCTCTTAATGCCGATCTCTTCGAGGAATTTCTTCGGCTTTTCGTCTGATCCGGTATCGATATTGATCGCAACGACATCAAAATCGCTTCCGCCCTTTGCCGCCTGAAGATTATCCAGCTCCGGCATTTCCTCGCGACATGGCGCACACCACGTAGCCCAAAGATTGACCAGCAGCGTCTTGCCCTTGTAATCGCCAAGCGTCATCTGCTTGCCATCAGGTCCGGTAAAGGCGATATGGGCCACTGAAATCGGCTTTTCAGCTGCGCGCATAGCGGCAACGCTTCCAGTTGCAGCTTCATCTAGGCTCTTCAGACTATTCGCTTTCAACGCACATTGTGCAGAAGCTTCATCATTTTGCGCAGAAACATTGCTGGCTGTAGCATTGCCAGAAGGCCGTTCAATCAAGTATACCGCGCCTATACCGGCAATGACACCGGCCAGAGCGGCAAGATAGACGATCCTGCGATTTCCTGACTTAGCCTTATCGTTGTCTTTTGCCATCTCGCGTCACTTCTTTCCTAGTCTTGCATTCGAGGCATACGAGCATGAGCGAACAAAAATCAAGCAATCAGATGTGGGGCGGCCGTTTTGCCTCAGGGCCCGATGCGATCATGGAAGAGATCAATGCATCGATCGGCTTCGACCGCAAGCTCTATGCGCAGGACATTCAGGGCTCGCTCGCCCATGCTGCCATGCTTGCAAAGACTGGCATCATTGCGGCAGACGATCATAAAAAGATCGAAGACGGCCTGAAAACCATCCTCAAGGAAATCGAGGACGGCAAATTCACCTTCTCACGCAAGCTCGAAGATATTCATATGAATATCGAAGCGCGTCTGGCCGATCTGATTGGCGCATCTGCCGGACGTCTGCATACAGCCCGTTCGCGCAATGATCAGGTAGCCGTCGATTTCCGCCTCTGGGTCAAGCAGGAAATGCAGAAAACTGCGGTCGCACTCGAAGGCCTAATCCAAGCGTTTCTTGAACGCGCTGAAGAACATGCGGCAACCGTCATGCCAGGCTTCACGCATCTGCAAACAGCTCAGCCTGTCACCTTTGGTCATCATTGCATGGCCTATGTCGAAATGTTTGGCCGCGATCTGTCGCGCGTACGCGATGCGATTGAACGCATGGACGAATCGCCACTCGGTGCAGCAGCGCTTGCTGGAACCGGCTTCCCGATTGATCGCCACATGACTGCGACAGCGCTTGGTTTCCGCGAACCAACCCGCAATTCGCTCGATAGCGTTTCCGACCGCGATTATGCGCTGGAATTCCTGTCACTGGCCGCAATCTGTGCCGGTCATCTGTCGCGTCTGGCTGAAGAAATCGTCATCTGGTCAACACCGCAGTTCAATTTCGTGCGCCTGTCCGACGCCTTCTCGACCGGCTCGTCGATCATGCCGCAGAAGAAAAACCCGGACGCTGCCGAACTCGTGCGTGCCAAGACCGGCCGCATCAATGGTTCGCTCGTGGCACTTCTGACCATCATGAAGGGTCTGCCGCTCGCCTATTCCAAGGATATGCAGGAAGACAAGGAACAGGTTTTCGACTCTGCCGAAAATCTGGAGCTCGCAATCGCTGCCATGTCCGGCATGGTGCGCGACATGACAATCAATGTCGCCAGCATGAAAAAAGCCGCCGGTTCCGGTTACTCAACCGCAACTGATCTCGCAGATTGGCTCGTGCGTGAGTTGGGCCTTCCATTCCGCGATGCGCATCATGTGACTGGCCGCGCTGTGGCTCTTGCTGAAAGCAAGCAGGTTGATCTCGCAGAACTCACGCTTGAAGATCTTCAGTCGATCAATACGGGCATTACCGAAGCGATTTTCGGCTATCTGACGGTTGAGCAGTCGGTCGAAAGCCGCCAGTCATTTGGCGGCACGGCACCACAGCAAGTGTGCAAGCAAATTGCTTACTGGAAAAACCTTTTAGCGAAAGCTTAAGCTGGCCATCTTAGTGAAGTCACTCTTAAAGGAGTGATTTCACTTTCTGATATTTTGGGTTAGACCTGACCCATCGACAAATTCCGGGAACCAAAGCTGATGACAGGCCGCTCCGCCATTTCTTCCATGCTGCTGATCGCAGCTCTTGCTGCTACTCTTGCCGCTTGCGGTCGTAAAGGTCCGCTTGAGCCACCGCCAGCACAGCTCATCACCAATGAACAGGGCCGCACCGTCGAAAAACCGAAGGAAGACAAGCCCTTCATCCTCGACAAAATCCTGTAATTTCTCCCCCATTCGGATTGTTTCCCGTGAATCATTTTGAATATCGCGACGGCGTTCTCCACGCCGAAAATGTGAGCCTGCCTGAGATCGCAAAGCAGGTCGGCACGCCATTTTATGTCTATTCCCGCGCAACGATTGAGCGCCATTTCCGCGTTTTCGGCGAAGCTTTCGCCGATATGGAAACACTGGTGACCTATGCGCTTAAAGCCAATTCCAATCTGGCTGTGCTCAAGACACTCGCCAAGCTCGGTGCCGGTGCCGATACGGTTTCGGAAGGCGAAATCCGCCGTGCCTTAGCTGCCGGTATTCCGGCCAACAAAATCGTGTTTTCCGGCGTTGGAAAAACCCCGCATGAAATGGATTTTGCACTCGAAGCAGGGATTTACTGCTTCAATGTCGAGTCTGAGCCTGAGCTTGAAATTCTGTCTGCCCGTGCGGTGAAGGCAGGCAAGGTTGCCTCGGTGTCCTTGCGCATCAATCCCGATGTCGATGCAAAGACCCATGCCAAAATCTCGACTGGTAAGTCCGAAAACAAATTCGGCATTCCGCGCATAAAAGCCCGCCAAGCCTATGCACGCGCTGCAAGCCTGCCCGGTCTCGACGTTGTCGGCATCGATATGCATATCGGTAGCCAGATCATCGATCTTGAGCCTTTTGATCATGCCTTTGCGCTGATGGCAGAGCTGGTAAAAGAATTGCAGGCCGATGGCCACAATATCCGTCACGTTGATGTCGGCGGCGGTTTGGGTATTCCTTATCGCACTGATAACAACCCGCCACCGCTGCCTGTTGCCTATGCCGAAATCGTTGCAAAGCACATCAAGCCACTAGGACTCAAGACCGTCTTCGAGCCGGGGCGCCTGATCGTTGGTAATGCCGGATTGTTGCTAACGGAAGTGATTTTCGTCAAGGAAGGCGATGCGAAGAATTTTGTCATTGTCGATGCGGCGATGAACGATCTCATCCGTCCGACCCTTTACGAAGCTTTCCACGACATCAAGCCTGTTCTGGAAACCAAAGATAACGCCCCACGCATTCGTGCCGATTTTGTCGGCCCAGTTTGTGAAACAGGCGACTATCTCGGCGTCGACCGCGAAGTGGCAAAGCCTGCTCCCGGTGATCTGATTGCCGTGTGCACGACCGGCGCTTATGGTGCGGTTCTGTCGAGCACCTACAACAGCCGTCTCCTGATCCCCGAAGTGCTGGTGGATGGTGATCGCTACCACGTCATTCGTCCGCGCCGGACCTATGAAGAGCTTTTGGCACTCGATTCTGTACCGGACTGGCTATAATTCTAGTCAAAGCCTCGCCTTTGCCATGATGCGTGTTATTCTATGAAACAACCATAGGCGTTACACGCATCAGAAAGACCCGATGACACAACAGACAAAAGACAGCAAAGACTTGCCAATCCGCAAGCGCGATGCGTTTTTCCGCCTGTTTTCCGGCGAGGGTGCAGCCCTTCGGCGCCTGCGTCTGCAAAGCTTTCTGACAATCAGCTTCGAGCGGACATGGCCGCTCGTGTTGCCGCTGATTCTGTTAATCGCCCTTTTTGCAAGCCTAAGCTGGCTTGGGCTTTTCGCGCTGATGCCGCGCTGGCTGCATTTATGCGTGCTTGGGCTTTTTGGCCTCGCAGGCGTTGTTGCGCTTTATCTGCCTTTCCGTTTCCGCCTGCCGGATGATGAGGCTATCACCGCTCGCATTGAAGACGTAAACGGACTAATCCATGAGCCACTGGCCGTACAGACCGGACAGATGGCGACAGGAGCCAATGATCCTTTTGCCGTTGCGCTCTGGCAGGAACATCAGCGCCGCATGGCTGAGCGGCTTAAAAATCTGCAATCGGGCGTTCCACGTCCGCACATTCCTGAACGCGATCCTTATGCACTGCGCGCTGTCGTGGCCTTGCTGTTTGTGACCGCCGCCGCCTATAGCCTCAGTCCGAATAGCGGTCAGATTGCCGACGCGTTTAACATCCGTGCAGGCTCACCAAGTGCGGTTACGCGTATTGATGCATGGGTAGCGCCACCATCTTATACCGGTCGTGCGCCAATATTCCTCAGCACGGCGCTTGATGATGCAAGTGCCGAAAAGCCGATAACAGTGCCACAAGGCAGCATCGTCAATATCCGTGTCATTGGCGGGAGTTCCGAAAGGCTAACCACAACGGATGCCACGGGCCATCGCGCAGAGATAAAACCCGTTGCACCAAAACAGGGTGAAGAAGACCAGCAAACAAGCGTCGATGATAGCCGCAACTTCCGTTATGATCTGCAACAGGACCAGACGCTCAATCTCTCAGGCATTGACGCCCGCTGGGTATTTGCTGTCACGCCAGACAATCCGCCAACCATTCGTTTTAGCAAAGAGCCGGGCCACGCGCTAAACGGCACTTTGCAGCTTTCCTATGAAATCACCGACGATTACGGCGCAGTCAAAGCCTATGGCGAAATCGTTCCGCTCGACATTGACTATGAAGACGAGGAAACAGCGCCGCTTTATGATGCACCGGACCTACCGCTTGCCCTGCCGCGTCGCGGAACCAAAGAAGCAACCACGTCCAAAGACCTGACTGAGCATCCATGGGCAGGCCAGAAAGTGGCGCTCACACTTGTTGTAACCGATGCGGGTGGCAAGAGCGCGCGCAGCGAAACCAAGATCATCACCCTGCCCGAACGTCCTTTCTCCAACCCGCTTGCGAAAGCCGTCGCCGAACAGCGCCGCATTCTTGCGCTTGATGCCACACGACGCGATCATGTCCGCGACATGCTTTCCGCGCTGATGATCCGCCCGGAAGAGACAATTAAGGACAAAGCCCATTATCTGGGCCTCGTGACCATCCGCACGCGTCTGCGTTTGGCAACAGGCGACGATGCACTGCGCGATACGGCTGATTATATGTGGCAAGTGGCTCTGGGCATCGAAGACGGCAATCTGTCGGCAGCCGAAAAGCGTTTGCGTCAAGCACAGGAAGCGTTGCGCAATGCGTTGCAGAACGGTGCGTCACAGGAAGAAATCGAAAAGCTGACCGCAGAATTACGCGAAGCAATGCAGCAATTCCTGCGTGAATTTGCGCAGCGTCAGCAGCAGAACCCCAACGCCCAAAATCAGCCGATGGACCCCAATGCACGGGTTTTGACCGATAAGGATTTGCAACGCATGATGGACCAGATCGAAAATCTGGCACGTCAGGGTTCGCGTGATCAGGCCGAACAGCTTCTGTCGCAATTGCAGGACCTGATGAACAATCTGCAAATGGGCCAGCAACAGCAGCCCGGCCAGCAGGGGCAAGGTCAGGGTCAGGCCAATCAGATGCAACAGCAGATGAACAAGCTGGGCGATCTGATGCGCCGCCAGCAGCAGACGATGAACGAGACGTTCAATCTCGATCAACAGATGCAGCAGCAGTTCAATAATGGCGAAGGTGAATTTGGCGAAGACGGCCAGATGCCCGGCGATGATGGCTCAATGGGTCAGGGCGAACCGCAGCAAGGTGGTCAGCCCGGCGGAACGCCATCTGAAATGGCTGAAGCGATGCGCAAGCTGCAACAACAGCAACAGCAGCTTCAGCAGGAATTACAGAAGCTCACTGAAGACCTCAAAGGCATGGGCATTGATCCCAACCAGGACTTCTCCGATGCGGGCAAATCCATGGGCAATGCCGCTGATGCGCTGGGCCGCAGCGAAGGGTCCGAAGCGGGCGATCAGCAAGGCAATGCGCTGGAGGCTCTTCGCCGTGGTGGCCGCGATATGATGCAAAAAATGCAGCAAGCCATGGGACAAGAAGGGCAAGGTCAAAGTGGACAGAATGGCCAGAGAGGCCGCGATCCACTGGGCCGCGAGCAAGGCGGCATGTCCAATGAAAACGGCGTCAAGATTCCAGGCGAGATTGATATTCAGCGTGCCCGTGAAATTCTTGATGAAATCCGCCGTAAGCTCGGCAACGCCCTCACCCCGCAGATGGAGAAAGAATATCTCCAGCGGCTGTTGCAGTTTGATTGATACCCAAACAGCCGCTCGAAATTTGGTACTACTCCTTCACATGCCCGACGTAGGGCAGTTGCCTGAATGAGTGGCCCACATCCATGCCATAGCCGACGACAAAATAGTCGGGGCATTCGAAAGCTACGAAATCGGCATGCAGATCGACTTTGCGGCGCACACTCTTATCGAGCAGCACGGCAATGCTGACGCTGCGCGCACCGCGTTCGATCATCAGTTCACGCACAAATTTCAGCGTCTTGCCTGATTCAAGAATATCATCGATCAGAAGAACGTCGCGATCTTTTACATCGCTGTCGATATCACGCAGCAGGCGCACTTCGGTACTGGTCGTACCCTTGCCATAGCTGGAAACGGTGATGAATTCGACATCCGGCTCGACACCGGCATCATGCATGGCGCGAATAAGGTCTGCTGCGAAGATAAATGATCCCTTGAGGATCGAAATCGTCAGCAGATTGTGAAAATCGCGTTTGGCAATTTCCTGCGCAAGCGCGAGATTACGCGCAGCAATTTCCTCCGGGCTAAAAAGCACATCAATGGTTTTACCGCCGACATGAGGCATCTGCTGCGTCTCCTGATTTACAAGCATAAATAGCTTTGAAAGGCACGCTCTACAGCATCGGCCCAAAAATCGAAATCGATTTTTAGAAAGAACTATGCGTTGATTTAAAGCGCATCCGAAAAGTGTAGAATAGTTTCCGGACTAAGATGCGCGTTAAACAAAAGCTTAGAGCGTCCTTTGTGCGTCCAATTGGACGCACAAAGGACGCTCTATACCATGCTTTGTCCGAATTGCACCATTTGCCATTCAATAGATTTGATATAGCGTGATCGCATGCATCCAGACATTATCGAACTGCGCTCTTTTTACGACACGACGCTGGGTCACCTATCCGAGCGTTCCATCCGCATGGCGCTGGCCGCATTATGGGGCCATGTGCCGGGGGAGCGGCTGGTAGGCCTTGGTTATAGCCTTCCCTATCTCGACCGTTTCAGCGCTGATACCGAACGCAGCTTTGCCTTCATGCCAGCGGGACAGGGTGCGATTGCTTGGCCAAACGCAGAAAAATCAGCAACTGCTCTGGTTTTTGACGAGGAACTGCCTTTGCCCGATTCCTCGATCGACCGGATATTGATGATTCATGCACTGGAATATTCAGAAAATGCTGCTGAATCGCTCAAAGAAATGTGGCGGGTGCTTGCACCCAATGGCAGGCTGGTGATTGTTGTTCCAAACCGGCGCGGTGTCTGGGCGCGCCTTGATCGCACACCATTTGGCAGCGGTCGCCCCTATAGCAGGACACAGCTTACAACCTTGCTGCGCGAAGCGAACTTCACCGTCAACACGATCAGCAATGCACTTCATTTCCCGCCGGTAAAACGTCGCTGGCTCATGCGCCCATGCATGGCATTGGAGAGTTTGGGGCGCAAACTATGGCCGCTCTTTTCAGGCGTATTGGTGGTGGAAGCACAGAAGCGACTGTATCAGGGCCTGCCTGTCGCACAACGCTCCTCGCGCCGCGTTTTCGTGCCGGTTTTAGCACCGCAGGGAACCCCGCTGAGCGGAATAAGAAAAACACCGTCAAAAGACCACCAAAAATAGCTCTGTAGCCTTTGACAGTAAGGTTTTTCTCGACTTGAACGCAGCGGCGGTTTATGCCCGCTGCGTAACCTTAACATCAGTCCTTTTGGCGGAGCCAAAATCATGACCAATATGCAAAACCTTTCCCGTCCCCAGCCTAAAGCCGGTCTGCTCGACATTGCAGCTTACGTGCCAGGCAAGGAACATGTAGAAGGCGTTGCAAAGGTCTATAAGCTCTCCTCCAATGAGACCCCGATCGGTCCCAGCCCCCATGCGGTCGAGGCCTATCGATATTGGGCCGATCATCTGGCAATATATCCCGACGGACAAGCCCTTGCGCTGCGCGAAGCCATTGCTGAATCGCAGGGGCTTAACATCGGCAACATCATCTGTGGCAATGGCTCGGACGAATTACTCGGCCTTCTGTGCCAGACCTATCTTGCAACCGAAGACGAAGCCATTATCACCGAGCATGGCTTTGCCGTCTATAAAATCCAGACCCTTGGCGCGGGTGCAACACCTGTAACGGTCAAGGAAAAGAACGAGCGCATCGATGTCGACGCGATCCTTGCAGGCGTTACGGCGCGCACGAAGATCGTTTTCATTGCCAATCCAGCCAATCCAACTGGCACCTATCTGCCGTTTGAGGAAGTACGCCGTCTGCATGCAGGCCTGCCAAAACATGTCGTGCTGGTGCTGGACGCAGCCTATGCAGAATATGTGCGTCGCAACGATTATGAAGCAGGCCTCGAGCTGGTATCGTCAAACGAAAATGTCGTCATGACGCGTACCTTCTCAAAAATCTATGGCCTGCCGGGCCTGCGTATTGGCTGGATGTATGCGCCGTTGCACATCATCGATGCGGTCAATCGTATTCGTGGCCCGTTCAACATGAACTCGGCAGCGATTGCTGCCGGTGCAGCCGCAATCCGCGACCGCGCTCATGTGGTTAAATCGGTCGAATTTAATGAAAAATGGCTGTCATGGCTCAGTGACGAATTCACCAAGCTTGGTCTTCGCGTCACCCCATCCGTGACAAACTTCCTGCTGATCCATTTCCCGGACGCTGCCGCACATTCGGCAGACAAGGCAGATGAGTATCTTTCAAAGCGCGGCTATATCCTGCGGCGCGTTGGCGGCTACGGCTTCCCCAATGCGTTGCGCATGACCGTCGGCACGGAAGAGGCCAATCGCGGCGTTGTCGCCGCTCTCACTGAGTTTTTAAAATAGAACAATGTCTACAACCCATTTTAAAAAAATCGCGCTTATCGGCATCGGCCTTATCGGCTCGTCGCTGGCGCGCGTCATCCGTCGCGAAGGTCTGGCCGATCATATCGCCATTGCCACACGCAGTGCTGAAACACTCAGACGCGCCGAGCAACTCAACCTCGGCGACAGTTACTTTACTGACAGCGCTGAGGCCGTCAAAGACGCCGATCTCGTCATCGTCTCGGTGCCAGTCGGCTCATCCGGCACAGTTGCGCGTCAGATCTCAGGTAGCCTCAAGCCCGGCGCAATCGTCACTGATGTTGGCTCAACCAAAGCATCGGTGATCGCGCAGATGCAGCCGGAACTGCCTGAAAACGTGCATTTCATTCCAGGTCATCCACTGGCCGGAACGGAATATTCGGGACCAGATGCCGGTTTTGCAGAACTGTTCACCAATCGCTGGTGCATTCTCACGCCGCTGCCCGACACCGATCAGACGGCTATCGACAAGCTGTCGTCATTCTGGGCTGCCTGTGGTTCGCGCCTGGACCAGATGGACCCGCAGCACCACGATCTGGTGCTGGCCATCGTTTCGCACCTGCCGCATATCATTGCTTACAATATTGTCGGCACGGCAAGCGATCTGGAACAGGTAACGAAATCGGAAGTCATCAAATATTCGGCTTCGGGTTTCCGCGACTTCACACGTCTGGCTTCATCCGATCCGACCATGTGGCGTGACGTTTGCCTGCACAACAAGGATGCGATCCTTGAAATGCTGGCACGCTTCTCGGAAGATCTGGCATCCCTGCAACGATCGATTCGCTGGGGCGATGGCGATGCGCTGTTTGATCTTTTCAGCCGCACGCGTGCCGTTCGCCGCAGCATCATTGATGCAGGTCAGGAAGTTGATGCGCCGAATTTCGGGCGTCAGACAGCGCCGCAACCCGGCGAGTAAAAACGACTGGGGCAGGTTAAAATACTGTCCTATTCCTTTACTGCCTTACTGCCCTACAAATTTGGCAAACGTCCGAGCGGAATAAAGCCCGCACTGGCTCTTCCCTTGCGAACGGCAATCTCTATCATGGGATTGCCGTTTTCGTCTTTCGGCATGGCGGAAAGCGCAAAAAGCACGGTTGCGATATTGCCGCCCTGTTCGGGAAACACAGTCTGGCCAGCCTGCGCAAAAGATTGCGGGTTGACCATCGTAACTTTCAGAGCAGCATCGATCTGGCCTTCGAGATCAACCGAAAACGGTCCTGAAACCGAAAGCATGGCGCCATTCGGCATCGATAAAAACGCCTGATTGATCACGCCGCTATGGCCGCGCATGCGTTCATTGAAAGGTGCCGGGCTAGGCGCGAGAAATGTTGCAGCATTAGCAACTTCCAGATCGACCAAACCGTCAATCTCTGGACTTTTGGCATTGCCAATCAGAAAGGGCTCAAGTTTCAACGCTGCAAAACGTCCGTTGATCTTAAGCTGATCATCCTCGCTGCTCATGCGGAAATTCATCTGCTCAAGTTTGCTGATCTGTTCAGTGGTGGTGGTTTCCGTTCGCACGCCAACACGCACTTCACGCGCATTCACCTCGATTTCGGTCGGAAATGGGCGAGCAAGGCGTGTGTTGGAGGTGAATAAATTCCAGTTGATTTCAAGTGGCTGAATGCCAGGAAATTCGACAAAAGCCGGACCTGTCAATGCATTGCTGAGCGAGCGCGGAGCGTAAACAGGTGATCCTGAGGTGAAGCGGCCTGCACGCAGCGCCATGCCTTCCGAAGGCTTTTGCCATGAAATGCTGTCGCAAACCACATTGACACGAAGAGGATAGCCACCGGTATGAAGGTTTTCGCATTGAACGCCCACACCTTGTGAGGCAAGCTTGGCCATATCAGCCTTGGCGCGTCCTTCGATTTCACCTGCAATGTAAAACCAGCCAGCTGTGTAGGCTGCAACAAGCACGAGAACAATCACCGCTATTATGATTGGGCGCTTCCTGGATTTTTTGGTTTCAACATCGGCATACGCCATCAAAAAAGCCCTTATTTAATCAAACACTTGGTTAGCTACACCAGACAGATGTTTCCGACCATGAGAGGTCATCATATAATCTGCTGTCCTCAACAGGTGGCTATATTATGGCAGGAATGAGTCTTGTAGAGTTCTAGCGATTAAAAAATGCGGTATATCCTGCGATTACCGATAAAAACTCGCCATAATTGAACATATATTGATTCTCATCATGACACGGCACACCGACGAACAGCGAATGAATGATTTCTGGGTATTTGGTTACGGCTCCCTGATGTGGAGGCCGGGCTTTGCACATGTCGAAACTGTGCGTGCGCGTCTGCATGGCTATCGCCGCAGCCTGTGCATATATTCGCATGTGCATCGCGGAACACCGGATCATCCCGGCCTGGTGCTGGGGCTAGATGCCGGCGGCTCGTGCCTCGGCATGGCTTTTCGTGTTCCGGGCGACATGACGCATGAGGTCATGGTCTATTTGCGCGAACGTGAAATGTCGAACAACGTCTATCACGAAAAATGGCTGGGGCTGCGTCTTGCTGATGGTCGCGACGTGAAGGCTGTCACCTATATTGCGGACCGCCGTCATAGCCAATATGCGGGATCACTCAAAGCCGAGGATGCTGCTGCAATCGTTGCTTCTGCACGCGGCGGTTCGGGCGCAAATGTAGACTATGTTTCCAACACACTTGAGCATCTTCGCAATATGCGTGTGCGTGATCATGCGCTGGAACATGTCAATGATTTGATCGGCATGACCATCGCAAAACAAAACACGCTTTAAGGCTTCTCAGCCCGAGTTTGCAAAGCGGCTTTCACGCACAAGCAGCACTGCTCCCATCAGGAAATATAATGCCCCGATCAGCGTGTGTGTGTTGGAATAGGCCAGCAGCCACAATGCATCATCTCTCACTGGAGAGGTTGGTGTGACCGCGGCAATCATGAAGGCGATACAGCCCAAAAGATTGATGAAAACAATCTGCCAGGACAGGTTTTTGGGACGCCAGCTCCAGTATTTGTTGCCAACTTCAACAAAGGCGAGATAGCCCGATACAAGAAACAACACGGATCCCTCAAAATTGGGTGCCCATATTTCGAGAACGCTCAGTTCATGGGAACCGGGTGCCGCAATGCTGTTAAACGTACTGATATTGAAGGCAATCGTTCCCAGCCATTGCGTAAACGAACTGAGCCAGCCCGCACTTTTAGGATGCCATCCGATAATCGACCAACGACGCGTGCCGATTTCCCGCGTTGGCTCGTCATTCGTGAAATCCGGTGAATTGGCCGATTGAAAATGCTGGAGGCTTGCGGCAAGCGTAAACGGAATTGAACCCACGAAGAATGCAAGATTGGTGATATTGGCGAGCTGTGACCAGCGCAGCGAACAAAACATCAGAATGCTTGCCAGCGCGAATATGAATGCCCCTGTGGCAAAGGAAATACCTATATAAGCGTTGTAGCTCTGGGTTTGCCAGAAAGGCACATGTGCATGGGTGGAAAGGATACTTCTTAATCCCAGGCCCTTGCGGCTCATTCTGGAAAACCACACGACCCTTTCGCCGTGCAGCCGGTAAATTCTCTGTGTCACCAGAGGCCAGATTCCAAAGAGCTTCATGTTTGATCAGTTGCCCCGAACAGACGCTACAACATAGATAAAATGCATGTCCTACAAATTGATATAGAAGCCTGTCGTCCATGTCATCAGACGCTATGATTGACGACCACGTGAAAATCCAAAGGAACAGGTCTTGTTCTTGACGAACGCAAACGCCACATCTCGGCAAGTTCTCAAGGAGAAGACTTTATGATCGCATTGTTTCGCACCATTGATCTGGCGCTCGATATCTATACGTGGATCATCATCGCAAGCGCCATTTTCTCGTGGCTCTATGCGTTCAACGTCGTCAATTCTTCCAACCGTTTCGTGGGTGCCATCGGCGAGTTTCTTTACAAGGTTACCGAACCTGTACTGCGCCCGATCCGCAATATCCTGCCTAATCTCGGCGGCATAGACCTTTCGCCGATCGTATTGCTGCTGATTATCTTCTTCATCCGCCAGTTTATGTGGACGACCTTGCTTCCAGCGCTTCTGTAAAAAAATAGAATATGGACTTAACGAAAACGCCCGGGCTTTGACCCGGGCGTTTTGGTTAAAATATAGGGGAAATTACTTGCCCTTGGCGCGTTCAATCGCTTCAACGATGAACTTGCGTGCGTAATCTTCATCGCCCCAGTCACCGATCTTCACCCATTTGCCGGGCTCGAGATCTTTGTAGTGCTCAAAGAAATGCGCGATCTGCTTGAGCGTGATTTCAGGCAGGTCGGAGTAATCATGCACTTTTTCATAACGCTGCGTCAGTTTTGGCGAAGGAACCGCAATGATCTTCTCGTCCTTGCCAGAATTGTCTTCCATGACCAAAACGCCAATTGGGCGACAATTGATCACGCAACCAGGGATCAAGGGACGTGTGTTGCAGACCAGAACGTCGATCGGGTCGCCATCTTCTGAAAGCGTGTGCGGCACGAAGCCGTAATTGCCCGGATAGGTCATCGGCGTATAAAGGAAGCGGTCCACAAACAGAGCACCAGCTTCTTTGTCCATCTCGTACTTGATCGGCTGTCCGCCAACTGGCACTTCGATAATTACGTTGATGTCTTCTGGAGGATTGTTGCCAATCGAGATAGCATCAATATTCATGATGGGTCCTTTCGTATCGCGCTCTGATAACGGGTTTCATGTTTTCGTGCAAGAAAAACGAAAGTTCAACAAAACGTGACGAATTGTCGTTCTTTTTCACGAAACAGAGCGCGGTCGGTTCATTTGGGTTTTGTGGTAATTATTCGCCCAGTTCCTTCAGCCGCTGGACGGCTGTCGGTGGCATGGGGGGGGCATTGGTATCGCGGCTTGCCGCAACCAGAAGTTCATCACAGGCATTTTCCGTCGTTTCGATCAGACGTCGAAGAAACTCTTCCTTTTCAAGCCCAGCCGGAATGAGCGGCAGCACGCGGGCGCGAACGGTTCCTGGGAAACGCAAGAACTTACGGCGCGGCCAGTAAAGTCCGGCATTGTGCGCGATTGGCAAAACCGGAAGGTTGAGTGCTTCATAAAGATGCACAATCCCATATTTATACTGCGGCGGTGCACCGGGTGAACGGCGCGTACCTTCAGGATAAATCAAAATCTGACGACCCTCGGCAATCGCCTTCTCGGCCCCCTTGGTAATGGAATGCAGTGCCTTGACGCGCGATCCGCGATCAACCGGGATCATTTCCATTTTTGCGACATACCAGCCAAACAGCGGTATCCGCATTAGCTCGCGCTTAAGAATCAGAACCGGGTCATCCAACTGCGGCAGAAAAGCATAGGTGTCCCATGCTGACTGATGCTTAGGTGCAACGATATACGCACCTTCAGGAATATTCTCGAGACCTTCGATGACGTAATCCGTGCCGGCAATATATTTTTGCAGCCAGAGATTAACACGGGCCCATGTCTTTGGAACAATCCAGGCCTTCTTGCGCGGCAGCAAAAAATAGAATGGCGTATAAAGGATCATCTGCACGATGGTGCCAATGTAGAAGGCAAGATTGAACAGGATGGAGCGCAGATAGAGAAGCATCGTATCGGCGAGAACCTTGGTTACGCCCGTGATCTGCATATTTTCATTTGCGGATGATCAGGCAAAAGAAATTCGGTGCTTTCCCGTGAAAGCTGCGGAAACCGATATATCAGGAAGTTTTGAATTTTCCATAAGGAAATATCACGACACGATGATCAATTAACCGAACTGCCGAATATCTTAGCACCGCCCACGCGAAGAACTGCTCCAAGATATTTTACATATTCGATGAACAAAACCCGGAGTGTATCGCTCTCCGCCACCCAGCTATGTGAGCGCTTTTCGCCATTTACGACCGGATAAGGCACGAATTGCACATCCTGCATGCGATATGACATTTCAAGAATGCTGCGCGGGATATGGTAATTATTGGTGACGACGAGCACGCGATGATAATTGTTTGCGCGAATCCAGCGCTCGCTTTCCGTCGCATTTCCCACCGTGTTCAGTGCGGAACGATCCAGATCAACACAGCAGTCAAACAGGTTTTGATCGGTTTGCGTAGCGCGCTGCAAGGATTTTTCAGTTGTAGATGGATGCACACCACTGATCAGCAAGCGCTTACCCTGTTTGTCTTTCAAAAGGTCAAGCGCTGCATGGATTCGAGACTGACCACCCGTCAGAACCACGATAGCATCAGCAGGTTCTGCCAGCGCAGGAGATTGCATACTGGTGACTTTCTCACTGAAGGCAACAAAGCCGATCAGGAAGGCAACAAGGAGCAGAAAAAGAACAATGGAAACAGGCTGAAGTCGTCGAAATACACGCATTAGGACCGACCATAAGAATTTACCGACCACCGGCGCAAGAGAAGACTGCGCATCGGTTGCGAGACTGCGGCGCGATACCACAGCACCAATTTGCTTTCTTGCCTCTGCATCACTGCTTTCCGGATACCCATCCGATGTTTTCTCAATGACGTGTCTCTTGCCGTTGCTATCATAGCTATCATTGCGGCGATAACCCGAAGAACTACCGGAAATACGGATCTTACGACCGCTACTGGCAAAAAAGACGCTCATTCGGCCCGAACTCCCGGGCCATCCATGGTGGCAAGCTGACGAACAACGGTCAAACGGCTGGTCAACATCGTCAGTACGCTTACCAGAAGAATGATTGCCGCCGCACCAATATAGCCATCGCGCCCAATCGCGAAATTACCAAACATCGCCGCTGCCTGATCGCCTGCGGGCGTCGCGATCTGTCGTGATGCCCACCACGAAAACACAAAGAAAACCAGCATCGCGGCCATCCCGCCAAACAGCGCGCCTTTGAGAGCTGTGCGGAAAAAGTGCCATTCGAACTCACGCGCAACAAATTTCGATTCCGCACCGATGAAATGCAGAACCTCAATAATATGCCCATTGCCGGACATTGCACCGCGTGTTGCAAAAATAACCGTCAGAACGGTGGCCGCAATCACCAGCGACAACACGCCTGTACCGATCAATACGGTCGTATTCGCCATCGAAACCAGCCTGTCGACCCACGTACGATGATCATCGAAACTGGCACTTGGAATGGCACGTGTGATTTCAGCCCGCATGGTTTCAAAATCGGGCGGTGAATTTTCATCAATTGTCACGACAACCAGACGCGGCACTGGCAGTTCGTCGATATTGAGACCGGTGCCAAGCCATGGTTCAAGTAGCCGCGCCGTCGCATCCTTATCGATGACGCTTGTATCTTTCACGCCCGCAAAGCCGCGTGCGATTGCGCTCGCATCCTGCAGCGCCTTCTCCATATCAAGCCCATCGACCGGGCGTATCTGAATGGTTGCCTCACGCGCAATCTGGCTTTGCCATTGTGCAGCCGAAGCCCGCACCAACGTTACGCCGCCAAGGGTAAGGCAGGCAAGAAAAGTCATGATTGCTATTACCGCCACAAGCGCCGTGCCGGTCACGCTTCCGTCGGGCACTATGGGGCTTGGCCCTTTGCGCTTTCTGCGTTTGCCGATGCGAACCAGCAGCATATCCTTGAGATCTTCAAAGCGTATGCTTAGATCATCCATCACTTTACGGAAGGCGTTTGGGCGGGGTCTACCAGCATCAATCATAAATATCGAGCCGCCCATGTTCGAGGATCATGCGGCGCGCATTGATCTGATCCATAAGGGAAAGATCGTGCGTCGCGATGATGACCGCAGTTCCAGAGCGATTGAGCTCAGCGAAAAGCCGCAACAGGCGCTTGGCAAGTGGCGGATCGACATTGCCCGTCGGCTCATCCGCGAGCAGCAATTCCGGCTGATCGATCAGTGCGCGCGCAATCGCTGCACGCTGCTTTTCACCACCCGAAAGCACAGGCGGGAGTACATTCATGCGGTCGCCAAGACCAACCCAATGCAAAAGCTCTTCAACCTCATGACGATAGGTCGCCTCTTCCTTGCCGCGTACGCGCAGCGGAAGTGCGACATTCTCATAGGTCGTCATATGATCAAGAAGCCGGAAATCCTGAAACACGATCCCAACACGACGCCGCAGCAACGGCACTTCCTTATGGTCAAGCCGCGCCACATCCTTACCAAAAATATTGATGAGCCCGCGCGTCGGCTTCAGCGCCATAAAAAGCAGACGTAGCAGAGATGTCTTGCCAGCACCCGAAGGTCCGGTCAGAAACTGGAATGAACGCGGCGGAATATGGAAGCTGACATCCTTGAGGATCTCTGGCCCCATGCCATATCTCAGACCGACATTCTCGAAACGTATCACCGCTGTGCTTCTCTAAATTATCCGTGCACCAATCGGTGCCTCAAATGAAATCGATACCAGAATGACCTTTAACCTCCATGGTTAATGTGAGGTTAATACCACCGGAATCATCAGTAAAAATTGTGCGATCATCGTGTTTTTATAAGGCAGAACATTCAGGCAAATATTGGGACAGGCATAACAAAAAATCACACGCCAATGCCCGCTCAGGCACCGGCGCGTCATAAAAATTCAGCTCTGTAAAAGAGACTTATTCCCAGCAACCCAGATTACGGCCCTTCAGATTATGAGCATCAATATCGGTGGCCAAACGCGCATCTTCACGCAAAAGAACCATGGCTGTTCTCTGCTTGAGATCGATTCGCTGCCAGCCAGCACATTCAGTCGGCATCTGGGGTCTGCTGTCGATCCGAACCGTTTCAGACCATGCCGCTGCTGCACAACCTGAGAGAACTGCTCCAACAGCAACAGCCATCACGGATTGCAGGATCAATCTGCCTGTTCGTGCCTCAAGGCTCATATTCAAGGCTAGCTACTCCCTCACAGCGCGCATCCCGAAAAGTGCAAACCAGTTTTCGGATCAAGATGCGCAGCAAAACAAACAATCAGAGCGTTGAACTCTTTCGATCGGAACAAAACTCGCCCTAAAGCCCTCGACACGCCCACTTTGCCGAAATCATTTTTCATCGCGATGAGCGGTATGAAAAATCCTTTATAGCCTGCGTTCAATTGCCCCCGCAATATCCAACAGATAGGAACAGCATCATTTAAATTAAGGCCATAAAGCGGCCGATTTAAAGCACACCCCAAAAAGGGTAAAACGGTTTTCGAAAAATATTCGTACTAAAACAAATGATTAGAGCGCCGATCGGATCCAATCAGATCGAAACGCGTTCTGAATGCATTCGTGGTTTATTTTGATATTTCGGAAGGTTTATAAGCAATTTATAATATTAGTTATATCTAAATTTGAATTTACTTATTTATTTTTACACATAGAAAACATAATGAAATTTTACGCAAATAAAACAATATTGATGTGAGAAAAAACTTCGATATATATTTATATGTCTGATTCGCATTGGCATTTATCACTACACCAACACGGGGGACTTCCATGTTGAACAAACTGTCTGCGGAATTTTTTGGAACATTTTGGCTCGTGTTTGGCGGTTGCGGCAGCGCAATCTTCGCCGCAGCATATCCTGAACTCGGCATCGGATTTGCAGGCGTCGCTCTCGCATTCGGTCTCACCGTTCTGACGATGGCTTATGCTGTAGGGGGCATTTCCGGTGGTCACTTTAATCCAGCCGTATCGCTAGGGCTTCTGGTTGCCGGGCGCTTTCCAGCCAAAGATCTCATTCCATACTGGATCGCACAGGTTCTGGGCGGCATTGCTGCGGCAGCCATCCTTTATCTGATCGCAACCGGAAAAAGCGATTTCTCAGTTGGAGGTTTTGCATCCAACGGATATGGCGAACTTTCGCCCGGCGGCTATAGCCTCACCTCAGCACTGCTGGTTGAAATCGTGCTGACGGCATTTTTCCTGATCGTCATTCTCGGCTCGACGTCGTCATCGGCCCCTTCAGGATTTGCTCCAATTGCAATCGGACTTGGCCTCACTCTTATCCATCTGGTGTCGATCCCCATCACCAACACTTCGGTTAATCCGGCCCGTTCTGCGGCTGCAGCACTGTTTGCAGAAACCGGCGCGGTCAATCAGCTCTGGCTGTTCTGGGTGGCTCCACTCGTGGGCGCAGCCATCGGCGCGATCATCTGGAAAGGGTTGCTCGGTAAGGACTGATCAAACGTCACAACCTCTCCCGGAAACGCTCGCTTTCGGGAGAGGTGTTTAAATATCGATCATTCTTTTGGCAACGCTTTTGGAACGGCCTTGTTACCAGCATGAACTTGCGCTTCAATCTGGTCACGGTCCTGCGCCTTGATGCCGATAAGATCGGCCACGCGCCACATCACATCGGCCTCTACTTCGCTCGCAACACCATCTGCATAGACGATGTTCCACATCAGCACGATGAAATCGAGACGTGCCTGATAGTCGAGATGGCGCTTAAGGACTGATGTGAAATCCGAAAGGCTGATTGATTCCTGATCCGCCTCTTCCGCAGCACGGATGAGTTGTTTAAGGGCGTCACCCTTCAAGCCATACTTCTGCGAAAGCATCGCTGAAAGCTTGGCGCGTTCAACTTCGCGCACATCACCATCTGCATCCATGATGTGAAACATCAATGCAGCGGCGGCCAATCTTGGATCATCATCGGAAAATTTCTCGCCGCGCTCACGCAAACCGTTGCCGGGCAACTCTTTCAAAAAATCCAGAAAACGATCGAACATTCACCCTCACCACACGAACACGGCAAATACCGCTGTTTAGAACTGTTGAAAGTAACGAGATGATCGCATCGCACAAGACATCAAACCATCCTGTGCGGGTTTTAACGGTTCGAGAGGACACATGCGTGGTCTTTAGGCAACAATTTATTGCCTTTAGAGCATAATCAGATTTTCGTTGAACGGGGATCGGTACGATTATGCTTCAAGTAAGCGAGATTACAGCACCCGTCCGGTTAAATCAGATCGAAACGCGCTTTAGGTCGTGGTGACGCCCTAAAGACCAGCTAGAATAGTCTTAGACCGCTTTGAGTTTTTTGCGATGACTGGCTGTTATCCACACCCGGATCATCGACAATGATGTGCGCGCTGCGGGTTTTCGAATGATCGACGTGTTCTTCTAGATCGTCAGGTGAAACGGCATCAATTACCGCTGGCTTTTCAGCCTCAACAATCTTGTCAGGCGGCGTCACCTTCACCGGCTCTGCATCAGGTACAACAACCTCAGCATCAACCACATCATCAAACTTTGGCTTCCGCGTCGATCTTTCAAACGGAACAATCGCCTGATTATCCGCAACAGCCTCAGCAATTTCTGGCTTTTCCACTTCGATCACCGGTGAAAGCTGTTCGACAGGCACCTTCCATTCGAAACTGTTCAGACGTCCAGTCACTGGCGATACCGGCGACCACTGCTCAGACACATAGCCATCAGCCGTCCATGCCGGATCACGTGGCGCTTTCACAGCCTGCGCAAGCCACTGCCGCACCTTGCCCTGATCACCAGTCTCAGCTTCTTCAATATCGGCCAGGAGCAGATAGGCACTTTCACGCGGCGCACCGCGCAACGCTTTTTCGGCATTTTCCCGCGCTAGACGATAATCGCCTGCCTCATAGGCCGCACGCGCCAGCGCCAGACTACCCTCGGCATTGTTCGAGCGTAACGTCACAAGATGCTTTGCCCGTTTCAAACGGTCCTGCACCGTGTCACCGGCACGACCATAAACATAGGTCGAAGCAATATCGGGATGCGGTGAACGCTTCCATGCCGCCTCAAGAATTTTCGATCCTTTGCGCACTTCACCATCGGCAAACAGCGCGCGCGCGGCGACAACCGCTGCTGGCACAAGATCGGGCGCGAGCTTATTGGCTTCAAGCGCAATCGCTTTGGCATGCGCATGATCCACATCGACCGTAGCAATAGCCTTTGCGGTCAAAAGCGCTGCACGCTCCTTTTTCACTACGTCTCTGCCATGCGCCAGTGCCTGCTTGCGCGCATCCACCAGCTTTAAGGCCCCGTCCCAATCGCCATCAGAGCAGAGTTGGCCCATAACGGCGGATGATGCCCATTCAAGCTGCGGTGCTTCTTTGGCAGCTTCTGCCGCATAATGACGTGCGGCTTCTCGCGCACCCATGCGCTGGGCCTCGATGTAAAGACCACGCAAGCCGAGAAGTTTGGTTTCCGGGTCTTCAATCATCGCTTCAAAACCCTTGCGGGCATCGTCGGTACGGCCTTCAAGCATCGCAGTCTGCGCTTCAAGAAGCTTGATCAGCGGTTCCTGATCCGAATTGAGCAACTTGCCAGCCTGTTTGGTCATGCGGCGCGCAGCTTCCGCATCGCCTGCTCCGGCAGCAATCAAGCCGGTCGAAAGCGATTGATAGCCACGGTCACGTTTGCGCGCACGAAAATGGCGGCGCAGCGTATAAGGCGACTGAATAATGCTCTTGATCAGCCACCAGAGAATCAAAATTGCGGCAACAATCGCCACAACACCGGCAGCAGCGGTGATCAGCGGCACATTGTAATGATTGCCTGCAAAGGTGACATCAAGCTCGCCCGGACGATCCGCTAGCCAGGAAAAACCAAACCCCAGAACAACGACAACAGCAAAGTAAAATATCACACGCAGCATGAACGGCTCCTTAGTTTGGCGCCGTGGCGTCGGTTTTGGGTTTCAGACTTTCGGCAACAAGACGCTGGATCAAAACATCCGCGTCGCGTCGCGCCTTCATCTGACCAGCAAACTCTTCAGAAACCGCCTTTGCATCAGCCGGAAGCTGCTCCCATTCCGAAATAGCACGCTCAAGATCACCGGAATGAAGCGCTGCTTCCATGCGTGCTGTTGTCGGACCGACACCGGTTCCGCTCACATTGCCCGCCACGGGACGAACACTGACGAGGCCTTTAGCACTCGCAACAAGCTGATCCCAAACGCCAGCATCGGCGGGAAGATTGTTTTCAGTGGCAACAATTTTATTTGCAACAGGCCCGAACCATGCATTCAAATCGGCAATTGTCGGGACGCCCTTGTCGGCAAAAGCAGTGAGCGCTTCAACAGACGTATCCTGCGGTGTAACGGACGCAAAGGTATCGAGTTCAGCCTTAAAAGATCCGCCGCGATCAATCGCTGTTTTCAGCGCGTTGGCCGCAATCAGTGCCGATGCGTCGGGCTGCCGAGTGCTTTCACTCACCTTATCCTGTAGCGAAACCAGCCTCTGCTCCAGAGTTGAGATGGTGCCGCTATTGCCCGAAACACCCGCTGCTGCCTGATCGGCCTGATTCTTTGCATCGCTCAGCTGGGTTTCCAGAATCTCAATTCGTGACGTGAGCGCTGAAATATCGACGGGCGAAGCGCCGTCCTGCGCCTGTGGCAGCGCATCAAACTGCTGCTGTATCTCGGTCAGGCTACCGGCAACGGCCTCCGCCTTGATTTCAGCTGCTTCGACATTCTTCTGCAGATTAGCAAATTCCGTCTTGCTGGCATCATCAAGCGGTGCAGGCGCTGGATTAGAGCGCAATTCCGCAATCTGCTGTTCCATACGTGCAAGCTGCTCGGCAGTGACCTTTGCTCCGGGCGAAGGAATAACATTGCCCCATTGCAGTGCCAGAATACCGCCCAGCGCGATCACACCACCGGCAACACCTGCCAGAAGATAAGAGCCGCCCGAACTCGACTTTTGTACGGATGAAGCAGCCGGACGCGGCGTTTCCTGCTTAACTCCCGCCGTAAATGGCGGCTTTTCTGTCTTGGCTTCTGTTTTGATTTCTGGCTGTGATGCAGCTTTTTTGATAGGATCGCCAACCGGTTCAGCATCCGGGACAGGCTTTGGCGCTGTTGCTTCGTCAACGCGTTTAACATCCGACGGATCAAGATTGATCGTCACAGGCTTGGTTGCCGGTTTGGAATGTCGCGGAGTGCCGGATTTCGCCATAGGTCCTCTCGTAGTGCAAATAATGTGTGTAAAGCTTATCAGATAAAATCACGAGATGAAGGAAGGTTGCGCGCAAAAGAGTCAAAGTTTGGAAAACAAACGAAAAATACCGTTCTCATCTGGATGATCTGCGACAAGTGCCTGTGCGCGCCATTGCGCTGGCAAAGCCTGCGCAACCCGGTCCGAAATGCATAAAATCTTCGTTTTCGCATCAAATTGCATCTCTGATTTCAGCATCGTCTCAATAAGAAATGTTGCTGCAACGGCAGAATAAAGCAACACCGCGACAAATGGACCGACGCTGAAAACCGCACTGATTTCGTTGGCAGAATAGTCAATCACCTCGACGTCATAGACATCACAGACCTTCATTTGAAGGCCAGCCTGCAAAACCCGCTCTTCAAAAACTGGCTGACGCACGCGTCCCGCCAGATAAAGAAGTCGGGCGCCTTCCGGCAAATGCCCGGCAAGCTTGGCTGCCAGCCGCACGGCGTCACCGCCGCCCTCAATTACATGCTCAAAACCGGCAATTTTTGCGGCCCTTGCCGTTCCTTCGCCCACCGCAAAAAGCGGCAGCGCTTTAAAAGACTCAAGCTTTTCGTCGCGAACATGCCGAAATGCATTGGCACTGGTGACAGCCAGCGCATCGAAGGATTGATTCTTGATATTGAATTCAAGCGCAATAGTACGGCTCACCGGCAGAGAAACAGGCGAAAAGCCAAGATCAACAAGCTTTGCAGCCGTCAATGAAGCCGATGGTTCTGGCCGCGTGATCAGAACGCGACTACCAATTTCTAGCTTGTTCGCTTCCGCCAAATTTACTCCCAGCCTTCAAAGAAATCTGGACCGGCCTCGGCACGCACACGCTTCGCAGCATCAGAGCCAAGCTCGGCTGCGTCGGCTGCTGCACCTTCTGCCGTGACCTCATGCGCCTCACGACCATCCGGCGTCAGAATCATGCCGCGAAACGAGACCTTGTCGCCATCAACAATCGCAAGGCCAGCAATCGGCGTGCGGCACGAGCCATCAAGCGTCGCCAGAAATGCGCGCTCGCAGGCCAGTGCCACATGCGTATCGCTATGCGCCAAAGGCTTAAGCAGCGCGTCGATCTTATCATCCAAGATACGCGTTTCAATGCCGATAGCTCCCTGTCCGGGTGCGGGCAGAAAGATGGACGGATCGAGCAGATCGGTAATCACATCCTCAAGGTCGAGGCGCTTTAGCCCGGCACAGGCGAGGAAGGTGCCATCCACTTCGCCCTCTTCCAGCTTGCGCAAGCGTGTCTGGACATTGCCGCGGAACATCACCACTTGCAGATCGGGACGCAGGCGCTTGATCATCGCCTGACGGCGCAACGACGACGAGCCCACGACAGACCCCTGCGGCAGATCGAGAAAACGCTTCGAGGTACGGCCAACAAAAGCATCACGCGGATCTTCGCGTTCAAGAAATACAGAAAGATGAAGACCCTCCGGCAAAACGGTCGGCATATCTTTGGTGGAATGCACAGCCAGATCGATACGACCATCTTTGAGCGCAGCCTCAATCTCTTCGGTAAACAGCCCCTTGCCGCCAACCTGCGACAGCGGACGATCCTGAATGCGATCACCGGCAGTCGACATAGGCACGATTTCGATAGCGTCTTCGCTTAGGCCATGCGCGGCAATCAGACGGTCACGCGTTTCATAGGCTTGGGCGAGCGCAAGCTTGCTGCCTCTTGTGCCAATCTTCAAGGATGCTGTTTGCATATCGCGCCGTCCATGATACCGGGTTTCTCAAATATTTTACGTCAAATTACAAGACAGGCAGGGTCTAGCCGCAAATGCGTATTCTTGGAATAGAGACAAGTTGCGACGAAACAGCCGCCGCCATCGTCGAGCGCGACGATAACGGTAAAGGGCATATTTTGTCCAATGTGGTGCTCAGCCAGATAGCAGAACACGAGCCTTATGGCGGCGTCGTGCCGGAAATCGCCGCACGCGCCCATGTCGAAGCGCTCGACCGGCTGGTCGAACGTGCGCTCAAAGACGCCAAGCTGAGGCTCGATGAAGTGGATGCGATCGCCGCTACCGCAGGTCCGGGTCTCATCGGTGGACTTATTGTTGGCCTCATGACCGCCAAGGCCATGGCCATGGCTGCAAACAAACCATTTTATGCCGTCAATCATCTGGAAGGCCACGCGCTCACCGCCCGACTGACCGACAATCTTTCGTTCCCTTATCTGCTGCTGCTGGTTTCCGGTGGCCACACGCAGATGGTTCTTGTGCGTGGTCTTGGCGATTATGAACGTCTTGGCACGACAATCGACGATGCGCTGGGCGAGGCTTTCGACAAGACTGCCAAGCTGCTCGGTTTGCCATATCCGGGTGGTCCAGCCGTTGAGCGTATGGCATTGCAGGGCGATCCGAAAAGGTTCCCGCTGCCACGGCCTCTCAAAGGTGAAGCACGGCTCGACTTCTCCTTCTCCGGCCTCAAGACAGCCGTGCGCCAGACTGCAACGGAACTGAGCCCGCTTTCCGATCAAGATGTAGCCGACATCTGCGCATCTTTTCAGGATGCTGTGGCCGACACCTTGTCAGATCGCGTCAAGCGTTCTCTGGAGCGTTTCAGACAGGAGTTTCCTGACTGCGCGACACCTTCGCTCATCGTTGCGGGTGGCGTTGCGGCCAACAAGACCTTGCGTACATCGCTGGAAAAGCTTTGTGCAAAACATGGTTTCAGCTTCGTCGCACCACCGCTAAATCTCTGCACTGACAATGCGGCCATGATTGCCTGGGCGGGCGCAGAGCGTGCCGCCACAAAAGGCCCTGATTCACTTAATCTCGCGCCACGCTCGCGCTGGCCGCTTGATGAAAAATCAGCACCCATGTTCGGCACCGGACGTCGCGGAGCAAAAGCATGAGTGAGCGGGCAAAAATTGCCGTACTCGGCGGCGGCGCATGGGGAACCGCTCTTGCAGCGATGAGTGCAATCAGCGGCCACGACACTTGGCTTTATGCACGTGATGCGCAGACCGTTGCACAGATCAACGACCTGCGCCGCAATCCCGCCTATCTTGGCGAAATCGAATTGCCAAAAGGCATTCAGGCCAGCACCGATGCCAAAGCCGTGCTTGAAAATGCTGATGCGGTGCTTGTCGTGGTTCCGGCACAGGCCATGCGCAAGGGGCTTTTGGAACTCATCAACTTTATCCCGCAATCTGCGCCCGTCATTCTCTGTGCCAAGGGCATTGAGCGCGAAACAGGAAGGCTGATGTCGGAAGTGGTGGCGGAAGTTCTGCCACATCATAGGATCGGAGCACTGTCCGGCCCAAGCTTCGCAACCGACGTGGCACGCGGCCTGCCAACGGCTGTGACCATTGCCTGCGAAGATGCTACCATTGCCGATCAGCTTGCCGCAATGCTTTCCGGCCCGGCTTTCCGCTGCTATTCGACAACCGATCTTAAGGGCGTGGAAATCGGCGGCGCATTGAAAAACGTGCTGGCTTTGGCCGCAGGTGCCGCTATCGGGCGCGGCTATGGCGCCAGCGCACAAGCCGCACTTGTCACACGCGGCTTTGCCGAATTGCGCCGCGTAGCGCAAGCCATGGATGCAAAGCCTGAAACCATCATGGGGCTTTCGGGCCTTGGCGATCTGATGCTCACCTGCTCCTCATCGCAGTCGCGCAATTATTCTTACGGGCTGGCGCTGGGCCGTGGCGAAGACCTCACCAATCGCCCGCTGGCCGAAGGTGTTGCAACCGCCCCTATTGCTGCCGAACTTTGCCGGAAACATGCAGTCACCGCCCCGATTATCACGGCGGTTGCGGCACTTCTTTCCGGAAAAATCACCATCGACGAGGCCGTTACGGCCCTACTTAATCGACCACTCAAGACTGAGGATTAATCATGCTTTTTGCTCTTCTGTGCAACGACAAGCCCGATCATCTGCAGGTGCGCCTTGATACACGCCCGGCCCATCTCGACTATCTTAAGTCGCTCGGCGATGTGCTGAAATTTGCAGGCCCATTCCTCGGCGAAGACGGCAAGCCAAATGGCAGCCTCGTTGTGGTTGAAGCAGCCGACAAAGCCGAAGCTGAAAAGATCGGCGCAAACGACCCTTACGCACTGGCTGGCCTTTTTGCTGACGTGACCGTGCGCCCATGGAACTGGGCCATCAACAATCCAGCAAACGCATAAGGGCACGTCATGGCTTACTGGCTGTTCAAGTCTGAACCATTCAAATGGTCATGGGAAATGCAGAAAGCCCGTGGCGAACAAGGCGAACAATGGGACGGCGTGCGCAACTATCTCGCACGCAACAACATGCGCGCCATGAAGATTGGCGACAAGGGCTTCTTCTACCATTCCAATGAAGGTCTGGAAGTGGTTGGCATTGTCGAAATCTGCAAGCTTTCTCATCCCGACAGCACCACAGATGATCCGCGTTGGGATTGCGTCGACATAAAGGCTGTGCGCGATGTGCCGAAGCCTGTCACGCTCAAGGATGTGAAAGCCAATCCGAAACTCGAAAAGATGGCGCTGGTCACCTCGATACGCCTTTCGGTGCAGCCGGTGACAGAAGACGAATGGATCGAAGTCTGCCGCATGGGCGGATTGGACACTAAAGATATCTGATGCTTGTCGCGGAAAAGTGGGAACCGCCTTCGCGGGGAAATCAGTCCACTGGACTGATTTCTGTTACCGCTACGATCCGATAACGACATGCACAATGAGAAAAAATGATGCTCGATCCGACACATAAGGCGACGCGTGATTTCATACTGGCCAATACAGGCCTGCAATCGCCGCCGCATGTGCCGGAAATCAACCTCCATCTGGCCGATGAAGCCCACGACCTCTGGCACAGGACCGAGGAGGAACTGGCAACCATCGGCCTACCGCCGCCGTTTTGGGCTTTTGCCTGGGCCGGCGGTCAGGGCGTTGCGCGCTATATTCTCGATCATCCAAAGGCAGTCTCAGGCAAAACCGTACTCGACTTCGCATCAGGTTCAGGTCTTGTCGCCATTGCAGCCATGAAGTCAGGCGCGAAAAGCGTTCTCGCTTCTGATATTGATCCCTTTGCGCTGCCAGCCATCGAAATCAATGCGGCTGCAAACAGCGTTGCCATCACCTCGACGCTCACCGATCTGATCGATCATGATCATGGCTGGGATGTCGTGCTTGCGGGCGATGTGTTCTATGAAAAGCCGCTCGCAGATCGTCTGAGTCCATGGTTTACAAAGCTTGCCGCTCGCGGTGCCCGTATCATTGTCGGAGATCCGGGCCGTGCCTATCTGCCCAAAGACCGGCTTGAGCAGCTTGCCGTTTACACAGTGCCTGTCACGCGCGCGCTTGAAGATGCAGAAGTCAAACGCACGACCGTCTGGACATTTTTATAGCGCTTGTCGATGTTCCCAAAACCGGTTCCCACTTTTGGGCGACGAGCTTTTATTTAAGCAAACCTCTTCGCTCCTGCCACGCATAGCACTACCACACCAGCGGTTAGCACCATACCCATGCTGACAACCTCACCGGCAATGGATGCAGCCAGCATAAGCCCAAAGAAAGGTTGCAGCAGTTGAAGCTGTCCAACCGCCGCCGCACCACCCTGTGCAAGCCCCCGATACCAGAAGAAAAAGCCGATCAGCATCGAAAACAGCGTGACATAAGCAAGCCCGCCCCATGCCATGACGCCGATATTGCCCCAGGTTTCAGGCCGCGTCATGAAGCTGAGCGGCAACATGACTGGCAGCGAAAAGACCAGCGCCCAGCAGATCACCTGCCAGCCGCCCAGCCTGCGCGAGAGACTGGCGCCTTCCGCATAGCCAAGTCCACAGACAATGATTGCGCCCAGCATCAGCACGTCACCTAGCAACGTTGACTGACTGCCCTGCCCATAGGCGTAGGACGCAACGATCAGACCGCCAACCACAGAAAACAACCAGAACAGTGGGCGCGGATTTTCGCCACCACGCAACACGGCAAAAAGAGCCGTCGACAAAGGCAGCAATCCGATAAAGACAATCGCATGGGCCGAAGTCATATGCTGCAGCGCAATTCCGGTCAGTAATGGAAAGCCAACCACCACGCCAAGCGCCACGACAATCAGTGAAATAACGTCATTGCGACGCGGAAAAGGTGCACGAAAGGCCAGCAACAGCAAAAGACCGATCAGACCTGCAATTGTCGCCCGCGCCATGGTCAGAAACGTGGGATCAATGTCGATCACCGCCAGACGTGTGGCAGGCAACGACCCGCTAAAAATCAACACACCTAGAAATCCGTTAATCCAGCCCGCTGTCTTGCTCATTCTATTTTTTCGACCTTCAGCAAATTTGTATAGGTGATTCTGGATAAATGCTGCGAATAAAGCCAAATGGTCAGAGACAGTTTGCAGACAATTCTGCTAAACTGTACTGATACAAAGGATAATACAGATGATTTCGACGGGCCTTTTACGTAGTCTTGAAGCTGTCGAAGCCGCCTATCTCGGCGGTCACAGCGATGAGAAAGCCGCATCTGAAAAAATGCCGCTCGTCGAAAAAGTCATGACCATCATCCGCGACCGCATAGCCGCTATGAGCCTTGCTCCGGGTGCGCGACTGCCCTCGATACGGCGTCTCGCTGAAACCATGCATGTCTCGAAGTCAACCGTTGTCGAAGCCTATGACCGTCTGGTGGCCGAAGGTGTCATCCAGTCACGCAGGGGCGCGGGTTTCTATGTTTCTGAACGTGCGCGCCAGCCCTTCACGCTGGCAAGCGCCGCACCACACAAGGAGCGTGAGATCGATCCTTTCTGGGTCATGCGACAATCGCTTGAAGCCAACGAGAAAACCTATAAGCCCGGCTGCGGCTGGTTGCCCGATGAATGGTTACCATTAGAAGGCATTCGCCGCGCCATGCGCTCCATAGCCCGTGATGAGGAAAGCAATCTGGTCACCTATGGCGAACCGCTTGGCTTTCGTCCGCTGCGCAATTATCTGGCGCACAAATTATCCGAACAGGGCATCAATATTTCTGGCGGTGAAATATTAATGACCGATTCAGGCACCCATGCAATCGACCTTATCTGCCGGTTTTTGTTGCAACCCGGCGATACGGTGCTTGTCGATGATCCCTGCTATTTCAATTTTCAAGCATCACTTCTTTCGCATCGCGTAAAGCTCATCGGCATTCCCTACACGCATTCCGGCCCCGATCTCGAAGCCTTCGCCAAGGCCGCCGAGGAACATGCGCCAAAGCTCTATATTTCCAATGCGGGGTTGCACAATCCAACCGGCGGCATAATGTCGCCTGCAACCGCTCACCGCTTGCTCAAGCTTGCGGAACAGCACGACATCAAGCTGGTGGAAGACAATATTTTTGGCGACTTTCACCCCTCACCAACGCCGCTTCTGGCCGAACTCGATGGTTTTGATCGCGTACTGCATATTGGCAGTTTCTCCAAAACGCTCTCCGCTGCGGCACGCGTCGGCTATATTGCGGGTCGCAGAGACTGGATCGAAGGCCTCACTGATCTCAAACTTGCGACCTCGTTCAGCAGCAATGTTTTATCCGCCCAAATTGTCCACGCCCTGCTCACTGACGGCACCTATCGCCGCCACATTGACAGTCTGCGCGCCAAGCTTGCCGATGCCATGACCATGACTGCAAACCGGCTCAAAGCTGCGGGCCTTGAACTCTGGACAAAACCACAGGGCGGCATTTTTCTATGGGCGCAACTCCCTGAAGGAATGGATTCCGGCGAGATCGCTCGCTATGCTTTGGAAAAAGGCGTGATGCTTGCGCCAGGTGATGTTTTCAGCCCTTCCCGAAACGCAACGCGTTACTTACGTTTCAATGTTGCGCAATCGGCAGAACCCTATATTTTTACTGTTCTGAGCGATGCCATGCGCGAAGCATCAACATGAGAGCATCCCGCAAAGTGTGAAACGGTTTTCGGACAAGATGCGCGTAAAACAAAAGCATTAGCACGTCCGCATCGAAAACAACTTCAATCAAAACCAATGCAGTCAGTCTGCGCATGAGGGATATACTCGCCCCCTGTCTTTGAGGAGAGACATCGGGAGGAATAATCGTGAATGCACACCCAACAGGGATGGTGGCCAGTCCGCGTCCTGAAGACGAAAAACTGTCTGTTGCAGCCAATCTGGCTTATGGATTTCAGCATGTTCTGACGATGTATGGCGGCATTGTCGCTGTACCGCTGATTATCGGTCAGGCGGCAGGCTTAAGCGCAAGCGAAATTGGCCTGCTAATTACCGCATCGCTTTTTGCAGGCGGTGTTGCCACCGTTCTACAAACCATCGGCATTCCATTTTTTGGCTGTCAGCTTCCGCTGGTGCAGGGCGTGTCCTTTGCCGGTGTTGCCACAATGGTTGCCATTGTAACCTCTGCAGAAACCGGCGAGGCTGGAATTCAGGTCGTGCTTGGGGCGGTGATGGCTGCTTCCCTGATAGGCTTTCTGATCACGCCAATCTTTTCGCGCGTCACGCGATTTTTCCCGCCACTTGTGACCGGCATTGTGATCACCACGATTGGCCTCACCTTGATGCCGGTTGCCGCACGCTGGGCCATGGGCGGCAACAGCAAAGCACCTGATTTCGGCAGCATGGGCAATATCGGTCTTGCCGGGCTCACATTGCTGATCGTGCTGTTGCTGAGCAAAGTCGGGAATTCAACAATCTCACGCCTTTCCATCCTGCTTGCCATGGTCATTGGTACAGGCATTGCATGGGCGCTCGGCATGACAGACTTTTCGCGTGTTGCCGAAGGTCCCGTCATGGCACTGCCCGAAGTCTTCCATTTTGGCTGGCCGATTTTCAGCATCGCAGCTACATTGTCGATGTTCATCGTCATCATCGTCACATTAGTGGAAACATCTGCAGACATTCTGGCCGTTGGCGAAATTTTGGGAACCAAAGTCGATTCCCGCCGCCTGGGTGATGGTCTTCGTGCCGATATGGTATCCAGCATTCTCGCACCCGTCGTCGGATCTTTCACGCAAAGCGCCTTCGCACAGAATGTCGGCCTTGTGGCCATAACGGGTGTGAAAAGCCGCTATGTGGTTGCAACCGGCGGTTTGATCCTGATCACGCTCGGTCTTCTTCCGGTCATGGGACGCGTCATTGCCTGCGTGCCACCGGCAGTGCTTGGTGGTGCGGGTATTGTCTTGTTCGGAACGGTCGCTGCAAGCGGCATCCGCACGCTGTCAAAAGTCGATTATCAGAACAATATCAATCTGATCATCGTTGCAACGTCCATAGGTTTCGGAATGATCCCGATTGCAGCGCCTGAATTCTATCACCACTTCCCGACATGGTTTGAGACCATCTTCCATTCAGGCATCAGCTCCGCTGCGCTGATGGCAATCGCGCTCAACCTGATGTTCAACGAATTCAAGGGTGGCAATTCAGACCAGATGTCGGTTTTTGCAGAAGGCACAGAACGCATCATTCGCCATCACCAGATCGCAGAACTGCATGACGGCGATTATATCCAGAACGGCAAACTTTACGATGTAGAAGGTAACGAGGTGAAGATCGTTCCCGCCGCCGCTCACTAATCAGCGAACGACACGAATAACCGTTCGATTGCTCAAATGCGGCAAGAGGCGCGCCATGTCGGCGCGCTTCAACGCTATGCAGCCTTCGGTCGGCGTATAATCCGCGCGCGCCAAATGAAAGAAAATCGCACTCCCACAACCGCGTTTACGCGGGCTGATATTCCAATCCATGACGATACAGACGTTATAAACATCGTCACTGCGCCACATCTTCTCGTGGCTCGGCTTAAACGGCAGTTTGACGGGGCGGTTATAATTGGGGTTATCGGGCGCATCGCACCAGCCATCGCGTTTAAGCACGTGCCTTAATGGTAAACGAGACAGAGGCAGGTTGCCTGCATCACCACGCCGATAGCCATAAAGCAATCGCATGTTCGACAATGGCGTGGCACCATCACCTTCACGCTTGAAAGTACTGATTCCCCCCTTGCCAAGTGCGCATTGGAGCACCAGATTGCCTGCAACAAGCAAGCCACGCGTTTTATGGCCAGGCTTTGCCCTTACAGTGATAACGCGAATGCCGCGGCTTTTATGATCTCTGGTCAAGCCTGACTTCCTTGGTTGCCTGCTTAAAAAAACTCTGGCGGTACGTATAAAAAGCGTACTCATTTTTCACGGCTTCAACTTATCGCCATTAAATGCCATAAAACATGAACCACTATTTGAATCAAAGAGTAACGAGGACAGGCATGACAGGTCGTACAATACTGGTTGTGGACGATGACGAAGATCTCCGTTCTATCCTCGTCGAACAGCTTGAGCTTTGCGAAGAATTCCAGATTCTTCAGGAAGACAACGCCACCAAGGGCATTCAGACGGCCCGTAACGGCATTGTCGATCTGTTGATTATGGACGTGGGTCTGCCCGATATGGACGGTCGCGAAGCGGTTAAGCTGCTGCGCAAAGGTGGTTTCAAAGCTCCGATCATCATGCTCACCGGCCACGATACCGAATCGGACACGATTCTCGGCCTCGAATCAGGTGCGAATGATTACGTGACCAAGCCATTCAAGTTCGCGGTTCTGCTTGCTCGCGTCCGTGCGCAATTGCGCCAGCACGAGCAGAGCGAAGACGCCACTTTCATCGTCGGCCCTTACACCTTCAAGCCGGGTCAGAAGCTGCTTCTTGACGAAAAAGGCGGCAAAATACGTTTGACCGAAAAAGAAGCCGCGATCATCAAGTATCTTTATCGCGCTGGCGACAAGGTCATTGGTCGCGATGTTCTGCTTGAGGAAGTGTGGGGCTATAATTCAGGCGTCACGACACACACGCTGGAAACCCACGTTTACCGTCTGCGCCAGAAAATCGAGAAGGACCCGTCCAATGCAGCGCTTCTGGTTACAGAAAGCGGGGGATACAAACTTGTGCCATGATGGACAGCGCCTGACGCAGGTGTAATGACAAGCCATGGCACTTGATGACGATATTCGCATACTTGGCTCAGTAGGTCTGTTCGAAACTTTCTCACCCGAACAGTTGCGTCTGCTTGCCTTTGGCGCAGAGCGCCTCGTGCTGCGTGCCGGTCGTGAACTGTTTCGCGAAGGCCAGAGTGCGGATTGTGGCTATATCGTCGTATCGGGCAGCATTACCCTGTTTCACGATGCAGACGAAGGGCGGATCACGATCCGCCCTGTCGGTCCCGGTGCCATGCTGGGCGAGATGGCACTGATTGCGCAAACCACTCGCATGACAGGCGCTCTCGCTGAAGAGGAGACAGAGGTCATCCGCATCAGCCGTGCGATCTTCCGGCGCATTCTGGAAGAATATCCGGAAGCCGCAGCCGCGCTTCATGCACAAATCAGCAAGAACCTGCTGCAATTAATCAGCGACATTGAGAAAGTCGCACCGCATTTCGGCGATAGCGATTAAAGCGTAATCATCCGCTCGATGCCGATAGCATCAAGAAATGCTTCATCATGGCTAACCAGCAGCAATCCTCCCTCATAATCATTCAAGGCCGTTTCCAGCGCTTCGATTGAATCGAGATCAAGATGATTCGTCGGCTCATCAAGGATCAGCAATTCCGGCTTAAGTGTTCCGCCCAGAACACAGGCCAGGGCTGCACGCAGCAATTCACCACCACTTAGGCTCCCTGCAAGTCGGGAGGCGCTTTCACCGCGAAATGAAAAGCGGGCAAGGCCCGCATGAACATCATTGTCCCTGGCATCCTTGTTTAAGCGCTGAAAATTATCATAAAGCGTTGCTTTAGGATCCATCAGACTCATTTGCTGGTCAAACATTGCAATCGGTACGAAGCGCTTAATCTCACCTGCGAACGGCTGCAAATCACCCGTGATTAACCGCAGCAATGAAGTCTTCCCCGAACCATTTGCACCGCGAATGACGATCCGCTCCGGACCGACAATTTTGAACGAGAAGTCACGAATGATCGGGCAGTCAGATACCGGCCCACCGGAGACATTCATCATCTCAAGCACCACACGCCCAATTGGTGGAAGCGAAGCCTCGACATTAAAGCGCATTGGTTTGATACGCTCTACTTTCGCTTCTGCGTCTCGCAACTGGCTTTGTGCACGCTCGACATTGCGTTCAGCAATTAGCTCTCCACGGCCACCGGTCTTTTGCGCGCGGTCTTCGCGAGCATCCAGCAGCAGTTTGCTCATACCCGCATCGGCACGCGATTTACGTCCTCGCGCATCACTCTTTGCCTGTCGCTCAGCTGCTTTCTGGGCTTTGAGCTTTACCTGCTTCGTATCTCGCTGCGCGACTTCAAGATCACGCGCCGCCCCTTCTCGCTCCAACACTTTACGTTCGTGATAAAAATCCCAATTGCCGCCATAAAGCGTCAAGGCACCTTGTGATAGCTCGGCTATCGCATCCATCGTCCGCAACAATTCGCGATCGTGACTGACGACAACGGCAGCGCCTGGCCATCTGGCGAGCATATCGGCGACAGCCTGACGCCCATCACGGTCCAGATTATTGGTGGGTTCATCGAGCAAAATGAGATCGGGCTGCTCAAACATAAGCGCGGCCAGTGCTGCCCGCGTCTGCTGCCCCCCGCTCAACTCCGACAGCAGCGCTTGCGGTTCGAGTGAAAGCCCGAACATCTGCAAAGCTTCGTCAAAACGCTGTGGCAACAACCAGTCAGCCTGCTCGAAATCGGAATCGGAACCCGCGCCTGCTTCAACACGCGCAAGCCTGTCAAACCCAACACGCACAGCAAAAAGATCAGCCAGCGTGCCTGTACCCTCGCTGACGATGTTCTGCGCAAGCACACCGATCCTGCCATGGCGCATGACGGATCCGCTGGCAGGCAACAACGCACCGCTCATGATTTTCAGCAGCGTGGATTTGCCCACGCCATTGCGCCCGACAAGACCGATGCGGCCTTCGGTTACGCTGAAACTGATACCGGAGAAAAGAGCACGGCCATCAGCCGTGGCGCAGGAAACATCCTGAAGTGTGAGAAGAGAAGACATGAAGAGCCTCGGAAACGTTGAAAACACTGGTTATTGAAAACAGTGCTGTACGATCCATTGCTCTTCTCTCCTCTTCTGAACTGCGCTTTATATAGGCTGCGTGAGCAGATTAATCCAGATTAAACGATGCAATGACCGGAACGTGGTCAGATGGACGATCCCAACCGCGTGCGTCACGCAGGATTTGCAGCCCCTGCATATGGGCCTCAAGATCAGCCGAACCCCAGATATGATCAAGCCTGCGACCGCGATCTGCCGCATCCCAATCCTTGGCGCGATAACTCCACCATGTGTAGATTTTCTGGTCAGCAGGAATGACCTGCCGCATCAGATCGCTCCAGCCGCCTTTGACACGCAGGTCTTCCAGCGTTTCGGTCTCAATCGGCGTGTGACTGACGATTTTGAGCAACTGCTTATGCGACCAGACATCGTTTTCAAGCGGCGCAATGTTCAAATCGCCAACGAGAATGGAGGAGTTGCCATCCTGCCTGTCGGCAACAATGGCGCGCATTTCTTCGAGAAAGCCGAGCTTATGCGCGAATTTCGGATTGATCGCCGGATCAGGCTCATCGCCACCCGCAGGCACGTAGAAATTATGAATGCGCAGCTTCTTGCCACCCGCTTGCAATACAGCGCTCAGATGGCGACAATCGCCCATCTCGCAGAATCCGATCTTCTCAACGTCGCGCAGCGGACGCTTGGAAATGGTTGCAACGCCGTGATAGCCTTTCTGCCCGCTGATTGCGATGTGCTCGTAGCCGAGCGCACGAAAGCCTTTGGAAGGGAACTGATCGTCGGGGCATTTGGTTTCCTGAAGACACAGAACATCAGGCTGATAATCGTTCAGAAACTGCTCAACCAAGGGCATGCGCAGACGAACGGAATTGATGTTCCAGGTAGCAACAGAAAATGTCATGGGGAAAGACTCGCGGACAGTAAAAGACAGCCGCGAACCTAATCAATTATCCGGCAAAAGCAAATGTTCAAAGATTCGATGAGTTACTTTTTGCGCTTCATTGCAATGCGCTGATAATCGATCTTGAACATGTCGTCGGTAAAGCGGACACCGCTGCGGATATTGAACACCATGATCGTGGTATCGAGACCCTGCGCATCAGTGATGGTCCACTGCTTGAGATCCTTCGATTGCGGATCAAACATCATAGTGATTTTCGAATTACCAAAAGCAGTCTTGTCGCCCACAACAAGCGTGGTCATATCCGGGTCCTGCTTGACGCTCTGAAGACGACCGCCGCCAAGATCAATCCGATCAGCCAGCAGCATCTTGAGTGGCGTTGTGCCCAGCGCATACATATCCCATGTGTCGAGCTTGCGATTGTTGATGACAACCTGATTGCCATCGGAAATCACCCGGATCGGAGAGTCGTTATAATTGAAACGGATTTTACCCGGACGCTCCAGATAAAAAGTCCCGCCGGTCTGTTCGCCCTTAGGTCCAAACTGAACAAATTCGCCGGTCAACGTGCGCAAAGACGAAAAATGATCCGCGATCTGCTGGGCTGCCGCCGCATTACCCGCACCCTGCGCATGGGCTGCAACAGGCACGAATGCCGGTGCTGCCACTCCAAGACCCAATGCTCCCAATCCGACTGCAGCCGCAAAACGGCTGGCTTTCACAAATGCGGAAACTCGGGAGATCATCATCGGCAAACTCTCTTTTTTCTTCATTCTCTTAAAATAAACCGGTAGTTAGGCACCAGTGTGGCAGCCAAAGCCAATGAGGTTTTGGCTATAATGAGCCGAAAATGGTGGGGCGAGAGAACCGGAGCGGAGTGTACTTAAAGTACATGAGCACCGGAAACGTAGCGCCACGCCATTTGCAGGCCAGCAGAGCCGAAATATCGAGGCTTTAGTATTCGTCTTCTGTCGGCACTAGTATCTCGCGCTTACCCGCATGATTGGCTGGACCGACAATACCTTCTTCTTCCATGCGCTCAATGATCGAAGCCGCACGATTATAGCCAATTCCCAAACGACGCTGGATATAGGAAGTCGAAGCCTTCTTGTCGCGCAATACCACTGCAACAGCCTGATCATAAGGATCGTCGGAGTTTTCAAGGCTAGACGTTCCAGCCGGACCTCCGCCCTCGTCCTCTTCCTCATCCTCGGTAATCGCATCCAGATATTCCGGCACACCCTGAAGCTTGAGATGCTGAACAATGCGCTCAACCTCATCATCACCGACAAACGGACCATGCACGCGCTGAATGCGGCCACCACCGGCCATGAACAGCATATCGCCCTGACCCAACAACTGCTCGGCACCCTGCTCGCCGAGAATGGTGCGGCTGTCGATCTTTGATGTAACCTGAAACGAAATACGCGTCGGGAAGTTTGCCTTGATCGTACCGGTGATCACATCGACGGACGGACGCTGTGTCGCCATGATGACATGGATACCCGCGGCACGCGCCATCTGCGCCAGACGCTGAACCGTGCCCTCAATGTCCTTGCCTGCAACCATCATCAGATCAGCCATTTCGTCGATGATCACGACGATATATGGCATTGGCTCCAAATCGAGCTGTTCGGTTTCGTAAATTGCTTCGCCCGTATTGCGGTCAAAGCCGGTCTGCACGGTACGCGCGATCTGCTCACCCTTCTTCTGGGCTTCACCGACGCGCTGATTGAAGCCGTCAATGTTACGCACACCAACTTTGGACATCTTGCGATAGCGGTCTTCCATCTCCCGCACAGTCCATTTGAGCGCGACCACAGCCTTCTTCGGGTCGGTCACAACGGGCGTCAGAAGATGCGGAATGCCGTCATAGATCGAAAGCTCCAGCATTTTTGGATCGATCATGATAAGACGACATTCTTTTGGCGTCATGCGATAGACCAGCGACAGGATCATCGTATTGATCGCAACCGATTTACCGGAACCCGTCGTACCTGCCACCAGCACATGCGGCATCTTAGCAATATCGGCAATGACCGGCTCACCATTGATGGTTTTGCCAAGCGCCAGCGCAAGCTTTGCTTTGGTTTGCTCAAAATCGCGACTTGCCAGCATTTCGCGCAAATAAACCATTTCGCGCTTCTGGTTTGGCAATTCGATTCCGATCACATTACGACCCGGAACAACAGCAACACGGGCTGCTATCGCGCTCATTGAGCGTGCAATATCGTCGGCCAGACCAATCACGCGGGATGACTTGATCCCCGGAGCTGGCTCAAGCTCATAAAGGGTGACAACCGGACCAGGCTTCACATTGATGATTTCGCCGCGCACGCCGAAATCTTCCAATACGCCTTCCAGCAAACGTGCATTCTGTTCGAGCGCGTCCTTGGAAAGGGATGAATCGCGCTGCACCAGCTTCGGCTCAGCCAGAAAATGCAGCGACGGCATTTCAAAAGCACCGCCATCTTTCAGGAACGACGACTGCGCTTCACGTTGAATGCGCGCACCGGCTTTCGGTGAAGGCGCTCGTTCGCCAACCCGCGCTTTGGAGCGCTGCGGCGGCGCATCGTGCCATTCTTCACCCGCAAGCGGTGCCCGATCCATGGAATCATCTATTTCAAACGGTGGCTCTTCCGAAGATGCGCCATCAAAGCCGGGCTCATAACGCGCACTGTCACGTGCTTCCGCACTGCGACGCACCCGCCTCATATCACCATATTCGTCCTCACGCGGCTTACGACGGTTCATGCCGGTCAGACGCTTGAATGTTGCCGATACGCTGTACATTGTGTGTGTCAGAGAACCTACAAACGCAGAGATGCCACCGGAAGAACTATCGTCACCAATATCTTCATCATCGGTAAAATCATCATCAGTCGATGCACCAGGTGCCGAAGCTGTATCAAGCAGCCTTTCACGGCGACCGATAATCCCGCTTGCAAACAGGCAAAGCCATAGAGCGGGGAAAGCCAGCACCAGCGCAATGCCGGATGCAATCGCACCTTGCGGAAATGCGCCGATAAACACACCCGGAATGCGCAGCACAAGATCGCCAAACACGCCGCCAAGACCAATTGGCATCGGCCAGCTTTCCGGCACCGCAAAGCAGCTTGCAATAGCCGCAAACAGAAGTGCCGCACCAAACCAGGCGACGCTGCGCTTTGCTATCCTGCCAATACCACCGCGGGTCATCATCAGCAACGACCAGACAACAATCGGCACAAGTGCTGGCACACTGGCCAGACCGAAAAACTGCATGGCAATATCGGAGAAGACTGCACCCGGATAGCCAAGCGCGTTGGTAACAGGATTATCCGTCGCATGACTGAGACTAGGATCGGCCACGTTCCATGTAGCGAGCGCGCCAACAGCCATCGCTGCCAGCGAAAGCAACGCCAGCCCAAAGAGGATATAAAATTGCCTACGAAAGATATTGACCAGTCGCAGTCTATCATCCGAAATCCGCTCGTCACGCAGCGGGTATGAGGGCGAATATCCTTGCCGCATAAAGCCTGTCCCGAACTATGGTTTGTTGCCCTCAGGCTTTGATAGCCCTGGGCGCAATGAATCGGGATGATCCTAGCTGGGCGATGGTTAATTCCCCATTAACCATGCAGCGCCTTGCACCAGAAAATGAAAAAGGCGCGGTTTCCCGCGCCTTTTTCCTCTTGGGACAAGCCTGTTCTACTGAACAGATTCGCCGTGCAACGCGATATCAAGGCCTTCCATTTCTTCCTGCTTGGTTGGGCGCAGACCCATAATGGCCTTGATCACATAAAGAATGATGGCGGTTGCGATTGCCGTGTATACAACGGTTACGGCAGCACCGAAGAACTGCTTGCCCATCGTAGCGCCCTCACCGGCGGCGTTGATGGCCACATCTGCAAAGAGACCGGTCAGGATCGCACCGACGAAGCCGCCGACACCATGGACGCCGAATGCATCGAGTGAGTCGTCATAACCAAGTGCATGCTTGATCTTGACGGCAGCAACATAACAAACCGCACCCGAGATAACGCCGATAACAAGCGCACCTGTTGGGTCAACAAAGCCAGCAGCAGGGGTGACTGCAACAAGACCTGCAACGGCGCCCGAAATGATGCCCAGAACGCTTGGCTTGCCGGAAATGGCCCATTCGATGAACATCCAGGCCAGAGCAGCACCCGCGGTTGCAACTTGCGTGTTGAGCATGGCGACGGCAGCCAGTGCGTTTGCACCCAGAGCCGAACCAGCGTTGAAGCCGAACCAGCCCACCCACAGAAGGGCTGCACCGATGACCGAAAGAACGAGGTTATGCGGAGCCATGTTGACATGACCGTAACCGTCACGCTTACCGATGATAAGCGCTGCAACGAGACCTGCGACACCGGCGTTGATGTGAACGACCGTGCCGCCAGCAAAGTCGAGAACGCCGTCAGAACCAAGGAAGCCGCCGCCCCAGACCCAATGCGCAACCGGCACATAGACGATGAAAAGCCACAGAACCATGAAGACGAGCATGGAGGAGAATTTCATGCGTTCAGCGAACGAACCGGCAATAAGCGCTGGCGTGATAACCGCGAAGGTCATCTGGAACACGATGAAGAGATATTCCGGGATCGTGCCGGTGAGCGAATCCATCGTGACGCCCTTCAGGAACGCCTTATCGAAGCCGCCAATATAGGCATTCATCGAACCGCCATCGGTGAAGGCGAGCGAATAGCCAAAGAACAACCACAAGACCGACATGAGGCAGGTAATGGCAAAGCTCTGCATGACTGTCGACAGAACGTTCTTCTTACGAACCATGCCGCCGTAAAACAGCGCAAGGCCGGGAATCGTCATCATCAACACAAGCGCGGTTGAGGTCAGCATCCAGGCGGTATCGCCGGTATCAAGGGTTGGGGTAGCATCGGCTGCGTCCTGTGCCAGCGCAGTTCCTGCAAGAACGAGCAGCATTGGCAAGGTGGCTAAAGCCGTTTGCTTGAATCTTCCTGTTATCAGCATCGAATATCTCCGTCGAATGGCGGCTTCAAACGCGTGTGCGCTGAAAAGACCGGTTCGGACTAAGAGAAACAAAAATCATGCCAGTTGAGCTTAGCAACGCCATTAAAATGAATTTTTTCTGATATTGCGCATCTGACGTAAACTCAAATCCCCGAAAAACGGCCGCATTTTCGGCCAAAACCGGGACTTTCTGAGCGTTCTGCGCGCCAGGCAACGGTTTCAAAAAAAGTCATAACAAATAAGCAAAGCGGCTTCTCCGTCATGGAAAAACCGCTCTAAGTGATTCATCGCACTAAGCTTTTGCTTTTTTTGAAATACCGGCCGGTTGCAGAATGACTAAAATTTAGTCACTAGTTTATACGATGGTTAAAATATCATCACCTGTCTTTTTCATGAACACGGATAAGGCCCTCCTGCGCCACAGAAGCAATCAAAACTCCTTCGCGTGTGTAGAGCGCACCGCGGTTGAAACCACGCGCGCCGGAAGCGCTCGGGGTGTCCTGCGTATAGAGCAGCCAGTCATCAAGCCTGCATGGACGATGAAACCACATCGCATGATCGAGACTTGCGACCTGCATATCGCGATCAAAAATAGTGCGTCCATGCGGATGCAGCGATGTATCGAGCAGCGTCATGTCCGAGAGATAAGCAAGGATTGCAGCCTGAAGTGCGCGATCATCCGGCACGATTCCACGCGCCCGTACCCAGACATGCTGGCGCGGTGCCAGCTTCTCACGCGAAAAATAGTGTTTGAGCGAAACCGGTTTGATCTCAATCGGGCGCTCCTGCTCCCAATATTTGCGCACACCTGCGGGTGCGAGATGCAAATATTCTTCCTTCAGATCGTGATCGCCCATCAATTGCTCCGGCGTCGGCAGCCCTTCGGGCATATCAATCTGGTGCTGAAGGCCTGCTTCATCGATCTGAAACGAAGCCGAAAGCGTAAAAATTGCTTTGCCATGCTGTTTGGCCAAAACACGACGCGTATTGAAACTGGAACCGTCGCGAATACGGTCAACCTCATAGATGATCGGAATGGCCGGATCGCCCGGACGCACAAAATATCCGTGCAACGAATGCACATGCCGGTCTGCGTCGACCGTACGCTGCGCTGCAATGAGCGCCTGCCCGATAACCTGCCCGCCAAAAACGCGCTGCCAACCCACCTGCGGGCTGTTACCACGGAAAAGATCCACTTCAAGCGTTTCAAGATCCAGCGTTGTCAGAAGCTGCTGCATGGCAGCTGTTTGCTCGACCTTCGATAGATCGGTCTTTTCATTATTGGACATGGACAGCCTGTCTCCTGAAACCCTATATAGACAACATATTCTTGATGAACTGTTTGTGCTCGCACAAGGGAAACTGTCAAGTTCCCGTACACCATTGCAGCCTTATAAGCTTCACCGAAGAACGATCTGAAAGGAAGAGCTATGTCCGCCGAAGCCACACAAAATGCTGCCAACAAACGCGATCTGGTGATTGCAGGTGGCGGTTATGTCGGCCTTGTGACTGCTGTTGCCGTCAAATCGGCAGCGCCGCATCTTTCCGTAACCGTCATTGATGGTGCACCGGCTGGCGCATGGAAAAATGATCCGCGTGCTTCTTCCATTGCAGCAGCAGCCACACGCATGCTCGATCAGCTTGGCTGCTGGCAGGAGATCGTCACAGATGCTCAGCCAATCACTGAAATGGTCGTAACAGACTCCCGCACCTCTGATCCCGTGCGTCCGGTGTTTCTGACATTCGCTGGCGATGTTAACCCCGGCGAACCATTTGCGCATATGGTGGAAAACCGCGTTCTCAACACCGCCCTTCACAAAAAAGCAGACGAACTCGGCATTACCTTTATTGAAGGCATGAGTGTCGAGAATTTTGAAACGCTGCCCGAATCCGTCACTGTCACTTTGGCCAACGGCGAAACAATCTCCACACGCCTGCTGATTGCCGCCGATGGCGCGAAGTCGCGCCTGCGTGATATTGCAGGCATCAAAACCGTTAACTGGGATTACGACCAATCCGGCATCGTCTGCAACGTTGCCCACGAACGCCCGCACGGAGGCCGCGCTGACGAACATTTCCTGCCCGCCGGTCCTTTTGCGATCCTGCCGCTTAAAGGCAATCGCAGCTCACTCGTCTGGACCGAGCGCACAGCAGACGCCGAGCGTCTCATCCGGGAAGATGATTTCATCTTTGATGCCGAACTTGAACAGCGTTTCGGCCATCGCCTCGGCGCTCTCACCGTTGAAGGCCCGCGCCGTGCTTTCCCGCTCGGCCTCACGCTGGCGCGCGAATTTGTAAAGCCACGTTTCGCGCTTGTGGGTGATGCAGCCCATCGTATTCATCCAATCGCGGGACAAGGTCTGAACCTCGGTTTCCGCGATGCTGCCGCTATTGCTGAAGTGATTGTCGAGACAGACCGCCTCGGCCTCGACATCGGCTCTTTTGCAGCACTGGAACGCTATCAGGCATGGCGCCGGTTCGACACAGTGCAGATGGGGGTCACCACTGATGTGCTGACCAAACTATTCTCCAACGACAATCCGGCTGTGCGCACTATTCGTGACATTGGGCTGGGTCTTGTTGATCGCGTTCCTAGCCTCAAATCCTTTTTCATAAAGCAAGCTGCGGGCTTGTCTGGCGATACCCCGCGCTTGCTACAAGGTGAAGCAATTTAATCTGGAAGGTTTGGGTGGCTGCCCTATGTGGTTATTTAGACCAAACAGAGGAGTTTCATCATGGACAGAAAAGCAACTGCAATCTGGCAAGGCACGCTGAAAGAAGGCAAAGGCACCCTCGATACGCAGAGCGGCGCACTAAAAGGCTTGCCTTATGATTTCAAAGCGCGTTTTGAAGATGAAAGCGGACGCGCTGGCACCAACCCGGAAGAACTTTTGGGCGCAGCGCATGCCGGCTGTTTCGCGATGCAACTTTCAGCTATGCTGACCGAACACGGAACGCCACCAGAAAAGCTTGAAGCGACGGCCGCGGTGAGTGTAGGACCTGCATCAGGTGGTGGTTTTGCGATCTCCCGCAGCGCATTGACTCTCAAGGCGAGCATTCCAGGGATTTCGGATGAAGATTTTGCAAACCTCGCGAAGAAGGCAAAGGAATCTTGCCCGCTTTCGAAAGCGCTTGGTGCAATTGAAGTAACACTGGACGCAAAGCTCGTTTGAGCGATCACTAGCAAAAAAGCGGGCAACGCCCGCTTTTTTTATTCCGGCAGATGACAGACAGCCTCGATATTGTGCCCGTCAGGGTCGGTGACAAAAGCTGCATAATAATCGGGATGATAGTGTTCACGGATTCCCGGTTTGCCATTATCACGTCCGCCGGCTGCTAACGCCGCTTCGTAGAAGCGATTAACCTCGGAACGCGTTCCCGCCGAAAATGCCACATGCAGAACGCCTTCAAGTTTTGAACCCTTCTGCTTGCCGATCCAGAATTCCGGCTTGCCATTGCGGCCAAAGCCAACCCAGTCGCCAAACTCCATCGCACGCGTAATACCCAGAGGAGCGAGTGCTGCATCATAGAATGCGCTGGATTTTGGCATACTGGAAATATTGAAGCCGATATGATCAAGCATGATGAAACCTTCAAACGAGGATTGAACTTCTGCTTTATGATCAGATATGGGCAACACGAAAAAATCAAGTATCAGCCAGATTTTCCGCAAAAGAAAAGGGTGGCATGAGCCTCCCTTTCCGTCGATTGTAAAAACGCGTTTTACACGCGGCGCTCAACCATCATCTTCTTGATTTCGGCAATCGCCTTGGCAGGGTTCAGACCCTTCGGGCAGGTTTGCGCGCAATTCATGATCGTATGGCAGCGATAGAGACGGAACGGATCTTCGAGATTGTCGAGACGTTCGCCCTTGGCTTCGTCGCGGCTGTCGATCAGCCAGCGATAGGCCTGAAGCAGCACAGCAGGTCCGAGGTAACGATCGCCATTCCACCAATAGCTCGGGCACGAGGTCGAGCAGCAAGCGCAGAGAATACACTCGTAAAGACCATCAAGCTTCTGGCGGTCTTCGTGGCTCTGCAACCATTCCTTCTGCGGCTCAGGCGAAACCGTCTTGAGCCATGGCTCAATCGAACGGTGCTGGGCGTAGAAGTTGCTCAAATCCGGCACAAGATCCTTCACCACCGGCATATGCGGAAGCGGATAGACCTTGATGGAGCCCTTGATCTCGTCCATGCCCTTGGTGCAGGCAAGCGTGTTGGCACCATCAATGTTCATTGCGCAGGAACCGCAAATGCCTTCACGGCATGAACGGCGCAACGTCAGCGTCGGATCGATCTTGTTTTTGATGTAGAGAAGACCGTCGAGCACCATCGGGCCGCAATCATCGCGATCGATATAGTAGGTATCGATGCTTGGATTTGCGTCGTCATCCGGCGACCAGCGATAAATGCGGAACTCCGTTACATTCTTGGCACCATCTGGACGCGGCCAGGTTTTGCCTTCCTGCATACGGGAGTTTTTGGGAAGTGCGAGTTCAACCATTGCTCATTCCCTCGATCAGTAAACGCGCTTTTTCGGCGCGATTTTGGCCAGATTGATGCCGCCTTCTTCCTCGGTCGTCAGCGGATCGAGGTGAACAGGGCGGTAATCAAGCTTCACGTCGCCATTTGGCGACAGCCAGGAAAGGGTGTGTTTACGCCATTCGGCGTCATTACGATCCGGGAAATCCTCATGCGCATGTGCGCCACGGCTTTCCTTGCGGGCTTCAGCCGAAACAACTGTCACCATGGCGTTTGCCATCAGGTTTTCCAGTTCCAGCGTTTCAACCAGATCAGAATTCCAGATCATTGAACGGTCAGAAACCTTAATATCCGGCAGTTCTTTCCAGATTTCGGCCATACGTGCCACGCCCTGCTTGAGCGATTCCGACGTACGGAACACGGCTGCATCTTCCTGCATCGTTCGCTGCATCTTTTCGCGCAGTTCTGCGGTTGGCGTATTGCCGTTCGCATAACGAAGACGATGGAAACGATCCATGATCTTCTCGCACGCGGCCTCATCAATATCCGGGATTTTTGCAGAACGATCAATGACTTCTCCAGCGCGGATTGCAGCCGCACGGCCAAATACCACAAGATCGATCAGCGAGTTGGAACCAAGACGGTTTGCACCATGAACAGATGCACAACCTGCTTCACCCACAGCCATCAGGCCCGGCTGAACACGATCCGGGTCTTCCTTGGTTGGGTTAAGCACTTCGCCCCAATAATTGGTTGGAATGCCGCCCATATTGTAATGAACCGTTGGCAGAACCGGGATCGGTTCCTTGGTCAAATCTACGCCAGCGAAAATCTTAGCCGACTCTGAAATTCCCGGAAGGCGCTCATGCAGAACAGCCGGGTCAAGATGGTCGAGATGCAGATAAATATGATCTTTGTTTTTGCCAACGCCGCGACCAGCGCGGATTTCCATGGTCATGCAGCGTGAAACGACGTCACGCGAGGCAAGATCCTTGGCGGAAGGTGCATAACGCTCCATGAAGCGCTCGCCTTCGGAGTTGACGAGATAACCGCCTTCGCCGCGTGCGCCTTCAGTAATCAAGCAGCCTGCGCCGTAAATGCCTGTGGGATGGAACTGAACGAATTCCATATCCTGAAGCGGCAGGCCTGCGCGAGCAGCCATGCCACCGCCGTCGCCGGTGCAGGTATGCGCGGAGGTTGCGGAGAAATACGAACGACCATAACCACCCGTTGCCATAACCACCATTTTGGCGGAGAAGCGATGGATTGTGCCGTCATCAAGGTTCCAGGCGACAACGCCCGTGCAGACGCCATCGGTCATGATCAGATCAAGCGCGAAATATTCAATGAAGAACTGCGCATTATTTTTCAGTGACTGGCCGTAGAGCGTGTGCAGGATCGCATGGCCGGTACGGTCGGCAGCAGCACAGGTACGCTGAACCGGAGGACCATCACCAAAGTTCTGCATGTGGCCACCGAATGGGCGCTGATAAATCTTGCCCTCTTCGGTACGCGAGAATGGCACACCGTAATGTTCAAGTTCGTAAACCGCAGCAGGAGCCTCACGCGCCAGATATTCCATGGCGTCCGTGTCACCCAGCCAGTCCGATCCCTTAACGGTATCGTACATATGCCACTGCCAGCTGTCCGGGCCCATGTTTTTAAGCGATGCAGCAATACCGCCCTGCGCTGCAACCGTATGGGAGCGCGTTGGGAAAACTTTGGTGATGCAGGCTGTTTTCAGACCCTGTTCAGCCATGCCAAGCGTTGCGCGCAGGCCGGCACCACCGGCACCCACCACGACAACATCAAACTTGTGATCAACGAATGTGTAGTTCTTTTCGCCCGCAGCACCAGCTGCATTATTTTGTGCACTAGCCATCGGGCTATCAACCTCCGAAGCTCAGCTTGAGGATCGCGTAAACGCAAGCCACACCCACAACCACCGTGAAGAAGGTGTTGAGCATAACCAGCAGGACCTTCAGGCCTTCGCTGTGAATGTAATCTTCAATAACAACCTGCATGCCAAGACGCATGTGGTAAACGCCGGTCAGCACGAACAGCGCCATCACCAGCGCTGTGAAAGGGTGAGCCAGAACAGCTTTTACTTCCGCATAGCTTGCGCCATTGAGCGAAATCACCAGACCAATGAAAAACAGAACCAGCGGCACGAGCGCCACGGCACTCATCCGCTGAAACCAGAAATGGCCGGTGCCTTCTTTGGCAGAACCCAGACCGCGAACCTTGCCAAGAGGCGTACGCATATCGCTCATGTCAAAATTCCTTTCAGCGCACTGCAAACGCAACGACCCAGACAAGGATCGTCGCAGGCAGCGAGAAGGCCAGCGTCAGCCAGGCAATCTTGCTGGCCGTGTGCTTTTCAAGACCAGCACCCATGTCCCAGATGAAATGGCGAACGCCACCAGCCAGATGGTGCAACAGCGCCCAGGTGTAGCCGAACAGCACGACATAGCCGAACCACGAACTGTAGATTGCGCTTACCGTATTGAAGGCATCTTCACCGATTGCAGCAGCGATCAGCCATGCAGCAAGCAGAAGAGTTCCGAAGTAAAGCGCGGCACCCGTGATACGATGGATGATAGACATCGTCATCGTGATTTTCGGTCGATAAATCGACAGATGCGGCGACAAAGGACGCTGACGCGTGGCGGTCGGTTGTGTCATGGCTCTCGTGGGCTTCCCTGACGTTTTCATCCGCTCCATCCTGTCAGCTTCTTGTTGACATGATAAAACGGATGCGGGCTCAGTCGAGCCCAGTTCGATGTCGCTCACAACGCAGGGGACAGAATTTTCGATCCTGCGCCGGCACGACCCAGAAAATGTGGCTTGATCGTGTCACACGACCCTATGTGGCGCTTTCTACTGCGCTTTCACCACCACGTCAAAGAAGCTTTTTCACCAAAAGACTAACAATTGGTCGCACCCGGACGACACATTCGCGTGATTCTTGAATTCAAACGATTGAAGTCCGCAAATCATAAAAACATGTGTAATTTCATCCACTTTTGCAGAGGATGCTTAATTGCCAAAGCGAATCACATAGCTTGACCAGTCAGCGGCGGTTGCGACCTGTTCATAAAGCTTGCGCCCATCTTCTGGTACACGTGGCGCATTCAGCACCAACTTCGACCAGCTGCGCTCTTCCGCTTTATCAGCAAGCAGATCAATAAGCGCTTTCGCAATGCCTTTGCCGCGATGATCATGATGCACGTAGATATGATCGACTTGTCCTGCACGCAGGCCAGAAATCGGCTCGGGAAGATCATAAAAGATTACGAAGCCGACCAGATTGCCGTCCACGCGGGCACCAAGAATTTCCGTGGCACGGTCCTGCAAAAGATTCTCGGCGTAAAAATTATCCGGGCGGCGTGGCGCACCGCGCTTCAATGCTTGTGCATAGCTTGCAAGCAGTGGCGAGAACGCATGCGCATCACGCAGATGAAGCAGCGCAATATCGACAGCATGGTCTGTGGTCATATAAAATCTTCCCTCAAAGCATGTCTCCCGAAATCGGGAATGCGGCGATTGTAGACGCACCGAGACCAAAGGCAAAGTGCCTTAGAACGCCCTGCGCCTTCATAGGCGCACAAAGGTCGTTACAACAGTTTAAAATGAGCGCATTTCGAACTGTTTGCAGATTAGCGGCCAGTATTGGCACCGCGAAATTCTACCACATTGTCATCAAGCATCATGGGGAGAACGGTTCGCACACAATTGCGGCCATTCTTCTTGGCTTCATAAAGCGCACCATCGGCACGCTTATAGACATCGGAAAAGAAATCATCGAACTCCATCTCCGTCACACCAAAACTAACCGCAAAGCCCACATCACCCGATACACCGGGAAGCGTAATGTCGGCGCAAGCCAGTCGCGCCCGTTCGGCAAAACGCCAGGCGGACTGGATCGTATGGCCGGGAAGAAGAACCGCAAATTCTTCACCACCCATGCGTGCAGTAATCCCTCCCTTTGCAGCAGCAGAACGGCGCAATTCGTCAGCGAACACCGCGATCACCCGGTCACCCAAAGCATGTCCGTAAGTGTCATTGATCGACTTGAAATAATCAATATCGCAGACAATCAGTGACAGCGCTTGCCGCATGCGCTTGGACTTTTCAATCGCCGCCTCTGCCCTAAACTCAAAACCGCGCCGGTTGAGTAATCCAGAGAGCTGATCAGTCTCCGAGCGCAGGGTTACATCGGAAATCAATTCGCCCATCAAACTCAAAAGTAACAGCAACCCCCCGGCGACGGAAAGCCCGGCACCGATCGATTGTACCAACAGGGCATAATCGGTGCGGACATAATCGTCAGGATTAACCCCAACACCACCGACCATGTCGGCCAGCACCGGCTTGATCAGAAAATGAATGGCGCTAACGGCAAAAAGGGCTGCCATAATGCCATCAAGCGTGTTCCAGGATCTGCCAAAGGGCCTCTTGCGCGTAGTGTCACTGGTTCGGCTGCGCATCACAACCCAAACTGCCAGCATAAGAATGAGAAAATACGGCAACTGGTAGAGAATTCGACCGACCATCTGGCTGCGGGCAATGTCGTAAATGCCATAGATCAGGAAAAACGAGCAAAAAGAAAGAAACCCTAAAGCTAACCACGGCACCGGCAGCGAATACATGCGTGCGAGACCGACAACCAGTAAGGACATCGTCACGAAATACATGCCAAAACCAAGCATGTAAGCGAAAGTCTTGTTAGGAATCGAAGGGATCAGAAGCTCTGTGAGAAAATAGAGCATTGCAAAAACAAAGCCCAAAGCAAAAACCGGCGCAGCAGCATTATCACGGGCATAGGCGGCAATACCAAAGAAGGTAAATGCAAACAGGCCGGAAACTGTCATATTAATCAGCAGTATGAACTCAGCGCCGTCCATCCGTATTTTCCCGCATATGTGCTTGCAAAGCACATCTAAATATAAATGAATTGCAGTTAGCTATAATACACTTAAAGAGTGAAAAAGCAGCTAATTTAGAGTTGCATCAGCAGGGTTTTAGAGCGCCGATCGGATCCAATCAGATCGAAACAAGCTCTAAAGCGTGTGGCGCTTTATCGTATCCATCGCGCTCGCTCTATCCATTTGTTTTTACGCATGTCTTTATTCCAAAACCGGTTCCCACTTTTGGGAGACATACGCTAGAAAACGAAAAAAGCCGCCGGATCGCTCCGGCGGCTTGCTTTTTCAATACCTCGAAGGTCAGTTCCAGTCGCGAATATCGACGAAATGACCAGCAATCGCTGCGGCTGCGGCCATAGCTGGCGAAACGAGATGCGTGCGACCCTTAAAACCCTGACGGCCTTCAAAGTTACGGTTTGACGTCGATGCACAACGTTCGCCTGGCTTGAGACGATCATCATTCATAGCAAGGCACATCGAGCAACCTGGTTCGCGCCAGTCAAAGCCCGCTTCGATGAAAATCTTGTCGAGGCCTTCGGCTTCTGCCTGTTCCTTCACAAGTCCGGAACCCGGAACGATCATGGCGCTCACGCTCTGAGCAACCTTCTTGCCTTCCACCATACGGGCTGCATCGCGCAAATCCTCGATACGTCCGTTGGTACAAGACCCGATGAAGACGCGGTCAACCATGATGTCCGTCATCTTGGTCCCGGGCTTCAGGCCCATATAATCCAGTGCACGCCACTTGGATGCACGCTTGTTGTCTTCAACAATATCATCGGGGTTTGGAACCGAGCCGGTAACCGAGATAACATCTTCTGGCGACGAACCCCATGATACGATCGGCGTGATCTTAGCGGCATCCAGTTCAACGATCTTGTCGAAATGCGCACCTTCTTCCGAATGCAGCGTCTTCCAGTAGCCAATCGCCTGTTCAAGCTCTTCGCCCTTTGGCGCACGTGGCTTGTCTTTGATGTAGTCGAATGTGATTTCGTCCGGCGCAATAAGACCAGCGCGTGCGCCACCTTCAATCGACATATTGCAGACCGTCATACGGCCTTCCATGGAAAGCGCGCGAATGGCATCGCCTGCATATTCGATCACGTAGCCGGTGCCGCCAGCAGTGCCGATTTCACCGATAATTGCCAGTGTGATGTCCTTGGCAGTAACGCCCGGTGCCAACTTGCCATCAACACGCACGAGCATGTTCTTGGCTTTTTTCTGGATCAGCGTCTGGGTTGCCAGAACATGTTCAACTTCGGATGTGCCGATACCATGCGCAAGCGAACCAAATGCACCATGCGTCGATGTATGACTGTCGCCGCAAACAATCGTCATGCCCGGCAGTGTGAACCCCTGCTCAGGGCCAACGATGTGCACAACACCCTGACGCTTGTCGCGCTCGGAATAATATTCAACGCCGAAATCAGCGGCATTCTTGGCCAAAGCCTCGACCTGAATGCGGCTTTCTTCGTTCTTGATACCGTTGATACGGTCTGGCGAGGTTGGCACGTTGTGATCGACAACGGCTAGCGTGCGTTCTGGATGGCGCACCTTGCGACCCGTCATACGCAGGCCCTCGAAAGCCTGTGGGCTTGTCACTTCGTGCACAAGATGGCGATCAATATAAAGGAGGCAGGTACCATCTTCCTGCTGATCCACTACATGGTCGTCCCAGATCTTGTCGTAAAGTGTACGCGGCGCGCTCATTGCGAGAGTTCCTTTGAATAGTTCTTAATTGGCTGTCATATGCACCCACCGCCGCATTTCGTCAAGAAACACAAACCGCAACAGGGTGTCGCAGTAACAATCTTGCGAAATTTAGGCGAAATTATGCGATATGTTACGCAGGCTTGGCAATTTTGCAAATAAAAAAGGCGACCCAAAGGCCGCCTTTTCCGAATCTTGCAGAAACTGGCTTATTCAGCAGCGGTCTTTGCAGCTTCAGCCTTAGCAGCGATCTTATCAGCTTCGCGCTCAGCCTTGGTACGGTTGTCTTTCTTTTCAGCGATACGTGCAGCCTTACCGGTGAGGCCACGCAGGTAGTAAAGCTTGGCGCGGCGGACTTTACCGCGGCGAACCAGTTCAACGCCTTCAACGATTGGCGAATAAACAGGGAATACACGCTCTACGCCTTCGCCGTAAGAAATCTTACGAACAGTGAAGCTTTCGTTGATGCCAGCGCCGGAACGGGCAATGCAAACGCCTTCATAAGCCTGCAAACGGGTACGTGTACCTTCGGTAACGCGAACCTGAACGCGAACGCTGTCGCCTGGCTGGAAATCTGGAAGCTTGCGCTTTTCTTCAATCTTTGCTGCCTGTTCGGCTTCAAGCTGACGAATGATGTTCATCGTCTTATCCTTCTGAATTCTTCTCAAACAGTCAGAGCGCTCTACACTGACCACAAAGCAGCTTTGGCCTTGAGGTTATGCCCGAAAAATCAGACAGGAGCGGTACACCATTTATTGGTTTAAGGCCTTCGGGAACAGCCCGAAAGTATAATTAGAGGTGTCAGGTTTTCCCCAACTGGCGCGGCAATACACCATTGAGGCAAATGAATCAATATCCGGGCTGCGATTTCGCCATTGCCCGATCCATCATTTGCGCTTTCTCTCCTGATAAGCTTCCCAAAGATCACGACGCCGCTCCTTTGTAAGACGCAAGGCTTCTAAATGACGCCATTTATCAATCGCACCATGATTGCCAGATGTCAGCACATCAGGGATCGAACGTCCTTCCCATACTTGTGGACGCGTATAATGCGGATGCTCTAAAAGACCAGTTTCAAAGCTTTCGGTTTCGCCCGATAAGCGATTGCCCATCACGCCGGGAAGAAGCCGCACAATGGCATCAAGCAGCACAATGGCCGCAGTCTCGCCACCCGAGAGAATATAGTCGCCGATGGACACTTCTTTGAGCGCACGCGCCTCGATCACGCGTTCATCCACGCCCTCAAAACGTCCGCACAAAATGATCGCACCCGGACCTTCGGCCAGTTCACGCACGCGCTTTTGTGTAAGTGGCTGACCGCGCGGGCTCATCAGCAACATGGGGCGTTCATCAGCAACCGAATCGAGTGCACGTGCCACCACATCCGGCTTCATAACCATGCCGGCGCCACCGCCTGATGGCGTGTCGTCCACCATGCGATGCTTGCCTTCGGCAAAGTCGCGGATTTGCACCGTGTCAAGTGACCAGGTGCCTTCCGCCAGGGCCTTGCCAGCAAGCGAAATGCCAAGAGAACCCGGAAACATTTCAGGATAAAGGGTCAGCACAGAAGCATGAAAACCCCGCTCACCCTCCTTATCCATATCCGTCACATCACTCATGGCTTCTTTGGCCGCTTCTTTTCATTTTGGAAATCGCTGCGCTCACGAAGCGGATTGTCGTCCTCATCGGCAATCAATCCCGCCGCATGAGGCTCGACAAGGATCGTGCCCTTCTCAAAATCGATCTCAGGAACTGCCGCTTCCGTGAAAGGGATCAGCATCGGACGTTTGCCTTTGAGGCTCAGTTCAATCAGATCACCGCCGCCAAAATCAAAAAGAGCACTGATAACGCCATAAGACGTGCCTTCAGCATCAAGTGCTTCAAGACCAATCAGATCGGTCTGGAAAAACTCGTCTTCGTCCAGATCATCATCATGCAATTGCGAACGGTCGATAAAAAGCTCAACACCGTTCAACGCTTCGGCCGCATTGCGGTCATTGATGCCCTTGAAGCGAACAACGACAACGGTCTTGGCGGAACGCGTTTCAAGTACCTCATAGGCCTTGCCTTGCGCATCATAAAGCGCACCATAATCTGAAATGGCGAGCGGATCGTCAGTGAATGTCTTGACCCTGACTTCGCCACGGATGCCATGCGCGGCACCAATGATAGCAAGCTGGATCGGGTTTTCTGGACGCGACATGAAAAATTCCGTAAAAAAATACCAATTGCTGATCGCTTACCCAATTTCTCAACAAAACGCCAAGAAAAACGCAAAATTACATCTTTACGACCCGGCAACCTATAAATAACAAACTGTGATCAACTCAACATAAGCAGCGAATCCTATCAATGACGAGCAAAAGCGAATTTCTTATCCCAGCACGCGCCGATCTTGCGGCCGCACGCGAGGAATGGCTGAAAACGCTTAAAGACATGCGCCGTCTTTCGGAAAATACGCTTGAGGCCTATGAACGCGACACGCGGCAGTTTCTGCAATTTTTGACCGGGCATCTGGGTGAGCCGCCTTCGATCAAGGATGTCGGCAATTTGCGGGTGGCTGATCTGCGCTCCTATCTTGCCAACCGCCGCAATGATGGCGCAGGTGCACGCACGCTTGGCCGTGGTCTGGCCGGTGTTCGATCGCTGCTGCGCCATCTGGAAAAGCGCGGACTGGTCAATGCAGCAGGAGCGGCGGCCATACGTGCGCCACGCCAGCCTAAATCTCTGCCCAAGCCACTGACCGCAGAAGAGGCGCGTCGCGTCGTAGCCGCTAACGGTCAAATGGCCGAAGAGCCGTGGATTGCTGCCCGAAACGCAGCCGTGCTCACACTTCTTTACGGTTGCGGATTGCGCATTTCCGAAGCGCTTAATCTAACAGGCGATGCATTAAACGACACAACGGCGCTTTCGATCTCAATCACCGGCAAGGGCGGAAAGATGCGTATGGTGCCACTTCTTCCAGCGGTGCACCGTGCCGTGGCGCAATACCGGGAACTGTGCCCGTTTGATCTTTCAGCCGACAAGCCGCTGTTTCGCGGTGCAAAGGGCGGTATTCTGCATTCGGCAATCATCCAGCGCGAAATGCAAAAGCTGCGCGCTGGCCTCGGCCTGCCGGATACGGCAACGCCGCATGCGTTACGCCATTCCTTTGCCACGCATCTCTTGGGTAGGGGTGGCGATCTGCGCACTATCCAAGAACTCCTCGGCCACGCAAGCTTGTCGACAACGCAGGTCTATACCGGCGTTGACACCGCACGTCTTCTCGATGTGTACGACAAGGCGCATCCCCGCGCCTAGATGGTCTAACGGAACAATCAGCGTTCCCTTGCGTTAATCTTTCCAATGGTTGCAACCAACCGGAGGAAAACTAATGGTTGACCCACTTGATCCACGTAAAGACCCTCTGGTCAATCCGCGCCCCGGCGACCCACGGAGCGATCCCATGAGTGATCCGCTTGCAGATCCGATGGCAAGACCACCGCAACCGCGCGGAAGCAGCGGCATTATGCTGGCTGTCATTCTCATCGTAGCAATTCTGATCCTGGGCTTTTTCTTCTATCGTGGTGGCGACTCCACCGATACGTCTATGCCTTCCCCACCACCACCGGCAGCACAGGGTGAAACGACGACGCCACCGGCAGCGCCACCTGCTACCCCACCGGCAGCACAACCACCTGCACCACCGCCGCCCCCTGCCCCACCAGCACAAAACTAACAAAAAGGCCCCGCAATGCGGGGCCTTTTTACATTTCAATTAAACCGCAAGATCACATATGGATTGGCTTGGCAAAGGTCGCGAGTGCCGATTCACGCACAGCTTCCGACATGGTTGGATGCGCGTGGCAGGTGCGTGCGAGATCTTCGGACGAGCCACCGAATTCCATCAGAACCGCCAGTTCATGGATCATTTCACCGGCATTGTAGCCGAGAATATGCGCTCCAAGAACGCGATCTGTTGCCTTGTCGGCGAGGATCTTCACAAAACCATCCGTATGCTGCATGGCGCGTGCGCGACCGTTTGCAGTGAACGGGAACTTGCCGATCTTGTATTCCACGCCAGCGGCTTTGAGTTCTTCTTCGGTCTTTCCGACAGAAGCCACTTCCGGCTGCGTATAGACAACGCTTGGAATGACATCGAAATTCACATGTCCTGCCTGACCGGCGATGATTTCAGCAACCGCAATGCCTTCGTCCTCGGCCTTGTGTGCTAGCATCGGACCCTGAACAACATCGCCGATAGCATAGATGCCTTCGACATTGGTGCGCCAGTGACCGTCAATCGCAACACGACCGCGATCATCGACATTCACGCCAGCTTCCTGAAGACCCAGACCATCGGTGTAAGGACGACGGCCAGTCGAAATCAGAACTGCATCGGCTTCGATGGTCTCGGCATCGCCACCCTTAACCGGCTCAAAAGTTACTTTCGCGCCCTTAGCCGACTTTTCAACGCCGGTTACTTTTGCACCAAGCTTGAACGCAATGCCCTGCTTTTCAAGAAGGCGCTGGAACTGCTTGGAAACTTCACCATCCATCGCGCCAAGCACCTTGTCGAGATATTCGACAACTGTAACCTTTGCGCCAAGACGCGCCCAGACCGACCCCAGTTCCAGACCGATAACACCGCCACCAACGACGACGAGATGACCCGGAACTTTGTCGAAGGAAAGCGCGCCGGTTGACGACACGATGACCTTCTCGTCGATGTCTACCTTCACACCCGGAATGCCAGCAACATCAGAACCCGTTGCAATGATGATGTTTTTGGCTTCAATTTCCTGAACGCTGCCATCTTCGGCAGTCACGGAAACCTTGCCCTTGGCAACGATCTTGCCGGTGCCGATGAAAGACGTGATCTTGTTCTTCTTGAACAGAAACTCAACGCCCGACGTATTTGCTTTAACCGTCGTATCCTTATGCGCCAGCATCTTTTCGAGGTTGAGCTTTGGTGTGCCAACTTCGACGCCCAGCGTGTCAAAGGAATGACCAGCTTCAGCAAACACTTCCGATGCATGCAACAGCGCCTTTGAAGGAATGCAGCCGACATTGAGACAGGTGCCGCCGAAGGTCTTGCGCTTTTCCACCACGGCCACCGAAAGGCCAAGCTGTGCGGCCTTGATTGCGGCCACATATCCGCCGGGGCCAGTACCGATGACAACCACATCGTAAGACATTGAATGATCCTTCTTCAGTCGATTTTAGACAGGCCGTTGCGGCCTTTAAACTTTACTATGTCCGGTTAGCCGGTCATTCCTCAGGTGTGCAAGATTTGAACCGAAAGCTTTCAAACTGAAGCGGTTTTTCCGGCTTCGCTGCACCAAAATCATAACCATCAAGCGCGGTCACGAGATCGGGAAACAAAATCGCCTGTGCTGCGGGTTCATCGGCCTTCGGCAACACATCGGCTTCCGCTCCTTCTTTGAGCGCGTAAACAACACTCTGCCAAAGGCTGCAATCATCGAGGTCTTCCGAATCCGTGCCGCCGTTTTTGCAATTATAAGTAATGAGCGCATAGGGACGTGCAACACCCTCTTCCGGCCATATCACAAGACCTGAGAGTTTAAACTCCGGCTTGTCATCAGCAGTAATTGTAAATTCATTGGTCGGTGCCGGACTCATCTTGAGCGCATTCGACTGCGCGGCATGAAAGGTCAGCGTGTAAGCGTCACCCTGATCGCGATAAGTCGCGCGGTTCTGCGAGCATGCAGCCTGAACAGCACTTGAGAAAACCGTCACAGCAAGCGCTGATGCAGCCACCACTTTGCAAAGCTTTTTAACGTCATGCATCCGTCGGTTCTCCTCAATCATCCGGCAGCGATTACTGGGCTTTCGCCCTGTTACTGCGCTTTCGCGATGGCAAGTTTGAGACCAAGGGCAATGAAAACCACGCCACTTGTTCGGTCGATCCACTTTGAAGCACGCGAGAAAACCGCACGCATCTTTGGGGTCGTCATAAACAGGCTAACCCCGATAAACCATGAAATCAAAGCCGTTGCCATCACAACACCGTAGCCAAGCTTAACCTCGGTAGGCGTCTGAAGGCTGATGACCGTCGAGAAAATCGACAGGAAGAAGAACACAGCCTTTGGGTTCAGCGCATTAGCGGCAAAGCCCAGGCTGAACGCCCGAAGTGCGCTCTGTGCGGCGCGTGGTTCCTGTTTGCTCATATCGACATCGATCTTGGTTGAACCTGCACGCAACGCTTTAATGCCGATATAGACCAGATAAGCCACACCGCACCATTTCACGATATTGAAGAGATAGATCGACTGGGAAATAATCAGCCCAAGACCAAGCACCGTATAAGTGACATGCATCATAAAGGCTGCACCGATACCAAAGCTAGTGATGATCGCCTCGCGACGACCCTGCATAAGCGACTGACGGATAACCATGGCGAGATCGGCACCGGGCGAGACGATAGCGAAAACAAAGATCGCCATCAGGGATGCAAGTTCAAACAGATAGGGATGCATCACGTTTCCTCAGCCCTGTATCAATAAGATACCGTCAACGATCAAAAAACCAGATTGAAAATCATCATCGCAAGCCCGATCAGTGAGCCAACCCAGACCAGCGAGCGAATATAAGGAATACCCGCAAGATAAAGCGGAATATAGATGATGCGACAGATAAACCATATCCACGCACCATAAAGCCCGACAGTTGCTGCATCACCCTTAAACACAAGTGCCAAAGCGAGCGCAACAAATGCCGGGTAGGTTTCGCGGAAATTGTTGGAAGCGCGTTCCGCACGACCGGCCAGATGACCAGAGGGCTTTTGCCCATCATCGCGCGAACCCGCATTCCATTGGGAACCGAGTTCCCTCGTCACCGTCCAGCCCTGCAGAAGGATGTGAAAAACCAGCAGAACGACACTCCAGCCAATCAGCGGGAGAAAAGGTGACGATGAAAACATACCCGGCTCCATCCTTATTTGCGATTAAAGATCAAGAACCAGACGTTCTGGATCTTCCAGGCTTTCCTTAACGCGGACGAGGAAGGTCACAGCTTCCTTGCCGTCAACGATGCGATGATCGTAGCTCAGTGCAAGATACATCATCGGGCGGATGACGATCTGGCCGCCGACAACAACCGGACGATCCTGAATCTTGTGCATGCCGAGAATACCCGACTGCGGAGAGTTGAGGATCGGCGAAGACATCAGCGAGCCGTAAACGCCACCATTGGTGATGGTGAAAGTGCCGCCCTGCATATCAGCCATCGAAAGCGAACCATCGCGTGCAGCTTTCGCAAGACGACCCAGTTCCTTTTCAACGCCAGCGATCGAACGCTGATCGGCATCGCGGATGACAGGAACAACAAGGCCCTTGTCGGTGCCGACAGCCATGCCGACGTGAGCAAAGTTCTTGTAGATGATGTCGGTGCCGTCAATCTCGGCGTTAACAGCCGGTATTTCCTTCAGCGCATGGGTCACAGCCTTCGTGAAGAAACCCATGAAGCCGAGCTTAACGCCGTGCTTCTTCTCAAAAATGTCCTTGTAACGAGCACGAAGCTCCATAACAGCAGACATATCGACTTCGTTATAAGTCGTGAGCATTGCAGCGGTGTTCTGCGCATCTTTCAGACGACGTGCAATGGTCTGACGCAAACGGGTCATCTTCACGCGTTCTTCGCGTGGTGCATCATCAGCCGATGAAGCAGGACGTGCAGCAGCAGGCGCTGCTGCCGGGGCGCTTGATACGCCTTTGGCGATTGCGTCGAGAACGTCGCCCTTCAAAACCTGACCGCGCTTGCCAGAACCTTCAACCTGATCAGCCGACAGGCCTTTTTCAGTGAGGATTTTGGAGGCAGCAGGCGCTGGCTGCATGGCAGGACCAGAGGTCGAGGCAGCTGGAGCAGAAGCCGCAGGTGCGGCGGCGGCAGCTGGCTTGGCTTCTTCCTTCTTCGGAGCAGGTGCTGCAGCAGCGCCGTCACTCGAAATCTGGCCGAGCAATGCGTTCACTTCAACCGTGTCGCCTTCCTGCGCCACGATTTCGGCAAGAACGCCAGCGCTCGCTGCCGGAACTTCAATTGTCACCTTATCGGTTTCCAGTTCCACCAGCGGTTCGTCAGCAGCGATTGTGTCGCCAACCTTCTTGAACCACTTTCCGATGGTTGCCTCAGTAACGGACTCCCCAAGCGTGGGAACGCGAATTTCGGTGGCCATGGTTTCTTCTTCCGTGATCTTCGATCTTTAGATTTATGTTCAATTCAATATGAAGCGGCCTTTGCAAACCGCTTCTTACTGACAATTCAATTAGTTTCCGAGTGCATCCTCGAGGAAAGCCTCAAGCTGCGCAAGGTGCTTCGACATCAGACCCGTTGCAGGCGAAGCCGCTGCCGGACGACCGGTGTAGCGAACGCGCTGATGCTTGGCGTCGATATGTGCAAGAACCCATTCGAGATACGGGTCGATGAACGACCACGCACCCATGTTCTTCGGCTCTTCCTGACACCAGACGATTTCTGCCTGACGGAAGCGCGACAGCTCATTGATGAGCGCCTTTGCCGGGAACGGGTAAAGCTGTTCGACACGCAGCAGATAGACATCGTCGATGCCACGCTTTTCGCGCTCTTCGTAAAGATCGTAATAGACCTTGCCCGAGCACAGAACGACGCGGCGGATCTTGCCATCCTTCTGAAGCTTGATGCCCTCGCCCTTGTTGTACTGCGCATCATCCCAAAGCAGACGGTGGAACGATGAATCGCCCGACAGTTCGTTGAGGCTCGACACAGCACGCTTGTGGCGCAACAGCGACTTTGGCGTCATCATGATCAGCGGCTTGCGGAAGTCACGCTTCATCTGACGGCGCAGGATGTGGAAGTAGTTAGCCGGCGTTGTTACGTTGGCAACCTGCATGTTGTCTTCCGCACACATCTGCAACCAACGTTCCAGACGTGCAGACGAATGCTCAGGACCCTGACCTTCATAGCCATGCGGCAGAAGGCAGACGAGACCCGACATACGAAGCCACTTGCGTTCACCCGACGAGATGAACTGATCGAACACGACCTGTGCACCATTGGCAAAATCGCCAAATTGAGCTTCCCAGAGCACCAAAGCGCGCGGATCGGACAGCGAATAACCATATTCGTAACCGAGCACGGCTTCTTCCGAAAGCATTGAGTTGATGGCTTCGTAGATTGCCTGACCCTTCTGAATGTTGTTCAGCGGGGTATAGCGGTTCTGGTTGACCTGATCATAAAGAACCGTGTGGCGCTGCGAGAAGGTGCCGCGTTCCACGTCCTGACCCGACAAACGGATCGGGCTTCCATCAGTCACCAGCGAGCCGAAAGCCAGCGATTCAGCAGTTGCCCAATCGATACCTTCGCCAGTGTCGATCATCTTGGCGCGGTTATCGAGGAAGCGCTGGATCGTGCGATGGACATTGAAATCCTTCGGCACTTCCACGAGCTTCTTACCGATTTCTTTCAGCGTCTTGATCGGAACGCCGGTCTTGCCGCGACGCTGTTCGTCAGCATTATCTGCCGTGCGCAAACCGCTCCACGCACCGTCAAACCAGTCAGCTTTGTTCGGCTTGTAGCTCTGACCAGCTTCAAATTCCTGTTCAAGCTTTTCACGCCAGTCAGCCTTCATCTTGTCGATGTCAGCCTGTGCAAGCAAACCTTCGGCAATCAGTTTTTCGCTGTAAAGCTGCACGGTCGTCTTATGTGCGCGGATTTCCTTATACATCAACGGCTGGGTGAATGAAGGTTCGTCACCTTCATTGTGGCCGAAGCGGCGGTAGCAGAACATGTCCACAACAACCGGCTTGTGGAAGATCATGCGGAATTCCATCGCGACCTTGGCGGCGAAAACCACGGCTTCCGGATCATCACCATTGACGTGGAAGATCGGCGCTTCGATCATCTTTGCCACATCCGATGGATAAGGCGACGAACGTGAGAAAGCCGGATTGGTGGTGAAACCGATCTGGTTGTTGATAATGAAATGCAGCGTACCACCAACGCGGTGACCCTTCAGACCCGAAAGACCGAGGCACTCAGCAACAACACCCTGACCTGCGAAAGCGGCATCACCGTGCAGCAGCAGCGGCAGAACTTTTGCGCGTTCAGTCAGCGGCACCATGTCATCGCGGGTACGACCAACAAGCAGATCCTGCTTGGCGCGTGCCTTGCCCATGACAACCGGATTAACGATTTCGAGGTGCGACGGGTTGGCAGTCAGCGAAAGGTGAACCTTGTTGCCATCGAACTCGCGGTCCGACGAAGCGCCAAGATGGTACTTCACGTCGCCCGAACCTTCCACATCGTCAGGCGCATAAGAGCCGCCCTTGAACTCATGGAAAATGGCGCGGTGCGGCTTGCCCATAACTTGGCTAAGCACGTTCAGGCGACCACGGTGCGCCATGCCGAGCACGACTTCCTTGAGGCCCATCTGACCGCCACGCTTGACGATCTGCTCCAGCGCCGGGATCAGCGATTCACTGCCATCAAGACCGAAACGCTTGGTGCCCTTATACTTCACATCGATAAACTGCTCGAAACCTTCGGCTTCAATCAGCTTCGACAAAATAGCCTTCTTGCCTTCGACCGTGAAAGCATAAGCTTTATCCGGGCCTTCGATACGTTCCTGAATCCAGGCCTTTTCGATCGGGTCCGAAATATGCATGAATTCGACGCCGACATTGCCGCAATAGGTGCGCTTGAGAATTTCAAGCATCTGCGGAACGGTCGCATATTCAAGGCCAAGAACGTTATCGATGAAGATCTTGCGATCATAATCGGCAGGCGTAAAGCCATAAGTTGCCGCATCAAGTTCGCTAAAGTCGTTTGGCTTTTCAGCAAGACCAAGCGGATCGAGATTGGCATGAAGATGGCCGCGCATGCGATACGCGCGGATCATCATAATGGCGCGAACGCTATCGCGTGCAGCCTGCGCAATCTCTTGCGACGTCAGTGCAGCAGCAGCGGCACCTGCTTTGGCATCGCCATTTGCGGCTTTGCCCTTCAGCTTGTCGGTCACATGCTTTTCAACGTCAGCCCAATTGCCATCAAGTGCTGAAATCAGCTCGCCATTGGCCGGAATCGGCCAGTTTGGCTTGGTCCACGACGCGCCCTGCGCATTCTTGCGCACATCATCGGCGTCGTCTTTAAGCTGCGCAAAGAAATCGCGCCATTCCTGATCAACCGATGTGGGATCATCCTCATACTTGGCGTATAGCTCCTCGATATAGTCGGCATTGCCGCCATAGAGGAATGAGGTAAGGGCGAAAACGTCGTTGGCCTGTTCTTGCCTTGCCATAACCTAATCCGGAGCCTCCGCTCCGTCTCCTTGTAGTAGCTCATCATGCGCGGGCCGGAAGCTCTCTCAACTTCATCCCTCACGCCGCCGGGGAGGAACCACAACAGACCCCGGCATAACTCGTTTAAAAGCATAACTCGTTTACAAATCAGTCTCTGCGGGAGAATGATGGCCAAAGCCTGACATTCCATTAAACCGACCACATCCGGTTCGTGCTTTTTACGACTAACCCGGCAGCAGCTTTCGCCACTGCCGGTATACTCTTACTCAGCTAAACAGTCTCAGCCCTTGAGGACTTCAACCAGCGTCTTGCCAAGCTGTGCTGGCGAAGGAGACACGCGAATGCCAGCCGATTCCATGGCTGCAATCTTGTCTTCTGCGCCGCCCTTGCCACCGGAGATCACTGCGCCTGCATGGCCCATGGTGCGTCCGGCTGGAGCAGTACGGCCAGCGATGAAGCCAACCATCGGCTTCGAACGACCGCGCTTTGCTTCATCCTTGATGAACTGCGCTGCATCTTCTTCAGCAGAGCCACCAATTTCACCGATCATGACAATCGACTTGGTTTCATCGTCCGCGAGGAACATTTCCAAAACGTCGATGAACTCAGTGCCCTTGACCGGATCGCCGCCGATACCAACAGCAGTGGTCTGGCCGAGGCCTTCGTTCGAAGTCTGGAACACTGCCTCATAGGTAAGTGTGCCGGAGCGGGAAACAACACCCACCGAACCCTTCTTGAAGATATTGCCCGGCATAATGCCGATCTTGCATTCTTCAGGGGTCAGGATGCCGGGGCAGTTTGGTCCGAGCAGGCGCGACTTCGAGCGTTCCAGACGCTCCTTGACGCGAACCATGTCCATGACCGGAATGCCTTCGGTGATGCAGACAATGAAGCCAACTTCAGCTTCGATTGCTTCAATGATTGCATCGGCTGCGCCTGCTGGCGGAACGTAGATCACCGATGCGTCCGCACCTGTGCGTTCCTTGGCTTCAGCAACAGTTGCGAAGATCGGAAGCTTTTGTCCCGTCGAGCCTTCCCAGGTTTCGCCACCCTTTTTCGGATGGATACCGCCGACCATCTGCGTGCCATAATAAGCAAGCGCCTGTTCGGTGTGGAAAGTACCGGTCTTGCCGGTCAGGCCCTGTACGAGAACCTTGGTGTCCTTGTTAACGAGAATGGACATGCCTTAGTTTCCCTTCACTGCAGCGACGATTTTCTGCGCCGCATCGTCGAGATCGTCAGCCGAAATAACATTCAGGCCCGATTCGTTGATGATCTTCTTGCCGAGTTCCACATTGGTGCCTTCAAGACGCACAACCAATGGAACCTTGAGGCCGACTTCCTTGACCGCAGCGATAACGCCTTCAGCGATGACGTCGCACTTCATGATGCCACCGAAGATATTGACCAGAATACCCTGGACAGCCGGATCAGCGGTGATGATCTTGAACGCAGACGTTACTTTCTCCTTGGTAGCGCCGCCACCAACGTCGAGGAAGTTAGCTGGCTCAGCACCGTAGAGCTTGATGATGTCCATCGTTGCCATGGCAAGGCCTGCGCCGTTGACCATGCAGCCGATGTTGCCATCAAGAGCGACGTAAGCGAGATCGTGCTTGGAAGCTTCGATTTCCTTTTCGTCTTCTTCCGACAGATCGCGCAATTCGACAATGTCAGCGTGACGGAACAGTGCATTGCCGTCGAACGATACCTTGGCATCGAGAACGCGCACGCGGCCATCGGTCATGACGATCAGCGGGTTGATTTCCAGAAGGCTCATATCCTTATCGGTGTAAGCCTTGTAGAGGATCGGGAACAGCTTGAGGCCGTCTTCACGCGCTGCACCTTCAAGCTTCAGCGCGTCGGCGAGCTTGTTGGCGTCTTCATCAGTCACGCCCTTGGCAGGATCGATAGCAACGGTGATGATCTTCTCAGGTGTTTCTTCAGCAACAGCTTCAATGTCCATGCCGCCTTCGGTCGAAACGACGAAAGCAGGACGGCCAACGGTGCGGTCGATGAGGATCGAGAGATAAAGCTCGCGCTCAATATCTGCGCCATCTTCGATGTAAAGACGGTTGACCTGCTTGCCAGCGTCACCGGTCTGCTTGGTCACGAGCGTGTTGCCGAGCATTTCCTTGGCGTGGGAAACAACTTCTTCGATCGACTTTGCAAGACGAACGCCGCCCTTGGCATCCGGGCCGAGTTCCTTGAACTTGCCCTTGCCGCGCCCACCAGCATGGATCTGGCTCTTGACGACATAAAGCGGGCCCGGAAGCGTCTTTGCCCATTCTTCCGCCTGTTCGACGGAATAAACAGCCACACCATTGGCGATTGGTGCGCCATAAGTGTGGAGCAGGCGCTTAGCCTGGTATTCGTGAATATTCATCTGGTTGTCCTCTGCGGATTAACAGCCGGAAAAGGCCGGAACTCTTTCATGAGCGATCCGGCCTTGTCTGGAACTTATTTCAGTGACGGTGCGATGCCGACGCAAGCTTCACAAAGACCGGCTACAGAAGCGACCGACTTTTCGAACTCGGCCTGCTCACTCTTATCGAGATCGATCTCGATAATACGTTCAACGCCATTGGCACCGATCACGGTTGGAACGCCGACATACATGTCGTTGACGCCATACTGGCCTGTCAGCTGTGCTGCCACTGGCAGAACGCGCTTCTTGTCCTTGAGGTAGGATTCAGCCATCTGAATGGCCGAAGCTGCCGGTGCGTAGAATGCCGAGCCGGTCTTGAGCAAGCCGACGATTTCTGCGCCGCCATCACGGGTGCGCTGAATGATCTTGTCGAGCTTTTCCTGTGTGGTCCAGCCCATCTTGACGAGGTCTGGAAGCGGGATACCAGCAACGGTCGAGTAACGAGCGAGCGGAACCATGCTGTCGCCGTGGCCACCAAGCACGAATGCAGTGACGTCTTCGACCGATACGTTGAATTCTTCCGAAAGGAAGTAGCGGAAACGGGCGCTGTCGAGAACGCCAGCCATGCCGACAACCTTGTGTGCTGGCAGACCGGAGAACTTCTGCAAAGCCCAGACCATCGCATCAAGCGGGTTGGTGATACAGATCACGAAAGCTTCAGGTGCATATTTTGCAATACCTGCGCCGACCTGTTCCATGACCTTGAGGTTGATACCCAGAAGATCGTCGCGGCTCATGCCCGGCTTACGCGGCACGCCTGCGGTGACGATGACAACGTCTGCGCCTTCGATTGCGGCATAGTCGTTTGCACCGGTGAACTTCGCATCAAAACCGTCAACCGGTGAAGATTCTGCAATATCCAGTCCCTTACCCTGCGGAGTACCTTCCGCAATATCGAAAAGGACGACGTCGCCGAGTTCCTTCAGACCAGCAAGATGAGCGAGCGTGCCGCCGATCATACCGGAGCCGATGAGGGCAATCTTGTTGCGTGCCATGTTGTTTCTTTCCTCAAGTTTGATCCAGAAACGCATGAAGCTATCCGGTTTCCTCCCGGAAAACGCGTCTGCGCTGCGAGGGTTCGATAGGACTCTTTGCAAAAAAACTCAACTCATTATTTTGCGACCAATGTTTTCAATCGGTTAGATTTATATGTTCTTACGTAAACGTAAGATAATTTGGCAAAATGTAGGCAATGAGTCTCCTCGTCCGGCTGTTTCCTATCCCTTGAAACAAGACAGCGCGTCCGCAAATGATTTTGCTGGTGAGTACAATCGATATGGAGACAACTGCATTCCACCCAAGCTGTATTCGATCAACATAGCCCGCTGATGATATAAGTCGAGTCTGTGGCAGTTCGATGATGGTAAAGGGCGATACACCACTCACTTTACTGTGTTGCTTGCTCTGCAAATGCTTCCAGATATTCAGCGCTCTGCATTTCAAACAGGCGGGAAGCCGTGCGATCAAACTCGAAGGCTTCCACCCCCTGCTTAGCTTCGTAAAGCTTTTCAGGCTCCGCTTCGGCCGAAACAAACAGCCGTGCATGATGATCATAAAGAACGTCGATCAGCAGAATAAAGCGCTTGGCCTCATTGCGGCGCGAATGGTCAAGCACCGGCACATCGTCAATAAAAAGCGTCTGATAGCGCGTGACAATGGCAATATAATCGTTAGCCGCAAGCGGCTGAGCGCAAAGCTCATCAAACGTAAAGCGTGCAGCACCCGGCACAGACTGGCGCACTGGAATGTCGCGCCCCTTGATGTGAATCACGTCGGGCTTTTCTTGCCGACCATCCTTATGCGCAGTCCATGCGGCATCCATGCGCTTGGTCGTCTCGGAATTAAGCGGGGTCAGATAGACCGGCTGGCGATCCAGCTTTTCCAGACGATAATCGGTACGCGAATCGAGATTGATCACGTCGACATGCTGTTTGAGAATATCGACAAAGGGCAGAAACAGCTGGCGGTTCAGACCATCGCGGTAAAGATTGTCGGGCGCAACATTGGACGTCGCGACTAGCACCACGCCCCGCGCAAACAATGCGCTGAACAGGCGCGACAGGATCATCGCATCGGCAATATCGGTGACGGTAAATTCGTCGAAGCAAAGCACCCAAGCTTGCTCGGCCAAAGCTTCCGCAACGGGTGGAATCGGGTCTTCCTGCTTGGTTTCGCCGCGCTTCAAAGCCTGTCGATGCGCATTGATGCGTTCATGCGCATCGGCCATGAAATCATTGAAATGCGCACGGCGTTTGCGTTCCACCGGCAGAAGCTGGAAGAACATATCCATCAGCATGGTCTTGCCGCGGCCAACCTCACCATGAACATAAAGTCCTTTGATATTGGCAACTTCCTTGCGCTTGGCGAAAAGCCAGCCGAGCGCGCTCGATTTGCGCGACAGACGCTTGGTGCAGATCTCTTCGATCAGGCGATCATAGCGATCAGTCAGTTCCAGCTGTGCCGGATCAGCATCGACTTCACCTGCCTCTACCTTCGCATCATAATGCGAACGCAGGGAAGGAAACGCTTTCAGATTACCGTCGAAAGACATGATTGTTTCTGTCCAACCGCTTAATTGCAGAAAAGGCGGAACATCTCACGATGATCCGCCTGTTTTAATGGGAAATAACGTATCAGCGCGACAGCGAAACGGACTGGCCGCTTGTCGTCTGGCCATCGAAGCGGCCCTGACCGGAAGAGTAGAGTGTCGCAACGGTTCCGCCATTCGCATCATAAAGCGAAAGCTGCTTGCCGTTCACAGCCCATGAAGCAAGGCTGCCGAGTTCGCCCGGGCAACGCAGCGGACCAGCGCGGAAACCCTGACCATATTTGGTCTGTGGCGTTGCGATCTTGCAGTTCTGACCGGCAAGCGATGCATTCCACACACCTGCAACCGTACCCGGTGTCAGATCAGGCGCTGATTCGGGCGGAAGGCTTGCAACCTGTGTGCCAGCCGCTGGCATGGACGTGTCGGTTGTTGGCGCTGTTGGAAAAGAATTCGGCGTATTGAGATTACCAGACTGCACAGAACTAACGGGAGCAGAACGCAGCGGCGCTGGTGGCGGTGGCGATACATTATTATCAAAGCCTCCGACCCGCGAGCTCTGGCAACCCGCCAGAATAACGCCCGCCGCAGCAATGCTGAGCAAACTTGCTTTCGAAATTCCCATCTGGTTCTCCAATTCCTCGTGTTCGTGGGGCCTGACTGATCGGGGGAGTGCCCCTCGCACCGTCGAGTTTAAAAGCTCGACCTAAAACAACATTGCACTGATAAAATGGCGATATGGTTAAAAAATCAACTATGCACCCCCTCAAATATAGGCGAGAAACCATCAGGAAGGCTTGAATTGGCTTAGAAATTTTCGATATGGCGCAGGAAGGACACAGTTTTCGAATAAATTGTGATCCACAAATCGACCAGCCGAAGACCCATGCGGCCAATAGCCCGTCGGTACTGGCATTTTGTGGGCTTTTCCGCCATATAGAGCGCTTCCAGCATGAATGGCCAAACAAACGGGACTGCGGACCAGCAATGAGCAAGGCTAACTTCGCCAAGATGAACGGACTGGGCAACAAGATCATTGTTGCCGATATGCGCGGACGCAGCGATCGCATCGCACCGAACGCTGCAATCCGTTTGGCCGGTGACGAAGCCACCTCGTTCGACCAGATTATGGCGATTCATGATCCAAAGACGCCCGGCACCGATCATTATATAGAGATCATAAATTGCGATGGCACGCAGGCACAGGCTTGCGGCAACGGCACACGCTGCGTGGTGCAGTGGCTTTCCCATGAAAGCGGAAAACAGGATTACACTTTCCAGACACTGGCTGGTATTCTGACCGCCAATGAGCACGAAGACGGGCTGATTACGGTAGATATGGGCAAGCCGCATTTCGGCTGGCAGGAAATCCCCCTCGCCCATGAAGTGGCCGACACAAGCGCCATTGACCTGTCTGCCGGTCCAGCCGATGCGCCTGTTCTGCAAGCTCCATCGATTGCCTCTATGGGCAATCCGCACGCAATCTTCTGGGTTGAAGACGATGTCTGGTCCTATGCGCTTGATCAATATGGTCCGGGGCTGGAGCATGATCCGATCTTCCCGCAACGCGCCAATATTTCGATAGCTCAAGTGACATCACGCGACAGCATGAACCTGCGCACATGGGAACGCGGTGCGGGTCTGACCCGCGCCTGCGGTTCTGCCGCTTGCGCTGCGGCGGTTTCGGGTAGCAGAACGGGCCGCACCGAACGCAATGTCACGGTCCATGTTCCCGGTGGTCCGCTGAAAATCGAATGGCGCGAAGACGATCACGTCATGATGACCGGCCCTGCTGAATGGGAATTTGATGGCACATTCGATCCTTCAACCGGCGAATGGGAACACGTCCCTAATCAGAGCAGAGGTGCTGCCTGATGGCTGTGGAAGTCGTAACCTTCGGATGTCGTCTCAACACCTATGAGTCCGAGGTGATGAAGCGCGAAGCCGATAATGCTGGCCTTGGCGCGTTGGAAGACGGCGCGATCATCTTCAACACCTGCGCCGTTACGGCAGAAGCCGTACGTCAGGCGCGTCAGGCGATACGAAAGGCGCGCAGAGACAACCCGGAAGCCCGCATCATTGTGACGGGCTGCGCTGCACAAACGGAATCGGCCAAGTTCGAGGCCATGGACGAAGTCGACCTCATTCTGGGTAATGAGGAAAAGCTCAAATCCAATTCCTATCGCATGTTGCCAGACTTCGGCGTGAACCAGTTCGAAAAGGTGCGCGTCAACGACATTATGGAAGTGCGCGAAACCGCAAGCCATATGGTCGATGCCATTGAAGGCCGCGCCCGCGCCTTCGTACAGGTCCAGAATGGCTGCGATCATCGCTGCACTTTCTGCATCATTCCTTATGGTCGCGGTAATTCGCGCTCGGTGCCGATGGGCGGCATCATTGATCAGGTCAAACGCCTTGTCGATAACGGCTATGCCGAAGTGGTTCTCACCGGCGTGGATATGACCTCTTATGGTCCTGATTTGCCGGGAAGCCTTCGTCTCGGGAAACTGGTGAAAACGGTTCTGACACAGGTGCCGGATTTGCAGCGCCTGCGTCTTTCATCGATTGATTCCATCGAGGCCGACGAAGACCTGATGGAGAGCATCGCCAATGAAAAGCGTCTGATGCCGCATCTGCATCTGTCGCTTCAAGCAGGTGATGACATGATCTTAAAGCGCATGAAGCGCCGCCATCTGCGCGATGATTCCATCCGCTTCTGCGCAGAAGTACGCGCGCTCCGCCCTGACATCGTGTTCGGTGCCGACATCATTGCGGGTTTCCCGACCGAGACCGAAGAGATGTTCGCTAACTCGATGAAGATCGTTGAGGAATGCGGGCTGACGCATCTGCATGTCTTTCCCTACAGCGCACGCGAAGGCACACCGGCTGCGCGTATGCCACAGGTCAGGCGCGAAATCGTCAAAGAACGCGCCAAAAGGCTGCGTGCTGTCGGCGATCAGGCTTATGAAAAACACCTCGCTTCTCTCAATGGCACTGTGCAGCGCCTGTTGATCGAGAAGGAAGGCATTGCCCGCACGGAAGGCTTTACGCTGGCCGCTGTTGATCAGGGTAACGCTGGCGAAATTATCGAACGAATTGTGACGGGGCATGACGGTGAAAAACTCCTCACCCGTCAGACAGAGCCGCAAGCGGCTTAAAGCTTAAGGGCATCAGATTTCATGGCAATGGGTTTCATCAAGAAAATGTTCTCCTTCGGCAAGAAGGAGGTCGAGGAAAAGCCGGTCGAACAGCCCGCTCCTGATGCCCTGGAAGCGGCTTTAGAAACACAGCTTCCTGAAACCGTCGAAGCGCCTAGCGAAACCGAAAACACCGTCGTTGAAGTGGTTATTTCCGAACCGGAAGCACCAGTCATCGCCAGTGAGCCAGAGCCTGAGCCGACTGACGAGCCTGCGGCTGAACCGGTTGAGGAAGAGAAGGCAGAACCGGAGCATCCGGTTGCCGAGATCGAAATCCCGATTGAACAGCCTCCGGTGATGGAACCAATCGCGGTTGAAGCACTTGCGCCAGAGCCTGAACCTGTTGCTGAACCCGAACAGGTTGAAGTCGCGAAAGCTGCTGAAGTTTCCGAGGCACCCGTTGTAGAGGAAATAGTCGAGCCCGCACCTCAGCCAGAGCCGGTAAAACCCAAAAAGGTCAAGGTCGCCAAGGCCGTTGAAGAACATCAGGACGAAGCGCCGATTGAGGCAGCGCCTGAACCAAAGCTTTCCTGGTTCGAGCGTTTGCGTCGCGGCCTGCTGCGTTCATCGAATTCATTGAGTGATTCCATCAGCGGCATTTTCACCAAGCGCAAGCTTGATGAAGACACGTTGCAGGATCTAGAAGACGTGCTCATTCAGGCCGATCTCGGCCTTGAAACCGCCATGCGCGTAACAGATGCACTGTCGTCTGGTCGCTACGGCAAGGATGTGACCGGCGAAGAAGTCCGCAACATCATGAGTGCGGAAATCGAGAAGGTACTTGGTCCGGTTGCCAAACCGCTTGAGCTGGATCTCTCGCACAAGCCGCATGTCATTCTGGTTGTCGGCGTCAACGGAACCGGCAAGACCACCACCATCGGCAAGCTTGCTGCAAAGCTGACCGCTGGTGGCCTAAAGGTCATGCTTGCAGCGGGCGATACATTCCGCGCCGCCGCCATTGAACAGCTTCATATCTGGGGCGAGCGCACTGGCTCGCCGGTTGTTTCGAGCAAACTTGGAGCGGACGCGGCAGGTCTTGCTTACGATGCATGGCAGCAGGCAAAAGATGCAGGCAGCGACGTCCTCATCATTGATACCGCCGGCCGTTTGCAGAACAAGGCCGAACTGATGGACGAGCTTGCAAAGATCGTTCGCGTTCTTGGCAAACACGACCCGGAAGCACCGCATACCGTTCTGCAAACACTAGATGCCACCACCGGGCAAAATGCACTCAATCAGGTTGAGATTTTCAAGAATATCGCTGGCGTCAACGGCCTTGTCATGACCAAACTTGACGGCACAGCACGCGGCGGCATTCTGGTGGCAATTTCGGCCAAACACAAACTACCGATCTATTTCATCGGCGTCGGCGAAGGTGTCGACGATCTGGAACCCTTTGCGGCCAATGATTTTGCCCGCGCTATCGCAGGAACAGCCTGATGCAACACCCGGTTTTTGAGCGCGATCCTTCACAAAAGACCGAAGCCGAACGCAAGGAAATCGCACCGCTTCTCAAGCTTGCGCTGGAACTTGGACCGCTTCTGGTATTCTTCTTCGCCAATGCGCGCGGCGAAAATCTGATCGAGCGTTTTCCAGTTCTTGCACAGATTGGCGAGCCGATCTTTCTTGCAACCGCACTATTCATGGTTGCGACCGTTATCGCACTGGGCGTCTCATGGTCGCTGACACGCACGTTGCCGATGATGCCGCTCATTTCCGGCATCGTAGTTTTAGTATTTGGCGCGCTGACCCTCTGGCTGCACAACGATACTTTCATCAAGATGAAGCCCACGATCGTCAACACGCTGTTTGGCGCAATTCTGCTTGGCGGACTTTTCTTCGGTAAATCCCTGCTCGGCTATGTGTTTGATTCTGCCTTCAAGCTAGATGCCGAAGGCTGGCGGAAGCTCACTTTCCGCTGGGGCCTGTTCTTCATCTTCCTCGCGGTGGTGAATGAAGTCGTCTGGCGCAATTTTTCGACCGATGCCTGGGTTTCCTTCAAGGTCTGGGGCATCATGCCGATCACCGTTGTCTTCACACTTTTACAAATGCCGCTTATCCAGAAGCATACATTGCCAGAAGCTAAAAAAGACTGAAACATTTTGAGGAGAAAGCCATGTTACGCTTGGACATTGAACAATTCATCTGCCGCAGCGATAATTATGGCGTTCTCATCCATGATCCTGAAAGCGATCTGACAGCGGCCATTGATGCACCCGATGCAAAAGCCATTGAAAGCGCTCTCAAACGCCGTGGCTGGACGCTCGATTTCATTTTCACAACGCATCATCACCTTGATCACGTCGAAGGCAACGAGGCGCTGAAAGCCAAATTCGGCGTCAGCATCATCGGACCAAAGGCTGAGCTAAACAAAATCCCGACACTTGACCGTACCGTTCAGGACGGCGACGAGTTCACCTTCGGACTTTTCAAGGTGAAGGTGATTTCCACGCCCGGCCATACGGCAGGCGAGATTTCCTTCTATCTGCCGGAAGCAAAGATCGTCTTCACCGGCGACACGCTTTTCGCACTCGGCTGTGGACGGCTGCTGGAAGGAACACCCGGCACGATGTTCCAGTCGCTGCAAAAGCTTGTGGCCCTTCCGGGAGACACGACAGTCTATTGCGGCCATGAATATACGCAGAGCAATGCCCGTTTTGCCCTCACCATCGATCCCGACAATTCGGCGTTAAAAGAGCGTTCAGCGGAGATTGCGCGGCTGCGCGCGGCTGATAAGATGACGCTACCCACCAGCATAGCGCTTGAAATGGCAACCAATCCGTTTCTGCGTTGGCACGATGCCCGCATTCGTGCACGGCTCGATATGCAGAATGCAACTGACGAAGCTGTTTTTGCGGAAATCCGTAAGCGCAAAGATTTATTCTAGGATTCTATCATGACAAAGATTTTCACGATGAAACGCTTCAAAAATGCAAAACGCTTCCAGACCGCAGCCCTGCTCGGCCTCTCGCTTGTTATCCTGCCGCAATCCATCAAAACAGCTTTTGCGGAAGACATTCTTGCGATTGCTACGCCTTTGCAAACACCAGCAGAAATCAACAATTTCAAGCTCAGCGAAGACCTGCTGGACCGTATGTTGAAAATCCATAACAAGCTTGAAGATATGCAGCTTTCACCAACCGCGGAAGAAGGCCTGGATGCGCGACCTTCAATGGATTCCATGGTCAAAAGCATTGAGTCGCGCCCGCAGGTCGTCGAAGTGATGAAGGCGGAAAATATTGCACCCCGCGATTATCTTCTGGCCTATTTCGCAATGATGAGCGGGCTTGCAGCAGCGGATGCCGAAGAAGAAGACCAGCTTGTCGATGAAGTGAAGCAAATCAACCCCGAGCATGTCACCTTTGCCAAGCAAAATGGTGATCGTATCCGCGAACTGATTGGCGAATAAGTTTTTAAAAAACCGGCGAAGGAAACTTCGCCGATTTTGTTTTTTTAAGAAGGCTGCCTCAACAAACGCAGCGCATTGATCGTCACCAGAACGGTTGCGCCCGTATCAGCCAGAATGGCTGGCCAGAGGCCAGTGATCCCCAGCACTGTTGTCACGAGAAACACAGCTTTCAGCCCAAGTGCGATTGCAATGTTCTGATGAATATTGCGCATGGTCCGCTTGGAGAGATCAACCATCGCGGCTACATCGCCCACACGTCCGTGCAGCACGGCTGCATCCGCCGTTTCCAGCGCCACATCGGTACCGCCACCCATGGCAATGCCAACATCAGCCGCTGCAAGTGCTGGCGCATCGTTGATACCATCGCCAACCTTGGCAACGATCTGGCCTTCATTACGCAACTCGCCAACGATACGTTGTTTGTCTTCTGGCAGTAGTTCGGCGCGCACTTCGATGCCCAGATCCTTGCCGATAGCTTCTGCCGTGCGACGATTATCGCCGGTCAGCATAACGGTCCGAATACCGGCATCCTTCAGCGTTTTTAGCCCGGCAATCGCATCGGCACGTGGCTCGTCACGCATGGCGATAGCGCCCGCGATTTTGCCATCTGCCACCAGAACCGAAACAGTCTTGCCTTCGTCGTTGCAAGCCGCAATCCGGACGGCAAGATCATCGGGAATGGCGGAAATTTCATTGGCAGCTTTGCGCGAACCCAAAAACAGCTCAATTCCGTCAGCAGTACCTGACACGCCCTTGCCGCCATGCGCTTTACCCGTCGAAACAGCGGAGATTTTCAGGCCACGCGCATCCGATGCATCAACAATCGCCAGAGCCAGCGGATGGCTGGAACCTGCATCAAGCGATGCAGAAAGACGCAGCACTTCTTCTTCTGAAAGTGCGCCAGACAGAACATCCGTTACCTGCGGCTTGCCTTCTGTCAGCGTGCCGGTTTTGTCGAAACAGGCGGTCGTAATCTTGCCTACGGTTTCAAGTACCGCACCACCTTTCAGCAACAGCCCACGCCTCGCACCGGCCGAAAGCGACGCCGCAATCGCCGCAGGCGTCGAAATAACCAGTGCACAGGGGCAACCGATCAACAGAATGGCAAGACCTTTATAGATCCATTCATCCCATGCGCCACCCGCCAAAAGCGGCGGCAGGATCGCAACGAGTGCTGCAACAATTACCACGCCCGGCGTGTAATAGGTCGAGAAGCGATTGATGAAGCGCTCGGTCGGAGCCTTGGCTTCGTGTGCTTCTTCCACCAGCCGCACAACACGCGCGATGGTGTTATCTTCAGCCGCAGCAGTCACTCTGACCCGCAGCACACCATCGCCATTGATGGTGCCTGCAAAAATGTTGTCGCCCACCGCTTTGCCAACCGGCGTGCTTTCGCCCGTCACTGGCGCTTCATCAATAGCACTTTCGCCAGCGATAATCTCACCATCTGCGGGCATACGATCGCCCGGACGAACAGCAATCACATCGCCCACTTTAAGCTCTTCCGCAGGCACTTCTTTTGTCGAGCCATTGCTTTCAAGAAAAGCAATCTTTGGCACTAGCGTGGTCAACGACTGAATACTGGCGCGCGCCTTGCCAGCTGCAACGCCTTCCAGCAATTCCCCCACCAAAAACAGGAAAACGACAGCAGCAGCTTCTTCCGTTGCACCAATGATAACCGCACCAATAGCTGCAATGGTCATCAGCATTTCGATGGAAAATGGTGTGCCGTTGATTGCAGCCGAATAAGCGCGCTTCGCAATCGGTATAAGCCCGATCAGCATGGCTGCCGTGAAGGCCCATAATGCAATCGGCGGATAAAGATGACCGATAATGTAAGCCAGCACCAGACCGCCACCACAGGCAAGCATCATCTGACCCTTGTCAGTTTGCCACCAACGCTTCGACTTTGCGCGGGCGGTTGGCTTCGATGTCGCATCAGCAGGTGATTGTACGCTGGCCTTATAACCAAGCGCTGACACTTTGGCGGTAATGTCATCAAGGCTCGCTGAGCCGTCATGATTGACGGTCATGGTGCCATTGGTGACGGAAACTGAAACATCCTGCACGCCGCCAACGCGTCGCACAGCGGTATCGATCTTCGTAGCACAGGATGCACAATCCATGCCCTCGACACGAAACCGCAGGCTATCGGCACTGGCTACGATCTGCTTTGTTTCGGTTTCATCATGCTCATGCTCATGCTCATGGTCGTGATGATGGCCGCTACAGCCAGCATGATCATGGCTATGTTCATGACCGTTGTCGTGATCGTGGTCGTGGTGTTTTGCGCGTTCGGTATGGCTCATCATCTGCCCCAGAAAATTGCCCAGAAATGGTCTGGCACGGCTTCTCTCTTGAATTCTCTGAAACAAGGTTTACATCCTCTAGTGACTAGAGGAGCAAGAGAAAAATGATCACCAATGTTCCGATTGGCGAAGCGTCAAAAGCCAGCGGCGTGAAAGTGCCAACTATCCGTTATTATGAGCAAATCGGGCTGCTGCCAGCGCCACCGCGCACCGAAAGCAATCGCCGTCTTTACGATAATAGCGATATTCAGCGCCTTTTATTCATCCGTCATGCACGGGATCTGGGCTTTGAAGTCGATGCAATCCGCACGCTTCTCGATCTTCAGGATAATCCCGACCAGTCTTGTGCAGCCGCTGATTCTATTGCCCGTATTCGCCTGATCGATGTCGAAAACCGCATTGCAAAACTGATGTCGTTGAAAACGGAGCTACTACGCATGCTCGATTGCACGGCACATGGCCGCATCGACCAGTGCCGGGTTATCGAAATCCTCGGCAATCATGAGGAATGCCTGCATCCGAAGCATTAACAATGCAAAGCTATCACTGAATTTTCTCGAACCGCGTTGCTTCGATTTTCAGCGTACCAAGTTGCGTACCGATGCGCGCCACAACGGGCGCATAAATGCCGGAGTCACCCAGAGAGGCGAATGAAATGGTGATCTTGGAGCGGTTTGCGAGATAATCTATAGCCTTTTTGCCCTTCTGATAGCCAGAAATCGGCACGAATTTTGCAGAACAGATTACCGATTCGCCCGTAAAGCCCTTCGTGGTGAAGGATTCCGTTCCGTTGAAACTCAACTTTATATCAGCGCGGGTCTGCCCATCAAAAACCTGAAGCGTACGATTGCATACGGCTTTGGGATCTTTTGTTGGAATCATCAACGCGCTCAACGGATCGCTCACATTGATCAGATCATTGGGTCCACTCTCCACCCACGGATCGCGCTTTTTAACCGGTGGCACATTTTCAGAAGTGGTCACTTTACCACCTGCAAAACGTATCATAGTGCTCTTGTTCTTTCGCCCATGCTTGTAAGCAAGATCAAAAGCCGATGGTGTTACTTTGCTTTGAGAAGAACTTCCACCGACATAAACCGTACCGTCCGTATCGTCAAAAATCCGTGCAATGCCTGAGGTTTTAAAGCGCCCATTGACGCCATAATTAGGACCCTTAACAACTGTTTCGATCGCGGATCGCGCGATGGAAAGCCCAAACATCGAAATTTCATATTCAGTTCGATAAAGATCGTCTGCCTGAGCCGCGCTTGCCCCAATAGCCACAATCGCCACACCGGCCAACATCGCAACACTGCGCTGCATGTTCCGCTTTTTAACCGGTTTCAGGAAATGCGATTGTTCGATCATGCCAGATTTTCCTTTCGCAATATCTGCCCCGACAGTTTACGCCCCATGATGCCGCAAAAACCGATTCTGTTTGCGTGGGAGATACTGTCACGTAATCTTTGAGATTCTGACTATAAATAGCGCTTAATCTACGTAAGATTCATGTTCTTCACTCTCTGTCGAACAGGAAAAACCGGCGAAGTTATGATCGTGCGGGGCATCAAAGCTTGTTAAACGCCGTAAATGCGCGGCTTTAAGCCTTCATAGCGGAATCTGTCTTGACTGTTTTCGCTCCTGTCACTATAGAAACGCGACTTTCCCAATAGGCCGCCTGTCCGAGATCGCGCGCCAGCAGCAATAAAACTGCTTTGATCGCATTGAATTCGGACATTCGAGTCGGGGCCTGAGAAACAAAAATTTGAAGGTGAGACCAAAATGTCCCGCGCTTGTGAATTGACCGGCACTTCGGTCCAGTACGGCAACAATGTAAGCCACGCGAACAACCGTACGCGTCGTCGCTTCCTGCCAAACCTCTGCAACGTTACGCTTATGTCCGAAGCACTCGGCCAGAGCTACCGTCTTCGCGTTTCCGCTTCTGCTCTGCGTTCGGTTGAGCATCGCGGTGGCCTCGACGCTTTCCTCGTCAAGTCCGACGACAAGGAATTGTCGCAGCGCGCTCGTCTTCTGAAGCGTCAGATCGCTAAGAAGCAGGCTGAAGCTGCTGCATAAGCAATTGGTTTTCAAAATTTGACAAAAAAGGCTGACTCACGTCAGCCTTTTTTACTGGTGACATCACCCAGGATAAAAAAATGTTTAATGCAAGCCCTGCTTTGTCCCGGCTTTTGCCGGCCATATTGTGCATGTGTGCGGCCGTCGCTGCCTCCAATATCCTTGTGCAATATCCATTTGAGCATTTCGGCCTTGGCGAATTACTGACCTATGGTGCTTTCACCTATCCGGTTGCATTCCTCGTCAATGACCTGACCAATCGCCGTTTTGGACCAGCAGCAGCACGAAAAGTCGTTTATACCGGTTTTGTGCTCGGTGTCGTCATGTCAATCTGGCTCGCAACACCGCGTATTGCCATTGCTTCCGGTTCGGCATTTCTGATCGCGCAGTTGATGGACATCACAGTCTTCAACCAACTGCGCCAGAAGACATGGTGGAAAGCGCCTTTTGCCGCCGCCATGTTTGGTTCGGTCGTTGATACGATCCTGTTCTTCTCCATTGCCTTTGCCGCACGCTTCGCATGGATCGACCAAATGACCGGCTTGCCCGATTCATCACTGACCGATCCCGCAGCTTTTCTTGGTCTTGGAATGCCGCTCTGGGCTTCGCTGGCTATCGGCGACTTCTTCGTGAAGGTTGTTATGGGAACCTTGATGCTGGTGCCCTATGGTGCAATTCTCGCCATTTTCGCTCCAGCGCTTTATGCGCCTGATCGGTTGAAAACAAACAAGCGTTAGCCCGATCTTCACAATCCGTTTATCTTAAGAAAAACTGATTTCATTAAAGTGATGCGCCCCCTATATACGCTCCTCCGATAAGTCGGCAGAATTAATCTGCCGACTATCTTTATTGGATTAGATTTCTATATTGTTCACAGCAAGCATTATCTGCATGGTTTTATTTACCGCGCGGATTTCATGTATATGTGGAGATATTTATATTTAGAAAAAGGTTAATTAGATGTCCGCTAATAGAGAAAAACTCCCGCTCGTCATCATCACCGGCGCAAGTTCCGGTATAGGTCTTGCAGCAGCAAAGCTGTTTGCTGATCGCGGTCACCCATTGCTGTTGCTGGCCCGCCGTCTCGACGCAATGGAAAAGCTGAAACTGCCAAACACACTTTGCAAATCCGTTGATGTAACCGATCGCAAGGCACTCCTTGCAGCCGTTGCGGAAGCCGAAGCAAAGTTTGGCCCCGTTGATGTCATCGTCAACAATGCGGGTGTTATGCTGCTGGGCGATGCAACGAAGCAAAATCCCGATGAATGGGACCGCATGCTTGAAGTCAACGTCAAAGGCTTGCTCAACGGTATTCATGCTGTCTCCGCTGGCATGGTTGCACGCAAACACGGCACCATCATCAATATCAGTTCGGTCGCCGGACCTAAGACATTTGCTAATCACGTTGCCTATACAGCCACGAAATTCGCTGTGCATGGCTTGTCAGAAAACCTGCGCGAAGAGCTTTCAGCCCATGACGTGCGGGTTGTGACGATTGCGCCGGGCGCTGTTGAAACTGAACTTCTAAGCCACACCAATGATGCAAGCATCAAGGCTGGTTATGAGGACTGGAAGAAGAGCATGGGTGCGCCTGTGCTTGCGGCAGACGATGTCGCACGCGCCATCCTCTATGCCTATGACCAGCCGCAGGGCGTCTGCATTCGTGAAATCATGTTGGCTGCAACCCGCCAGCAAGCATAAAAAGGGGCAACAAGCCCATTCCGAAAAGTGGGAATTAGTTTTCGGAATGCGCGACAGATAAACTTAAAGTACCGATCTGATTATCAGATCGGTACCTTGAACCCCTTCGACCTATCATCTTCCAGCGCGGCGACGTCCTTTGCCTGCGGCGTCTGCGCCGTGCTCTTCAAACAAAGATGCAAGCTGTTCGGTCATCGCACCGGCAAGTTCTTCCGCATCGACGATGGTCACGGCATGCTTATAATAGCGCGTGACATCGTGGCCGATACCAATAGCGATCAGTTCAACCGGCGAACGGTTTTCGATCTCTTCAATCACTGCGCGCAGGTGACGCTCCAGATAATTACCGGGATTAACCGACAGGGTAGAATCATCAACCGGCGCACCGTCTGAAATCATCATCAGAATCTTGCGCTGTTCAGGACGACCCAACAAGCGATGATGCGCCCAGATCAACGCTTCCCCGTCGATGTTTTCCTTGAGAAGCCCTTCACGCATCATCAAGCCAAGATTGCGCCGTGCACGCCGCCACGGCGCATCAGCGCTCTTATAAACGATATGGCGCAGATCATTCAGACGCCCCGGATTGGATGGCTTGCCACGACCAAGCCACGCCTCGCGTGATTGCCCGCCCTTCCATGCCTTGGTGGTGAAGCCGAGAATCTCGACCTTCACACCGCAACGCTCCAACGTACGGGCCAGAATATCGGCGCAGGTGGCGGCAACCGTAATCGGTCGACCACGCATAGAGCCAGAATTATCGATCACCAGCGTCACAACCGTATCGCGGAAATCCGTATCGCGCTCCATCTTGTAGGAAAGCGGCTGGGTGGGGTCGATCACAATACGCACCAGGCGCGCACTGTCGAGATAGCCCTCCTCCAGATCGAAATCCCACGAGCGGTTCTGCTGCGCCATCAGGCGGCGCTGCAACCGGTTGGCCAGCCTTCCGACCACACCCTGCAGATTGGAAAGCTGCTTGTCGAGAAAACCACGCAGACGATCAAGCTCAGCCTCATCACAAAGATCAGTTGCCTCGATCTCTTCATCGAATTCACGCGTGAAGACATTGTAATCGACATGGTCGGCAAAATTGGCGAAAGGCTGGTTCTGACGGCGCGTATCCCCCGGCGTTTCCGCGTCGACATCTTCGCTGTCATCCATATCATCGGCGGAAGCGTCAGTGGCTTCCATCTCGCCTTGTTCGCCTTCGTCGCTGGAATTATCGGATTCATCGCTTTCCGCTGAATCAGACCCTTCCTGACTTTCCTCGCCGCCTTCTTCGTTTTCATCCTGCTCGGGCGTCTGCTCGTTGTCTTGGTCCTGCTCGTCGCTCTGCTCTTCCTTTGAGAGCTCCTCAGCCATATCCATCGAAGCCAGCATGTCACGCACAGTTCGCGCAAAAGCCTGCTGATCTTCGAGATTATCGCCAAGACGAGCTAACTCTGCACCGGCCTTCTGCTCAATCCATTCGCGCCAAAGATCAAGCACAGGCCCTGCTTCGGCAGGCGCTTTGCGTCCAGTCAGCTTTTCACGCAGCAAAAGCGACACCGCTTCTTCAAGCGGCGCATCATCTTTGTCGGTGACAGAAGCAAAATTGGCGCGGGCATATTTATCCGCAAGCATGATTGCCAGATTTTCGGAAACACCAGCCATGGCGCGCGCGCCAATGGCTTCAACACGCGCCTGTTCAACCGCATCATAAATGGCACGTGCCTGTTTGCCTTCCGGCGCAAGGCTTGCGTGAATACGCGCATTATGACGTGCCTGACGCAGCGCCATGGAATCGCCAATACCGCGTGTAACAGCAACATCGTGCGCAGTCGGGCGCTTTGGCAGATCAGGCAGCCGGGCACGGTTGCCGGTCAATGCAGGGCGATCATTGCTGAAAGCCACTTCCAGTTCATTCTCACCGGAAATAGCGCGCATGGTAGCGGTCATCGCCCGCTTGAACGGCTCCGAATCCACTGGTCCGTTTTTGCGCTCGCGCGAATTATCGCCAATTCCTGACTTCTGGCCCGACATCTGCCTATCCTGACTTCACTGCCCTGACTTACTGTCATGACTTTATTGCGCTGCCGCCCGAAATGGGCGACAGGCATCATCCAGCCTTATGCCAAAACAATATTGGCAGCCGATTCTGGAAGTTCCTCACCAAAAGCGCGCTGATAGAACTCAGCCACCGTCTGGCGCTCAAGTTCATCGCACTTGTTGAGGAAGGTCAGGCGGAATGCAAAGCCGACATCATTGAAGATCGCGGCATTTTCAGACCATGTAATGACAGTACGCGGGCTCATTACGGTTGAAAGATCACCATTAATGAAAGCCTGGCGGGTCATGTCGGCAACGCGAACCATCTTGTTAACGATCTCACGGCCTTCTGCATTCTGATAATGCTTGGCCTTGGCGAGAATGATGTTCACTTCGTTGTCATGCGGCAGATAATTCAGCGTGGTCACGATCGACCAGCGGTCCATCTGTGCCTGATTAATCTGCTGGGTACCGTGATAAAGGCCGGTGGTGTCGCCAAGGCCAACGGTGTTGGCGGTCGCAAACAGGCGGAACGCCGGATGCGGACGGATCACACGGCTCTGATCGAGAAGCGTCAGGCGACCAGAGGTTTCCAGAACACGCTGGATCACAAACATGACGTCCGGGCGACCAGCATCATATTCGTCAAAAACCAGCGCTACATTGTGCTGATAAGCCCACGGCAGAATACCGTCCTTGAACTCGGTAACCTGCATGCCGTCCTTGACGACAATCGCATCCTTACCGACAAGATCGATACGGCTGACATGGCTATCGAGATTGATACGGACGCAAGGCCAATTCAGGCGCGCTGCAACCTGTTCGATATGGGTCGATTTGCCCGTACCGTGATAGCCGGAAACCATCACGCGACGGTTATAGGCAAAGCCCGCAAGGATCGCGAGCGTCGTGGTGCGGTCAAAGATATAATCCGGGTCTTTTTCCGGCACATAGGAATCGCCCGCCGCATAGGCTGGCACACGCATATCGGAATCAATTCCGAACACTTCGCGTACCGAAACCGTTGTATCCGGCAAATTGGCTATATCCCGCTCAACCTTATTCATCATGCCTCCAGAGCGGCAGGACTGTCCGGCCGCAACATTCAAATCGTGCGGGGCCGTTTTCCGGCGAGCCGGATGGCGCCCCTTGAGTTCAGTTGCGGGCATCCGTACTTGCATCCGCGCAAATGCGCGGCAGATGAATGTCCGTCAGTGCTCTAACACATGTCGCAAAGCGGAAGCTTGTTCCAGCTTTCGGCGACATGCAGTTATCGCCCAATACTCAGCTTAGAAAACCCAAACAGGCTTTAGCAAAAACCAGCCGTCTTGAGCAATTGATAAGCCTGAATGACATCGCGGAATCTATCTTCAGACCCACGGTCACCACCATTTGCATCAGGATGGTGTTGCTTCACAAGTTCTTTATAGCGTGACTTAATCATATCGCTAGTTGAATTTGCGTCCAGACCCAAAGTCGCAAGCGCTTTTACTTCCAGCGTACGCGGTTTGCGCTTCGCTGATTTGGCAGAAGGAGCAGCTTTGGCGTCTTTTGCATCTTTCACGAAGCTGAAAGGATCACGCATGCGGTTTTGATAAGCTGCGGAACCCGACCGGCGCGTCGCCATATCCGGCGAAGTACGTGTGGACGTTGTTTTATTGGTTGTCGTCGACCATGTCGGACGATTTCCGGTGATCGCGTCCTTCTGGAACTTGGAAATATCGCCGTCTGAAAGACCTGAGAAATAATTGAAAGTCTTATTATATTCCCGGACGTGATCGATGCAGAAATGCAGATACTCACCCTCGCGCATACGCCCAACCGGCGCACGATGCGTACCAGGCTTATCGCAACCATCCCATTGGCAGCAGGGACCACTGGACTTCTTTTCCGCTTCCTTTTTAGGACGGATGCGGATGCTGTCGAAAAATTTTGAGTTCGTTGTCATCGAATCGGATTATGCGGAATAAGAGTGACTAAACAAGAATTGACTTTTCATCCTGAATTGTTTTGGCCCATGCTCTCACATGGCTTCAGGGCGAAATTTTGATGCAGATTGCAATTCCTGTGCGGATTTGCCCCACCGGTTGCCGCCAAGGCGACGTTTATATGAAGCACAGCGTCTATATGGGGAGAACTGACCAGAATGTCCATTCACAATAGCAAACAATCTTCAATGGAAGTAAAACTACGTGCAGCTTTTGCGCCCGAACGGCTTGAAGTCATTAATGAAAGCCACCTCCATGCCGGCCATCAACCCGATTATGACGGCACCGGCGAAACGCATTTTCGCGTGCGCATTGTCTCTGATGCTTTCACCACGATGAACCGCGTGGCACGTCATCGGGCCATCAATGATCTTCTGAAAGAAGAACTCGAGAGCGGTGTTCATGCGTTGGCACTCGAACCCTCTGCTCCCGGTGAGGCCACACGCCGCTGATATGCTTATATTTGAGCCTTAAGCCACTTGCGCAAGCGTCCACGCGCATTGGCATAGGGTGAGGATGTGTTGAACTGAATCATGCGACCGAGCGTGTATTTTTCATACCAAGCAACAGCATAGAGTTCGGAATCGCTGCGCGCTTCAATCAATGCAACCAGCGCATTCTTCGCACTTTCAAACCGCGATAGAAGCGTGTCAAAAGGCAGTGTTTCGTAATCTCGGTAAAATTTAGATGCGAGTGCGCCCAGCTCGTTCCATTTGAAACCCGTTTCCGGAAAATCAACAACAAGCCCCTGATCCTTGCCCTCGCACCATTTGAGCACGAGCTCATTCCAGCCGACCAGATAAGAAACAAGATTATGCACGCTCATCATGGCGCCTTTAGCATGGCCATCCATGGTCTTTTGCGCGGTCCGCTCAGGCGGTACGCGTGCAAGATCAAGCAGCAACCGCGCATAATTCGTTTCAATTGCCTCAAGCAATTCCTGTTTGTTTGTCGGTACGGCCATCAGGCGAAAAGACGCTCTTTCAAAAACTCCAGCACGGCAGCAGGCGGCACGTCTTTGGCAATGAAGGACTGACCAATCCCGCGCGTCAGAATGAAGGTCAGTGCACCACGTGCTACTTTCTTGTCCTGCGCAATATAATCCATCAGCTTTTCAGCATCCGGCAAACCACCCGGAACATCCTTGAGTGAGATCGGCAGACCAACCGTTTTCAAATGCGCTTCAACCCGCTCTGCATCCTCAATGCCGCAAAGGTTCATCTTCACCGAAAAGCGGTGTGCAAGCGCCATACCAATGGCAACGCCCTCGCCATGCACCAGGCGGCTTGAATCATAACCCGTCGCGGTTTCTAGCGCATGACCGAATGTATGGCCAAGATTAAGCAAAGCACGATCGCCAGTTTCGCGCTCATCACGCGCCACGACGTCCGCTTTTGAGCGACAGGATTCAGCAATCGCCTCCGTGCGCGCAGCACCACCCGCAAAGACTTCGCGCCAGTTGTTTTCCAGCCAGGCGAAAAACTCAGGGCGGTCGATCAGGCCATATTTGGCCACTTCCGCATAACCAGCACGAAACTCACGTTCGCTCAAAGTATCAAGCACATCTATATCGGCCAGCACGAGCTGCGGCTGATAAAAAACGCCGACAAGGTTCTTGCCATACTGGGTATTAATGCCGGTCTTACCGCCCACAGACGAATCCACCTGTGCAAGCAGCGATGTTGGCATCTGAACGAAATTCATGCCGCGTCGCACGATTCCGGCAACAAATCCGGACAGATCGCCGATCACGCCGCCCCCGAATGCAACAACCGCATCACCACGCTCAAGCTTTGCGGCAAGCACCGCATTGGTAACGGTTTCAAGCGCTGCGAAGGATTTCGATTTTTCGCCTGGCGCAACAATGATCGGGGTTGATTCGATACCCGCCCGCGCAAAGCTCGCGCTCAGAACTTCAAGGTGCGCCTTGGCAACATTCTCGTCAGTGACGATTGCCACACGAATGCCGGGCAATCGCTTGGCAATTTCCTCACCCGCACGTGCAACCAGACCTTTGCCGATCAGAATTTCATACGAGCGGTCTCCCAACGAAACCGCAACTGTCACATTATCGGCGCTCAAAGGGGCATTCATAGTATTCTCCTAGAGCGTATCCCAAAAAGTGCGAAGCGGTTTTTGGACTAAGATACGCGTAAAAACAAACGTTTAGAGCATTTCCAGCAAAAGTGCGAAACGGTTTTGCGTAGGATAATGCATAAAAACAAACGGCCAGATCAGGCCCGATCCTTATCCAGATGCGCAATCAGAACATCAACGAGCTCTCCGGCAATCACTTCTTTTTTGTCATCACGCGTCATCACATGCAGATCGGCAAGCGCATAAACGGGATAGCGCTCTGTCATCAGCCGCTGCATCACGCCGCGCGGATCATCGTTTTTCAACAGCGGACGGTTCTGACGGCGCGAAACGCGATCCATCAAAACATCAAGCTCAGCATTGAGCCAGATGGAAATACCGTTGACTGCAACCGCCTCGCGAGTCTCGGCATTCATATAAGCGCCGCCACCGGTCGCCAGAATCATCGGGCCATCTTCAAGAAGCCGCAAAATCACCCGGCGTTCGAGATCGCGAAACTCCTCTTCGCCATAAGTCTCAAACAGTTCCGGTATGGTCATACGTGAAACGGTTTCAATTTCCGTATCCACATCGCGGAACGGCAAATTGAGCATGGTTGCGATTTTCCGACCAACCGTCGACTTGCCAGCGCCCATCAGCCCAACAAGAACAACCACCTTCGCACCAAGAAGCTGCCGGACAACATCCGCTTTCTCGTTCAGATTAGTCTGTTTTGTTGTACTGTTCATCGATCCCGTCCGTTTACCTCCGCTTCCACATGAAAAACCGCGCTGCGTCAATTGCTTTCGTGATTTGGAGCATAATTTCGGGCTGGTTTTCTCTATTGCAACTGCCCTTCTTGCTTTCGTCCGAATAGCACAGCATAAACGCAACATGCCCACGCTGACGCGCATTCTTTTCCTGCTCGCTATCATTGCCGCCATTGTCTATGGCGCGATGTTCTCTCTCGCCAATTTCGTAAAACCTTCCACGCACAAAATTACCATCGAAATCCCGGCATCAAAAATCAAACAGACCGTCATAGCGCCACCCCCGGAACCTCTGCCGCCAGAACCTCTACCTGTGCAGGAACTCAAGCCGGATGAGCAGGAGTAGATATATGCGGGCATCACTGGCCATTGAGAATTTTCTCGAAATGATGAGTGCTGAACGCGGCGCATCACACAACACGCTGGAATCGTACCGCCGCGATCTTGATGCCTGTTCCGATGCCCTTGCCTCACGCGGCATCAATCTGGCTGAGGCAAAAAGCGACGACATCCGTCAGGTGTTGGATAGCATGGCCGATAAAGGCTTTGCTGCAACATCACAGGCACGCCGCCTTTCAGCAATCCGACAATTTTTCCGCTTTCTCTATGCCGAAGGTTTCCGGCAGGACGATCCAACCGGCATCATCGACGCGCCAAAGAAGCAAAAGCCGCTGCCAAAAATCATGAGTGTTGAAAATGTCGGTCGCCTTCTGGACCGCGCAGCCCTTGAAGCAAAAGAAGCGACGGAACCAGCCGATCGTATCAAGGCATTGCGCCTGCATGCCCTGCTTGAAACGCTTTACGCAACCGGTTTGCGTGTATCGGAACTTGTCGGCCTGCCGGTCAGCGTTGCACGCACCGACCACCGATTTCTGATTGTGCGCGGCAAAGGCTCAAAAGATCGCATGGTGCCTTTGTCACAAAAAGCACGGGAAGCCTTGCAAGTGTTTCTGGCGTACCGCGATTCTCTGCCTGGCTATGACGAAAACCCGTGGCTGTTTCCGGCCTTCTCCGAAAGCGGCCATCTGGCGCGTCAGGTTTTTGGCCGTGAACTGAAAGTTCTTGCGGCCAGAGCCGGACTTTCCAGCGCTTCCATCTCCCCACATGTGCTCAGACATGCGTTTGCCAGCCATCTTTTACAAAACGGGGCAGACCTTAGAACAGTGCAGCAATTACTGGGACATTCGGACATTTCGACGACCCAAATTTACACCCATGTTCTGGAAGAAAGGCTGCATAAGCTGGTAAGTGAGCATCATCCGCTTGCCGATTAAGCCCACTGCGGTTAAGAGAATTTCAGAAAAATTTGCAAGATGCGAACGAAGTAAATATGTATTACCAAAATCCATTGAGTAAAACTCATTGGACTTTGGTTAAGCCCGAGTGGCGATTGAACTTTTTCAAGGCGTGATGCGTCAGCATCTCAGCGCCTTGGTATAAGATGCCGTAAAACAGCCGTTATCTGGCTTTTTTTATGGCCAATATCTCTGGAAACGCACAATAGTCAGGCCCGATGTATAATTATCTCGACTTTGAAAAACCCGTCGCCGACCTCGAAGGCCAGATCCTTGAGCTGAAAAAGCTCGCACAGGAACAGGGCAGCGTCGAGATGAGCGACGAGATCAGCCGTCTTGAGAAACGCTCGGCCGATGCGCTCAAAGATATTTATCGCAAGCTGACCCCATGGCAGAAGGCGCAGATCGCCCGCCACCCGGATCGTCCGCACTGCCTTGAATATATCAACACGCTGTTCACCGAATTCACGCCGCTGGCCGGTGATCGCCAGTTTGCCAATGATGAAGCCATTCAGGGTGGCTTTGCACGCTTCAATGGCCTTCCTGTTGCCATTCTTGGTCAGGAAAAAGGCTCGGACACCAAGACCCGCGTCAAGCATAATTTCGGCTCGGCCCGTCCTGAAGGCTACCGCAAAGCTGTGCGCATCATGGAAATGGCTGACCGTTTCCAGTTGCCGCTGATTACCTTCGTTGACACCGCTGGTGCTTATCCGGGCGTGAGCGCGGAAGAACGCGGTCAGGCAGAAGCCATTGCGCGCTCAACAGCTGAATGCCTCAAGCTGCGCGTGCCTGTGATCTCAATCATCATCGGTGAAGGCGGTTCAGGTGGCGCCATTGCTATCGCTGTTGCAAACCGCGTCTATATGCTCGAACATTCCATCTATTCGGTAATTTCGCCGGAAGGAGCAGCTTCAATCCTCTGGCACGATTCAACCCGCGCCAAGGACGCAGCATCCAACATGCGCATCACCGCGCAGGATCTGTTCGACCTCAAGATTATCGACGGCATCATCCCCGAACCGCTGGGTGGCGCACATCGCGGCAAGGAATCTACAATTGCCGCTGCTGGCGACATTATCACCGCTTCCTTGCGCTCGATGAAGGATGTTGATGGCGAAACGCTTAAGCAGGAGCGGCGTCAGAAATTCCTTGAGATCGGTCGTAATATTTAGAGCGTGTTCCGATCTGATCTAATCAGATCGGCGCTCTAAACTTTTTGCTTTAAGCATAATCTTATCGATCCTCGTTTCACTCCGGTCGGATTATGCTTTAATTAACCATAAAATTCAAAAACTTGCCCCGACGCAGCCTGAACTGCGCCGGATTTGCATCATGCCGACATTTCCGCCATATTGCGGCCACGCTGTTTTTTAGGTAATTGAGCAACGGTTTATCAACGATACTGAAAGGTTTTGTTGTTAATATCCGGGCAACTATAAATCAGATTTGCTCAGACGCGCTCAAAGCACAGCTCTAACAGGCATTATGTGATATGAAGATCAGAACCGCACTTCTTGGAACACTCTTGGCATCCGCTCTGCTTGCGGGTTGTCAGGGTTCGTCCGTTTCCGATCTCAGCTTACGCGCTGAAAAACCACTTCCACAAAAAATAGTCGCCAAGATGCAGGCAAAGGGCATGAGCCGCACCTCGCCTGTCATGGTGCGTATTTTCAAGGAAGAAGGTGTCCTAGAAGTCTGGAAGCAGAAGAATAACGGCAAATACGATCAGATTGCCTCGTATGAGATCTGCAAATGGTCTGGCAAGCTCGGCCCGAAATTCGTTGAAGGTGATCGTCAGGCACCCGAAGGCTTCTATAATGTGCGCCCGGCACAGATGAACCCGAATTCGCAATATCACCTAGCCTTCAACATCGGCTTCCCCAATGCCTATGACCGCGCCCACAATCGCACCGGCCAGAATTTGATGGTGCATGGTGCCTGCTCGTCATCGGGTTGCTATTCGATGACCGATGACAGCGTCAGCGAGATTTATGCTTTTGGTCGCGATGCTTTTAAGGGCGGTCAGCGCGATTTCCAGATTCAGGCATTTCCGTTCCGCATGACCGCAGCCAACATGGCGCGTTACAAGAGCGATCCGAATTATTCGTTCTGGGCGATGCTCAAACAGGGTTACGATTCGTTCGAAGCAACCAAAGTGCCGCCGAAAGTCGATGTCTGCGAAAAGCGTTACGTGTTTAATGTACCAACCGCAGATGGCCAGCCGCTATCGCCAACGGGTGCATGCCCGCCTTCGGCAAGTGCTGAATCCATGGCTTATACCTCATCTTATGAAAAGACTTTCCAGAGCGCATTCAGCGCTGCTCAGAAGAAGCCTGCACCATCCATTCAGGGCATCACCGAAGCAAAGCTCGTCTCAGCCTGGAGTGCGGCACGTGCACGCGGAGAAAAGGTAACACGCGAACCGCCGTCGCTTTCGCCAACGTCGGCTGAAACGCCAAATGCACCGGATATTCGCCCGGCAGCAACACCGATCTCGGTACAGCCGACAGCGATTGCAGCGACCCCAACAGTTGCTGATCCGACACAAACCGCTTCCGTTCCTGTTCCACAGGCAAATCCGGCAATCGTTTCATCCCAAACGAGCGTTTCACCAATGACTACTGCCAGCACGGTTGCAGACAACGTGATTGCGGCACCTGTACCGGCACCAAAAAAGCCATGGTGGAAGCTGGGTGGTAATTGATACCAAATGGATAAAGACGTTCCCGTCTATGATCTAAGAGGGCTTAAGTGCCCTCTTCCCGTTTTAAAGACGCGCAATCGTCTGCAGACTATGCCGAGCGGCTCGCTTCTCTGGGTTGAAGCGACCGATCCTCTGTCCGGCATAGATTTACCGCATTTTTGCACACAAGAAGGCCATGCTCTGCTTTCGCAAGAGCGCGACGAAAACCTGCATCGTTTTCTTATTCAGAAGAGATAATTATCCGATAGAAAATCCTGGAATAGCCAGCGGATTATCCATCATCGCGGCGCGATCCGGGCGATCAATTCCTGCCTTGCCGAGAAATGCGTCGAACAATTCGCGCACATAACTCTCCGGCAAATCCTTCACGATCATCACCAGCAGCGTTTCATGCTCGTCATTCGGCCATTTTGGCAGACGTGCCGGTGGGTGGAAAATCTTCTGCACGCCATGAATGACCAGCGGACGATCCGGATCCTCGGCAATCTGCACAATGCCTTTTACCCGAAGCAGCTTTTCGCCATGGGTCGAGCGCAGCAGATCGATAAACATCTCAAATGTTGAAAACGGAATCGGCTCTTTATGCCTTAGCGAAAACGAGCGGATCGCATCGTCATGATGATGGTGGTGATGCCCATGATCATGATCGCAATCCGGTCCACACACATGATCATTCCCGTGATGATGATGCGAATGCCCCCCATGATCATGGTGAGGATCATCCTCATAGGCTTCCGCCTTCAGCCAATGCTGCACATCAGCCGTCTTGGTTTCAGGATTATAAAGCCCGCATTCAAACAGAGCTGCATAGCCCGTGCGCGTATCGGAGGCTTCCAGAATATCCGCGCCCGGATTAAGCAGCTTCAGTCTTGCTTTCAACGCGCCAAGTCCTGCCTCAGCCTCCGGCATTTCGGCTTTCGTGATGATGATGCGATCAGCCATCGCCGCTTGTTTGACGGCTTCCGCATGATTATCCAGCGATGAATTGCCATTGACGGCATCAACAGTCGTTAGCACGCCGTCAAGGCGAAGTGCTTGCATCAGCACCGGATGCCCCATGATTGACTGCAGCACCGGAGCCGGATCGGCAAGCCCGGTCGTCTCAATGATAATCCGCTTCAAAGCCTTGATGCGGCCCGTCTGGAGCCGATCAATCAGATCGGCCAGCGTATCCACCAGCTCGCCGCGAACCGTGCAACACAGGCAACCATCAGCAAGCTCGATAATACCTTCACTGGCCTTCTCAACCAGAAAATGATCAATGCTCACTTCACCAAATTCATTGATGATAACGGCCGTATCGGTCAATGCCGGGTCTTTGAGCAGACGATTGAGCAGCGTCGTCTTGCCCGAGCCAAGAAAGCCGGTCAGGACGGAAACAGGAATTGGATGCGGCATGATACTATCTTAGAGCGCGTTTCGATCTGATTAAATCAGATCGGCGCTCTAAGTCCTTTTGCTTTTAGCATAATCTCATCGATCCTCGTGTTACTCCGGTCGGATTATGCTTTAATTGATTGAAGCGGCAGCGCGCTGCGGACGTGGCATAGGCACAGGAACCTGCGAAATATCAAGCTGGCCAACGCGCGTAATCTTGGCTGGTGGGGCGGAAACAAGTCCAACCTGAACCGGCACAGGGTCCCGCGTCATCGCATGGATATAGGGCGAATTGAGCTGCAAACGTCCTTCGACATCGCGGCCATCCCAGCGATCAGCCATGGCCTGCTGGCTACAAATTGCCTTGCGCATATCCACGGCCTGATTGATAGCGCTGCTTGCTGGCGGAACCATTGAGCCCAGCGTCGGCACACCCGCACCATTGCTGCGGAAAGCATCGGTCATCAATTGTGCTGCCTGAACCGCACGCGCTTCCTGTCGATCTGAACCCAGCACAATTGCCAGAATTGTGCGACCCTGACGGGTTGCTGAACTTGCCAGATTAAAGCCAGATGCGCAGACAAAGCCGGTCTTCATGCCGTCCGCTCCATCAAAGCGACCAAGCAGAATATTATAATTGGCTTGTGGCTTCTTACCATCACCCGCATCAATGGCTTCTGTATTGAAATAATGCGCATATTGCGGAAATTCGCGGCGCAACTGCACACCAAGCACGGCCAAATCATGCGCGGTCGAATAATTATTCGGATCATGCAGACCATTCGGATTGGCGAAATGTGATCCGCTCATGCCGATGCGCTGCGCTTCCGCATTCATGCGCTGCACGAAAGCAGACTCCGTGCCGCCAACTGCTTCTGCAACCGCCACAGAAACGTCATTGGCCGATTTCACCAGCATGATCTTGAGCGCATTATCAAGCGTCAGTACAGAGCCCGGGCGATAGCCCATCTTGCTTGGTGGCTCTTTAGAAGCATTGACGGTCATTTTGACCGGTGACTCAAGTGTCAGCTGACCAGCTTGAAGAGCGCGAAAGGTCACATAAGCCGTCATCATCTTGGTCAGCGAAGCCGGATACCAGCGCTGGAATGCATCTTGCGCAGAATAAACCTTGCCATTCGCCACATCCACAGCAATCGACGGATTGGCGAGAGTGGCAGACATGGTCAGGGCCGACAGAGCCGCTGCTGCGCACAGGATTTTCAACGACTTCGGGATCATTCGTAGTTCCAATCAGCAAAAGCCATAATAGCTTGCGAGTACATTCAGTCAAAAAGAAAGATTTGCTCTGCTCTTATCTATGCCATGTGGCAATCAAAAGGCAAATAGAGCATGCGCGGAAAAGTGGTATTCGGTTACCAGATAACGCAGGCGTGACAATTCAAAGGCTAAAGCGCGCTGCGCTTTAGGGATTGCCCGCTTTCACCGAAACGTCATATTCTCTTTGCTTCTGCATAATAAGAATCTCAGGATATTTCCGAAATGCCAGTGCTCAATCGTGTCGTCGAAACCCAAGCAGAGATCGCCGCATGGCGTCGCCATCTGCACGAAAACCCTGAATTGCTTTACGACGTTCATGAAACAGCGCGTTTTGTTGAAGAAAAGCTGAAATCCTTCGGCTGTGATCTGGTGGAAACTGGTGTCGGCCGCAGCGGCGTCGTCGCAGTCATCAAAGGTCGTCATGGCGATGGCCCCGCGATTGGTCTGCGCGCCGATATGGATGCTTTGCCGATCACCGAGACCAGCGGCGTCGAGTGGGCGTCTAAAAATCCCGGAAAAGCGCATTCCTGCGGGCATGACGGCCATACATCCATGCTACTCGGTGCCGCGCAATATCTGAGCGAAACCCGAAATTTCCGCGGTTCAGCCGTGCTTTTATTCCAGCCTGCGGAAGAAGGTGGCGCAGGCGCACTTGCGATGGTCAAGGATGGCGTGATGGACCGCTTTGGCATTACGGAAGTCTATGGTGTGCACAATCTGCCGAGTTTGCCCGTCGGCCAGTTTGCCATGTGCAAAGGTCCGATCATGGCCGCAACCGACGAGTTCGACCTGCTCATCACCGGTCGCGGGGGTCATGCAGCACAACCGCACCGCACAATCGATCCCATCCTTGCTGGCTCACAGCTTCATATTGCCATCCAGAGCATCGTGTCCCGCAATACTGATCCGCTGGATTCACTGGTAATTTCAGTCACAAAATTCCATGCCGGCGAAGCCTATAATGTCATCCCGGAAACGACAAAGCTTTCAGGCACCGTGCGAACACTGAGCAAAGAAACCCGCGCCTATGCAGAGCGTCGCATTCGCGAAGCGGCAGCAGGTATTGCGACCATCACAGGTGCAGAAATCTCCGTTCGCTACAGAAACAACTACCCTGTCACCTACAATCACGACGAACAGACCGATTTTGCAGCGCGTGTGGCAAAGAATGTAGCGGGCGAAGGCAAGGTGAAAACCGATGTTGCGCCGATGATGGCCGCAGAAGATTTTTCCTACATGCTGGAAGAGCGCCCCGGCGCTTACATTTTTCTGGGCAATGGCGACACTCCGGGCCTGCATCACCCTGCTTATGACTTCAACGACGAAGCTATCCCTTATGGCGTGAGCTATTTCGTGTCGGTGATTGAAACTGCACTCACCGCCTGAAACGCAATATGCAAATAAATGCGCTGGCCCCGCTTTTTGCGGGGTTGGCGAAAGCCATGAAAAACAGTATGTGTCGGAAAATGCTTATCTTACTTAGAAGCATTTGGTATTGCTGGTCCCGTAGCTCAGTAGGATAGAGCGCAAGATTCCTAATCTTGAGGCCACTGGTTCGAATCCAGTCGGGATCACCATTTAAGCATCTGTAATCATTTTCAAATCAGCCGCGAATGTAGTTTTCAGGAGATAAGTCAATAATGACTTATGAAGCCAACATTTGCAATAAACGAGGCAAGATTGTCTCTTCAATCTCCCGACAACTAATATAATTATAAATCTCTAAGTTCTTGACGACGCCTCATGTCTCTGCCAGCTTGCCAATATATCGGGGTTTTAAATTAAGAGTTGCTTGGGGGCGAGTATATGAGCACTTTCGAAGAAAGCATCAAGATCATTGCTGAACGTGTAAAAACGCATTCGAGTACCATGGCGACAGAAGAGGCGGTTAAAACAGCTGTTGTCTTACCTTTTCTTCGTGCGTTGGGTTATGATGTCTTTGATCCCAATGAAGTCATTCCGGAATTTACAGCCGATGCTGTTGGCAAAAAAGGCGAAAAAGTCGATTATGCTATCCATATCGACAGCCAAATACGTATTCTTATCGAATGCAAGCCGATCACTGTTAACTTGGAAAAGAAGCATCTGGATCAGCTTTACCGGTATTTCAGCGTCACAAGCGCCAAATTTGCCATTTTGACCAATGGTCGCACATTCAATTTCTATACCGATCTCGATGCGTTGAATAAGCTTGATGCCCGTCCGTTTTTCGTTTTTGATCTCGCCGATTTTAATCCGGTTATCGCAGCGGAACTAAAAAAGTTCGAGAAGGCAAGTTTCAACGAAGACAGTATTTTAGCAACTGCTGAGCGCCTGAAATATACTTCTGGTATCAAGAAAGCGATCAACAAGCTCATCGAAGACCCATCCGAAGATTTTGTCAGAATTGTTTCCAGTGAGGTTTACGAAAAGCGGTTTACTGCCAATGTAAAGGAAATGCTGACCGCGGTTACAAAGTCGGCTTTCCGCGACGTTATAATGGATGCAGTGAAAAACCGCTTATCCAATGCGCTTGCTGATACGGAGCAGGTTGTTGAAGAGATTGAACAGCCTGAGGAAGAGGCGGAAATCGTAACCACTGAAGAGGAAACCGAAGGTTTTATGATTGTCCGCGCAATCTGCCGCGAATTGGTAGCTGCCAAGCGCATTGCTATGCGCGATGCCAAGTCATATTGCGCCGTGCTTCTGGATGATAATAATCGCAAACCCTTGGTCCGCCTGCACTTTAATCGCGCGACAAAATATATCGGGATATTTGATGGCGATAGTGAAGACCGCGTCATCATCGAAAGCCTTGATCAAATATATGAATACGCAGATCGAATAAAAACTGCCGCTCAAAAATACGCCTGATTGAAGCAAATCGTTGCGCCAGTCGAGCCTTTTCAAATTGTCTACAGGCTCGACTAACATTTAGAGAAATCAACTTGAGGCTATTTTCCTCACCCCTCATAGGGCCAGTTGGCTTGTGAAAATACACCGCCATCGACCCATAAGGTTTGCCCGGTTACGAACTGTGCGGCATCGGATGCAAAAAACAGCACCGGCCCGGAAAGATCATCCACTGTCCCTACCCGCCGCAGCGGCGTGATCCGACCCCATGTTTGCGCATAATCCGGCTGTTCCTGTGCTGTGCGTTCATTGAGAATAGCACCGGGTGCCACGCAATTCACACGAATGCCGTGCGGTCCCAGTTCAACCGCAGAAACCTTGGTAAACTGCTCGATACCGCCTTTTGATGCTGTGTAGGAAACCAGTTTCGGAAAAGCCAGCTTGTTGCAACCCGAACCGATATTGATGATCGAACCGCCCTTGCCCACATCGATCATTCGCTTGGCTGCAGCCTGCGTATTGAGAAAACAGCCCTTCATATTGGTGCGGATCACAGTGTCCCAATCCGCTTCGGAAAGCTCCAGCAGCGAACTCCAGACCTGAACGCCGGCATTGTTGATCAGCACGTCCGGCGCATCGCCATACCAGCTGCAAACCTCGTCAAAGAACTCTTCGACTTCCGCGCCAATGCCAACATCGCATTCAAGCCCAAGCGCCTGACCGCCAGCCGCTTCAACCAACTCCATCAATGTGTCTGCCAGTTCGTCATCCCCCCTGTAGCTAAAGGCAACCGCATACCCGGCATCAGCCAGAGCCTGAACAAGATGCCTTCCAATGCCGGTGCTTCCACCTGTGACGACTGCAAACCCACTCATGAATTCCCTCCCGAAGCAATTTCCGGCCATAACCTTAATCAAGTTTTGCAGATGGTAAAGCTGACAGAACGGAAATATCATGATTCAGAGCGCATCCCGCAAAGTGTGAAGCGGTTTTCGGATAAGGCGCACGTCAAAAAAGCAGGAGAGCCGGATGAACCCTGATATTCAAGTCGCCAATGGTGCCTGTCACTGCGGAACCGTGCGCTTTCGCGTCAAACTATCCGATGGACTTCACACTGCGCGCCGCTGCACCTGCTCCTATTGCCGGATGCGTGGCGCTGTCGCCGTTTCCGCAGATCTTAATGGCGTTGAAGTCCTGGAAGGCGAAGATGCGCTGACGCTCTACACATTCAATACGGGCACGGCCAAGCATTATTTCTGCTCGAAATGCGGGATCTACACCTTCCACCAGCGCCGATCCAACCCTCAACAATTCGGTGTCAATGCCGCCTGTCTCGAAGGCGTCTCACCTTTCGACTTCAAAGTCATTCCGGTCAATGACGGCGTCAATCACCCATCCGACAATCCTAACCACAAAGGTTCAGGCATTGCTGGCTATCTGCGTTTTGAGGTGAACGAAGATTAGCCCCGCGCACGTGGCTTCTGTTCATTGCGCTCCCATGAAAATACCACTGGCGGCAAGGGATCAAGGCCACGAATAATATCCGCCCCCTTTTCGCCGACCATGATCGTGGGTGCGTTGGTGTTGCACGATGGAACACGCGGCATGATCGAACTGTCGCAGACGCGCAGGCCTTCAAGTCCGCGCACTTTCAGTTCAAGATCAACCACCGCCATCGCATCCGTACCCATCTTGCAGGTGCCGACAGGATGATGATCGGTCTTGGCATTGGCGCAGGCATAATCAAACAAATCATCGTCGCTGACGATCTTCGGCCCCGGCAGACGTTCAGCCATCACAAACGGCTTTAATGCATCCTGTTGCATGATTTCACGCGCAATTTTGAGCCCTTCAAGCGACATCTTGCGATCATGCGGATCGCTCCAGTAATTGGGATCAATCAACGGTGCTGCAGCCGGATCATTGGAAGCCAGCCGCACGGTTCCACGCGAGCGCGGATGCAGATAGGCAGAATTAAGCGTCACACCAGCATTCTTGAGCTTCTCAACGCCCGCCTCAATGCCCGAGCCAAGCCCCAGATGAAACTGGATATCCGGTGAGCGGGCATCCGGATCCGCATACCAAAAGCCGCCGGTTTCGAACAGGCTCGATGCAACAGGACCGGAACGCAGAAAAATATATTGCAGGCCCGCGCCTAATGTCCGATGCAATTTCGCCACGCCATCATAGGTGTGATCGCCGGTGCATTCGGCAATGACAAACAGATCAAGGTGATCCTGCATATTCTCGCCCACACCCGGCAGATCATGCGTCACACTCACACCCAGTTTTTTGAGATGATCGGCGGGGCCAATGCCCGATTGCAACAATAACTTTGGCGAACCGATAGCACCCGACGAGACAATCACCTCGCGGCTTGTGCGCAAAACCTCGCCGCTCATCAGTGTAACGCCCGTGACGCGGGTCTTTTCCAGTTCGATACTGCGCACCGGTGCATTCATCCGCACAGTGAGGTTCCTGCGGTCCCTAATGGTGGACAAATATGCAAGCGATGCCGAAGAGCGGCGGCGGTTACGTTGTGTAAGCTGGTAGAAACCCACGCCCGCCTGCTCGCGGCCATTGAAATCCGGATTATAAGGAATGCCCAGTTCCTGCCCTGCACGAATATAGGCATCGCAGATCGGCAGTGGCGCAGATGGCATCGAAACGCCCATCGGACCGCCATAAGAATGGTAATCATCATTAAAACGCTGATTGTCTTCTGCGCGTTTGAAATAGGGCAACACATGGCGATAATCCCATCCGGTGCAGCCATCTTCGGCCGCCCAGAGATCGTAATCAGCCGCATTGCCGCGCGTATAAATCTGCGCATTGATGCTGGAGCCGCCACCGATAACCTTGGCTTGCGTATAACGCAGTACACGGTTTTTCATGTGTTTCTGCGGAACGGTTTCCCAGCCCCAGCTTGCGACACCCTTGGTCATCTTGGCAAAACCGGCAGGCATGTGAAACAGCGGATTCCAGTCGCTTCCACCTGCTTCCAGCAGCAGCACCTTTATCGCTGCATCTTCGCTCAGACGATTGGCAAGAACGCAACCGGCAGGACCGCCACCGACAATTATATAGTCATACTTCATGCGTTTCTCCTCCCGAGAAACTAAAGCTTCGCTATCGACAAGCCGCCATCGGCATTGATCACGGACCCTGTCGCAAAAATGAAATCGCCGCCTGCAAGGCTCGCAACAATAGCGCCCACATCACCGGCTTCGCCCCATCGTTTCATAGGCACCAGACCACCCTCGATCAGCCCGTCATAACGCTCTGCAACGCGCGCCGTCATATCGGTGCGGATGATACCGGGACGCACCTCGAACACGCCGATCCGTGCTTCGGCCAGACGCAGTGCGAGACCCTGCGTGAATGCCGTCAACCCGGCTTTGCTGATGCAGTAATCAAGCCTTTCGGGCGATGTCATCACGGAAGAAACGGAGCTGATTGTCACAACACTGCGCGGAAAACGCACATCCATCACCGCCAGCATGGATTTCACCACCGCTTGCGTAAAAAACACCGTACCGCGCAGGTTCACACCCATGACTGTATCGAAATTCTCAGGTTTCAACCCGAGAAAGTCGCCGCGCTCAACAGAACCCATGCCTGCATTGTTGACCAGACAATCAATACCGCCCAGTTCGCTTACGACGGCTGATACGGTCGCCTCATGCGTCTCGACCGCGGCAAGATCGCTTTCAAAGAAGGCCACCCTTCCACCCATCGCCCGCAATTCCTGAATGATTGCATCGTCACGTGCACGGTCGGTAATTGCAAGGTCAAAGCCCTTAGCAGCAAGCGAACGCGCAATACCAAGCCCGATGCCGCGACAGCCGCCAGTCACCAGTGCCACGGGTCTTTGACGGTTCATGTAAGCCTCTCCGTTTGAATGTGGTCGGCAACGCGCAGAGCCTGCGCCGCAATCGTCAGCGCCGGATTGACCGCCGCCGATGTCGGCAGAAACGACGCATCGACCACATAGAGATTGGGGTGGTCATAAGCACGGCAATAAGGATCAAGCGGCGCTGTTGCTGGATTATTGCCGATACGTACCGTGCCGCATTGATGCGATGGTGTACGCCTGTCGAACGCCCGCGACAGCACGATTGGAAACCCTGCTGCACGCAGCGCCGATTTGAGCTTATCAACCAGCATCAGATGCGCCTTCCAGTTGGAACGCACCCAATGCAGAATGATGCGATCACCATCCACGCTGACGCGGCTTTCTGGCGATGGCAGATCTTCGCTCATCGCGTAAAAATCAATCGTATGTCCGGCAATGCGGTTTAAAAACCATTCCGGCACTCGCCGCATATTGGATTTCAGGATCGCGCCTGAAACCCGCCCCAGCAATTGCACATTGCCAAGGGGCGGCCCGCCAGCCCCATCCGAAAGATAATAATCATTGAAGCCAAACGTTTTTTGGTAAACGCTGTCATTGCGATAGCGCGGATCAAACCCGATCACCGCACTGGCATTGTGGTTCATAAAATTGCGACCCACCTGATCCGAACCGTTCGCCAGTCCTGAACGCAACAAAAGTGCTGCCGACTGCACGGCACCAGCGGATAGAATGACCAGTTTGGGACGCAAGACCAGTGCCTCGCCATTCTTCGCATAATGAACGGCTGTAATGGTTTTACCATCGGGTCCGGCTTCCAATCGCGTAACCCGCGCGGATGTTTCAAGCCGGACATTTGGATGTTTGAGCGCATTCGCAAGCGGACAGGTTTCCGCATCCATCTTGCCGTCATTGCTGTTGGGATGCGCATCCCAAGGCGTTTTGGCCTTTGCCAGCCAGCGCTCAATATCAACGCCCAATGGCAGGGAAGCCGGATGCAGCCCTGCCTTTTTCAACCGCGCACGTATGTCGGCAATCGGACGCTCGTCATGAATAGCCGGATAAGAATATGACTTTGAATGATGCGGTTCTGTCGGATCATCGCCCAATTCGCCGCGCACCTGAAAAAGCGCTTCCGCCTTGCAATACCAAGGCTCAAGCTCATCATAGGCAAAGGGCCATGCCGGAGACACACCTTCAAGATGTGGAAGCTCTTCAAAATCCTCGCGGCGATAACGCACCAGCACCGCGCCATAGAATTTGGAATTGCCGCCAACATTATAATAATTGCCGGGATTGAATGGCGTTCCATCCGCCTCATACCAGAACTCTTTCGGACGAAAGAAACCACGCTGGAAAATAGCACGCGGATCACGGTTTTCAGGCCTGTCGGCCAGCCGTTCACCTGCCTCCAGAATGAGAATGTCGGCACCTGATGCGCTCAGACCAGCGGCCATGGTCGCGCCGCCGATACCCGAGCCGATAATGACAATATCCGGCTGTCCTCCCAAAGCCGTCTCCCTTACTTTGCTTGCAGCATCCACCAGCCGGTGCGCGCACCGATATGCATGTTGAGCGTCTTGGTTTCGGTATAATCCTCCACCGCATGACGGCCCAGCTCGCGGCCCAGACCCGATTGGCGATAACCACCAAAAGGCAGTTCCGGCGTGCCGTCCATGAAGGTGTTCATCCAGACTGTGCCAGCCCGCACCTTGCGACCAATGTTCATACAAGTGTCGAAATCGCGGCTCCACACGCCAGCCGACAAGCCATAATCAACCGCATTGGCAATCGACATTGCCTCATCCACCGTATCAAAAGACAGCACCGACAGCACCGGCCCGAACACTTCTTCGCGTGCCACGGCCATGTCAGCTTTCACACCTGCAATAATGGTTGGTTCCATATATTGACCAAGACCGAGATCCAGCACATCGCCACCATGGGCAATTGCGGCACCCGCCTTTTTGGCCTGTTCAACATAAGCGCCAACCTTGCTAAGATGCTGTGGCGTGATGATCGCGCCCACTTGCGTGCTGACATCGAGCGGATCGCCGACGATCACTTTTTTCGACAGATCAGCGACCCGTCCGACAATCTCATCGACAATCGAGCGATGCACGATCAGTCGCGAACCGGCATTGCAGCACTCGCCCGCATTGAACCACGCACCGAACACCGCAGCGTCGATAAAGGCATCCATATCCGCATCCGGGAACAGGATTTGCGGATTCTTGCCACCAAGCTCCAGCGATACTTTCTTGAGCGTTTGCGCGGCATTGGCCATGGTCAGCTTGCCAACACCTGTGGAGCCGGTAAACGACACCATATCAACATCTGGGTGCGTGCTCATATGCTGGCCAACTTCTGCACCTGTTCCGGTGATGATGTTGACCACGCCATCCGGCACACCTGCCTCGGCGAGAATTTCACCAAGCAGCAATGTCGAACCAGAGGTCAGTTCCGACGGCTTCACGACTGCGGTACAACCAGCAGCCAGCGCGAAGGGCAGCTTTTGGCCGACGATCAGGAATGGGAAATTCCACGGCGTAATGATCGAGACAACACCAATCGCCTCGCGCAGAACGACACCCAGAGTTCCATCGCCCAGATTATTATAGCTCTCGCCATGCAGATCACGCGCGAGCGCTGCTGCATAGCGCCAGATATCGACGGAACCGGCAATCTCGCCGCGCACCTGAGAAATTGGTTTGCCGGCTTCAATTGCATCGAGATAGGCCAGTTCTTCCGCCCGCGCTTCAATCAGTTCGGCGGCTTTGAGCAAGACCAGCGAACGCTGTGACGCAGTTTTAGACGACCAGCGCCCATGATCAAAAGCCTTCCGCGCGCTCGCAACCGCGCGTTCCACATCGGCCTTGTTGCCAGCCGGATATCGACTCACCGTGACGCCGTGGCCGGGCGCGACACGTTCAATTGTCTCGCCGCTTTGACTACCAACCCATTTTCCATCGATCAGCATGGAGAATTCACGGACATCAAGCCCATTGAGTGGCTGCGGTTTTACGACTACGCTCATCACCATTTTCCTTCAAAATTTGCTTCGCGTTTTTCGCTGAACGAGCGCACGCCTTCTTTAAGATCGCCGGTCTTGGCGACGAGGATAGACCCCAGCGCCTCCACAGCCGTGCCATTGTCTTCGCCATTGGCGACAGACAGCATCAATTTGGAAATTTCGAGCGCGGCGGGCCCACGTTTTGCTACCCGCGCTGCATAGTCCTGCGCTGCTCGCAAAGCCTTGCCCGTCTCCACCACGGCATCAACAATCCCATGCGACAGCGCTTCCTCGGCCGTGAACATTTCGCCACCCAGCACCATGCGGCGCACAATCTGCGCACCAAAGCGGCGCACCAGACGCTGCGTGCCCGACCAGCCGGGGATCATACCAAGAGATGTTTCCGGCAGGCCGATTTTTGCCTGTCGTTCGACAATGCGGATATCGGCGCACCCTGCCAGTTCCAGACCACCACCCAAAGCATGACCATTCATTGCTGCGATCAGCGGCACACGCAAAGTCGCAAGCCGCTCGAACACACGATGACCATAGCGCACCCAGGCATGGCCGAATTCTGCCGGTTCCATGCCGCCCCAGGCCTTGATGTCACCGCCTGCGGAAAAAGCCTTACCTTCGCCCGTCAGGATCGCAACCCGCACGCTGCTATCAGCCTCCACCCGATCACAGGCCGAAGACAATTCCTGCAACAGTTCAATATCAAACGCATTGAGCTTTTCAGGCCGCTCGATGGTCATGACCGCGATGTGGTTTTCGACCTTAATATCAATTCGTTCAGCCATTTAAGCCTCCAGCTTTCGCGCAGGCTTTTGCGGCAATTCAAGCCCAATCGGTTCTTCACGGAACAGAGCTTCATCCATCAGTTTAAGCTTATCCGAAACAATCAGCGGAAACTCAGCTTGATCGAGAATATGCGTCTGCAAATCGACACCCGGCGCGATCTCGGTCAGCACAATGCCATCCGCCGTCAGCTTCAGAACAGCGCGTTCGGTGACATAAGTAATATCCTGCCCCTGTTCGACACCACGCGGACCGGAGAAGGTGACATGCTCAACCTCATTGACGAGCTTTTTGAGCTTACCCTCTTTTTCGATCACCAGCTTACCGTCAGCGACCGACAATTTCGCCCCTGCATTGAACATGCCGGAGAAGACAATCTTCTTGGCCCGTGCAGTAATATCGACAAAACCGCCAGCACCAGCAGTCACATGCGGACGGAATGACAGTTTCGACACATTGACCGAGCCGTCGCGTCCGATCTCAAGGAAGGACAGAAGCGAGGCGTCGAAGCCCGCCCCCTGAAAATAAGTGAACTGATAGGGTGACGGCATATAGGCGTCTGCATTGGACGCACAGCCAAAGGCAAAATCGAGGAGCGGCACACCGCCAACTGCACCCTGCTCAATCACCCAGGTCACTGCACCATGCAATCCCTCTTCCAACAGAATGCGCGGTACATTGGCAGAAATACCAAAGCCAAGATTGACCGCACTTCCTGCCTGCAATTCCTGTGCTACACGCCGCGCAATCGCCTTCTGAATATTGAACTCAGGCAAGCGGAATGTATCGAGCGGACGGAAAATCTCGCCGGAAATTGCCGGATCGTAAAGTGTCTGCGTTGTCTGCTTCTGGTCGGGATCAACGACGATATAGTCAACCAGAACGCCCGGCACGCGCACATCGTGCGGTTTCAGCGTGCCTTCCTTGGCGATGCGCTTCACCTGCGCAATGACGATGCCGCCATTGTTGCGTGCAGCCAACGCCTGATCCAGCCCACCAAGATATGCGCCCTCATGTTCATAGGTGAGATTGCCGCGTTCATCGGCAGTGGTGGCGCGGATGATCGTCACATGCGGCACGATATTGGGGAAATAAAGCCAGTCCTCACCTTCAAAACTGACCTGCCTGACGACCGACTCCTCACGCGCCTTGTCATTCATTGCCGATCCCTGACGCTTGGGATCAACGAAAGTATCAAGCCCCACTTTGGTCAGCACGCCGGGACGCTTGGCAGCAGCCTCACGATGCATGTCAAATAGAATACCGGACGGAATATTATAGGCCGGAATCTCATTATTGGTGATCATCTGCCAGATCATCGGCGGCTCAGCACTTGATGGCCCGGATGGATAAGACCCGCCAATGATCTTCTTCAAAAGACCCTTTTTGGCAATATAATCAACGCCCTTTATGCCGCTCATATCGCCCGCCGCAATTGGATGCAGCGTAGTGATATTCTGAGGATGACCGGTTTCATCAAACCGCTCGCCAATCGCTTTCAGCATCATGTCCGGACAGCCGAGGCCGCTCGATGAAGAAACTGAAACGACAGCGTTGTCGGGAATGAGTGATGCTGCTTCCGCAAATGAAATATGTTTGCTCATAATTTTCAAAGTCCTGAATGAACAGCGGTTGCTTTACCGGTCTTTGCAGCCTCAAGCACGGCAAGCCCGGTAGCAAGCGACCAGATGCCATCCTCCAGTGTTGCCGAAGGCTGGCCTTTACCTGCGATGGCATTATGGAAAGCCTGCAAGGCGGTTTCGTAGAGATTTTTCTGGTCGAGCGGCAATTCGTGCTCGCCATCCTTGTCACGCAGAATGACGGTCCCCACCGGCTTTTGCGTCATGACATTACTTGCAATAAGCGAGCCTTCGCTGCCATGCACTTCAAAGCCGGTTTCGGCATATTTTGTGGTAAAAGCATCGTGGAACTGCGCAATCGCACCGGAAGGAAAGCGCAATACGCCCATCACGCCATCTTCAAGACCTTCGCCGCTTAAGCCACCCTGCTGGCTGAATGCCAAAGCTTCGACCGGATTTTCACCCAGCACAAAACGCAACGTGTCGGCATCATGCACGGTAATATCGAGGATCACGCCGCCACCTGCATCCGGCCGCTCAATGCGCCAGCCCTGCAAATGCGGCGGCAGATAAACCGCGTGAAAAACCCGCGCGCCAAGCACCTTGCCTATCCTGCCCTTGGCAATTGCATCACGCATGGCGCGGTGGCTTGCAGCATTGCGCAGGTGATGATTTGTGCCCGCCACAATGCCCGCTTCGCGCACGGCTTTCAGCATCTGATGCGCGTCGCCAATCGTCAGAGCCAGCGGCTTTTCGCACAGAATATGCTTACCTGCTTTGGCGGCGGCAATCGCCTGATCGCGATGCAGTTCATTGGTAGTGGAGATATAGACAGCGTCGATTTCCGGATCAGACAACAGCGCATCAAGGCTTGTCACAGAGCGGGCAATACCGTTCTCGCGGGCATAGGCCTCGCCACGCTCAGCATTGGTGCTGTAAACCGACACAACTTCGCCGACAATTGACTTATTTGGCGCGCGAATGGCACCGATGACCCATTCTTTTGCAATGGTGCTTGCGCCTATAAGGCCCCACTTTGCCATTCGAATTTCTCCTCCTGTTTCGTTTGCGTACCGCAACTTGCACGCACCGCCAGGCGCACCGCCAAACGCTGCGCCTCCGCCTCCACCCGTTCTGAATTGATCTGTTTCAGCAAAAGCTGCGCCGCACGTTCTCCCAAACCTTGCGGATCAACAGCAACAGTTGTCAGTGCAGGAACAGCGGTCTTTGCTTCGATCACATCGTCAAAGCCAACCACTCCAAAATCCCGGCCCGGCTCCAGATTTGCAGCACGTAAACCATCGCAGATCCCAAAAGCTACAGCATCATTGAAGCACACCGCTGCCGTCGGCTTCATGCCGTGCCGCAACATGCGCTCAACTGCTTCAACACCGCCAGCGCGTGATGGCGCAGAGGTAAAGACCAGCGCATCATCAAACACGATGCCCGACTGCTCAAGCCCTGCGCGATAGCCCGCGACTCTTTCAGCAAAAACAGCGGTATCCGCATAGCCGCCCATGAATGCGATTGTCCGATGCCCCAGGGACACCAGATGCTCAACTGCCTTTGCCACGCCGCCGCGATTGTCTGAAACAATCGACGACACACCAGATCCCGGCACATCGCGCACCATCTGCACAACCGGCAGGCCACTTTTTGCTAATGGTTTCAGATCACTAGCCTCTGTGCCACGCGCGGGCGAAACGATCAGCCCGGCAATGCCATGCTCACGCATCGAGGCAATCACTTCGCGCTGACGATCAATGCTTTCCGCTGTATTGGCGAGAAACTGCACATAACCTGCCGACTGCATGACGCGATCAACACCAACGGCAAGCTCGGCAAAAAAGCTGTTGGTCAGATCATTGACCACAAGCCCGATGATTTTCGATTTCGACTGACGCAGATTTGCAGCCGAGCGGTTATAGACATAGCCGAGCTTCTCGATCGCTTCCTGAACTCGTGTACGGGTCTCGGAATGAACCAGCGGACTATCGCGCAGAACAAGCGATACGGTCGACTTCGACACGCCTGCTTCGCGTGCAATATCGATTACCGTAATGCTGCTCTTGCTCATAGACGTCTCCTGTTGTTCTCATTTAATTGGAACGTTCCAATTTTGTCAACGGCTTTGCTCGTTCTCAGAACTATCGCAAAAGAAGCCCAATAATGCTGTTGGAAATCCGGAAATAGAGCGTCTATTTTCATTATTTCACCAATAAAAGTATCCACTTTTGCAACTTCACAGAAAACCCGCTATTTTTGCACAATTTCGCCATATTCTGTCCCGTATTGCCAATTGGAACGATCTAAATTATGAGTACTCCTCATGGAGTTGGAGGACTGACATGAGCGCATCATCGGAAACCGTACTCACCCTGCCATTCGCGGACGGCGGTTTAAAACCCTATCGCATGACGGGCACACCGACACCGCGCCCCACCTCTCCTCCCCGGTTCAACCGCATTGCCTATGCCGCAGCACATGTGGTTTCAGACCCACTCAGAGACAGCAATCCATGGAACAATCCGGCAATTGATTGGGACGCGACCATGGCTTTCCGTCATCACCTCTGGAGTCTCGGCTTTCAAATCGCAGAAGCGATGGACACCTCACAACGCGGCATGGGACTTAACTGGGCAGGCGCACAAGAACTGATCCGCCGCTCGCTTGCAGAAAGCAAGACTGTTGCGGGTGCCGATCTCGCCTGCGGCGCCGGAACTGATCATCTCGACCCAGCAGACGCAAAGAGCCTCGACGAGGTGATTAGAGCCTATGAAACACAGGCTGAATTCATCGAAAAACACGGCGGTCGTTTCATTCTCATGGCCAGCCGCGCCTTAGCGCGTATCGCCCGCTCGCCTGAAGATTACGTCAAGGTTTACAACCACATCCTCACAAACGCGCGCCAAAAAGTGGTGCTGCACTGGCTGGGCGATATGTTCGACCCACAACTCAAAGGTTATTGGGGCGCAGCCCAATTCGAGGATGCGCTTGATACCGTCATCAATATCATAGAAGCCAACCGCCACAAGGTTGAAGGCATCAAGATTTCACTTCTCGAAGAACGCTATGAAATCGCACTCCGCAACCGCCTGCCGGAAGGTGTGCTGTGTTTCACGGGCGATGATTTCAATTATGCACCGCTGATCGAAGGTGACGGCAACAAGCACAGCCATGCACTGCTTGGTATTTTCGACGCGGTCGCACCTCAGGCTTCAAGCGCATTGGCACATCTTGCCAATGGAGACACGGAGCGTTTCCGCGCGATCATCGAGCCAACCGTGCCGCTATCACGCAAAATATTTGAAGCACCGACGCAATATTACAAGGCAGGCGTTGTGTTTCTCGCCTGGTTGAATGGTCATCAGAGCCATTTCACCATGCCCGCCGGAATGCAATCGGCACGTGGCGTTATCCATTATGCCGATATTTTCCGCCTTGCTGATCAAGCAAATACTCTCGACCAGCCGGAACTCGCCATCCAACGCATGAAACACCTGCTTGCATTGAACGGCTTGCAATCGACACAATAAGCCGCTTTCCCATTTTAATCCAAATACGTATCGCAAGATAAAAAATACGCCCTGATTGATAGAAATGCTCTGATCCGTTCAGCGCAATACTTGATGACGCATATTGGAGTGCATTCCGAAAAGTGTAAGATCATTTTCGGACAGAGATGCGCGTCAAAGCAAATATTGAGAGCGCCGATCTGATCCTATCAGATCGAAACGCGCTCTAAGCCCACCCCCACATATTGCCCGCGAGATTGTAAATATAAATTGCAATGGTGCTTGATTTTTCCATCGCCATATCACTAGTATATTTTCAGACTATATTAAAAATTATATGCGGTTAAATTATAAAATACTAATTGAGAGCTGTATTATTACCATGTCAGTATGTAAGATAATTCTAAAATCAACTATACTTGTTGTGATTAGCTCTCAAGCGTGGGCTGACACACCAGTCTATGAGGTTCATGGTTCTTTCGGGGGATCAAGAGCCGATGGGGTCAGCATATCTGCTGATGGCAAGGTATTTGGCGTGCGGCGGATGTCACTAAGCGGCACCTACGACAAATCCTTTGTCATCACGCAGGATGGCATAACCGATATTGGTTCGCTCAGTGGTACCGGCGAAACAGCGCTACAGACGATTTCAGCGAATGGTCGCGCTGCAATAGGCAGCAGTTCTGTTGGTCCTACACAGGTAAGCGCATTCTGGTGGACCCGAGACACAGGCATGCGTGACATCGGCACCTTGGGTGGAACAATGTCGCTCACGAGAGGCATTTCGGCTGACGGTAACGTGGTAACAGGTGACAGCAATCTTGCTGGCGACACAGTAACCAATGCGTTCCGCTGGACGCCTCAGGATGGCATCACAAGCCTCAACACTTTGGGGGGCACGTCCTCCTTCTCTCACGCCGTTTCTGCCGATGGCAGCACAATCGTCGGCTACAGCTCAACCGCGACGTCTGAAACACACGCCTTTCGATGGTCACAGGCGACCGGCATGGTCAGCCTGGAAACGCTGGGCGGCTTCAATTCCACAGCGCGCAGCGTTTCAGCAGACGGATCTGTGATCGTCGGCACCAGCGATACCGCTGATCAACAGCAACATGCTTTCCGCTGGACTAAAACCACTGGAATGGTCGACCTCAGTCCGCAGGGAAGCACGCAACACAGCATCGCTGACTTTGTTTCCAGTGACGGAAAAGTCGTTGTTGGAACAATGACTGTAGACAACAATTTTAACCAGGCTTTTCGATGGACGTCTGAAACTGGAATGATGAGTCTCGGCTCGTTGGGTGGAGAGCTTTCCCATGCTTTGAATATGACGGACAGTGGCAGTGCGGTGGTTGGTTACAGCTATACGGATACGATGTTTATGCGCGCTTTCCGATGGACCGCACATGATGGCATGATCGACCTTGGTACAATCGGCGGTAATAACGCCCTTGCATGGGATATTTCTGACGATGGTAGTGTCATCGTAGGAACTGCTGAAACCGCAGAAGGGGATCTCCATGCAACCCTCTGGAAACTACCGGCAATAAACCCAGGCACCGATCCGAGCATTGATCCTGGAACCGGCCCCGGCGTTGATCCCGGAAATGGGTCAGGAACTGATCCTGAAACGACGCCGCCAAATCCTGAGGTGGATCCAGATGGAAACTCTGGCGGCACCCCTGGAACAAAACCAACTCAGCCCGGGGCTGGTTCTGGCTCCGGTTCAATCCCTAATTCTCCATCGCCCGGCCCCGTGGTCACCCCGGTGGTCATAGACGTCAACCACACTGTTGCGACTGTGATGAAACTCGCATTCAGCAGCTTCTCGGCGATGGAGGCGCAGCGCCTGACACTGAATAAATTGCAGGGTTATTGTACGGTGGATAGCGCAGGCCAAACTTGCTATTCGCAATTCACGGACATAAGCGGGTTTGGCGATCAGCGGGATTTGCTCGCAGGTTTCACACTCGGACATGCCTTTACCGACAATTTTTCGGCGGGCGCTACCATTGCGCATTCCTTCTGGCAGGAACAACCCGATGGCTTCGATACGGGTAACGACAATCTCGGCGGCGGGATCTATGCGCAATGGAAAGACAAGACAGCCAACGGTGACTGGTATGTGCGGGCAAGCCTTTCGGGAAATCGGTATGATACGGAAATTACGCGGCCTCTCCTTCCTTATACGGAACGCGGAACCGGCGAAACACGCGTACAAGGCTGGAGCACAGCATTGGAGTTTGGACAGAGCGAAAATCTGAGCTTCAACAATGCACGGTTTGGCACTTATGGCGGCCTTCGTTACAGCGATATTTCCATGGACGGTTATACGGAAACAAATGCACTGTTCCCATTCACCTATAGCGATATGAAATATGAACTGACGACCGCTTATGCAGGTGCAAATTATAGTATGCCATTCAGTGACCGGCTCCGATGGTCTGTAAATGTCGAAATCGAGCAGGATATTGCGCACAAAGATCCAGAATTTGATGCGAGAGCGAATTATATCGGCGCATTGATCTATGGCTCCGACTTTTCGCACACAAGAGGCTCGGCATCGACCAGCTTGAGCTACGCCTTCAATGACCAAACTGGCCTTTCACTCATGCCCTATATCATCCGCACCGCATCGCGCGAAAATGCAGTGGGTGCAACGGTAAGGGTATTTGGAGAATTTTGACGCAAGCGCATGCCGAAACGTCTGAAGCGGTGTTTGGGCGAACTGCGCGTGAACTCTACAAACCTCGCGGCACATTGTGCCGCGAGGTAAGATTATTTCCAGCAAAAGTGCAGAGCGGTTTTGCGTGGGATAATGCGTAAAGACAAATAGATAGAGGGGTTTCAAGGCATCTGTTTAGAGCGCGTTTTGATCTGATTGGATCAGATCGGCGCTCTAAATATTTGTTTTGACGCGCATCTTATTCCGAAAACCATTTCATACTTTTCGGGATACGCTCTAAACAGGAACCGATCTAACATTTAATAGCTACGCTTCTATCGCCAGCCGAGTTCCGGTGCGACATGCTTGAGGATCGCCTCAATAACATGGGCATTGTAATCGACGCCAAGCTGGTTGGGCACCGTCAACAAAAGCGTATCAGCTTCGGCAACAGCCTCATCTTGCGCAAGCTCTTTGATCAGCGCCTCTGGCTCCGCAGCGTAGGAACGACCAAAAATAGCGCGGGTATTCTCATCAATATAGCCGATGGAATCCTGCTCCTTGCTGCCACCACCAAAATAAGCACGGTCGCGATCATCAACCAGCGCAAAGATACTGCGGCTCACAGAAACGCGTGGCTCATGTCCATGTCCAGCTTCTTTCCAGGCTTCGCGATAAGCACGGATCTGTGCTGCCTGCTGAACGTGGAACGGCTCGCCCGTTTCATCATCTTTCAAAGTGGAGCTTTGCAGGTTCATGCCAAGTTTTGCAGCCCAGCGAGCCGTGGCGTTGGAACCTGCGCCCCACCAGATACGATCCCGCAAACCTTCTGAATGCGGCTCAAGACGCAACAGGCCGGGCGGATTGGGAAACATCGGACGCGGATTTGGCTGGGCAAAGCCCTGACCTTTGAGAGCCTCGAAGAAAGCCTCACCATGTTTACGACCCATATCAGCGTCACTTGACCCTTCTTCTGGTTCAAAACCGAAGTAACGCCAGCCATCAATCACCTGTTCCGGCGACCCACGGCTCAGACCAAGTTGCAAGCGGCCCTTTGATATAAGATCAGCAGCACCGGCATCCTCCGCCATATAAAGCGGGTTCTCATAGCGCATATCGATCACGGCGGTGCCGATTTCGATCTTGCTGGTCTTCGCACCAACTGCTGCGAGCAACGGAAAAGGTGACGCAAGCTGGCGTGCAAAATGGTGCACACGAAAATAAGCGCCATCAGCGCCGAGTTCCTCAGCGGCAACGGCCAGATCAATTGATTGCAGCAAAGCATCACCCGCAGAACGGGTTGCCGACTGCGGCGATGGCGACCAGTGACCGAATGAAAGAAAGCCTATCTTTTTCATATTCTCATTCCTTGAGTGCGTTGCACTTTTCAAGTGTTCTCGCAGAATATGGCGGTATGCGATAGCTATTGAAAGTGGGCTGAACACTGTGTTCATGAAACAGAATATAACGGGCAAACGAAGGCGCTTAATGGGTAAGCGTTGACAGTCTTTAAAGACCAGATTAAGCCTCAAAAGATGCGGATAAGCCTTGAACCCGGGGAACCGAATATTGAGTCTATGCCGATAGATGACGCACCAAAACAGGGGAGATTTTCATGCGTTCCAAATTTCAGGCCATTCTTCTGGCATTGCTGGCCGCAACAGCCATCACCACGCATGCACAAGCCAAGGATGTCACGGTTGCTGTAACCGCAATTGTTGAGCATCCAGCTCTTGATGCAGCCCGTGACGGCGTCAAGGATGCGCTGGCAGAAGCTGGCTTCAAGGAAGGCGAAAATCTGACATTCGTCTATCAGTCCGCTCAGGGAAATCCGGCAACCGCAGCCCAAATCGCACGCCAGTTTGTTGGCGATGGTCCTGATGTCATCGTTCCCATCTCAACGCCTTCAGCACAGGCAGTGGTTTCTGCAACGCGCGATATTCCGATCGTCTTCACCGCCGTTTCCGATCCGGTCGGCGCGCAGCTTGTAAAAGACATGGCAAAGCCCGGCGGCAATGTAACCGGCCTTTCCGACATGTCGCCAGTGGTCGAGCATATCAAGCTGATCAAGGAAGTGATGCCGAACATCAAGAAGCTCGGCTATCTTTACAATTCCGGTGAAACCAATTCGGTCTCGCTTCTCGCAGCCTTGAAAGAAGCAGCTGCGGCTGAAAACATCGAAATCGTTGAATCGGCTGCAACCAAGTCGGCAGAAGTTCAGGGTGCTGCGCGTGCACTCGTTGGCCGCGCGGATGCCATGTATGTGCCAACCGACAACACCATCGTTTCAGCCCTTGAAAGCGCTGTCGGTGTTGCTGAAGAAAGCAAGCTGCCACTCTTCACCGCAGATACAGATTCGGTAAAACGCGGTGCACTGGCTGCTCTCGGCTTTAACTATTACGACGTTGGCAAGCAGACCGGCGCAAAGGTTGTAGCCATCCTCAAGGGCGAAAAGCCAGCTGATATTCCTGTCGAAATCGCCAAAGGCACCGACCTTGTCATCAATCTTAGCGCTGCCAAGAAAATGGGCGTCGAATTCCCGCAGGCTGTTATCGACCGCGCCACCAGCAAGGTCGAATAATCGCGATCCATAATGTATATGCTAAGGGCGGGATGAACTCCCGCCCTTTTCTTTGGCTTTGTCGCAAAGGACAATTGTTCACCATTCGCGATGCTGACAGATTTCGCAGCATAATTGCACTCAGAGATAAGGCAAATTCTAGCCGACCAAATTTTTCCAACAGAGCGACGGTAACCAGCATTCTGCGAAAAATATATTTCTGCGACAGATCTTACTAATTTTTTATATTATATAAATATTAGTATTACCGATATGTCGCAATGCAATATCATCGGTGCGAGAGCTGGAACAGATAGCATTAGTTTCTAATCCCACATAGCGTTATCTGATTTTGCCACGCTTGCTGGTTTATCGCACGTATTTGGCCCAATGAGGGAAACAAGAACGATTACATACATTGCTAGTGGTAATTCTAAAATTATATTTATATCAGATTTGACAATAACTAATGATAAATACCAATTTAATGTTGGTTCATACCGCATACGGCGAAGTAGTTCGCGCACTCCGCAGGTTCGAACAGTTTTATGACTTTGCGCCTACGGCATCCCATAGAGCTTCAATTGAGCGTTCAGCTTTCACCCTCAGTTGGGCTTTGAGCTGCGAAAATGCCGTTTTCATCGGAATGAAATCGGGACTATAGCGCGGCAGATACCGCAGTTGAGCACCTGCCGCTTTGATCGCTTCCTTAGATTTTTGATCGCGTGTTTCGATCTGATTGAATCAGATCGATGGAAGCACGAAATGCATCAGTGTTCATCGCGCCCTCAAGCACCATAGGTGCTAGCATAACTGAAAGGCGAAGCGCGCCGGTGAATGTGGTTGTCTTCCAGTGTCCATGTGGAAGGCCAGCGTGACATCTTTAACCGCGCTGAGACTGTCCACGCAGTCTCGTCATTTTCGTGTCCAGGCCGTTCGACCGGTAATTGATTCACTGGATCGGCGGATTGCTGTCGTCGCCGATATACGAAACCCAATACACCGGCACTGCGGACCGGGGATCCGTTGCTTGCAGCCTTCAAAGCGAGTGACCGAAGGTCATTACTTAACGCTCGCCCAATCAATCGTCTCAATCGCTGAAAACTTTGAATCAGACAGAACCACTATTGTCGCTTCACAATCAATTCAACGTTCTAAAGATATGCTCTGGTAGTGATGAACTAGAAATCAACACCAAATCTGTCTACGTCGAGAGAACGATAGGGATATTTGCTTCTCTCAAAAGGGTCGACAAAGGCGAGGCTGGCATCTCATTGGTTATAACTGCGGTAATGTCGTGAACTGAACCAAGCCTGACCATCGCACGTTTGCCAAATTTTGAGCTGTCCACTGCGAGCAGCTTGTGTGCGGCCTGCCGCAACGCAGCTGAAACAACGGCTACTTCCGTATGATCGTCGTCACACAGATCGCCGTCATTATCTACGCCGCTGACGGAAATTATCGCATAGTCGAACTTGAAGCGTCGGATGAATTCCGGCGTATCTTCCTGAAACATTCCGCCATCGATTGGTCGAACAAAACCACCCGGAACCGCTAAGGTGAAGTCTGTCTTTTCACTGATAATGGCTGCTGATCGAAGGCTGTATGTAACGACGTGCAGGCGCTCTCTGCTTATAAGGGCATTGGCAATAGCTTCGCATGTGGTGCCAGTATCAAGAAAAATGGTGGCGTTATCGGGAATGAGCGTAACCACAGCCTCAGCAATGCGTGCTTTCTCGGCTGCCCGGTCATGTCTGCGTTGACGATAGGTGACGGGATCAAGTGGAGCGAGTTGGGATACGCCGCCATGTAATCTTCTGACTTTACCCTTATGCTCCAGATCGGCGATGTCGCGTCGGGCTGTTTGAGTCGTCACGTGGAAACGTTCCGCGATTTCCTCAAGCGAAACATAATGGCTGTTCTCAATCCACTGAAGCAGCAGTTGCTGCCGGATTTCCTTTTTCTTGCCACCGGAAATGGAAAGTTCGCTCATGTTTGCCGTCGCATCCTTATGCGCTTGGTTGCTCAGATCCATTTCTCATTCCCGGGTTGAAATAGGCAAGGAAATTGTGGGCTTAGGCCACAAGAAGTACCGGAAGCCCTAGCAAATAAAAATGTAATATTAATGACATCTACTGTTCAAAAGATGCCGTAGGCGAGTCTTGGATAATCAACATTGAGCAAAATGTAATAAAAGTGACATTGAACTCTGTCATTTCCGCATCAGGTGAAGTTGGACAATCACTCTGGCTGTCACAATGATGAAATGGATGCATTTTCCAAGATAAGGACCGAGGGATGTTACTGGGGACAACCAAACGCAACCGAAAACTTCTGGCTTTAACTGCGCAGCTTTTATGTGGTGTTGCAGGCGCAGGAATTGCCGCCACTCCGGCAGGCGCGGCCGAGAGCTACGATATTCGCGTGATGACGCTCAATATCTGGAATAAGTTCAAACAGAACCCGGAATTAACAGCGGATTTTATGAAAGCCGCGAATTTCGATGTCCTCGGTATGCAGGAGATCAATGGTAGTACCTATGTCACGCGGATACCCGATTTCCTCCAAACCGCTGGCCGTGGCTCTTATGGAAACGTACAGATCGGTGATGTGGGTATTATTTCGCGTCTGCCAGGTACGTTTGGAACGCTTAATCTCGGCGGATCGACACAGGGGCGTTTTGTCAGCTACACCCAGCTGGATGCTCAGGGCTCCCGCCCGAAGACATTGATTGGTACCGTTCATTTGGACTACGCAGACGGTTCTACTGGTCGTCTGAGCGAAGCCAAAGCGCTCAATACCTGGGCGAAAGGGTCGACCCAGCCCATTATCGTCATGGGTGATTTCAATGCGGGCGACGTTTCTGAACGTGGTCTTCATCACATTGATGCGCAGATCCGACTGATGCAGCAGTCAGATGGAAACAACTTTTACCGCGATCTTACACGCCAATATATTCTCAATGCTAATCAACCAACAATGCGTGCCGTCATTCAGGAAGCATATGCCGGACAGAACATCGACAACTTGACATGGAAGCAATGGGGTGACGCTCTTTCAGCCGCGTACAAGGCTGGTAAGGATGTGGGTCTTGCAGAAGAAACCTATGCGGTTGACAACAACTTGCCGGTTACCATGAATGTGCTCAAAAAGCAGTATATGCTGCTTCAGACTGATGCTGTCCGCGAAGGCTTTAAGCCACACGATCTCAACGACGGTAGCACCACATGGCCATCGGCAGGCGAAGACGCAACCAATACCTGGGCGAGCTGGGACCGTGCAAAGATCGATCACTTCCTCGTCTCGCGGCCATTTGGGAAATGGTATGAGATTGTGGATGACCCTGCCGATCCATACACCGGAGTAATCAAAGACGTAAAAGTTACCCGGCCGGGCCGCCAGCCAGAAGCAATCTCCGATCATGAACCTGTTGCGCATGATTTCCGCTGGGTCGGGCCTCAGCTGGACACCTATTCAGAAAACCAAGTCCAGAAAACGCGTCTTGTTTGGGGTACCAATGCTTACGGTTTTGCCGACAAGAATAAAGAATTTGTTCTAACGCGAAACAATCACCGTACCGACCTCTATCTCGGTCAGATTTCGGATGCCAATGGCAAGCCAGTTTTAAATAATTTGACGCTTGAAGAAAAAAAGACGCTGCTCAACTGCGATAGCACGGATGCGCGTTTCGAGCAGGCCATCGAAGATTATTGCATCGATGATCACTCCTTCATTGGCGAAACAGCAGTCACTGACGGCGGAACGATCCTCGTCAGCGAAGATGCCGCGTTGGGAAATGCCAATGCTCGTCTGCGATTAATAGGTGGTGGTTTACGTATTACTGGCAGCGATATGAAAACGCTGGATCGCACCGTGTCACTTGAGGGACTTGGATGGATCGACATCGCTAATGCGAATAGCCGCGTCACGTTGCTGCAGCAAGCCACCGGCGAAGGCGCTTTGCTCAAGCGTGGAGCTGGCACGCTCATTCTGGGGCAATCAAACAACTATACGGGCGGAACCTTAGTTGAAGGCGGAGTGCTTCAAGCCGGTGCGGATGGCGCATTCGTCAACAACACGGCCTTTGCGGTGAACGGTGGCAAGCTTGATCTCAATAATTTCAATGTGAGCATGTCGTCGCTGATGGGTGAAGGCGGTATATTGAGCCTTGGTTCGGCTGATTTGACTATAAACCAGTCCGCCAATACGCGTTTTGATGGCAATATTGATGGTACTGGCAGCCTGACGAAGTCCGGAACGGGTATTCTGGTTCTGAACGGTTCAAACAACTATACAGGTGGGACAACTGTAAAAGAAGGTGGCCTGGTTATTGGGGACGCCTCCCATTCTGGTGCCTTCCTTGGCGGCGTGGTCAGCGTCGAAAATGGGGCTCATCTTGGTGGTGCAGGATTTATCGGCGGACTTTATGCCGGTGCTGGCAGCATCATCGCACCCGGCAATTCCATCGGAACACTTAAGGTAGCAGGCGATCTTACCTTTGATGCAGCGGCCACTTATGTCGCTGAAATCGACGCTTCCGGCAAAAGTGACCGTATTGATGTCAGCGGAACCGCAACGCTGGGTGGCGCAAAGGTCTATATTGAAAAAGCAGCAGGCACCTATATGCCGGGCAAACGCTATACCCTTCTGAGTGCGGAAGGCGGCATCACGGGGTCGTTTGGAGATCTAAGCCAGAACATGCCATTTGTGGACCTTGGCTTGGCCTATGATGCCAACAATGTTTACCTTGATCTGGCTCGAAACGACGTCGACTTTGTTTCCACCGCAAAGACCGGCAATCAAAGGTCTGTTGCACTTGCGGTCGAAGCTCTTGGGGCCGGTAACGCGGTTTACGACACCGTCGTCATGCAGGATAGCGAAGACAATGTACGTCGTGCTTTCAATGCCCTGTCTGGCGAAATTCATGCTTCGACGAAAACTGCGATCATCAATGACAGCTCCATCGTTCGAGATGCCGTTATGGACCGCATTGGCGCGGCGTTTGTTGGTGCGGGGCAGAGTGCGGCATCATCGTCGGTAGCAACGGATAAAGCGTCAGCGCAGGTTTCTGTAGCGCGCGCAGCAATCTGGGGACAGGCGCTTGGCCAATGGAGTGAAACCCGGGCTGATGGAAGTGTTGGTAAGCTGAAGCAATCGACGGGCGGCTTTGTTGCGGGTTATGATGCGGAAGTCGTCGAAAATTGGAGACTGGGCGCACTCGCAGGATACAGCCGTACCAGTTTCGATGTGAATGCTCGTAGTTCATCTGGCCACAGCGATAACTATCATCTTGGAATCTATGGCGGTACTCAATGGGATGCAACGCTGCTCAAAGCAGGGCTGGCTTATAGCTGGCACAAAATCGAAACCGATCATTTTGTCGCCTTTCCGGGCTTTTCAGAAAACCTTGATGCAAATTACAGCGCAAATAGCTTCCAGGCCTTTGGTGAACTCTCACATCGTTTCGATCTGAACGAAACAGTCATTGAGCCATTTGCGAATGTTGCTGTGGTGCGACTGCAAACCGACCGGTTTAATGAGAATGGTGGCAATGCCGCGCTTCAGATCGGAAAAGAAACGACGACGACCACTTTCACCACGCTTGGTCTTCGCGCTTCCGCTCCCGTCGTATTTGGTAGCATGAATGCGAAGCTCAACGGCACTGTCGGTTGGCAGCACGCCTATGGCGACACTATACCGACCACAGCCGCTGCATTTGACGATGGAATGGTCTTTGAAGTCGCTGGCGCGCCAATTTCTAAAGACACCGCGATTATCAAGGCTGGGTTTGACATAAATCTCGGCAACCAGACCACGTTAGGTCTCGAATATTCAGGTCAGTATGGTTCGAATTTTAATCAAAACTCGGGTAAAGCCAAGCTTAGCGTAAAGTTTTAGACCTTATTGAATAAGTTTATGACCGGTGAGATATTAATTTTCTCACCGGTCATATTGTTGAATTCAACTCAGCACATGGTTCGGCTATGTACGGGAGCGGTAAGAACATTTAGGAAATATATCCAAAAACCTTGGCAAAATTGATTGGTAATTTTCTACTCTTGACCCAAGCGTGACTGACCTGAGCATCCTCGCCTTGCACATCGAACAAAGTGATAATATCCGATCAAATTATCTTCTATTGAATCGAACAGGTGCAGTAATGATCTTATTTGCACCTGGAGGCGGTGCGGGAACGGGCGAGGCACGCTGCACAAGAGACAGCACTTCATTGTCCAGTTCGAACCAGCCTGAAGACTTTGCAAGGGATGCAGACAAAACCTTACCCGTATCGTCAATCTGAAAGCGGACATAAACCACGCCTTCCTCGCGACGTGATCTTGCGCCTGAAGGATATTTCTTTCGGCGTTCGAGATGCGCCATTAAACGCGACTGCCAGCGGGCTGGCGTTATTGTGGAGGCAAACAGCCCCGATGCAGATTGCCGTGCCGCGTTGCGGTTTGACTGTTTAACCTGCGCTTGCGCTTGTACCGCTTGCTTTGAGGATGCCTGCTGCTGAGGCTTCTTGACCAGCTTTTCTTTCTGAACAATCTCTTTCTTTCGCTGTGGTGGCTTCGGTTTTGCGGATGGAAGCGGAACCTCCACTTTATCGAGCTGTGTCAGTTCCTCTTCCAGTTCTTCCTGTTCCACAAGCTGGGGCTCGTCTTGAACCGCTTCCTGCTCAGGCTCATCAACAGGTTCCTCAATCTTTTCAACGGGCGCACTTGCATCCGCAGTTATCTCATCAGCCGAAACTTCGTTTTCTTCCGTCATGGCCGCTTCCGGCATGTCCGCAAGTTCGATCATGATGGCAGCAGGGGGCGCGTTATCGGCAGCAAGCATTTCGGGCTGACGCAAAAGCCACATCGCAGTGCCGACATGCACCGATAACACAATCAGGCTTGCCCCAGCCCAAAGTACAAATTCGGTTGACCAGCCAATTGTCCGTCCATGATCCGAAGCACCATTCATGATGCATCTACAACGAAAGGCAACGACGCATGATCGCCTTTGCGTCGAAGCTCTGATAACATCTGTCCATGATTGATGAGATTGCGCAGATCGCAATCGAGACAGGCAAGCCGTCCGTCACTGGTTTCAATGCTCAGATCGGCAATAGTGAAATCGTCAAAGGCTGCAACAAAGGAACGCATTGCTGCTTGCAACAACATACCAAAAGCAGAATTCCCGCCAGCTTCCTTCGATGCCTGCGCGTGAACACCAAAGCCCGGCTGAACCAATCGCAACACTGTGCCGACATTGATTGTATAAGCCGGTTGCGCCAGACGAATACCACCGCCGCGTCCACGTGTGCCAACCAGAAAGCCATGATGGATCAAATCTGTCACGATCTGCGCAGCATGATCTTTCGTGGTGCCGGTTGCCTCTGCTGCTTCACGCGTCGTAACAGCATCGCCATTGGCTGCTCTCGCGCATAAAACGAGAACCTCAATAGAAAGCTCGGCCTGTCTGGTAAATCGCATTACAACAATCTTTATTCTGTATCGGATGTCATTCTACGATCCTGAGGCCCCATAAAAAGCAGCACAACCGCACAGAAAAGCACATTAATCACCAGTTCCAACGCAAGCAGGTGCGGCTCAAAAGCAAGTCCCACAAGGCAGATCAGAACGATCAATGAAAGCAGGGCGCAGCGGAATACCACAGGCACAGCATTTGTAGCCCGCCATGCTTGGATTATGCGGCGCATACTTCTGGTCGTTTGAAACCACCGCAATGTTTTGGGAGACAGCTGCACAAAACAAAGTGTGGCGCAAAAGGCAAACAGAGCTGAAGGCATCAAAGACAGTTGCAGGCCAATCAATGCCGCTAATACCAGCAAAAGCCCCAGCGCCAGATAGCCGGCCCGTTGTCCCTCGTCGGGATAAGCTGATAGCGATACACTTCTCGCCGCTATGGTGAAGTCAGAGACATCCATGGAAAATCTCGCGAACAAGCCCATGAACGCGACG
>NZ_NNRJ01000015.1 GCF_002252445.1 Brucella thiophenivorans
GTAACTGCCCAGTTCGGTGGTTGTGATGGAAAAATCCCAAATTGCTTGCCGATTGTCGACGGTTGGAATTATACCGTTCGGCTTTATCGCCCGGATCAATCCATTCTCAACGGCGAGTGGACGTTCCCTGAAGCCAAACCCTTAAACTAAAGCATATCGGCAATATGCGGGCACCATACGGACGGATGGTTGTCCGTGCTATTTCTTGAGGAGTAGGTGAATGTTGTCGAAGATCTATAAAATGACCTGCGTCACTGCCGTAGCATTATTGTCTGGCCAAACCATCGGTTCGGCGATCGCGGAAACAGCGGCTGGACCAAAGGTGACGGATCCACACTTTCATCTCACTCCCGGCTATCTGCAACCCAATGATTTGCCCGATAGCCGTGTTTTGCTGGGACCTCCTCCGGCGGCCGGCAGTGCGGCACTTGCGCGTGATGAGGCTGCAAGAGAAGCAACACTTGCGCTGCGCGGAACAGCACGCTGGGATCTGGCGCGAAAAGTTGCAGATTTGCAATTTCCCCAGCCTGCTAAGAATTTCTCTTGCGCTATGGGTGCAGAGATCAGCGAAGAGAAGACGCCGCATCTTTATGGTTTGATGCAACGGGTGCTAACCGATGCGGGGCTATCAACCTATGGCATTAAGAATGAATATAACCGAACCCGCCCGTTCGTCGCGCATAGTGAGGGCACATGTCAACCGGATGAGGAAGACGTGCTGCGTCATGACGGTTCCTATCCATCTGGACATACAGCTGCAGGCTGGGCATGGGCACTCACTCTGGCCGAAATAAACCCAAAGCGCGCTGATAATCTGTTCAAGCGCGGATTGTCATTCGGGCAAAGCCGGGTGATCTGCGATGCGCATTGGCAAAGTGACGTCGATGCGGGACGCATTATGGGGGCTGCAACCGTTGCTAGACTGCATAGCAGCCCCGAGTTCCTCGCTGATATTCAATCTGCTCGTAAAGAGTTAGAGACCGCGAGCGCTCCATCGAACGACTGTGGTGTCGAGGAAGTGCTACTTTCGTCACAGTAGCAAAGGTTATGTCGCATTTTTTTACTTCTGCTGAGCTATAACGCCACCGCTGTAGGGTAGTTTGGTGGACAGCTAGCGAATGACAGTTGATTTCGAAGGGGCTCATGCGCGTCAAGGCTTGAACCACACCGTCTCCCCAAAAGCCAATCTTCCAACTCGCTATCGCGATGTTTGAGGAACTCGCAGCATAAATTGCACCCAGAGGTAACGCAGCATTTGATCTAATCAAAAATTTGCTACAAAACCTTTCTTCGAAACCTGTGTCACACATGTCGAGCTTCTAAAATGCCTGCAATTCGCATCCTTCCGGCTGATGACAAAACCAATGGCTGGAGCAAAATACTGCCTGTCCGCAAGCCTTGCGCGGCATTGAAAGGCTATATCAAAGCCGACTGGATCGTGCTTGGTGCGGGTTACGCGGGCGTGGCTGCGGCACGAAGGCTGGCCGAAAACCGCCCTGATGATCAGATCGCATTGATCGACGCGCAGGAGGTCGGCAAAGGCACGTCAGGACGCGCTGCCGGTTTTGCAATTGATCTGCCGCACAATGTCAGCTCGTCCATGGAGGAACTGGCCAAGTCACACAGCTATCGCGCATTGGCACGCGCAGCCATTGATCACCTCAAACAGCAGATTGATCGCTTTAACATTGACTGCGACTGGCGAAAGGACGGCAAGTTTCACGCAGCCGTTTCCGATCAGGGTGTGCGCGACGTTCTCACACCGACCATCAAAGAACTGGAACGCCTCAAAGAACCTTTCGACTACCTTGAAGGCGATCAACTTGCCAAACGGCTTGGCACGAACCATTTCAAAGCAGCAATTTTTACCTATGGCACCTCGCTGCTCAATCCCGCCGCCTTGGTGCGGGGCCTGGCCGACAGCCTACCCGACAATGTCACGCTTTATGAAAACTCTGCCGTGATCAAAATCGATTATGGCGAGCATATTCTGATCACCACCGCTAAGGGCAGTATTCAGGCCCCGGCCATGATCCTGACGGTCAACGGCTTTGGTGAGCAGTTCGGATTTTTCAGGCGCAAGCTTCTGAATTTCGCAGCCCATGCAAGCCTCAGCCGCCAGCTTGAAGAGCACGAATATAAAGCCATCGGTGCGCCTGATCCATGGGGGCTGACACCAGCCAATTCTTTTGCTGGCATCACCATGCGCCTCACCTCTGACCGGCGCATACTGGTTCGGCAGAACGTGCATTTCTGCCCGTCGCTGCGCCAGTCAGATGCGCGACGGCAAACAATCAAGCGTGAGCACAAACGGCTGTTCGATGAGCGTTTCCCGATGCTGTCGAACGTGGATATGGAACACACATGGACCGGCTTCATCTGCCTGTCACGCAATGGTGCGCCGGGCTTTGGCCAGATAGCCAAGAATGTTTACACGTCGCTTTGCCAGAACGGCGTCGGCATCACCAAAGGAACTATCGGCGGCATCCTCGCAGCCGACATGGCCTGTGACGTGGATAATCCGCTGATTGATGACATGATGAAACTCGGTGGCCCAACGACACTACCGCCCCGGCCAATCCTTGATATTGGCGTTCGCGCACGTTTTGCCTGGGAGTTATGGCGTGCACGTAGCGAAGTCTGACCCGAAATTTACCGCTCAAATGTTGTAACAGGCGCACAGATCAATGTTCTTTGGGGCTTTTCGGCGGGTTTTCAGCGATAAAGCTTGCTTATTGGCGCTTTTGAGTTGTATCGGGAAAAAGATATAGCCAGAACAATCGCAAGCAATAAAATTGCGCATGAAAAACCGGGGAATGGTTCCAAAGGCAAATGTGTTTGGAACAAACTCAAATCAAAACCGGTCGTGATTGAAGCGGGTCTTTCGGACATGAAAGGGCAAATGCCTGAATGTGCGAGAGCCAGTGAATCGATGTGCCTGAAAAGGTACATTTCATTTTCAATGACGACAAAGAACAAGGAATCTCAATGTGAGTCAGATCGCCTTCTGGGGTGCGGTCGAATTGGGCCTCGTCTTCTCTTTTGTCGCTATCGGCGTCTATCTGGCTTTCCGCGTGCTTGATTTCCCCGATCTGACCGTGGATGGCTCATTTCCACTTGGTGCGGCTGTTACCGGCGTGCTGATCCTTGCCGGCTGGAATGCATGGCTTGCAGCAGGTGTTGCGATGATCGCGGGTTCGCTTGCAGGTCTTGTGACAGCCACGCTCAATGTGCGCTTCAAAATTCTCAACCTGCTGGCATCCATTTTGACGATGATCGCGCTGTTCTCGGTCAATCTGCGCATCATGGGACGTCCGAATATTGCGCTGATCAATCAGGACACGATGCTATCGCCGTTTTTCGGGCATGGCATCCCTGAATATTATGTGCGTCCGGCCTTCCTATTCGTGCTGGTTGCAATTACCGTTTTCCTCGTCTGGCGTTTTCTGGAAAGCGATATGGGCCTTGCCATGCGTGCAACCGGCGCTAATCCGAAAATGGCCCGCGCGCAGGGCGTACGCACCGATCGCCAGATCTATCTCGGGATGGCACTCTCAAATGCGCTTGTGGCACTTGGCGGCTCGCTTTTCGCCCAGACAAACGGCTTTGCAGACGTGACATCCGGCGTTGGTACGATCGTTGTCGGTCTTGCGGCGGTGATTATCGGTGAAACATTGCTGCGCACCCGTCTTATTCTGGTCATTCTCATCGGCTGTGTGTTGGGCTCGATCATTTATCGTATCGCCATTCAGCTTGCACTTTCCAATGGAAGTATGGTTGGCCTCCAAGCCTCCGATCTTAATATCGCGACGGCGCTTCTCGTTACATTCGCACTGATATTGCCGCGTCTGCGCCGCGGAGGAGCATCCTCATGATCGAATTATCCAATCTCGAGGTCATCTTCGGTCGTGGAACCCCACTGGAAAAGCAGGTGCTCAACAAAATCAACCTGACAATGGATAAAGGTTCTTTTGTCACGGTGATTGGCTCCAATGGGGCTGGCAAGTCAACCATGCTGGGCGTTCTGGCTGGCGACGTCATCCCTACGGCTGGCAAAGTGGTGATCAGCGGGCAGGATGTCAGCCGCAAACCAACCGCTGATCGCGCCGGTCTGGTGGCTCGCGTATTTCAGGACCCGTTGGCTGGCAGCTGCGGAACACTGACGATTGAAGAAAACCTCGCACTGGCTGCATCTCGTGGAACACGCCGCGGCCTAACCCATGCGTTGAACTCCACGCGTCGGGAATGGTTCCGCGGCCGAGTGGCTGGTCTTAATCTCGGTCTTGAAAACCGTATGCACGATCGCATGGAACTGCTGTCTGGAGGACAGCGTCAGGCGCTTTCACTGATCATGGCAACTTTGGCTGGCTCAGAAGTACTGTTGCTTGATGAACATACGGCAGCGCTCGATCCGGGTATGGCCGAGTTTGTCATGGAACTGACCCGCACTCTGGTCACTGAAAACAAGCTTACAACGCTGATGGTGACACATTCCATGCGTCAAGCACTTGATTACGGCGACCGCACGATCATGCTGCATGGCGGCAAGATCCTGCTCGACGTAACCGGCGACAAGCGTAAGACCCTTGGCGTTGAAGACCTCATCGAAATGTTCCGCAAAGTACGCGGTCAGACACTTGATGACGATGCGCTATTAATAGAATAGCACTTGCAAACAACTTTGTTCCACAGCCGCCGCGCTTCAAGACCGGCGGCTGTTTTGTTTGAAAGCGAATTGCGCTAGTTAATCTTCATGGCGCAGAAAAAAGCACACGAAGTAGACCAGTTCATTGGCAAGCCGAGCAGCTCGTTTCCGGTTGTGCTTCTCTATGGCCCGGATAAGGGGTTGGTGAGCGAACGCGCACGCCGCTATGCCAAGGCCACCAAGCTGCCGCTGGACGACCCCTTCGCCGTCATCCGCATGGAAGCAGACGAGATCGATGCCGATCCCGCAAAGCTCGCCGACGAAGCACGCACGATTTCCATGTTTGGCGGCGAACGGCTGATCTGGATCAAGAATGCTGCCGGACAAAAGAAGCTGGCCGATGCCGTGAAACTTTTGGCGACTGAGCCGCCGCATGAGACATATATTCTGGTTGAAGCTGGTGATCTGAAGAAGGGGGCAAGTCTGCGCAGCGCTGTTGAAAACGCTTCTGCTGGCATGGCCCTGCCCTGCTACAGCGACGACGCGCGCGGCATAGACGGTGTGATCGACGATGTTCTGACCGAGTGGAAAATGCAGATCACCATGGACGGGCGCCAGCTGTTGCGGGCAAGCCTTGGCGGCGATCGTTTAGCCACGCGCGGCGAGCTGGAAAAGCTGTGCCTCTATGCACGCGGCAAGGAACGCATTGATATTGATGACGTGCGTGAAGCCGTTGGCGATGTAGCCGGGCTTTCGACTGATGAAGTGGTTGATGCGGTTCTGATGGGTAACCTGCCGCATTTCGAGATTACATTTGACCGGGTTGTGAAATCTGGGACTGCACCCTTTCTGGTGCTGAATACCGCCGCACGCCAGTTCCAGCAGATACAGACGCTACGTCATATTTCAGACACCGAGCGCAAAAGCGCTTCTGTCGTGGTCGCTTCTGCCCGTCCGCCTGTCTTTTTCAATCGCAAGAAGCTGATTGAAAATGCTGTTAGCCGCTGGAATGCTGAAAGTCTCACCCGCGTGATGGAACGTCTGCAACGCGCCGTGCTTGAAAGCCGTCAGAATGCGGCTCTGGCGGTGCCGATTATCCGCCAATGCCTGCTCGCAATCTCTGTGGAAGCCGTGAAACTATCGCGCAGATAGGTTAAATGTTTCAAATCTATCCAAGCTTAACTTGTGTGCTTTCCTGATATTTCCGCCATAGTGAAATAAGCCAGCCGCCAAAATAGCCCGCTGAAGCGCCTGAGACCACAGCCGTTACATACATCAGGGTGGTATGTTCTTCTGGATGGATTACATTCAGAACTGCCAGCACATATTGCGCACAGAAGAAGATCACGTTCCGTATCAGCGGCAGCGCTGTGCCTGCGCGTTCTATGCGCTTGGTTTCACGATCGACTGCCAGAATGCGCGGCCCGGTCAAAAACCCCAGCGGCGCAAACAATGCCAGTCCTCCGAACCAGGCCATCAGAAAAGAACTGAACTGGTTCGACGTGTCATCAAAGTGCAAGAAGCCAACGCCGATAAAAATGACCGGCACAAAAAGCATTCTCCAGAGCGAAACTGTTTGTGTTTCACGCCCTTTGATCCCGGTAATGATCAGATAGACCAACAATCCCCATACGTAGACAGGCGTATGAATAATGATTTGCGTCAGCAGTTCCATGAATTGCGCTCTCTCCCCGCCCCTCTGATCTGGGCACTTTGACTCTCAATCATATAGGACTTTTAGCGCTTCGATGAAAAGCCGTTAAAAGCAGGCACAGTACAAAGGTCCAGAACCCGTTCAACAGGCTGTGAGATCATCATCGCGATCTTGAGATTGTACTTCTGTTCGTCAATATTAGAGCCAACGGAATAATCGACAATTCCCTTATTCTGGTCCCTTATTCCGCATCTCAGGTCAGGCGGCCATTCTTATACAAGTCATTGGAATAAATGCATGATTGGCTGCATCCCTCCTATTCTCCTGATCATGATCGGCGCAACTCTCGGCTGGCTGATTGGCGGCGACTACGGAGCTTTCTGGGGAGGTGCGGTGGGTGCTATCATTGGTGTTATCACCATGATCATCGTCGTCTTTGCGCTCATCAAGGCACGCACAAGATAAAGAAAAAGCCGTGAAACAAATCACTGTTCCACGGCTTCAGATTTCAAACGCTCAAAAGAAACGATCAGCTCTGCAAGCGACGGCAAATCTCATCAAGCTGTTCCAACGAGCTATAGCGCACTTTCACTTCGCCACCACGTTCGCGATGATTAATTTCCACCTTCATGCCCGTGACATCGGACAGCAGCTTTTCAAGTGCCTTGGTGTCAGCGTCTTTCTCAACAGGCGCACTCTTGTTTGGCTTGGGCTCTGCACCATTGCGTGCCTGCGACAGGGCTTCAACCTGACGCACGGACAAGCCTTCCTTGACCACGCGCTCCGCCAATGCGGTCGGATCTTCCATGGTGATCAGGCTACGCGCATGACCGGCGGACAAAGCACCGTCCGAGATGAAATCCTGCACGCGCTGTGGCAGCTTCAGAAGCCGCAAAGTGTTGGCAACATGACTGCGACTTTTGCCAATGACCTGCGCGAGATCATTCTGCGTATAGTCGTGATTATCGATAAGCTGCTGATATCCCATAGCTTCTTCGACTGAATTGAGATCTGCACGCTGGACGTTTTCAACGATTGCAATTTCAAGCGCGACACGATCATCGACATCGCGGATGATGATCGGGATCGTATCCACACCGGCACGCTGCGACGCACGCCAGCGGCGCTCACCGGCAATCAGTTCAAAGCGATCGGGCTCACCCGGTGCCGGACGCACGACAATCGGCTGAACAACGCCATGTTCCTTGATCGATTGCGCCAGATCTTCCAGTTCCACTTCAGAGAACATGCGGCGCGGGTTGCGTGGATTGCGCGTTACGAATTCAATCGGAACGTTGCGCTCACTGGAAATAGGCACCTTGCGCTCTTCCGCCGGGCGATCGATTTCACCAATCAGGGCAGCCAAGCCGCGGCCAAGGCGCTTTTTTGAAGGATCATCGTTCATCGTCATCAGTTCCTGAAATTGTTACGGTGTCGAATCGGTATTGGCACCGCCAGCGCGATGCTGGCTATTTATGCAGCTTTAAGTTGCCGCTCGCGTTGAATAACTTCGGATGCAAGCTGCAAATAAGCCTGACTGCCTGCACATTTCAGATCATAAAGAATGGCAGGTTTGCCATGCGACGGCGCTTCCGACACCCGCACATTGCGCGGAATGACGGTCCGATAGACTTTTTCGCCCATAAATGCTCGAACGTCATCCACGACCTGCGAAGCAAGATTGTTACGGCTATCAAACATTGTCAGGACAATTCCCTGAATTGTCAGCTCTGAATTGATACTGGAACGAACTTGATCGACTGTCTGCAAAAGCTGACTAAGCCCTTCCAGAGCGAAAAATTCGCATTGCAAAGGCACCATAACGGAATCAGCCGCAGCCATTGCGTTTAGCGTCAGCAAGTTCAATGATGGTGGGCAATCTACGAGAATATAGGAAAACTTTTCTGCAACGACGGAATCAAAGCGCAATGCATCACGCAAGCGACGGGTTCGATCCGGTGCCTGTGCAATTTCCATCTCGATACCAAGAAGATCAAGCGTAGACGGCACGATATAGAGGTTTGGCACATCGCTTTGCATCGCTGCATCATTGGCAGAAACAGCCTGAGTCAGCACATCATAGGATGACAAAGGACGGTTCAGGCGATCAATACCCAGACCCGTGCTGGCATTGCCCTGCGGGTCGAGGTCTACAATCAGCACTGTTTCGCCAATTGCCGCCAGCGCCGTGGCAAGATTGATGGCTGTCGTTGTCTTGCCAACGCCACCTTTCTGATTTGCAATGGTTATGATCCGAGATCTTTTGCTCATTACCGTCGCCCTGCTGCTTTCTGCCATATCGATTCCGGATTAGTCTGAGATACGTCGCAAATTGCTGATCTCAAGTATCACCGAATGGTTATCGATAGCACTTTCATGTTGTACCAGATCAAAACTCCAGCCGACACGGCTTTCATCGATTTCCCTCTGGTAATCCCGACCTTTTTGAAAAAGCGCCTTGGAACCGTTGGTCAACCATGGTTCGGTAAGCTCAAAAAGTAAATTCAGCGAAGCCAGTGCACGTGCCGTAACAACCTCGGGCGCTTCAATTTGATCCCACATCGCTTCTATACGCGATGCATGAACGCGCGCAGGAACACTCACATGCCCGGCAGCTGTGCGCAGAAAGGCCGCTTTCTTACCGGCGCTTTCGACGAGATCAATAGATGCGTCTTTTCGTTCGGCCAGAAAACACGCCGTAACAATGCCCGGAAATCCACCGCCTGATCCCAAATCAAGCCAGCGTTTCGCATCGGCTGCGAGTGGAAATACCTGTGCACTATCCAGAATATGGCGATTCCAAAGATCGGCAAGTGTGGATGGCGAGGCCAGATTTATCGCTGTCGACCACTTGCGAAACAATTCTTCAAAAGCAATCAACTTATCCACTGTTTCACGTGAAACAGTCGGAACAATCTTTTGAATACTCTTGTAGCGAGGATCCGCAATCATGCTGCGCCCTGTTCCGCTGTAAGATTAGCGGCGGCGCGCTCCCTTGCACCATGCTTTTTAATATGTGTAATAAGCAGAGCGAGCGCTGCAGGTGTGATGCCTTCGACGCGTTGCGCTTCGGCAATCGTCTCCGGCTTGCGCTGCTTAAGCTTAGCTTTAAGCTCATTCGACAGTCCAGAAATACCGTCAAAATCCAGCGAAGCCGGAATAAACAGACGCTCTTCACGTTCCATCACAGCAATATCACTTTGCTGGCGATCCATATAGACCGAATACTGCGCTTCGATTTCCAAAGCTTCGCGCGTCAAAGCATCAATGCTATGCAACTCAGGCCAGATCGTTTGCAGTTTAGCCAGATCGATGTTCGGGTAAGACAGAAGATCATAAGCCGAACGACGTACCCCATCCTGATTGAGATGAAGTTCGTGGTGACTCGCCTGATTTGGTGTAATAGACAATTCCTTAGTCTTCTCACGTGCCGCCGATAGCGCATCCTGACGATCTGCAAATTTTTCGCGGCGATCAGCACCCAAAATTCCGAGCTGATCAGCAAGCGGCGTCAGACGCTGATCGGCGTTATCAGCTCGCAGAGACAAGCGGAACTCTGCCCGCGATGTAAACATGCGATAAGGTTCACTAACCCCACGCGATGTCAGATCATCAACCATAACGCCGATATAGGCTTCTGTGCGCTGTATAATAACCGGCTCGTTGCCCCCTGCTCGCTTAGCAGCATTCAATCCAGCAAGCAAACCTTGAGCAGCCGCTTCTTCATAACCGGTCGTCCCATTGATCTGCCCGGCCAGGAAAAGACCCGTTACCCGACGTGTTTCAAGACTGCGCTTTAACTCTCGCGGATCAATAAAGTCATATTCAATCGCGTAACCAGGCTGCAGCATAATTGCCTTCTCAAGCCCAGGGATTGTCTTGAGATAAGCGAGCTGAACCTCTTCCGGCAAAGAAGTCGAAATACCATTCGGATAGACGGTGTGATCGTCCAGTCCTTCTGGTTCCAAGAAAATCTGGTGGCCATCACGATCACCAAACTTCACAATCTTGTCTTCGACGGACGGACAGTAACGGGGACCCACCCCTTCAATCGAACCTGAATACATCGCGGACCGATGGAGATTGGCGCGAATGATAGCGTGGGTTTCTGGGGTTGTGCGCGTAATACCACAATCGATCTGCGGTGTGGTGATCTTATCCGTCATTAATGAGAACGGAACTGGGTCCTCGTCTGCCGACTGCATATCAAGACTCTGCCAGTCAATGGTACGACCATCTAGACGCGGTGGTGTGCCTGTCTTCAAACGACCAACCGCAAAACCAATGCTGCGCAATGTATCGGAAAGGCCAAGAGCCGGTTTCTCACCCATGCGGCCTGCGGGAATTTTCTTCTCACCGATGTGAATAAGGCCGTTTAGAAAGGTACCCGTGGTCAACACCACAGCTGCACAGGCCAGCTCGCGCCCATCGCCAAGAACAACGCCCGTGATGAGGCCGTCAGTCACGCGAATATCCGATGCGCCACCTTCAACGACCGTTAGGTTTTTCTGTGCGGAAATCAGCTCTTGCATAGCAAGTCTGTAAAGCTTTCGATCAGCCTGAGTTCTCGGCCCGCGAACCGCTGGACCCTTACGCCGATTGAGCAGACGGAACTGGATCCCGGCCCTATCAGCGACCCGCCCCATCAACCCATCGAGCGCGTCGATTTCGCGAACAAGATGGCCTTTGCCCAAACCACCGATCGCAGGATTGCAGGACATAACGCCAATCGTATCAAAACGATGGGTGACGAGTGCCGTGCGAGCGCCCGCGCGTGCGGAGGCCGCTGCAGCTTCGCAGCCCGCATGTCCACCGCCAATGACAATAACGTCGAAGGCTGGCACTTCGGTAGAACTTGTAGTGCTCATCCAGATGCATCCGAATCCAAATTAGAAAGTAGTCTCTTTGACATGATTAGGCTTTTAACGAAAGGGCTAACCCGCCATAGCCGCGATCAACTCTTTGATAAACCTGAAATGAAACTCGACTCATGGATAAAGATGGGAGTCAACAAGCCAGTGAAGATTCCACAGATGTTTCACGTGAAACATTTCTTGCGGTCATCCGGCTATAGCAGCTGTTTCACGTGAATCACTCACTTGCCAATGCAGAACTGCGAGAAAATAACGTCGAGAATTTCTTCAACGTCCACATCTCCAGTGATGCGTCCGAGATATTGAGAAGCCCGGCGCATATTCTCAGCACGCAACTCCAATGGAAGGTCTTCGCGTTCAGCGGCGGTTTCAATTTCAGTGATCGTTGATTGAAGAAGATTAATGTGCCTTTGACGTGTGGGCACTGCATCATTGATAAGGCCGATCCGTTCTTCGGCGAATATCTGTAAGGCATTTAACAATTCGTCTAGCCCATCAGCGGTCTTGGTCGAGATACGATATTGCCAATTTACAGCATTAGTTGGGCTAAGATCAGCTTTGGTGCCAATGCTCCAAATGCCAGCAGCGCTTTTATCAAGAGATACCGGAATTGGGTTCTGCATATCTTCGAGCAGTAGAACCAGATCCGCTTCAGCAGCACGTTCGCGCGCGCGTTCAATACCAATGCGCTCGACTTTGCTTTCCGTCTCCCTCAATCCAGCCGTGTCTGTCACATAGACCGGGATACCGCCTAGATTGAGTTTAACCTCAAGCAAATCGCGCGTTGTGCCTGCCTCCTCTGAGATGATTGCTATTTCGCGGCCAGCGAGAAAATTAAGCAAGCTGGATTTGCCAGCATTGGGCGCTCCAGCAATCACAACATGCAAACCATCCCGGAGCATCGCGGCACGTTTGCCGCTTTCGATATGGCGGCTGATCTCGGTGCGTAAGGATTTAAGTTGTTCCCACACTTGGCCTGATACAGAACCGGGAACGTCGCTCTCATCGGCGAAATCGAGCTCCGCCTCAATGAGAGCGCGCGCACGAATAAGCCTTTGACGCCAATCGGTATAAAGTTGGCGTTGCGAACCGGATGCCACCTGCAATGCAAGGCGACGCTGACCTTCCGTTTCCGCGGCAATCAGATCGGCCAGACCTTCGGCAATGGTCAGGTCCATTTTACCATTGGTGAAAGCACGACGGGTAAATTCCCCGGCTTCTGCAAGTCGGCAATTTGGCAAAGTGCCGAGTTCTTCCAGTAGCTTTTCAACCACTGCTATACCGCCGTGAAGATGAAATTCAGCGCAATCTTCGCCTGTAAAACTGTTTGGTCCGGGGAAGAAAATTGCCAGCCCGCGATCAATCGCATCGCCATTTCGCGCACAAAATGTTTTATAAGCGGCGAAGCGCGGTTTTAACGGTTTTCCAATAATCGTTTCGATTACGAATCGAACTCGCGGTCCGGATATACGAACCACTGCAACGCCAGACGGAAGCCGTCCGCTCGACAATGCAAAAATCGAATCCTGAAGATGTTGCCGCTCGCTCATTTGATTTCCCGTTCTATATAGATAATCACGTGATATTCATTCGTGGCAGGAAAGAAAAGGCTTATGACAGATATCAGCAGCAACCGGCTTGGGCGCGAGCCAAGCGCCTATCTGCGTCAGCATGCCGATAATCCCGTTCATTGGCAGCCATGGGGTGAGGATGCACTACAAGCCGCGCAAGAAATGAACCGCCCTATCCTGCTGTCGATCGGATATTCCGCCTGCCACTGGTGTCATGTCATGGCGCATGAGTCTTTCGAAGATGCGCAGGTGGCGGAGTTAATGAATACACTCTTCGTCAATGTAAAGGTTGATCGAGAAGAACGGCCCGATATTGATCAAATCTATATGGCGGCTTTAAGCGCAATGGGTCAACAGGGTGGCTGGCCACTAACCATGTTCCTTCGACCAGATGGAAAGCCTTTTTGGGGTGGAACGTATTTTCCGCCACAAGCACGGCATAACCTGCCCGGTTTTACCGATGTTCTGAAGGCCGTAAATAATCTCTGGCAAGGAAATCAAGATAAAATTAACCATAATACGGACGCCGTATTTAGTCATCTTGAAGCAAAGCTCGGCGCACAAAGCGAAGCATGTGCAAACGAGGTTACACGCTTTAGCGATATTGCCGACCGAATTTATACAATGTTTGATCCCATTCGTGGCGGTATAGATGGGGTTCAAAAATTTCCCAACGCGCCATTCATGGATGCTTTGTGGCTCTCATGGCTTTATAATCAGGAAACAAATCACCGCGATGCTTTTGTTTTGTCGCTGAAAACCATGCTACAAGGCGGCATCTATGATCATCTCGGCGGCGGGCTTTGCCGCTATAGTGTTGATGCAAACTGGCTCGTGCCGCATTTTGAAAAGATGCTTTACGACAATGCTCAGCTCATTCGACATGCGACTTACGCTTATGCTGAAACGCAGGATGAATTGTTTCGTATCCGAATCGAAGAAATTATCGGTTGGCTGCTACGCGAAATGAGGCTACCTGATGGCAGTTTCGCATCCAGCCTTGATGCGGATAGTGAAGGCGAAGAAGGCAAATTCTATATCTTCACAGATACGGAAATTGAAACTGTACTGGGCAAAGAGGCCAAAAGATTTAATGAATTTTATGGGATAAAATCTGGTGGAAACTTTGAAGGCAAGACTATTCTCAACCGGCTTCATGCGGTTGATGAAACACCGGTGTTACCAGATGAGATTAAAGCCGCGAAAGAAAAACTTCTGAACTATCGCAACACGCGTGTTCGCCCGGGTCGTGACGAAAAGGCACTAACAGACTGGAACGCGTTTACAATCCGTGCACTGGCAGAAGCAGGGCGCAGCTTCGACAGGTCTGACTGGATCGAATATGCAATCATTGCCTATCGTTCGATAGGTTCATCTTTTCAAAATAGTCGGATGGCGCATTGCCGCATGGAAGAGGTGTTGCTGTACCCTGCCCTTTCATCTGACTACGCTTCTATGATGAATGCAGCATTGTCACTTTATGAAGCAACGGGAGACAAGACCTTTGTCCGGGATGCGATTGCGCTCAAAGACGCACTTGACGCGGCCAACAAAGACGCATCCGGCAATTACCGGTTTTCAGCGCTCAATGCCCAGGATGTCATTCTTCATGCCTATGGTGATTATGATGAGGCAATTCCAAGTGCGACCAGCCAGATCATCGAAGCCCTCACGCGCCTTTTTCTCGCAACAGGCGATCTGCATCTTTATTCTCAAAATGAACGACTGGTCGAACAGGCCATGGGACGCGCTCTGGTTCAGCAGTACGGTCAGATCGGTATATTGAATTCGAGCCGCTTTGCAGCCGAACCACTGTCTCTGGTCATTACAGATGAAGGTGCTGATGGAGCGCTTGTTTCAGTGGCACGACGAACACCTGATCCACGTAGACTGGATAAGTTTGTACAATTTGAAGCGGGTAAAACGATAGAGCTCCCAACAGGTGGTATAGCCCACGCAGAAAACCCCACTGCGTGGCTTTGTAAGGGCCAAGTCTGCCTTCCGCCGGTTGAGACCAAAGCAGCGCTCGAAATCCTTCTCAGAGGCCATTCCTGACTGTTTCACAGATCTACAAATAAAAACGCCGCGCCGAATTCTCAATGCGGCGTTTTCTAAACTGAACAATTGATCGTCTAGGTATTCATTGAATCGAAGAAATCGCCATTGCTCTTCGTCTGCTTGAGCTTGTCGATCAGGAATTCGATCGCATCGGTGGTTCCCATTGGAGCCAGAATACGACGCAGAACGAAAATCTTCTGAAGATCGGCGCGTGGAACAAGCAGGTCTTCCTTACGCGTGCCGGATTTGAGAATGTCCATCGCAGGGAAGATACGCTTATCAGCAACCTTACGATCGAGAACGATTTCCGAGTTACCAGTGCCCTTGAACTCTTCAAAGATCACTTCGTCCATACGCGAACCGGTGTCGATCAGCGCGGTTGCGATGATGGTGAGCGAGCCACCTTCTTCGATATTACGCGCGGCACCAAAGAAGCGCTTTGGACGCTGCAAGGCGTTCGCATCCACACCACCGGTCAGAACTTTACCTGACGATGGCACAACGGTGTTGTAAGCGCGGCCAAGACGGGTGATGGAATCAAGCAGGATCACGACGTCACGGCCATGTTCGACAAGACGTTTGGCCTTTTCGATAACCATTTCAGCAACCTGAACGTGGCGCGTTGCTGGCTCATCAAAGGTCGAAGAAACAACTTCACCCTTCACCGAGCGCTGCATGTCGGTGACTTCTTCCGGGCGTTCATCGATGAGGAGAACGATCAAATAGCATTCAGGATGATTTGCTGTGATCGAATGCGCGATGTTCTGCAACAGAACCGTTTTACCAGTACGCGGCGGAGCAACGATCAGACCACGCTGGCCTTTGCCGAGCGGTGCAACCAAATCGATAACGCGCGAAGAGAGATCCTTCGTTGTCGGAACTTCGAGTTCCATCTTGAAGCGCTCATTTGGATAGAGCGGCGTCAGATTGTCGAAGTGGACCTTGTGTTTGATTTTTTCAGGGTCGTCAAAATTGATCGTGTTGACCTTGAGAAGTGCGAAATAACGCTCGCCTTCTTTCGGACCACGGATCGGGCCTTCAACCGTGTCGCCGGTCTTCAGCGAGAAGCGACGCAATTGGGAAGGCGAAATATAAATATCATCCGGGCCGGGCAGATAATTGGCGTCGGCAGAGCGCAAGAAGCCAAATCCATCTTGCAAAACTTCCACAACGCCCTCGCCGATAATTTCGACGTCCTGAGCAGCGAGGCTTTTGAGGATCGCGAACATCAGTTCCTGCTTGCGCATTGCGCTCGCATTTTCGACCTCAAGCGTATCAGCAAATGCCAGCAGCTCGACCGGAGTTTTATTTTTAAGTTCTTGTAGTTTCATTTCCTGCATGGGTGAGGAACTCTTTTGAAATATAAGGAGAAAAATGCAGTTGTTCGGAAAGGTGGGTCACTTGGATCGTGACCGGCATCGAAGGCCTGCTGTCATGGTGGGAAGAGGACTCACTCATACCTTTTTGCGGTATGAAGAGCAAGTCTCAGATAAGGATTAACGATAGTTTCTTCAATAGGAAAAAAGTTGAAGCCCGGAAAAACAACAGAATTTCCGGGCTTCTTTAAAAAATCATTCGCAATTAGAATGGCTTCACGATCACCAGAATAACAATCAGGATCATCAAAACGGTTGGAACTTCGTTAACGATTCGCCAATGTTTGGCTGATTTCGTGTTCTTATCCTGCGCGAAAAGACGTGTAGCCTTCGACAAATAGCCGTGGACACCGGACATCAGCACCACCAGCAAAATCTTTGCGTGCAACCATCCGCCTTTGAACTCAAAGATTTCCCATGCGAGCCAGAGACCGGCAATCCACGTTACAATCATAGCGGGATTGATAATAAAACGCAGCAACCTGCGCTCCATGATTTTGAAAGTTTCTGACGTTTCAGAGCCAGGCATCGCAGCACTATGATAGACAAAAAGCCTTGGCAGATAGAGCATTCCTGCCATCCAGGCGATCACAGCAATAATGTGGATCGACTTGATCCAAAGATAAGCATCAGTTGGATTCACGTGAAACAATCCCCATAGACCCAGCGCCAAAATCACCAGAGCGACAACTGTACGGATCAGAGCAGCCTTGCCGCTGTTTGTTTTATCGGAAGCGTTCATCAGTAGCCTCCCCTGACCCGATTGATCATTCGTTCAACATTTTCAATGGGTGTTTGCGGAGTAATTCCATGGCCCAGATTAAAGATCAGCGGTCCGTGGCCGAGATTTTTAAGGATCGCATCCACACCTTCATCAAGCGCTTCGCCCCCAGCCACCACACGCAGCGGATCAAGATTTCCCTGCACAGGACCTTCATTTTGCAATTCACGGGCAAAGGACATTGGCACAGACCAATCAAGGCCCAAAACATCAACACCGGTCTTTTCGCGATAACCTGCGTAAAGCATCCCAGCGGCTTTTGGGAAACCGATGATGCGTGCTTCAGGATAAACAGCCCTTACCTTCTGAACGATACGGGCAACCGGACGCACACAGAAACGTTCAAAGCAATCTTCATCCAGAACGCCTGACCATGAATCGAAAATCTGCACAGCATCTGCGCCTGCATCAAGCTGTTCGATAAGATATTCGGCCGAAACATCCGCCAGATCATTCAAAAGCTTTTCAAATGCATCCGGGTGGCGATAAGCAAACAGACGTGCGGGAGCCTGATCCGGAGTGCCATGACCAGCGATCATATAGGTCGCAACGGTCCAGGGAGCGCCACAGAAGCCCAGCAGGGTAGTTTCGTCAGGCAGCTGCGCCCGCAACAGACGAACTGTCTCATAGACCGGCTCAAGCCTTTTGGCGACACCTTCTGTTTCAAGCCATAATATCTCATCTGCATCAATCGGGGTCATTAAAGGCCCCCTGCCTTCTTCAAAGCGCAAGTCTCGTCCAAGGGCGTGAGGGACAACCAGAATATCTGAAAATAAAATGGCTGCATCAAAGCCATAACGGCGGATTGGCTGAAGCGTTACTTCGACTGCCAGATCGGGTGAATAGCAAAGGTCGAGAAAGCTTCCTGCCTGTTTGCGCACTTCCCGATATTCGGGAAGGTGACGTCCGGCTTGCCGCATCATCCAGATTGGTGGTGGGAAAACAGCCTCACCGTCCATGACTTTCAAGACCTTGCGTTTCATTTCACTCCACCTTGTTGATCTTAGCCGATCTTATTTTTGGTTTTCCTGGTTTATGGTCGAGAGTTTTCCCCTGCGGTTTCCATAAAGAAAGGATGAATCTTGAATCTTTTGATTCTTAGAGTCTGTTGGAATCGGGGATTAAGCTTTGTCCGTCTTTTCCCCACAGTTGCGTTCCAACCATCTCAGCCTGTGCGAACATTCACTGATCATCTTGTCAAAAGCAATGAAAACTCAAATTTTTGATTGAATCTAAGGAGTTACCAATTGCCGCACTTTGGGGTTGTTTGTGGAAAAGCTGGGTATATCAGCTGGCTTTCAAAATGTTGCGAGTCTTGTCCACAAGTGTTCTCTTAAACTCCCCACATGTGCACTCGCTGTGGATGACTTGCCAAGTTTTCCACGACCTGCCATGGCTTGTGGATGGAGCCTGTTGTTTACGCACAGTCGTCAACAGGGGTGGGAGAAAACTGTGACCAGACCGCTTTCTTACTTTCATCTTCACCTGATTTCTGATGCGACGGGAGAGACTCTCCTGGCCGCAGGACGCGCTGCGGCGGCGCAATATGCCAATGCGCGGGCTATTGAGCACATCTATCCGCTCATTCGTACCGAGAAACAATTGCGTAAGGTTGTGGAGAATATCGATGCCGAGCCGGGCATCGTTCTTTACACAATTGTCGATCAGAAACTCGCAGCCATCATTGATGAAGCCTGCGCAGAAATGGGTGTTCCGAGCGTGTCGGTGCTGGAGCCCGTACTCAATACGTTTCAATCCTATCTCGGAGCGCCCGCGCATCGCCGTGCCAGTGCGCAACATGTCTTGAATGCCGATTATTTTCGCCGCATTGATGCGCTCAATTTTACCATGGAGCATGATGATGGCCAATTGCCGCTCGATATAGAAGAGGCAGACCTTATTCTGGTGGGAATTTCCCGCACTTCCAAGACACCAACCAGTATCTATCTGGCCAATCGTGGCATCAAGGCGACCAATGTGCCAATCGTGTTGGGCATCCCTCTGCCCGAGGTGCTTTTTACCGCAAAGCGTCCGATGATTATCGGGCTTGTGGCCACAGCTGAACGCATTTCGCAGATCAGGCAGAACCGTCCGCTTGGCACAGCGCCTTCCCTTGATACCGGACTTTATACAGACCGCGTTTCAATTTCCGAAGAACTGGCCTATGCCCGCAATCTCTGTAACCGCCACGGCTGGCCGCTGATTGATGTGTCGCGCCGCTCAATAGAGGAAACAGCAGCAGCCATTCAGTCGCTGCTGCGTGATGGCAAGAAGGAAGATCAGTCATGACCGCAAAACTTATTCTCGCCTCTAAAAGCCCGTTTCGGTCCGCACTTTTGAAAAATGCCGGCATCGAATTTTCGACTGCAAGCGCTGACATTGATGAGCGCGCAGTCGAAGCACCGCTTTATAAGACGGGTGCTGTGCCTGAAGAAGTGGCGCAGGTTCTGGCCGAAGCCAAAGCCTTATCGGTCAGCGAAAATAACCCCGATGCTGTGGTGATCGGCTGCGATCAGACGCTTTCGCTTGGGGATCAGATTTTCCACAAGCCTGTTGATATGGAAGCGGCACGCCGCCAGTTGCTGCAATTTTCCGGCAAGACGCATCAGCTGAATAGCGGTGTTGTGCTGGTCAAAAATGGTAAAACCCTGTGGCGGCATGTTTCAGTCGCGCGCATGACGATGCGTGATCTCGATCCGGGTTTTATCGGACGCTATCTTGGCCGCGTTGGTGATATTGCACTTTCCAGCGTCGGCGCTTATCAGGTCGAAGGTCCGGGCATTCAGCTTTTTGAGAAAATCGAAGGCGATTATTTCACCATCGTCGGGTTGCCGCTGCTGCCGCTTCTTCATGAACTCAGGAAAGAAAATCTGATCGATGGCTAATAAGGCTTTTGTCACCGGATTTCCGATTAAACATTCGCGCTCGCCGCTTATTCACAGCTTCTGGCTCAATGAATTTGGCATTGACGGTTCTTATGAAGCTATTGAAGTGGCACCCGAAAATTTCGGTGAATTTGCTGCCTCGCTTGCGGAAAATGGCTTTGCTGGCGGCAATGTTACGATCCCGCATAAGGAAGTGGCTTTTGAGAGCGTGGAAAGCCGCGATAGCGCAGCCGAAGCCATTGGCGCGGTCAACACGCTCTGGTTCGAGAATGGAAAGCTCTGCGGCGGCAATACGGATGCTTATGGCTTTGCCGCTAATCTTGATGCACTGGCTACAGGCTGGGACAACGCCGACACCGCGCTGGTTTTGGGCGCAGGTGGCGCAGGACGTGCGATTGTGCACGCTTTGCAAACACGTGGCTTCTCTCGCATTTTGATCGTCAACCGCACGCTGAGCCGCGCGCAAGAACTGGCAAGCCATTTCGGCGCAGGGGTTTCAGCGTATGGATGGGATGCGGCACAGGCTTTAGTCAAAGATGCCGGTCTGATCGTCAATACGACTTCGCTTGGTATGAGCGGACATGGCGAGGTGGAAGAGTTTCCGCTTGATCTAAGCCAGGCGCAAAAATCAGCCGTTGCGACCGATATTGTCTATATTCCGCTCAAGACGCCGTTTTTGACAAAGGCTGAAAGCGTTGGTCTCAAAACGGTCGATGGGCTTGGCATGTTGTTGCATCAGGCCGTTCCGGGATTTGAACGCTGGTTTGGCAAAAGACCGCAAGTGACAGAGGCGCTGCGTGAGCATATTCTGGATGATATGAAAAAGGCTGGCGCTTTATGATCATCCTCGGACTGACTGGCTCCATCGGCATGGGAAAAACCACTGCGGCAAACATGTTTGCAGACGCTGGCGTGCCGGTCTATAGCGCCGATGATGCCGTGCATCGCTTATATGCGGGCCGCGCGGCACCTCTGATTGAAGCTGCCTTCCCCGGAACTGTTTCGGACGGGACGGTTGATCGGACAAAATTATCAGGAGCGGTTCTTGGCAAGCCGGAAGCGCTCAAAAAGCTTGAATCGATCATTCATCCACTCGTGCATGAAGAAGAAGCGAGCTTTCTTGACCAAGCGCGTGCGGATGGTGCCGATATTGCCCTGATCGATATTCCGCTGCTGTTTGAAACAAGCGCCGAAAGTCGTGTGGACAAGGTAGCCGTCGTTTCGGCCCCTGCTGACATTCAGCGTGAGCGTGTTTTGTCGCGCCCCGGCATGAGCGAAGAAAAACTTGAAGCCATTCTTGCGCGACAGATGCCGGATGCTGAAAAGCGTGCGCGGGCTGATTTCATCATCGATTCATCGGGCAGTTTTGAACAAACGCGCCTACAGATTGAATCTATCATTGCTGAATTGCGTGGATAGCTTGCCATTCAGCCCTGAGAGCAGGCTCGGCTGTGTTATAAGGCAAATCAGATCGGTATCCTTAACCCATAGTTTTAACGCGCATCTTATTCGAAAACCGCTTCGCACTTTTCGGGACGCGCTTTGAAAGGTTTTTCCATGCGTGAGATCGTTTTCGATACGGAAACCACTGGCCTTGAGCGGCTGGAGGATCGCGTCATAGAAATCGGTGGCGTGGAAATGATCAATCGTTTTCCCACTGGCAAAACTTTCCACAAATTCATCAATCCGCAGGGACGCAAAGTGCATCCCGATGCATTGGCCGTTCACGGCATCACCGATGAGCAATTGCTCAAAGAGCCGAGCTTTGCGGAAATCGTTGACGAATTTCTGGATTTTTTCGATGGTGCGCAACTTGTCGCGCATAATGCCATGTTCGACCTTGGCTTTATCAACGCGGAACTGGATCGTCTTGGTAAGCCGGGAATTGCGGTTGATCGTATCGTCGATACACTGGCGCTCGCGCGCCGCAGAAATCCGATGGGTCCGAACTCGCTCGATGCGCTGTGCAAACGCTATGGCATTGATAATTCGCACCGCACATTGCACGGCGCTCTGCTCGATTCTGAAATTCTGGCGGAAGTTTATATCGAACTCATCGGCGGTAAGCAGACCGCACTTGGCTTAAGCAGCTCTGGAAATTCCGGTAACACTAACGGTTCGGATAATAATAGCGGTATCGTGCTGCGTCAGCGTCCAGTTCCGCTTGCATCACGTATTTCCGACAAAGAGCGCGCGGCACATGATGCGCTTGTGGCCAAAATAGGTGATAAGGCCATCTGGAAGAAATATGTAAACTGATTTTAGAATAAAAAAAACCCCGCTTTATGCGGGGTTTCCTTTTAGTACAGATCCAAGATCAGCTCTTTACAGCGTTCTTGGCTTCTTCTTCGGCCATACGAGCCTGGAACATCTGTGCGAAATCGATTGGATCGATCATCAGCGGTGGGTAGCCACCATTGCGGGTTGCATCAGCAACGATCTGACGTGCGAAAGGGAACAGCAGACGCGGGCATTCGATGAACAGCAGCGGGAGCATATGTTCCTGCGCGATCCCCTGAATGCGGAATACGCCGCCATAGGTCAGTTCAGTGTTGAACAGAACGTCTTTGCCATCAACCGCCTTGGCTTCGAGCGTCAAAACAACGTCGAAATCTGTTTCTGAAAGCGGATTGGCGTTTACATTCACATTGATATTGATCGAAGGAGCTTTGTCGCGTGGGCGCAGCGACAAAGGCGCGCCTGGGCTTTCAAAAGAAAGATCCTTGATATACTGGGCCAGAATGTTGAGGGAAGGCTGGGCGGTTGCGCCATTGCCATTCTTTACTTCGCCTGCAGTAGCCTTATCGCTCGGCGTTTTTGCCATTATTGGAATGCCTTCTATTAAAGTGATTAAACTCATTGCCTGTAAAGCAGTGATGCTTGGCTAGCATGTGTGTGGAGATGAGGCAAGGAACGCTTTATAGGTTAGTATTCGCGCAATCAGCGATCTTTGCGACCCGAATTCCATGGGGAGTTTTCATCGGGCTTTGTAGTGTAATCTTCCGGGTTGAGATCAATCACATTGCTGTCGTTTGGCTCGTAGGGTCGATAGGATTGCGAATAGCGCGTCGATGCGGTGGCAACAACAAGACGATTGCGTACAAACCTGTTCCAGACCAGATCGCGGATGAAAGGCACAAAAAGCAATAGTCCAATGGCACTTGTGACAAAGCCCGGCACGATCAACATTATGGCGGCGACAACGATCATCGCGCCATGCATCATCTCGCGGTCTGGCACGCGTCCGGCGGCACTTTCAGTGCGGATACGCTGCAACAGCCCAAAACCCTGCACACGCAGCAGGAAAAAGCCGAGCATGGCGCTCAGAATAATAAGGCCAAGTGTAGCCAGCACGCCTATTTCGCTGCCAACGATCACAAATCCGGCAATCTCGATGAATGGCATTGCCAGCATGACAAGAGGGGCTAAAGAAGAGGGCACGGCAGTTATGACCTTATGTTGGTTAGAGCGCGGTGTGATCTGGACGGGTAAGATCGGTGCTCTCATCATTTATCTTAAAGCGCATCTTTTCCGAAAACAGTTTCATATTTCGGGATGCGCTCTCGTGTTTGAGCCAAAGAAACGAATTTCAGGCAATCTATCATGAATTAACACATAGGTATTCGCGATCGGGATTTGAATGATCAATCAAGCCGATCTATATGTATATGTAGCAAAATTTATGACGTGAGGAGGGATTCGTCATCCCGATCCGGCAATTGGTGGCAGGCGGTATGGAATTTTTTGATTTTGGCACGATATTTTTCTTCATCGCAGCGGTGGTTATCTTTCTACAGCTGAGAAATGTTCTTGGTCGTCGTACCGGGAGTGAAAAACCGCCATCCGATCCCTATACATCTGCACGAAATACCGATGCACAGACATCGGGCGTTGAAGCCGACAATGTCGTTTCATTACCGCAGCGCCCCGGTGAGAAGGACTTTACAGCGATCGACAAGATCGCGCCGGTTGGAACATCTGTAAATGACGGCCTGCGCGCCATTCAGGCAGCAGATCCTTCTTTCAATCCCCCTGTCTTCGTCGATGGCGTGAAGATTGCTTATGAAATGATCGTCATGTCTTTTGCCGATGGCGACCGTAAGGTTCTGAAAAATCTGCTTTCGAAAGAAGTCTATGAAGGCTTCGTTTCGGCAATTGATGATCGCGAAACCCGTGGCGAAACTGTGCGTTCAACCTTCGTTGGCATCGATAAGGCGGAAATCGCCAATGCCGAAATGAAGGGCTCAGAAGCGCATGTAACACTCAATATCGTCAGCCAGATGATTTCTTCCACGCTCGATAAGGACGGCAATGTGATCGAAGGCGATCAGGAAAATGTCGTTGAGATCCGCGATCTCTGGACCTTTGCCCGTGACACACGTTCGCGTGACCCGAATTGGAAGCTTGTAGCGACGGAAGCGGAAGACTAAAGAAAGTTTATGAATCAGGGTCGCTAATTTAGCGGCCCTTTTAATTCTTGACGGATGTGGCTTGTGCATAATCTGGCGAAACTTTTACGCCCAGTCAGTTTTAGCGATTGTCCCGGCTGGTCGCGGGATGATCAGGCTTTGGCTTTTGCAGCCTTTCGCCGATCTGCTGATTATGCTGAGAATAACAATTATAATAGCGGCAGCCTCGGTATCAGTTTCGAAGCGCTGCAACCGGCTTTTGCTGCTGCGCGTTTGCTCGATAGTCCCGATGCATCTCAGGGCCGTGCTTTTTTTGAAAGACATTTTGTCCCCTGCCTGATCGAGGCAGACGGCTTTGTGACCGCTTTTTACGAGCCGGAAATCGACGCATCGCTTACGCCGGACGCGCATTTCACCGTGCCATTTCTCCGAAAGCCCGATGATCTTGTGAAGGTCACGGACGAAAACCGCCCTCACGATATGGATGTGTCATTCGTTTTCGGCCGACAGGTGCCGCAAGGCATTGTGGAATATCATGATCGCTGTGCGATCGAACAAGGCATTCTTAAAGATCGGGGTCTGGAGCTTGCTTATGTTGCCGACCGGGTCGATGCTTTTTTTGCGCATGTGCAAGGCGCGGCGCGTTTAAAGCTTAACGATGGCAGCACGATGCGTATCACTTATGCAGCCAAGACTGGCCATCCTTTTACTGGTATCGGGCGTATTCTGGTGGCCCAGGACGAGATTGCAGCAAAAGACATTTCGATGCAGACGATCCGCCAGTGGCTGAAAGAACACCCTGAAAAAGCCGATGACCTTATCTGGCAGAACCGCTCTTACATTTTTTTCCGAGAAGCCCCCGTCGATGATCCACATGTCGGACAGATTGCTGCCGCCAAGGTTCCGCTGACGGTTGGCCGTTCCATTGCGGTGGACCGGCTTTTGCATACATTCGGAACGCCGTTTTATATTGTTGCGCCGAGCGTGACCGTATTTGATCATGCGCCTTTCTCTCGACTTATGATCGCGCAGGATACGGGAACGGCCATAGTGGGCCCGGCGCGCGGTGATCTGTTTGCAGGCTCCGGCGATGCGGCAGGCGAAATTGCTGGCGCCATCAAGAACAAAGCTGATTTTTATGCGCTGGTTCCGCGCGCGCTTTTGCGGGCTTAGCCGATGACATCAAACAGCGAAAAACCAGCCAAAGACTATCTGCGTGCCGAGGATCGTATTCTGTGGGAAACCGTTGCAAAGACAGCCAAACCGCTTGCTGGCAAAAAGCCTCAGGCGGAAGAGTTTCCCGATTTCAAAGAGGTGATGGCGCAGGAGTTCAATAAGAAATCTGCCGCCAGATCACCCTCGCCTGTGGCTGCAACGGCAGAACCGAAAAAGAAGCTCAATACACTCAATGAAATGCCGATCCATGCCTTTGATCGGCCCACGCACCGCAAGATTTCCAAGGGACGTGTAGATATTGAAGCGCGGATCGATCTGCATGGGCTGACGCAGAACGATGCCTATGAGTTGCTCTACGGATTTTTGCTCAGCGCCCATGCGCGCGGGCTCAAGCATGTGATGGTGATTACGGGCAAAGGTCGCTCCTTTGGCAGTGAAGGCGTTCTGAAACAGGCTGTGCCGCACTGGTTTTCAACGCCGTTGTTCCGGCTTCTGGTCAGCGCCTACGAAGATGCAGCACATCATCATGGCGGGCATGGTGCGCTTTATGTGCGACTGCGCAAGCAAACGCAAAACGGAGGTCTTCTGCGATGACACCGTTTGGCAAGCGTTTGCGAGAGTTGCGTGACGAACGTAATGTTACCCAGAAAGAAATGGCAGCGGCTTTGCGCGTATCGCCAGCCTATCTCTCGGCGCTGGAACATGGACGGCGCGGCCAGCCAACCTGGGATCTGCTGCAACGCATCATCACCTATTTTAATATTATCTGGGATGAAGCGGAGGAGCTGCAAAATCTCGCGGCCGTTTCGCATCCGCGTGTGGTGATTGACACATCAGGCCTTTCCCCACAGGCAACGGAGCTTGCCAATCTTCTTGCACGTAACATCCGCATCATTGATCGCGAGACGATCAAGCACTTAAGCGATGAAATTGAAGCCGCCCGCAAGCGCCGCCGGGGCTTGAAGCCTTTAGCCTAAAACCTGCCCTAAAACAGCGCCTTCAGCTCATCAAGCTTGGTGTTGACCAGCCAGCCATAATAGTTTTCCTGCGGCATCACAGGTGCCTGACCAGATGCCTTGCGCTGGGCATTTTCATTGGCAAGTGCGCGGGCGCGAGAATCTGCACCGCCTGTATTATAAAGCGTTGCCGTAATGCCGGGGTTTTTTGAAATGTCGAAATCGGCAATCTGACGATAGGCGGTGATCGACTGTTTGAGCGTTGCCGCGATATAGGGCAGCGTCAGATCAGGGTCCATAATCGTCTTATAGACCGTGTTGCCGTTTTCAGCATTGAGCTTTGGAAGGCCAGATACACGATTGACCATATCCGACATCTGCAAGGCCGTCAGCGGATTGATCTGGCCCAGGCCAAAAGTCTGGCCAGCATAGAAAGGCTGGAAGAACACGGCGCTGAACCGGTTGTTGGGATAGGCTTTGCCACCCACCGATTTGCCGCGGAACTGCTTGTTCCAGATCGCTTCGCGGCAGCCCCACAGCGAATAGCTGTCCTTGAACTTGAGGCATTCCGAGAATTCAGGGCGCTTGACGAACTGACCGATGCTTTCACCATTATAACCAAAGCTCACGCCCTGGTTCACATAGGACATGGCCTTGACGTAATAGGTCTGGAGCCGGTCATAAACATCGACATTGTAGGTATGCTCGCCAACAATTGCCCCGACGATATGGATGGGGTCGATGCCGTAAGCCGAAGCTGTCGACTTGATTTTCGAGCGCAGCGAAGCGTCTTTTTTCAGGAGGTTATATATCTTGCGATATTTGGCTTCGTAGGTTGTGCTTAACTCGCGCGTGCGCTTAGCCGAAGCACCGGGAATGGGCGGCTGCTCGACATTGCGGTTTCCGGGCGGCACAGCAACCGCTGCAAAGGCGCTCTGGCAGGAGAAAGCGATGGCAAGGCAGATGCCTGCAATACGGTTCAGTCGACTGGTCATTGCGCGGAAACGGCCTCAATAAGGTAAATGATCTATAAATTTGGCCGCAAATTAAAAAAACCCCTCGATGAAGTCGAGGGGTTTCTTGTCTTTGTGCAGAATGCCACCGCAGCGTGGCTTTCCGGTCACGTTCGAAGTTTATAGAATGAAGCGCGAAAGGTCCGTATTTTTGGCAAGATCGCCAACAGTCTTGCGGACATAGTCGCCATCGACCGTGAAGGCCGAACCTGATTTATCAGGCGCATTATAGGAAATGTCATCAAGGACCTTTTCCATAACCGTCTGCAAGCGGCGCGCACCGATATTTTCGACCGTCGAATTCAGATCAACCGCAATATCGGCCAAAGCGTCAATGGCGTCATCGGTAATATCAAGTTTCACCTCTTCCGTTGCCATTAGCGCAATATATTGCTTGATCAGGCTGACCTCTGTTTCCGTCAGAATCCGTCGGAAATCTTCACGCGTCAAAGCGTTCAATTCTACACGAATTGGCAGACGACCCTGCAACTCCGGCAGAAGGTCGGAAGGCTTGGAAACGTGGAACGCGCCCGATGCGATGAACAGGATATGATCGGTTTTCACCGGGCCATATTTCGTCGCAACGGTGGTGCCTTCAACGAGCGGCAACAGATCGCGCTGCACGCCTTCGCGTGATACGCCTGCTCCCATTCCGCCTTCGCGCGAAGCGATCTTGTCGATTTCGTCCAGGAAAACGATACCGTCATTTTCGGTTGAGCGCAGGGCTTCCTGAATGAGCTGATCCTGATCGAGTAGCTTGTCAGACTCGTCGTTGATCAGGATTGCATAGGATTCCTTGACCGAGGTTTTGCGCGTTTTAGTACGCCCGCCCATCGCCTTGCCGAAAATATCGCCGATATTGATCATCCCGATATTGGCGCCTGGCATGCCCGGAATTTCGAAATTCTGACCGCTACCTGTATCGGCAACCTCGATTTCGATTTCCTTGTCGTCCAGTTCGCCTTCACGCAATTTCTTGCGGAAGCTATCGCGTGTGGCAGGGCTTGCAGTTTTGCCAACAAGGCCGTCCAGCACGCGCTCTTCGGCATTGATATGCGCTTTGGCCTTCACTTCCTCACGCTTCTTTTCACGTACGAGGCCGATTGCAGCTTCGACCAGATCGCGGATAATCTGTTCAACGTCGCGACCAACATAGCCCACTTCGGTGAACTTGGTGGCTTCAACCTTGATGAAGGGCGCGCCTGCAAGCTTGGCGAGACGACGGGAGATTTCCGTCTTGCCAACGCCGGTCGGTCCGATCATCAGAATGTTTTTTGGCATGACCTCTTCGCGCATCTGGCCTTCCAACTGCTGGCGACGCCAGCGATTGCGCAGAGCGATTGCCACGGCGCGCTTGGCATTGTTTTGGCCGATGATGAAGCGATCGAGTTCGGAAACGATTTCACGGGGGGAGAAATTACTCATAATTACAATCCACTTTGCCACTGCCTGATGAACTCGAACGGATGCAGCAGCATGATCACGTTGAGCGTAAGATTGTCGCGAATAATAATCAGCGCCAGAATTTCAAAGAAAAGCGCTATAGCGACGGTGATTTTGGTTGGCAGTTTTGCAGCCAGCAGAAAGCCGACAAGGGCAGCGACCGTGTCGGAAACTGAATTCACGATGCTATCGCCAAAATAGTCCACCGAGGACGTGTTGGCGCGATAGCGCTCGATGATGAAATTCGAGTTTTCGACCAGTTCCCAGACGGCTTCAACGCCAACGGCCATGGCAAGCCTCAAGCCCAAAGGTGCTTTTGGCGCGATGAATGTCAAAAGCCAGTAGAACAGAAAGCCATGAATGATGTGCGAGAGCGTATACCAGTCGGTGATATGCTGTGAATTCTCGGACATCAGCGAACCGGACCATAATTTTATGGTGCCGCATTCGCACATGGGTATCCGCCCATCGAGATAAAGCCAGAAGGCCTGTATCGCGAGAATGGCAAGAACAATCAGAGCACCTAAGCCCCAACGCTGTGTTTTAGAGGCTGAGGCTTGCACGCTTGCGGTCATTCGGCGTTGAGGCTTTCAAGGAGAATGCTGTGATTGGTGTAGATGCAGATGTCGGCTGCAATCCCCATTGCCTTGCGGGCGATTTCCTCGGCATCCAGATCGGTATCAACGAGAGCTCGCGCTGCGGCCAGCGCATAATTGCCACCAGATCCGATGGCCATAACGCCATGTTCCGGTTCAAGTACATCGCCTGTGCCGGTCAGTGCCAGCGTAACCTTGCTGTCGGCTACAAGCATCATGGCTTCAAGTTTGCGCAGGTAGCGGTCGGTGCGCCAGTCTTTAGCGAGTTCGACGGAAGCGCGCATGAGCTGGTCGGGATATTGCTCCAGCTTGGCTTCAAGGCGCTCAAGCAGCGTGAAGGCATCAGCCGTGGCACCGGCAAATCCGGCAATGACATTGTTGCCCTTGCCGATGCGGCGCACTTTTCGCGCATTGCCTTTCATGACAGTGTTGCCGAGCGATACCTGCCCGTCACCGGCGATAACGACCTTGTTACCCTTGCGAACGGTGACAATGGTCGTGCCGTAAATTGTTGTGGGATTGTGTTCGATCATGGATCACTCCTTTGGCGGCCTACAGGTTTCCATATGGCAAACGCATAAGCCCCTGATATGGGTCGAAGCCTTTTGAATCGGTTTCGTTGTGAATATTTAAGAACGAGCTGGCAAAATGCAAATGGGTTCAAGCGCATTCCAAAAAGTGGGAACCGGTTTTTGAATAAAATGCGCGTGCGGAAATAAGCGCATTCTAAAAAGTGGGAGCCGGTTTTTGGATAAAATGCGCGTTAACAGAAAAATCCAGATTATTGGTAGGTGGCCTAAAAGCATTGGCAAAAGCATCAAGCTGTTCTAGAACGCGAAAAGATTTCAACAGAGGAAATGCTATGACGGCTGAAAGCGCCCGCAAAGCAAGCATCGAACGTTCGACGAAAGAAACGAGCATCGCCGTTTCGGTCGATCTGGACGGTAACGGCAAGTTCGACATAACCACAGGTGTCGGCTTCTTCGATCATATGCTGGAGCAGCTTTCCCGGCATTCGCTCATCGACATGCGCGTGATGGCCAAGGGCGATCTGCATATCGATGATCACCACACCGTCGAAGATACCGGCATTGCGCTGGGTCAGGCTGTTGCGAAAGCGCTTGGCGAGCGTCGTGGCATCGTGCGTTATGCGTCAATGGATCTTGCCATGGACGACACGCTGACGGGGGCGGCGGTTGACGTATCGGGCCGTGCATTTCTGGTCTGGAATGTGAATTTCACGACGGCCAAGATCGGCACATTCGACACCGAACTGGTGCGCGAGTTTTTTCAGGCTTTTGCGATGAATGCCGGGATCACGCTGCATATCAATAATCATTATGGTGCCAACAACCACCATATCGCCGAATCGATCTTCAAGGCCGTGGCACGCGTTCTGCGCACAGCGCTTGAAACCGACCCGCGCCAGAAGGATGCAATTCCATCGACCAAGGGGTCGCTGAAGGGATAAGTTCATGGCGCAATTCGTCGTTCTGGAGAAAGAAAGCGCGAACAGCGCTGAAAACTCTGTCTTTGTGCGCGACGGATTCTACGCTTTGGCACTGATCCTGCCGGTTGTCTGGCTTTTGTCGCAGCGGCTTTGGTTTGAAGCAATTGCTGCTCTCGGCGTGACGATCCTGCTGGGTGTTGCGGGTTCCGCTTTTGGTGTCACCGATGCGGTTCCCCTGATCACTTTATTGTTTTCGCTCTTTGTTGCGCTGGAAGGCGTGAACTGGAAGATCGCAAAACTCAAGCGTCAGGGATTTACCGAAAAGGCCGTGATCGAAGCAGCCAATCTGGAAGAAGCGGAAATCCGTTATTTCTATGGTCTCGCTGAAGTTGATCAGCCTGAAACAGTCCCTGCGCAAGCGCAAGCGCCTGTATGGGCGCAACAGACCCCTCATCCCACTTATTCCTCATTTGGCTCGACGATAGGCTTTGTCGGTCATCGCGGAGAAAACTGAAAATGCGTGTTGCAATTATCGATTATGGTTCCGGCAATCTTCGCTCGGCCACCAAGGCCTTTGAGCGTGCCGCCCATGAGAGCGGCTTAAAAGCCGAAATCGAACTGACGGCAGATGCCGATCGCGTGGCGAGCGCTGATCGCATCGTGCTTCCGGGCGTTGGCGCTTATGCCGATTGTCGCCGCGGCCTTCATGCCGTTCCCGGCATGGTGGAGGCGCTGGAAGACGTAGTGCTGAAAAAGGCGCATCCGTTTCTTGGCATCTGCGTGGGCATGCAGCTGATGTCCGAACGCGGGCTTGAAAAAGAAATCACTAAAGGTCTCGGCTGGATTGAAGGCGATGTGCGTGAAATGACGCCGTCCGATCCGACGCTCAAGATTCCGCAGATCGGCTGGAACAGGATTCACGTGAAACATTCGCATCCGGTCTTTGACGGTATCGAGACCGGCGAGAACGGTTTGCATGCCTATTTCGTGCATTCCTATATGTTCAATGCCAAGAACAAAGCGGATGTGCTGGCCGTCACCGAATATGGCGGCGACGTTACCGCAACGGTTGGTCGCGACAACATGATCGGTACGCAGTTCCATCCAGAAAAGAGCCAGCTGCTTGGCCTTTCGCTTATTGCAAATTTCCTGAAATGGAAGCCTTGAAGATATGATCCTTTTTCCCGCCATCGATTTGAAAGACGGTCAATGCGTGCGCCTCAAGCTTGGCGACATGGATCAGGCCACTGTTTACAATGAAGACCCGGCAGCACAAGCCAAGGCTTTTGAGGATCAGGGCTTTGAGTGGCTGCATGTGGTTGACCTCAACGGTGCCTTTGCCGGTGAAAGCGTCAATGGCAAGGCGGTTGAGGCGATCCTGAAAGCCACCAAAAATCCGGTGCAGCTTGGCGGCGGTATCCGCACGCTTGCCCATATCGAAAGCTGGCTTTCCAAAGGTCTGCGCCGCGTCATTCTTGGTACGGTTGCCGTGCGTGATCCAGCGCTGGTGATCGAAGCCTGCAAGCAGTTTCCGGGTCAGGTTGCGGTGGGCATTGATGCCAAGGGCGGCTATGTCGCGGTTGAAGGCTGGGCGGAAGCATCCGAGCTCGGCGTGGTCGAATTGGCGAAGAAGTTTGAGGGCGCAGGCGTAGCTGCCATCATCTACACCGACATCGACCGCGACGGTGTTCTGGCTGGGATCAACTGGGATTCAACGCTTGGTCTTGCAGACAGCGTGTCCATTCCGGTGATTGCATCGGGCGGCCTTGCCTCCATGGATGACATCAAGCGCCTCGCTGCACCCGATGCGCGCAAGCTGGAAGGCGCTATTTCTGGTCGTGCGCTTTATGATGGCCGCATTGATCCGGCGGAAGCGCTGGCATTGTTGAGGGCTTCGGTATGACACTCAAAGCACGCGTAATTCCTTGTCTGGATGTTAAGGATGGCCGCCACCGCCTGCCCGCAACGAACAGTCCGGCGCAGGCCGGACCGCGAGGACAGGCAAAGCAAAAAAGAGACGCGGCAGATCGAGAACAACAATGCTGAAAGCAAGAGTAATACCGTGCCTTGATGTGAAAGATGGCCGCGTCGTCAAAGGCGTAAACTTTGTCGATCTGATTGATGCCGGCGATCCGGTTGAAGCAGCGCGAGCCTATGATGCGGCCGGTGCAGACGAATTGTGCTTCCTCGACATCACGGCGTCTTCGGACAATCGCGAGACAATTTTCGACGTGATCGCGCGCACGGCAGAACAATGCTTCATGCCGCTGACGGTTGGCGGTGGCGTGCGTCAGGTAGCTGACATTCGCAAGCTGCTGCTGGCCGGAGCCGATAAGGTTTCGATCAACACGGCTGCGGTTAAAAATCCGGAATTTGTTGCCGAAGCCGCTGACAAGTTCGGCAATCAGTGCATCGTTGTGGCGATTGATGCCAAGAAGGTTTCAGTCGCAGGTGAAAGCGACCGCTGGGAAATCTTCACCCATGGCGGTCGCCAGACGACCGGCATAGATGCAGTGGAATTTGCGCAGAAGGTCGTGAACCTTGGCGCAGGCGAAATCCTGCTGACGTCAATGGATCGTGATGGCACCAAGGCTGGTTATGACGTGGCGCTGACCCGCGCTGTGGCGGACAGCGTGCGGGTTCCGGTGATTGCATCGGGCGGCGTTGGCAATCTCGATCACATGGTTGCGGGTATCCGGGATGGTCATGCAACGGCAGTTCTGGCCGCATCCATCTTCCATTTCGGCACCTATACGATTGGCGAGGCCAAGCGATATATGGCCGAAGCTGGTATCCCGATGCGGCTCGATCCGGTCGCTTGAAAACAAGATTTGAGGAAATCCGATGACTGAGTTCACACTTTCCGACCTTGAACGCATCGTCGCGGAACGTGCAAATTCGACGGATGGATCGTCCTATACCGCAAGCCTGATCGCCAAGGGCCAGACACGCGCTGCCAAAAAGCTCGGCGAAGAAGCCGTGGAAACGGTGATTGCCGCAGTCGAAGGCGACCGCGCAGAACTGGTCACGGAAAGCGCTGATCTGCTTTATCATCTGCTGGTGGTTCTGAAGATTGCAGATGTGCCGCTTGATGAAGTTCTTGCAGAATTGCAACGCCGCACGGCACAGACAGGCCTTGAGGAAAAGGCCGGTCGTCCGAAGGCATAAAGCATGACTCCAAAAAGTAGGAACCGGTTTCTGGATAATGACATGCGTGAAAGCAACTGATCAGAGCATTTTCTCTGCTTTAAAATGGAAATGCTCTGAATGCAGATTAAACAGGATATATGTGAATTGGCGTTGAGGGAGAGCAGCGACAATATGTGGGAAAAAGTGGACCAGCTGACGCCGTCACGCTATTCGCCGTACCGTTTCTTTTCGGCGACCGAATGGGCGGGCTTTCGTGCTGATACCCCCCTCACCCTCACCTATGAAGAGGTCAAGCGGTTGCGCTCGCTGGGCGATCCGATTGATCTGGATGAGGTGCGGCGCATTTATCTGTCGCTGTCGCGACTGCTCTATGCACATGTGGAGGCCAGTCAGCTTCTGTTTCGCCAGCGTCAGCAATTCCTTAATATGGAGGACAGTTTCAAGACGCCGTTCATCATCGGTGTTGCCGGATCGGTGGCGGTGGGAAAATCCACGACCGCGCGTATTCTGAAAGAACTGCTCGCCCGCTGGCCTTCAAGCCCGAAAGTCGATCTTGTGACAACCGACGGCTTTCTCTATCCCAATGCAGTTCTGCGCACCCAAAACATGATGGAGCGCAAGGGCTTTCCCGAAAGCTATGACGTGGGTGCGGTTTTGCGCTTTTTGTCAGCTATCAAGGCGGGTATGAGCCAGGTGAAAGCGCCGCTCTATTCGCATTTGAGCTATGACGTTCTGCCGGGTGAATATCAGATTGTCGACAAGCCCGACATACTGATCTTTGAAGGCATCAATGTTTTGCAGGTGCGTGATCTGCCTGAAGACGGCAAGATGGTGCCATTCGTTTCGGACTTTTTCGACTTCTCGATCTATATTGATGCGCAGTCGGAACTGATCCACAAATGGTATATTGATCGTTTCATGCGGCTGCGTGAGACGGCCTTCGTCAATCCGCAATCATTCTTCCATCGCTATTCAGAGCTTTCCGAAGAAGCGGCCCGTTCCATCGGCGAAGGTCTGTGGAACAATATCAATATGAAGAACCTGCGTGAAAACATTCTTCCTACCCGCCCCCGCGCCGATCTTATCCTGCGCAAGGGCAGCGATCATCTGATCGAAGAAGTGGCGCTCAGGAAGATATGAAAAGGGCCGGTTGAACCGGCCCCTTTGAATTCTTAAGCCTTACAGCGGCGGAATGCGCAGCACCTGACCCGGATAGATTTTGTCCGGGTGCGTCAGCATCGGCTTGTTGGCTTCAAAGATGATGTCGTTCTTTGCGCCCTTGCCTTTGCCATATTGGGCTTCAGCGATCTTCCAGAGATTGTCGCCCTTCTTGACTGTGTAGAAGACAGGATCAGCCCCTGTGCCTGCGCCTTCAACCGTCAATTCCGAAGCTTCCACCTTGGAAACTCCAAGCGAATTGCCGACAGCGATAATCGCTTTTTCAAAGGCAGACTGGTCTTTCACATTGCCGGTGAGAACGGCTTTGTCGCCCTGAACGCTAACCTGCACGCCATCGGTGCCAAGATTATGCGAATCGAGTTCTTTCTTGAGGTCATCGGCTTTTGGCTCACTTTCCCCGAAACCAAGCTTGGTTCCGACCGACTTTACAAAATCGAAAATTCCCATGTAACAAATCTCCCTGCTTGTTGAAAATTCATAGCAATGCACTCTATGGATGCATAAGATTGGCACTTTAAGCCAAAAGTAAAGCAGATTTTGCTGGTGGTTATCCTATCCTATAGTGCAATCGCTTAAGAAGCGCATCAGATACCGATCGAAAATCGCTGGCGTTTCACGGAATGGCGCATGGCCGGCATTGTCGATGACGTGGGTTTTGCCTTCCCAAAGATTACCGAATTTTACCTTGGAGACGAAGTCGAGTTCGACGAAAGGTTCGTCGCGACCATTAACGACCGCTATGGGAAGCTTTGCTTGAGCGACGATGTCGCGCTGGTTGCCGCCGGTTCCATTGCCAAATTTTTCAAACATGATGCGGCGTGCGCGTCCATCCGTGCGGGCAACAATATCGAGAAGTGACGCCTCGAATGGTTCGCCACAGGTGCTGCGTGCGTAAGAATCCACATCGCGCTCGGAAAAGACTTCCTGTCCGGCAAGCGCCATGTCGGGTCCGCTCTTGAACCCCTGCCCCACTTCCTCACGCGCCACGGGTGGCGTTCCGGTAATCATCAGGCCACGCATTTCTGGATAACGGGCTATCATCTCGATACCGATATGGCCACCGAGCGACCAGCCGAAAACAACAGCATCGGCAATGCCGAGCTTCTGCATGACTTCCGTCATCGCATCCGCATAGCCTTCCATCGAATAGCTGTGTTCAGGATCAATCGCATCGGAAGATTTGCCATGGCCCGGAAGATCAGGCGAGATGACGCGCCATTTTTTGCCGATCTCGCCTTCGAGCTGCGGTGCGAAAACTGCGCCGGAACTTGAATTGCCATGTATCATCAGGAGAGGAGCGCCCTCGCCTTCACTTTCACGCACAGCAATGCGGCCATGGCTGGTTTCAAGCTCGTGATAATTGATAGTCATGTTGTGTGTTCCCAAAATGCGATAGTCTACTTGTTTTATCGCGCATCTTTTTCCGATCGAAGCGGGACCAGAAATCAGTCCGGTGAACTGATTTCCCCGCGTAGGCGGTTCCCACTTTTCGGGATGCGCCTAGTCGTAAGAAACCTTGCCACGGCCTCTCTTGATGTCCGAGCGCCCGGACTTGGCCTTGAGGCGACGTTCGACAGAGCCTTTGGTTGGCTTCGTCTTTCGGCGGGGCGGCGGCGGTGGAACGGCGGCTTCTTTGATCAGCGCGATCATCCGCTCGCGCGCATCTTCGCGGTTGCGCTCCTGTGTGCGAAAGCGATTGGCTTCGATCAGAATATCGCCGTCTTTGGTGCGTCTCTGACCGGCAAGCTTGAACAGGCGTGAGAGTACGTCTTCCGGTAGCCCGGAACGCGCCGCATAAAAGCGCAACTGCACGGCGGTTGAAACCTTGTTGACGTTCTGTCCGCCGGGTCCGGATGAGCGAATAAAGCTCTCCTCCAGATCATCATCATGGATGGTCAGGCGGTTGGTGATGCGGATGATGTTGCGGCTTTCTTCCATAAGGGCAAGTGATACACCGCTTTCTAACGCATGTCTCCCAAAAGTGGGAACCGGTTTTGGGATAAAGACATGCGCAAAAACAAATGGATAGAGCGAGCGAGGTGGATACGATCAAGCGCGACACGCTTTATCCATTGCAAAAAAGAAAAACCCGGCCTCTCGGCCGGGCTTCCCCTCCTCCTCAGGATGTCTATTTCGCTTATTCAGCCGCAATCCGCGTTGCTGGCGCTGCATCGCGCACATCGTGATCGACATGGCTCTCGAACTTTTCAAAGTTGTTCACGAACATATCGACAAGCTTTTTGGCCTGTGCGTCATAAGCAGCCTTGTCGGCCCATGTCGAACGCGGATCGAGAATGGCTTTATCGACGCCCGGCACTTCGACCGGAACGGCAAAGCCGAAATTCGGATCTGTGCGGAACTCGGCATCATTGAGCGAGCCGTCGAGAGCCGCAGCAAGAAGTGCGCGGGTTGCCTTGATCGGCATGCGCTTGCCGGTGCCATAAGCGCCGCCGGTCCAGCCGGTATTGACCAGCCAGCAATCGACGTTGTGCTGAGCGATCAGCTGACGCAGCAGATTACCATATTCCGATGGATGGCGTGGCATGAATGGCGCGCCAAAGCAGGTCGAGAACGTGGCTTCCGGTTCGGTGACGCCTTTTTCCGTGCCTGCAACCTTAGCGGTGTAGCCGGACAGGAAGTGATACATGGCCTGTGCCGGTGTGAGCTTGGCAATCGGAGGCATCACGCCAAAGGCATCGGCGGTGAGCATGATGATGTTCTTTGGCTGGCTGCCCTTGCCTGATGCGGATGCGTTGGGAATGAAATCGAGCGGATAGGCGCAACGGGTGTTTTCGGTGAGCGAACCATCGTCAAAATCCGGCTGGCGGTTTTGATCCAGAACGACATTTTCCAACACCGTGCCAAAACGTTGCGTGGTCGCGTATATTTCGGGCTCTGCTTCAGCTGACAAACGAATGGTCTTGGCATAGCAACCGCCTTCGAAATTGAAGACGCCGTGTTCGCCCCAACCATGTTCGTCATCGCCAATCAGCGTGCGCGTCGGGTCTGCCGAAAGCGTGGTCTTGCCAGTACCGGAAAGGCCGAAGAAAACAGCCGTATCGCCGTTCGGGCCTTCATTGGCCGAGCAATGCATTGGCATAACGCCCTTGGCAGGCAACAGATAATTGAGTGCTGTGAAGACTGATTTCTTCATTTCACCGGCATAAGAAGTGCCGCCGATCAGAACGATCTTGCGGGTGAGATCAACCGCGATCACCGTTTCGGTGCGCACGCCATAGCGTGCCGGATCAGCCTTAAACGATGGCAGATCAATGATTGTGAGTTCCGGCACGTAAGAAGCAAGCTTTGCTTCTTCGGGGCGGATCAGCAGATTGCGAATGAACAGCGAATGCCATGCATATTCGGTAACAACGCGCGCATTGATCTTGTTGTCTTGGTCTGCGCCGCCGATCAGATCCTGTACGAAAAGCTCCTTGCCCTTCGCATGATCAATGAAATCGGCATAGAGAAGCTCGAAAGCCTCCGGTGTCATCGGCTTGTTGTTGTCCCACCAGACCTGATCTTCGGTGTTTGCATCGCGCACAACGAACTTATCTTTCGGCGAACGGCCAGTGTGCTGACCAGTGCGTGCAACAAGCGCACCCTGTGCCGAAAGCTCTGCTTCGCCGCGCCGTATGGTCTCTTCATAGAGCCGTGCGGGGCCAAAATTATAATAGACTGCGGACAGCTCCTTCAGTCCTGAAGTCGCAATGGAAGCGGCAGAATTATGGATGCCGATCTCTTTCATGGTGTCTCCGCAATCTGGTTCAATAACGTTAGCCCCGACCTCTGTTTTAATTCGGGATGGCAGTCAGAAACAGATTAAATAAATAAAATCAAATATTTAATCGATTTAGAAAAATTGAAATATTTTTAAATCGTTTAATTATACCGTTATTGCGTGTATTGCGAAATTTATACACTGCGTGATTGCAGTGGCATATGTTCCTGCCAGCAATCTAGCTTTTCTGCGAAGTTTGAGCGCTGCCACATTTTGTACCTAATTTGTACTGCAAAAGCAGCGTGGTTATTATAGTATCGACGCGCCTAAGCATTTCCAGCAAAAGTGTGAAACGGTTTTGCGTAGGACAATGTGTAAAAACGCGTCGCGTGAATTATATCGCTGCTGTTTAAGGGCGATAAAAAAAGGAGAAGGTCCGCATGAAGGAAGCTTCGGCAACGCAGACAATCGCGCTGGTCGACGATGACCGCAACATTCTGACCTCCGTTTCCATTGCTCTGGAGTCGGAAGGCTATCGCGTGGAGACCTATACAGATGGGGCTTCTGCGTTGGATGGACTGACGGCGCGTCCACCGAACCTGGCGATCTTCGATATCAAGATGCCGCGCATGGACGGTATGGAACTGCTACGCCGTCTGCGCCAGAAAACGGATCTGCCGGTTATCTTTCTCACTTCCAAGGATGATGAGATCGACGAATTGTTCGGCCTCAAGATGGGTGCGGATGACTTCATCACCAAGCCTTTCTCGCAGCGTCTTCTGGTCGAGCGTGTGAAGGCTGTTCTGCGCCGCGTTGCTGCGCGTGATGGTACGGCAAAGCCGACCGGCCAGCAGGCAAAGTCGCTTGAACGCGGTCAGCTTGTCATGGATCAGGAACGCCACACCTGCACCTGGAAGGGGGAGCCGGTCACGCTGACAGTTACCGAATTTCTTATCCTGCATTCGCTTGCACAGCGCCCGGGCGTTGTGAAAAGTCGTGATGCGCTGATGGATGCGGCCTATGATGAACAGGTCTATGTCGATGATCGTACCATCGACAGCCACATCAAGCGCCTGCGCAAGAAGTTCAAGTCGACAGACGATGATTTCGAAATGATCGAAACGCTTTATGGCGTGGGTTATCGTTTCCGCGAAGCTTGATCGTTTTATTCTTTTTATTGCCGGGCATTGATTGTCCGGCAATGATTTAACAACATCAGACTGAGCGCGATGGTCGCAGAGATTAGCAAAGATAATGCTGCAAGCATGAGAGAACGCAGAGCGCGGCGGCAACGCTCGCTTTTTCTGCGTCGTCTTTTTGCGCCTTTCAGCAGGTTTCTTGGTCAGTTTCTGTTTTCCAGCCTGACGCGCCGTATCCTGTTTCTCAATCTGGCAGCCCTCGCTGTTCTGGTTTCCGGCATTCTTTATATGAACCAGTTCCGAGAGGGACTGATTGATGCCAAAATCGAAAGCCTGCTCACACAGGGCAAGATCATTGCAGCCGCAATTTCTTCATCGGCGACGGTCGATACCAACTCACTGATGATCGATCCGGAAAAGCTTCTGGAATTGCAGGCGGGGCAGAGCATCACCCCCTCGCCTGATTCCCCCGATAACTGGGAATTTCCGATCAACCCGGAAAAAGTTTCGCCGCTGCTGCGTCAGTTGATTTCACCGACCAGCACGCGCGCCCGCATCTACGATCATTATGCCAATCTGCTGCTTGATTCCCGTTCGCTTTACGCGCCGGCTTTTGCTTCCGGCGGTCCGGTGTTCCGTTACGATCTCCCCGCTATTGAAGAAGATGAGCCGAGCACGTGGGAACGCTTTACCGGCTGGTTCTCGCGTCTGTTTTATGGTGGCGGTCTGCCGCTTTATCAGGAACAGCCCGGCGGCAATGGTCTGGCCTATCAGGAAATCGTTCGTGCTTTGAGTGGCTCGCCGCAGACCGCACAACGGCGTAACCAGCAGGGCGAACTGGTGGTTTCGGTGGCAGTCCCAATTCAGCAATCCCGCGCAATCCTTGGCGTGTTGCTGCTTTCAACCGAAGGCGACGACATCGACAAGATCGTGCAGGGCGAACGCATGGCGGTTTTCCGTGTGTTCGGCGTTGTTGCGGCGGTGATGGTGATCTTGTCGCTGTTTTTGGCCTCGACCATTGCAAGCCCGTTGCGCAAACTTGCTGCCGCTGCCGACCGCGTGCGCCTCGGCGTGAAAAGTCGCGAAGAAATCCCAGATTTCTCCGAGCGTCAGGATGAAGTCGGCCATTTGTCGACCTCCATTCGCGCCATGACAGATGCGCTTTATACACGCATTGAGGCCATCGAAAGCTTTGCGGCGGATGTCAGCCATGAGCTGAAAAACCCCCTCACCTCGTTGCGCAGCGCGGTTGAAACGCTGCCGCTTGCCAAAAATGATGATTCGCGCAAACGCTTGCTCGACGTCATTCAACATGATGTGCGCCGTCTTGACCGCCTGATTACCGATATTTCGGACGCATCGCGTCTTGATGCTGAACTGGCGCGTGAACATTCCGATCGTGTTGATATGAAGTCGCTGCTCAACAACATCGTCAATGCTGCACGTGAAGTCCGCCGCAACAAGGTTGGTACCGAGATCGTGTTCAATACGGGCAAATTACCCACTGGCAAAAAAGGCTTTTTCGTCGCCGGCCATGATTTGCGTCTCGGACAGGTCATCAGCAATCTCATTGAAAATGCTCGGTCTTTTGTTCCAGAGGACACAGGACGTATCGTCGTCAATCTGGGTAGCGAAGGAAACTGGCTGCGCATTCTTGTCGAGGATAACGGCCCCGGCATTCCGATCGAAAATATTGAGCGTATTTTTGAACGCTTTTATACGGATCGTCCTGCGTCGGAGGCTTTTGGCCAGAACTCCGGTCTTGGCCTTTCCATCAGTCGCCAGATCATTGAGGCGCATGGCGGCACGCTGAGCGTTGAAAACATTATCGATGCTAAAAAGCCTGACGAGATGAAGGGCGCGCGCTTCATCATCGATCTGCCAGCGATTTCGTGATGCCGATATGACGCCAGAGCAGGAAAAAAGCGGGCTTCACGCAACGACAGTTCAGTTGCAGGGACATGGCGTGATGCTGATGGGTAAATCTGGCAGCGGAAAGACGGAGACTGCGCTTACTCTGATTGAGCGGGCGATCTTGCGTGGCGAACAGGGTTGTCTGGTTGCAGATGACCGGACGATTCTCATGAAAGATTCGGAAAAACTGATTGCCAGCGTACCGGAGCAGCTTCGCGGTGGGGTGGAAATTCGCGGTGCGGGCCTATTCACTGTTGCTTATGTGAAACAGACACCGCTTGATCTTGTGGTGATTCTCGTCAGTCAAGATGAAGCTGAACGCTATCCCAGTGGCAAAAACTGGCAGTTTGATGGTGTCGAAATTCCATGCCTATATCTTCCGGCTCTCTCGTCAAATGGCGATTCTAACGCGCTTTCGCGGGCGATTGAAGCCTGTCTGTTTTATAAACCATGGCCGTGAAACCGCGCTTGATCGTTCATTATATGTCAGGTCTCAAAAAGCATGCCCAACACTGCGGCATTTTGCTTTTTTCAAGGCAAATGTGAAATTTTTCACTTGCTATCAAGATTTGCCCTGCCAAGATGCACCACTCGCCAGTCTGCTACTGGTGGGAATTCGTATCATCTGCGCCTTTGACGGGTTGAAGCGGCGGGTACGCGACAGGAGCTTTTAAAGTATGATCGGACTCGTGCTTGTTACGCACGGAAGGCTGGCCGAAGAGTTTCTTCATGCTGTTGAGCATGTGGTTGGCCCGCAAGACAATTTCGAGACCGTTTGTATCGGTGCCGAAGATGATATGGAACAGCGACGTCGTGATATCGTCGAAGCAGTTTCGCGTGCCGACACCGGAGGCGGTGTCATCGTTCTCACGGATATGTTTGGTGGCACGCCGTCCAATCTGGCTATATCGGTGATGGAAGAAGGCAAGATCGAGGTCATCGCAGGCGTTAATCTGCCGATGCTGATCAAGCTTTCAAGCGTTCGAATTGGTGGTGACATCAAGACAGCCTTGCGCGAAGCGCAGGATGCGGGGCGCAAATACATCAATGTTGCAAGCCAGGTCCTCACAGGAAAGTAATTCATGCATCCCACGGTGGCCGTTACTGGCGAATACGATGCCGATAGCGCTCTGTCCCGGTCTTTTGAGATCGTCAATAAGCGTGGGCTTCATGCCCGCGCCTCGGCGAAATTCGTGCAGCTTGTGGATAGTTATGATGCACATGTGCGCGTCAGTAAGGATGGCATGACCGTGGGCGGAACATCCATCATGGGCCTGATGATGCTTGCGGCCTCTCCCGGCTGCTGCATTGATGTTCGCGCATCTGGCGAACAAGCCGATGCGGTGCTTGATGCCTTGGGTACCCTCATTGCCGATAAGTTCGGCGAAGAGTGCTGATTCCATCTAGCTTTTCTTTTTCTCTGGCGCGCATCTTTTGCGAAAGCCGTTTTACCCGTTTCGGGCTGCGCTCTAACTTCATTGATATGCACACATAAAGAACTCTTTATGTTGTGTTGTGCTGGTAGTGCTGATCTGCTAATCAGAACGCCAGACGAAGCCCTTTCGCATTTTTATCCGGGCTTCAAAATCAAATTGATTGGAGCAGATGATGACCGCAAGTCAGGATTTTGTCGTCAAGGATCTTAGCCTGGCCGATTGGGGCCGCAAGGAACTCGATATTGCTGAAACCGAAATGCCGGGCCTGATGGCTGCGCGCGAGGAATTCGGCAAATCGCAGCCTTTGAAGGGCGCGCGCATTTCCGGATCGCTGCATATGACGATCCAGACCGCTGTGCTGATTGAAACGCTGAAGGCACTCGGCGCCGATGTGCGCTGGGCATCGTGCAATATTTTCTCGACCCAGGACCATGCGGCCGCAGCGATTGCTGCAACCGGCACGCCGGTTTTCGCCATCAAGGGCGAAACGCTGGAAGAATACTGGACCTATACCGATCAGATTTTCCAGTGGTCGGATGGTGAGCCATCCAACATGATTCTCGATGATGGTGGCGATGCCACCATGTATATTCTGATCGGTGCGCGTGCTGAGGCTGGTGAAGATGTGCTTTCCAAGCCTGAAAGCGAAGAAGAAGAAGTTCTGTTCGCGCAGATCAAGAAGCGTATGACTGAGACGCCGGGCTTCTTCACGCGTCAGCGCGACGCGATCAAGGGTGTGACCGAAGAAACCACCACGGGCGTCAATCGCCTTTACCAGCTGCAGAAGAAGGGCCTCCTGCCCTTCCCGGCAATCAACGTCAATGACAGCGTGACCAAGTCGAAGTTCGACAACAAGTATGGTTGCAAGGAATCGCTGGTTGACGGCATCCGCCGCGGCACCGACGTCATGATGGCTGGCAAGGTTGCTGTCGTTTGTGGCTATGGCGACGTTGGCAAAGGCTCGGCGGCATCGCTCGCTGGTGCCGGTGCCCGCGTGAAGGTCACGGAAGTTGATCCTATCTGCGCGCTTCAGGCTGCAATGGACGGCTTTGAAGTCGTAACACTCGATGACGCAGCTTCCACCGCCGACATTGTCATTTCGACGACCGGCAACAAGGACGTCATCACGCTCGATCATATGCGCAAGCTGAAAGATATGGCCATCGTCGGCAATATCGGTCACTTCGACAATGAGATTCAGGTTGCAGGCCTGCGCAATCTCAAATGGACCAACGTGAAGCCACAGGTCGATCTGGTTGAATTCCCGGATGGCAAGCGCATCATTCTTCTTTCAGAAGGTCGTCTGCTCAATCTTGGCAATGCAACCGGTCATCCAAGCTTTGTGATGTCGGCATCCTTTACCAATCAGGTTCTGGGCCAGATCGAACTCTTCACGCGTCCTGACGCATATAAGAATGAGGTCTATGTCCTGCCGAAGCACCTTGATGAAAAGGTTGCGCGTCTGCATCTCGACAAGCTTGGTGCCAAGTTGACGGTGCTTTCCGATGAGCAGGCCGCTTATATTGGCGTCACTCCACAAGGCCCATTTAAGTCAGAACACTACAGGTATTAAGTATCTGTTAACCATACTGCTACATCTTGTAGGCCGGGCAATACAAAGTTGCCCGGTCTTTATTTTTACAACGAACACGCTTCACGTGGATTCACGGTGAGGGTATTGTGAAGACGAATCAATGTGTTTTGACGGGTGTTTGCGTTGGGCGTTTTTTGTCAGCAAAGGCAGAAGACGGGCGGCTTATTCACTCTGAGAGCGCATCCCGAAAAGTGTGAAACGGTTTTCGGATAAGATGCACCTCTTATAAAACTCGAAACATGTGTAGCTCTCAATTGCATTGTGGCGATGCGGGGCTGAGAGCAAAAGCATATTGAAATACGGCGGCGTTCTTTTGAATGGTGCTGCCGGGTGGCGGAGACAGGGAAAATATGCCAGTGGTCGGCTCATCGGGGAGCTTGCGGAGCAAATCCGCATTCAGCGCAGGCAGGCACCTGAAAGCTTCGCTTTCGCGTGGGCTTAGCCCTCTCAAACGGGTCATCCTCAAGGCAACAGTTTCCTTTGCCGCACTGGTTGCGGCGGCTCCCGCATGGGCGCAACACGCCACAAATTCCGCACGGATTGAACTGCCATTTGGCGGCAGCGTCGGCGCTTTCGAAGTTATTCAGTTTTCCATTTTTCTGGGTGCCATGGGTGCAGCCCTTTTGTCAGCTGGCTGGCTCATTCGCGATCGCTCGAAAATTGCCCACGAAAACAATGAATTGCGCACTCGCTTGTCCGATATGGGCCTCGTTGCGCAACGCAATGATGCGTTGCTTAATCTCAAAGATCAGCGCATTGTCGTCTGGGATGCACAGGGCACCCGCGCCGATGTCGTCGGACAATTGCCGATCGAGTGTGGTGCGCCGCAGGATCGCTCGAATTTTCTGGCCTTTGGGCGCTGGTTGCGCCCGCAAGCGGTCACAGAGCTTGAACGCGCGGTTTCGGCCTTGCGCGAGCAAGCCCACGCTTTCGATCTGACGGTTGAAACCGTCAATGGCACCTTGCTTGATGTTTATGGCCGCACGTCTGGCAGCTTTGCCGTGGTGCGGTTTTTAAGCCTTCAGGGCGTTCAGGCCGAACGTGCCGCCTTGCAGACGCAGAACCGGGAATTTTCTGAGAAGCTCGCCCTCTTCCGTCATCTGCTCGACCGCATTGAACAGCCGGTCTGGCTACGTGGCTCGGATGGACGTATCGAATGGGTCAATGGTGCTTACGCGCGCGCTGTTGATGCCGCAGATGGCACACAGGCAAGTTCAGAAGGTCGTGAGTTGTTCGGTGTTCAGGCACGCCAGCGTCTGGAACGTGATCGCTTTGCCGAACCGGATCTCTATGAAAAGCTGCCTGCCGTGGTGCGTGGCGACCGTCGTATCTATGACGTCACCGATGTGAGCACGGATGCAGGTTCTGCCGGTCTTGGCTTTGATCTGAGTGAAATCGAACAGGTTCGCGAAGAATTGAGCCGCACCTTGAAAAGCCATGCCGAAACGCTTGATCAGCTTTCTACGGCTGTAGCGATTTTCGATCCCGATATGAAGCTGCAATTCTTCAATCAGGCTTTCGTCTCGCTGTGGTCTCTTGATACGGCCTGGCTTGAGACGCGCCCAAGCAACACGCTGTTTCTTGATCGGCTCCGTTCCGAAGGCAAGCTTCCCGAGCAGCCGGAATGGCGCAAGTGGAAGGATTCGCTGCTTGCGGCCTATCGCGCGGTCGAGCCGGAAGAACACATGTGGCACCTGCCGGATACGCGCATCATGCGTGTTGTCGCCAATCCGCATCCGCAAGGCGGCGTGACATGGTTCTTCGAAAACATGACTGAGAAATTCGAGCTTGAAGGCCGCTATAACACGCTGATCAAGGTGCAGGGCGAAACGCTCGATCATCTGGCGGAAGCGGTTGCGGTGTTTGGTTCCGATGGCCGTCTGCGCCTTTCCAATCCGTCCTTTGCTGATCTCTGGTCACTGCCTGCGGCGATTGCCGTTGAAGGCACGCATATCTCCACCGTCGCCAAGCTTTGCAGCCAGCGCGGCGGCAACGGCATCTGGGACGATTTTGTTTCTTCTGTCACCGGCTTTCTCGATGAGCGCAACGGGCGCATGGGGCAGGTCGAGCTTGATGACGGTATTATCTTGTCTTATGCCGTGGTGCCGCTGCCAAAGGGGCAGACAATGCTGACCTTTATTGATGTCAGCGATACGGTGCGGGTGGAACGCGCACTTAAGGAAAAGAACGAAGCGCTGTCGCTTGCGCATCAGATCAAGAATGATTTCGTGCAGCATGTTTCCTATGAGCTACGCTCGCCGCTGACCAATATCATCGGCTTTACAGAATTGCTGCAAACGCCTGCTTTCGGCTCGCTCAATGAGCGCCAGCTTGAATATCTCGATCATATCGGCACGTCATCTGCGGTTCTTCTGACCATCGTCAATGACATTCTTGATCTTGCGACGGTGGATGCCGGGATCATGCAGCTCGATATTGATGATGTCTCGGTGATGGATGAAATATCGGCGGCTGCAAAACGGGTCAGTGAACGTCTGCAAGAACACGACATCGGCCTGAGCATCGAGATTGCCGACGATGTTGAAACATTCCGCGCCGATGCCAATCGCGTGCGTCAGGTGCTGTTCAATCTTCTGTCCAATGCTTCCAATTATGCGCCGGAAGGCTCAAGCGTTTCCCTAGATGTGAGACGTGACGGCACAGAGATCCTGTTTGCCGTGCATGATGATGGTCCGGGCATGCCGAGCGATGTGTTGGATACTGTTTTCAAGCGTTTTCAGGCTTATCAGAATGGCGGTCGCAAGCGCGGTGTAGGCCTTGGCCTTTCCATCGTCAAAAGCTTTGTCGAGCTGCATGGCGGGCGTGTCGAGATCGAAACCGGTGCAGATATTGGCACAACCGTCATTTGCCGTTTCCCATCGGAGGCGCGCAGCTTCCGTGTTGCCGCCGAATAAGGTAAATGGGGCTCATGAGCACCCCAATTCACAGTCTTGAGCTTTTCCTGCCCGATGAGACCGCCACAAAGCGCTTTGGCGAAGATTTTGCCTTGGCGCTGGTCAAGGGCGATCTGGTCACCCTGTCTGGCGATCTTGGCGCCGGTAAATCCTCGCTCGCACGCGCCGTCATTCGCGCGATTGCCGATGATGAGGGGCTTGAGGTGCCAAGCCCGACATTCACGCTGGTGCAAAGCTATGAAGCGTTGCGCTTGCCCGTCGCTCACGCTGATCTTTACCGGATTTCGCACGGCGAAGAGCTGGACGAGCTGGGGCTGGTCGAGTTTCTCGACGATGGCGTCGTGCTGTCGGAATGGCCGGAGCAGGCGGAGGGTTTTTTGCCGGAGCCTACCTTTGCCGTCACGCTTACTCATGAAGGGGCAGGGCGGCGTATTACTGTCGCGGGAGCGGATGTCGCAATTACACGTCTTGAGCGCACGCTCACAATCCGCAATTTCCTGGAAAACAATGACCGTGCAAAGGCCACGCGCCGCTATTTGCAGGGCGATGCTTCACCGCGTAAATATGAGATTATCGACAGTGCGCACGGCGTTGAAATTCTGATGAATGCGCTCGCGATGCCCTACGATCCGCCATTGCGCAACGGCAAGTCCTATCGCCAGCTTGCGCATATTGCAGAAAATATTCAGGCTTTCGTGGCCATTGATGATCTGCTTGCGAAAAATGGCCTGCGCGTGCCGCAAATGCGCGCTGTTGATATTGATGCAGGACTGCTGATCCTCGAAAATCTTGGGCTTGAGGGCATCAGGGCTCCATCGGGTGAGCCGGTGGCTGAACGCTATGAAGCGGCTGGACGGTTTCTTGCACATCTTCATGGGGTTCAGTGGCCTGATCATGCGCCTGTTGCGGGCTATCCAGATCACATCATTGCACCTTTTGATCGTGATGCGATAGTCATGGAAGTGAGCCTTGTCGGGCAATGGTATGCGCCACGCATGATGGGCCGCAAGCTGACGGACGCCGAAGCGCAGGCTTATAAAGCGGCATGGGACAAAGTTCTCGACGCTATTGCCGATTGCGAAAAAAGCCTGCTGCTGCGCGATTATCATTCGCCAAATCTGTTCTGGTTTGAAGATGCGCAAGGCGCAAACAAGATTGGCACAATCGACTTTCAGGACGCGATGATCGGCCCTGCTGCCTATGATGTCGCGTCGCTGGCGCTCGATGCTCGCGTGACGATTACGCCGGAGCTCGAAAAGGCAGTGGTTGATGCTTATTGCGATGAACGCCACAAGCTTGGCCATGTGTTTGACGAAATGGCTTTTCGGATGGCCTATGCCGTGATGGGTGCGCAGCGCAATTCAAAGCTTCTGGGCCTGTTTGTCAGGCTCGATGAACGAGATGGCAAGCCACATTATCTCGCGCATCTGCCGCGCATTCACGACTATCTCAACCGCGTCTTGAAGCACCCGGTCATGGCGCCGGTCGCCGCATGGTTTGACGATCTCGCTTTGCTGGAGAAACAATGACACGTCCTGATACAGCGATCATGCTTGCGGCAGGTCTTGGCAAGCGTATGCGACCGATCACGGAAACCAAGCCCAAGCCACTGGTTAAGGTTTCCGGCAAGCCGCTGATCGACTGGGGGCTGGATGCGCTGGCGGTAGCAGGCGTTGAGAATACAATCGTCAATGTTCATTACTTAGCCAACCAACTGATTGACTACCTTGGCAGCCGCTCAGAGCCGAAAATCACGATATCCGACGAGCGTGATCTGTTGCTCGATTCCGCGGGTGGTATCGTCAATGTGCTGCCACAGCTTGGGGGTAAGCCGTTCTACGTACTCAATGCGGATACATTCTGGGTTGGTGATGAGGTGCAGCCGAATATTTCGGCGCTGGCGCATGTCTGGGACGATGCCCGGATGGATATCCTTCTCATGACCGCAAAGCTTGATCAGGCGACCGGATTTGAAGGCAAGGGTGACTTTGTTGCAGATGATGAGGGGCGCTTGCGCCGTCTGCGTGACGTTGCGGGCGATCCGTTGATTTATGCTGGTGTTGCAATCATCCATCCGCGTATTTTTGCTAAAGCTGAGCCGGGTGTTTCATCGCTCAATCGCTATTTTGATGAAGCCATTGCAGCCGGGCGTCTTTATGGTATGCCCATGATCGGGCATTGGCTGACGGTGGGAACACCGGAAGCAATCGGCGAGGCGGAGGCTGTCCTATCGGCTTTGGCGTGAAAAAGGAATCGACATGAGGCGACCAAAGCTTTTTTCCATTCCATCCGGCACAGCTTTTCTGCCAGCCTTTGCCAAGGCACTTCTGGAAGGCCGTCTGATTGAAGGCTTTCCGGGCAACGCTTCTGATCCACTGGCATTAGCGAACGCGACCATTTATGTGCCGACGCGCCGTGCAGCGCGTGCGCTTCGGTCGATTCTGGTGGATATGAATCCGGCTAAGTCAGCTATACTTCCGACCATTCGTCCGCTGGGCGATGTGGACGAGAACTCAGCTTTTTTCAATGCAGCAACAACCGGCGTATTTGATCTCAATCCGCCAATTGGCAAGGCTGAACGCCTGCTGCTCTTGGCGCGGCTCATTCGTCCGTGGCGTGAATCGCTGCCTCAACATGTGCGCGCGCTGTTTGGTGTCGAGGATGTTTCGGTTCCCGCAACAACTTCGGATGCAATCTGGCTGGCACGCGATCTCGCCGGTCTGATGGATCAGGTCGAAACCGACAATGCCAAATGGAGCGAACTTGCCAGCATTGCGCCCGATGATCTTGCCGACTGGTGGCAAGTCACGCTCGGCTTTCTCGATATTGTCACGAAACTCTGGCCGGAAATTCTGGAAGAGCGCAAGCTGTCTAATCCCGCAGCGCACCGCAATGAACTGATCTGGGGCGAGGTGCGGCGACTGCGCGATCATCCGCCTCAGGGCCCGGTAATTGCGGCGGGTTCCACCGGCTCTATTCCTGCGACCGCCGAACTCGTTTCGGTGATTGCAAAACTCCCCAATGGTGCAGTGGTTCTGCCGGGGCTGGATCGTGATCTTGATGAGAGCGCTTGGAACCTACTTGGTGCGTCAGACGATAATCCATCTACTTTCGGACATCCGCAATATGGTCTCCACAAGCTGTTGCAGACCATTGGGGTACTGCGCGAGGATGTCGATCATATCGAAGATATGCCGGTTAAAAAGCGTGTAATGGAACGGGTTGTAAGTCAGGCGCTGCGCCCGGCGGAAACCACCGACGCATGGAGCCAGCTCCACAACCACCCCGATATGCAGCCGGACGTGCTGCGTCAGTCGGCACATAAGATCGATCTGATTGAGACCGCCAATGAGCGTGAGGAAGCGCTGGCAGTGGCCCTGGCGCTTCGCGATGCGATCAGCGATGAAAACAAGACCGCCGCATTGGTTACTGCCGATAGAAATCTCGCACGCCGCGTAGTGGGCGAACTTGCCCGTTTTGGCATCGACGCCGATGATTCCGGTGGCCGGCATTTGCGCGATATTGAGACCGCAACGCTGATGCGGCTTATGGTCGAAACCGTGTTTAATCCGGGTGATCCGGTAGCGTTGCTGGCGTTGGTCAAGCACCCGATGTTACGGCTTGGCGGCAAACGTATCGAGCGGCGACTGGCTGCCGAAACACTCGAACTGGTGGCGTTCCGGGGTGGCACGGGCAGGGCGTCTATTATCGATCTGCCTGCATTTTTCGACCGTCGCATGGAAGAGAGTGCCAGCCAGTCATGGCAACCGGCATGGCATTCAACCGTCACGCAGGATATGCTGGATGCAGCGCGCGCGCTTTGTGTGAGCTTGTCGGAAGCTGTTGCGCCGCTTGCACCTTTCGCGGTGATTAACCGACGAACGGATATTGGCGAGATTACACGGGCAACTGTGGAGGCGCTCGAAAATCTGGCCCGCGATGAGAGCGAAAGCGTCACGCGTTATTATTCTGGCGAACATGGCGAGAAGCTGGCTTCATTTCTGCGTCAGTTGGTGTCGAGCGAAGCGGAACTCGATTTCGAAGCCATCGAATGGCCCTCAGTTCTTGAAGCGCTGATGTCGGGCGAAACCGTGAAGCCGCATCCGGGTGGTCATCCGCGTGTTTTCATCTGGGGTGCGCTGGAAGCGCGTTTGCAGACCATGGATACGTTGGTGATTGGTGGTCTCAACGAAGGCACATGGCCCGCCAAGACGCGCAACGACCCGTTCATGTCGCGCCCTATGAAAGCGATGATCGCGCTTGATCCACCTGAGCGCCGTACCGGCCTTGCAGCACATGATTTCCAGATGGCGCTCGGCATGGATCACGTCGTGCTGTCGCGTTCCCAGCGTTCGGATAATGCACCAACCATTCCGTCGCGCTGGTTGCAGCGGCTTGAAACAGTGCTGGGTGCAGACGTGACCAGGGATATGCGCTCGCGTGGGCAACGTTTTATCCACTGGGCGCGTGAAATCGATCAGGCACCGGATGTGCCTTTCGTCAAACGCCCGGAACCGGCACCACCCGTAAGCGCACGGCCAAACCATTTTTCGGTGACGGAAATCGAAACCCTGCGTCGCGATCCTTATGCGATTTTCGCCCGAAAAATCCTGAAGCTACGTCCGCTGGAGCCATTGATCCGCGATCCGGCAGCAGCAGAACGCGGCACTTTGTTTCACGATATTCTTGGACATTTTACCGAGGAAGGTGTCGATCCGCTGGCGCCGGATGCGGCCACGCAACTTGAAGAATTTGGCCGGCATTTCTTTGGCGAAATGGATCTACCCATTGAGATCGAAGCGGTCTGGTGGCCGCGATTTACGGCGCTTATTCCGCAGTTTCTCGAATGGGAACGCGAACGCGCCTATAATGTTCAGACCCGCTTTGCTGAAATTTCGTCGGATAAGCGCGAGGTTGAAAGTCTTGGCATCACTTTGTCGGGCCGTGCGGACCGTATTGATCTGATGCGCGACGGAACTGCGGAAGTGATCGACTATAAGACCGGCTCCACCCCATCGCCGCGACAAGCGCATGTCCTCTTGTCGCCACAGCTGGCGCTTGAAGCCGCTCTTCTCGTGCGCGGTGCGTTCCGCGAACTGGGCGCAGTTCGCGCCTCTGATCTCACTTATGTGCGACTGCGCGCAGGCGGCGAAGTGAAGCCGGAATCGATTTTGAAAATCGGCAGGCCACCCTCTGAAAAGACGGCTCCAGCGCTTGGCGAAGAAGCATGGCAGCGGCTGGCGCAGTTGCTTTTCGAATATCAGAATCCGGCTAAGGGTTATCTTTCTCGCGCTTTGCCATTTCGCGAAACGGACTTGACCGGCGACTATGATCATCTGGCGCGTGTGCTGGAATGGTCCGCTGGTGGTGATGCTGGCGGGGAGGGCGGCGAATGAAAAAGCAACGTGTGATTCCACCGGAAACGATTTCAGCGCAGGCCAGTGCGGCCAATCCGCTGGCCTCTGTTTGGGTATCGGCCAATGCCGGTTCCGGCAAGACACATGTTCTGACCGAGCGTGTTATCCGGCTGCTGCTCGAAGGTACTGATCCGTCTAAAATCCTCTGCCTGACTTATACTAAGGCGGCAGCAGCCGTCATGCAGAACCGCGTCTTTGCGCGATTGTCTGAATGGGCAATGTTGCCGGATGAGGATTTGGGGGAGCGGCTTTTTAATCTCGAAGGTCGTCGTGCAAATGAAGCACGCCTAAAAGTGGCACGCAGGCTTTTTGCGCGTGCAGTTGAAACGCCGGGTGGGTTGAAAATCCAGACCATTCACGCATTCTGCGAAGCGATCCTGCATCAGTTCCCGCTGGAGGCGAATATTGCAGGCCACTTCGAGATGATGGATGATCTCATGCAGGTCGCCCTTGTCGGCGAAGCGCGACGCACCCTGCTTGAGACCGCACATGGCGGCGGTGATCCGGAACTGGCAAACGCTTTTGCTGATGTGATGCAGGCGGCGGGCGAGATGGGTTTGCAGGCACTGCTTGATGAGGCAGTGGGACGCCGCAATGGCTTGCAGCAATATATCTCCGCTCTTGGCGATGTCAGTCAGCGCAGCGAGGCTTTGCACCGGCATTTCCGTTTCCGGCCCGACACGCGTGAATCCGATCTGCTGGAGGATATGTGGCCAGTGCCAGAATTTTCCGATGATGCGCTTGATCTGATCTTGTCGATCCAGAAGGGTGCGGCGCGTGCGCATGACTTTGCATTGCAACTCAAGCAATATGAAAAGGTCAAAACCAGCTTCGACAAGGAAGCGGTGCTGCGTGCTTCTTTCCTCAAAGCGACCGGCGAGGCAAAATCTGGTTCTTATGTCGGATCGAGCGCCGTCAAAAAACTGCTGCCGGATTTTGAGGAAGATTATAATGCCGCTGCTTCTCGTGTCGAGCTTGGCCTCAACAAGATCAAGGAACTGCGGCTTATCCGGCTTAATCTTAGCGCGCTCACACTGATTGATAATCTGCTGCAACGCTATCATGATTTAAAGCGCAGACGTGGATTGCTTGACTTTGAAGACCTGATCACCCGCACCGTGGCGCTGCTGGCGCGTGATGGGGCAGGGCAATGGGTGCAGTATAAGCTTGATCGCGGCATTGATCATATTCTCGTCGATGAAGCACAGGATACCAGCCCCGATCAGTGGCAGGTTATCCGTATGTTGTCGGAAGAGTTTTTCTCGGGCCTCGGTCAGCGCAACGTGCAGCGCACGCTGTTTGCCGTCGGCGATGAAAAACAGTCGATCTATTCATTTCAGGGCGCTGTACCCGAAGATTTTGCTGCGCAGGGTAGGGCGGTCAGCCTTCGTGCGGCCGATGCAGAGCTTAAATTCGAGCGCGTCAGCCTCAACTTCTCGTTCCGTTCGGCCCCTGATGTTTTGCAGGCCGTGGACGAGGTTTTTGCACGTCCCGAGGCCAATCGCGGCTTGTCAGGTGCCACTGTTCACTCTGCCATTCGCTCCAATGAGCCGGGCGAGGTGGAAATCTGGGATATGCTGACGCCGGAAGCGGTGGAGGAACCAGACGACTGGCGCATTCCGGTCGATCATTTGCAGGCACCTGCCATCAAACTTGCCGAACAGATTGCATCCACCATTCGCTACTGGCTTGATCGCGGCGAGACTATTCCGGGTCAGAACCGCAAACTTGCGCCAAAGGACATCATGGTGCTGGTGCGCAAGCGCGATCAGTTCATGCCAGCGCTTTCGCGCGCGCTCAAAGAGCGCCATGTGCCGGTGGCTGGTGCCGACCGCCTCAAGTTGACAAGCCATATCGCTATTCAGGATCTGATGGCGCTGGGGCGTTTCGTGTTGCAGCCGTCTGATGATTTGTCATTGGCATCTCTCCTCAAAAGCCCGCTGTTTGGCTGGGATGATGACAGGCTGTTTGCGCTCGCTAATCCGCGCAAGAGCGGCGAAACGCTGTTTGAGCGGTTGTATCATGCATCGCTTGAAGAACCTGCATTGATCGGTGTGCACAAAACGCTGAGCCGTTGGCGCAATATGGCCGACACCATGCCGATCTTCGAGTTCTATGCGCGAATCTTAAGTGCCGATGGCGCAAGGCGTAAGCTTCTGGCACGGCTTGGACCGGAAGCAGGCGATATTATCGATGAATTCCAGAACTATGCGCTTTCGGCTGAACGCGCTGGCCTGCCGGGTATGCAGGCATTTCTGGAAACGCTTGATGCAGCCTCGCCGCAAATCAAGCGCGAGCTTGATCAGGGCCGCAACGAAGTGCGCATCATGACGGTCCATGCCGCCAAGGGTCTTGAAGGGGCTGTGGTGTTTCTGGTTGATCCGGGCAATGCCGTGTGGAGTGGAACGCGTGCACCAAAGCTTGTTCCATTTGATCTCACAAATGATGGACCACAGGTGAAGGGCTATCTCTGGCAGCCCAATGCTGGCTACCAGACCGGCTTCCTTGCTTCACAGATCGAGGGCCTCAAGACGCGTGCCGAAGAAGAATATCGCCGCCTGCTTTATGTGGGCATGACGCGCGCAGAAGACAGGCTGATTGTCTGCGGCTATCGTGGCTCGCGTGAAAGCGGCGAGACATGGCATAGGCTGGTCGAAGATGCGCTCACAACAAAAGCGGAAACCTTTGTGCATCCGGTTTCAGGCATAGCAGCGCGGCGCTATCGCAACACGCCGCGCGGTCTGACTGAAATTGCCGAGCCGGAAACTTTGGAAGTAGCAGAGTTTCCGCCGCTGCCTCTCGACTATCTGAAACCAATGAAGCCGGAACCCGGCCTGCCGCGTCCTTTGGCACCTTCCGGGGCATCGGCATTGATTGAAGCTGACGAAGAACCACCGCTTGATACGCTGTCGCCGGTTCTGGGGCAGGGCGGCGAGACATCTGCCTTCGCGTTGAGGCGCGGTACGGCGATCCACATGCTGCTACAATATTTGCCTGAGGTGGGCGTGGGTGAGCGCGAGAAGCTTGCACAGGACTATCTGGCACGCATCGCTGCCGACTGGCCGGAAATCGAGCGTGAAAAAGCCTGGGCGAGTGTCGCGACCATTCTGGCTGATCCGAAATTCGCGCCAGTCTTTACTCAAGGATCGCGTGGTGAAGTGGCGGTCATGGGGACTATCAATCTTGGTGGAAAAGATCATGCCGTCTCGGGCCAGATCGACCGCATCAGTGTCGATGAAAATCGCGTGCTCATTGTCGATTACAAAACCAATCGCCCGCCGCCAAAGACTGTTGAAGCCGTACCTTTCGCCTATCGCGCACAGCTAGCACTTTATCGGGAGCTGTTGGCACCGCTCTATCCGGGGCGGGTTGTGGAAGCAGCATTGCTCTTCACCGAAGGCCCGTATTTGCTGCCATTGCCAGAAGCTTCAATGGATGAAGCACTGAGAGCGCTTGGTGACTCTCAAGGAAAGGTTACTAACCAGAACTTGACGAATGATGGCGGACACGCCACATGATATGGTCAAAGGAGCAATTTCTCGCTGAGTCTTTTGCTCTCAAACAGATATGAGGATAGCCCTATGGCAACCGTAAAGGTCGATAACAGCAATTTTCAGTCGGACGTTCTTCAGTCGAGCGAGCCTGTCGTCGTGGATTTCTGGGCTGAATGGTGCGGTCCTTGCAAGATGATCGCTCCGGCTCTTGATGAAATCGCTGCTGAAATGGCTGGTCAGGTTAAGATCGCTAAGGTCAATATCGACGAAAATCCGGAACTTGCAGCACAGTTCGGCGTGCGTTCGATCCCAACGCTTCTGATGTTCAAGGATGGCGAACTTGCCGCCAACATGGTTGGCGCTGCTCCAAAGAGCCGCCTTGCTGACTGGATCAAGGCTTCTGCTGCTTAATCAGCTGAACTTATAAGATAAAAAAACCCGGCCCATGTAAATTGAGCCGGTTTTTTTATTTATGATCTAATTTTTTCCGGTCGTAATCACTGGGATTACATTTTTCTTGTGTGCCCGGAAGGTAAAACTTACCGTCAGCTGAGGGATTTGTTCCGCCATCACAACCGGGCATTGTTCCGATTGAGTTTCCGCCATCGCTATTTGGACCGTCACCACCATTGCCACCATCTGCACCAGATTGGGAGAATGAATGTGGTGTTGTTAAAATGGTTAGAAGGGCTGAAAACAATACAATTACTAACTTCATGCAAATCTCCAAAAACATAAGACTGACGAAGTAAAATTTAGCGTTTTGTATATTTATTCACATCCACAATTTCTTGATGGTACTTTGTTAACTTGGTGGGGTTCCATTCTCACGCAGGACTTCGCCCGCAAGATAAAGCGAGCCGCCGATCAGAATGCGCGGTGGGGCTTCATCATGCGCCCATGTATCGCGCAGGATTTTCAGCGCATTGGCAACCGAATGAACAGGCTCAGCCGAAAGGCCTGCCTTTTGTGCGCTTATCGCCAGCTCATTGTTTGGAATGCCTGCATCACTTGATGGGATCGGCACGGTAAAGACGTGCTTTGCCATCCCAGCAAAGGCCGCAAAATAGCCAACCGGGTCTTTGGTGTTGATCATGCCGGTGATCAGGAACAGCGGTCGCGTGGAGCGTTCTTCAAGATCGCCCAGCGCTTCTGCAATCACAGCGCCCGCGCCGGGATTATGACCGCCATCTAGCCAGATTTCAGACGCCGCAGGCGCGAGATCAACAAGGTCTCCGTGGGTTAGGCGCTGCATGCGTGCAGGCCAGTCGACAACCATCAGCGCCTTTTCAGCCGCCTTGTCGGTAATGGTGAAACCAGCCATCTGCACCGCTTCAATTGCGGCGGCAGCATTGGCAATCTGGTGACGTCCCGGCAGGCGCGGCAGCGGCAGATCAATCAGCCCGTCTTCGTTCTGGAACACCATGCGGCCATGTTCCTCGAATGCGAGGAAATCCTGTCCGTAAATCGAAAGCGGACAATCGAGCCTGTCGGCGGTCGAAATCAGCACTTCGCGCGCTGCATCAAAAAGCTGAAAGCCAATGACGACAGGGCAGTCCTTCTTGATAATACCGGCCTTTTCGATGGCGATAAGTTCTACCTTGTCGCCAAGATAGGCTTCATGATCAATCGAGATGGGCATGATCAGCGAAACGACTGGATCAGCAATCACATTGGTGGCGTCAAAACGTCCGCCAAGCCCCACTTCCATGATAACGACATCGGCTGGGTGTTCGGAAAACAGCACGAAGGCCACGGCAGTGAGGATTTCAAAAACCGTAATATGCTGGCCGCCATTGGCTGCTTCCACGCGTTCAATGGCTTCCGCCAGAACATCGTCAGAAACGAGTTTGCCGCCATTTTTGGAAGCGAGACGATAGCGTTCATGCCAGTTGACGAGATGCGGCGAGGTATGGACATGAACGCCAAAGCCGCTTGCTTCCAGAAGCGCACGGCAAAAGGCGGTCGCCGATCCTTTGCCGTTGGTTCCGGCAATATGGATGACGGGCGGCAGGTTCAGATGCGGATTGCCGAGCTTTTCCAGAAGATCGCGGATGCGGTCCAGTGAAAGATCAAACCCTTTGGGATGCAATTGCATGAGCCGTTCGATGACGGCATCCGCTTTTCCTGTCACGATTAAGCCGCCTTGCTGTCAGCTTCTGGCTTTTTTGGCGCAGGTGTCTTTACCGGTACATCACTGTTGGCTGGCTGCCGAGTCATGATTTTGAGCAGGCTTGCAATGGTTGATTTCAGCTCAAGACGCGAGCAAACCATGTCGACCATGCCATGTTCCATGAGATATTCAGCACTCTGGAAGCCTTCTGGCAGCTTTTCGCGAATGGTCTGCTCAATCACGCGAGGACCAGCAAAGCCGATCAGTGCGCCTGGTTCAGCAATGTGAATATCGCCAAGCATCGCGTAGGAAGCAGTCACGCCGCCTGTGGTCGGGTTGGTGAGAACGACGATGTAAGGCAGACCTGCTTCTTTGAGCATTTCGACCGCAACAGTGGTGCGTGGGAGCTGCATAAGCGACAGAATGCCTTCCTGCATACGGGCACCGCCCGATGCCGCAAACAGCACCAGCGGACGCTTGAGTTCAATGGCTTTCATGAAGCCCTGAATGATCGCTTCGCCAGCACCCATGCCGAGCGATCCGCCCATAAAACCGAAATCCTGCACGGTTGCGACAATCGGCAGGCCTTCAATCGTGCCAAGACCATTGGTGATCGCGTCTTCCATGCCGGTGCGTGCACGATAGTCTTTCAGACGATCAATATACTTCTTTTCATCGCGGAATTTCAGCGGATCGACTGGAACCTTTGGGCTTTCCAGCGTCGTGTATTCGCCATTGTCGAAGAAGAAACGCAGACGGTCCTTGCCCTTGATACGCATGTGATGGCCTGAGCCAGGAATCACGAACTGATTGCTTTCAAGGTCTTTATGGAACACCATTTCGCCGGTCGATGGATCCTTGATCCAAAGATTTTCCGGCATCTCGCGACGTCCGAGCATCGAATTGATCTTGGGACGAACGTAGTTGGTGATCCAGTTCATGACGTTTGCTTCCGTTTCTTGTTCTTCAGAATATTCAACAGTGGCAGAGCGTGTCGCATTTATTCGTACTTACTGCGCCTGCTCTATCTCTCTATTTTTACGCATGTCTCCCAAAACCGGTTCCCACTTTTGGGAGACATGCTTCCAGCAGCCTAAATGGACGATTTATTGGGCAGCTTCAAGGCGTGTTGCACGAACACTTGCTGCCAATGCACTGACAAGTTTGGTCACAGCGGCTGCCGGATCGCCCTTTACCTTGCCGTGATCATTGAGTTCGGCTGCGACAGCATTGACGATTGCAGTACCCACAACCACACCGTCAGCAGCTTCCGCAATGGCTGCGGCCTGTTCCGGGGTCTTCACACCAAAGCCCACACAGATTGGCAGATCGGTGCTTTTCTTGATATGACGGACTGCATCCGCAACGCGGCTGGTATCGGCAATCGCCGAGCCGGTAATGCCGTTCATTGAGACATAATAGACAAAGCCCGATGAATTATGCAGCACTTTTGGCAGACGCTTGTCGTCGGTGGTTGGTGTGGTCAGGCGGATGAAGTTGAGGCCTGCCTGCGTTGCCGGAATGCACAGTTCCTTGTCCATTTCGGACGGCAGATCGACAATGATGAAGCCATCAATGCCAGAAGTCTTGGCATCAGCAAGAAAGCGCTCCACGCCATAAATATAGATTGGGTTGTAATAGCCCATCAAAACGATCGGCGTTGTATCATCTTCTTTGCGGAAGTCTGCTGCCAGTTGCAGCGTTTTCTTCAATGTCTGGCCGGCTTGCAATGCGCGCAGACCCGCGGCCTGAATGGCCGGACCGTCCGCCATCGGATCGGAGAAGGGCATGCCAAGCTCGATCACATCGGAACCAGCTTTTGGAAGCGCTTTCATGACAGCGAGCGAGGTTTCATAATCCGGGTCGCCGCCCATGAAATAGGTAACCAGCGCCGGGCGTCCTTCGGACTTGAGCGATGCAAATTTGGTGTCGATGCGTGTGGTCATACCGTGCCCCGTGGCAAAATGCGCGTCAGATAATCGGCGGTGGATTGGCCGGACATGGCCGTTTCCATCCAGGCGCGCCGTTCAAAGTCGATAATTCCCAGCTCCCATACACAGGCCATCAGGAGAGGCTGCGCTGGCTCAAATTCGATCTCGTCCCCGAGTTCGGCCAGTTCGGATTGCCAGAGAATCTGGGTTGCGATGCCGCCTTCCAGCCACCAATGCAGAAGCAGCCACAGGCTTTCTTCACCCTGATGCAGAATGGCAAAGCCCGCGCCAAGATGCGGCGTGTGCTCAAGCTTCTCTGCCGCAGCTGCAATCTGCCTGCGGGCGATGCCGACAGCGGCTTGTCCAAGCGGATTTGAAGGATTGGCTTCAATGATATTGAGCTTGATCGTCGCCGACCCACACTCCGTCAGCCCGTCGAACCATGCGGCGCGCGGTCTGTAGGCATTTGTGTCAACGACAACTTGGCTCATTTCGTCCTCACATATCCATGCCGAGCAGCTGCCCGACCGTGTGAACATCCTTATCGCCGCGACCGGAGAGATTGACGATCATCACCTGATCCTTGCTCATGGTTGGCGCCATTTTCACAGCTTGTGCAATAGCATGAGCGGATTCAAGTGCTGGAATAATGCCTTCAACGCGGGTGCAAAGCTGGAAAGCTTCCAGCGCTTCGTCGTCGAGAATCGGCACGTATTCAACGCGACCTGAATCCCTGAGCCATGAATGCTCAGGGCCAACGCCCGGATAGTCGAGACCTGCGGAAACCGAATGGCCTTCGAGAATCTGGCCATCTTCGTTCTGCAACAGATAGGTGCGATTGCCATGCAAAACGCCGGGGCTGCCTGCACTCATCGAGGCGCAATGCTCAACGCCATCAAGACCGCGACCGCCTGCTTCAACGCCAACAATCTTGACTGATGAATCATCTAAGAACGGATGGAACAGGCCAATTGCGTTGGATCCACCACCGACGGCAGCCACGATCACGTCTGGCAGACGGCCTTCCTGTTCAAGAATCTGCTTGCGTGCTTCGACACCAATCACCGACTGGAAATCGCGCACCAGTTCCGGGTAAGGCGCAGGACCGGCGGCGGTGCCGATCAGGTAATAGGTGTCTTCAACATTGGTGACCCAGTCGCGCAGCGCTTCGTTCATCGCGTCTTTGAGCGTACCATTGCCAGCAGTGACAGGCTTCACTTCAGCACCCAGAAGCTTCATGCGGAAAACATTTGGCTTTTGACGTTCAACATCGGTCGCGCCCATGTATACAACGCAAGGCAGGCCAAAACGCGCTGCAACGGTGGCGGATGCAACACCATGCTGACCAGCGCCGGTTTCAGCAATAATGCGAGTTTTGCCCATGCGCTTGGCAAGCAGAATCTGGCCAAGGCAATTGTTGATCTTGTGGCTGCCGGTATGATTCAGGTCTTCGCGCTTGAAGTAAATCTTCGCGCCGCCCAAATGTTTGGTCAGGCCTTCAGCATAATAAAGCTTGGAAGGGCGACCGGCATAATAGGTCGAGAGATTAGAAAGCTCAGCCTGAAATTCAGGATCAGTCTTTGCTGTCTCATAGGCTTCCTGCAATTCAAGGATCAGCGGCATCAGCGTTTCGGCGACAAAGCGTCCGCCAAAAATGCCGAACATGCCTTCTTCATCCGGGCCTGTCTTATAGGAATTGGGTTCAACCGGCTTGTTCAATGCTGCCACTCCGTCATGTGCAGGCTATTGTCTGGCATCAGACACAGCCTGGAAAAAATCATTGATAAGACGCACGTCCTTTTCGCCGGGCGCGCGCTCTAGACCGGACGATACATCGATACCCGGCGCACGCGTCTTGTGCAGCGCCTCGGCAATGTTGCCCGCATTTAGTCCACCGGAAAGCATGTAATCGACGCTGTCGTCAAGCGCGTCGAGCAATGCCCAGTCAAAGGATACACCATTGCCGCCCGGAAGGTCAGAACCTTTTGGCGGCTTGGCATCAAAAAGAAAGCGATCGGCAATACCCTGATACGGCGCAATCAACTGAAAATCCTCGGCCTCGCGAATGGCAAAGGCTTTTATCACCGGCAGGCCGTAACGTGCTTTTACGTCAGCAACCCGTTCCGGCGTTTCATGGCCGTGGAGTTGCAGCATGTCTGGCTGTAATTCACGCACGATTTCATCAAGCGTCTCATCATCCGCATCAACGCTGACTGCAACCACATTGGCGCGATCTTGCGCTGCTTCACGCAGACGACCGGCATCGGTAGGCGTTAAGTGTCGCGGGCTTTTGGGAAAGAAGATAAAGCCAATATGCGTCGCACCGCCATCAAGCGCAGCGGCGACTGCTTCCGGCGTTTTAAGGCCACATATTTTTATATCAAAAACCATGGCGTTTCCGTCGCACATATTGCAACGCTACTCAAGCTTTTCCGGGCAGTAGCGGGTCTAATCGCCTTCATAACCCTGCGCGATGAGATAATCATACGCTTCCATAACCTCAAGGGGAACTGCCTGCGCAATCTGAAAGCCAAGTGCCGGGTATTCAAGAATGCGACGCAGATCACCCACCATCTCGCGCACCAGCTTTTCAAAATCATGCCCTGCTGTCGGCTGATCTTCAAAAGACGTCGCGGGTGCGGTAATAAAAGCTCGTGCCTCCGGCCATTGCCTGTCAACGGTTGCTCGCACCCGACGCTGGGTCTGCGGTTTGGTCACAAAGATTGGGCTGATTGTTCCTGCAACCATGATTTCGCGTGCGAAAAGAATGTTCTCGCCGATATTGGTCGCTTTCGGCTCAATAATGATCGCGCTCTCAGGTACACCTTCAGCAATCGCGATTTCCGCAAAAGCTTCGGCTTCCGATGCTTTATAAAGCCCTCTGGTCCAGTTGCCGCTATGCCCTGTGAACATGAGCCAGTTGGCAAAGCCTTGCAGATAAAAATCGGCGGCGTGCTTTGCGACGCGGGCGTCGTAGCTGCCAAGCCCGATAATCACATCGGCGGCGACAGGTTCATCGGAGAGGCAATGGTAATCCCATAGCGCCCGTGCAGCAGTTTGAATCTCTGATGTCATGTAAAATCGATAGCCTGTAATGCGCTGCCATTGCGCTTGAGCCATGCTTTGCAGCGCTCGGTGTCGGGGCAAAGCTCTTGGCAGAGTTTCCAGAATTTCGGCCCGTGGTTCATCTCAATAAGATGGGCCACTTCATGGGCAACAAGATAATTAATGACGGGCGCTGGAGCCATGCCGATGCGCCACGAAAAAGAAAGTACGCCGTCAGAGGTACATGACCCCCAGCGGCTTTTGGTATCCTTGAACCGGACAGCCTTGGCTTTACGGCCCACGGTCGCCGTATGATGGGCAACAAGCTGTTCAATATCGCGTTTGACATCACGCTTGAGGTAATCTGCGATACGCCGCGAAAGATGTGCGGGATCGCCATGAACGAGCAGAACATTGCCTTCCAGCAAATCCACTGTGCCGCGTCCGGGCTGATGGGTGATGAGATGCGGAACACCGCGAATGGGAATTTTTAAGCCTGCACGCAATCCCGCCTGATCGGGCAGTTTGGCGATGCGGCTTTCGATCCAGCCCTCGTGGCGGATCAGAAAACTTTGAACGTCGCGGTCGGGCAGACCGGGTGGAATGGTGACACGCAGTCCCTTGCCGCCTGTTTCGATGCGTAAGGTCAGGCGTTTGGCGCGTGGGTTTTCAAGCACGCGCAAGGGCAATTCGCGTCCCGCGACCGCATGTATGCGTTCGCTTCTGACAATCGCCGAGTTTTTGGCCTTTGAGGAACGGAATAAGGAAAAGCCCATTCCTTAAAGATAAGTGATTCGCAAAAAAATCCAGAAATTTTTGTGAGATCTAAAAAAAACGGCGCGGATAATCCGCGCCGTATGAGTTGGCTAGCGCTTAAATATCAGTGACCTGATTGCCGCTGTCTGGTGTACGGGTGGCAGGCGTCGTTTTGCCATTTGCACGACGCTCATTCATGAAGCGGTCGAATTCTTCCTTGTCGCGTGCGCGGCGCAGTTCTGTTGCATAGGCTTCGAATTCGGCGCGGGCTTCTTCAAGCTTGCGGCGTTCGGCTGCCAAGCGCTCCAGCTCCGCGCGACGCCAGTCGTCAAAGGCTGCATTGCCGGTGGTGCCACCGAAGTTGAAGCTTTCGCTCTTGCCGCAATTGCGGAAGGAGCCGAAGACTGAGTCGGTCTTCTCGTTTACCTGGCGTTTGAAATCACCCAGGCGATCGCCCCAGATGATATAGGCCAGCATGGCAAGGCCAAGCGGCCAGAAAAGGATGAAACCCAGCACCATCAGCGCAATTGTCGCTGGCGTCCATGCTGGGCGGATCAATGCAGAATTGGTCATGGTCTACTCCGTGAGTTCCGGGGCCGTTTGCTGATCTCGCGGCTTGAAAATGACGTGGTGAACCAATTGCGGCTTTTCAAGAATATCCCTTGCCGATTCTCGCTAAGCGGGAGCTAAGCAATGTGATTATCTCGGAAATTTTTTACGTAAATGTTCGAGCGTTGCCACTAGAAGTCCAGCAACCAAGGCCCAGAAAGCGGAGCCTATGCCAAAAAACGCAATGCCGGACGCAGTCACTGCAAAGGTGACGATGGCCGCAAGCCGCTCTTCTTCAACTTTCAGCGCAAGTGCCATGGCGTTGATGAAAGGGCCGCTCAGTGCAAGGCCAGCAACCAGTGCGATAAGTGTGACGGGCAGGACTGCAAAGATCGCCACCAGCGAAGCACCGAACAGCGCAAACACCACATAATATGCGGCATAGACAGGGCCGGTCATCCAGCGCTTTTTAGGGTCTGGATGCGCATCGGGATTGGTGCAAAGTGCTGCGGAAATTGCAGCTAGATTGCTGGTTCCTGCACCAAAGGGCGCTGTCAGCAGCGAGAAAAAACCGGTCACGCGCAGAGCGGCACTCGTCGGTGGCTCATAGCCTGAGGCGCGTAAGACTGCAAAGCCCGGCAGGTTCTGCGAGGCCATCGTCACAATATAAAGCGGCAAAGCGATGCCGATCATTGCGCCGATGTGAAATTCCGGCCAGATCAGTGTGAGTGTCGAGATTTCCGGTGCAGGCAGTTCGGGTACACGCGCGGACATCAGTGCATAGGCCATACCAAGCACAAGCACTGCAATGACCGCCAACGACGGATTAAACAGCCGCACGATAAAAAACAAAATCACAAGGGGCAGCACAAAGGTGGGATCCAGCGAAACGGATTTTGCAGCCGCAATTACGAAACTAAGCAGCACACCCGCCAGCATGCCAGATGCGACGGATGCCGGAATGCGCGAAACCAATGTGGAAAGCGGACGGACAAGTCCAGTCAGGATCAGTGCGAGCGCCGTCACAATGAAGGCACCCACGGCTTCTTGCATGGTGAAGCCGACACTTGCGCCGATCAGCGCCAGCCCAGGCGTCGACCATGCCGCAATAATTGGCATTTTGTAACGGATACTGAGCCACGCGGAAGATGCGGCAATGGCGAGGCAGGCAGCCGTTACCCAGCTTGCAGTTTCGGCCTGCGTTGCGCCGAGCGCCTGCGCGGCCGCAATAATAAGCGCCAGCGTGCTGCCAAAGCCAACGATTGCTGCCACTGCCGATGATGCAAAAACGGAAAAGCGCATGATTATGCCCCGATTGATATGCGTTCGGCCAAGCCGGAAACGGTGCGGATCAGGAGATTCAGATCCTGCGGGCGCGAAAGGCGGTGGTCGCCATCGCGCACCAGCGTCAGCGTCACATCATCGACCGGAAGATGCTCAACGAGTTTAAGCGCATGTTGATAAGGCACCGCCTCATCTTGCATCCCTTGCAGAATATGCACCGGGCAACCCGTTTCGATGATTCCTTTGAGAACACGATTGTTGCGGCCATCTTCGATCAGCGCACGCGTGTAGATGTAGGGATTGGGCGAATAGTCCGAAGGCTCTTCAAAATAGCCCATTTCAGCAAGATCACGCTTTTGTGCATCGGTGAGTGTCGGTTCAACCAGTTCGGCGGTAAAGTCTGGTGCCGGTGCAATCAAAACAATTCCTGCTGGCGATTTGCCGATCTTCTTAAGTTCCTGCGCCATACGCAGCGCGATCCAGCCACCCATGGATGATCCGATGAGAATCTGCGGGCCTTGCGCATATTCGGCTAAAACCGCGAGGCTTTCATTCAGCCAGCGCGAAATCGTGCCGTCATTAAAGTCGCCGCCCGACTCACCATGACCAGAATAATCAAGGCGCAATGCAGAACGCCCGGTTTTTTCAGCCCATTCATCGAGAACAACTGCTTTGGTGCCAAGCATATCAGAGCGATAGCCGCCAAGCCAGACGACGCCGGGCGCGAGATGTCCGGACCGATTGCGAACCGCAATTTTCGCTCCATCTATATCAATGAAATCCGGCTGCGTTTCGCTCATCTTCGTCTCCTGATTTGGCAGGTAGTCTACTAACTATGGTTCATTTGCCATTTATGTCTGTTGGAGAAAACCTCTGCTGTGGCCCTGCCCTTGAAATATTAAGAAATGTGACCGATATGTCGCTTAACGCTCCCGAAATACTTCTTTATTTGTCGGGGGTGATTTCCCCAGTCAAAGATGCTATTGACTTTACCGCTCGCTTGGCCACATTTCCGCGTTAAACAGGGGTTTGATGGGGGAATGGCTTTTAGGGCCCACGAAATTAAGCCGCCTATGACGTTAATAATTAGGAGATAACGACCATTCGCCGACCGTTCAGAGCGACGCCGGTCCAGAAAGACGGACCGCGCTCCAACCGTGATATCCGGGTTCCCCGGGTTCAGCTCATCGATGCCGAAGGCCATAACCACGGCAGCATCCCGACGCAGGACGCCATTGCGATGGCAGAAGAAGCAGGCCTTGATCTTGTTGAGATCGTGCCAAACGCTGAACCGCCTGTCTGCAAAATCGTGGATCTCGGCAAGCTGAAGTATCAGAATCAGAAAAAAGCCTCCGAAACACGCAAAAAGCAGAAAACGGTTGAAATCAAAGAAATCAAGATGCGACCGAACATCGACACGCATGATTATGACGTGAAGATGAAAGCTGCACTGCGCTTCTTTGAAGATGGCGACAAGGTGAAGTTCACCCTGCGTTTCCGTGGTCGTGAAATGGCGCATCAGGAGCTCGGTATGAAGCTTCTTATCCGCGTTAAGGAAGACACTGCTGAAATCGCAAAGGTGGAAGCAGAGCCAAAGCTTGAAGGCCGTCAGATGATGATGGTTCTTGCTCCGCGCTGATAATCGATTTGCCGCCTTTGAAAAGCCGCCTTTGGGCGGCTTTTTCTTTGTCTGAGCGCATCCCAAAAAGTGCGAAGCGGTTTTTGGAACAAGATGCGCGTCAAAATAGACAGACAGAGCGTTCCTCTTTCAGAGATCATCATGAAAACACTGAGCGAATTGGGCAAATATCAGCAACGACGCCGTCTTGCGATTGCCATTGTGATTGGGCTTCTTGTTGTGGCGCTATTGTTCGTGGGCTCGCAATCTGACGGGTATCTGCATGAATATATCGAGGCTTTCGGCATCAGCCTGATCGTCGCGGCGATTCTGGGTCGTATGTGGTGCACGCTTTATATTGGTGGCCGCAAAAGTGCCGAGATCGTGCAGACCGGCCCTTATTCGATGACCCGTAACCCGCTTTATGTGTTCAGCAGTATCGGTGCGATCGGTATCGGCGCACAAACGGGGAGCATCATCATAGCGCTTGCTTTTGGCGTGCTGTGTTATCTGGCTTTTGCGGCTGTCATTCGCACGGAAGAGAAGTTTCTCAAGGCGAATTTCGGCAAGCCTTATGAAGATTATTGCGCGCGTGTCCCGCGTTTCTTTCCGCGATTCTCATTGTTTCGCGATGATGACGAATTGAGGGTCAAGCCGGATCGGCTGTATCGAACATTTGCCGATGGTCTGGTGTTTTTCGTGGCCTATCCGTTCTTTGAATTCATCGAATATCTACAAAACATAGACGTATTGCCGGTTTTGCTGCGACTTTATTGAGTTTGAATGCCGATTCAGGCATTGCGTTTTCTGGCCTTTAAGCGTACAAGGCCGCGTTCGAACCGCCCGGCAGGGCATGCCGTGGCGGTTTCGTATGCTTTTCAGACTTGGTCGGTCTGGAAGTAAAAACAAGGTTCTTTGTCTGTCGCAAGCACACGCGCCTTTAAAAACAAGAGGCGTGGAGTGCCGAAGGCACGACGGGGAATGCAAAATAGGAGTAGCAAAATGCCCAAGATGAAGACCAAATCGGCTGCTAAAAAGCGGTTCAAAATTACAGGCACTGGCAAAGTTGTAGCTGCGGCTGCAGGCAAGCGCCATGGCATGATCAAGCGCTCGAACAAGTTCATTCGCGATGCACGCGGCACCATGGTGCTCTCGGACGCAGACGCGAAGATCGTAAAACAGTTCCTGCCTAACGGCCTCTAAGCCGTCTATCCTCTAAGGAGATCATCACATGGCACGTGTAAAACGCGGCGTAACTTCCCACGCCAAGCACAAAAAAGTTCTCGATCAGGCTTCCGGTTTCCGTGGCCGTCGTAAAAATACAATCCGCACCGCTAAGGCTGCTGTTGATCGTTCGAAGCAGTATGCTTACCGCGATCGCAAGAACCGCAAGCGTACATTCCGCGCTCTTTGGATTCAGCGTATCAACGCTGCTGTTCGTGAGCATGGTCTTACATATGGCCGCTTCATCGATGGTCTTGGCAAAGCAGGTATCGAAATCGACCGTAAGGTTCTTTCCGACATCGCAATCCATGAACCAGATGCGTTCGGTGCGCTGATTGCTTCTGCTAAGAAGGCACTCGAATACCTCAAGGGTACAGAGACGCCAAACGCTTTTGAAGGCGCTGTTCGTTAAGCCAGCCCTTCCCAAGCGATATTTTGAATTTTGGGAACCCGCGCTGGCTTGGCTGGCGCGGGTTTTTCTTTCTTATCTGGTGTCGAGCGCGAGCGGAAAGCCAAACAAGAGGCGTGGAGTGCTGCAAGCACGACAGGGAAATAAATCAAGAGGCGTCGAGTGTCCCCTGGACACGATAGGGATGTAAACCAAGAGGCGTGGAGTGCCAGCGGCACGACAGGGATATAGACAATGAGCGATCTTGAACAACTCGAACAAACGATTATGGGCGAAATCGCCGCCGCCAGCGACGAGCAGGCGATTGAAGCAGTGCGCGTGGCGGCACTCGGCAAAAAAGGCACCATCTCTGAAAAGCTGAAGACACTGGGTTCCATGTCGCCGGAAGAGCGTCAGGCACAGGGACCAGCGATCAACGGCTTGAAAAGCCGCGTCACCGAAGCGCTGAACGAGCGTAAGACAGAGCTGCGCCGCCAAGCCATTGCAGCGCGCCTTGAGCGTGAGAAGGTCGATGTGACGCTTCCAGTTCGCGAAGGTGCGGCATCGCGCGGCCGCATTCATCCGATTTCTCAGGTTATCGACGAAATCACCGCGATCTTCGCGGATATGGGTTTTTCGATTGCCGAAGGCCCGGATGTCGAAACCGATTACTATAATTTCACGGCGCTGAACTTCCCCGAAGGCCATCCGGCGCGCGAAATGCACGACACATTTTTCTTCAATGCGGATGAGAAAGGCGAACGCAAACTGCTGCGCACGCATACCTCGCCGGTGCAGGTGCACACGATGGAGAAGTTCGCAGCACTTCGCGACAAGGAAGGCCGCGACGAGCCTATCCGCATCGTCATTCCGGGCAAGACCTATCGCATGGATTCCGATGCCACCCATTCGCCGATGTTCCATCAGGTCGAAGGTCTGGTTGTCGATAAATCGGCCAATGTCGCCAATATGAAGTGGGTGCTTGAAGAGTTCTGCAAGGCGTTCTTTGAAGTGCCAAATGTCACGATGCGGATGCGTCCGAGCTTCTTCCCGTTCACTGAGCCATCGGTTGAGGTTGATATTCAGTGCGACCGTTCCGGCCCGCATGTGAAATTTGGCGAAGGCACGGACTGGCTCGAAATTCTGGGCTGCGGCATGGTACATCCGAATGTACTGCGCGCTTCGGGCTATGACCCGGACGTCTATCAGGGCTTTGCATGGGGAATGGGTATCGACCGTATCGCCATGCTGAAATACGGCATGCCTGATCTGCGCGCCTTCTTCGATGCCGATGTGCGCTGGCTCAACCACTATGGTTTCCGACCACTCGACCTGCCGACGCTTTTCGGCGGTCTGAGCGCGTAAAGACAGGAAGGAATAGAGAAATGAAATTCACACTTTCCTGGCTCAAGGATCACCTTGAAACCGATGCGACGCTCGATCAGATCGTCGAAAAGCTGACCGATATTGGTCTGGAAGTGGACGGGGTCGATGACCGCGCCGCTTTCAAAGCTTTCAAGATCGCCAAGGTTCTGAATGCTGTTCAGCACCCGGATGCCGATAAGTTGCGCGTTCTCACCGTTGATACGGGCGAAGGCCAGCCGGTTCAGGTTGTTTGCGGTGCGCCCAATGCCCGCACAGGTCTGGTCGGCGTTCTGGGGCGTCCGGGCGACTATGTGCCTGGCCTTGATGTCACGCTTTCGGTTGGCAAAATCCGAGGTGTTGAAAGCTTCGGCATGATGTGTTCCGAGCGCGAGCTGGAACTTTCTGACGAGCATAATGGCATTATCGATCTGCCCGAAGATGCGCCTGTTGGCACAAGCTTCGCAGCCTATCTCGGTATTGATGATCCAATCATCGAAATCGGTCTGACGCCAAACCGTGCGGATTGCACCGGCATTCGCGGCATTGCGCGTGATCTGGCAGCAGCCGGTCTCGGCACGCTCAAGAATACGCTGCCAGAAGCGGTCAAGGGCGAAGGCGAAACGCCGGTTAAGGTCATTCTCGAACAGGACGCGGAAAACCCGTTCTGCAACGGTTTTGCGCTGCGTCTGGTCAAGGGCGTGAAAAACGGCCCAAGCCCGAAATGGATGCAGCAGCGTCTGAAAGATATTGGCCTGCGCCCTATCAATGCGCTGGTCGACATCACCAATTATGTAACGTTTGATCAGGGCCGTCCGCTGCATGTTTTCGATGCGGCCAAGGTTAAGGGCAATCTGACAGTGCGTGTGGCCAAAGAGGATGAAACCATCCTTGGTCTTGATGGGCGCGAGCATAAGTTCAAGCCGGGCATGTATGTGATCGCCGATGAAAACGGCCCCGAATCGATTGCCGGTATCATGGGCGGTGAGCATTCGGGCTGCGATGAAAACACTGTCGATGTGTTGATCGAATCCGCTCTTTGGGACCCGCGCACAATCGCACGTACCGGCCGCGAACTGGGCATCGTCACTGATGCGCGCTATCGCTTTGAGCGTGGCGTCGATCCAGAAATGATGATTCCGGGTGCAGAACTGGCAACCAAACTGGTTATAGAACTTTGCGGCGGTCAGCCGACAGTTCTCGACGTGGTTGGTTACACGGCACCGACCGCGCGCGTGATTGATTTCCCTGTTTCGGAAGTCAAGCGTTTGACCGGCATTGAGGTTTCCTATGACGCATCGTTCGACATTCTGAAGCGTCTTGGCTTCGGGGTTGAAGGCGATGGCAAGGTCATCAAGGCAACCGTTCCGACATGGCGCAATGACGTGGAAGGCAAAGCTGACCTCGTTGAGGAAGTCATGCGTATTCATGGCATCAACCAGATCGCACCACAGCCGCTGCCGGGTCTTGGCACTGTCAATGGTCGTATTCTGACAACATTGCAGATCCGCACGCGTCTGGCACGCCGCACGCTTGCTTCGCGCGGCATGATGGAAGCTGTGACCTATTCGTTTATTTCGGAAGCACAGGCCAAAGCTTTTGGCGGTGGCAAGCCGGAACTGAAGCTGGCAAACCCAATTGCAGCGGATATGTCGGATATGCGCCCATCGCTTCTGCCGGGCCTGCTCGCAGCCGCGCAGCGCAATGCGGATCGCGGCTTTGGTGATACCGCATTGTTTGAAGTGTCGGGCATTTATGAAGGCGACAAGCCTGAACAGCAGCGTCGTGTGGCTGGCGGCATCCGTCGTGGCACGGCTGGCGTTGAAGGCTCGGGCCGCTTCTGGTCGGGCAATGCAGCAACCGTTGGCGTGTTCGATGCCAAGGCCGATGCACTGGCGGCGCTTGAAGCTGCGGGTGCGCCGGTTGATCGTATCCAGATCGAAGCCGGTGGACCAGAATGGTTCCATCCGGGTCGTTCAGGTACGTTAAAGCTTGGTCCAAAAGTTGTGCTGGGTTACTTCGGTGAGTTCCACCCGGATACGCTGGAAGCGCTTGATGTGTCGGGCGCGCTCTGCGGCTTTGAAGTCTATATCGATGCGATCCCTGAGCCGAAGGCAAAGGCAACCCGCACCAAGCCAGCTCTCAGCCTCTCGCAGTTCCAGAGCCTCAAGCGCGATTTTGCCTTCGTAGTGGATGCAAATGTTGAGGCTGGTAATGTCGTGAAGGCCGTTTCATCGGCTGACAAGAAGCTGATTGCTGGCGTTCAGGTGTTTGACGTCTTCACAGGCGCGTCGCTTGGTGAAGGCAAGAAGTCGATCGCGGTTGAAGTGCTGTTGCAGCCGCAGGACCGCACGCTGACCGATGAAGATCTGGAAGCATTGTCGAAGCAGGTGATTGCAAATGTCACCAAACAGACCGGCGGCGTCCTTCGCGGATAAGAATAAATGAAAAGAAAACCCCGCTCGTGAGAGCGGGTTTTTTTCTAGCCTCGCAAGCCGATGCAATTGCCCCATGGGTCTTTGACCTGACACATGCGCATACCGTCCTGAATATCGAGTGGTCCGCGATAAAGCGTGCCGCCAATGGCGATCAAATGCGCGAGCGATTGATCGAAACCCTCGACGTGCCAATAGACCACGCTGCCCGCAGCACCCGATGAAACTTTTTCATCGGCCGGAACGATCTCCAGATCAACATCGCCGATTTGCAGGTAGCTGAAATCATAAGGTTCAAGATGTTTGAGAACTGCGTGCGGGAAGGCTTTGTGATACCACTCGATTGCTGCCTTAACATCACTGACATGAACCAGAACAGCCGATATGGCGCCACTCATGCAGGCACAACCAAGCGTGGAGGCATGGCAAGCATCGCCATGTCGATGATTTTCTGCACAGCCGCGCGTGAATTTCCATCGCGGGCTTCAAAAGAAATGCTCTGCTGAATCATATGATAGAACTCGGTCATCTGCACGATGTCGGTGTGCACTGGCAAGTCACCCGCCGCTATGGCGCGCTCCAGACGCTGTGAAAGCTGTTCGTGATTGGTGTGACGGACATCCTGCAGAAACGCCTTCACGTTGGCGTTTTCCGGTTTACACTGAATGGAGCTTACACTGATCATGCAGCCGCCAGCAGGGCAAGCGAAAGCGCTGTCGGCACTGAGTTCAAGCCATTGGCGCATACCGTCCTGAATCGTCGTCGCTTTTTCAAGTGCATTGAAAGGAACAGCGCCGATTGTGCGGGTATAATAGTCCACGGCCTCGCGAAACGCCTGTTCTTTATTGCCAAAGGCGGCATAAAAGCTTGGCGGAGTAATGCTGATCGCCGATGTGAAATCATTGATCTGGGCGCATTCATAGCCCTTTGCCCAGAAAACTTTCATGACTTTTTCCAACGCAGTATCGCGGTCGAAACTGCGCGGACGTCCGCGCGGAACCATTTTTCGCCCTTTCTGTAGTCATCCTTATATAATTTGCTTGACGCTCAGGCGCAAGACGATATGAATTATGTAGTATCGACTATATAAATAGGATTCGTCCCATGAACGAAGTGTGTGATTCTGCCATTGCGGCGGAAGGGGTTTCTGCGTCTCCAAGCCAGGCGCGCGAGATTCCACTGGTGGTCTATTGCCTGACATTGGGTATTTTTGCGCTGACTACATCTGAACTGATGATTTCCGGCATGATGCCAGCGCTTCAGGAGGCTTTCGGGCGCTCTGTTTCCGATATTGGCAATCTGATTTCGGTCTATGCTTTGGGCATGACGATTGGTGGCCCGCTGGTGACGGTGCTGTTTCTGGCGCTAAAGATTGAGAACAAGCGCGGACTGCTGTTTTTGTTGATTTTCTATGCACTCGCACAAAGTGTTGCGGCTTCCACCAGCAACTTTCATGTCATGCTTGTAGCCCGGGTTCTCACCGGAATGGCTGCGGCAACCAGCTTTGGTTTAATGCTGGCAATCACAGCGCAGCTTGTTACGCCTGAGTTGCGCGGGCGTGCGTCCTCGCTGGTTTTTGCGGGCCTTATGTTGTGCACCGTGCTGGGAGTGCCGCTTGCAACTCTCATCACCAACAGCTTTGGCTGGCGTGCAGGTTTCTGGGCGATTGTCGTTCTCGTGCTGTTTTGCGCTCTGGTGATCGCAATCAAGATCGAAGCAAGGCCAAACAATGCCGGAATAAACTTATCTTCCGAACTCAATGAAATGCGCAAGCCAAGGCTCTGGGCAGCTTACGCAACCAGCGCGCTGGTGATTGGCGCATCTTTCTCGGTCTACAGCTATCTGTCGCCAATCACTTCACAGCTTGCGGGCTTTCCGGAAGCGCAATTGCCATTTCTGCTGGCTATCTATGGGGCAGCCAATATCATCGGAAATTACGTCATCGGACGCTTTGCTGACCGCCATACCATTGCGACCATCTTTATCGGTATTCTGATCATGCTGGCAGCAATGCTGATCTTTGCGTTGTTTGCTGAACTGAAAATCGCAACAATCCTGGCTATCATCATGATTGGGCTAACGGGTATTGCGCTTAATCCCGCTTTCATAGCGCGTGTTATGCGGATTGCGCATCCCGGCGCACTGGTTAATGCAATGCATGCATCGGTCATCAATATCGGCCTGGGGCTTGGGCCATGGGCGGGCGGCTTTGCGCTCTCAACGGGCTACAGTCTTTATGCGCCCCTTTGGGTGGGCTTCATCATGACGTTTCTTGGTCTGCTGACACTCGCACCGCGTGCCATGCGCCGGATGTGATTCTATCATTTGCAAAGGCCGCACCATGATGCGGCCTTGCATTTTTTGGTTTAACCTATCCCTCAATCATGCCATCCATAGCCTCAAACAGTTTGCATCACCAAATGCATTGAAAAGGGATCGGCATGTTTCAATGGGGTATTCTTTCCACCGCCAAGATTGGCGTAACGCAGGTTATTCCGGCACTTTGTGCTTCGGACAATGGTGTGGTTCATGCTATTGCCAGCCGTGATCAGGCGCGCGCGCGTGCTGTCGCTGATCGCTTTGGCGCACCGCTGGCCTTTGGTTCCTATGAGGAATTGCTGGCAAATGACGAAATTGATGGCGTCTATATCCCGCTGCCAACCTCGCAGCACATTGAGTGGACGCTGAAAGCAGCTGAGGCTGGCAAGCATGTGTTGTGCGAAAAGCCGATTGCGCTTAAAGCCGACGATATTGATCAGCTGATTGCCGCGCGCGACAAGCACAAGGTCACTATCGCTGAAGCCTTTATGGTTTTTTATCACCCGCAATGGATTAAGCTGCGTTTTCTTCTCGAAGAAGGTGCGATTGGAACGCTCCGTCATGTGCAGGGTGCATTCAGCTATTTTAACAATGACCCATCTAATATGCGTAACCAGCCGGAACTTGGCGGCGGAGTGCTGCCGGATATTGGTGTTTATCCGACTGTGGTCACACGCATGGTGACTGGCAAGGAGCCGCTTTCGGTTCAGGCATCGGTGGAATTTGATCCAAAATTCGGCACTGATCGCTATGCAAATGTCTCGGCGCGATTCGATGGTTTCGATCTAAGCTTCTATGTCGCCACCCAGCTTGCTGGTCGTCAAACCATGGTTTTCCATGGCGACAAGGGCTTCATCGAAGTTCACGCACCTTTTAACACTGGCAAATATGGTCATGGCCGCATTACACTCTATAATGCAGGGCATACGGAGGCGACAGAATGGTCATTCTCCGATACAGACCACTATAAGCTTCAGGCGGAAAACTTCGTGCGCGCCACGAAGGGTGCCAAGGGAGAAAGTAGCGTGATGCTGTTTTCTCTGGAAAACTCAAAAGCCAATCAGAAATTTATCGATGCGATTTATCGCGCTGGTAAAAGCGACGGCTCCGTGAGTGTCTAAGAGCTGGAAATTTTAACGGGCGGGAATTTTCCTGCCTGAAACTTATGACAGGCAGGAATTTTTCATTGTCACACAGCTTGTGACTTGCAGTGAAAAACAGCCTTTCTTATATACGCCTCGCACAGGGCTTTGATAAAAGGCCGGGTGGCTTGAAAAACGCTTCCCGACTTCACACCTTGAAGCAGGCATTGTGAAACCGATAGGAACCGCTCATGAAACGCTCGGTAGAGGTTTTTGCGGTTTGCTGAATGGAGAGAAATATGGCTAAAGTTATTGGTATCGATCTGGGAACGACCAACTCCTGCGTAGCCGTCATGGACGGAAAAACCGCGAAGGTCATTGAAAATGCTGAAGGTGCGCGTACGACACCTTCGATCATCGCTTTCAGCGATGGTGACGAACGTCTCGCTGGCCAGCCTGCGAAACGTCAGGCTGTCACCAACCCTGAAGGCACTCTGTTTGCCGTAAAGCGCCTGATTGGCCGCCGCTTTGATGATCCAATGGTTGCCAAGGACAAGGATCTTGTGCCTTACAGCATCGTCAAGGGCGACAATGGCGATGCATGGGTAGAAACTCACGGCAAGAAATATTCGCCATCGCAGGTTTCCGCGATGATCCTTCAGAAGATGAAGGAAACCGCTGAATCTTACCTCGGTGAAACTGTGACGCAGGCCGTTATAACGGTTCCGGCATACTTCAACGATGCTCAGCGTCAGGCAACCAAGGATGCCGGCAAGATCGCTGGTCTTGAAGTTCTGCGTATCATCAACGAACCAACAGCCGCAGCCCTTGCTTACGGTCTCGACAAGAGCGAAGGCAAGACGATCGCTGTTTACGATCTTGGTGGTGGTACGTTCGACGTTTCGGTTCTTGAAATCGGCGATGGCGTGTTTGAAGTAAAATCCACCAACGGTGATACGTTCCTCGGCGGTGAAGACTTCGACATGCGTCTGGTTGAATATCTGGTTGCCGAGTTCAAGAAGGAACAGGGCATCGATCTTAAGAAAGACAAGCTTGCTCTGCAGCGCCTCAAGGAAGCTGCTGAAAAGGCCAAGATCGAGCTTTCGTCCGCTCAGCAGACCGAAATCAACCTGCCATTCATCACCGCTGACCAGTCTGGTCCTAAGCACCTTGCAATCAAGCTTTCGCGCTCGAAGTTCGAAAGCCTGGTTGACGATCTCGTGCAGCGCACGGTCGAGCCATGCAAGGCAGCGCTCAAGGATGCAGGCCTCAAGGCTGGCGACATCGATGAAGTTGTTCTGGTTGGCGGTATGACCCGTATGCCGAAGATTCAGGAAGTCGTTAAGGCTTTCTTCGGCAAGGAACCACACAAGGGCGTGAACCCGGACGAAGTTGTTGCCATGGGTGCAGCAATTCAGGGCGGCGTATTGGCTGGCGACGTCAAGGACGTTCTGCTGCTTGACGTAACCCCGCTTTCGCTTGGCATTGAAACGCTGGGTGGCGTGTTCACACGCTTGATCGAACGCAACACCACGATCCCGACCAAGAAGTCGCAGACCTTCTCGACCGCTGAAGACAATCAGTCGGCTGTGACGATCCGCGTGTTCCAGGGCGAGCGTGAAATGGCTGCCGACAACAAGATCCTCGGCCAGTTCGATCTCGTTGGTATTCCACCAGCACCACGTGGTGTGCCGCAGGTTGAAGTGACTTTTGACATCGACGCAAACGGCCTCGTCAACGTGTCTGCAAAAGACAAGGGCACCGGCAAAGAACACCAGATCCGCATTCAGGCATCGGGTGGTCTTTCGGACGCCGACATCGAAAAGATGGTCAAGGACGCGGAAGCAAATGCGGAAGCCGACAAGCAGCGCCGTGACGCAGTTGAAGCCAAGAATCAGGGCGAAAGCCTCCTTCATTCGTCTGAAAAGTCGCTGAAGGAATATGGTGACAAGGTTTCGGCTGAAGACAAGCAGGCCATCGAAGGTGCAATCGTAGCACTTCGTACCTCGCTTGAAGGTGACGATGCTGAAGACATCAAGGCGAAGACGCAGGTTCTTGCCGAAGCTTCGATGAAGCTTGGACAGGCCATGTATGAAGCAGCGCAGGCTGCTGAAGATGCAGGTGCTGCCGGTAGTGAACAGGCTTCTTCGAACGACGATGTTGTCGATGCCGATTACGAAGAAATCGACGACGACAAGAAAAAGTCGTAAGCCTAGTCTGTAAACGCGCAAGCCCGGGTCACTCCCGGGCTTTTGCGGCCTTTCGGGACGGTTGCACCGGACGGGTAAACCAAGACTATTCCAGCAGGCAAAACAATGTCTGCACGAAATGGGACCGTGGAGCCGCAAACATTGCATGCGCTCCTGCCGTCGGGATAACGAACGATGAAGATCGATTATTACGAAGCTCTCGGTGTGGAGCGTACTGCAGATGATAAGGTGCTTAAAACCGCCTTTCGCAAGCTTGCTATGGAATACCATCCGGATCGCAATCCGAACAATCCGGAAGCTGAAGTTAAGTTCAAGGAAATCGGCGAAGCCTATGAAACGCTGAAAGACCCGCAGAAGCGCGCAGCCTATGATCGCTATGGTCATGCAGCCTTTGAAAATGGTGGCATGGGCAATGGCTTTGGCGGCGGCGGATTTGCTGGCGCGGGTGGTTTCTCCGATATTTTCGAAGATATTTTCGGCGAGATGATGGGTGGCGGCGGTCGCCGCCGTTCCAATGGCGGACGCGAACGCGGTGCCGATCTGCGCTACAATATGGAAGTCAGTCTTGAGGAAGCTTTTTCCGGCAAGGCAGCACAAATTCGTGTGCCGACCTCTATCACTTGTGATGAATGCTCAGGTTCAGGTGCGAAGGCTGGTTCGCAGCCAACCACTTGTACAATGTGCGGCGGTGCGGGTCGCGTGCGTGCGGCACAGGGCTTCTTCTCGGTAGAACGGACTTGCCCGACCTGTAATGGTCGCGGCCAGATCATTAAAGACCCTTGCGGTAAGTGCCATGGTCAGGGCCGTGTCACGCAGGAGCGTTCGCTTTCGGTCAATATTCCGGCTGGTATCGAAGACGGCACCCGTATTCGCTTGGCAGGCGAAGGCGAAGCTGGAACACGTGGCGGACCTTCGGGCGATCTCTACATATTCTTGTCGGTCAAGCCGCATGAGTTCTTCCAGCGCGATGGCGCTGATCTTTATTGCAAAGTGCCGATCTCAATGACGACGGCGGCACTGGGTGGCGAGTTTGAAGTTTCCACGCTTGATAGCACCCAGACCCGGGTAAAAGTGCCGGAAGGCACGCAGAATGCCAAGCAGTTCCGCCTCAAGGGTAAGGGCATGCCGGTTCTGCGCCAGCAGGCGATGGGTGATCTTTATATCCAGATCGATATTGAGACACCGCAGAACTTGTCCAAGTGTCAGCGTGAGTTGCTTGAGGAATTTGAACAACTCTCGTCCAAAGAGAACAGTCCCAAATCGGCTGGTTTCTTCGCCCGGATGAAAGAGTTTTTTGAAGGTATTGGTGAGTGATGAAAAGGGAGCCGTTCGGCTCCCCTTTTTTTATTCATCTCCCTATTCCTGCCTTGCTTAAGTCATCTGATGCGGCATAAACTTGTCTGATAACGACAATGGGAGCAATTGAGAATGGCAGGACAACTCGGCAGGAAACTGGCCGCTAAGTTCGATGAGGAAATCCGTTTTTTCAAAGGCTGGATAGACGGACCGAAAGCGGTTGGCGCGATATTGCCGACAAGTTCGATTACAGCACGACGCATGGCGAGTGTAATCGATAGAAAATCAGGGCTGCCCGTTCTGGAGCTCGGACCGGGTACTGGCGTTATCACCAAAGCCATTCTTGCGCATGGTGTGAAGCCATCCGATCTCTATTCGATCGAATATTCTCCCGCTTTTGTCGAACATCTCGAAAAGGCCTACCCGGATGTGAATATCATTGAGGGCGATGTCTTTGATCTTGATACGGCGCTTGGTGCCATGAGAGATCAGCAGTTCGACAGCATTATTTCAGCTGTCCCAATGCTGAATTTTCCAATGCCAAGCCGTATTCAGCTGATGGAAGATCTTCTGTCACGCATTCCGCATGGTCGTCCGCTAATTCAGATAACCTATGGTCCGCGCCCGCCGGTTCCGGCTGGCAAAGGCAATTATACGGTGCAGCATTATGATTTTGTTGTGCGCAATGTCCCGCCCGCACAGCTCTGGGTCTATCGTCGCCCGATCATCTGATAGCCCATCATCACATCGTTGGAGAAACCATGAGCGCACGTATTCTTGTTTTTGCGGGTTCTGTCCGCACAGGTGCATTTTCGGCCCATATGGCGGACGCAGCTGAAAAGGAACTCACGCAACAGGGTGCGGAAGTCACGCGCATAACGCTTGCCGATTATCCACTGCCCATCATGAATGAGGATCTGGAAGCCGAAGAAGGCATTCCAGAAAACGCTATCAAGCTTGGTCGTCTGATGGCTGGCCAAGACGGGTTGATGATCTGTTCGCCGGAATATAATGCATCAATCCCGCCGCTTCTGAAAAACACGATTGACTGGGTCAGCCGCATTTCAAACGACGGCGATAAGCCATTCAAACCTTATGTGGGTTTGACGGTCGGGCTTTGTTCAACTTCCAACGGTGCCTTTGCCGGTATGCGCGGACTTTATCACTTGCGTGCCGTGTTGATGGCAGTTGGCACACAGGTTATTACCGAGCAATGCTCTGTGAGCGGTGCTGCCGATGCGTTTAATGATGACGGCACACTTAAAAACGAACGTCAGGCAAAAATGCTGAGCGGTGTTTGCAAAAGTCTGATTGCGCATTCGGCTAAATAGACACGCGATAGTCAATAGTTTGCATATTTCAGGGCGCGGTATCTTTCGTACCGCGCCCTGTTGTGCGAATAAACTAGAAATTACAGCGGAGATTTCCATGACGATGAAAGATTTGCGCGATCAGTTGATCGTGGGCCTCGATGTGCCAACCGTTAAAGAAGCGGAAAAAGTAGTCGAAGAGCTCGGCGATGCAGCCACTTTCTACAAGATCGGCTATCAGCTTGTGTTTGCTGGTGGTCTTGATTTCGCAAAGAGTCTGATTGCGGCAAAGAAAAAAGTCTTTCTCGATATGAAGCTCCTCGACATTGACAACACCATCGCCAAGGGCGTGGAAAATGTCGCGAAGATGGGCGTTTCGATGCTCACGCTGCACGCTTATCCAAAGGCGATGCGCTCGGCTGTTCAGGCCGCGCACGGCTCCGATCTCTGCCTGCTTGGCGTGACAGTTCTGACATCTATGGATGGAGCTGATCTAAAAGAAGCAGGCTATTGCGATACGCCGGAAGCGCTGGTGCTTAAACGTGCGCAACAGGCGCGCGATGCGGGCATGGGCGGCATTGTGGCATCGGCTGCAGAAGCTTTCGCCATTCGTCAAGCCATTGGCCCCGATATGGCGGTCGTTACCCCTGGCATTCGTCCGGCTGGAGCCGAGAAGGGCGACCAGAAGCGTGTGATGACACCCGCCGATGCGCTGAAAGCCGGTGCAAGCCATCTCGTTGTTGCGCGACCAATTGTCGGAGCACCCGATCGCAGGGCTTCGGCGCTTGCCATTCTGGAAGAAATGCGCTCGGTTCAATAGTCTTAGAGGAGGACACTATGACCAAAGCCTATTGGATTGCCCGCGTGGATGCTCGTGATACGGAGCGCTACAAGGATTATGTCTCAACCGCCAAGCCAGCTTTCGAACGCTATGGGGCAAAGTTCATCGCACGTGGTGGTAAAGCTGAAGCCGTCGAAGGTCCGGGCCGCGCCCGCAATGTCATCATCGAATTTGAAACGATGCAACACGCGCTCGATTGCTACAATTCGCCAGAATATCAAGCTGCGAAAGCCATCCGCCAGACAGTAGCGGAAGGCGAAATCGTTATCGTCGAAGGCGTTTAACCTTTAAAGCCTGACCGGCGGATCGTGACGCCCGCTGACCGAAAGATCAAGCAATATGACTTTGCCCGCATGCGGATCAGCATTGCGGGCATTTTCATTCATACCTTCATGGGCGCTGGTGACAATCAGAACAGATGCATCCGCGCCGATGAAGGCAGGACAAGTCGGTTGTGTCACTGGAAGCTTGATTGAGCGGAGCAAACGCCCTTGTGGTGAATAGGCATTGAGCGCACTGCCGCCCCAACAGGCGTTCCACAGTGTTCCCTCTGCATCCACCACAGAACCATCGACACCACCATCCTCGACACGATGATGAAACACGCTTTTTTCAGATGTTGGAAGGCCTGTTTCGGGATCGGTATCGACGCGCCAGATGATGTTGCGGTCAGTATCCGCAAAATAGGCGATTTTTCCATCCGGCGAAAAGCAGATCGAGTTGGTGATGGTGATGCCGGAGAAAAGCTTTTTCAACTGACCTTCGCAATACCACCAGATTGAGCCCGCATCCTTTTCGGCTTTCTTGCCCATGGTCCCGATCCAGAAGGAACCCGACGGATGCACACGCGCATCATTTGAACGGGTCACGTCATTATTGGCTTCGAGCGGATGGTGCAGCGTTAACCGGCCATTGGCGCGCTCCCGCACAAACAGCCCATGTTCGCTGACAATCAGTTGCCGCTCGCGATCAATCACGGCAAGCGCACTGGCTTTCATGCCAAGATCATGGGCAATGATTTCACCGCTATGATCTCGTTCAATCAGCCGTTGGCCGAGAATATCGAACCACCAGCACTTGCCGGTCAGCGGGTCATAACCCGGACCTTCTCCAAGTTCTGCGATATGCTCAGAAAATATGGTTGTGTTGACTGCGCTCACCTGTTCCTCCCGGGCTTTGCCGTTTCAACATAATGAAGGGCAGGTTTGCAATCTAGCTACAAATATTTGTGTAAGCAGAAAGGACTATATTGCCTGCAAAATCCGTTTTAAGTTCCGGCAACGAAGAATCGCGAGGAAATCATGTCGCTAAAAGTTGCGGTCCAGATGGACCATATCAGCACGGTCGGTATCAAAGGTGACACCACTTTTGCTCTGTCGCTTGAAGCGCAGAAGCGCGGCCACGAGCTTTATCACTACACGCCCGACCGCCTATCGATGCGCGATGGCGTTGTTTCGGCGCGTCTTGAAAAGCTGGAAGTCCGCGACATCAAGGGTGATCATTTCACACTTGGCGAGCCTGAGCGTCGCAACATGCTGGACATGGATGTGGTGCTGCTGCGTCAGGACCCGCCGTTTGACATGAATTACATCACCAACACACATCTGCTGGAGCGTATTCATCCAAAGACACTGGTGGTTAATGATCCGGCATGGGTGCGCAATAGCCCGGAAAAGATTTTCGTCACTGAGTTTCCCGATCTTATGCCGGAAACGCTGATCACCAAAGACCCGCAGGAAGTGCTCGAATTCCGTCGCGCGTTTGGCGACATTATCCTAAAGCCACTTTATGGCAACGGCGGCGCAGGCGTGTTCCATCTGGCCGATGGCGACCGCAATCTGACTTCGCTTCTGGAAATGTTCGGACAGCTTTTCAAAGAGCCATTTATCGCGCAGCGTTATCTCAAAGATGTGCGCTCGGGCGATAAGCGCATCATTCTTATTGATGGTGAGCCGGTTGGCGCGATCAACCGGGTGCCTTCAGAAACCGATGCGCGTTCCAATATGCATGTCGGTGGCCGTGCGGAGCAAAGCAAGCTGACGCCGCGTGAGCAGGAAATCTGCGCCCGCATCGGACCCTCGCTGAAGGAGCGTGGTTTCATTCTCGTCGGCATCGACGTGATCGGCGATTACATGACCGAGATCAACGTGACTTCGCCAACCGGCATCCGTGAAATCGAACGTTTCGACGGCACCAATATCGCCGCCCTGTTCTGGGATGCGGTGGAAGCCAAGCGCAAGTAACGTACAATCACCGAGAAAACTTATAGGGCAGGTTTGACGCAATCAGATCAGCCCTTTCTCTTGATTGCATCAATCGAAAATGCTTAAATCCTCTGGTTGTACTTAAGCATTTTCTCACGTTCGAGATGTGCTGCGTTTTATGCGGGGGCATATGGTAGCGCGGGTGGGAACGGTTGCCTTTCAGGGCATAGAGGCGGTGCCTGTTGATGTGCAGGTAATGGTGGCGCCGGGCAAGATGGGCATGTCGATTGTCGGTTTACCCGATAAGGCCGTGGCCGAAAGTCGCGAGCGGGTGCAGGCAGCGCTGCATGCTTCTGGTCTTTCCATGCCGACCAAGCGGGTGACAGTCAATTTGGCGCCTGCTGATCTGCCCAAGGAAGGCTCACATTACGATTTGCCGATTGCCGTGGGACTGATGGCCGCTATTGGTGCCATTCCGGCGGATGCCATTCAATCCTATCTGGTGCTTGGTGAATTATCGCTCGATGGCACAATCACCGCCGTTGCAGGCGTATTGCCTGCCGCAATCAGTGCCAATCGCGAGGACAAGGGGCTGATCTGCCCTCATGCTTGCGGCTCGGAAGCTGCATGGGCAGGTGCCGATATTGATATTCTAGCGCCGCGCAGCCTGATCGCACTGGCAAACCATTTTAAGGGCACACAGGTGCTAACCCCGCCCGAACCCTCTATGCGTGTCTCAAGCGAGGTCCAGCCTGATCTGGCTGACATCAAAGGGCAGGAGACAGCCAAACGCGCACTGGAGATTGCAGCGGCTGGCAATCATAATCTGTTGCTGGTTGGCCCTCCCGGATCAGGCAAGTCGATGCTGGCGCAGCGCCTGCCTTCGATCCTGCCGAAACTCAGTCCGCGCGAGTTGCTTGATGTTTCGATGATCGCTTCTATTGCGGGCGAACTTTCAGGCGGAAAACTGTCAGATCGCAGACCATTTCGTGCGCCACATCATTCGGCATCTATGGCGGCAATGGTGGGTGGAGGACTGCGTGCAAGACCGGGAGAGGTATCGCTTGCGCATAATGGCGTGTTGTTTCTCGATGAGTTTCCAGAGTTTACGCCGCAGGTGCTCGATTCGCTCCGCCAGCCGCTGGAGACCGGTGAATGCATGATTGCCCGCGTCAATCATCGCACGAGCTATCCGGCGCGTTTTCAGTTGATTGCCGCTATGAATCCCTGTCGCTGCGGTATGGCAGGAGAGCCGGGACATACATGCGCACGCGGACCGCGCTGCCAGAGTGATTATCAGGCCCGTATTTCCGGCCCCTTGCTGGATCGCATTGATCTACGGGTGGATATGCCTGCGGTATCCGCGCTTGATCTGATTCAGCCATCACAATCTGAAAGAAGCGAGAGTGTCGCCAAACGAGTGGCGCGAGCGCGGGCTATCCAGAGCGCACGTTATGCAGCACTTGGGCTTGATGCATCGTTGACCAATGCACATTGCTCGGCAAATCTAATTGAGGAGGTGGCAAAGCCGGATGCCGCAGGTATAAAGCTATTACGCGATGCCAGTGAGCAGATGCGATTTTCTGCGCGTGCATATCATCGTATTTTGAAAGTGGCCCGCACTCTGGCTGATCTTGATGGCGTTGATCAGGTCAGCAGGATACACCTTGCCAGTGCTATTACCTATCGAATGGGGGCGGAGAGACTGGCTATGTCAGCCTGAAATTATTTGACTGCGCCGACCAGCATGTTGTCCGGGCTTTCAATCGTGACCCAGCGACCGGTGTGATTGGCGGCTTGACGCTTCAAATAAGTGTATTCTGTTTCATCCCAGCGCAGAACTTCATCGGTCAGATTGTCGAGAACGAAATCGCCGCGATCTGTGCGAACGGTGAGAACTGCATGGCCTTCGCCGTCAGGCTTACGCACAACGGTGATCAGCAGGTCTGTCATCGGAACGCCAGCGTTTGCCAATTCACGCTGCTTGAGCAGAACATAGTCTTCGCAATCGCCAACGGTGGTTGGATAGGCCCAATATTCCTCAACGCCGTAGATTTCCATGTCGGTCATTGGTTTGATGCGCTCATTGGCCGAAAGATTGACGGTCTGGATAAGCTGCCAGTTGTTGTTGTTGAGCGAGAGGGCGCGTGTATCGCGGCTGACGATGTTGCATTCAGCAGTTTCGCGCTTACAGAATTCGTAATGGCCGATCGGCTGTGAGGTCAGTTTGCCGGTCTGCATATAAGCGCCGGTTCCAGCCTGTGCACTAAAGCTCATAACGAGAGCAGTAATGCCGATGCTGACAGCAGCGATAAACTTCAAACCTGAGCGAACTACACACAACATACTCAACGCCCTTTTCACAGCCCGCATTGGGCATTTATTAACGAAAAGTTAAAGTATGAAACATGGTCTGAGTCAATTCGAAGTGCCGCGTGTTCGCCCTACTTCTTAATTAATGGTTAACACGGGTACTGTTCGGTTAATGCATCTTTTGCGTGCATGTACGCGTGCAAAAAAACCGCCATGGGAGCCCATAGCGGTTTCAAAACATGCAATTAGTTATTGAGTCAGAGCGGCGTGAAGCACACATTTGTGTGGCCGGCATTGATAAAGCCGAGGCGCTGCGCAGCACCCTTGGATAGATCAAGCACACGTCCCTTAATAAACGGTCCGCGATCATTGATGCGGACGACAAGAGACTTGCCATTGCGCTGGTTGGTGACTTTGACCTTGCTGCCGAGAGGCAGTGTCTTATGGGCGGCTGTTAAGCCCGCAGGGTTCATGCGTTCGCCCGATGCCGTGCGGGACGTGAGTGCATACCAAGAAGCACCACCACAGCGCGCGGCCTGAGCTTCCATTGCGGTGATCGAGAACAGACCGGTTGTCGCAACGGCGAGCATAGCCATACGGATTTTGAAGTTCATCGTGATTCCAATAGTCGTTTCGAAGAGCCTTCTCAGTCATGGCTGGTAAAGGCGGGTGCCACTTGGAATCTAAATGTGGCGACGACGTGATGTTATTGGGAGTATAATGAGATGATTGAATCGCATATATAAGCGGAATATCATCCTATACTCAGCGTTATTTATTTAAATTATCAAGAAAAACTCAGGAATATTTTTAATTGAATCACGTTGTTTCTATGAATCTATATAAGATTCACAGGGATTCAACGCAGGACCGCGCCGATCCATGTTTTTAAGCGCGATTCTCAAGAAAATTTGCTTACGGCCAAGCGATTGCTTAGCCGAGACAATACAATCTTTATTTGTATCGCTAGTGTTCGTTCTGGTTTCACAAGATGACTAAATCCGGCCTTTTTTGGTTGAAATACAACTTATTCGTGTTCCTTGATCGGTAAAGTTTGGAGTCTTGTCTGTAACTTTTGTTGAAATCCCTCGTGATGACGCCATTTTGACCACGCGCCCTATGCATGCAAAAGCCAAAATCCTGCTATAAGCGCGCATCTTCAGAATGGATTATGATGCAGGATAACCCGAAAAAGGACGATACAGAGACGCCGCTACCGCCAATCTCAGCGGGCAAGCGCATTCTTTATCTGTGCCTTGGCTTCTTTATGGTGGCGCTAGGGATTATTGGTGCCATTCTGCCGGTCATGCCGACCACGATCTTCATTATTCTCGCTGCATGGTTTTTTGCGCGTTCCTCACCAAAGTTCGAAGCGCGTCTGCTGGCAGATCCACGTTTTGGTCCGATGATTATCAAATGGCGTGAGCGTGGAGCCATTCCGCCAAGAGCCAAACTCTATGCCTGTCTCGGCATGACGTTTGGTTACGGCATGTTCTGGTGGGGCGCACAGCCCGGACCATTGCTCGCTATCAGTGTCACAATTTTTATGCTGGGTTCCGCGATCTATGTTCTTACTCGCCCAAGTCAGTGATTCATAATATTAGGTAAATTGCATCTACAGGCACAAATGCGGCTGCATCCGTGAATGACACGGAGCTGTAACACTACTGTCATATGACTGTTATATAGAGCGCGTAGATGGCTGCTGACGTTTTCACGTCATGTGTTTTTCTACAACAGGGACTGGTGTTCATGAACAAGATGATTTCCTCGACCGCAGCGCTTGCAATAGCAGCAGTATTGTCTGTTTCCGCTGCAAACGCACGCGAACAGATTCAGGTTTCCGGTTCCTCGACCGTTCTGCCTTATGCAAAGATCGTTGCCGAAACTTTCGGCGAAACCTATCCTAACTTCAAGACGCCGGTCATTGAATCGGGCGGCTCTGGCGCAGGTATCAAGGAATTCTGTAAGGGCGTCGGTGAAAACACCATCGATATCGCCAATGCATCGCGCGCTATGAAGAGCACGGAACTTCAGTCCTGCATCGACGCTGGCGTTAAGGACGTTCAGGAAGTTCGTTTCGGTTATGACGGCATCGTTTTTGCGACTGACGCAAACGGCCCAGATTGGAAGCTCGCTCCAGTTGATCTTTACAAGGCACTCGCTGCCAAGGTTATTGTCGATGGCAAGCTCGTAGACAATCCAAATACCAAGTGGAATCAGGTCAATGCAGACCTGCCAGATTGGGACATTGCTGCTTATATCCCTGGCGAAAAGCACGGCACCCGTGAAGTTTTCGAAGAAAAGCTTATGGCTGATGGCTGTAAGGAATCGGGCGCTCTTGAAGAAATCAAGAAGACCGGCCTTGATGACAAGGCTGCCGCTTCTGCCTGTATCGCTGTTCGTAAAGACGGCAAGGCTGTCGACATTGATGGCGATTACAGCGAAACGCTGGCGCGCATCGACTCCAACAAGCAGGGCGTTGGTGTTTTCGGCCTCTATTTCTTTGAAAACAATGCAGACAAGCTCAAGGTTGCAACTGTTAATGGCGTAACGCCATCGGCAGAATCCGTTGCTTCGGGCGAATATCCTGTATCGCGCCCACTGTTCTTCTACGTGAAGAAGGCTCACCTGGGCGTTATTCCAGGCCTGAAAGAATATGTTGACTTCTTCCTGTCGGAACAGATGGTCGGCCCAGATGCACCACTTGCTGAATATGGCCTGGTTCCAGCACCGGATGCAGAACGTGAAGCACAGCGCGCTTCGTTTACTGAAGGCAAGGTTCTTGCAGTCAAGTAAGCTTTGATCTGTGGAATGCGGGGAGTTTTAGCAATAAAGCTCTCCGTGTTCTTTCTCTTTGGCGCAAGTTGGATAAGACAGGCGCATTCGCGTGGAAATGGTTCACTACAAATATTGTATGAAAGACTGTTTCTGCATTTTTAGGGGCAACCGGGGAAATTGAATGTCCTTCTTTCTGGTTCTCGTCAGTGTCGTTGCAATCGGACTGATCGGATTCTTCATAGGTCGACAGCGTGCCGTTGCAATTGACAAGGCGCATCCTGTCGTCAGTTCAGGTTCTTCCGCAGAGAAAATGCATTCCCGTCCGCTGTATCATGGCTGGTGGGTTTTCCTCGTTTCCGCATTGCCCGCAATTCTGTTTCTTGCAATCTGGGCAGTCGGCACATCCGTTTATCTTGATCACACGGCCACTGCGCGTATGCCTGCGGCCGTTGAAGATGGCACTTATTCCGAGCGCAGCTTGCAGCTTGGGATGATCCGCAGTCTGTCAGATGGCTTGCAAAAGCTCACACCTGCTGAAATCGACAGTTTACCGCAGAGCTATACGCAAGCGCGTGATGTTCTTGGCTCAAAGGGCGTAGCGCTCGCGACTGAAGGCCAAGACTATATGGTCCCGGTTGCAGTCTTTCTCGATAAAGCCAGCAAGATTGCGCACACCGTTGGCAGCGCGATTGCTCTCGTTATCGCAGTAGCTGGCCTGATTTTTGGACTTTCCGGCATCAAGCGTCGCACGCGCGCCCGTAACAATGTCGAGCGCATTGTGTTGTGGGGGCTCATCGCAGCGTCCGGCATCGCTATTCTGACCACCATCGGCATCGTGTTCTCTGTTCTGTTCCAGACAGTCAGTTTCTTCCAGTCGATTGCCCCGATGGACTTCTTCTTTGGAACCGTCTGGGACCCACGTTTCGCAGCCGCAGGTTCGGGTGGTGAAGTCGGTCAGTTTGGTCTGATCCCGCTTCTGGCCGGTACACTTTATATCGCGTTTGTCGCCATGCTGTTTGCGGTGCCAGTCGGCCTGTTCTCTGCAATCTACATGGCCGAATATGCCTCGCCGCGCGTACGCACCGTCGTTAAGCCGCTGCTCGAACTTCTGGCCGGTATCCCGACCATTGTTTACGGCTTCTTCGCATTGATAACGGTTGGTCCGTTCCTGCGTGATCTCTCCGCTGCCATTGCTGGTGGTCAGGGTTTCATCATGGCGCAGAGCGTGTTGACCGCTGGTCTTGTCATGGGCGTGATGCTGATCCCGTTTGTGTCGTCTCTGTCTGATGATATTATTACGGCGGTTCCCGGTTCACTGCGTGATGGCTCGCTGGGTCTGGGTGCAACGCGCTCTGAGACAATCAAGCGTGTCGTTCTGCCAGCAGCACTTCCGGGCATTGTCGGCGCACTTTTGATGACGGCCTCGCGTGCTATCGGTGAAACCATGATCGTGGTGCTTGCAGCCGGTGTTGCGGCCCGCCTTTCAGGCAATCCGTTTGAAGCGATGACGACGATCACTGTTAAAATCGTTAGTCAGCTGACAGGTGATCTTGAATTCGACTCGCCGCAAACACTCGTCGCTTTTGCGCTGGGTCTTACGCTTTTCGTCCTGACGCTGATCATGAATATCTTTGCGCTCTACATCGTCCGCAAGTACCGGGAGCAGTACGAATAATGACCGATTCAACATTGAATGCCGGCACTGCTGTAACAAAGCCTGAGCGCCGCGATATCGGGATCAAGCGTCGCTACGCTGCTGAACGTCGCTTCCGTCTCTATGGCATCGTTGCCATTGCGATTGGTGTGTTCTTTCTTTGCGCGCTTTTGTTCTCGGTCTTCTCCAAGGGCTACACGGCTTTCGGACAGACGACGATCTATCTGCCGGTTAAGCTTGATGCGCAGGTTATCGATCCGGGCAACAAGCTTGCGACCGATCCGAATGTGCTGATCACCGCCAACTATCCGCTTTTGGTGCGTAACGCCTTGGCTGAAAAGCTGGGTGTGCCAACGACGGATCGCGCTGAAATGCGTGAGGTTGGGCGTTTCTTCTCGGATGGTGTCCGCGTTCAGCTTCGCCAGATGGTGATGGATAACCCATCATTGATTGGCACCACACAGACAGTTCCTGTTCTGGCTGCTGCTGATATTGACTCCGCCTATAAGGGGCAGATCGATTTTGCAGTACCGGAAGCAAACCGCAAGGTTTCAGACCGTCAGTTTGAGTGGATCAAGACGCTTACAAATGAAGGCATCATGAGCCAGGCCTTCAACTGGGGCTTGTTTACCAATGGTGCTTCCAGCCGTCCTGAAACCTCTGGTCTTGGTGTGGCGCTGGTCGGTTCGTTCTACATGATGATGATCGTGCTGGTTCTCGCACTGCCTATCGGTGTGGCCGCTTCGATCTATCTTGAAGAATACGCCAAAAAGAACCGCCTCACCGATATTATCGAAGTCAACATCAACAATCTTGCTGCTGTGCCGTCGATTGTTTTCGGTCTGCTTGGACTTGCGGTCTTCATCAACTTCTTCAATCTGCCGCGTTCAGCGTCAATTGTCGGTGGTCTTGTGCTGACATTGATGACGCTTCCCACAATCATCATTGCGACACGTTCCGCGCTTCGCGCGGTACCGCCTTCGATCCGTGCGGCAGCTCTTGGTCTTGGTGCTTCAAAAACGCAGATGGTGTTCCATCATGTGTTGCCGCTCGCTGCACCCGGTATTCTGACCGGAACGATCATTGGTCTCGCTCAGGCGCTGGGTGAAACTGCTCCACTGCTTCTGATCGGTATGGTGGCCTTCGTTGCCAATATGCCTGCAACCCCGATGGATCCTGCAACGGCTCTGCCAGTGCAGATTTTCATGTGGGCCAATGAAGCCGAACGTGCCTTTGTGGAACGGACATCGGGCGCTATTATCGTGCTGCTCCTGTTCCTTGCGGTCATGAACATCTTAGCAATTATTCTGCGCCGCCGCTTTGAGCGCCGCTGGTAAACGGGAGAGAAATGATGAATCTTATGACAGAACGATCTCTCGAAAAAGCCGTAGGAGACAAAATGAACGCCAACGCTCCATCCATTAAAATGCGTGGCGACAAGGTCTGCGTGTTCTATGGCGAAAAACAGGCTCTGTTTGAAGTCGATCTCGACGTGCCGGAAAAGATGGTGACAGCGCTGATCGGTCCTTCGGGCTGTGGCAAGTCGACATTCCTGCGTTCGCTGAACCGCATGAATGATACGATTGAAGGTTGCCGCATCGTCGGTAACATCACGCTCGACAATGAAGACATCTACGATCCGAAGATCGATGTTGTTGAACTGCGTGCGCGTGTTGGCATGGTATTCCAGAAGCCAAACCCGTTTCCAAAGACGATCTTTGAAAACGTGGCTTATGGCCCGCGCATTCACGGCCTCGCACGCAACAAGATCGACCTGGAAGAAATCGTTGTCACAAGCTTGAAGAAGGCCAGCCTTTTTGAAGAAGTGAAAGATCGTCTTCACGATGCAGGAACCGGCCTTTCTGGTGGCCAGCAGCAGCGCCTGTGCATTGCACGCGCTATTGCCGTCAGCCCTGAAGTGATTCTGATGGATGAGCCTTGCTCGGCTCTCGATCCAATCGCAACCGCAAAGGTTGAAGAGCTGATCGACGAGTTGCGCCAGAACTACACCATCGTGATCGTCACGCACTCCATGCAACAGGCCGCACGCGTTTCACAGCGCACGGCGATGTTCCACCTGGGTAATCTGGTGGAAGTGGGCGACACGGATGTGATGTTCACGGCACCGACCGAGAAGCGCACACAGGACTATATCACTGGTCGTTTTGGCTAATAATTTCGCAGAGGCAGGAACCGCTTCGGTTCCTCTTCCGTGCCATTCTTACTTTGAGGTCTATTATGGCGTCCCAGCACACCGTTAGCGCTTACGATGAAGAACTTCAGTTCCTGACCCATAAGATTGCCGAAATGGGTGGTCATGCAGAACGTATGGTCGAGCAATCCGTTGCAGCCATCGTCAACGCCGACAACGCATTGGCACAGCGCGTTATTTCCGACGATCTGATTCTCGATGCAAGTGAGCGCGAGATCGACGACAAGGCCGTGATGATCATCGCCAAGCGTCAGCCAATGGCTGTTGATCTGCGTGAAATCATCGGTTCAATCCGCATCTCGGCTGATCTGGAGCGCGTTGGCGATCTTGGCAAAAACATTGCAAAGCGCGTTGCAGCTGTGTCGGAATCGCGTCAGCCGGGCAAGCTTTATCGCGGACTTGAAACGCTGGCAGAACTGGCACTTACCCAGCTTAAAGACGTGCTGGATGCTTATGCGACACGTTCAATACAGCAAATCAATATCGTCCGTGATCGCGATGACGAAATTGACTCGATGTATACATCGCTGTTTCGCGAGTTGCTGACTTATATGATGGAAGATCCGCGCAATATTTCTGCCTGCACGCATCTTCTTTTCTGCGCAAAGAATATTGAGCGTATCGGCGACCACGCAACCAACATCGCTGAGACGGTCTATTATATTGTGACTGGCCTGCAGATGCCTGCGGAACGGCCGAAAGAAGACCTGAGCCACGGGATTGTCGTGGATGAGGCTCGTAAATCCTAATGGTTATTTGCGCCGTTTCATTGCGGCGCAAATTCTTAGCATTTGTAAGAATAGCGCGGCGGCACGCGGTCGATTGGGGGCTTGTATCTTCCGCTCGCTGATTTGTAGATAGGAAATATTGGATGTCACAGGCACCCAAAATTGCTGTGGTTGAAGACGAAGAAGCGTTGAGCGTGCTGTTGCGCTATAATCTTGAAGCCGAAGGCTATCACGTCGACACCATATTGCGTGGCGATGAAGCCGAGATTGCACTGCGTGAAAACGTGCCGGATCTTCTGATTCTCGACTGGATGCTGCCGGGCGTATCGGGCATTGAACTATGCCGCCGTCTGCGCCAGTGGCCCGAAACCGAGCGCCTCCCGGTGATCATGTTGACTGCGCGCGGCGAAGAAAGCGAGCGCGTTCGGGGCTTAAGTGTTGGTGCTGATGATTACGTCGTGAAGCCTTTTTCAACACCGGAACTGCTGGCGCGTGTCAAAGCCATGTTGCGTCGCGCAAATCCAAGCGTGCTCTCGCATGTGCTTAAAGTCGGCGAGCTGGTTCTCGACCGTCAACAGCACCGCGTTTACCGTAAGGAAAAGGAAATCCGTCTCGGACCGACAGAGTTCCGCTTGCTGGAATATTTCATGATGTCGCCGGGCCGCGTTTTTTCGCGCAGTCAGTTGTTGGATGGTGTCTGGGGACCGGATATTTACGTTGATGACCGCACTGTCGATGTGCATGTCGGGCGTTTGCGCAAAGCGATTAATCTCGGTCGCGCGCTCGATCCGATCCGCACGGTACGCGGCGCTGGTTATTCCTTTGGATAACAATTCAGAGGCGCTTTGAACGTATAATTGTGTCTCGCTGCTTGATAAACGCAGCGGGACTTTCTTTTGAGAACGACTTCTTTTTAATTCGCCGATTCGGAAATTATACCCTTCGGCAGTGCCAAAATGGCCAATCTCACGCGATATTACAGTTTTGTCGATAAAGTTGAATGCTGCCTTTTTAGGCGCTGAAAACAGCTTTTTTGAAGAGCTTTTTTGGTTGAAAATTCTGATTGCTAAAAACTTGAAAGAAAAGATGAATTGGGGCGCCGATGTGGCCTGCTTCAATGATGTTTGAATCTCATAAAATCAATAACTTATCAGAATTGATAGGCCCTATTAAGGAATTATTAATATATTTGAATGGCTTGCAGAGAAAACTAAGCTTTCGATTCAAGTTGACTTCAATGATTTCACAGCGACGATCCGAATTTCCTAATTTGACGCTTTGCCATTTTTTGGCCTAAAAATTCCAAAACTTTAAGACGCTGAAGTGACAGCAGAACATTCGATTTTGATTTTCGTTCTATTTGGCTTTGCATCATAGCCGGTTTTTCAAGCGCCTTTTGGGTGCGGATCACTGGCTGGATCAGGTAAGGGTTCTAATTATGAGATTTGTCCGTTGACGCGCGCCGCTGGATGGAAATGGCCTGTTCTTATCGGGCTGCTCGTAGCACCGTTTTTGGTGACGGGTTGCACGACGACAGGTGGCACAACCAAGGCAAAAACTGACAAGACCGCAGCTGCAAGTCACGTCAAGACAATCAATGGCGTCAAAACTTTCACTTACACTGCCAGAGACCGCGAATGCCTGCAGCGCGCGATGTTCTTTGAATCGAACCGTTCAAGCCCTGATGGCCTGATGGCTGTTGGCACAGTTGTCATGAACCGTCTCGCATCCGGTAGCTATCCCGATACGATCTGTGGTGTCGTCGGTCAAAAGAACCAGTTCGCACCCGGCGTTCTGACCCGCAAGATGAACTCTCAGGCGCTGCCCGATGTTCAGGCTGCAGCCGATGCAGTTCTCAAGGGCAAGCGTCACTCCAAGTTGAAGAATTCGATGTTCTTCCACACGGCTGGCCTTAAATTCCCATACAATAACATGCATTATGTGCTGGTTGCAGGCGGAAACTCCTTCTATGAAAAGCGCGGTCGTGACGGCGAGTTGCAAAACCCGGTTCCGCAGACGCCTTACAATCTGGCTTATGCATCGACGCCGCAGTCACCTTCCATGCCGGAAGGTCCATTTTATAATGTGACGTCACAGCAGGATATTCCTGTGCCGCAGGCGCAGCCGAGCGTACAGGTTGCGATGGCCGAGGCGTCGAAGACTGTTGAAACGCAGCAGAATGGTGGCGTGGGTCCGCAGGCCCGTGGTGATCGTTTGGCGACTTTGCCGGTCAAGCCTGCTGAAAAGCCAGCACTGATGCAGGTTGCAAGCTATCAGCCGACATTCGATGAAACGGCTCCGGCTGTTGAAAATGTATCGCTGGGTTACACCGCTGATAAGAAACATGTCGATGCAATTGGGGCTTTGCTGCTTTCGCAAGAGCGTCCGGACGCACCACTTTAAAAGTTAGAGTTTTGTGAGCCTATTTGGGTGTAGACAGCTTGATCTGAGTGTCAAAATTATAATCTATTTTAAAAATTAACGCGTTTGGATTTGCCAATCCAAACGCGTTTGAAGTTTATCTATTAATCATCTCTATTTTTGATACTATTTGCGATGAAAGCACTTTGTATTCGCTTTATATTAGAGCGATTGTTAATCTCGAGCTGTAATAGACAGTTAGAGTAAGAATCGCTATTTCTTTGAAACTGCAATGAATCGCATGTATTCATATCTTTTTGACGTGATGTCATGCAGCCAGTTAAAGAAAGTGCGAATAGAAAAACGCAAAAAATTTTATTCATAAATAATAAACATCCAAATTAAAAAACATATTTAATATGAGGTAATTTAATTTCATATTGCATTATAATCAATACAACTAATGTTACTTATTTTTAATAATTACTGGAGTTGTTTGATAAACTATTGTGGGCATATTATAGCGATCTTCTCTAATCTGCCACGCACGGCGATCAGCATTGCGATCGAGATCAAGCTGCATCAGACAATTAGCGAGAGCATCGGAGTTCTGCTTGAAGCCGTAATTGCGGCAAGTCTGCTCATCCGCTGCACGGCGTTGTTCCGGTGTCATGGTTTGGCAACCGGCAAGAAGCCCTGCGATGCCGACGACAATCAAAACATTTTTCTTCATAACCGTTGCTTTCATTAAAGTGAAAACTGCCCAACAGAAGGCTCAATATAACGCAGTCACACGAAAAAGCGTGGTGAAATTAAGCCGTCTGATACACTGCCGCTGATTCTATCAAACACGAGGTTTGTAGCCCTATGGCACATGATAACAACGCCCCCGTTATCGATCCGGTAAAACTCGAACGCCTGGCCGAAGTTGCCGTGCGTGTTGGGCTTCAATTACGCGAAGGGCAGGATCTTGTCATCACAGCTCCCGTTGTCGCGTTGCCTCTTGTGCGCCTGATTGCAAAACATGCCTATAAGGCAGGTGCCGGTCTGGTTACGCCGTTTTTCTCCGACGATGCAATCGCGCTGGCGCGTTATGAAAATGCGTCGGACGAGAGCTTTGATCGTGCCGCTGACTGGCTCTATGAGGGCATGGCCAAAGCCTATGCCAATGGCGCGGCCCGCCTTGCGATTGCGGCCGACAACCCGATGCTCTTGTCCTCACAAGACCCGGCAAAGGTTTCGCGTGCCAACCGTGCTAATTCCAGAGCCTATCAGCCAGCGCTTGAAAAGATTGCAGGCTTTGACATTAACTGGAACATCATCTCCTATCCGAACCCGGAATGGGCGAAGCTCATGTTCCCGAACGAAACGGAAAATGTTGCAACCCGCAAACTGGCAGATGCGATCTTTGCGGCATCGCGCGTTGATGTCGATGATCCGGTCGGCGCTTGGGCTGCGCATAATGCGGCACTGCGCACCCGTACGCGTTTTCTGAATGCAAAGGCCTATAGTGCACTGCATTTCAAGGGACCGGGCACTGACCTTACCGTCGGATTGGCGGATGGTCACGAATGGCATGGCGGTGCATCGACCGCAAAGAACGGCATTACCTGCAATCCGAATATTCCGACCGAAGAAGTGTTCACCACACCGCATGCGCTGCGCGTGGATGGCCATGTGTCGAGCACCAAGCCGCTGTCGCATCAGGGCACGCTGATCGATAATATCTCGGTGCGCTTTGAAGGCGGACGCATTGTCGAAGCCAAGGCAAGCCGTGGCGAGGAAGTGCTCAACAAGGTGCTGGATACGGATGAGGGCGCACGTCGTCTTGGCGAAGTGGCACTGGTGCCGCATTCCTCCCCGATCTCGCAAAGCGGCCTTTTGTTCTACAACACATTGTTCGATGAGAATGCAGCAAGCCACATCGCGCTCGGCCAGTGCTATTCGAAGTGCTTTGTTGATGGGGCAAATCTGTCGCCCGAACAGATCAAAACCCAAGGCGGCAATTCCAGCCTGATCCACATCGACTGGATGGTCGGTTCGGACCAGATCGATGTCGATGGCGTCAATGCAGATGGAAGCCGCGAGCCTGTCATGCGTGGCGGCGAATGGACGAATTGATAAACAAAAGGCCGGGAAATTCCCGGCCTTTTCCTTTTGCAGGCCGTCAGAGCGCCAAAATCAGTTCTTTTCCTGAACGTGGGCTTCCAAGAACCACAATGATTTATCAAGGCTGCGCGATGCGGCTGTGAAAATATCAGCTGTTGTGTCGTCGCCTGCTTCATCGGCATCCTTGATCGACTGGCGCACGAGATTGGCAACATCGCCATAGCGCTCAATCAGGGCTGACAGATGGTCATGCACGGCGTAAATGTCGGTCGGATAGGCCTTTAGCTTGGTGTCTTTTGCGACAACCTGCGTGGTGCCATAGGCCGTGCCGCCAAGCTGTACCGCACGTTCCGCGATCGTGTCGACATGCTCATCAAGATCGCTGCGGAAGGTGTCCAGCAATTCATGCACGGCGATGAACTGCGGTCCCTTGAGGTTCCAGTGCGCCTGTTTGGTGATCAGCGAAAGGTCAATGGTTACGGCCAGATTCTCGTTGAGAAGCGCGATCATCGTCGTCTTGGTATTGGATGGAAGATCGTTGCGGGTTGCATGAATCGACTTCTTGGACATTTTATCCTCATATCCTTTTGCATGATCCGGCTCAGTTTCAGCGAGGGCGCTCATCAAGGGAGGAGTTTGCGCGTTTCATATATCAACTCGGCTTGGCCAGATCTTTGAAAAAGCCGATTTGCAAAAATGATATGATTAAAACGCCCGGCACCCATCTTATCAAACGCTTTACACGGCATTTTGTTCCAGCCGGTGATATAAAATTCAAAGGGTCTTATGCGTTTTGCTTGTAGCAGAACGATTTCTGTTTTACGCGATGGCTCATGAAGATACTTGCCCTTGATACAGCTTCCTCCTGGTGCGCCGCCGCGATCTATGAATCTGGCTATGATTCTGGCGCTGATGTCGTTCTTGCTCAAATAAGCGAGAATATCGGCAAGGGACATGCCGAAGTCCTGATGGACTATATCGGGCAAGTGCTGGCTCAATCTGGAATCGCCATGACAGAGCTTGATCGCGTTGCGGTCAATATTGGCCCCGGTTCCTTTACCGGCGTACGCATCGGCGTGTCGGCAGCGCGGGGTTTTGCGCTTGCGCTGGGGCGTACGGCAATTGGTGTCAGCGCTTTCGATGCGCTTGCTGCGGAAGCAGCAATCAGCCATCCGGGCAGGCCTGTTCTGGTTATGCTGGAAGCGCATCGCGGTGAAATTTACGCGCAGGCCTTTGGTGCCGATAACGATGCCACAACCGGACCGATGGTACTGGCACGTGAAGAAGCAATCATGCTGATCAAGCAGCAAAGCTTTGAAACAGTTTTGACGGGTTCTGCAGCAAGCGCCCTGAACGAAATGCTTGCAGGCTCATTCACCGTTGCAAGTCTTGAGCCGACTGGACGCATCGGCACTTTCGCAAAGCTTGCAGCATTGCGCGAACCGGGCGAGGCGCCAAAGCCGCTATATATGCGCGGACCTGATGTGAAGCCGCAGACGGGATTTGCCCTGCCGCGCAAGACGGATGGCAACGTGAAATGATGGGCCTTTCGTTTCTACGCTTTCGGAGCAAGCCCGTTTCGGTGGAAAAGCTTGGCGCGCCGGATAGCGGTGAAATCCAGCGTGTTCATGCGCTTTCTTTCCATCACGCTTGGAGTTCCGATGATTTCCGCTCTCTGATTTCGCAGAATAATGTTTTTGGCTTTGTAGCAAGGCCCGAGGGCAAACCTGGCAAGGCTTGCGGATTTGTGCTGGCGCGTCTGGTTGCGGGCGAGGCGGAAATCCTCACAATTGCTGTTTCCGATGAGGTGCGCAAACAGGGCGTCGGGCGCGCGCTGATGGATGCGGTGCTGCGTTATCTTTATCAGGAGCGGGCGGAAACGTTGTTTCTGGAAGTCGATGAAAACAATGTTGCAGCGCTCGCTCTCTATCGCCGGATTGGCTTTAACAAGGTTGGCGACCGGCCTGCTTATTATGAAACGGACAATGGCCGCTCCTCGGCCTTGATCTTGCGGCGCGATCTGGTGAGGCCGCAATGATCGGTGCGATCCGCATCATTCTGGTTGTTGCAGCGATGGTGGCGCTCAGCCTCTCGCTCATTCCGGTGCAATATGTGTTCTTGAAGCTCAAGAATACTTGGAAGCGTCGCCTTCCCAATATCTTTCACCGCATCGTTGCGCGCCTGATCGGCTTTCGGATCACGACCATTGGTGACATGGCGCAAGGCCGACCGCTGTTGCTGGTCTCCAATCACACCTCATGGAGCGACATCGTCGTTCTGTCGGCCACGGGGCAGGTGTCTTTCATTGCTAAATCCGAAGTCAAAAGCTGGCCGGTTTTTGGCTTCTTTGCAGTGTTGCAGCGCACAGTTTTTGTCGAACGCGAACGGCGCGGCAAGACCGGCGAGCAAACATCAAATATCGCAAAACGTCTGGCTGATGGCGATGCCATGGTGCTTTTCCCCGAAGGAACGACTTCCGACGGCAATCGCGTATTGCCATTCAAGACGGCGCTGTTTGGTGCAGCCCATGCAGCAATCCGTGAAGCGGGCGTGCCAGAAGTGATCGTGCAGCCAGTAGCAATTGCCTATACCGGTGTGCATGGCATGGCGATGGGCCGTTATCACCGCCCGATTGCTTCATGGCCGGGTGATGTGCAGCTGATGCCACACCTCAAGGGCATTTTGCGGGAGGGTGCGATCGATGTGGAAATACTCTTTGGCGAGCCGATTGTGGTGACTGCTCAAACGGACAGGAAAGCGCTTGCCCGTACCATGGAGAACCGTGTGAGAGCACTGTTACAAAGTTCGCTTCTCGGACGCGAAGTCGCGGAAGATTGATAGCGGGTAAGTTTGTCGCCTTCCAAATTGGCGATAAAAACGCTAGATAGCGGCCATGAGCGAAAATATGACCGATATTCAAAAAACACCGGATGGCAGCAACACACGTAAGGTCTTTGTGAAGACCTATGGCTGCCAGATGAATGTCTATGACAGTCAGCGCATGGCGGATAGCCTTGCAGCCGAAGGCTATGTCACGACTGACACGCCGGATGATGCCGATCTGGTCCTGCTCAACACCTGCCATATTCGCGAAAAAGCATCGGAAAAGCTTTATTCTGCGCTGGGTCGCCTGCGCAAAATGGCGGATAAACGCGGACCAAACGGTAAGGAACTGACCATTGGCGTTGCCGGTTGTGTGGCACAGGCTGAAGGTCAGGAAATTCTGCGCCGTGCGCCCAATGTCGATCTGGTGATCGGACCGCAGACCTATCATCGTTTGCCGAATGCGCTTGCGCGTGTGCGTGGCGGCGAAAAGGTGGTCGAAACCGAATATGCCATTGAAGACAAGTTCGAGCATCTGCCCGCACCAAAGCGCGAGGAAACCCGCAAGCGTGGTGTGTCGGCGTTTCTCACGGTTCAGGAAGGTTGCGACAAGTTCTGCACCTTCTGTGTGGTGCCTTATACGCGTGGTTCGGAAGTCTCGCGCAGTGTTGCGCAGATCTTGGCGGAAGCCGAGCGTCTGGCCGATAGCGGCGTGCGCGAACTGACCCTTCTGGGCCAGAACGTCAATGCATGGCATGGCGTGGGCGATGATGGCCGCGAATGGGGGCTTGGTGAGCTTCTGTTCCGCCTTGCACGGATTCCCGGCGTGGCGCGTCTGCGTTATACGACCAGCCATCCGCGCGACATGGACGACGCGCTGATTGCAGCCCATCGCGATCTGCGTCAGCTGATGCCTTACCTGCATTTGCCGGTTCAGGCGGGTTCGGATCGTATTCTCAAGGCGATGAACCGTCGTCACAAGGCGGACGAATATATCCGCCTTGTCGAACGTATCCGTGAAGTGCGCCCGGATATGGCGCTTTCGGGCGATTTCATCGTCGGCTTTCCCGGCGAAACCGATCAGGATTTTGAAGATACGATGCGACTGGTGCGCGAAGTGCATTATGCGCAGGCCTATTCGTTCAAATATTCGCCGCGTCCGGGAACGCCGGGTTCTGATCTTCCCGATCATGTGGAAGAAGCGGTCAAGGATGAACGCTTGCAGCGTCTGCAGGCGCTGCTCAACGAACAGCAATACGCGTTTCAGAATTCGCTGGTCGGCCGCGAAATGGATGTTCTTCTGGAAAAGAAGGGCCGTTTCGAGCGTCAGATGGTTGGCCGTTCGCCATGGCTTCTGCCAGCCATCATCGATGATAATGACGATCAGGTTGGCGACATCATTCACGTAAAAATTACGGGGACTGGCACCAATAGTCTTATTGCGCAAAAGCTCGTCTAAGCGCATGATAGTACGAAGGCAGTAGTCGCGGTGCGTAGTCTTTGACCGAACGTCCTGCCGGTACTGCGATTGCAATGCGTGAACCTTAGGGAGATGCGTTTGAGCGCTACGGAAAAACTAAAGCCTGCCAAGCCAACCATCCATACGCAAACAAACACAATTTCAAGCCCGGCTGCGAGTTCTGCAACAGGTGTGACCTCAGGGGCCTCTGACATGGCCCACATCGTACTTACCTTCGACAATAATCGCCTTGCCAGTGCGCTTTACGGCCAGTTCGATGAGAATCTGGCGCGTATCGAGCAGAAGCTTGGTGTCGATGTTCGTTCAAAGGGAAACGAGCTTTCCATCCGTGGAGAGGCAACTGCGACCGAACAGGCGCGCCGCACGCTTGATCAACTCTATGAATATTTGCAAAAGGGAAATGAGCTGACCGCTTCGGATGTCGATGGCGCGATCCGTATTGCCGTTGCTGCGGATGATCAGCTCACATTGCCAACGCTTGAAACCAAGGGCAAAATGTCGGCTGCGCAAATCTCGACTCGTAAGAAGACAATCTTTGCCCGCACGCCGGTTCAGGACGCCTATATGCGTGCGCTTGATCGCTCGGAACTGGTTATGGGTGTTGGTCCCGCTGGTACGGGTAAGACTTATCTTGCGGTTGCTCATGCAGCCATGCTTCTTGAGCGCGGTCTTGTGGAACGCATTATCCTGTCTCGTCCGGCGGTTGAAGCGGGTGAGCGACTGGGCTTTCTGCCGGGCGACATGAAGGAAAAGGTCGATCCTTATCTGCGTCCGCTTTATGATGCGCTTTACGATATGATGCCTGCGGAAAAGGTCGAGCGTGCCATCACGGCAGGTGTGATCGAAATCGCACCGCTTGCCTTCATGCGTGGGCGCACATTGGCGCATTCTGCCGTCATTCTTGATGAAGCGCAGAATACGACATCAATGCAAATGAAGATGTTTCTGACGCGTCTTGGTGAAGGCTCGCGCATGATGGTCAATGGTGATCCGAGCCAGATCGATCTTCCGCCGGGGCAGAAGTCCGGTCTCGTCGAGGCATTGCGCGTATTGGAAAACGTCGAATCGGTTGTCAAAGTGCGCTTTACCGAGAAAGACGTGGTGCGTCATCCGCTGGTCGCAGCTATTGTCAGCGCCTATGATAATGATGCGAAAAATAACACGGTCACCTTGCAATCACGCGGGTGAATAACGATTTAAAAGCACTCTGTCTGCCAATCGCAGGCAGGGTGTTTTATTAGAGCGCCATGCGTCCGAGTGGACGCATAAGAACGCTCTAAATTTTAAACTAAGCATCGTACTTCCCAAAAATCGACATCGTTTTTTGGATCGATGCTGAAACCGGAAGGATAGAGCGGTTGCCTCATCGCAAGCCGCGATAGAAGTGTCAGACAACGCGATCCAGATCGATATTATGATCGAAGCCGGCAATTGGCCGGATGAAACAGCCCTCGAAGGGCTTGCAAAGCGCTCGGTTGAAGCTGCGTGGAATAATCTCCGGCTCAAACCCGCTCAAAGCGAATTGAGCCTGGTTTTTACAGATGATGCCTCCATTCAGGCGATCAATGCCGAATGGCGCGGCAAAGACAAGCCGACCAATGTTCTGTCTTTCCCGGCTTATCCTGTGAAGGCTGGTGAGCAGCCTGGGCCCATGCTCGGCGACATCATTATTGCGCGTGAAACGGTTGAGCGCGAAGCGCTTGAAGAAGGCAAATCGCTCGAAAATCACCTCACACATCTTGTGGTGCATGGCTTTTTGCATCTTTTGGGTTACGATCATGAGACTGATGAGGAGGCCGAGGAGATGGAGCGTCGCGAACGCGAAATCCTTCATGCTCTTGCCATCCCCGACCCTTATGCTGTATCCGATTTAAACGTTGAAACAGATTGAGCCATGGCTGACCATAACAACTCACCCACCGCTGGCGATAGCCGAAGCGACACACAAGACGCCGAAGGGCAAAGTACGCAGCGCTCGCAAACGAGCGAAAAGCGTTCCCTTCTGTCAAATATTTTTCCATTCATGCGTTCGCGCCAGTCATCTTCCTTGCGGGAAGATCTGGCCGACGCGATAGCCAGCACCGAGGACGATCAGGGTTCGGTGTTTTCGCCTGAAGAAAAGGCGATGCTCAATAACATCTTGCGTCTGCGTGAAATCCGCGTCGAAGATGTGATGATCCCGCGTGCTGACGTCGTGGCAATTGAAATTTCCACGCCGCTTTGGGAAGCGCTGGAGCTGTTTGAAACCTCCGGCCATTCGCGTATGCCGGTCTATGCTGAAACGCTGGATGATCCGCGCGGCATGATCCATATCCGCGATGTGCTCAATTATATCACCAGACAGGCACGTCAGAAGGCAGCAACCCACACGACTGATACCAGCGCTAGCGCTGCAATGTTCGACATGGGTCGTATCGATCTCAACAAAACGATTGGCGAGCTTGATCTCCTGCGTAAGGTTCTGTTCGTGCCGCCGTCGATGATGGCGAGCGGATTGATGGCACGCATGCAGGCTGATCATATCCAGATGGCGCTGGTCATTGACGAATATGGCGGCACCGATGGTCTGGCGTCGCTGGAAGACATCGTTGAAATGGTTGTTGGTAATATCGAAGACGAGCATGACGACGAAGAAATCATGATCGCCGAAGAAACTGACGGTGTATTTGTCGTTGATGCACGTGCAGATCTTGATGAGCTGTCGCAGAAGATGGGCTCTGCATTTGAAATTGGAGAGCATGGTGATGACGTCGATACCGTCGGCGGTCTCATCTTCTCTGTTTTGGGTCGCATTCCGTTGCGTGGGGAAATGGTACAAGCCGTTGAGGGCTATGAGTTCCATGTGCTTGAAGTCGATCCGCGTCGCGTGAAACGGGTTCGTATTGTCCCGCTTTCAGAAGCAGACGGCCACAAGCGAGAGCATACGGGCAGCGCGGATGATGCATCCGACAATGCCACGGAAACGACGACAGCAACGACCTAAAAATCTCAGATGATTTTTGGAAAATACGATGCTTAGATAAAATTGTTGAGAGCGTCCTTTGTGTTTACAAGGACGCACGGCGCTCTAGAGAGGCTTGATGATAGAGAGACTTGCTGGGAAGATCTCTTCATTGAGCGGATGGCGTCGCGGGTTGACCGCTTTTTTGAGCGGCGCTGTCGCGACACTCACACAGCCGCCATTCGACATTTTCATCGCAGGTTTTCTGGCCTTTCCACTTCTGGTCTGGCTCATTGACGGCGCTATTCCCCATAGAGACAAAGGTCCAATCAAGCGCTTTTTGCCCGCAGGCATCATCGGCTGGTGGTTTGGTTTCGGCTATTTTGTATCAGGCCTGTGGTGGATCGGAACTGCACTGCTTGTCGATGCTGAGCAATTTGCCTGGGCGATTCCCTTAGCGGTTCTCGGCCTGCCAGCATTTCTTGCGATCTTCTATGGCGCGGGCGCGATGATCGCACGCTTGTTCTGGTCGCAGGGCATAGGACGCATTTTTGCGATTGCCTTCGCCTTTGGCTTCGTCGAATGGCTGCGAACCTTTGTTTTCACTGGTTTTCCGTGGAATGCGCTCGGCTATGCCGCAATGCCTGTACCCATGATGATGCAGTCGGTGGAAGTCATCGGCCTCGTCGGTATGAGCGCGCTTGCGGCGCTTGTTTTTTCCGCACCCGCCTTGTTGAGCGGAGGGCATCTTGCAAAAAGTGGCCTCGCTCTGGCCGGACTCTTGCTTGCAGCGCATATTGGCTTTGGCGCTTGGACTTTATCGCGCGCGCCAGCACTCGATACGGATCGCACGACCCTTTCTCTGCGCATTGTTCAGCCATCCATTTCACAAAGCATGAAATGGGATGACAATGAACGCCGGGCGATTTTCGATAAATTCATTGCCATGACAAAGCAGACACCAGCAGAGGGCAAGCCAAAGCCTGATGTGGTCATTTGGCCAGAAACCGCCGTGCCCTATATCCTTTCGCTCACACCAGAGGCACTCAAGAGCATTGCTGATGTGATCGACGACGATCAGGTACTGCTCACCGGTGCTGTGCGTGAAGAACGCGTGCCGCGGCGTGATCCGCGCTATTACAATTCGATCCTGACAATCAATGGTGACGGTAGAATTATTGACTATACCGACAAGGTGCATCTGGTGCCCTTTGGCGAATATCTGCCGTTCGAAAAAACTTTGCGCAGTTGGGGCCTACAGGAAATAGTGGAAATGCCGGGCGGTTTTACCGCCGCAAAGGCGCGTCATGCGATCAATGTTATGGAAGGCCAGACCTTCCTGCCGCTGATCTGCTATGAGGCGATTTTTCCCGACGAGCTGTCTTATACCGGGCGCAAGGCGACAGCGATTGTCAATGTCACCAACGATGCATGGTATGGTGATACGCCAGGACCCTATCAGCATTTCAGACAAGCACAGGTACGCTCTGTCGAGCAGGGACTGCCGCTTGTTCGTGCTGCCAATAACGGTATTTCAGCGGTTGTTGATTCATACGGTCGAATCATTGAGCAACTGCCACTTGACGCCGTGGGTGTAATTGATGCTTATTTGCCTGAAGAGCGTGTACCATTTTGGGGCACTGCACCCGGTGGCAAGCAGACTCTTGCGCTTCTGTTAACCCTACTCGCCATATGCGTGTGGTTCAGATTGTCTTTCCGCAGGCGTTTTCATTGACACGGCAATTTTGTTAAGTTGTTATACTGGGGCGGTGACGGCTTAATGCACAAGCCAGTCTGACTACCTCCCACAATGATTTTTATCGCTGTTCAGATGAACAGGCCATGAATGAAAGCTCGCGGTTGCGAGGAGTGATACTGTATGATTGAGAATAAAAAGAAGCCCAATCCCATTGATGTGCATGTGGGTAGCCGCATTCGCCTTCGCCGCAATATGCTGGGTCTCAGTCAGGAAAAATTAGGCGAAAGCCTTGGCATCACATTCCAGCAGATCCAGAAATATGAAAAAGGCACCAACCGCGTTGGGGCAAGCCGTCTTCAGGCGATTTCAACTATTCTTACAGTTCCGGTTTCTTTCTTTTTTGAAGATGCACCGGGGTCCGCTTCGAGCACCCAGGCAGGCTTTGCCGAGGACAATGAAGCGACTTATGTCGTCGACTTTTTGAGCTCGAATGAAGGCGTTCAGCTAACCCGCGCATTTACCAAAATCGCGGACCCGAAAGTGCGTCGCAAGATTATCGATCTTGTGAAGTCGCTCGCCGCCGACGGCGAATAATTCCTGATTATCGCGAAAAAAGACGTCTGCCGGTAGGTTTTTTCCGGCAACGGGGTGTCGCAACAAGAATATGCATTGACGGTTTATTCCCAACTTCGCTAACACTGAGATGTGCCCGGAACCGGATAAATTGGTTCTGGGCGCTACTGTGTTTCCTAGGCGGATAAGTGTTCCGTTGGATTTTCAAGAGGGGTTACCCGTGTCGCGCAGTTCTTATCTCTTCACCAGCGAATCGGTGTCTGAAGGTCATCCGGACAAGGTTTGCGATCGTATTTCCGATGAAATCGTAGACATGATCTACAAGGAAGCGCGCCGTTCAGGCGTTGATCCATGGTCTGTCCGCGTTGCATGCGAAACGCTTGCCACCACCAATCGCGTGGTTATTGCCGGCGAAGTGCGTGTGCCTGAAACTTTCCTGAAGAAGAATAAGGACGGCACCATCGCGCATGATGCGGCCGGACATCCGTTGATCAACCCGTCACGCTTTCGTTCAGCAGCGCGCAAAGCGATCCGCGAAATCGGTTATGAGCAGGACGGGTTTAACTGGCGCACCGTGAAGATCGATGTGCTTCTGCATCCGCAATCTGCCGATATTGCGCAGGGCGTGGACAATGCAGCCGACCGTCAGGGCGAAGAAGGTGCTGGCGATCAGGGCATTATGTTCGGCTATGCTTGCCGCGAGACGCCCGATCTCATGCCTGCTCCGATCTATTATTCGCACAAGATTCTCGAAAAGCTTGCTGAAGCCCGTCACAAGGGTGAGGGTGATCCAGGCAAGCTCGGCCCTGATGCCAAGAGCCAGGTGACCGTGCGTTACGAGAATGGGGAAGCTGCGGAAGTTACCCAGATCGTTCTTTCCACGCAGCATCTGGATGCAAGTTGGGATTCCAAAAAAGTTCGCTCGGTTGTCGAGCCTTACATTCGTGAAGCGCTTGGTGACCTTCCGATTGCAGCAAACTGCAACTGGTACATCAATCCAACCGGCAAGTTCGTTATTGGCGGACCAGACGGTGATGCGGGACTTACGGGCCGCAAGATCATCGTTGATACCTACGGTGGTGCTGCCCCGCATGGTGGTGGTGCATTTTCCGGCAAAGATACAACCAAGGTTGACCGATCGGCTGCTTATGCGGCCCGTTATCTTGCCAAGAATGTAGTCGCTGCAAGTCTTGCAGATCGCTGCACGATTCAGCTTTCCTATGCTATTGGCGTTGCTCAGCCTTTGTCGGTCTATGTAGACCTTCATGGCACCGGCAAGGTGGATGAAGCCGCCGTCGAGTCAGCATTGCGCAAGGTCATGGACCTTTCGCCAAGTGGCATCCGCAAACATCTTGATCTCAACAAGCCGATCTATGCCAAGACTTCGTCTTACGGTCACTTTGGCCGCAAGCCGGGCCGTGACGGTTCTTTTTCATGGGAAAAGACCGATCTCACAAAGGCATTGAAAAGCGCTCTTTCAGCGTGATTATTTTTAAATGAGCGATGAAAATCATCCTGTACGTGCGGCCGGAAACTTTTTCGGCCGCCGTCATGGCAAACCGCTGCGCCCGCATCAGAACAATCTGTTTGAGGGTTTGCTGCCGCGCCTGAAACTTGATCTCAATACACCTGCACCACAGGATTTGCGGACATTGTTTGATGCGCCGGTCGAAAATGTGCGTATGGAAATCGGCTTTGGCGGTGGCGAACATCTGTTTCATGAGAGCGGTCGCTATTCGCAATCGGGTTTCATAGGCGTTGAGCCTTTCGTCAATGGCATGGCCAAAATGCTGGCAGCGCTTCACGAAGACGAGCGCCGCAATCTTCGCCTATACGATGAAGATGCCACCGATGTTCTTGACTGGCTACCAGATGCATCGCTTGCAGGTATTGATCTGTTTTATCCCGATCCATGGCATAAGCGCCGCCACTGGAAGCGCCGCTTCGTCAGCGATGCCAATCTTGATCGTTTTGCACGGCTGTTAAAGCCGGGTGCAAAGTTCCGTTTCGCGTCTGACATTGAGCATTATGTCAATTGGACGCTTCAGCATTGCCGCAGACATGATGCCTTTGAATGGCAGGCCGAACAATCGTCCGACTGGAATAATGCCTATGATGGCTGGCCGGGAACCCGCTATGAAGCCAAGGCTTTTCGCGAGGGTCGCCGCGCCGCTTATCTAACATTCATCAGGCTTTGAGTGTTGCGTGAATTGCGGCCTTGAAAAAAGCCGCGTCGGCTGGTATATAAGTTTCAAATTCTTGGTCGTTTGAACAAGAGTGGGCCCTCCCGGACCCGCTCTTTTTTGTTACCTGCGACCCAGTGAAGAAGGTTTATCGAGTGAGCGAACACGAACAGGCAAACGAAGCCGTAAGCGCAGATGAGCGTATCATTCGCGAAACGGGTCTCGATGCAAAAGTAGCGGGCATTGTGGAGCCGGTGATCAATACGCTGGGTTTCCGCCTTGTGCGTGTGCGCCTGTCGGGCCTCAATGGTCAGACATTGCAGATCATGGCCGAGCGTCCTGATGGCACCATGACGGTTGAAGATTGTGAATTGTTGAGCCGCACCGTGGCTCCGGTTCTGGACGTCGAAGATCCTCTGAGCGGCAAGTATCATCTTGAGATTTCGTCGCCGGGCATCGATCGTCCGATGGTTCGCAAGTCTGATTTTACCGATTGGGCCGGGCATGTTGCCAAGGTTGAAACCTCTATCGTTCATGAAGGCGGCAAGAAATTTCGCGGTCGTATCGTGATCGGCGATGCGGATTCAATCGTTATTGAAAGTGATCAGATTTCATATGGTAACGAACCGGTTGTTCGCATTCCATTCGATCTGATTTCGGATGCGCGTCTGGTTTTGACCGATGATCTGATCCGCGATGCGTTGCGCAAGGATAAAGCCGTGCGCGAAGGCCGCATCGTCGGTGATATTCTGGGCGATGATCAGACGACAGACGAAGACAACCAAGACGCCGTGACGACCGAATCCGATACGGAACAGAAATAAGTTTCAAAGTGAGTTTTAGGCATTCGGTGCTCGAATAGAGCCGGATGCATCACCAAGGAGAGACCTATGGCAGTCAGTGCAAACAGGCTGGAACTTCTGCAGATCGCCGATGCGGTCGCACGCGAGAAGTCTATTGACCGCGAGATCGTTCTCTCGGCCATGGCAGATGCGATCCAGAAGGCAGCGCGTTCGCGTTACGGTCAGGAAAGCAACATCCGCGCCGACATCAATGCGAAGTCCGGCGAGATCAAGCTCCAGCGCTTGCTCGAAGTGGTCGAAACTGTCGAAGATTACTCCACGCAGATTTCGCTGTTCACTGCACGCGACCGCAATCCGGATGCACAGATTGGCGATTTTATTGCCGATCAGCTGCCACCAATGGATTTTGGCCGTATCGCTGCCCAGTCGGCCAAGCAGGTCATCGTGCAGAAAGTGCGCGAAGCCGAGCGTGACCGTCAGTATGACGAATTCAAGGACCGCGTTGGCGAAATCGCCAATGGTACCGTCAAGCGCGTTGAATATGGCAATGTGATCGTTGATCTTGGCCGTGGTGAAGCGATTGTGCGTCGTGACGAGCTGATCCCGCGTGAAGCATTCCGCTATGGCGACCGCATTCGCGCTTATGTTTACGACGTGCGTCGCGAACAGCGTGGCCCGCAGATTTTCCTGTCGCGCACCCATCCATCTTTCATGGCGAAGCTTTTCAACATGGAAGTGCCGGAAATCTATGATGGCATTATCGAAATCAAGTCGGTAGCCCGTGATCCGGGTTCGCGCGCCAAGATCGCCGTTGTTTCGCGTGATGCGTCGATTGATCCGGTCGGTGCCTGCGTTGGTATGCGTGGTTCGCGCGTTCAGGCTGTTGTTGCTGAATTGCAGGGCGAAAAGATCGACATCATTCCATGGTCGCCAGATGCGGCTTCCTTCATCGTCAACGCGCTTCAGCCTGCTGAAGTTGCCAAGGTTGTTCTCGATGAAGATGCGGAACGTATTGAAGTTGTCGTCCCGAATGACCAATTATCATTGGCAATTGGTCGTCGTGGTCAGAATGTGCGCCTTGCGTCACAGCTGACAGGCTGGGATATCGACATCCTGACCGAAGATGAAGAATCCGATCGCCGTCAGAAGGAATTCGCTGAGCGTTCAAACCTCTTCATGGAAGCGCTCAACGTTGACGAAATGGTCGGTCAGGTTCTGGCTTCGGAAGGCTTTGCCTCGGTTGAAGAAATTGCCTACGTCGAAGCGACTGAAATCGCTTCCATTGATGGCTTTGACGATGATACTGCCGGCGAAATTCAGGAACGCGCTCGCGAATTCCTGGAGCGTATCGAAGGCGAACAGGACGATCGCCGCAAAGAACTCGGCGTTGAAGACGAGCTTCGCGAGATTCCAGGCCTCACCACAGCAATTCTGGTTGCAGTTGGCGAAGACGGTGTGAAGACCATCGAAGACTTTGCTGGTTATGCTGTTGACGATCTCGTTGGCTGGCGTGAACGCAAGGATGGCGAAACCATCGCTCACACAGGTATCCTGTCGTCGTTCGATGTTTCCCGCGTCGATGCGGAACAGATGATCCTGACTGCGCGTTTGAAAGCTGGCTGGATCACAGAAGACGAATTGGTTGCAGTTGAAACCGATGAAGAAGTAGAAGCTGGCGACGAAGAAGCCGCTTCTTAAGCAAATGATCAGAGCGTTTCCTACGATCCAATCGAAACAGGAAACGCTCTAATCAGAGTTTGATATTGTGATGTGGCCCTAGCTCTGCTAGGTCGCTGCCAGTTTTAGAGTTGAATAAAGGCAGTTTATGGCAAAGCCAGCGTTGCGTGCGGAGCAGGATATGAATGACAGAACCTGTATCGTCACGCGCGAAAGCGGTTCTGCTGATAATCTGATCCGTTTTGTGGCTGGGCCTGATGGTTCGGTTGTCCCGGACCTGAAGCGGAACCTGCCGGGCAGAGGCTGTTGGATCAAGGCGGAGCGGCGACTGGTTGATGAAGCCGTCAAGCGCAAGTTATTTGCGCGGGCGCTTAAGGATGATGTGAAGCCACAAGCTGATCTTGGCGCACTGGTTGACCAGTTGTTGACAAAATCTGCTTTGGGCAGTCTGGCACTGGCTCGTAAGTCCGGTGCTCTCGTCTCTGGTTCGACCAAGGTCGATCAGGCAATTCGTTCCGGTGCCGCGGTGCTGGTACTGCATGCCAAGGAAGCGGCCTCTGACGGGGTGCGCAAACTTGATCAGGCCCGCCGTGTGGTGGTGCATATGGATGGCCCCAAAATTCCGGCCTTCTCTCTTTTTACAGGAGAAGAAATGGATTTGGCATTTGGGGGCGGAAATGTGATACATGCAGCCGTGCTTGGTGGAAAAGCCGCCGCCGGGGTCGTACCAAGGCTGCTTTTATTGCATAGCTATCGTGGCGAAAGCCCGGCGGCTAAAACGGCGGATTAAATCGGCAGTCCGACACTGCTGTGGTATAAATTAGTAGAGCGGTTCTCTTGAATTCCGAGAAGACGGGATCCGCTCTGGAGCATAAACCGGATCATAGGCTTGGTTGTCTTACCGGATTATGCGCTGAAGTGGATGACCGGAGCATTATTCAAAATGATGTGATCGCGTTGGGTAATGCTCGGGTAAAGCGGCAGAAGCTGCGAAGGAAACGGAAACGTAATGAGCGATAAAACAAACGACGACAAGACGCTGAGCGTCAACTCCAAGAAGACGCTGACCATTAAGCGTCCAGGCGTTGAACAGAGCACCGTGCGCCAGAATTTCAGCCACGGCCGCACGAAGGCTGTCGTCGTTGAAACGAAAAAGCGTAAATTCTCACGGCCAGATGAAAAGCCGGAAGTGGAAGTGGCTGCACCAAAGCCAGCGGCGCCCGCACCCGCAGCACCTGCTCCAGAAGCTGTAAAGCAAGCCGCTCCAACCGCATCTGCGGCACCGGTTGCAGCCCCAGTTGCTGCGTCGGTACCTGATGCTGTGGCAGCACCACCAGTTGCGGCTCCAGAAGCTGCTCCTGCTCCTGTAGCAGCAGCTCCTGCACCGACACCTGCGCCAAAGGTTGCCGCACCCGCAGCTCCTGCGCCAAGAGCAGCAGCGCCTGCCGCTCCGGCCGGTGCACAGAAGCCGCGACCCGGCCAGTCATCGCAGCCACAGCGCAACCAGCAGCAGCGTCCCGGCCAGCAGTCACAGCGTCCTCGCCAGTCTGATCGCTCGGGCATGGTTCTGAACACGCTGTCGCGCTCCGAAATGGATGCACGTCGCCGCGCACTCGAAGGTGCGTTGGTTCGTGATGCGGAAGATCGTGTTCGCGCAGCTGAAGAAGCTAAGCGTCGCGCCGAAGAAGATGCACGCCGTGCTAAGGAACGTGAAGAATCCGCTCGCCGTCAGGCAGAGGAAGAAGCGCGCCTGAAGAGCGAAGCAGAAGCTAAAGCACGCGCTGCAGCTGAAGCTGCAAAGCGTGCTCCACAGGCTGCGGGTCGTCCAGAACCGCGTGGCGATTCCCGCCCCCCACAGGGTGGTCGTCCGCAGCAATCTGGCCGTCCTCCGCAGGGTGGTCGTCCTGCGCAGGGCGCACGTCCGGCTTCACCTGCCATTGCAGACGTTATTCCAACGGCAAACAAGCCGCTCCCGCAGAGCCAGCAGCGCAAGCCTGGCTCCACGGGCGATGACGATGATCGTCGTGGTCCATCGACTGCGCGTCGTGGTGCACCGGCAAAGCCGGATGCTCGCGCACCGAAAGTTGTCAAGACCGAAGAAGATCGTCGTCGTGGCAAGCTGACCATCTCCAGCAATCTGGAAGATGAAGGTCGTTCGCGTTCGCTTTCGGCGATGCGTCGCCGTCAGGAAAAATTCAAGCGTTCGCAAATGCAGGAAACCCGCGAGAAGATTTCTCGTGAGGTGACGATCCCTGAAACCATCACGATTCAGGAACTCGCACAGCGTATGACCGAGCGTTCGGTCGATATCATCAAGTACCTGATGAAGCAGGGACAGATGATGAAGCCGGGCGACGTGATCGATTCCGATTTGGCACAACTGATTGCTGAGGAATTCGGTCACACTGTTAAACGCGTTGCTGAATCAGACGTTGAAGATGGTATCTTCGACATTGCTGATGATCAGGGTGCATTTGTTTCGCGTCCTCCTGTTGTCACTATCATGGGTCACGTCGATCACGGTAAGACATCGCTTCTCGATGCAATCCGTAAGGCGAATGTTGTTTCTGGCGAAGCCGGTGGCATCACCCAGCATATCGGTGCTTATCAGGTCGAACAGAACGGCCAGAAGATCACCTTCATCGATACGCCAGGCCACGCAGCCTTTACTGCAATGCGTGCGCGTGGTGCACAGGCAACTGACATTGCCATTCTGGTGGTTGCAGCGGACGACAGCGTCATGCCGCAGACCATTGAATCGATCAATCATGCCAAGGCCGCAGGCGTGCCGATCATTGTTGCAATCAACAAGATCGACAAACCAGAAGCGGATGCTCAGAAGGTTCGCACACAGCTGTTGCAGCATGACGTCTTCGTAGAATCGCTTGGCGGTGAAGTGCTTGATGTTGAAGTTTCGGCTAAGCAGAAGCTGAACCTCGACAAGCTGCTTGAAGCCGTGCTGTTGCAGGCTGAAATCCTTGATCTCAAGGCTGATCCGACACGTACTGCTGAAGGTGTTGTCATCGAGGCTCAGCTTGATCGTGGCCGTGGTCCAGTTGCAACCGTTCTGATCCAGAAGGGCACATTGCGTCCGGGCGATATTATCGCTGCCGGTAACGAATGGGGCCGTGTGCGCGCTCTGGTTAATGACCATGGCGAACACGTCAAGGAAGCAGGACCAGCAATGCCGGTTGAGGTCCTTGGTCTTCAAGGTACGCCACAGGCCGGTGATCGCTTCGCCGTGGTTGCCAATGAATCCAAGGCACGTGAAATTGCCGAATATCGCCAGCGTCTTGCTCGCGATAAGGCAGTTGCCCGTCAGACTGGTCAGCGCGGCTCGCTTGAGCAGATGATGAGCCAGTTGCAGGTCAACGGCACCAAAGAATTCCCGCTTGTCATCAAGGGTGACGTGCAGGGTTCGGTGGAAGCAATCATCACGGCTCTCGAAAAGCTCGGTACCGAAGAAGTTCGAGCACGCATCGTTCATTCGGGCGCAGGTGGTATTACGGAAAGCGACGTGGCACTTGCCGAAGCTTCCAATGCTGCAATCATCGGCTTCAACGTTCGTGCCAACAAGCAGGCGCGCGATGCATCCGATCAGCAGGGCACCGAAATTCGCTACTACAACATCATCTACGATCTGATCGAAGATGTTAAAGCTGCGATGTCGGGTCTTCTGTCACCAGAACGCCGTGAAACCTTCATTGGTAATGCTGAGATTCTTGAAGTCTTCAACATCACCAAGGTTGGTAAGGTTGCCGGTTGCCGCGTTATCGACGGTAAGGTCGAACGTGGTGCAGGTGTACGCCTCATCCGTGACAACGTGGTTATCCACGAAGGCAAGCTCAAGACACTTAAGCGCTTCAAGGACGAAGTGTCGGAAGTGCCGATGGGTCAGGAATGTGGTATGGCTTTCGAAAACTACGACGATATGCGCGCTGGCGATACGATCGAAGCGTTCCGCGTCGAACATATTACGCGTACGCTCTAATATCTTGAAACCGGGCCGCCCTTTTTGGGGCGGTCCGGCTTTTTCATTGCCCGGTTTCGAGGGTCTGACTCCCATCTGAATTGTGGTAAATTGCGTCTTTGGGCGCCTTTCAATTTTTGACGACACTGTCGGGCAGCTTGAGAGCCAGCTTGTCGATGTCTTGTCACCTATCGAGGATAAAACGATGGCACGTTCTCCAGATCCGAAAGGCTCAGGCGGTCTTTCACAGCGCCAGCTCCGTGTGGGCGAGCAGGTGCGTCACGCTTTGGCACAGGTCCTTCAGCGCGGTGAAATCCGCGACGATCTGATCGAGCGCACGGTTATTTCCGTGTCGGAAGTGCGCATGTCGCCCGATCTGAAAATCGCGACCTGCTTCGTTACACCTCTTGGTAGCACCGATGTGCAGGCGGTCATCAAGGCACTGGCATCAAATGCAAAATTCATCCGTGGTCGCGTGGCACCGAGCCTCAGCCAGATGAAATATATGCCGGAATTCCGTTTCCGGCCCGATACAAGCTATGACAATTTTTCCAAGATCGATGCCCTTCTGCGTTCACCGGAAGTGGCGCGTGATCTCGGTCCTGACACTGATGAAGACAATAATATAGCTGGTGAAGCAGATGACGCTTCCCGCAATGGAGACGCATAAAGCATGGCAAGACGGGGCAAGAAAAAAGGCCGTCCGGTTTCTGGCTGGGTTATTTTTGATAAGCCAAAAGGCATGGGATCGACAGAAGCTGTCTCGAAAATCAAGTGGCTGTTCAATGCTGAAAAAGCAGGTCACGCTGGCACACTTGATCCGCTTGCGTCCGGCATGCTGCCAATTGCGCTGGGTGAAGCCACCAAGACTGTGCCTTATGTTATGGATGGCACCAAGGTTTACCGTTTCACGGTGACCTGGGGTGAAGAACGCTCGACCGACGATCTGGAAGGCGTTGCCACAAAGAACTCCGACAACCGCCCATCGCGCGCAGATGTCGAAGCTCTGTTGCCAAACTACACAGGCGTTATCTCCCAGATTCCGCCGCAGTTTTCCGCCATCAAGATCGGCGGCGAACGCGCCTATGATCTGGCACGCGAAGGCGAAACAGTTGTCATTCCAGCGCGCGAAGTCGAAATCGACCGTCTGGAAATCATTGAGTTCCCGGATGAAAGCCGCACCGAGTTCGAAGTGGAGTGCTCCAAAGGCACCTATGTGCGCTCACTTGCGCGCGATATGGGCCGCGATCTTGGCTGCTTTGGCCATATCTCGGATCTGCGTCGCATTGAAGTCGCACCCTTCACTGATGAGGATATGGTAACGCTTGCCGCGCTTGAAGAAGCATGGCCACCGCTGCCACCGAAGAAGGAAGAAGTTGAAGAAGACGCAGAGGCTGACTTCGTCGAACAGCCAGCGCCGCGCCGTGACTTTTCAGCAATCGACGCGCTCGTAATCGATACGGGTGCGGCGCTTGATTGCCTGCCACAAGTTCAGTTGACGGATGATCAGGCGCAACGCGTGCGTCTTGGTAATCCTGTGATCATTCGTGGTCGTGATGCACCATTGGAAGCGGATGAGGCTTGCGTAACATCGCATGGCAAGTTGCTAGCAATCGGCTATATCGAACATGGTCAGTTCAAGCCAAAGCGGGTGTTTACATCGCACTAACCAATTGGGGCATATTTGACGCTGGTATTATTGCCATTTTTGCACTATATGCCCCTCTAGCGATCAAGCAAAACATGTGTGAGATCGTTTAAATGGCCCGCGCTGGACGACATCCCGGCCTGGGCGTCTCTTTTTCCTCTCATCAAGAAAGGGTGTACGATGTCGATTACTGCTGAACGCAAGCAAGCACTTATCAAGGAATTCGCTACCAAGGAAGGCGATACCGGCTCCCCTGAAGTACAGGTTGCCGTTCTTTCCGAGCGCATTTCTAACCTTACCGATCATTTCAAGGGCCACAAGAATGATAATCATTCGCGTCGCGGCCTTCTGAAGCTGGTTTCGCAGCGTCGTCGTCTTCTTGACTATGTCAAGGGCATCGACCAGTCACGTTACCAGGCGCTGATTTCCCGTCTGGGCCTGCGCCGCTAACGGAAAAAAATCGGGCGACGTCTCAAACGTCGCCCGTTTTAAATTTAGGCATTCTAAGGAAGAGCGGATAGCCGCGTTCCAAAAGAGAATGCGATTTTACAGGGCAAATGCCCATATGGCATGAAACGGCGCACCGGGTGCATTCCGTCATGCCAATCAAAGCATTTCCAGCAAAAGTGCGAAGCGGTTTTGCGTGAGGTAATGCTTAAGACAAATCGTGAGACGCGGTTCCAACGTTTCAATTTTAAGTGGAACCGCTCTAAGGGCCATAAGGCTCATGACCTGGACCAGTCATGGGGCAGGATTGCAGGTAGTTCGTGCCAGAGAATATTCGGAAATGAATGTTCTGACACGTAACGAACTTCCCGTTGTCTTGCCCGTGGCGTATCCGCAAACCCGGAGGATGCCTTCAGACGCTTTTGCGCGGCATCATCCAAACAAGGACAAGATATGTTCAATACTCATAAAGTTGAAATCGAATGGGGCGGCCGTCCGCTGACACTCGAAACCGGCAAAATCGCACGTCAGGCTGACGGTGCAGTTCTCGCAACTTACGGCGAAACCGTCGTTCTCGCGACTGTCGTTTCTGCCAAGAGCGCAAAGCCGGGCCAGGATTTCTTCCCTTTGACCGTCAACTATCAGGAAAAGACCTACGCTGCCGGTAAGATCCCAGGTGGCTTCTTCAAGCGTGAAGGTCGTCCAAGCGAAAACGAAACACTTGTTTCGCGTCTGATCGATCGTCCGATTCGTCCGCTTTTCGTTGAAGGCTACAAGAACGAAACACAGGTTGTTCTGACCGTTATCCAGCACGATCTGGAAAACAATCCAGACGTTCTGTCGATGGTAGCAGCATCGGCTGCGCTAACTATTTCGGGCGTTCCATTCATGGGCCCAATCGGTGGCGCGCGCGTTGGTTACATCAACGGCGAATACGTCCTGAACCCGAATATCGACGAAATGCCAGAATCGAAGCTCGATCTGGTTGTTGCTGGTACTTCTGAAGCCGTTTTGATGGTTGAATCGGAAGCACAGGAACTGTCTGAAGAAGTTATGCTCGGCGCCGTTGTTTTCGGCCAGAAGGGCTTCCAGCCAGTTATCGACGCGATCATCAAGCTCGCTGAAGTTGCTGCTAAGGAACCACGCGATTACCAGCCAGAAGATCTGTCGGAAATCGAAGCCAAGGTTCTTGCAGTTGTCGAAAAAGACCTGCGCGACGCTTATAAGAATACTGAAAAGCAGGCTCGCTATAACGCTGTTGACGCTGTAAAGGCCGCAGCGAAGGCGCATTTCTTCCCTGAAGGTGTTGAAGAGACAGAATTCTCGGCTGAAAAGTTTGCGACTGTTTTCAAGGAATTGCAGGCGAAGATCGTTCGCTGGAACATTCTCGACACCGGCAGCCGCATTGACGGTCGCGATCTGTCGACTGTTCGCGCAATTGTTTCGGAAGTTGGTCTTCTGCCACGTACCCACGGTTCGGCTCTGTTTACCCGTGGCGAAACACAGGCAATCGTTGTTGCGACACTCGGCACCGGCGAAGACGAGCAGATGATCGATTCTTTGACCGGTACGTACAAAGAACCGTTCATGCTGCATTACAACTTCCCGCCATACTCGGTTGGTGAAACCGGTCGTATGGGTTCGCCAGGTCGTCGTGAAGTTGGTCATGGTAAGCTCGCTTGGCGCGCAATCCACCCAATGCTGCCAGCTGCTGAACAGTTCCCTTACACGATCCGTACTGTTTCCGAGATCACCGAATCCAATGGTTCGTCGTCGATGGCAACCGTTTGCGGCACCTCGCTGGCTCTGATGGATGCGGGCGTTCCGATCATCCGTCCAGTAGCTGGTATTGCTATGGGTTTGATCAAGGAAGGCGATCGTTTCGCCGTTCTGTCCGACATTCTCGGTGATGAAGATCATCTCGGCGATATGGATTTCAAGGTTGCGGGTACTGAAAATGGTATCACAGCGCTTCAGATGGACATCAAGATCGACGGTATCACCGAAGAGATCATGAAGGTTGCTCTGGAACAGGCTAAGGGTGGTCGCGTTCATATTCTGGGCGAAATGGCGAAAGCTCTTTCGACTTCGCGTGATGAACTGGGCGAATTTGCTCCGCGCATCGAAGTGATGAACATTCCTACCGACAAGATCCGTGATGTTATCGGTTCGGGCGGCAAGGTCATCCGCGAAATCGTGGAAAAGACCGGCGCGAAGATCAACATCGAAGACGATGGTACGGTCAAGATTGCTTCGTCCAACGGCAAGGAAATCGAAGCCGCCAAGAAGTGGATTCACTCGATTGTTGCTGAGCCAGAAGTTGGCGAAATCTACGAAGGTACAGTCGTTAAGGCTGCTGACTTCGGCGCTTTCGTGAACTTCTTCGGTCCACGCGATGGTCTAGTCCACATTTCGCAGCTCGCTTCTGACCGCGTTGCCAAGACCACCGATGTGGTCAAGGAAGGCCAGAAAGTCTGGGTCAAGCTCATGGGCTTTGACGAGCGTGGCAAGGTTCGCCTGTCGATGAAGGTTGTCGATCAGGAAACCGGCAAGGAAATCGTTGCAGAAAAGAAGGCAGAAGCCGACGCTGAGTAAGCGTTGTATTCTATTGAATTCGAAAAAGCGCGCTCTTGAGGCGCGCTTTTTTGTTGCACGTGAATCAATTCAAGACCATGGATAAGCCATGATGACACCAGCACAAAAAACACTGTTTCTGCCGTTCGATCAGGGCATTCTGGACCCTCCTGCACAGGGGGAGACTTATCTCGGCTTTGGGCTTTCTGCGGATCGCTCGCTTGAGGATGAATGGAAGTCGGCACTGACTTTCTTGCAGCCTTGGCGTCCTGATTGGATTGCGCTGAAAAAGGAAGGCTTTCAGGTTGAGGCGAGGCTTGCCACTGACGCTCGTTATTCCGGCGGGCTACTTCTGCTCGGAAAACATCGCGGACGCAATGAGGCGTGGTTTTCGGAGCTTCTGGCGCGTGTTGTGCCGGGCGGATGGATCGTTGTGAGTGGCGACAAAAAGCTTGGTGTTGACAGTTTCCGCAAATGGGTCGGCAATATCGCTGCAATCAGCGACCGTCTGTCGAAAAACCATGCAGTGTCTTTCTGGCTGCAACGCCCTGCCGATCTGGATGATGACTTTATCAACGCATTGAAGCCGGTGGCGACTGATATTGACGATGTGTTCCGCACCGAAGCCGGCATGTTCTCACATGGCGCTATCGACAAGGGATCGGCGATGCTGGTTCCGCACATGGAAAAGATCGTGTTTGGGAATGTTGCCGATCTTGGTGCTGGCTGGGGCTATCTCGCGGCACAAAGCTTGAAGCATGTTGACCGTATCAAGAGCATCGATCTTTTTGAGGCTGACTTCGAAGCACTGGAGGCCGCACGCGGCAATCTGGAACGTCTGGGTGCATCCGTGCCTTTGAGCTTTAATTGGTTTGATGTCACCAGTGAAAAAATGACGGGTATCTATGATACCGTCATCATGAACCCGCCGTTTCACGAAGGTCGGGCGACTGACATGACACTGGGGCAAACATTCATCGCAGCCGCTGCTTCACGGCTCAAAATCGGCGGTCGATTGTTGATGGTGGCAAATCGGCAATTGCCATATGAAGCCACGCTTAAGAGCTTGTTCAAAAATGTGAACGTGCTTGAAGATGCCAGGGGCTTCAAAATATTTGATGCCAAGAAGTGAAACAAAAAAAGCCGCCTCGAAGGGCGGCTTTTTTAACTAGCGTATAAGGCTTATTCCCCGCGCGCGTCAGCCGAACTTTTCAGTTCGTCGAGGTTTGGCATCGAAACAATGTTGTAGCCCGAATCCACGTAATGGATTTCGCCGGTTACACCGCTCGAAAGATCAGACAGCAGGTAAACAGCCGATTTGCCAACATCATCAATGTCGACTGTGCGGCGCAGCGGCGAATTGCGGCGCTGATAGCTGAAAATAGCACGAGCATCACCAATGCCAGCGCCAGCCAGCGTGCGAACCGGACCAGCCGAGATCGCATTGACGCGGATACCCTGTGGGCCGTAATCCGCAGCCAGATAACGAACCATTGCTTCAAGGGCAGCCTTTGCAACGCCCATGACATTGTAGTTCGGGATCGTGCGCGTTGAGCCGCCATAGGTCAGCGTCAGGATTGAGCCGCCGTCCTTCATAAGCTTTTCAGCGCGTTGTGCCATTTCCGTGAAGGAGTAGGCGGAAATCACCATAGTGCGGCTAAAATTATCGCGCGTGGTGACGTCTGCGTAACGGCCCTTCAACTCTGTCTTGTCCGAGAAGCCGATGGCGTGAACGATGAAATCGAGCTTTCCCCATTTCTTCTCGATTTCAGCGAAAACGGCATCAACCGAAGCAATGTCTTCAACATCGCAAGGCAGCACCATATCCGAGCCAACCTGTTCGGCCAGAGGCTTCACGCGCTTGCCGAGCGCATCGCCCTGATAGGTAAATGCGAGTTCGGCACCCTGTGCTGCGAGCTGTTTTGAAATTCCCCATGCGAGCGAGTGATTATTCGCGACCCCCATGATGAGGCCGCGTTTTCCTTGCATCAAGCCTTCCATATTTTCCCTCTCTCTCAGCTCTGGTAACGCTGGAAAACCAGCGTTGCATTGGTTCCGCCAAATCCAAACGAATTGGAAAGCACGGTGTTGAGCTGAGCATTATCAATACGCTTGCGGACGATAGGCATGTCCGCGAAGGCAGGATCAAGTTCTTCGATATGCGCGCTTTCGCAGATGAAGTTATTCTGCATCATCAAAAGCGAGTAAATTGCTTCCTGAACGCCAGTTGCGCCGAGAGAATGGCCAGTCAATGACTTGGTGGCAGCAATTGGTGGGCAGGCATCGCCTGAGCCAAACACCTGACGGATTGCTTCGATTTCCGGAGCGTCGCCTGCTGGTGTCGAGGTTGCATGCGGATTGATGTAATCAATCTTGCCCGTAACGGTCGAGAGCGCCATTTTCATACAGCGAATGGCACCTTCACCCGATGGAGCGACCATGTCATAACCATCTGATGTTGCGCCATAGCCAACGATTTCGCCGTAAATCTTGGCACCACGCGCAAGCGCAGTTTCCATATCTTCCAGCACCAGAACGCCCGCACCACCTGCAATGACAAAGCCATCGCGGTTTTTGTCATAAGCGCGGGAAGCGGTCGAAGGTGTGTCGTTATATTTCGACGACATGGCGCCCATGGCATCGAACAGCACCGAAAGTGTCCAGTCGAGGTCTTCACAGCCACCCGCGAATACGCGGTCCTGTTTGCCATACTGGATCATTTCATAGGCATTGCCGATGCAATGATTCGATGTCGCACAAGCCGACGAGATCGAATAATTGACCCCCTTGATCTTGAAGAATGTCGCAAGCGTTGCCGAAGCCGTCGAACTCATGGCTTTTGGCACAGCAAAAGGACCAACGCGCTTTGGGCCTTTTTCGCGGGTTATATCAGCCGAATCGACAATCGTACGTGTCGAAGGACCGCCTGAACCCATGATTATGCCGGTACGATCATTGGAGACTTCCTCCTCCGAAAGACCTGCATCGGCAATTGCCTGATCCATGGCGACGTGATTCCATGCCGTACCACGGCCGTGAAAACGCATGGCGCGGCGGTCAACGAGCGCCTCGACATCAATCTTTGGAATGCCGTGAACCTGGCAACGGAAACCGAGTTCGCCGTATTCCTCAGCGCGTGTAATACCGGATTTGGCATCGCGCAGCGAGGCTGTGACCTCTTCGGTGTTATTTCCAATTGAGGATACAATCCCCATACCCGTTACGACCACACGCCGCATCGCGTTCTCCTTTACACCTGTTCCGTGCGACCAACCCGAAAAGTTGACCGTTGTTCCCGGTTACATAGGTGCGATCTTCGCATATTTTGAGCGCGGCTGCATGAAAACTCTATATTTTTTTGCAATTGCGCCCGTGAATGATGGTTGAATTAAGCGCCGTCGCCGTCCTTGGACAAGCCGACGCGAAGGTCGCTTGCTTTATAGATGGTTTCGCCATCAGCCTTGAGCCAGCCATCGGCTGTGCCAAGAACAAGGCGACCGCGCATGACGCGCTTGAAGTCGATACCGTATTGCAGAAGCTTGGTGTGCGGGCGGATCATGCCCTTGAACTTCACTTCGCCGGTTGAAAGCGCCATGCCGCGACCCGGCTCGCCGAGCCAGCCGAGGAAGAAGCCCGTCAGCTGCCACATGCCGTCGAGGCCAAGGCAGCCCGGCATGATCGGATTGCCCTGAAAATGGCATGGGAAATACCAGTCATCGGGACTGACATCGTATTCAGCACGGATATAGCCCTTGTCGAACTCACCGCCGGTTTCGGAAATCTCGGTGATGCGGTGCACCATCAGCATTGGTGGCAGGGGGAGCTGTGCATTGCCGGGACCGAACAATTCGCCGCGCGCGCAGCTTAAGAGCTCTTCATACCCGTAGCTCGATTTCTGTTCTGCCATTACGCCTCCCTTGAGGATCATTCTGATTTGACCGCTTTGAGTATCTTAAGCGGTCAGGTTGTCGTTTTTCCGGGACACCTCTAACATAGAGTGCCTCCGTCAGTAAAATAGTGTGCGTGGTTTTCCAAAAAAAGCCGGGATTACCATGCCTATTGATACTTAATTCGCAACGGCATATATCAATGTCAGTATGCAATGGGCAACAGCCCGTTTAATCTTTGACGAAATTGCTACAAGCTTGTGACGGATCCAAGGGTGAAAATGCAGAATTATCATGCCAGCCACTCGATGGTTTCAATGGAAGAGCGCCTTCGCAGCGCGGGTTTGCGCCCGACGCGCCAGCGTATTTCGCTTGCCAGCCTGATCTATGCTCAGGGTGACCGCCACCTTTCCGCTGAAGACCTTCATGAAGAAGCGGTACTCGCAGATGTGCCGGTTTCGCTTGCGACCGTCTACAACACACTGCACCAGTTTACCGAAGCTGGTATGCTACGCATCATTGCGGTTGAAGGATCGAAAACCTATTTCGATACCAATATTTCGGATCACCAGCATTTCTTCCTTGAAGGAGAAAATGTGGTTTTCGATATTCCGCACGGCGAGCGTGGTCAGCCAACGGTTTCCAACATGCCGGAAGCACCGGAAGGCATGGAAATCGTCAATGTAGACATTATCGTGCGCCTGCGCCGCAAGACGCGATAAATTTCGCATTATCGAATTTTAAAAGCGGGGCAAGCGATCACCCCGCTTTTCTTATTAGGCTTTCAGTTCCATCTGGATATTTGCGAATGGTAGATCGTTATCGTCTTTCGGACGAGAGCTGATCTGATGAAAACCAAGCTGCTTATAGAAAGCACACGCCCTGACATTATCGGCGTAAACCTCAAGTGAGAGCTTGCCTTTCATGGCCAGAGCATGGGCGATTAATTGACGTCCAATGCCATGGCCCTGATTAAGCGGGTCGACAAACAGCCCGCCGATAAAGCTATCCAATAGGCCGATAAAACCCACTGGCCTGCCATCAATGACAGCAACAAAGGTTTCGGACTTTTCCAAATAGATGTCTTCGATCAACATTTGTTGTTTGCGCAGTAAATCTTGACCCAGAAATGCATGCGCTTCAATTGATGCACGGTACCAAATAGAAGACAAAGTTGGTTTGTCCGTCGCTTCATAAGCGCGGATATCAAGGATCAGAGTTTTCATGATGTTTCCAGAGTTTTGATATGCACAAATAAACCACCCAAACAGGTAGGGTTCAAATCCGTTAAGACGGAAGCGATGAACGTCTGCGCATAAAACTCCTTCTTCGTTGTCTGACAAAACTAATGCTATCGACAGATATGCGTCAAGGTGCAATCATTTATCGATCAGTCAAACACTTCACCCGGATAGACACCCCATAGATCGGATTGTCTGATCCAGCCTCGCGTGCCCTGAACGTCCATATGGCACCAGCTTCCATTGCATTGGCGAACCGTACCGATGACGTTCGGTTCTATTTCTGCCGAAACGGCTGATGTCTCCACCGGATCGCGGTGCATGATGATCATGGAACCATCATTGTTCTTTTGCCATGGTGCCGTTACTGCGGTCCGCTTGCCCGATAGTAGTGACTGATAGACCCAGCCTTCGGTGCCATCTGCATCGCGGATGCGGCGCCAGTTGTCATATTCCTGAATGATTTCGACAGGCAGACCGGATTTCATGAAAAGCCATGAAACCGGATAATCGCGTCCTGGCCCGATGCGAAGATTAACACGTGCGGGCTTAAGGCTGACAAAGCGTGGCACAGGCAGTCCGCTAGCGCCAAGTGCGGTGCCTGATGACGCCTGAGCATTGGTGGCGTGGTAATGCGATGCACCCAGAGGTGCAATGACCATCAGCAATGCGATGCTGCAAAGCGCTGCGATAAAAAAGCGTTGCGAAAGTACTCGATACAATTGTGACCTCTCGCCGTCCTGTCATGTCGAGGCAGTTTCAGGACAGGGGGAGGAACGTCTGAAACTGTTGAATGAATAAATTGTGCGGTTTGTCCGCGTTTGATGCCGCTTTTACGATTCTGTTTTTCTTTGTCTTTGCTGCGCCGCCTTGCTAGAGATGAGCAGCCGAAGCAAAATCGCATATTGCACCTTCTTGGTTAAGGAGGTCTCAACATGTTAAAGGCAAGGCAGTGTTCCTGTGAAGTTTGTGAGCGTGCACAGGTAAAGCTGCTCAAAAAAATGGGGTGGAGATGTCGAACAAGAAAAAACCGCTGGTTGTTCTGACCCGGAAACTGCCTGACCCGGTGGAAACCCGAATGCGGGAATTGTTCGACGCCCGTCTGAATATAGACGATCACCGCATGTCGCAGCCCGAAATCATCGCGGCGATGAAAGAGGCCGATGTTCTTGTGCCTTGCATCACCGATGTGATCGACGCGGCAGCGATTGAACAGGCTGGTCCCAATCTCAAACTTATCGCCAATTTTGGCAACGGCGTTGATAATATTGACGTGGCCGCGGCTGCAAAGCGCGGCATTGCCGTCACCAACACCCCCAATGTGCTGACCGAAGATACCGCCGATATGACGCTGGCGCTTTTATTGATGGTGCCGCGCCGTCTGGTTGAAGGTGCCAATGTGTTGGGCGAACGCGATGGCGAATGGCCAGGCTGGTCGCCGACTTGGATGCTCGGACGCCGCATCTGGGGCAAGCGCTTAGGCATTGTCGGTATGGGCCGCATTGGTACGGCTGTTGCACGCCGCGCCAAGGCTTTCGGTCTTTCGATCCATTACCACAATCGCAAGCGGGTGAACGCGCAGGTCGAAGAAGAGTTGGAAGCCACCTATTGGGACAGTCTCGACCAGATGCTGGCGCGCATGGATATTATTTCGGTCAATTGTCCGTCGACACCGGCGACTTTCCATCTGCTTTCTGCACGACGGATCGCCTTGATGCAGCCGACCGCTTATCTGGTGAATACGGCGCGTGGTCAGATTATTGATGAGAACGCGCTGGTCGATCTGATCGAGCAGGGCAAGATTGCCGGTGCAGGTCTTGATGTGTTCGAGCATGAGCCTGCGGTTAATCCCCGCCTGCTCTCACTGGCCGAAAAAGGCAAGGTCGTGCTGCTGCCGCATATGGGATCGGCCACCATCGAAGGCCGTGTCGATATGGGTGACAAAGTAATCATCAATATCAGGGCATTTGTTGACGGGCATCGCCCGCCGGATCGCGTGCTGCCGAACAGAACCTGAATTATTTACTGGCGGTGAGGGGATCAGTGGCCGTATCGCCAGCAATGAACTTGAGAACCGAGCGTGCGTAAAGACGCGGGTTTTCTGCCGGAACACCATGACCCGAATCGGGCAGGATGAGCAGTTTCGCACCCGGAATATGATGCGCCATAAATTCAGTATGCTCACGCGTAATGGCCGTATCGCGATCACCGATTACGATGGCGGTTCGCACATTGATGTTCGAGAGATCCTCTGCTGAGTAATTCGGCTCATTCGCCCAGAGGGCATGAATTTCCTTGTCGATGCTTTTATAGTGGCGCAGTTCAGGAATAGGCTTTCCCTCTGCGCGCGCAAGCGCATAGCCGGTCGAGCCTTCCGGCGAGGCATTGGCAGCTTGTGCAAACAGGCTTTTCAACCGTTCGGGATAGCGCATGGCAATGTCGAGACCAATAATACCGCCATCGCTCCAGCCGACCAGATCGACCTTGTCGATGTTGAGATAATCGAGCAACGCCACATAATCATCAGCCATCAATGCATAGGTGATCGGCTCATCGGTGCGGGTTGAGCAACCCTGTCCGCGACTGTCAGCCAGAATCACCGTGTGATCGCGCCCCAGAATCGGCAATTGCGCATCCCAGACATGCTGGTCGGACAGGCCGCCATGAATAAGCAGAATCGGCGGTCCCTTGCCGACAACGCGATAATACATCTCAATGCCGTTGACGCTTGCAAAGCTCGCTGGTGCAGCGGTGATGGTCATGCGGGCGATTCTTTCAAAGGAGACGGCAGAAGGGAAAAAGGCCGTGAGGCCGAGTACCAGCCCTGCAATCCATAATGTCCCTTTGCTCTTCATCGTCTCACGCTTATGGCCTTCTGATGAGCGTCGGCAGATCATAAAGATACGCGATGCGTTTAATTGCGTCCTTCAGCGGTTCAAGCGTTACGGTCATCGTGTGGCCGCTGGCATGAAGGAGCATCTCCGGCGATTGGCAGATCGCAACATGGCCTTTCCAGAAAACGAGATCACCCCGTTTGAGATTGGAATAATCGGCATTAGGCTCGATGATGTCACCGAGCGAATTTTCCTGCATGTCCGAATCGCGCAGAACTGATCTGCCAGCAACCCACATCGACAATTGCACCAGACCAGAGCAATCGATGCCAAAGCCTGATGTGCCGCCCCAAAGATACGGCGTGTGCAGAAGTGTTTCTGCAACCGCCACAAAATCATTGGCATGTTCGCCCAATGGCGCCAGATGCTTTGCGATCAGTGCCTCTCCACTCTCAAGCAAGGCATATTCAGTGCCGCGCTTTTCCGACGAGCCAACGATTCGCACGCGGGAACCAAGTGACAGCGCCTGAGAATGCGGAAAACGAAGATCATTGCCGGGATAGACGAAAGTACGTGGAACAATCACCATATGCGTCGACTCGCCGACAGGCTTTGCCAGTGAAGCCGCCGAGACGTAGCCGGTATAGCCGTCGCGTTCTGCCTGAACCCAGCACCAGCCGTCCTGCTCTTCAAAGACGCTCACCATATCGCCGAAGATAATCTGCGTCTGCGGCCCGCTGTCGGGGCGTGGCTCGGCACGCAGATCGACCACAGAATCAGAAACCTGCATCAGTGTGCCTGCGGTAAAGCGCCCAGCGTCCACCTGACCATTCAGCCGTGCATCGGCGAGATCAGGGCGGTAGGCGTTGAGACGATGATCAAGCATGCTCACAATGGTAACTCCCGGGCGTTGGCAATCACGAGATCACCCAGTCTTTCGACATAAAGCGCACCCGTGACTGTTCTCTTTACTAGCACATTTCTGCGATCTTTTTCATCACGATGCCGGGAGACAAGATCAAGCGTTCCCATCGTATCAAGCGCACGCGTAATCACTGGCTTGGTGACGTTGAGCTTGGCTGCAAGCCCTCGCACCGTATGCGGAGGCGGCTCCAGATAAATCGTCAGAAGAATGGCGGCCTGCCGCGTGGTGAGGTCAGGCATTTCATCCTGAACCTGCGCCAGTGAAAGCGTTCTTAGCAACGTTAATGCCTGCAAAGGCTTTAGTTCAACGGGCATATTTTACGCAACGCTCAATATCGTTTCGGTTCCGTATCATTCAACGTCGTTTTTGCTTTGCAGGCAAGCGATTTCACTTTGCGGGATATTTTTGCTTAAGAAGCGCATAGATCGCACGAATGGCCTGCGCTTCGCCACCGACAGGCGAGGCGGGCTTTTCCACCGGCACCCAGCCGAAAATATCGAAATGCGCCCAGCCTTTTGCCTTTTCGACAAAGCGGCTCAGGAACAAGGCAGCGGTAACCGAACCGGCAAAACCATCGGTGGTGACATTGTTGATGTCCGCCACGCGCGACGATAGTTTCTGCACATAAGGCGCCCAGAGCGGCATGCGCCAAAGTGGATCAGCCGTCTCAATAGCCTTTTGCGCAATGGTCGCGGCAAGCGCATCATCATGCGTATAAAAAGGCGGCAGATCAGGGCCAAGCGCCACACGCGCAGCCCCCGTCAGCGTTGCCATATCGATGATGAGTTCCGGCTCTTCTTCATCCGCCAACGCTAGTGCATCGGCCAGAACCAGACGGCCTTCGGCGTCAGTATTGCCGATTTCAACGGTTAGGCCCTTGCGGCTTTGCAGCACATCGCTTGGACGAAATGCATTGCCTGCAATAGAATTCTCAACTGCGGGGATTAGCACGCGCAGGCGAACGGGCAGTTTTGCATCCATAATGATCGAGGCGAGGCCCAGCACATTGGCGGCTCCGCCCATATCTTTTTTCATGGTAAGCATGCCGCTCGCAGGTTTGATGTCGAGACCGCCGGTATCAAAACACACGCCTTTGCCAACGAGCGTAATCTTTGGGTCGCTGTCCTTGCCCCATGTGAGGTCGATGAGACGCGGCGCAATACTGCCTGCGCGACCGACCGCATGGATCATCGGGAAATTCTGTTGAAGCAGAGCATCGCCTTCAACTGTGCTGACCTTGGCACCATTTTTGCTCGCGAGATCGCGTGCGGCCTGTTCCAGCGCATCCGGTCCCATATCATTGGTCGGCGTGTTGATGAGATCGCGCGCCAATGTCACCGCATCGGCAATACGGTTGATTTCAGCCGCATCGACAGCTTCCGGCACTGCAAGACGGATGAGCTTATCGCTGCCTTTGCGATAACGCGTAAAATTATAGCCACCCATCAGAAATGCGAGGGTTACGAGTTCTGCATGATTCGGCGTGCCTTCAATATGCCAGTCGCCTTCTGGAAGACCGCGTGCAAGCTTTCCGGCGAGCAGCTGTGACTGGCCACCCTGTTCGTCTTCGCCAGTGCCAAACAATGCACCGGCAATCGCGCCGTCTTTGCCCGGCAGTACGAGAATACGCCCGGCTTCCCCGTTAAAATCATGGGCCTTGGCCCAGCTTACGGCGTCTCGTGTTAGACTTAGCTGATCGATAGCATTTTTGCTGATGAACCAGATAGGGCGGCTGTCTGCTGATTTTGCGGTAACGATCTCAACGGTCATGATAGTCCTCGGCGATTAAAATTCTGGCTCATCAATAAACAAATAGCCACCCTGCGTGAACCGGGTGGCCATTCAATTCTGCATGAAGAAAAGCAATTATTAGCGCTGGTTGATCAGATGCACTTGCGCTGCCTGATAATCGAAAGCGGAAGCAGGCTTTCCGGCAAAAAGCGCCATGCCACTGATAACGGCAATAATCGCAAGCGCACCGATGAGCGTGCATTCGATCATCGCCGCACCCGATCTGTTCCTGAAAAAGCGCGTCATCAAAGCCGGCATGTTATTTACCCTGAGCTGAAGTCTCGTTGGGGTTTCTTTTAGTGCCTGCCAATTGTGATGAGTTTAAGAAACAAGGAAAATAAATGGTTAATGTGGCTTCGGCGTAACTTCGAGCTGGTTTGGGTTAACGGATGGCAAATGCACGGCTGGGGCCTTATATGAACTGAACTGCGTTATTTACCTGGAAGATAATCTATGCCCGAATTGCCAGAGGTCGAAACAGTTCGCCGCGGTCTCGAACCTTTTATGGAGGGGTCAACCATTGAGCGGGTCGAGCAGAACCGCCCCGATCTGCGCTTTCCATTTCCTGAACGCTTTGTCGAGCGTGTTTCGGGTCAACGCATCAAAGCGCTTGGGCGCCGCGCAAAATATCTGACCATGCATCTTGATAAGGGACTGACGATCATCAGCCATCTTGGCATGTCGGGTTCGTTTCGCATTGAAGCGGATGAGGCGGAAGGCATTCCCGGTGACTTTCACCACGAGCGCTCGAAAATCGTAAAGCATGACCATGTTGTCTTTCACATGTTGCGCGAAGACGGTTCGAAGGCGCGCATCATCTATAATGACCCCCGGCGCTTTGGTTTCATGCTCTTTGCTGAAAGTGGTGCGCTCGACGAGCATCCATTCCTAAAAGGGCTGGGCATTGAACCCACCGGAAACCGGCTTTCCGGCGAATTGCTGGGCGCACTTTTTGAAGGTCGAAAGACGCCATTGAAAGCAGCGCTGCTTGATCAGAGGCTGATCGCAGGGCTTGGCAATATTTATGTTTGTGAGGCGTTGTGGCGCTCTCGCCTGTCGCCGATGCGCGCAGCCGGTTCTATTGCCAAGGACAAGCTGGTGCTGGATCGGCTGGCAGCGGATATTCGCAACGTGATTGCCGAGGCCATTGTCGCAGGCGGATCGAGCCTGAAAGACTATATTCAGGCCGATGGCGCGCTTGGCTATTTCCAGCACTCATTCTCTGTCTATGGACGCGAGGCGCAGCCCTGCCGCGCTCCCGACTGTTTTGGCGCGGTAGAGCGTGCGGTGCAGGCAGGCCGCTCCACCTTTTTCTGCGCATCCTGCCAAAACTGATATTCGGCTGATCTTGCCAAACGCAATACGTCGGTCCACCTTGGGCGCAAATTATGAATGGACGGAGGAGATGTTTTTCCATGGCTTATGAAACGATCGTTGTCGAGACGCGCGGTGGCGTCGGTCTTGTCCGTCTTAACCGGCCACAGGCGCTCAATGCGCTCAACAGCACGGTTTTGAAAGAACTGACAGAAGCCTTGGCTCACTTCGACAGCGACGGCAAGATTGGTGCGATTGTCCTCACCGGTTCGGAAAAAGCTTTTGCCGCTGGTGCCGACATTAAGGAAATGCAGCCGATCAACTTTGTCGATGCCTATTTGCAGGACATGTTCGCGGATTGGCGCAAGGTCGATCACGTGCGCAAGCCGATCATTGCGGCGGTTTCTGGTTACGCGTTGGGCGGCGGCTGTGAGCTTGCCATGATGTGCGATTTTATCATTGCAACAACCAATGCCAAATTCGGCCAGCCGGAAATCACACTGGGCGTTATGCCCGGCATGGGTGGCTCGCAGCGCCTCACCCGCTATGTCGGCAAGTCCAAGGCCATGGATATGTGCCTGACAGGCCGCATGATGGATGCTGAGGAAGCCGAACGCTGTGGCCTTGTTTCGCGGCTTGTGGCTCCCGAAGAACTGATCGAGGAAGCTCTGAAGGCTGCCGAGCGTATTGCGTCCTTCTCGCAGCCTTCCGTGCAGATGGTCAAGGAATCGGTCAATCGTTCTTATGAGACAACACTTGATGAAGGACTGCGTTTTGAACGCCGTCTGTTTCATTCGCTTTTTGCGACCGAAGACCAGAAAGAAGGCATGTCGGCTTTCATCGACAAGCGCACGCCATCTTTCAAGAATCGTTGATGCGATGATGACGAGAAAGGGCAGTTAAAGCGATCTGGCTGCTTCAAGTGTCCAAATTTAAAGCCCGAAGGCCGCATATCCGGCCTTTTGGCAAACCTGCATATCAGAATCTTCGTTGACGCGAAGGCAAAGCTGATCTATAAGCCCGCCACGGATCGGCGGCCCTAGGCATTATGGCTGCCCTAGAGGTTTTGTGCCCGACGGTAATATCCAATGGGCTGCTGACAGAAAAAGAGAGGCATTTATGGCCAATACTCCTTCGGCCAAGAAGGCAGTGCGCAAGATCGCTGCCCGCACCGAAATCAACAAGTCGCGTCGTTCGCGCGTTCGCACATTCCTCCGCAAGGTTGAAGATGCGCTCCTGAGCGGCGACAAGGAAGCAGCATCGACTGCGTTCAAGGCTGCTGAGCCTGAACTGATGCGCGCAGCTTCCAAGGGCGTTGTTCACAAGAATACCGCTGCTCGTAAGGTTTCGCGCCTTGCCGCACGCGTTAAGGCTCTGAACGCCTAATATAGCTTGAAATTAAAATCAGTTTTTAGAAACCCGGCTCATTGTTAGCCGGGTTTTCTTTTTTGGAACGTTTTTAAAGAACGTGCTGATACGCATAAGCAATTATTATCTTTTAATAATTATGCAATTAATCAGTAAAATTGCGTAGCTAAACTAAAAGGCGATAGCTCAATTTCCTCTTCTTTTTCAAAAGCTTGTAAGGTATTATCCACACTTATCCACAGCCCTGCCGAGGGACTCGGAAGAGGGTTTGAGTCAAGCAAATTATTAAAAAATATTTTCTCAGGGGAACATATCGTGGTCGTCTAAAAAATCGCTGATCGAAACGCATTGAATCCAAAGGTGTTATTTCTTTAACGCCCGATTCTCTGGTCTCGCTTGCAGGTCATGCAAGCCTTAAATGAAGAAAAAACTGCAATTCTTAGACTTGCTCTTTGCCACAAGGCTTCGTTAAAGTCAGGGCTCAAGAGGGGTGGGCCACGGCTCGGAGTTAGCATTAAAATTTGTCATATATTGGCGTGGAATGTTTTTCCGCGAATGCTTAGTTCTGTGTCTAAGGTCCTGTTCCTGTTATGTTTGTCCCTTTTGGGTATTGCTTACCATTCATTAACCGGAATGCTGTTTTAGGCGCATCTTCGTCAATTGAATGGTTGTCGCAAGACCAGTTCCGGGCAATCAGCCTTGAGCAAGAATTTTGTGAGTCGACGCGTAACTGAAAAGGAGCGTCCGGGTGTTGGTCCATGCAGGCGTTTGAAGCGTGGACTGTTTGTTTGAGTTTGTGTTTGGCCCTCTCAGTGAGGGTCTGAGTAAAGTGTGTACCTGCGAGGCGACCGGATCATAAGATTTGGCGGACCTATGCGGGAAATAACGACAAGCGCCGCAAAATGGCGCGTATGAATGTGAAGGCAGGCGAGACGATGGCAATGATGACTGGTAAGTCGACGGCAACGATGGGTGATGATGCGCATGCGAACCGTATCCTTGGATCTTCTGCTACTGGAAAAGAAAATAGCCTCGTGGTGAGCGCTGAGAACAATGCTGGCGATGAAGTTTTTGATCGCTTGACCGTAAAGCTCAAAGCCCGTGTCGGCAGTGAGATTTATTCAAGCTGGTTTGGTCGTTTGAAGCTCGAAGACATGTCTAAAAGCGTTGCCCGTCTGTCGGTTCCGACTGCCTTCCTTCGCTCATGGATTAACAATCATTATTCGGAACTGCTGACCGAACTTTGGCAGGAAGAAAATCCGCAAATTCTTAAAGTGGAGGTGGTTGTACGCGGAATGAGCCGTGTGGTTCGTGCGCAAGCGCCAGCTGAAACCAACGAAGCCATTGATGCAAAGTCGCCCGCTGCAATGCGTGAAAAAGTAGCTTTCCCAGTTGGCCAACCAAGTGCAGACCGGCGCGGCTCGACTGTGGTGGCAGAATCGGCTGCGGCTTCTGGCTCCATTCTGGGATCTCCGCTTGACCCGCGTTACACGTTTGATTCTTTTATTGATGGTGCATCCAACCGTGTGGCGCTTGCTGCCGCCCGCACCATTGCAGAAGCCGGTTCGAGTGCTGTTCGCTTCAACCCGCTGTTCATTCATGCATCGGTTGGCCTTGGTAAGACTCACCTTCTTCAGGCGATTGCAGCCGCAGCTTTGCATCGTCAGGAAAAGGCCCGCGTCGTTTATCTGACTGCTGAATATTTCATGTGGCGCTTTGCAACCGCAATTCGTGACAACAACGCGCTTTCCTTCAAAGAACAGTTACGCGACATCGACCTGCTGGTCATTGACGACATGCAGTTCCTGCAGGGCAAGTCGATCCAGCACGAGTTCTGCCATTTGCTCAACACGTTGCTCGACAGTGCCAAGCAGGTTGTTGTGGCAGCTGATCGCCCACCGTCGGAGTTGGAATCACTGGATGTTCGCGTTCGCTCGCGTCTTCAGGGTGGCGTAGCACTGGAAGTTGCAGCCCCTGATTATGAAATGCGCGTTGAAATGCTGCGCCGTCGACTGACTGCCGCACAGGTTGAAGATCCAAGCCTCAACATTCAGGATGAAATCCTCACCCATGTTGCTCGCACGGTCACCGGATCGGGTCGTGAACTAGAAGGCGCTTTCAACCAGCTTCTGTTCCGTCAGTCATTTGAGCCTAATCTTTCCATCGATCGCGTCGATGAACTGCTCGGCCATCTCACCCGCGTGGGTGAACCAAAGCGCATCCGCATTGAAGAAATTCAACGCATCGTTGCCCGTCATTACAACGTGTCGAAGCAGGACCTGCTTTCCAACCGTCGCACGCGCACCATTGTTAAGCCGCGTCAGGTTGCAATGTATCTTGCCAAGATGCTGACCCCGCGCTCGCTGCCGGAAATCGGTCGCCGTTTTGGCGGTCGCGATCATACAACCGTGCTTCATGCTGTGCGCAAGATCGAAGATCTGGTCGGTGCTGACGGCAAGCTGGCCCAGGAACTTGAGCTTCTCAAGCGCCTCATTAACGATCAGGCCGCCTGATTTCGCGGACATCCCCGCTGTTCACAGTGGTTATCAACAAAAAGCCCGCGTTATGTCGGTTTGAGACATGGCGGGCTTGCTTTTCGTCTCAAAAATCTGCCACTTTAGCAAACCTTCTGGCGCTTATGCGCCTTGTTGACGAGGCTTCTGCACATAATGCGGTTGCCCTGTCCTAGAGAGCGAGTGCATCCGAATATGCGTGTTACCCTAGAGCGATCCAATCTTCTCAAGTCACTCAACCACGTCCACCGTGTCGTGGAGCGTCGCAACACGATTCCTATCCTGTCCAATGTGCTTTTGCAGGCTGAAGGCGCAAGCCTCGCGCTCAAAGCAACGGACCTTGATCTTGAAGTCAATGAAGCGACCGCAGCCATGGTCGAGCAGGCTGGAGCCACGACGGTTCCGGCACATCTTCTTTATGACATCGTGCGCAAATTGCCCGATGGTGCGGAAGTCATGTTGTCGACCAATCCCGATGGCGGCTCCATGTCGGTGGTTTCCGGCAAGTCGTCTTTCCGCCTGCAATGCCTGCCACAGTCGGACTTCCCGGAACTGACGGCCGGTAGCTTCACACATTCTTTCCGCATCGATGCGCAGGCCTTGAAGCGCCTGATAGATCGCACGCAGTTTGCGATCTCGACGGAAGAAACGCGCTATTACCTCAACGGTATCTATTTCCACGCCATTGAAAGTGATGGAGCGCTGAAACTGCGCGCCGTTGCAACCGATGGTCATCGTCTGGCACGCGCTGAACTCGAAGCGCCTTCCGGCACCGAAGGCATGCCCGGTATCATTATTCCGCGCAAGACAGTTGCTGAACTACAGAAGCTTGTCGATGTGCCTGAAACAGTCGTCTCTGTTGAACTGTCAGATGCAAAGATCAGATTCACAGTCGGTTCGGTTGTCCTGACCTCCAAGCTGATCGACGGCACATTCCCGGATTATCAACGGGTGATTCCTTCGGGCAACGACAAGAAATTGACGATCAGCCGTCAGGATTTTGCCGCTTCTGTTGATCGCGTTTCGACCATTTCCAGCGAACGTGGCCGCGCGGTCAAGCTCTCAATCGCCGATGGTCAGCTGACACTCACGGTCAACAATCCCGATTCGGGCAGCGCGACCGATGAACTTGCCGCTGATTACGATGCAGACCCAATCGATATTGGCTTTAATTCGAAATATCTGCTCGACATTACCAGCCAGCTTTCAGGATCAGACGCAGTCTTTATGCTGGCCGATGCCGGTTCGCCAACGCTTGTGCGTGATACGGGCGATGAAGATGTTCTCTATGTTCTGATGCCGATGCGCGTCTAGGATTTGAAAATAGGCCGTGAGCATTTCTGAAACCAATGTAAGCCGCCCGGATCGAGTCTCGGTCCGGCGGCTTAAACTTTTAGACTTCCGCAATTATGCGGAGCTCACACTCCCGCTTGGCTCCGGCCATGTGGTGCTGACGGGCGAAAATGGTTCAGGCAAAACCAATCTGATTGAAGCTTTGTCGTTTTTGTCTCCGGGCAGGGGATTGCGCCGCGCATCCTATGATGATGTTGCACGCGCAAGCGGCAATGACGGTTTTGCTATTCACGCAACCCTTGATTGCATGATTTATAGCGATGTCGAAATCGGAACGGGTACTGCAGGCGGCGGCGAAGCGGGGCGCAAGGTCCGCATCAATGGCAACGCCGCGTCGGGCGACGAACTGCTCGATTATGCCCGTATTCTCTGGGTTGTCCCGTCAATGGACGGGCTTTTTACCGGTGGTGCATCGGATCGGCGCCGGTTTCTCGATCGCATGGTGCTGGCGATTGATACGGGCCACGGCAAGCGTGTTCTTGATTATGAAAAGGCCATGCGCGCGCGCAATCGACTGTTAAGCGACGGAAACACCGACAATCAGTGGCTTGATGCGATTGAAAGTCAGATGGCCGAGCTTGGCATTGCGATTGCAGCGGCGCGTGCGGAAGCAATGCGGTTGATCGCAGCCATGATTGAACGATTGCCCGCCGAAGGACCGTTTCCAAAAGCAGATTGCTTTCTGGAAGGGGTGCTTGAACAGCGGATCGGCGTGGAAGCAGCGCTCGATCTTGAGGAGGATTTTCGCCGCACGATGCGCGACGGGCGTGTGCGTGATCGTGCAGCGGGCCGCACATTGGATGGTCCGCATCGCACCGATCTTATTGTTCAGCACCGGCCCAAATCTATGCCTGCCGCTCTTTGCTCGACCGGCGAGCAGAAAGCCTTGCTGATTGGCCTCATTCTGGCCCATGCAAGATTGACAGGCGAGTTGTCTGGCATGGCTCCGATCCTGTTGCTCGATGAAATAGCCGCCCATCTCGATACAGGGCGCCGTGCGGCACTGTTCGGCATTCTCGACGATCTTGGCGGACAGGCCTTTATGACCGGCACAGATCGATCGCTTTTCGAGGCACTGGAAGGCGATGCTCAGTTTTTCAATGTGGCGGCAGGCGAACTGACGAAAATCTGAAAATAGTCGCTGACAGCGCATCTGAGCGGGCTTATGGTCTGCCATCATGAACGCATCATCAAAGCCTTTTTCATCCGAAGAATTAGAGCGCTATGCGCGCCACATCGTGCTGCCGGAAATCGGCGGACCGGGCCAACAGAAGTTGAAAGCCGCGCGCGTGTTGGTCGTTGGCGCTGGTGGTCTTGGCGCACCTGTGCTGCAATATCTGGCGGCAGCGGGTATCGGTACGCTTGGTCTTGTCGATGACGATACGGTTTCGCTGTCAAACCTGCAAAGACAGGTGATCCACGATACGGATAGTGTGGGGCGGGCGAAGGTGGAGAGTGCGAAGGTGTCTCTCACGCGTATCAATCCGCATGTGCGTGTTGAAACCCACGCATTGCGGCTGAATAGCGAAAACGCGGAAGGCTTGATCAGTGAATACGACGTGGTCGTTGACGGCTCTGACAATTTCGCCACGCGTTATGCGCTGGCTGATGCCTGCGCCATCGCGAAGCGCCCGCTGGTTTCGGGTGCAATGGGTCGCTTTGATGGTACGCTCACAGTGCTTATGCCTTATGGGACCAATGAAGATGGCATGCCCAACCCGTCTTATCGCGATCTTTTCCCCGATATGCCGCCGCCAGGCGCTGTGCCCACATGCGCCGAAGCTGGTGTTCTTGGTGTGCTGCCCGGCGTGATTGGCAGTTTGCAGGCTATGGAAGTTATCAAGCTGGTGACCGGCATAGGCGAGCCGCTGATTGGTCGGCTTCTGCTTTACAACGCGCTCAATGTGCGTTTTGAAACAATCCGCTATAAGGCACGCAAACCCAAATGACGTTGCTGCGCATTATCGCTACTGGACCCAATTTTAATCGCTGGGAGGAGCTTCTCACGCTCATCCGTGACAGTTTCGCCTATATGGACGGGATCATCGACCCGCCATCTTCCGCCCATCGCCTCACTGTGGATGCGCTGCGAGAAAAGGCCAAAGAGGAAATAGGATTTGCAGCGCTTAATGGTGATGTTCTGGTCGGATGTGTCTTCATAAAAGAGAAAGCAGATCACTTCTATCTTGGCAAACTTGCCGTTGCACCTGCCTTTGAAGGTCAAGGGATCGGTCGTAAGCTGATGGAAAAGGCCGAGGAGGAGGCTGTGGCGTGCGGCAAGCCTGTCATGGAGCTTCAGACGCGCATTGAACTGACCCGCAACCATAAGGTGTTTGAAAAGCTGGGCTATCATATAACAGCCGAAACCGCACATCCCGGCTACGACAGGACAACATCAATCACCATGCGCAAAGAAATTGCACATGGTGATTAGCTTTTCAGATTGCTAATATTGTGTCGCACGATCCACGATGTTTTCCAACGTCCCATCCCGCTCGAAAGCTTCGATCTGACGGATGATCTGCGGAACGATTGCGCTTGCTGATGAGCTTGCTGCCGCATGCGGGGTGATCGTCACCTTGGGATGCGTCCAGAGCGGGCTATCCGATGGCAAAGGTTCTTGGTTGAAGACGTCGAGCGTCACAGCCGATAGCAGGCCGCGATCAAGCGCTGCCAGAATATCGGCTTCGTTCTGCAAGCCACCACGACCGGCATTGATCAGCACAGGCGCGCCAAGCGGTCCGTCGCTTTTCAGTTGCGCAAACATGGTCATGGACAGGATACCCTTGGTGTCGGGTGTCAAAGGCAGCAGGCAGACAAAAATATCGGCAGTCTTAAGGAAGCGCGTAAAGCCGTCCTTACCGCTGAAGGTTTGAACACCGTCGATTTCCTGCGGACGCCGGCTCCAGCCGGTCACATTAAAGCCGAGGGTTTTCAGCTTCTCCGCGGCATCGCGGCCCAGAACGCCAAGCCCCATAATACCGACAGTGACTTCGTGAGCGGCTGGCTGGCGCGGGTCTTCATGCCAGACATGGTTTTTCTGCTGTTTGCGATAGCTTGCACCGAGACGATGATGGTCAAGCACCTGCCAGACCACATATTCGGTCATACGCATGGTGAGATCATCGGAAATGACCCGCACCAGCGGTACATCGGGAATATGGGGATCGTGGAAAACATGATCTACGCCAGCGCCGAGCGAAAAGATGACCTTGAGATTGGGAAGATTGGCCAGCGAGCCGGGCTTCTGCTTCCAGACAAGCGCATATTCTATGGAGGGATCGGTCTCAGTGCGTTCTGTCACAACGCTGCGTTCAGGCGCATGCGCCTTGAAACTCTCCGTCCAGATTGCCGGGTCCCAATTGGTAATCGACAGCAGGATTTTACCGGTGCTACTCATTGTCTTACTCCTCCCAAGTGGAGTGAACTTGACGTTTGCTTCCTGCCTGACACATTCACTTCTCCAAACGTTAAATTCGAAAACTCCACTTAATTCTTAAAGTTTCTAGTGGCCTTTTTATTCCGTCATTTGCTCTGTGACTGGAATGTACCGAGGCAAATGCCAGAATAAGACCACTAGAGCGTTTCCATATGAAAAGCGGCCGCCATCAACGCTTTGGTGTAGTCGGTTTTTGGATTGGCAAAGACGTCCTTTGACGTTCCATATTCGACTACCTTGCCATTGCGCATCACCAGCACATCATTGGCCAATGCCCGCACCACTTTCAGATCGTGGCTGATAAAAAGATAAGCGAGATCATGCTTCTTCTGCAATGCCCGCAAAAGATCGACCACCTGCGCCTGCACGCTCATATCGAGCGCTGAAGTCGGCTCGTCCAGCATCACGAATTTCGGATTGAGCACCATGGCGCGTGCAATGGCGATGCGCTGGCGCTGACCGCCTGAAAATTCGTGCGGATAGCGAAAGCGTGTTTCAGGGTCGAGGTTTACCTCTTTAAGTGCTGCCACGACACGTTCATCGCGCTCATCCGCAGAAAGCTTCGGTTCATGCACCAGAAGCCCTTCGGCAATAATGTCGGCAATGGTCATGCGTGGGCTCAAAGAGCCAAACGGATCCTGAAAAACGATCTGCATTTCGCGGCGCAGCGGGCGCATATCGCTGAAGCTGAATTTTGCAATGTCGCGTCCATCAAAGCGGATTTCGCCTTTCGATGAAATCATGCGGGAAAGTGCAAGACCAAGCGTTGTTTTGCCGGAACCTGATTCGCCCACCACACCCAGCGTCTGACCAGCACGCAGCGTCACATCGATACCATCGACGGCTTTCACATGATCGACCGTCTTGCGCAAGAACCCCTTCTTGATCGGGAACCAGACGCGGACATCCTTGCCTTCCATCACCGTTTTGGCGCTCAGATCGGCCAACGGCGGTTCGCCCTTTGGTTCGGCTGCAAGCAGGTGCTTGGTATATTCATGCTGCGGATTATCAAAGATCTCGCTGGTAGGACCAGCTTCGACAATTTTGCCTTTGCTCATCACGCAAACCCGGTCGGCAATCTTGCGTACAATGCCAAGATCATGGGTGATGAAGAGCATCGACATGCCCTGCGCTGTTTTAAGATCAGCCAGAAGCTGCAAAATCTGCGCCTGTACGGTCACATCAAGCGCTGTTGTCGGCTCATCGGCAATCAGCAGTTTTGGCTTATTGGCGAGCGCCATGGCGATCATCACGCGCTGGCGTTGACCACCGGAAAGCTGGTGTGGAAAAGCGTTGAGCCGCTTCTCCGGCTCGCGAATACCAACCTCGTGCAGAAGTTCCAGCGTACGCGCGCGCGCCGCCTGATCGCTCATGCCCTGATGCATTTTCAGGATTTCGGCAATCTGCCGTTCCACTGTATGCAACGGATTGAGCGAGGTCATCGGCTCCTGAAAGATCATGGTGACGTCATTGCCGCGCACACGCCGCAATTCCGGCTCCGATGCGCTCATCAGATCCTTGCCATTAAGCAGGATTTGACCCGATGGGTGGCTCGCTGCCGGATAGGGCAGAAGCTTGAGAATGGACAGAGCCGAGACAGACTTGCCGGACCCTGATTCTCCCACAAGCGCTACGGTTTCGCCTTCGGCTATATCGAAGGAAACGCGATCGACAGAAATGCGCTCTTCGCCATTTTGGCGGAAGGCGACGGAAAGGTCGCGGACGGAAAGCAGAGGCGATTTTATTAACCCACTCATAGAAATGCCTTTCGCGGATCGAAGGCATCTCGGGTTGCTTCACCGATGAAGATCAGCAGTGACAGCATGATCGAGATAACCGCAAAGCCTGTAATACCAAGCCATGGCGCCTGAAGATTGTTTTTACCCTGTGCGAGCAATTCGCCGAGTGAGGCGGAACCGGGTGGCAAGCCAAAGCCAAGAAAATCAAGCGCTGTGAGCGTTGTGATGGAGCCATTGAGGATGAATGGCAGGAAGGTCAGTGTTGCGACCATGGCATTTGGCAAAAGGTGCCGCCACATGATGGTGCCATTCTTTACGCCAAGTGCGCGGGCAGCATTCACATATTCAAAGTTTCGGGCGCGCAGAAACTCGGCGCGAACAACGCCGACAAAAGCCACCCATGAAAACAACAGCATTATGCCCAATAGCACCCAGAATCCCGGCGGTAATATCGCGGCTATTATAAGCAAAAGATAAAGCACGGGGATCGAGGACCAGATTTCAATCACGCGCTGGAAGATAAGATCGACCCAGCCGCCGAAATAGCCCTGCACAGCACCGGCAGTCACGCCAATAACGGCGGAGAAAAAGGTCAGGATCAGACCGAACAGCACAGAAATGCGAAAACCGTAAAGCGCACGCGCAAAGACGTCACGCGCCTGATCGTCGGTTCCAAGCCAGTTGAAATTTCCAACAATGCAATTTGGATCATTCACGCCAAGTGGATAACGCTGGCAGCGCTGCTCTTCCGTATAAAGCCAGAATGGCTTGGAGGGCGCAGCTTCAGGAATGTCGCTATTGACGGTGTTGTAGGAATAGCGGACCGGCGGCCAGAGCGCCCAGCCATTGGCATTGATTTCTTCCTGAATAATCGGATCGCGATAATCGGTAACGGCATAAAAGCCGCCGAATTTCTCTTCCGGGTAATCGACAAAAACCGGTGTCAGCAATTCGCCTTTGTAGGACACAAGAATAGGGCGATCATTGGCGATAAATTCGGAGCAAAGCGCTGCGACCAGCAGAAACAGAAAAATCCATAGCGACCAGTAACCGCGCCTGTTGGCTTTGAAATTCTGCCAGCGACGACGGTTAAGTGGCGAAAGAAACGGACGCTTCACAGGCATTGCCGCGGGGGTGAGGGTGGTATCACTCATCACACATCCCTCCGGTCAAAATCGATACGTGGATCGATCCATGTGTACATCAGATCGGACAGAAGACCGACGAGCAGGCCAATCAGTGAGAAAATAAACAATGTCGCAAACACCACCGGATAATCGCGATTGATGATCGACTGGTAGCCAAGCAGGCCCAGGCCATCGAGCGAGAAGATGGTTTCGATCAATAGTGAGCCAGTGAAGAAGGCCGATATGAATGCGCCCGGGAAACCGGCGATGACGATCAGCATGGCATTGCGGAACACATGGCCATAAAGCACCTGATTCTCGGTCAGTCCTTTGGCTCGGGCTGTCGTCACATACTGCTTGCGGATTTCTTCCAGAAACGAATTCTTGGTCAGAAGCGTTGTAGTGGCAAAAGCTGAAAGCACCAGCGCTGTAACGGGCAAAATCATATGCCACAGATAATCGCCGATCTTTCCCCAGAATGACATCTGCGCAAAATCAGGCGATGTGAGGCCGCGCAACGGGAACCAGTCGAAGAACGAACCACCTGCAAAAAGCACAATCAGCAGAATGGCAAAAAGGAAGCTCGGAATGGCATAGCCAACGATAATGATCGCGCTGGTCCAGGTATCAAAGCGTGTGCCTTCTTTGATCGCTTTGCGAATGCCGAGTGGGATTGAAATCAGATAGGACAGGAATGTCAGCCACAGACCGAGAGATATTGAAACGGGCATTTTTTCAAGAATAAGATCGATTACGCTGATGTCGCGGAAATAGCTGCGCCCAAAATCAAAGCGCATATAATTCCACAGCATCTGGCCGAAGCGTTCGAGCGGCGGCTTGTCGAAGCCGAACTGCTTTTCAAGATCAGCGATAAATTGCGGATCAAGCCCCTGCGCACCGCGATATTTGGAACTGGACGAGCCGCTATCAATATTGTTCTGACCAAAATCGCTGCCACCGCCGGAAAGACGGTCGAGTGCGTCGCCACCCTGACCGGAAAGCTGTGCGATCACCCGTTCGACCGGGCCACCGGGAGCGAACTGAACCACGGCAAAAGATATGGCCATAATGCCGAGGATGGTCGGAATCATCAGAAGCAGGCGGCGTAAAATATATGCGCCCATCAGCTCTCGATGCCCCGAATATTCAATTTGCTCTTATGGCTTGCCAACAGCTTTTGCCTTTTGTTTTTTATGAACATGATCTTATCCAAAAACTGCCTATCACTTTTCGGGATCATGCTTTAATCCACCAAAGCGTCTCGACCGGAAAGCCATAATCGGGCTTTGGCTCCTTGAAACCAAAACGATCCCAATAGGCTACCAGGTGATTCGCTACTGTCCAATTTGGAATCCACTCGAGCCGGATACGCAAGTACCGATCAAGCACCCTTATGGTTGCAACCAGCTCTTCGCGTGTGGAAACATTGCCGACATCGTCGATCAATGCGTCGATAATAGGGTCTGACGTGCCGGGAAGATTATAGCTGCCCGGTGTTTTGGAAGCTTCCGATCCGAACATGGAAGCGAGCGATTCTTTGGTGGGTGTTGCACCAAACTGCATGGCAATGCCGACCAGATCGAAATCGAAATCCTGCATTCGGGCCTGATATTGGGTGGGGTCCACGAGCCGCAAACTGGCATCAATGCCAATGGCGCGCATCTTCTGCACAAAGGGATTGTAGATGCGCGAAAAACTTTCCGAATTGCTCAGAATTTCAAGCGACAGTTTTTCGCCGTTTTCACTGTGGAACTGGCCGTTTTTGCGCTTAAAACCTGCTTCTTCGAGCAATGCGATGGCGCGCGAAAATTGCTTGCGGTCGCGACCTGAACCATCTGAAATCGGCATAAGCGGCACTTCACCAAACGCCGCGTCGGGAATTTTACCACGATAGCGTTCAAGCACTTTCAGTTCATCAACGGTCGGCAGTCCTACTGCCTGAAAATCCGAACCATTGAAATTAGACTGCGAGCGTTCATAGGTGGCGTAAAACAGGTTCGCATTGGTCCATTCAAAGTCGAAGCAGAGATTAATTGCTTCGCGCACACGCGGATCGCGAAAACGCTCACGGCGCTGGTTGAGCGCCCACGCCTGCATCAGCGGACGTTTTTCCTTCGGGAATGTACGCTTGATGATCTTGTTTTGCTGAATGGCCGGGAAGTCATATCCCGTTGCCCAGTTCTTTGAAACATTCTCCTGCCGGAAGTCGATATTGCCCTTTTTGAAGGCCTCAAATTCCGGCTGGCGGTCGCGATAGAACTCAATGCGGATACGATCAAAATTGCTCAAGCCACGCACAACCGGCAAATCCTTCGCCCAATAATCCTCGACCCGATCATATTCGATAAGCTGTCCTGCCGCGACACGACCAACGTGATAAGCGCCTGATCCAAGTGTTGCTTCCATGCTGGCCGTATCGAAATCACGGTTCCTAAACCACTCTTTCGAAAGGACCGGCAGACCAACGGCCTCAAGAATGGCATTGGGACCACGCTCGGCAGAAAACTGCATTTCCACTTCATGGCTGCTGATTTCCCTAACAGCATCAAGTGCAGCAAGGGTTTGCCGGATCAGTGGATGACCTTTTTCCTTAAGAGTCTCATAGGTGAAAACGACGTCTTTGGCTTCAATCGGCGAGCCATCGTGAAAGCGCGCCTCTTTGCGAAGCTTGAACAGACATTTCGTGCGATCTTGCGAAAGCGTAACGCTCTCGGCAATCAGGCCATAAACCGAGTCCGGCTCGTCAAGCGCGGACGCCATCAAGCTGTCAAAGGTCAGCTCCATACGTGGCGGGGAATCGCCCTTAAATGTCAGTGTGTTGAGCGTGTTGAAGGTTTGTATGTTCTGGTTCCAGTACCACGTATTGGGGGCGAGTGTAAAAGTGCCCCCTTTGGGTGCCTCGGGGTTTACATAATCGAAATGCTTAAAATCGGGCGGATATTTCAGATCGCCAAAGGCAGACAGGCCATGCAGAGGTGTGCCTGTCGCAAGCTTTGCAAACGCTTTTTCCGGCAAGCAGGCCACGATTGCGGCACTGCCTGAAAGCTCAAGAAAATGACGGCGATTGAGCTGGAAGCCCGACATGGCAAGTCCTTAATTCGTACCGCTTTTAAGTTTTGCTTCCTTTGCAGGGTCTACCCACCACGAGAAAGGGTCAATCCCGAGATAATCGGGCTGGCTTTCAGGCATTCCGAATTTGTTCCAGTAAGCAACATTGATGTGATCGGAATACCATTGCGGAATAACGTAATAATTCCACAACAGTGCACGGTCGAGCGCGTGGCTGGCGGCCACAAGCTCATCACGGTCTTTGGCATAAATGATGCGGTCGATCAGCTTGTCGATTGCCGGGTTTTTGATGCCAGCATAATTGCGGCTGCCTTTGAAGTCCGCAGCTTTCGAGCCCCACATATCGCGCTGCTCGTTGCCGGGAGAACTGGTCTGTGCCATGACCGAGGTTATAACATCATAATCGAAATCATTGACGCGGGCCTGATATTGCGCCGCGTCGACGATACGAACTGTGGCGCTGATGCCGATTTTGCGTAGGCTTGCGGCAAACGGATTGTAAATGCGCTCGTCGGTCGGGTCCCTGCCCAGAAATTCGATTGTAAACTGCGTGCCTTTCGCATCGACAAGCTTGTTGCCCTGCAATTTCCAGCCTGCTTCACCGAAAAGTTGAAGCGCCTTGCGCAGATTTTCGCGTGTCGCCTGCGGCGTATCATAGACAGGCAGTTTGAATTCCTTGGTCAGTGCATCGGCAGGCAGTGCATCCTGAACGCTCTGGAGAATGGCTTGCTCTTCCGGTGTTGGAACACCGCTCAGATGCAGCTCATTACCGGCAAAATAGCTGTCGATCCGCGTATATTGATTGAAGAACAACAGGCGGTTCATCGATTCAAAATCAAATGCGTAGGTCAGCGCTTCGCGGACTTTTACATCCTGAAACTTGTCGAGGCGTGTGTTGAGGAAATAGCCCTGCATGCGGCCAACCGCATTATAGGGAAATGACTTCTGGATGACATCGCCACGCGTGACAGCTGGGAAATTATACTGTTCTGCCCAGCGCTGCGCACGGTTTTCCAACCGATAATCATATTGGCCGCCTTTTTTGAAGGCTTCCCATGTCGCGTCTTCGTTCAGATAATATTCGTAACGAACTTCATTGAAATTATTGCGTCCGACATTGACCGGCAGGTCCTTGCCCCAATATTCATCAGCGCGCTCCCAGATAATCGAACGTCCCGGAACAACGGTCTTGATTTTATAGGCACTGGAGCCGAGTGGAATTTCGAGTGTCGGGCGGGTCACATCGCGCTGCCTACCCTGTGCATCCTTGGCCGTCCACCAATGCTTGGGAAGGATGGCAAGCTGGCCCATAATCTGGGGCAGTTCGCGATTGCCGGTCTGAGAAAAAGTAAATTTTACCTCGTGGTCGCCGGTCTTTTCGGCCTTTTCAACGTCGCCATAGTATTTGTTATAGAGCGGCGACTGCTTTTTCAGTACCTCGAATGACCATATAACATCATCGACCGTAATCGGCTGGCCATCGTGCCATTTGGCATCGGGGTTAAGCTTGAATTTGACCCATGAGAAGTCATCAGGATATTGAAGCGCTTCCGCAATCAACGGATATTGCGTTGATCCCTGATCAAGCGAATCGCTCATCAAAGTGTCGTAGAGCATGCCGCCGCCAAACTCTGACAGACCGGCTGCAGCAACACCCTGAATGACATAGGCATTGAGACTGTCGAATGTGCCGACCGCCACCAGATTGAGTGCCCCACCTTTTGGTGCATCGGGGTTTACATAGTCATAATGCTTGAAATCAGCAGGATATTTGGGTTCTCCAAGCAGGCTGGACGAATATCGCCATTGCGGTTGCGCATCATCGGCATAGGAGCCGGAAACCGTTCCGGTCAATATCATCCCCGTGAGCATCGTGATTGCAAACGCGCCCGCCCAAAAAGCTTTCATCCAGCATCTCCGTTGTTGTTTCGGATATTCTGGGAGCAAGTTTTATGGCTTTTTGCGGAGGAAGAAAGGCACAAGTTGGAAAAAAGATCTGAGCAATAAAAAAGCCGGGTTGAAACCCGGCTTTTTGCTATATTTTAATCAGCTTAGTTGGCTGGTGCAGGCTGTGCCGGAGCAGGTGCCGCACCACCTTCGGCAGGAGCAGCTTCCGCTGGCTTCTCACCCTCAGTAGGCGCTGCTTCCGCAGGTGCTGCATCAGCGGTTGGAAGCGGAGCCGGATTGTCTGATAGCGAACGCAGGAAGGCAATCAGATCGGCGCGCTCATTGTCCTTCTTGTCGCCCGCAAAGCCCATGGCCGTGCCTTTGATGTAGCCCTTTGGCGAGGTCAGGAACTTGTTGAGATGCTCATAGTCCCACTTGTTGCCAGCTGCACCGAATTCCTTCATTGCAGCCGAATAGCCAAAGCCTTCGACAGAGGCAGCTGGACGGTCAAGCACGTCCCAAAGATGCGGTCCAACCTTGTTGGCTCCGCCCTTTTCAGCCGTGTGACATGCGGCACAACGCTTAAAGACGTTTGCACCTTTTTCAGCATCAGCGGATTGCATCAGAACGGCAATCGACACTTCTTCCTTGGCAGGCGCTGCTTCACCGCCAGTCGAAGCCTCTGCTGCTTCGATTATAAAACCTGGCTTTTCAGGGGCTGGCGAATAAAATAGCGTATCCGACAGAATGCTCGTGGTCATGACAACGAAAACTGCTGCCAGAAAAGCCATTATAAACTTATTAGTTCGGGTTGAATTCATCGCCGGTCAGCGCTCCCTCTACTCAACGCCCTCCAAAGCCGGCATGCAGAACCTGTGTTGAAAGGCTGGCAAGACTCTCCCCGGCATCGGGCGGAAACTAGGTCTTTTAAGGGGGGGATGCAACACCTATAAGGGGTTCTGGACCCGTGACTTTTTGACACTTTTGCTGCATTTACTGTGCAGATAAAGATCGCCAGAAGGTCTTTGCGACCATATGAAACAGCAAGAGTCGATCATGCCTGAGAAGATGAAAACCCTGACACTTATACCGGCGCGGCTCGGATCCACACGCCTGCCGAACAAGCCGCTCGCCGATATTTGCGGCAAGCCGATGATCGTGCATGTGGCAGACAGGGCTGCGGCAGCTGCGCTTGGCCGCACAGTTGTTGCAACGGACAGTGACGAGATATTTGCCGCAGTCATCGCGCATGGTCATGAGGCAATTATGACGCGCAGTGATCATGAGTCGGGCTCTGACCGCATCTATGAAGCGCTTCAAAAGGTCGATCCGGCCAATGAGATGGAAGCCATCATCAATGTGCAGGGTGATTTGCCCACCATTGATCCTGAAACGATTCGCCGTGCTCTGCGCCCGTTGCAGGACGGTCCCGCAGACATTGCGACCCTTGGTGTTGAAATCACGCTGGATGAAGAAAAGATCAATCCGAATGTTGTGAAGATCGTCGGCTCGCCGATGAATAATGGCGAGCGTTTGCGTGCGCTTTATTTCACGCGCGCGACTGCCCCTTATGGCGATGGCCCACTCTATCATCACATCGGTCTTTATGCCTATCGCCGTGCGGCCCTTGAGCGCTTCGTAAAGATCGGTCCTTCGGCGCTTGAAAAGCGTGAGAAGCTGGAGCAGCTTCGTGCGTTGGAAGACGGAATGCGCATTGAAGCGGAGATCGTTAAAACGGTGCCGCTGGGTGTCGATACGCAAGCTGATCTTGACCGGGCGCGTGAAATTATCGCAAAGGGTTTATGAGACAAAGAAGCTCCGCAAATTGTGGGCTGTTTGAGAAAGTACGAACACGATGAAGACCAACCGGATTTCCTTTCAGGGCGAAGCGGGCGCCAATTCCGATACGGCTTGCCGCAACATGTTTCCCGATATGGAGCCTTTGCCGTGTCCGACTTTTGAAGACGCCTTCAACGCGGTCGAAAGCGGTGCGGCTGATCTGGCGATGATTCCGATTGAGAATACGCTTGCAGGCCGTGTTGCCGATATTCACTATCTGCTGCCGCTGGCTGATATTCATATTGTTGGCGAATATTTTCTGCCGATACATTTTCAGCTCATGGTGCTACCGGGCGTCAAGCGCGAAGAGATCAAGACCGTCCACAGCCATGTTCATGCGCTCGGCCAATGCCGCAAGGTCATTCGTCAAAATGGCTGGAAGCCGGTAATTGCAGGCGATACGGCAGGGGCGGCGCGTTTTGTGGCTGACGAGCAGGATCGCTCCATGGCAGCGCTTGCGCCGCGTCTCGCATCCGAGCTTTATGGTCTCGATATTCTCGAAGAGAATGTTGAGGATTCAGAGGACAACGTGACCCGGTTTGTTGTTTTGTCGAAGACCAAAAATTGGGAACCTCGTCCCGAAAAAGACGAGCGCATTATCACGACCTTCGTGTTCCGCGTGCGCAACGTTCCAGCCGCGCTTTACAAAGCAATGGGTGGCTTTGCGACCAATGGCGTCAACATGACTAAGCTGGAAAGCTATCAGGTCGGCGGACGTTTCATTGCCACGCAGTTTTATGCGGATATTGAAGGCCACCCGGAAGACCGTAACGTGCAGCTTGCTTTGGAAGAACTGGCGTTTTTCTCAAAGGAAGTGCGGATTCTTGGCGTCTATAAGGGCAGCGATATTCGCGGCACGCAATTGCTGGCGGCGGAATAACAAGAATTTCCAGTGAAGGTGGGAACCAGTTTCGCGTAGGAAATACGCGAAAATAATTAGAGCGGCATAGCCACTCTAGCTTTCGGTCCAAGCTCTGATCAGATGGGTTGCGATGGCGCCGCTTGCCGGTACACGCAGCCCATTTGGATGTGTACCTGCAAGCATGGCACGCACTTCCGCCTTATCGAACCAGCGACCATCTTCCAGTTCAGAACGATCAATGGTGAAGTCGTCAGATACCACTTCCGCATGACAGCCGATCATCAGTGAATAGGGGAAAGGCCAAGGCTGGCTCGCATGATAGCCAACGCGACCAATCGACAGCCCCATTTCCTCAAAGCTTTCACGGCGAACGGCGGCTTCAATCGTCTCGCCATGCTCGATAAAGCCAGCAAGGCAGGAATAAGAACCTGTTGTAAAATGTGGACTGCGTGCCAGAATGCATTTTTCGCCGCGAACGGGCAGCATGATAGCCACGGGATCAGTGCGCGGAAAATGCTCGGCATGACAATTCGTGCAGACGCGCTTGGCACCTCCGGCCCGCATTTCGCTTTCGGTGCCGCAGCGTCCGCAAAAGCGATGATTGCTTTGCCATGCGGTGAGTGCTGCTGCTTGCGCCAGCGCACCGACAATATCCGACGGAACCAGTCCTTCCATATAAATGCTGCGATAATCTTGCGCGCGATAAGGCTGCTCGATTGCATCCGGGTCAAGCGGTGCCATCAATGCCACAATCGGCGCGCCATCCTGCAAACCGAGCAGAATAGGTTCATGCAAATCCGGCGAGAAAACCTGCACTTCAGTGAGCGAGAACAAGGCGCGGGGTGCACTTTCCTGCGTGTAATCAAGCAGAAGCTTATTGCCGCCCAGAACCATCACGCGGGTTTCTGGCAATTCTAGCGCTGTAAAAGCGGAATCGTCCTGTCGTTTTTCGGATAGGCGGTCGATGCGGTTGCCTGCAAAGCCGACGAGGCGGCTCGGCTCAATTTCCGGTAGGTCGTAAAGGCGAAAAGCCATGATATTCTCGGGAAATGTTTTGTAGGGGATCAGAGTGCAGCGCGAATGTCTTCAATCAGCTTTTGCGCTTCAGCATCGCTATAAGGCTCGCGTGTGCCATGCCCCCAGACAGGTCCGGGCCAGCCAGCGTCGCCTTCATTGCGCGCAATCACATGCAGGTGCAACTGGCGCACGATATTCCCCAAAGCGCCCGTATTAACCTTGTCGCAACGGGTGACACTCTTCAAGGCCTGCGAAACGATTGCCGCTTCAAAGGTCAGCATGGTCTGATCAAGCGGCGTCATATCGTGGATTTCGCTCAAACCAGCCCGGCGCGGCACCAGAATAAGCCATGGCCAGCGCTTGTCATTCATCAGCCGCAACTCGCAAAGGCCGAGCGGAGCTACTGAAAAAGTATCGGCATTGAGCCTTTTATCGAGTTCAAACTGTTCCATAGAATAATTCTTATCAGTTTTTTCGTCTCAGCGCTTGCTTTTTGCGCGTCGATTGACGATATGCAGCGTGGGAGGTTGGTGGTGGACGAGCCACTCGCCAACCGGGTCAGGTCCGGAAGGAAGCAGCCCCAACGAGCACGGCACGGGTCATCGTGCCAGCCTCCCACCTTTCTAAAACGATCATGGCTGTTGATGGTTGATAAGCCATCGCCAAAGCCACTTTCGTCTCTGGTCCAAACTGTTTAGAGTTTGTTGATCGGAACAAGCGAACAGAGAACGGAAGGGTCGCAATGGACACAAAATCCGAAACTGGCGCTTATCGCGTTCTCGCCCGCAAATATCGTCCTCAGGATTTCAATGATCTGATCGGCCAGGAGCCGATGGTCCGCACGCTGAAAAATGCGTTCGAGACTGGCCGCATCGCGCAGGCATGGATGCTGACTGGTGTTCGCGGTGTGGGCAAGACCACAACGGCGCGTATTCTGGCGCGTGCGCTCAATTACAAGACTGACACCGTCGATCAGCCGTCGATTGATCTCTCCATTATGGGTGAGCATTGTCAGGCGATCATGGAAGGCCGCCATGTCGATGTGATCGAAATGGATGCGGCCTCACATACGGGTATCGATGACATTCGCGAAATCATCGAGCAGGTGCGCTATCGCCCTGTGTCGGCGCGTTACAAAGTCTATATCATCGACGAAGTGCACATGCTGTCCAATCAGGCCTTCAACGGTCTGTTAAAGACGCTTGAAGAGCCGCCGCCGCATGTGAAATTCATTTTTGCCACCACCGAAATCCGCAAAGTGCCAATCACGGTTCTGTCGCGCTGTCAGCGTTTTGACCTGCGCCGCATTGAATCCGGCACTTTGGCAGCACATTTGCGCCGGATCGCAGAAGCAGAACAAATCGAAGTCGATGATACATCGCTTGCCATGATTGCACGTGCTGGCGAAGGCTCTGCACGCGATTCGCTCTCGATCTTCGATCAGGCGATAGCGCATGGCGCGGGCCATGTCTCGGCGGAAGCCGTGCGCTCCATGCTGGGACTTGCTGACCGTGCGCGCATTATCGATCTGTTTGAAATGCTGATGCGTGGCGATGTTGCTGGCGCTCTCACAGAGTTTCGTGCGCAATATGATGTCGGTGCTGACCCATCGGTCGTGCTGACTGATCTTGCAGATTTCAATCATCTGGTGACGCGCCTGCGCTTCACGCCGGATGTGGCCAATGATGTGACCCTTTCCGAAGATGAGCGCGTGCGTGGCCGCGATTTTGCACAAAAGCTCTCGGTGCGCGTGCTGTCGCGCACATGGCAGATGCTGCTTAAGGGTATTGCGGAAGTCGATACAGCAGCGCGGCCTGTTCAGGCGGCAGAGATGCTGCTGATTCGTCTGGCCCATGCTGCGGATTTGCCGACGCTTGATGAAGCGTTGAAAGGACTGGAAAGCGGTTCTGTGTCAATGCCGCGTCCGCAGCCTTCAGGCAATGCACGGCCAAATGGCGGTTCTCAGCCAGAGGCGCGCGTAAGCGTTGATGCAGTTGGTGCTTCGTCTATGATGCATGCATCAGGTGGTCCCGCAACCGCCATGCGCCTTGTCGAATCACAGCAGCAGCCACATCAACCGCCAGCGCCGCAGCAGTTTGTTGATAACACACCCCAGCCTTCGGTTCCGATTAACAGCCTTGCCGATATTGTACTCCTGGCTGACAAATATCGCGACATGCAGTTTAAGATTTTGGTCAAGAACTGCGTTCGCCTGTCCTCCATTGCAGCTGGAAGGCTCGAAATCGGCCTGACGGATGATGCGCCAAAATCATTGGTAGGCGATATTTCGCAGCGTCTTATGAACTGGACGGGCATTCGCTGGGTGGTGACTGTTGCACGTGATGTTTCGGGGCAAACTGTTGCAGAAGCGGAAACCGAGCGTCGCGATAATCTTGTGACGGATGCACGTGCCGACCCGGATGTTGCCGCTATTCTTGCAGCTTTTCCCGGCGCAAAGATCACAGATGTTCGCATTGCCGTTGCAGAACTAAGCGACGATGACGATATAGACCTTGATACGATTGAAGACGTGCCCGGCGCGCCTTCTGACGATGACTGAACTTTGACAGACGATGGAGTGAACCCATGCGTGACATGATGGGCATGATGAAACAGGCGAAGGAATTGCAGGCCAAGATGAAGGCCATGCAGGACGAGATCGCTGATCTTGAAGCAACCGCTTCTTCGGGTGGTGGTCTTGTTACGGTCACGCTTTCGGGCAAGGGCACCCTGTCTTCGCTTAAGATCGATCCCTCGATGATGAAGGAAGAGGATACTGAAATCCTCGAAGACCTGATCATCGCAGCTCATAATGATGCCAAGGCAAAGCTCGAAGCTGAAATGGCTGAAAAAACCCAATCGCTGACCGCTGGTCTGCCAATTCCTCCGGGCTTCAAGCTGCCATTCTAGAAGATGAGAGGGCAATTATGCTCCCATTTCGTTTTTCTTACTTCCTCATTCTTTAAGCAGTCCAACTTTTAAAACAGCATGTCCAAACGTATCGCCGGCCCCGAAATTGAACGTCTGATCCAGCTTCTGGCGCGAGTGCCGGGACTAGGACCGCGTTCTGCGCGTCGTGCGGCGTTGTACCTCATTAAGAAGAAAGAGGCACTTCTGGTGCCGCTTGGCGGTGCAATGCAAGAAGCGGCCGAAAAGGTTCGTATCTGCTCATGCTGCGGCAATGTCGATACATCCGATCCCTGCACGATCTGCACGGATGATCGCCGCGATCCCGCAATTCTGATTGTCGTGGAAGACGTGTCCGATCTCTGGGCGCTCGAACGCGCTGGCACTATGAATGTGCGTTATCATGTGCTGGGAGGGCGCTTGTCGCCATTGGATGGCATCGGGCCTGATGATCTTAATATCAAAGGTCTGGTCGAGCGTGTCGCCTCTGGCGAGGTCAAAGAAGTGATTCTTGCAGTCAATGCGACTGTCGAAGGACAGACCACCGCGCATTACATCACCGATCAGCTGACGAATTTTGAAGTTCGTGTCACGCGGCTTGCGCATGGCGTGCCAGTGGGTGGCGAGCTTGATTATCTCGATGAAGGAACGCTTGCGGCGGCTCTGCGGGCACGAACTGCACTCTGACATGCAACTTGGGAGAGGTTTATGAAGGCTGCATTCTGGAAGCGAGGCCTGACAACGGTTCTTTGTCTCACTGCATCTCTGTTCGTAACATCTTCCTTTGCCGCTCCATCCAAAGCGCAGATTGAAAGCCAGTATCGCAACTGGATTGAAAAAGATCTCTGGCCAGAGGCAAAAGCAGCCGGTGTTTCGCACCCTGTGTTTGAACAGGCTTTTTCCGGCGTTAGTATTAACTGGAAACTGCCGGATCTGGTTATCCCGGGCGAAAAGCCAACGGGACCAAAAGAGCAGAAGCAGGCCGAGTTCGGCGCTCCGGGCAAATATTTCAATCCTAAAACTGTGGGTGGCGTCACCAGCGGCGGCAAGGCGCGGCTTGGTCAGAATGCAAGCCTGCTCAAAAGTATTGAGCAGCAATATGGCGTGCCGGGCCGCATCGTTGTGGCCATATGGGGTCGCGAGTCGGGCTTTGGCACGGTCAAAATTCCGTACAACGCCTTTGAAGTGCTCGGCACTAAGGCCTTCATGGCAACACGCAAGGATATGTTTCGTCAGGAACTGATTGCAGCGCTCCAGATCACATCGCGCGGTTACATCGCCAATGGCGCGATGAAAAGCTCTTGGGCGGGTGCGCTCGGACAGCCGCAATTCATGCCAACCTCCTATCTCAAACATGCCGTTGATTTTGATGGTGACGGCAAGAGAGACATCTGGAATTCAGTGCCTGATACGCTTGGCTCCATCGCCAATTATCTCAAAATTCATGGCTGGCAGGCGGGACGTGACTGGGGCTATGAAGTCAATGTGCCTCAGAATATTTCCTGTTCTCTGGAAGGGCCAGACCAGGGCAAGACATTTGCCGAATGGGCAAAGCTTGGTATCGCCCGCACCAATGGCAAGGCGTTTCCGGCCAATGAAATGCGCGGCGAGGGCTTTTTGCTCATGCCCGCTGGTCGTTATGGACCGGCCTTTATCGTGACGCCGAATTTCTACGTCATCAAAGATTACAATATGAGCGATCTCTATGCTCTGTTCATCGGCCATATCGGAGATCGCATTGCTTATGGTGCTGGTGATTTTGGGACACCTTGGAGTAATGTCGGCACGATGTATCGCTCCGATATTCTGGCCATGCAAAAGCGCATGCAGGCGCAAGGTTATGATATTGGCAAGGCCGATGGTCTTCCGGGTTTCAAAACACGTCGTTCGATTGGTCTGTGGCAATCAAAAAATGGCATGGCGCCAACCTGTTTTACCCAGCCCGAATTGGTTAAATCAATTCGCTAAAGTGGATTGCCGGGAGCTAAAACTCCCGGCATCGATATTTTAAGCAGCCTTTGTCAGCATGCCATGTGGGTCGAGCACGAATTTTTTTGCAACCCCATGATCGAAGCTTTCATAGCCTTGTGGTGCTTCTTCCAGCGAAATCACCTGCGCATTGACGATCTCGGCAATGTTGAGACGTCCATGCAGAATAGCCTGCATGAGCTGGCGGTTATATTTGACGACGGGCGTCTGACCGGTGTGGAAAGACTGTGCCTTTGCCCAGCCAAGGCCAAAGCGTAAGGAAAGATTTCCTTGCTTGGCAGCACTATCAACCGCACCCGGATCATCGGTCACGTAAAGACCGGGGATGCCGATGGAACCCGCAGGGCGGGTGATCTCCATCATCTGGTTGAGCACGATTGCCGGTTGTTCTCCGCCGCTGTGACCACGTGCTTCAAAGCCCACAGCATCAATGGCGCTATCGACTTCGTTGCTGCCAGTCACTTCGGCAATCATATCGCCGAGACGATCGCTTGCCGACAGATCAATCGGCTCAAAGCCGACCTTGCGCGCATGTTCAAGACGCTCCTTGTTGAAGTCTCCTACCATGACCACTGCGGCACCTAAGATGCGGGCGGAAGCTGCCGCCGCAAGCCCAACCGGGCCAGCACCGGCAACATAGACGATGGAACCCACGCCGACACCCGCCTTAACCGCCCCGTGAAAGCCGGTGGGAAGAATGTCGGAAAGCATGGTCAGATCGCGGATTTTCTCAATGGCCTGCTCGCGATCCGGGAATTTTAACAGATTGAAATCGGCGTAGGGCACCATGACGTAGCGTGCCTGTCCACCGATCCAACCGCCCATATCGACATAACCATAAGCGCCGCCGGCACGTGATGGATTGACGGTAAGGCAAACGCCGGTGTCCTGCGATTTGCAGCATCTGCAGCGTCCGCAGGCTACGTTGAATGGCACGGAAACGATGTCGCCCACTTCGAGCATTTCGACATCACTGCCTTTTTCGATTACTTCGCCGGTGATTTCATGGCCAAGAACCAGCCCCGGCATCGCAGTGGTACGACCGCGCACCATGTGCTGGTCGGAGCCGCAAATATTGGTCGTGATGACTTTCAGAATGACAGCGTGGTCGAGCTTGCGTCCGTCGGGAGCGCTCAACACCGGATCATCAATGTCACGAACTTCAACTTTACCCGGGCGCATATATACAACGCCTCTATTCCTGCTCATGTCTACCTCCTCCAGATCGACGTGCGGATCGTTCCCGATCCGCACATATTGGGCCGGGATGCGCGGGGATATACCCGTGAGCAAAGCCTACAGTGCTTATCAGGCGGGAAGTTGTTCTGTGCGCGACATATGCGGTTCTTTCATCAGCATGTCTGAGAAAGATTTGAGCGCTTTGGTCTGATAGCGATCATTATGCGAAAGCATTAGAAACTGGCGCTGTGGTAGAGAAAAATCGGCTTTAACGAGCGTTCCTGCTGCAAGATGCGGTGCTGCCACCAGTTCCGAAATCGCGGTGACGTAATTGCCGGAAAGCACGGCGGAACAGATTGCTTCATTGGAAGGCAATTCAAGGGCAAGCGCGAGACGCGCTGGATTATAACCCGCGGCGCGCATCGCATCTTCGAACACGCTGCGTGTGCCAGAGCCATGTTCGCGCAAAATCCACTGGCCGCTGAACAAGGTGTCCCATGTGAGCTTCTCAGTTTTATGCCAAATATGATCGGGCTTTGTAACGACGATTAGCTTGTCAGTGCCAACCTTGCGCAGCGAAAGCGTCGATGCCTGCACAGCACCTTCCACAAGCCCGATATCCGCAAGTCCTGCCTCCGTGGCTGCTCTCACGCTTTCAGTGTTGCCAAGTGTCAGCCTCACATCAATCAGCGGATAGGTGGCGTGAAATTGAGCGAGATAAGGCGGAAGCCAATAGCTTGCAATGGTCTGGCTGGCATGAATTGCCAAGAGGCCGCGTTTGCCACCGCCAAGCTCGGACAGCATCCGTTCAGCTGATTGCGCACGAGCCAGTGTTGCGCGGGCTTCTTCGAGGAACAGTTGTCCGTCGCCGGTCAACTCAATCCGCCGACCAATTCGGTTGAAAAGCATCGCGCCATAGCGTTCCTCCAGTATACGAATGGCCGAACTCACTGCCGATGGCGTGAGATGAAGCGCTTCCGATGCCCGCGTCAGGTGCTCGCGTTCAGCAACCTCAATGAAAATGCGTAATTGTTCCAGTGTCATAGCTTCAATCGTTCGATTTTACCGAATGAATTGTGCCATATTATGCGATGGAATGAACAGAAGAAATAATGCATTTGATTGGAAAATATTTCTCAATAACTGAATGCCAATCACATGACCGCCGTAACCACAAACAAATTCCAGAACATTATCCCAGGGCTTGCACTCAGCCTCGCTGTGTCCGCTGTGGCGGTCGGTCTGGAAAAGGTGGAAGAGCATTATACCGGCAAGGCGTGGCTGGAAGCTTTGGTATTGGCAATCCTGCTCGGAACTGCAGTCAGAACGATTTTCCGCCCCGGCAAACAATTTGCCAAAGGCATAAGCTTTTCAGCAAAACTGCTGCTGGAAATTGCGGTCGTGCTTCTTGGTGCATCCATTAGTGCTGGTGCTGTGATAGATGCTGGACCGGGCCTTATCCTTGGGATTGCCTGTGTTGTAGCAATGGCAATTACGTTCAGCTACGGCATTGGGCGCTTGTTAAAGCTGCCGCATCGCATGGCAATTCTCGTTGCTTGCGGCAATTCCATTTGCGGCAACTCGGCAATTGCCGCCACCGCACCGGTCATCGGCGCAGACAGTGAAGATGTAGCCGCCTCCATCGCATTCACGGCCATTCTGGGGGTTGTTGTGGTGCTGCTTCTGCCGCTGCTGGTGCCATTGCTGGGGTTGTCTTTTACACAATATGGCGTTCTTGCCGGACTGACGGTCTATGCCGTGCCGCAAGTCCTGGCAGCAACCGCTCCCGTTGCTGCTATCAGCGTTCAGCTTGGAACATTGGTCAAGCTCGTTCGTGTTCTGATGCTGGGGCCCGTTATTCTTGCGCTTTCCGTAGTGGCTGGTAACAAGGATACGGATGTAAAGCCCGGCTTTCTGCAACTCGTGCCATGGTTCATCATCGGTTTTTTGGCCATGATGGCACTGCGGTCGCTACACCTAATCCCGGAAACTGTTCTTCCCGGTATCCAGTTTGCGTCCGCTGCACTGACAATCATTTCGATGGCGGCTCTTGGACTGGGTGTTGATATACGCTCGGTAGCGTCCGCCGGCGGACGCGTCACGCTGGCAGCAATCCTATCATTGCTTGTTTTGGGCACCATAAGCCTCGGACTGATCCATTTGATCGGGATCGTGTGAGTATGCTTAAGGTTTTATGTTTTGGCTTTGAGGAGCGGCCAGGTTAAACGGCCACTCCTCCAGATAGCCATTCGCTAGAAGCTTAGAACTTGTAGGCGACACCAATGCGAACATCATTGGTGGAGAGCTTGCGACTGAAATTCGTTGAATTATTCAGATTGTAGTTTTGCTTACCAAAGTCCGTATAGCGGTATTCAAGACGCAGAACCACATTATCGGTTGCGGCATAGTCGATACCGCCGCCAACTGTCCAGCCTGCACGCGTTTTGTCGCTTTTAAAGCCGGAGTCATCTGTCTTCAGCGTGTCTTTAATGCCAGCAAATGCCACGCCGCCTGCAACGTAAGGAAGGAAGCGATCCATCGCATACCCAACACGTGCACGCGCTGCACCTGCCCAGCGGGTCTTGGTTGTGGCATATGTGGAATAGCCAGACATGTCCTTTGCATTTCCTTTGCCAAAATTGCTCGTGGCGTCAAGTTCAGTGCCTAAAATAACGTTGTTTCCGACGTTGAAATTATAGCCGGTGTAAATTCCGCCAACGAAACCCTTGCTCGTGGCTTTAGTTTCGGGAGTGTTTGCGTAGGAATATTTACCCTTCAACATCGAATAGTCGATCTGTCCGCCGATATATGCGCCGCTCCAGCTAAAAGCAGGTGCGACATAAACCGGAATCGGATCCTGAATTGCAACAGCATCAGCTGCAAAAGCGCCTGATGCAAGGGTTGTAAGCAAAATTGAAGAGCTAACTATAAAAAAATGTCTCATGCAAAAACTCCATGTAGCACGCTAGTATATTTTTTAGACGCAATGAATTCGCACAGGTAAATTTATTCATCAACGGCAATTCTGTGCCTGCTAATTTAGGGGTTAGGCAAATAGAAAAAGCCCGCCAATGGCGGGCTTTCTCATGTTTTTGTAAAGGTCTTAACCGAGTTAGTTGGTTTCCGACTTCTTCATTGCTGCCGCAAGAATGTCGCCGAGCGAAGCGCCGGAGTCGGTCGATCCGTACTGAGCGACTGCTTCTTTTTCTTCAGCGATTTCGAGCGCCTTGATCGAGACCTGCAGCTTGCGGGTCTTCTTGTCGAAAGCGATGACGCGAGCGTCAACCTTCTGACCAACCGAGAAGCGTTCTGTACGCTGTTCGTCACGATCACGCGACAGATCCGAACGCTTGATGAAGCTATCGAGATCATGGTCAATGAGACGGACTTCAAGGCCACCATCGGTAACAGCTGTGACTTCACAGGTTACAACGGCGTTCTTGCGCAGTTCACCCGAAGCTGCTGCTTCGCCGACCTTGTCGCCGGAAAGCTGCTTGATGCCGAGCGAGATACGTTCCTTTTCGATGTCAACGTCGAGAACAACGGCTTTAACAACTTCGCCCTTGTTGTACTCTTCGATGACCTGTTCGCCTGGGCGGTTCCAGTCGAGATCGGAAAGGTGAACCATGCCGTCAACGTCGCCGTCGAGACCAATGAACAGGCCGAATTCGGTCTTGTTCTTGACTTCGCCTTCAACGATTGTGCCCTGTGGGTACTTGTCAGCAAAAGTCGTCCATGGGTTGTCGAGGGTCTGCTTGAGACCGAGGGAGATGCGGCGCTTAACCGGATCAACTTCGAGCACAACGACTTCGACTTCCTGAGTGGTCGACAGGATTTTGCCTGGATGTACGTTCTTCTTGGTCCACGACATTTCTGAAACGTGGATCAGACCTTCGATGCCTGGCTCGATTTCGACAAATGCGCCGTAATCGGTGATGTTGGTTACAGTACCCGTGATCTTTTTGCCGATCGGGTACTTCGCACCAATGCCATCCCAAGGATCGTTCTCAAGCTGCTTCATGCCGAGCGAGATACGATGCGTTTCCTGGTTGATACGGATGATCTGCACCTTGACCGACTGGCCGATGGTGAGGATTTCCGAAGGATGGTTGACGCGGCGCCATGCCATGTCGGTCACGTGCAGGAGGCCGTCGATGCCGCCGAGATCAACGAACGCACCGTAATCGGTGATGTTCTTGACAACGCCGTCAACAACCTGACCTTCTTCAAGGTTCTGAACGATTTCCGAACGCTGTTCCGCACGGCTTTCTTCAAGAACGGTACGACGCGAGACAACGATGTTGCCGCGACGCTTGTCCATCTTGAGGATTTCGAAAGGCTGTGGGACGTGCATAAGTGGGGTAACGTCGCGGATTGGACGAATGTCCACCTGCGAACGTGGAAGGAACGCAACTGCGCCGTCCAGATCGACGGTGAAACCACCCTTGACCTGGTTGAAGATGACGCCGTCGACGCGTTCGCTGTTTGCGAACTTCTGCTCGAGCTTGCCCCAGCTTTCTTCACGACGTGCTTTTTCGCGCGACAGAACAGCTTCGCCGAGTGCGTTTTCGATGCGCTCAACGTAAACTTCAACTTCGTCGCCCGGCTTCATTGAGCCGTCTTTGCCCTTCGCGCCGAATTCCTTCAGCGGTACGCGACCTTCGACCTTCAGGCCGGCATCGATGATTGCCATGTCTTTTTCGATGGCAACGATGCGACCCTTTACAACATAACCTTCTGCAAGGTCATTGTTGGCAAAGGATTCAGCCAGCAGCGATTCGAAGTCTGCGAGGGAGGGATTGAATTCAGACATAAATACTCCTGATGCATCCGGTATAAATCAACATCGGATGCGGCGCCGGGGGTTAGAGTTGCGTTAGGCCTGTCCTTCGGCTCCGTCCTTTTGGGACAACCGGCGCGTGGAACGCGAAGTCAGGTTATAAAGATGAGTAAGCCCCATATAGGAACAAACTCAGAATTCTCCAGCATTTCTGGGCGTATCATATCAGAAAACCGTGCGGTTTTCTCAATATTATGCCTGATGCTGCGCTAAAGCGTGATCGATCAGCTTTTTCGCTGCCAGAAATGCCGCTTCTATACTCATTTTACTCGTATCTAGCAAGTGCGCGTCTTCCGCTGGTCTGAGCGGCGAATCCGTGCGGTTCGTATCACGGTCGTCTCGCTTTTTAAGATCAGCCAGAATTTCATCGAAATCGGATGCTCCGCCCCTCGAAATGATTTCGTCAAAACGGCGTTGTGCACGCACCTCCGGCGATGCAGTCACGAAAAGCTTGATCTGAGCACCCGGGCAGACAACGGTTCCAATATCGCGACCATCCAGCACGCTTGAAGGCAAGGCATTGGCAAAACCGCGTTGCGCTTCAACGAGTGCGCGGCGCACGGCGGGCATCACTGCCACTTTGGATGCAGCATCACCAATGGTGTGGGCCGAAAGTACGGCCTTATCCATGTCATGCAGATTGAGATGAAGCGCCACATCAGCTGCAACTGCTTCATCATCAAGCGGCAACCCCTGATCAAGCAGCGCTTTGGCAACCGCACGATAGGTCAGGCCGGTATCGAGATGCGGCATGCCGTAATGAATGGCAATGCGCCGGGCTAGGGTTCCCTTGCCCGAGGCTGCTGGTCCGTCGATGGCTACGACGAAACTTGTCATTGCGGCTCGCTGACTTCGATTTTCGCACCAAGGCCCGGCATCATGGTCATGAATTCGGGGAACGAGGTCGCAATCATCGTGCTGTCGTCAACGGTAACCGGCTTTTCTGCGGCCAGCCCCATGACAAGGAAGCTCATTGCAATGCGGTGATCAAGATGCGTTGCAACCGTGCCGCCACCCAAGCCTTTGCCGTCGGGACGACCGCGAACCGTGAGCGACATCTCGCCTTCGGTGCAATCAACGCCATTGGCTTCTAGGCCACGCGCAACTGCTGCAAGACGATCTGATTCTTTCACGCGCAACTCATCGAGACCGTCCATGACGGTTTCCCCTTCGGCAAAGGATGCAGCAATCGCCAGAACCGGATACTCGTCAATCATCGACGGAGCGCGTTCCGGTGGAACCACGACGCCCTTGAGCTTTGATGATTTTACGCGCAGATCAGCCACATCTTCACCACCAGCAAGGCGCGGATTGATGATTTCAATGTCGGCGCCCATTTCCTGCAATGTCAGGATAAGCCCGGTGCGGGTCGGGTTCATCAGAACATTGAGAATTGTTACGTCCGAGCCTTCGACCAGCAGAGCCGCAACAAGCGGGAAGGCGGTTGAGGACGGATCGCCTGGCACATCAATGGTCTGGCCGGTCAGCTTGCCCTGTCCGACGATACGGATATGGCGCACGCCGTCCTTGTCTGTCTCAACTGTGAGATCAGCACCAAAGCCCTGCAACATTTTTTCCGTGTGATCGCGGGTCATGACCGGTTCGATGACGGTCGTAACGCCCGGCGTATTCAGACCCGCAAGCAGAACAGCGGATTTAACCTGCGCAGACGCCATTGGCACGCGATAGCTGATTGGGTTTGCAGTTTTTGGACCGGTCAGCGTTAGCGGCAGGCGGTCACCTTCGGCAGCCTTTACCTGAACGCCCATCTCGCGCAGCGGATTGAGCACACGGCCCATCGGACGCGAGGTCAGCGATGCGTCGCCAATAAAGGTTGTTGTCATGTCGTAAGTTCCGACAAGTCCCATGGTCAGGCGAGCGCCGGTTCCGGCATTGCCGAAATCGAGTGGTGATTCTGGTTGCAACAGGCAACCATTGCCGACACCATTGATGATCCAGACATCGCCGTCTTTGCGAATCTTGGCACCCATGGCCTGCATGGCACGGCCAGTGTTGATGACATCTTCGCCTTCAAGCAGGCCGGTGATGCGGGTTTCACCTGATGCGAGACCACCGAACATAAAAGAGCGATGGGATATGGATTTGTCGCCCGGAATGCGGATTTCACCCTTGAGTGCCTCTGAACGGCGGGCGATTGCTGGTTTCGGGGATGCAGAATGGGACATAGAGTCTTCACTGTCTCATTTGGGCGTTATTCACGCGGGATTGATCAAAGCGGCAGCTTCCTAGCACAGGAACTGGGCCGGGTCATCCGCCAATGCGCGTTTTGATTGCTTCTAAGCGGTTAGAATGAGTCTTTCGCTTTGACAAAAGCTGTAAATTGCGTTTATGCACCAAACAACACGGTAAGGTGCGCCTTACGCATGTATTGGCCTCTTGTGCGGCAGGCAGATTGCCCGCAAAATGCCAAAGCAGATAAGCTGGCGTTCGCTGACACTATGTTGGCGTGATGAGAGCATAGCAGGCGCGGTTTTCTGAATGAATTTGTGCCCCCGTATAAATTGACGAGGCTAGACGTGGCAAAAACTGAACTTGGTACCAAGCGCATTGACCCTGAAACGGGCAAAAAGTTTTACGATCTCAATCGCGATCCGATTGTTTCGCCGTATAGTGGCATTTCTTATCCGCGGTCGTATTTTGAAGCGACCATAGCGGAAAGCCGTGCGGCCGAAGCGGAAGAAGAAGAAACCGAAGAGCTCGATACAGCACTCGAAAAGCCGGAATTCGTTTCCCTCGAGGATGCGGATGACGAAGCCAAGGGTGGCGAAGACCTGCCGGATCTCGACGACGATGTCGATCTGGGCGATGACGATGAAGACACCTTCCTCGAAGAAGAAGAAGATGAAGACGACGACGTTTCCGGTATTCTGGGCGGCGGCGTTGGCGGTGACGACGAAGAAGTTTAACCCCCTTCATTGATGAATTTAATCAAGGCGGCCCTCAAGCCGCCTTGTTGCGTTTGAGGCAAACGCGTTGAGCGATTTGATAATCGGCAAATTATTTTTGGCAGATGTGAAAAGAGTTGCCATTTAGCTCTTGATCTTCTGTAACTTGCCCTTTAATAACCCGCGTCAACGGGCAGCAAATTCTGTCTGATGGGGCCATAGCTCAGCTGGGAGAGCGCTTGCATGGCATGCAAGAGGTCAGCGGTTCGATCCCGCTTGGCTCCACCAAATTTCCTCATAATACTCTATAAGAAGCCCATTAAGATTTAGCCTATCCGTTTCACATTCGGGAGAAGTTTCTCTCGACTTTTATTTCAATGTTGCTAGTGAAGCTTCATCGAAATAATTGTTAGTGATTGGTTGGGTGAAAAGACTTCCTGATTTCGATGGTCTGCGGTTTCTACTGTGTCTCGGGATTGCAGCATTCCATTATTCTTTTCGCATCCCTGTGAAAAACGCCCCACTGCAAGATATTATATTACAGTTTGCTTATTTTACCGATGTGTTTTTTATTGTGTCAGGTCTGTTTCTTGCGAGAAGGCAGAATTACGTCTGGCATAGACGGCAATATCTTGGTTTTATTGGCAAGCGTCTGGCACGGATTTATCCGCTGCACGCCATAACCTTTGCCTGCTTTGCCCTTTTGTCAGTCTTGACCGCAGCTGGTATTCTTCACCCTTCCTCTGAACCCAATATGAGTGTGTCAGACGGGCTCACACAATTGCTGCTCATTCATGATTGGGGGCTTGGAAAGACACTCTCTTATAATTATGTCAGCTGGTCTTTGAGCGCACTTTTCTTGATGTATCTCTGCTTTCCCTTGTTCGATTTTCTTTGCCGCAGGCTTGGGAATTCTGTTCTCGTAATTGTCATCCTTGCTGTGACGATTGGAGAGTATCTGGCACAGAGGCTGGGTACACCTTCGCTTACCCGCATTCAATTGGCTGATGTGGGTGCGCTGCGGGCGCTTCCTTCTTTCCTTTTCGGCATGTGGCTTGCGCGCCGTGCGCATCCGATAATGCCTGTCCTTGCGATCAAGCTGGGCCTCGCCGTTTGTGTGATCATTTTTCTATTTTACCATCTGCCAGCTATGGTAGGCGAACTCAGCACGCTCGAAGGACCGTTGCGGCTGGCTTTCCTTTATTGTGGCGTTTACGTGCTCTATATCGCATCTACTCAGGATGTTTACACACCACTGCAACTGCCTGTTCTGGTGCGGCTTGCGCCTTACAGCTTTGGTATTTTCATTCTTCATCCATTGGTAGGGTTGGTTTTCTTCAACGCTCTTCCGCAACATTGGGGAGAAACGACCATAGGTGCTGTGCTGCTAATTGCGGGTGGCGTCGCAGCCAGCGTCATTATAGCTTTTATAGCCTGGCATATTTTCGAAAATCCTATCAATCGCTGGCTGGTCATTCGGATAAACCGATGGGTCAACCGGGATACCGACAAGGAAAAGCTTCTTGGTTCAGGATAATCAGCGCGATAGTGTTTGGAAAAGTCATGGACGGACGCTCAAGTCTCTTCTAGAAATTCGTTGCGGAGCTGATCGGGGGAAGGATTTCAGCTTGGAATGATTCTGGGAGGAATGATGAATAAGCAGACCGTTTCCGTAAATATTCATCCACTGTGGCAACCCGATGCCACGCGCATTGCAGCAAGCACGCTTGAGCGTTTTCGCTTGCTGGCAGAGGAAAGAGCAGCGCGGAAGCTTCCCGATTATCACGCGCTTCATCGCTGGTCGATTGAGGATCGAGCGGCCTTCTGGACACTGATCTGGGATTTCTGTGATGTCATTGGTGAGCGTGGTGAAACGGCGCTTTTTGATAATGGCCAAATGCGCGAAGCCAAATTCTTTCCCGATGCAAAGCTCAATTTTGCTGAAAACCTTCTGCGTCATCAGGGCGAGGGCGAAGCGATCATCTTTCGTGGCGAAGACAAGGTCGAGCGCCGGCTCACATGGAACGATCTTCATGCGCTGGTTTCAAAACTCCAACAATTCATGCTGGCGGAAGGCATAAAACCTGGCGACCGTATTGCGGGCATGATGCCCAATATGCCCGAAGCTGTGGCCTTGATGCTGGCGGCGTCCTCTATTGGTGCTGTCTGGTCTTCCTGTTCGCCCGATTTTGGCGCGCAGGGTGTGCTGGATCGCTTTGGTCAGATCGAGCCGAAATTGTTTTTCGCCTGTGACGGCTATTGGTATAATGGCAAGCGCATTGACGTGAGCGAGAAGATCATCGAAGTGACGGCTAAACTTCCCAGCAGCAAGCGCTCGGTTATCGTCACTTATTTGGGGGAGGCGGAAGCGGTTGCCGATACAGCTAAAAACGGCATTACGCTTGATGCAGCACTCGCACCTTTTGCGGCAAAAGCGCTCGAGTTCACGCGCCTGTCTTTCGATCATCCGCTTTATATTTTGTTCTCATCGGGCACGACCGGCATTCCGAAATGCATCGTGCATCGTGCCGGCGGCGTTTTATTGCAGCACCTCAAGGAACATCGCCTGCACGCGGATATTCGTGAAGGCGATCGCTTCTTCTATTTCACCACCTGCGGATGGATGATGTGGAACTGGCTGGCATCAGGCATCGCGTCGGGTGCAACGCTGGTGCTCTATGATGGCTCGCCGTTCTATCCCGATGGCAATGTGTTGTTTGACTATGCGGCGGCGGAAAAAATGACCTATTTCGGCACATCTGCAAAATTCATCGATGCGGTGCTGAAAGTAGGGCTGAATCCGCGCAAAACCCATGATCTGTCTGCTTTGCGTACCGTTTCATCGACTGGCTCGCCGCTATCGCCGGAAGGCTTTGCCTTTGTGTATGAACAGATCAAAAGCGATGTGCATTTGGCTTCGATTTCAGGCGGTACGGATATTGTTTCCTGCTTCGTGCTGGGCATTCCGACCGAACCCGTCTGGCAGGGTGAAATTCAGGGGGCGGGACTTGGCATGGCGGTTGATGTCTGGGACGATGATGGCAGGCCGGTGCGTGAGCAAAAAGGCGAACTGGTCTGCACCCGCGCTTTCCCCTGTATGCCGCTGCAATTCTGGAACGACCCGGGTAATGCCAAATATCATGCCGCTTACTTTGAGCGCTTTGACAATATCTGGTGTCATGGTGATTTTGCCGAATGGACGGAGCATAATGGTATTGTGATCCATGGTCGTTCGGATGCGACGCTTAATCCGGGTGGCGTGCGCATCGGCACAGCCGAGATTTACAATCAGGTCGAGCAAATGCCGGAAGTGGCCGAGGCTTTGTGCATTGGGCAAGACTGGGATCACGATGTGCGGGTGGTGCTGTTTGTGCGTCTGACTGAGGGCGTAGCTCTCGATGATGATCTGAAAGCGCGTATCAAAACGAAAATCCGCATTGGTGCCACGCCGCGGCACGTACCCGCGAAGATCGTTGCCGTAACCGATATTCCACGTACGAAATCCGGCAAAATCGTTGAGCTCGCCGTGCGCGACATTGTGCATGGGCGCGAGGTCAAGAACCGCGAGGCTTTGGCGAACCCTGAGGCGCTTAATCTTTATCGGGATATTGCCGAGTTGCAGCAAGATTAAGCATGATCCCGAAAAGTGGAAACCGGTTTTTGGATAAGATTGTGCTGAAAATAGTGCGAAAGAAAATTTCGTTAATCGGCAATAAATAGCCACAGAACGCCGCGCAAAGCCATTGCCTATTCAGCCTCCACAAGACACTCTGTTCGAACTACCGGGCAGAACTTGTGGAGGACGAGTATGTTTGCTTTGGGCCCAAATTGGGGGGGCATGAATTTCGGTCTTGGCGAGGAGATCGAAGCCCTGCGTGATACGGTGCGTCGCATTGCGCAAAGCCGCATTGCGCCGATTGCCGCCGAGACCGATCGTAACAACGCATTTCCCAATCATCTGTGGCGCGAAATGGGTGAGCTTGGCTTGCTGGGCGTTACGGCCCCTGAAGAGCACGGCGGTGCCGGATTGGGCTATCTGGCGCATTGCATTGCCATGGAAGAAATTAGCCGTTCCTCTGCTTCCATCGGTCTGAGTTATGGCGCGCATTCCAATCTTTGCGTCAATCAGATCACGCGCAATGGCTCTCCCGAACAACGCGCAAACTATCTTCCCAAACTCATTTCCGGCGAACATGTTGGTGCGCTTGCTATGTCCGAACCCGGTGCTGGTTCCGATGTCGTCTCAATGAAGCTTCATGCTGAAAAGCGTGGCGATAGATATGTCCTCAACGGCAACAAAATGTGGATCACCAATGGTCCTGATGCCGATGTGCTGGTGGTCTATGCCAAGACCGACCCGGCTGCTGGTTCGCGTGGCATCAGCGCCTTCATCGTAGAAAAGACGTTCAAAGGTTTTTCCACGGCGCAAAAACTCGACAAGCTCGGCATGCGCGGCTCTAACACTTGCGAACTGGTGTTTGAAGATTGTGAAGTGCCAGCCGAAAACCTGCTTGGTGAGGCAGGCAAGGGCGTCAATGTGCTGATGTCCGGCCTTGATTATGAGCGTGTGGTGCTGGCAGGTGGTCCGCTCGGTATCATGGCGGCGTGTCTTGATGTGGTTATACCTTATGTGCATGAGCGTAGGCAATTCGACCAGCCGATTGGTGAGTTCCAGCTCATACAGGGCAAGCTTGCCGATATGTATGTGCTGTTCAACGCTTCGCGCGCTTATGTCTATGCGGTGGCAGCAGCCTGTGATCGTGGTGAGACAACGCGTAAGGATGCGGCTGGCTGCATCCTCTATGCAGCTGAAAACGCTACGCAAATGGCGTTGCAGGCGATACAGGCACTCGGCGGCAACGGCTATATCAATGATTACCCAACCGGACGTCTCTTACGTGACGCGAAGCTTTATGAAATCGGTGCAGGCACCTCGGAAATCCGACGTATGCTGATCGGGCGGGAACTTTTTCAGGAGACCCGCTGATGCCGATTCTGAAATCTGAAATCTCAACGCGCAGCAACACTTTTGAAGCCAATCGCGAAGCCATGCTTGCAGCGATTGATACGGTGGCCTCAGCCTCCCGCATCGCCCTTGATGGCGGCGACGAAAAAGCACGCGAACGTCATGTCGCGCGCGGAAAATTGCTGCCGCGTGATCGTGTAGCGCAACTTCTCGATCCCGGTTCGCCGTTTCTGGAACTTGGACTAACGGCAGCGCATGGCATGTATGATGGTGCGGCACCTTCGGGTGGCATCATCACCGGTATCGGGCGCGTATCGGGCCGCGAATGCATGATCGTCTGCAACGATGCTACGGTGAAGGGCGGCACCTATTACCCGATCACGGTGAAAAAGCATCTGCGTGCGCAGGAAATCGCGGGCGAAAATCGTCTGCCCTGCATTTATCTGGTCGATTCGGGTGGTGCAAACCTGCCCAATCAGGACGAGGTTTTCCCGGATCGCGATCATTTCGGGCGCATTTTTTACAATCAGGCGCAAATGTCAGCGACAGGCATTCCGCAAATCGCTGTGGTCATGGGATCGTGCACGGCGGGCGGTGCTTATGTTCCTGCGATGAGTGATGAGACGGTGATTGTTCGTAATCAGGGCACTATTTTTCTGGCCGGACCGCCGTTAGTCAAAGCTGCGACCGGCGAGGTGGTCAGCGCGGAAGACCTTGGCGGTGGTGACACGCATACGCGGCTTTCCGGCGTTGCCGATCATCTCGCTAATGACGATGCTCATGCGCTGCAAATAGCGCGAACCATTGCCGCCAATCTCAACACTGAAAAGTGCAGCTTCATCCAAAAGGGAGATGCTGCTGCGCCGCTTTATGACCCGGAGGAAATTTTAGGCGTAGTCTCTGCCGATACCCGTATTCCCTATGATGTGCGCGAGCTTATTGCGCGACTGGTCGATGGTTCGGAGTTCGACGAGTTCAAGGTGCGATTTGGCACCACGCTGGTCTGCGGCTTTGCCAGTATCTATGGTATGCCGGTTGGCATTATCGCGAATAATGGGGTGTTGTTTTCGGAAGCCGCTTTGAAGGGCGCGCATTTCATCGAGCTTTGCTGCCAGCGCAATATTCCGATTGCGTTTTTGCAGAATATCACCGGCTTTATGGTCGGGCGAAAATATGAAGCCGAAGGCATCGCCAAGCATGGCGCAAAGCTGGTGATGGCAGTTGCTACCGCCAATGTGCCAAAAATTACCATGCTGATTGGCGCGTCCTATGGCGCGGGCAATTATGGCATGGCGGGACGAGCCTATTCGCCGCGCTTTTTGTGGACATGGCCAAACAGTCGGATCGCGGTGATGGGTGGCGAACAGGCAGCGGGGGTGCTGGCAACCGTCAAGCGCGATGGAATTGAACGCAATGACGGCACATGGTCGGTGGAAGAAGAGGCAGAGTTCAAGCGCCCGACACTGGAAATGTTCGAGCATCAGAGCCATCCGCTTTATGCGTCTGCAAGGCTTTGGGATGACGGCATTGTCGATCCGCGCAAGAGCCGCGAAGTGTTGGGCCTGTCCTTGTCAGCAACGCTGAACGCGCCCATTAAGCCGACGCGCTTCGGCGTCTTTAGAATGTGAGGGGGGGCGCGGAATGAGGAAAAATGTAAAGCGGTTTTCCGCCCGCATCCCGCGAGGGCAAAAATGATGTTTCAAAAAATACTGATTGCCAATCGCGGAGAAATTGCATGCCGGATCATTCGCACGGCGCATAGGCTTGGTATCGCGACCGTCGCGATCTATTCCGATGCTGACAAAAATACGCTGCATGTTGAAATGGCTGATGAAGCGGTGCGTGTCGGCCCGGCACAGTCTGCACAAAGCTATCTCAACATCGAAGCGATTATAAAAGCTGCCCATGATACGGGCGCGGAAGCCATTCATCCCGGTTACGGTTTTCTATCCGAAAACCCAGCCTTTGTGGAGGCGGTGGAGAAAGCAGAGCTCGTGTTCATCGGCCCATCGGCTAAAGCCATTCGCGCCATGGGGTTGAAAGATGCCGCCAAGTCACTGATGGAAAGAGCCGCTGTGCCTGTTGTGCCGGGCTATCACGGAGACAATCAGGACAACGCTTTTCTCAAAAGCCAGGCCGATGCAATCACCTATCCGGTGCTGATCAAGGCGCGCGCAGGCGGTGGTGGCAAAGGCATGCGCCGCGTGGATGATCCCGCTCATTTTTCCGCGGCACTTGAAAGTGCGCGACGCGAGGCCGAAGCTTCCTTTGGCGATGGCGCGGTGCTGATTGAAAAATACATGACCAAACCGCGCCATATCGAAGTGCAGATCTTTGGCGATAATTTTGGCAATGCAGTTCATCTTTTCGAACGCGATTGCTCGCTGCAACGCCGCCATCAGAAGGTGATTGAGGAAGCGCCTGCACCCGGTATGACGCCGGAAATGCGCACAGCCATGGGCGAGGCGGCGGTTAAGGCAGCGCTTGCTATCGGCTATTCCGGCGCAGGCACGGTGGAGTTTATTGCTGATGTCTCGGAAGGACTGCGGCCTGACCGTTTCTTCTTCATGGAAATGAACACACGGTTGCAGGTCGAACATCCCGTGACGGAAGCTATCACTTGCCTTGATCTTGTTGAATGGCAATTGCGCGTGGCGTCGGGCGAGCCGCTGCCAAAACGTCAGGACGAGCTTGCGATCAATGGCTGGGCGTTTGAGGCGCGGCTTTATGCGGAAGATCCGGCGCGTGATTTTATGCCAGCAACGGGCAGGCTTGCATTGTTCGCACCGCCTGAAAATGCGCGGGTGGATTCGGGCGTCCGTAGTGGCGATACGATCACGCCGTTTTATGATCCGATGATTGCAAAAATTATCACCCATGGCGCGACGCGCGACGAGGCCTTGAGCAGGCTTGATGCAGCCTTGAACAAGACGTGTATTGCAGGCCTCGTCACGAATAGGCAGTTTTTGACGGCACTTTGCAAGCTCGAAGCGTTTCGCAAAGGCGATGTCGATACCGGTCTGATTGCGCGAGAGACGGTAGTGCTTTTCAGGGATGAAAAGCCTTCAGAGGTCGCGTTTGCATTGGCTACCCTTGGCGCACTAGACCTACTGGATGCGCCGCAAAAAGGCGATCCATGGAGCGCTTTGCGCGGGTTTCGCCTGTGGGATGATGCATCGCGTTCCATTCTGCTTGACCATCATGGCGAGCGCCAGACGATCAGTTTTACCATCAAAGGCGACAGGTTTTTTGGCTTTACTTTTGGTGATCTGGAAATCTGTTCTTACGATAATGGTCTGGTGCGCTTTTCGATGGATGGTCGGACTGAACAAGCGTCGGTCTTTCGGCTCAAGCATGACGTGAGCGTTCAGTTGAATGGTCGCGATGCCATATTTCATCATGTGCAGTCTGTCGGTGCGGAAGAGGACACATCCCGCGAAAGCCGCATTCTGGCTCCGATGCCCGGTCTGGTTCGGCTGGTTTCTGTCGTTGAAGGAGCAAGTGTCGCCAAGGGCGATGCCTTGGTGACGATGGAAGCAATGAAGATGGAACTCTTACTCACCGCGCCGCGTGACGGCAAAATTCTGTCTGTCGGTGTTGCGGTGGGCGATCAGATCAATGAGGGCGCGGTTCTCGTAGAATTGGAGGAACAACATGGCTGAATACGTAGAAATCGTTGAAATGGTAGCCCGTGATGGTTTGCAAAACGAAAAGGGTTTTGTGCCGACTGCCGACAAGATTGCTCTGATTGATCGCCTGTCCAGTTGCGGCTATTCCCGCATTGAAGCCACGAGTTTTGTTAGCCCGAAATGGGTGCCGCAACTGGCCGATGCCGTAGAAGTCATGGCCGGTATCCGCCGCGCCGACAGCGTTCGTTATGCAGCGCTGGTGCCCAATATGAAGGGCTATGAACTGGCTGCGAGCGCCAATGTCGATGAAATTGCTGTTTTCATCTCCGCTTCCGAAGGCTTCTCCAAAGCCAATATCAATTGCTCGATAGCCGAAAGCATCGAACGACTGGCCCCGGTCATAGGTGCCGCCATCAATGACGGTCTGGCCATCCGCGGCTATGTGAGCTGTGTGGTGGAATGTCCTTACGATGGACCGACAGCACCACAGGCGGTGGCAGATGTGACGGAGCAGCTTTTTTCGCTAGGCTGTCATGAAGTGAGCCTTGGCGACACCATCGGGCGCGGGACGCCGGAAAGCATTGGCACGATGCTCGATGCAGTGTTGAACGTCGCTACGCCGCACAGCCTTGCCGGTCATTACCACGATACGGGTGGTCGGGCGCTCGACAATATCCGCGTCAGTCTCGAAAAGGGCCTGCGGGTCTTCGATGCCTCTGTGGGTGGTCTTGGCGGCTGTCCTTTTGCGCCGGGTGCTAAGGGAAATGTCGATACCGTTGCGGCGGTCGAAATGCTGCATCAACTTGGTTTTGAAACCGGCCTTGACATCGACAAGCTCAGATCGGCTGCATTGTTGGCACAAGTGTTTCGTCAGGACAAAGCCGCATGATGGACTTTGAGACGATCCAGATTGATGTTGACGCGCGGGGTGTCGCAACGCTGACACTTAATCGCCCTGAACAGCACAATGCGCTTTCGGGTCAAATGATCGATGAGCTTCTGAGCGCAAGCTTGCAACTGGCGAATGATAACGCCGTGCGCCTTGTGGTTCTCACCGGCAGCGGTACGAGCTTTTGTGCCGGCGGTGATCTTGGCTGGATGCAGGAACAGGTTCATGCAACGCGTGCGCAACGCATCGAGGCGGCGCGTAAACTCGCTTTGATGCTGAAAGCTTTGCGCGATCTGCCCAAGCCTTTGATCGGGCGGATCAATGGACAGGCGTATGGCGGCGGCATAGGTCTTATCAGCGTGTGCGATGCAGCGACTGGCGTGGATGGCGCGCGCTTCGGGCTGACGGAAACAAAACTTGGCCTGATCCCGGCAACCATCAGCCCTTATGTGGTGGCGCGGATTGGTTCGGCGCATGCGCTGCGCACATTGACTTCCGCGCGGTTGTTTGATGCCGATGAGGCAAAGCAAATCGGATTGCTGCATCAGGTGGTTGAGGCAGAGCGGCTCGATGAAGCCATAGAGGCGGAAATCCAACCCTATTTCTCAACGGCTCCTGCTGCGGTGAGCGCCTCGAAACGGCTCATACATGCGTTGAGCGCGCCGATAGACGAGGCGGTGATAGAAATGACGCTGACCCGTCTTGCCGATACATGGGAAACACAGGAGGCCGCAGAGGGAATCGCGGCCTATTTTGCAAAGGTTTCACCGTCATGGAAAAGAGGAGGATAAGCATTTATTGGGAGGCCGATTTTCGTTGTAGTTGCGGGCACTTGAGCCCTTGCAATCGGAAGCCGGAAATGCATTCTTATTACATCATGAAAGCGCGCTCCCGTTCTGGAGCACGATTCCGAAAGAGCAATGTGATTTCGGATAATATTATGCCTCTGGCGCCTTAAAAGGGTAAAGGGGTGGCGTGCTTTTGGATTGACCCTTTAAGATCGTATGATTGAAATCAAAGGGAGGGCCCGGCAAAACGGCGGCGCACAGACGCTGCGATTTGACCGGCATGGGTTGTCTGAGGTCATCGGGAAAACGAGGCCTCACAAAGGAGAAAAAGAATGAACCTCAAGCTTCTTTCCAGCGTAGCTTTTGCCGCCACACTCGGCTTCGCCAGCGCTGCTTATGCGGACATCACGATTGGCCTCGTCGCACCGCTCACAGGTCCGGTTGCTGCTTACGGCGATCAGGTCAAGAAGGGTGCTGAAACCGCTGTTGAAGTCATCAATGCGAAAGGTGGCATCAAGGGCGAAAAGATCGTTTTGAAATTTGCCGACGATGCCGGTGAACCGAAGCAGGGCGTTTCTGCCGCTAACCAGATCGTTGGCGATGGCATCAAGTTTGTCGTTGGTCCGGTCACGACCGGTGTTGCGATCCCTGTTTCCGATGTGTTCGCGGAAAACGGTGTTCTGATGGTTACGCCAACTGCAACTGGTCCTGATCTGACAGCGCGCGGTCTGGAAACAGTGTTCCGTACCTGTGGTCGCGATGACCAGCAGGCGGACGTTATGGCTGACTACTTCCTGAAGAACTTCAAGGACAAGAAGGTCGCTGTCGTCCACGATAAGGGCGCTTACGGCAAAGGTCTGGCTGATTCCTTCAAGGCTGCGATCAACAAGGGCGGCGTTACTGAAGTTCAGTATGATTCGGTTACTCCGGGCGACAAGGACTTCAGCGCACTGGTCTCCAAGCTGAAAGCTGCCGGCACCGAAATCGTTTATTTCGGTGGCTATCATGGTGAAGGCGGTCTTCTGGCCCGCCAGTTGCATGATGCTGGTCTGAATGCACTGATTCTCGGCGGTGAAGGCCTGTCCAACACTGAGTTTTGGGCGATTGGTCAGAAGAATGCTGAAGGCACACTTTTCACCAATGCCGTTGATGCAACGAAGAATCCAGCTTCCAAGGAAGCAGTCGATGCACTGACCGCTAAGAACATTCCAGTCGAAGCATTCACCATGAATGCCTATGCCGCTGTTCAGGTTCTGGCAGATGGTATTGAACGCGCTGGCACAACCGACGATGTAGCAGCTGTTGCAAAAGTCCTTCGTGACGGTCAGCCAATCGAAACGGTTATTGGCAAGCTGACCTATGGTGAGACGGGTGATCTGTCTTCACCAAGCTTTGACGTATTTAAGTGGTCGGATGGCAAGATCGTCGGTCTCGACTGATCTTTCATATCACTTGAATAAAACGCCGGGGTATATCTCCGGCGTTTTTCTTATGGACCCGCTCGTGTGGAGGTACACACCACGCCCGAGTATCTGAAGTTTTCAGGAGCTGGAAAAACCAAGTTCTGCTTCTATAGCCTCGAACGTGTCTTCCATCGCGTGGGTCGGACTGAATGGAAGTCCGAAATGACCATAAGAAATCGACATTTGCCCCTCCGCTCTGCGCTCACCTCGTTTTGCAACCGCCGCAACATAGAGTGCAGCAGCAAGACCAGTTCGGTCTGATCCGGCTTTGCAATGAATGAGAATTGGCTTTTCGGCCTTTTGCATCAAGGCAATCAGAGCGCGAGTTTGCTCACTGGTGAGTTGTCGGCTTGATGACATCTCATAGTCTGCATGCTGAATTCCCAGCACATTTGAAGTTGCAACTTCATCATCGTACCACTTTGAACCCGGCTCGGCACCGCGCAGATTGATAATTGTCCTGATACCGTAAAGCGATTGTAGCTGCGCAATCCGCAAAGGATCAGGCTGATTTGAACGATAAGCCTCTCTGTCAATGATTGTGTGGACATTGCCTTTATACTGGATCGTTATGAGGTAGCCGCCCAAAAAGCTCGAACCGACGACTCCGCTGAGGCCAATCAGGCAAATACGACTAAGCGAAAAAAATGCGTATCTTTTGAAGAAGTTCATGAATTTTCTTTAATATAAGTCGCTAATACAAAGGCAATGTATAATTTTACTTGTATTTCTTCCAAGATATATTAAAATTATGGCGCAATATGGAAATTTAAAATTTTATATTTAGTCGTGTGTTGCTTTTTTTTTAAATTGGTAAGGCTGCACCTGCGGGAGGAAAGAAACTTATCTTCTGAGGGAGGCAATTCCTTTTTGCATCTCTCGTGAATGGTAAGCTTCGGTTAACCATGCTGGTTTAGTCTGTATCAAAATGGGGCATTTGGCGGAGCAGGTTCGATGCAGCGCTATAGATTTGATGATAAAAGAGTTTTGATCGAAGCCATAGTTGAGCTTCTCAATAAAGGCGTGGAGCCTGATGAGCTCGATTTGGTGTTGAGTAGGATAGGTCCCGTGGATCTTGATCTGATGCGCCAATGTTTGATCGAAGTCTGGAACTATAATCATCCCCAGCCGGATCAAACGCCGATGGCTGCTTAACTCTGAGCGTGTCGCGGAAAGTATGAAACGGCTCTCGGAGAAGGGTGCGCTTGAAAAAAAGTGGGATCCTGATCTCATTCAATCGGATTGAAAAGCGCTTTAGAGCATATTGCCCAAAAGCGAGCATCAGCTTTGCGGGGAAATCAGCAAACTGGACTGATTTCTGTTCCTGCTTTGATCCGATATCACTATGCGTGAAAACAAACAGATAGAGCGAGCGCTGTGGTTATGACGGGATGCGGTGCGCCAGCTACGTATTTCGTGTAGGCAGTGAGCTTTCGGATTATGCTTTTTGAGAAAAAGATAATCTGCTTGTAAATGTCACAATCTTGAAACGGAACGATGCTAACTCTGGTCTTGTATCGGGAATTCATTCGGTAACGCGACCACGGATGTAATGGCGCAACCAGAATGAAAGCGGAAGGTCGGGTTCAACCCGGCCTTTTTCGTTTTGCACTGCAGGGAAATGCTTCACAGATGTCTCATTGATAGCTAATCTCGCGCATCATTCATGGAGATACAATCACAATGATACGTCACATCGTTCTTATTCGGTTCAGATCCGATGTCGAAGCTGTGGAGATTAAGGCCGCTTTTCGTGAGGTGGTCGCTTTGCAGGAAAAGATAGACGGTATTGTTACGGTCAATGCTGGAAGTAATGTTAGCCCTGAATCTTTGGAAAAAGGATTCAGGCACGCCTTTGTCGTGGATTTCACCGATGCAGCGGCGCGTGATGCCTATCTTCCTCATCCCGATCATGTGGTTGTGGGTGCAAAGCTTGTTGAACTTGCAGAAAATGGCCTCGATGGTATTCTTGTGTTCGATTATAGTTTCTAGAGCACATCCCGAAAAGTGGGAACCAGTTTTCGGAACAGGGTGTGCGTAAAAACAATAAAGATAGAGCATAGTCTGACTGGAGCGGAGCGATGATCGATAAAGCTATGCTTCAAGACAGCGCCTTTAAAGCACCGACTTGCTTCAATCAGTTCAAAATTATCACTAAAGCAGTAGCCCGCCGACACCCATTTTTCCCAGGTCATCGGCTTTGAGATCAATCCCGCCCATCAGCAGATCCAGTATCCAATCAAGGCTGTTTTCGCGCGCGCTTCTTGCCGATCCCGGCGCGACGACAATGTATTTGTCACCAAGCTTCCCGAGAACGAGAAGATTGCCAGGATCAACCGGCATGCCAATGCGCAAAATCTCTCCACCCGATGCAAGAATGGAACGGGGAACAATATCAGCTTCATCGGCTATCGATGAGGCGCTGAATATGAGGATCAAATCGCAGATGTGTGAGAGTTCAAGGATTGCTTGCGCAAGTGCATTCTGTTCATGAATGACACGCCGCTCAGCACCTACCGAACCATTATTATGCGCAACACGCTGGGCGATCAGTTTGCTCGTCTTGTCGAGAACGGTATCGCGTATAGATGGCAATTGCGACTGAAGAATTCCGATTTTCAAAGCTTTGAACGGATTTACATCAAGGATATTGTGCGCGGTTAAAGGCCTGTGCAAGCTCGCAATGAGTTTTGCTGGAACCGCAAACGGAATGATTTTAACGGTGGCGACCATCTGGCCTTTTTTAACGCGGCAATTATTGCGCAATGTTGCAACGGAAATGCGCGGATCAAGAAGGTTAATCGCGTCTACGTCCTTTGTCTCTGCGCGGAAAAGTCCATCATAACGAGCAAAAAGATTGATGCGACCTGTCACTGCTGTTCCGGGTTCAATATTTTCCGAGATCAGTAAATTGCCGATTGCAAGAGCTGCTTCGTCTTCGCTGACGTCGTCTTCTTCAAGATGCGCTGCAAAAACATGCGTGATGCCTTGTTGTTGCAGTATATCGAGATGATCACGGGTTAAAACGGTGCCTTTACGAAAGCTGTGCGTGCCTGCTGCTACGGCATAGCCAAGCATCGCACCTTCGGTTTCTTCAATCGGCCAGTTGCCAAAAATCATAAGCGTTCCGTTAATTTAACTGCCTGCAAGTGTACTCCATAACATTAAATCCATGCTGGAATCGACCAGAGTCGACTGGTCTGTAAAATTTGTGGAGTTATTCTGGAATTTGTGCTAGTTACAATACTGTAAGCTTTTCAAATTTGGTTCAGTTAATTTTTATCATATAAAATAACCTACATTAGTATTGTTTAATCTTCATGAATTCTTATCAGCGCGATCTTTGATTAATCCTCAATCACGATCAGTTTAACACTGGATATCGTCTTGAAAATTTAGATTTGAACTTGTAGAGAGCCGCCGACGGGAGCTGGTTTTATCCAGTTTGATTCTGGAACGGTCGATGATGACTCACAAAGAGCGTGCAGCCGCGACATTTCGATCCAGTACATTTTTAGTCTGGCACGTGACAAACAGAATTATTCGTTATAACGGTACTTTTGAAATTTTCAGAATTTACCGAAATATAGGAAATGACGCATGCGCTAGAGCTGAAGCTTTATGCGCAGGATGGAAAGACAAATGAAACACGGCACCCCCCGGACGATCGTTTCGTTCGCCGTCTTGGCCCTCACGGCGCTCCTCGCCGGCTGCGAGAACCAGGTTCTGCTCTCTCCGAAGGGAGAGATCGGTTTGGCGGAACGCGATCTTATGTATTTTGCAACCGGCCTTATGCTGCTGGTCGTAATTCCGGTCATCGGCATGACGCTCTACTTCGCCTGGAAGTACCGCGCCACGAATGAAAAAGCGGAATACGCACCTGACTGGCATCACTCGAATAAGATTGAAGCTGCAGTCTGGCTGATTCCTGTTTTTATCATCGTCGTGCTTGGCACGGTGACATGGATCGCCACGCACAAGCTTGATCCCTATCGTCCGCTGGAATCCAGTGTGAAGCCGATCAATGTCGAAGTTGTTGCGCTCGATTGGAAGTGGCTCTTCATCTATCCGGATCTGGGTGTTGCTTCGGTCAATGAGATGGCGATGCCTGTGGATGTTCCTGTCAATTTCAAGCTGACATCCAGCAATATTATGAACTCCTTCTTTATTCCGGTGCTCGGAAGTCAGGTCTATTCCATGCCAAGCATGCAGACCAAGCTTCATCTGATCGCTAACCATGAAGGTGTTTTCGACGGTATTTCCGCTAATTATAGCGGTCAGGGCTTTGCCCAGATGCGCTTTAAGGCGCTTTCGCTTGATCAGGCTGGCTTTGATAAGTGGATTGCCGATGCCAAGGCTTCCGGTCAGGAATTGTCGCGTGAGCGTTACGCTTCGTTGGTTCAGCCGAGCGAAAAGGCACCGGTTCAGTATTTCGCCTATAACGACAAAGCACTGTTTCACAACATCGTAAATCGTTGCTGGGATGGTAAGTCGGTCTGTATTGATGATCTGATGCATCAGGAGCAGATGGTACGTGAAGCCCGTGCAGACCTGCGCAAGTCTTCACCAGTCGATTTTAGCCAGTGGGCAAATGACATTCTTTGCCTGACCCAGCCGCAGCGTATGACGCAGCTTGAAAACTGATTTGCCGACGCGGCCTCTGCCCCGGATATCTGGTCCGGGGTTAAGCCGTTGATCGCACTCCAATCGAAGTAAGAATAGAAATGTTCGGAAAACTTACGCTCGAAGCGATCCCCTATCACGAGCCTATCATCATGGTCACTTTGACCGCGGTGGCCGGTGGGGCACTCGCTATTCTCGCAGCCATTACCTACTATCAAAAGTGGGGCGTTCTTTGGAACGACTGGCTGACCTCTGTCGATCACAAGCGTGTCGGCATCATGTATATTATTCTGGCTTTCGTGATGCTGTTCCGCGGCTTCTCGGATGCTGTCATGATGCGCGCACAGCAGGCAATTGCCTCTGGCGCCAATGAAGGCTTTCTGCCGCCGCATCACTACGACCAGATTTTCACTGCGCATGGCGTGATCATGATCTTCTTCGTGGCGATGCCGTTTGTCGTTGGCCTGATGAACTTTGCTGTGCCACTTCAGATCGGTGCACGCGACGTTGCTTTCCCATACCTCAACTCGTTGAGCTTCTGGTTGACTGTTGCTGGTGCGATCCTGATCAATCTGTCGCTTGGTATTGGTGAATTCGCAAAAACCGGGTGGTTGGCCTATCCACCGCTTTCAGGCATTGAGTTCAGTCCGGATGTCGGTGTCGATTATTATATCTGGGCCTTGCAGATTTCCGGTATGGGTACGCTGCTTTCCGGCGTCAATCTGATCACAACCATCATTAAGATGCGTGCGCCAGGCATGGGCATGATGCAGGTTCCGGTTTTCACCTGGACTGCACTTTGCTCGAACGTTCTGATTGTGGCTGCGTTCCCGATCCTGACTGTTACGCTCGCTCTGCTTTCACTCGACCGCTATCTGGATTTCCACTTCTTCACCAATGATGCTGGTGGAAATCCGATGATGTATGTGAACCTGATCTGGATCTGGGGTCACCCGGAAGTCTATATTCTGGTTCTGCCGGCATTTGGTGTGTTTTCGGAAGTTGTTTCGACCTTCACCGGCAAGCGCCTCTTCGGCTACACGTCGATGGTTTACGCAACCGTTGCGATTACAGTTCTCTCGTTCCTCGTCTGGGTGCACCACTTCTTCACTATGGGCGGCGGCGCAAGCGTCAATGCCTTCTTCGGTGTTGCAACCATGATCATCTCGATCCCGACCGGTGCAAAAGTCTTCAACTGGCTGTTCACCATGTATAAGGGCCGCATCCAGTTCACCACCCCGATGTACTGGACGATCGGCTTCATGTGTACCTTCGTTGTCGGTGGTATGACGGGCGTTCTGCTTGCTGTTCCACCTGCAGATTTCGTGCTGCATAACTCTGTATTCCTGGTCGCGCACTTTCATAACGTGATCATCTCTGGCGTGCTGTTTGGTTGTTTTGCTGGTCTTAGTTTCTGGTGGCCAAAGGCCTTCGGTTTCAAGCTGCATGAAGGCCTTGGCCGTAAAGCATTCTGGTGCTGGCTCGTTGGCTTCATTCTCGCATTCATGCCGCTCTACGTGCTCGGCCTGATGGGTATGACACGTCGTCTGAACCACACGGAAAATCCAGCCTGGCACATCTATCTGATTGTTGCTGCCATCGGTGTTGCGATTGTTCTGTGCGGTATTGTCTTCCAGGTTCTCCAGATCATGATTTCCATCCGCGATCGTGAAAAGCTGCGTGACACCAATGGCGATTCATGGGGCAATGGCCGTACGCTGGAATGGTCGACATCTTCACCGCCACCATTCTACAACTTCGCTGAAATACCACATGTTCGTGATCACGACAGTTGGTGGGATATGAAGCAGAACGGCTATGTTCGTCGTACTGAGAAGTTCGCCCGCATTCACATGCCGAGAAACACCGGCACGGGCTTCATCATCGGTATGCTGACCATCCCGCTTGGTTTTGCTCTGATATGGCATATCTGGTGGTTGGCAATCGCAGCATCTGTTGGTGTTCTCGCTGTCGCTATCGCCCATTCTTTCAACAATGACAGGGACTATTATGTCTCGGCCGATGAAGTGCAGCGCGTCGAAGACGCACGCACACGGCAATTGAATGCTCAGGAGGCCTGATCCATGAGCGCTACCGTTAATCTGAAAGTTCCCTTCAAGGGCGGCAACGAGCATCCGGCTCACGAAGATCATCATGATGCAGGGTCGACCACACTGGTCGGCTTCTGGATCTATCTGATGAGCGACTGCATTCTCTTCTCGGGGCTTTTTGCCACGTATGCTGTTCTGGCGCACCAGTTTGCGGGCGGTCCGACCGGCCGTGAACTGTTCGACCTGAACTTCGTACTGACCGAAACGATGATCCTGCTGGCATCCTCGCTGACCTATGGTCTGGCGACGTTGTCCATGTACAGGAACAATCGTGCAGGCGTACTGCTTTGGCTCGGCGTTACCTTCCTGCTCGGTGCAGCGTTTTTGATAATGGAAATCTATGAATTCCATCACCTGATCGTTGAAGGTGCAGGTCCAAGCCGCAGTGCGTTTCTATCGGCCTTCTTTGCGCTGGTCGGAACCCACGGTCTGCATATTACTTCCGGTCTGATCTGGATTCTGGTGCTCTCCGCCCAGCTTCTGCGTGATGGTCTGACTGAAACAAACCGGACGCGCGTGATGTGCCTCAGCCTCTTCTGGCACTTCCTGGACATCATCTGGATCGGCGTCTTTACCCTTGTCTATCTGTTGGGTGTATTGTGATGAGCTCTGGACACGAAACACACGATCAAGCCGCACATGGCAGCCTCAAGTCCTACCTGATTGGTCTGACACTGGCGATCATTCTCACCATCATTCCGTTTATGCTGGCGATGAATGGCTATTTTACGCCAGCAACAACCGCAGCGATTGTCATTGGTATGGCAGCTGTTCAGATCGTGGTGCATCTGGTTTACTTCCTGCACCTTGATCCGAAGTCGGAAAATGGCTGGAATATTCTGGCGCTCATTTTCACGGTTATCATTCTGGCGATCGTGCTTGCAGGCTCTATCTGGGTCATGCATCATCTCGATACCAATATGATGCCGATGTATATGACACCGGACGATGCGCGTAATCTGCCATAAGCAATTTTCAGAAGGCCTTCTCCGGTTGGCCTTCTGTTACCGCACCGGTCCAAAATAGGGATCGCTTTTGGCAAAGCACGATGCGCAACCTAATAATCTGGAAGGTCGTTTGTGGGTCCGAAAGGACGCATGGCGCTCTAGTGGAAACCAGGTCTGACGGCCCGGTTCTGCGGCTTTTTTCCTCCCTCTCCCCCTTAAAAAGCCGCATGGCGCCCCGGTTCCCTCCGGGGCGCTTTTTGTTGATGCAAGCTTCCAGTTACTTCAAATAAAAAATTATGTATAATTTTAATAAAAATGCTATTTTGCTCATTATTGCATCTATATTTACTATAGATTGGCAAATATTTGCATTTATCCATTTTTTGATGTATGAATTGCATTATTGATTTCTTCGCGTTGCATTTTACTGCTGCATATTTGGAGAATTGGCAATGTTTTTATTTAAGATAATACTTAAGAATAAGATTTTCGGCGCATTGATTTTTGCTTCGGTAATAGCTGTTCCGGCACTAGCTTTTGCAGCGCCCGCAACAGTAACGGCGAATGTAAATGTCCGCAGCGGTCCCGGGGTGAATTATGGACGGCTTGCCGCATTGCCTGCGGGTATCCGAGTTGATGCAGGACCATGTGGTGGTGGTTGGTGCCAGATAAACAACCGTGGTTGGGTTTCAGCACGTTTCGTAAGCTTTGGAGGATATGCACGAGGTCCCGGCTATCCTTCTACCCCCTATCCTTACAATCCTTATCCCTCGGACTATTATCCCTCAACGTCCAGCACGACTTTGATTATTGGTGGCGGTGGCTGGGGACCGGGTTATGGTTGGAACCGCGGGTGGGGTCCGGGTAGCGATCCTTATTGGGGCCGTCGAATGGGTCACGGCGGTTATCCTGGTTGGCGTCCAGTGCCGGGTCCAAGATATGATCCTTATGCGCGATCGAATTCTGGCCAGCGTGCATGGAATCCAGCATGGGGTGTCGGTCCGTCAAGGCGACCCGGTTGGTCAGGGTCAAATGGCCACTACCGGATTGGAACTGGCGTTCGGCCAGAGTTCGGTAATGTACGCCCGTTTCATTCCGGACGCTAACCCAACAAAAATATCACATTTCAGGTCATTATCCTCCCCTGACCCATGACCTGAGAAGCGGCCTGCCGGATACTCCTCCCTCCGGCGGGCCGCGATCATTTTACGCTATAAACGCTCTCCATTAACGCTCCCCGTTAACGCTCCATTGACTCAATCTATTCACAATAGGGGATAAATGACTTTAGGCTTTGGAGGAGCTTTGCGATTCTTGGCAAGCCGCCGCGTAAGTTCGGCTTCTTTTGGATAAATGCTCGTCCAGACCTGAAATGTCATGCAGCGCTTTGGTTGAAGCTTGGCCTTCCCACCACTCTATGTTAATCCCTGAATCGTCCTGGGATTACGGGAGGGACGAGGCGCTACCAAGGCGGTCGTGAAATAGAGTGCATCCCGAGAACTGTTCTCGGATAGGATGTGCGGCTCAAAAACCGGACAGTAACGTGTATGACTTGGCGTAACAGGACGATACAGGGACGAGATATTATTGCACTCGCGTTAGCGGTGCAGTTTTCATCCATGACGGTATCGCCCGCAATGGCGTTCGAGATTTTCGGTGTCCGGCTCTGGGGCGAGGACAAGAAAACCGATCCCGACATTATCGATCCCAAGAGCTATACGGTCGAGGTTAATGCTGTTGGTAATCGCAAAAATGCGGATGGCACAGAAGCTGATCTCAAATCCGTCATAGATGGTGCATCTGGGCTTGTTTCCGATGAGCAAACGCCTGCATCAGGTTCTGCCGGTCTTCTGGCTAAGGCGCGCGGTGATTATCGGCGTATTCTCGCAGCGCTTTATGGCGAAGGGCGTTACGGCGGCACAATTTCCATCAAGGTCGATGGGCGTGAGGCAGCCGATATTCCTGTCGATGCCGATATTCCCAACAACGCTAAGATCGATATTTCGGTTGATCCCGGCCCACAGTTTTTGTTCTCGCGCACGGCGATTTCTAGTATTGCGCCACCGCCTGTAGACAAAAAGGACAAGGTGGAATCCGTCGAAAAGGCTGGCTTTGCAACCGGTGAGCTTGCGCGTTCCGGTACGATTCTCAGAGCCGAACGTCTGGCGGTCGAGGCATGGCGTCAGCAGGGCTATGCCAAAGCCAAAATCACCAATGAGGACATCGTTGCCGATCATGATGGCAACACGGTTTCAGCCGATATTGGGCTTGATCCCGGACGCCAGGCTCACTATGGGCCTGTCAGCGTCGTTGGAACAGCGCGTATGGATCCGCAATTCGTTGCCTGGATGACCGGCTTGAAACCGGGGCACGAATACGATCCCGACGATATTGAGAACGCCAAAAAGCGTCTCGGACGCATGGAAGTTTTTCGTTCGATGACTTTCGAGGAAGCAGACAATATTGAGCCGGATGGCAGTCTGCCGATGACGCTGAATGTGCAGGAGCGTAAACCGCGCCGCTTCGGCTTTGGTGCTGAATATTCAACGCTTGATGGCTTTGGCGTCACTGGCTACTGGATGCATCGCAACCTGTTTGGTCGCGGCGAGCGCTTACGCTTCGATGCTAAAGTGAGCGGTGTCGGCGGGTCACAGGATAATTCGTTCGATCCAGCCAATTATACTTATACGGTTGGTACGAGCTTCTCCAAGCCGGGCGTTTACACCCCTGATACGGATTTTGTTGCAGCGCTTGATGCCAAGCGCGAAGTGCTTGATGCTTATACCGAAACATCGGTCAATGCGAAGACCGGCTTTACGCAGATTTTCAGCGATGAGCTTTCTGGCGCACTCTACGCCAAGGCAAGTCACGGCCGCTTTGAGGATGATTTCTTCGGAAAACGTGAGTTCACGACAGGCGGGCTTGAAGGCAATCTTCTTTATGATGGCCGCAACAACAAGCCCGATCCAACATCCGGTGTTTATCTGGAAGGCAATATCCAGCCTTTCTATGAATTCCAGCGCGGAAATTTTGCGACGCGCTTTACTGCGGAAGGTCGTACTTATTACGGGTTTGGTTCAACGGACCGCGTTGTTCTCGCAGGCCGCTTAAAGCTCGGCTCTGTTGTTGGTGCTGATATTGCTGATCTGCCGCCTAACCAGCTGTTCCTTGCGGGTGGTGGCGGTTCAATCCGTGGCTATTCCTATCGCAGCATTGGCGTCGAAACATCGACAGGCGAAACGATTGGTGGCCGCTCGCTGGTCGAGGCGTCAGGCGAAGTGCGCACGCGCGTCACCGATTCCATCGGTGTCGTCGGCTTTGTCGATGCTGGCTATGTGGGCGAACAATCCTATCCAGACTTTTCGGAAGAAATGCGCATAGGCACGGGCCTTGGCCTGCGTTACCTCACGGGGCTGGGTCCGATCCGTCTCGATGTGGCACTTCCGCTTAACCGCCGCTCGGGCGATCCGAGCTATGCATTCTACGTGGGCATAGGACAGGCGTTTTGACCAGATTTCTTGCACTTCTCGCCTTCATCCTTTTCGCAGTACCTGCCATTGCACAGGAGCAGCAGCAGGAAGAGGAAAAGTCGTATTTTATTTCTTTCGTGGAAAGCAAACTTTCCGCGCCAAACCGACGCATCCAGTTTTCTGGCCTGAGCGGACTTCTTTCGTCTGAAGCAACTGTCGGCCAGATCACGATTGCCGACCGTGAAGGCGTTTGGCTGCGCATTGAAAATGCGAAGCTGAACTGGAGTCGCACAGCGCTGTTCACCGGGCGTTTGAGCATCCAGTCGCTGGTTGCGGAACGCATTGATTTTATCCGCAAGCCTTTGCCGGATACCGGATTGCCGTCGCCGGAATCCTCAAGTTTCAGCCTGCCGGAACTGCCGCTGTCGATCAATATCGACAGTCTCGACGTGGCGAGCCTCACATTTGGCCCAGATATTTTCGGGCTCCAATCGGTCGTCTCGCTTAATGGTAACTTGTCGCTTGCCGATGGCTCACTCACTTCCGCCTTCGACATTAAGCGCCTTGATGGTCCAGGCGGCAATTTTGCACTGCGCGCAGCCTATGCGAATGCCGATCAGAAACTCGATCTTGATCTGAAAGTCACAGAGCCTGCCAATGGTATTGTTGCAAATCTGCTCAATATTGATGGACGCCCTCCGGTTGATCTTAATCTGACCGGCAACGGTACTCTTGATGATCTTAAGATCGATCTGGCACTCGATACCAATGGCACGCGCACGCTGACAGGCGGTTTCACGCTTGTTCGTCAGGCAGATGGCCGTGTTTTTGCAACCCGTATTGATGGCCCTATTGCAGTTCTGGTTCCGCCAGCCTTTCGCGACTTCTTCGGCGCGCAGACAGCGCTTTCTGCAAATGGCTTGCTCAAAGACGGCGGCGGTTTCCGCCTGGATGATCTGACACTGAACGCGGCTGCATTGAAGCTCAAAGCCTCAGCAGAATTGGGCAGTGATGGCTTTCTGAGCAAGCTGCGGGTCGATGCAAATATTCAGGATGAAAACAAAGGCCAAGTGCTTTTGCCTGTCAAGGGTGGTGAAACGACCATCAACAATGCGACTTTCCAGGTTTCCTATGGCGACCGCCCAACCAATGACTGGACAGGAAAGCTTGCGGTTTCCGGTTTCAAAAATGAAACTATTTCGGCTTCCAGCATCGCGCTCGATATGGGCGGCGTTGCAGAAAATCTCAATGATGCTGCCAGCCGTCGTGTGACATTCGATGTGTCCGGGGGCGTGAGCGGTATTGGTGCGCGTGATGCAAAAATTGCCGAAGCGCTGGGGGATAAGATTGATCTTGTGATCAATGGCGGCTGGCGTGCTGGCACGGCGGTCGATCTTGCGAAAGTAAGCATTGAAGGCAATGGGCTGAGCCTTGAACTCAATGGCAAGATCAATGATTTTGTTTTCAACGGCGATATTCTTGCAAAAGTAGCAAGCCTTGCCCCCTATGGTGCAATTGCCGATCGCGATCTTGCAGGCAGTATCGATGTGAAGGCATCGGGCAGTGTCAGCCCGATCAGCGGCGCTTTTGACCTTAATCTCGATGGCAATGCGCAGAACATGCGCACCGGAACTGAAGCGGTCGATAATATTCTCAATGGTGATGTGAAGCTGAGCGGTGGAATTGCTCGCAGTAGCGCAGGATTTGCCGCCCGAGACTTTCGCATAGGCAATGAATTGAGCGAAATCACCGCCAATGGTTCTTTCGCATCCGACAAGGCAGATTTCGATTTTGGCGTAATGTTGTCCGACCTTAAGCTCTTATCGGACAAGGCGTCTGGCCGCATGACAATTAAAGGTAGCGCGCGCGGCGATGACAAGCTGATTGCACTGGCATTGCGCGCAGACGCACCGCAAGGAACCCTTGCAGATCGAAAGCTCTCCGATGGTGGCCTCGATTTCAACGCTTTACTGGATGGCAATGCAACGACCGGCGCGTCACTTTCCGGCAAGCTTGCAGGCAGCGCCTTTCTGAATGGCGAGAAGATCGACCTTGGTTCGCTCATCGACATTGTCAATGACGAGAAGCGCCTGACCAACCTTGTGTTCAGTGCCGGTGGTACGCATGTTTCGGGCAATATTACGCAGAATGCCAAGGGTCTTCTGGCAGGACAGTTGAATGTCGATGCGCCCGATATTTCAACCGCGGCAGCGCTTTTCCTTGCAGATGCGACGGGCTCGGCCAATGCCGACATCACACTTGATGCCAATGGCGAGCGCCAGAATGCTGTTGTTAATGCCAAGGCCAATGGCCTGAAAATAAACGGCAATCACATAGCGTCCGCAGATATTGCGCTCACCGCACAGGACCTGTTCGGCGTGCCGGTTGTCGATGGTACGGCGAGCGCACGTGACATTCTGGTTAGCACTTTCGGTATCGACAGTTTTAATGCCACGGCAAATGCGACCGGTACCAAGACCGACTTCACAGCAAGCACCAAGCTTAAGATTGGCACGACTGCCAATGCGAGCGGTTCACTTGAACCCAAAGATGGCGGCTTTGAACTGGCATTGGCATCTGCCGATGTGAAGCAAGGTTCGCTTTCAGCGACATTGGCAGCCCCCGCAACCATTGCCATGAAAGGCAGCGATATTTCGTTTGGCGATATTTTGGTAAATACGGGTGACGGGCAGGTCAAGGTCAATGGCGCCATTGGAGAGCGTCTCGATCTTTCGGTCGCTTTATCCAATTTGCCGCTCGCACTTGCCAATAGTTTCCAACCTGAACTGGGCCTTGGTGGCATCGTCAACGGCACGGCGCGCGTTACAGGTACACGCGAAAATCCCAATGCAGCCTTCGATATTACAGCGCGTGGCGTGACTGCGGCTCAATTGAAAGATCAGGGCATTGCGCCTTTGGATGCGGACGCCAAGGGCAGTTCGCAAAACAATCGCCTCAATGTCGATGCGCGCGTCACGGGCGGCGGCGGTATAGATGTAACCGCCAAGGGTGGTGTGCCGCTTGGACAGGGCGATCTGGCGGTTGATGTTAATCTCGCAAATCTGCCGCTGACGGCACTCAATGGCGTGGTCAAAGGACAAGACCTTGCGGGCAACGTGACGGGTACTGCGCGTGTCACGGGACCTCTGACCAATCCGGCGGCGAGCTTTAATCTGCGTGGTACGGGGCTTGCGGCCAAGCCACTGCGCGACAATGGGCTTGCACCCTTGAGCCTGCAGGCTGCGGGCAATTACGCGGCCATGGCCGTCGATATATCTTCGCTGACCCTTGATGGACCGCAGGGCCTCAATGTCACCGCCAATGGAAAGGTGCCGTTTTCGGGGCAGGGGCTTGGTGTAGACGTGTCGGGCAGCGTGCCGCTGGCGCTCGCCAATCGCTTCCTTGCCGATCGTGGTTCGCAGGCAACCGGTACGCTTTCGCTCACGGCGAATGTTTCAGGCGGTTTCGATAAGCCACAACTGCGCGGCATGTTCTCGACATCGGGTGCGCAATTCATCGATCCTGAAACCAATCTGCGGCTGAACAATATTAATATCATGGGCGCGATGGAGGGTGAAACCATCACGCTGCGTCAGGTCAATGCGGGCTTTGGCGGTGGTGGCTCGGTTTCTGCCACTGGCACGATTTCCACCAATGCTGAAGCCAATTTCCCGGCCAATATCGACATCAAGCTTGACCGTGCGCGCTATGCCGATGGCAAGCTGGTGGTGGCGACCGTGGATGGCGCTATTTCAATCACTGGCCCGCTGATGCGTGATCCATTGATTGCAGGTCGTATTGACGTGGAGCGCGCAGAAATTACGGTCCCGGAAAACCTTGGCGGCGGTGCGGCTTATGTTCCAGTTCGTCACATTCATACACCGAAAAATGTACAGATCACGCTGGATCGCGCTAAGGTCGAAACGCGTCGCGGTGCCGTTCCGACACCGACTGCCCGGCCGACCGTGCCGCGTCTCGATATAACGGTGAACGCGCCCAACCAGATTTTTGTGCGTGGTCGTGGCCTTGATACCGAATTGGGCGGAAGTGTTCGCCTGACCGGGCCTGTAACCAATATCCAGCCGGTCGGCTCTTTCGATCTCATTCGTGGTCGCATTGGTATCCTTGGACAGCGCATTACTTTTGACGAAGGCACTGTGACGCTGGTGGGAGATCTAAACCCGCAGATCAATTTTGTTGCCCGCAGCGAAGGTGATGACATTACAGCGATTGTGACCGTCACCGGAACAGTCGACAATCTGAATATCGTCTTCTCGTCCTCGCCGGAATTGCCGCAAGATGAAGTGCTGGCGCATTTGATCTTCAAACGCTCGATTGGCGAATTGTCGGCTTTCCAGATTGCACAGCTTGCAGCGGCTGCTGCTGAACTTGCTGGCGGATCGAACAATTCGCTGATTAATAAGCTGCGCCAGGGCACTGGTCTTGATGATATTGATGTGGTGACCGACAGCAAAGGCCAAACCGCTGTGCGTGCTGGTCGTTATATTCGCGATAATATCTATTTGGGCGTTGAAGCGGGTTCCGGTGGTTCAACCAAAGGAACGGTCAATCTCGATATTTCCCGTAATCTCAAGATTAAGGGCGCATTGGGATCTGAAGGCGATTCAAGCGCCGGTGTTTTCTACGAAAAAGATTATTGATTAGTCATGCCGGGGCGAAACCTCCGGCATTTTTCTACTCAACATTGCGGTAACCATTTTTCTTAACGCTTGCGCGAGCTGTTTAACTCTTCCTCAACCATAAAGCCGCAAATTGATTCAACGATAAGAAGGCATTTTGCCGATTGTTTCGAGTTGGGCGATTTGTATGTCTAAATTGAATGAGAAATTAAGCCGTCGTCATTTTCTGCTGGGCACAGGTGCTGTCATGCTTGGCGGTGTTGCTGGCTGTTCGCAGACAATGGACATGTCTGCTTTTCAGATGAACATCGATCCGATGTCCACCAGCGGTATCACGCCAATGCGCCCGCAAATCAGCGTGGACAAGGCGATCACGACGCCAGATGTCATGTATGCGGCGGTGCAGGAAGGGCAATATGCGCTTCCGGCTATTCCCTATCAGAAGGTTCCGAAAGAATTCCGCCGTCAGATCGTACCCGATCCGACCGGACAGGCACCGGGAACCATTGTCGTCGCCACCAAGGATCATTTCCTCTATTACGTCCTGCCGGGCGGTGAGGCACTGCGCTATGGCGTAGGTATCGGCAAGGCTGGCTTTGAATGGCAGGGACGCGCGAATGTCCAGTATAAGCGCCAATGGCCGCGCTGGACGCCTCCGCCGGAAATGATTCAGCGCCGACCTGATCTTGAAAAATACCGCAACGGTCAGGAACCGGGACCGCAGAACCCGCTGGGCGCGCGTGCGCTCTATATTTTCCAGAATGGGCGGGACACCGGCTATCGTATTCACGGTTCACCAGAATGGTGGTCGATTGGTCAGTCGATGTCGTCAGGCTGTATCCGCCTGATGAATCAGGACATTATCGACCTTTACAATCGCGTTCAGGGACAGGCACCGATCATCGTTGGATGATCGTAAAAAGAGCGCATCCCGAAAAGTGTGAAGCGGTTTTCGGATAAGATGCGCGGATAAAAAAAGAGCGCGTGCATTTCGTAATGCACGCGCTCTTGTTTTTACCGGACGGACTGGAGGTATTTCGCCCGGCTAATAGCTATCTAATTTATTCGTAATGAACTGGCTTGGCCGCATTGTCAGCCAAAGCGATAAGGCGCGAAAGCTCCAGTTTCATGCTGTCCACTGATGCATGAAGCGTTGCAGGTGCAGTGGTATCCTGTGCCATCTGGGTCGATGCTGCTGGCATTATAAAGGCTGATGCTGTGAGTGCAATCGCTGCTACAAAGCCGAGGCGTCGTTCGGTTCTGGCTTGCATTTTTGTTCTCCTCGCGCCGCTTTTCGCGGCCTCAATCTCAATTGGTTTGTGTGCTGCGTTTTCAGCTCAGTGAAAAGTCGCGCGACGGGATATGTTCAAAGCACTGTCGATTGCATGGATCGGTATTGGCAGCAAAGTCTGTCCGAAATCCGCCAAGGTTTCGGCGAAACTGCGTGCAGCATCGGCCACATCATGGCTGCGACGCTTACAGGCAATCGCGTCAAGGCATGTATCGAGCAGCAGACCATCCTGATTCTGCAAGCCAGAGATCAGACCCAGTGTGAGGCATTCCTCACGGCAAACATGATGTGAATCGAATGGAAAAGCACGCAATTGGCAGCTTGCACAATGGCGCAGCACGCGGATGAATTGCGAAAGCTCGGCGATTGCGCGTTTGGCTTCAGAATTGCCAAGCACTTCTGAATAGAGGCCCCAGGTCATTTCCCATGGAATGATTGATCCGGTTTCAAAACCGGCCGTCCAGCGGCGATAGCCTTCAAGCACCAGCTTTTCCGGCAGGCGATCATAATAGCCAACGCTATTGGTGCCATTCAGCTCAGAAATACGCATATTCATGTGCGCCTCCATTCTGAGGTGCGAGCACGTGCGCAGTCTTGCTGCTTTGATTTCGCGAGGCGTTCTGTTTCCCCTCGCGCATTACAATATCCGGTCGGCAAAAGATGCAACTGCCATGGCAATCCATCTAGATTTGCGGACCGGCATTCGCTGACACCGATCATCGGGTCCTCCAATCGAACGGGTTCAAGGCCCAAACATCAAAGGTTAAGTAAAATAACTCTGATATATAAAAGCCGCAAATTGATCTGGAGTCAATTACTCAGCTTTTAAAAAGATGAACTATTTCAACAGTTTGGAATTATTCTAGACTATTACAGTCATGTTTATAGCTATAAACGAAGAACGCAACCGCTACAACGGGGTAGCGGTTGCGGCAAACGGGCGCATAATGCTGTAAGGAGAGAAACGCGTTAGCGCCCTTTACCCTAACATCAATGGTTGGAATGATCTTCCGACTTACCGCTTTGCGGGGTCACAGGGAATTCCAGATTAACTTTCCCAGCCTTCTCGAACTCCAGCGTAGCGGAAACCTTGTCGCCTTCCTTGTAGGGATGGTCTGGCTGGATGAACATCAGGTGGTAGCCACCGGATTTCAGCTCAACAGTTTCACCGGCTGGAATATCCAGACCATTTTCAAGCTTGCGCATCTTCATGACCTGATTGTCCATTGTCATTTCATGGATTTCAACGCGCTTAACGCCAGTCGTTGTGACGCTGACCAGCTTGTCGGCAGCCTTGCCGTCATTTTTGATGGTGAGAAAACCACCAGCAACCTTGGCACCCGGAACCATCGCGCGGATCGAAGGGCCGTTGATGCTTAGATCACCCACTTTGGTTGGTGCCATGGCGTGATCGCCGTGCGAGCCATGCCCGGAATGATCATCAGACGCGGCAGCAACGAGCACGCGAAGCTGCGGGGCAGGGTTTTTCAGATCGTGTGGGTTCTGGCCGTCCGCTGCAATTTCAGTCCATGCAACGGAATCATCCGTGCCGCAATATTGGGTCACAGGGAAAGACAGCGTTGTGTCCTTGTCAAACTTGGCAAGCTGACCAACGACCACGAATTCATCATAGAAATCGCTTGGCAGTTCGCCTTCGCTGAACGTGACTTGCTTGACGCCGGAGGTTACATCTTTGCCATGGACTTTGTAGCTCTGTGCGTAATCACCCTTGGCAGTTTCAATTTTCCAACCTGCTTTTGCCTGTGGCTGGGCCGCAATAAAGCCTTCTGGCAGTTCAATTTTTACCGAAGTCGTGGCTTTGCCGTCGCAACCATGCGGAATGCGCACAACAGCTTTATAGCGGCTCCCTGCCGTGGCTTCGCTCTGGTCAAGCGATGAGTGGGCGTTTGCCATGCATGCGGAAGCGCAAAGGGCAAAGAGCGAAATGGCGGATGTCAAAAGACGAGCATTTTTCATTGTAAAGAACCTGAATAATCATGTGTCGGGACGCAGCTTTTCTAAGCGCGTGCAGGAAAAGATTGTTTTCAGGCGAAAGGCGGCGCTTGCGGCGGCGCTTGAGGCGGATAAGTCTGCTGCCTCAGAATGGGTTCTGACGGCGTGATAATATCAGCCGTTGCAATATTGATTGTGGCTCCTGTCGATGGAGCAGGCGCAGGACACAGAAACGCTGATGAAATGCGGCAGGCATCGCAAACAGTGTTGTTGTGCAAATGCTGATCATCCTCATGACCGTCAATATCGACTGCATGATCGGTGATACAAAGCACGGGATAGCTGCCATCAGGCAACACATATTGTGCGAGCAGCAATTGTTCTGGAGAAGCGAGCGCGACTGGCTTGTGTCCGAAAGCGACAAGCATCAACGCCAATACGCTTAGAATGCGTATTGCCAATGTTACCCGTAACTGGACTGTGCGCCTGTTCAATCCGTGTGCTCCTTCAGGATCGACTTTATCTAGTCTAAGGCAACCATCTTTGCCAAGCGTCAAATAGAAGCTGGTTTGTTCGAAGACGAGCGGCGATTTATGTGCCGCTCGCCTGAAATAGTCTCATTGATAGCGTCCGCCGCGCTGAATGACTTCGATCTTGTAGCCATCCGGGTCTTCTACGAAGAAAAAATATGCGATCCGTACGCTGTCATTCTTGAAATCAACCAGCTTGCCAACCTTCAGACCAAGCGTTGTGAAGCGAGCATGTTCCGCATCAAGATCATCGACAACAACCGCCAGATGACCATAGCCGTCGCCAAGATTGTAAGGCTCGGAGCGATCTTTGTTGACAGTCAGCTCGACCTCGAAATCGGCTTCGACACTGCGCAGATAGACCAGCGTGAAGGTTTCAAAATCGATACGCTCGGCGATTTTCAGACCAAAAGCCTGATCGTAGAAGGAAACGGAACGCTCCTCATCAAGAACGCGGATCATTGTGTGGATGGCTTTGGCCATTATGTCACCTGTCTCTCAAAAACTCTTTGCTTGGTTCTATTGGCCTTTTGGCTAAAATTGGCTTATCTCAAGACATGCAAAGCGGGCAAGCGCAGAGCTTGCCGCAGACGAGGTTGGAATAATGTCAGGCGTAACGCGTGAACAGGTTCTGGAGCGGTTGAAAGCTGTGACAGGACCAGATTTCGAAAGCGATGTCGTGTCGCTCGGTCTGGTTTCGGATATTTTCATTGCCGACGGCAAGGTGTTTTTCTCCATTACAGTGCCCGCGGATCGCGCGAACGGACTTGAGCCGATGCGGTTGGCTGCTGAAAAAGCGGTTAAGGAAATTCCGGGCGTGTCTGGCGCGCTGGTCACGCTGACTGCGGAAAAGAAGGGCGGTCGCACAAGTGACGACGCGCCGCCGCCGCCAAAACCGCAGCCGCGTCCCGCGGCAACAGCTGCAGCACCACAGCCGCGTCCGGCTGCGAAACCGGGCGTTCCGGGTGTTGGCGCGATTATTGCCGTCGCATCGGGCAAGGGTGGCGTGGGTAAGTCCACGACCGCTGTCAATCTGGCACTCGGCATGGTGGCGAATGGTCTGAAAGTGGGCATTCTCGATGCCGACATTTATGGCCCTTCGATGCCGCGCTTGCTTGGCCTTTCTGGTCGCCCGGAAACGGTCGAAGGCCGAACATTGAAGCCGATGGAAAATTATGGCGTCAAGGTCATGTCCATGGGTTTTATGGTCGAAGAAGACACGCCGATGATCTGGCGTGGACCTATGGTCATTTCAGCGCTGACACAGATGCTGCGCGAAGTGGCATGGGGCAATCTTGATGTGCTGGTTGTCGATATGCCTCCGGGTACGGGTGACGCACAGCTCACCATGGCGCAGCAGGTGCCTTTGGCGGGTGCGGTCGTTGTTTCTACACCGCAGGATCTGGCGCTGATTGATGCGCGAAAGGGTCTTGCCATGTTCCGCAAGGTCGATGTGCCACTTTTGGGCATTGTCGAAAACATGAGCTATTTCATCGCGCCCGATACGGGCAAACGTTATGATATTTTCGGCCATGGGGGTGCACGTAAGGAAGCGGAACGGCTGAAGGTGCCGTTCCTCGGCGAAGTGCCGCTGCATATGGATGTGCGCGCACATTCTGATAATGGTACGCCAATCACCGCAGTGGAGCCGGATAGCGAACATGCGAAAATCTATCGCGATATCGCGCGTAAAGTGTGGGAAAACATGAAGTCGGGCGAGGGGGCTGGTAAGCCCGCTCCGGCGATTGTTTTTGACTAAAAAAGAAGGGCCCGCGAGGGCCCTTTCCATTATGTGATCACGCTTGGCTCACTCCGCCCGCTGCGCTTTTTCACCTCAGCAATTTGCTCGGCAGCATCAATTAGCGTAGACAGCGTTTGCTGCGTATCCAGATTATGCTTGGCTGTATCTGCTTCATAGCGCTCGATATAAATGCGGATAGTCGCGCCTGATGTGCCGGTTCCCGACAGACGCATCACAACCCGCGCACCGCCTTCAAAATAGATGCGGATGCCCTGATGTTCGCTTACTGAATGATCGATCGGATCATGATAGGCGAAATCATCGGCCTTTTCGATTTTCAAACCGTTGACGCTTGTTCCCGGCAGGCTTGCGAGCTTGCCGCGCAAATCAGCAACCAGCTTCTTTGCAATGTCGGAATCAACCGCTTCATAATCGTGGCGGGTGTAATAGTTGCGGCCAAAGCGTGCCCAATGTTCCTCGACAATGGCTTTCACGCTTTCCTTGCGTACTGCCAGAATATTGAGCCAGAGCAAAACCGCCCAAAGCCCGTCCTTCTCGCGCACATGGTCAGAGCCGGTACCGGAGCTTTCCTCGCCGCAAATCGTGACCTTGCCATGGTCGAGCAGGTTGCCAAAGAACTTCCAGCCGGTCGGGGTTTCATACATGCCGATGCCGAGCTTCTCTGCAACGCGATCAGCGGCGGCACTGGTCGGCATCGAACGGGCGATACCCTTGATGCCATCCTTATAGCCCGGTGCTAGATGCGCATTTGCGGCTAGCATCGCAAGCGAATCGGATGGGGTCACGAAGATGCCGCGCCCGATAATGAGATTGCGGTCGCCGTCGCCGTCCGATGCAGCACCAAAATCCGGTGCATGATCCGACATCAGCAGATCATAGAGTTCTTTGGCATAGACCAGATTGGGGTCCGGGTGATGGCCACCAAAATCCGGCAGCGGTACGAAATTCATCACGCTGCCTTCCGGTGCGCCGAGGCGACGCTCGAAAATTTCCTTGGCATAGGGGCCGGTGACGGCATGCATGGCATCGAATTTGAGGCCAAAGCCGTTTTGGATCATCGTGCGGATTGCGTCGAAATCGAACAGAGTTTCCATCAATCGCGCATAGTCCTCGACCGGATCGAAGACCACGATCTCGGTGTCGCCGATTTTAGCCGTGCCAATCTTGTCTATGTCCACGTCGGGTGCATCGGTGATCTTGTACTGATCAATCACTTTGGAGCGGGCAAAGATCGCCTCGGTAATCTTCTCCGGTGCGGGACCGCCATTGCCGATATTATATTTGATGCCGAAATCTTCTTTCGGTCCGCCGGGATTATGGCTGGCCGATAGAATAAGCCCGCCAAAAGCCTTGTATTGGCGGATCATATTGGACGCGGCTGGCGTCGACAGAATGCCACCCTGACCGACCATGATGCGGCCAAAACCGTTGGCGGCTGCGATCTTGATGACTTTCTGGATCACTTCGCGATTATAAAAGCGCCCGTCGCCGCCGACCACAAGGGTTTTGCCCGCAAAACCGTCCAGCACATCGAAAACCGACTGGATGAAATTTTCAGCATAATTCGGCTGCTGGAAAACCGGCACTTTCTTACGCAGGCCCGATGTGCCGGGCTGCTGGTCCTGAAAGGGCGTGGTGGCAACTGTTTTGGCAGTCATGTTTTTCCCGTTCGATTCAATGATTTGAATATGGGTAGATTTGAATAAGTGTCTGTGATCAGTCTTTGCGGTCATTACAAGACAAGATAGATCAAACTTATTGTTTGAAAATAACAAACTGTGTGCTGTCTTACAAAAATACTTCTGTTTTTAATTCGGGTGCCTCACATGAAGCCTTGCCAAGCCGAAAATCTGCCTGCCGAAATTCTTGCGCGACTTTCCAACACCGATGACCGTCTGATTATCGCGATTGCCGGACCTCCCGGCGCTGGCAAATCGACAATTTCAGAATATCTGCGCGAGGCGATCAATAAAGTTGAGGCGGGACCGGCTGTCGTTGTGCCGATGGATGGTTTTCATCTCGACAACGCTATCCTTGATGAACGTGGTCTTCGCAGCCGTAAAGGCTCGCCGCCGACTTTCGATTGTGCGGGCTTTGCAGCCCTTCTGGAGCGGTTGAAAAACACGCAGGACGATATTGTCATTCCAGTTTTTGATCGCACGCTTGATCTCGCACGCGCTGGCGCATCAATCGTTCGCGCCGGTCATCGCATATTGCTGGTCGAGGGCAATTATCTGTTACTTAATGAGCCGCCATGGACGTGCCTTACGCCATTTTTCGATATGACTGTCTTTCTGGACGTGCCTTTTGCCGAGCTTGAGCGCCGTCTCATCCAGCGTTGGCTCGATCACGGCCATGGCGTGGATAAGGCGCGTGAACGCGCACTTTTAAATGATATTCCCAATGCGCAACTGGTCGTTTCTGCGTCCCGCAAAGCGGATTACATTGTCGCGTCTTTATAAAAGATGATTGTAAATTGCACCGCCGACACTTGCGGCAGGTGATTCCTGCTTGCATGATAGAACCAGCATTTACACTCCACGGGATTAGCTTTCATGACAGATTATGTTTTCGCGCCCTGCGCACAGCCGTCCGTGCCTGTGAAGGGAACAGAAGCGCGTTTTCCTGTGCATCGCATTTATTGCGTCGGTCAGAACTATGCTGATCACGCTATTGAAATGGGTGGTGATCCAACCCGCACCCCACCTTTCTTCTTCCAGAAAAATCCGGATAGCCTGGTGATTAATGGCGGAGATTTTCCTTATCCGCCAAAGTCCGAAGATGTGCATCACGAGATTGAGCTGGTTGTCGCAATCAAGACGGGCGGGCGCGATATTCCGGTCGAAACAGCGCTTGATCACGTTTATGGCTATGCGGTCGGTATCGATATGACGCGCCGTGATTTGCAGGCTGTGGCGAAGAAAGCTGGCCGTCCTTGGGAAGTGGCGAAAGCCTTTGAGCATTCCGCACCCTGCTCGGCCATCGTACCCGTGTCGGACATCGGACACCCTGATTCGGCTGCGATTACGCTGAAAATCAACGGCGAGCAGCGTCAGGCAGGTGATCTTAACCAGATGATCTGGAAAGTGCCGGAAACTATCGCCTATCTCTCATCGCTGTTTGAGCTGCAACCGGGTGATCTGATCTATACCGGCACACCTGCAGGCGTGGGAGCGGTCAAGCGAGGCGACGTTTTGCAAGGAAATGTAGATGGCGTCGGCTCTATTTCCGTGAAAGTTGTGTGAGGGGGCGCGCGTCAGGGCTGATGGCGTAGAATCGAAAAATTCCGAAGGAGGAATGATGAGCATTTATCTTCCCGTCGATATACATGATGCTCTGGAGCATTTTATCAACGAAAAACATCCCGGTCTTAATCAGACCGAAGCCATCATCCATATTTTGCGCAATTCACTTGTGCAGCAGGGCTATCTTGCGGCCACGCCAGAACATGGTACACCGCCAGAAAATCTGAACGCCACCAACGACGATTGAACATGAACAAGATCACACCTGAGAGAGCAGGCGCAAAGGCTGCTCTCGGTCGCCGCCTTCTGCTTTTGACGATATTGGCGATTTTGCTGACAGCCGCGCTTATCGGAATGAGCATTTATCTATTCGATTCCGATGGGAGTCTCGGCTTGGATGATTTAGGAATTTTTGCATTTGAATTCAATGCATTAGGTACGATGCTGCCGAACATTCTTTGATCGTGAAAAGCGTTGTGTTACGCGCTGAAATATTCATTTTGACACGCCTGTGACGTTCAGGGCTTCCGCTAAGCGTATTTTGCGTGGTACATGACAATCATCGATTGAAAGAATATTGACTGAAACGGGCTGTGATTTAAGCCTGATAAGCCAAGAGGATCTTATGGCATTCGAGGACATCAAAGCTGAAATTGCGCTGCTTTTTGAGCAGATGGTAAATCAGCCGCAGGACGTTCATGAGATTCGCGAAACTGTTCGCGAGAAGCTCAACACGCTCAAAGCAACAGGCATGCCTCTGCCAGAAGATCTGGTTGAACTCGAAAAACGCATTGAACAAGATTTCGATTCCTGAGGTCAACGGTCATGCGTTTTCAGGCTCTTTCCAAACCATTTTCATTCCCGGTCCTTAAAGGTGTCCTAATCCTTGGTTGCGCTGTTGCTTTGAGCGCGTGCAACACGACCAGCGATGGCAAGCCTGAAAAAACTGCGCTGATAACACCGACACAAAATTCCGCTACGACCGCAACAGCCACCACAACAATGGCAAATGGCGCGGTAGCGGGTGCGACCACAGTCGCCGACGCCAATGCTGCCCCCGGTACGCAAACCGTCGCGTCTCTTGAAAATCCGGTGCTTCCATCGGTAGTGCCAATTCCGGGTATCCGCGGGCAATCAGAGCCGATGCTTGCCTTCGCAAGCGCACAGGCCGCAGCGTCGCCGGCTTCCCTTGCTACCAATATGGCGTTCGAGACGCCTGATCATGCGCCGGATGGTCTTGACGATCTTATTACCAAATATTCGGTTGCCTATGACGTGCCGGAACGTCTGGTGCGCCGCGTCGTTCATCGTGAAAGCCGTTTTAATCCCGGTGCACGCAACGGTCCTTATTGGGGCCTGATGCAGATCAGTCATCCGACTGCGCGTGGTATGGGCTACAAAGGAAATGCAAAAGGCCTTCTCGATGCTGAGACGAACCTGAAATATGCCGTTCGTTATCTCTCCGGTGCCTATAAGGTTGCAGACGGTGACGAAAGCCAGGCTGTTCGTTTTTATGCGCGTGGCTATTATTACGATGCTAAGCGCAAGGGATTGTTGCAGGAAACTGGTCTAGATGGCCGCTGGAAGCGCAATGCGCCAACCCTTGATACGGCTTCAACTGCAACGGCTCCCGCAGCCTTGCCGGAAACTGCTGCTGTTCCGCTTCCCGGTGTCGCACCCATTCAGGCCTCTTTCGCACCTGCCGTTCAATAGAGCATTTCCAGCAAAAGTGGTTGAGCTTTTTGCGTGGGATAATGCGTAAATATAAATAGATAATGCGGTTTCTAGGATTCCACCTAAACAGGAACCGCTCTCAATAAGTTTCGACAATCTGTCATCTTGACGCTGCAATGCAATGTCAGTTTCATGGCTTGATAGGAAGACATGGACGAGCCTGATGGATGTAAGACTGCCTTATCCCATAAAATGGAAATATGACCGGGCCGAGCTTTGGGCCGACGGTGTCATTCATGTGCTGGGTGTCGCACTGGCGCTTGCCGGTGCGATTGCTATGCTTTTTTATTTTTTGCCCAATATGTCTGTTGCGACATCAATTTCATCGGCGGTCTATCTGGCAAGCCTTCTTGCAGCCCTCGGGATTTCTGCGGTCTATAACATCTGGCCTATATCGCCGACCAAATGGTTTTTACGCCGCTTTGACCATTCCGCGATTTATCTGCTGATTGCCGGAACCTACACGCCTTTCGCCATCCATATGGGTGACCGCGCTTTGCCGTTACTGGTCTTTGTCTGGGGTGTGGCTTTTGTCGGCATCATGCTCAAATTGTTTATGCCGGGCCGCTTTGACCGGCTGTCGATCCTGCTTTATCTGGCGCTCGGCTGGAGCGGTGTCATGGTCTATGACACGATGGTGCAGTCGCTGCCGATGGCCGTGTTCTGGCTGATTGCAGCGGGTGGTATGGTCTATTCGCTCGGCGTGATTTTCCATGTATGGGAACGCCTGCGCTTTCAGAATGCGATTTGGCACGGCTTTGTCGTTGTCGGTGCGACACTGCATTATTGTGCTGTGTTTTTTGTTGGTGCTTGGAATTAGAGTATTTTCAGCAAAAGTGCGAAGCGGTTTTGCGCGGGATAATGCGTAAAAACAAACGGATAGAGCGAGCACAGTAGATATGATTAAGCGCGACACGCTCTAGTGAAAGTCGCGTGAGTTCGGCATAATCTTCACATTCCTTGGATGGCGGGCCGTTGTCTGTGATGGCGTAATGAGCCGGTGCGGCTCGCGGCCGCTCATTTCGATAAGGACGGCTGAACGGTCTTCAAGCTTTGACGCTACCAGATGCACAACGCCTTCGGGACTGCGCTGAAGCTGTCCATCAATAAGGATCAGCCGTGCGCCCATCACCTCACGGCGAAATGCTTTCATGATTTTCGGCCAGACGACAATATTGGCAATGTCGGTTTCGTCTTCGATGGTGAGGAACACTACCCCCTTGGCGCTGCCGGGGCGTTGACGCACAGTCACAACACCCGCCACTTTCATGCGACGACCGTTTGCCCCTTCCTGTATGGAACGACAGGTGGAAAAGCCTTCTGACATAAGTTCTTCACGCAGATATTGCAGGGGATGCCCCTTGAGCGAGAGCCGCGTTGTCTCATAATCGGCAATCACATGTTCGGATGCTGCCATTGCAGGGAGTTTTGTATGCGGTTCTTCTGCCAGTTCGCTGGTTGCGGCAGCGCGAAACAGTGGAAGCGTTTCATCATTGGGCAGGCGACGCACAGCCCATAAAGCGGCGCGGCGATCCATATCGATCGAGCCGAAAGCGTCGGCATCGGCAAGAAGCGTGAAAGCATGTCGATCGAGCCGCAAGCGTCGATGCATGTCCTCAATGCTCCTGTAAGGCTCGTGCTGACCGGCAATAAGGAGATTGCTGGCGTCACGGGAAAATCCATCAATCTGACGGAAACCAAGCCGCAGCGCCAGCAGATTTGGATCGGGCGTATCCTCCAGAATATTATCCCACTGGCTAAAATTTACGTCCACTGGCCGTACGATGACTTTATGGTCGCGCGCATCGCGCACGATCTGGGCGGGTGCATAAAACCCCATCGGTTGCGAATTGAGCAGCGCTGCTGCGAATATGTCTGGGTGATGGCATTTGATCCATGCCGAAATATAGACAAGATGCGCGAAACTCGCCGCATGGCTTTCCGGAAAGCCATATTCACCAAACCCCTTGATCTGGTTGAAGCAGTTTTCGGCAAAGATTCTATCATAGCCACGGTTGACCATGCCATCGATCATCTTTTTTTCCATGGTGTGGATGGTACCCATCTTGCGGAATGTCGCCATGGCGCGGCGCAACAGATTGGCTTCATCGGGCGTAAATCTGGCTGCTTCAATGGCAATGCGCATGGCCTGTTCCTGAAACAGCGGCACGCCTTTGGTCTTTTCCAGAATGTTTTTCAGCTCATCCGGCTCACCATGCTCCGGTGAAGGAGCGGGGTAGATTACATTCTCTGGATTTTTTCTATTTCGCAGATAGGGATGCACCATATCTCCCTGAATAGGGCCGGGACGTACAATGGCCACCTGAATGACAAGGTCGTAATATTTTCGCGGACGCAGCCGCGGCAGCATGTTCATCTGTGCACGGCTTTCAACCTGAAACACCCCAAGCGAATCACCCTTACAAAGCATGTCGTAGACGACCTCATCCTCTCGCTCCAAAGTGGCGAGTGTCAGCTTTCTGCCGTTATAGAGATGCGGCTTGTGCAGGTGAATGAGATCAAACGCTTTGCGGATGCAAGTGAGCATGCCCAGTGAAAGTACATCGACCTTCATCAGCCCCACTTCATCAATATCGTCCTTGTCCCATTCGATAAAATAGCGCTTGTCCATTGCAGCCGGACCGATGGGTACGGTTTCGTCCAGCCGATCACGGGTGAGCACAAAGCCGCCGACATGCTGTGACAGGTGGCGAGGGAAGCCGATCAGTTCCAGCACCAGTTCAACAGCGCGTCGGATGATGGGATTGTCGGGATCAAGACCCGCTTGCCGGATATGTTGCTTGTCGATGCCGCCGCCCGATATGCCCCATACGGTATTGGCAAGCGCTGCTGTCACATCCTCCGTTAGCCCAAGCGCTTTGCCGACATCGCGGATAGCACTACGGGAACGATAACTGATGACGGTGGCGACAATCGCCGCGCGATCCGTAGAATAGCGCTCATAGATATATTGCATCACCTCTTCGCGCCGCTCATGCTCGAAATCGACGTCTATATCCGGCGGTTCTTTGCGCTCCACAGAAAGGAAACGCTCAAACAGAAGATCGACTTCTGTCGGGTCAACACCCGTTATGCCAAGGCAGAAACACACAACGGAATTGGCGGCTGAACCGCGCCCCTGACAGAGTATCCCCTTTGATCGGGCATAGCGGACAATGTCATAGACAGTCAGAAAATAGGCGGCATACTGGAGCTGTTCAATCAGCGCGAGCTCCTTGTTGATGAGTGCCTGAACTTTGGCAGGAATTGTGCCTGCACCAAAATGAGCGGCAGCACCTTCCCATGCCAGATCATGCAAATGCTGCTGCGGTGTCTTGCCGGGCGGCACCGGTTCATCGGGATAGTCATATTTCAACTCATCGAGCCGGAATGTGATGGGCGCGATAAAATCGGCGGTCGCTTTGACGGATTGCGGATAGTCGCGAAACAGCCGAACCATCTCCTGTGGCGGTTTCAGATGCCTCTCGGCGTTCTTTTTAAGCAGTCGACCGGCTGCAAAAACTGTGCTGTGATGACGTGTTGCTGTCAGCACATCCTGCAAAGCGCGCCGATCAGTATGATGATAAAGCACATCATTGGTGGCGAGCAGGGGCACATTTGCTTCTGTCGCAAAACGCGCAATGCGTTCCGCACGACGTCCATCATGGCCCTGATGCGGCATGGTCATTGCCAGCCAGACGCAACCGGGTGCAGCTTTTGCTATTTCCTTCAGCTGTATTGCAAAATCAGACTCGTCTTCTTCCGGGGCAAAGACGGCAATCTGGAACTGCCGCGCACGAAACAGCAGATCAGACCATTCGAGATGACATTCTCCCTTGGTAAGCGCGCGGTGTTTTCCCGTTGTTAGCAATTGGCATAATTGCCCATAGGCTGGGCGATCCCGTGGATAGACAACCATATCCGGTGTGCCGTCTATGAAAGAAAGGCGGCAGCCGATGAACAGCCGGAAGTCGCATGTCTCCCGAATATCCTTCCATGCGGCATGCGCCCGCACCACACCTGCCAGTGTGTTGCGGTCAGCAATGCCGATGCCGGAAAGGCCGAGTGCATGCGCCTGTAACACCAGTTCATGCGGATGTGAGGCTCCGCTCAAGAAGGAAAAATTGCTGGCCGCAGCCATTTCATAAAAATCGGCCATCACGCGAACAGCCCATGTAAAAACCAGCGCGGGTAATTCGCACCGTGATAAAGCCCTTCACGGAAAATCCAGAAGCGCTGTCCGTTGTCGTCCTCGACCCGATAATAGTCGCGCAAATCCGGCACGTCATGGCCGATCGCGAGCCACCATTCCGGCTCGATCCGTTCCGGCCCTTCGGCAAGGCGCACATGATGGCGCACACGCCGCCATACGAAAAACGAAGGCGGGCTATCAGGTACTTCCGCAATAGATTCGATTGGCTGCGGCGGACGAAACAGCTTTATCGGGCGTGCCGGGGGATCACCTGCAAGTGTTTTGCCATTTGCATAATCGGTTGCGTCTTTCGGATTTCCCTGCATGGCCGAACGAAGTCCGAAAGCCCGTTCTGGCATATGTGTATCGCGCGCAAAGGAGATGAGCACGCGCTTTGCCCCCAGCCGCGCTGAGAGCCGGTCGATTAGCTGGCTAAAGCCTGCTCTGTCTTCCTCGTTCTGGTCGAGCCCGGTCTGATGCTGCGCAATTCTGCCACTGCGCAATGCCGCAAGGCGGATTATGTCGAAACCAAAACCGGCATCAAGCGGATCAGTCAGTGCATTGAGCCGTTCACGCATAAGACGCATAAAAACCCTGTCTTCACGCAGCGGCTGGCCGGTTTCAATGCGAATATGGCGCACCTTACCATCGACGCGGAAAAAGCTCGCTTCAAGCAAGACTACGCCTTTGCCCTCGGTCTCAAGAAGGGCGAATAACTCCTGTGCCAGCTCCTGTAAAATACGCTCGACCAGTTCCATCACCGATACAGGTTCTGACAAGCGGCGTTCAGTGATGCGAAGCGGCATGATACGCAAGGGCGAAATTGGTGCACGTTCATTGCGCGATAGCCAGTCGAGCTTTGTTGCAAGATCACTCCCAAAGCGGGCGGTGAGAGCCGCACGGGGAAGGCTCATCACATCGCTGATCTGTTTCAGACCGGCGCGTTTGAGACCCGTTTCCGCAGCCTCTGTCAGTTCAAGGGATGAAAGTGGCAGGCGGGGCACCAACTGATCACTATCCAGCCTGCTAAAAACGCCACCTTTGGTGCCGCGTGCCAGAAGCCTTGCGGCAAAGCTGTTATCGGCAATGGCTGCCTGCACACCAAGTCCAGTGCGCTCAAGACGCTGAACAATATCCGCGCGCATGGCACAAAGTCCGCCAAACAGATGCGCACAGCCCGTAATGTCGAGCATCAGCCCATGCGGCTGGTCGAAGGCTATCAGAGGGGTGTAGCGTTCACACCAAAAGGCAAGACGCTTAAGCAATATAGCATCCTGCTCCGGGGCTGCTGCGACAACTTCAAGTCTTTCAATGCGGGCGCGCGCATCTGTTAGCGCCATGCCGGGAAACAGGCCAAGTTTTGCTGCGCTCATGTCCACCGATGTCAGACGAAGCGCATTGACTGTGCGCTCGGTCAAGACAAGCGGCAGGTTCTGCCTGCGCTCATGCGGAGTGGCGCGGCAAATTCGGTCGGTCGGCAGAAACGGAAACCACAGCGCGAGGAACAAGCGCTCTGATGTTGCGCTCTGCTGTTCCAAATTCAAAGGTTTCATTGTTCCATTCCATGATCCATTGTCCGCATGTGCCATGCCGGTTGCGCTCCAATACGGCGGAAAACGCAGGTCTTCCGGGAGCATTGGCCCCGCTGGAGCGGGACAATGCCTGTGCAACCCGCCAACGGCTGACGGCTGCACTTTGCACGCTTGTTCGATGACTTCTGAGCAAGATGAGAGGCAGTTGCGCTGCTTGTGTTGCCAGCAACAAACGACGCGAAGCGGTCAGGTCTAGGCATTTGGGTTGCCCGGTCACCGAGGCAACAACACTTGAGATGAAATGCGATGCCTTTTGGCCGCTTCCTGCATCCACTGCATCGCTTGCGGCCTTCAACACATCCTGTGCCGAAGGACAGCGGACAATCAGAAGCCGCGATGGATCGATCCCGAAGGCGTGAAGCCCCGGCGGATAAAGCCCGCCATATTCGCTTGCAGCGGCTTCTTCCTCAATCCAGATGATAGGTCTTTTTGACTGTGAAGCGCGCAAGGTAAGTGCGAGAGCAAAACCAGTTGCCGCCATATGCGCGCCGGGATTGTCGGCAAAAACCTCATGCAGCGCATCGCCTGCAAGCCCATGCGGAAAAGCATCGTCGGCGCCTGCAAGTCCAAGCGTGAAGCTGCGGGCACGCCCGTTGCCTGTACCTGTCTCATCTGTAAAATTTGACTGTGAGGCATTGCCCGCAATGGCCGTAACCATGCGCCGCAACGCCGCGATGTCGATGCCGCTCACGTCGAAATCCTGTGTTTTTAAAGATGCAATTCCAGACGTAAAACCGCTTCACATTTTGACTGGAATTGCCACTTGTTCACTTTATGTTCTAGTATTGAATCGAGTCAGCAAAGAGTCAAGCACGATCATCTGTGAGTTGGTGTGGATAAGAAAAATGCTTCCCCTCAGATCGGTGAAAGGAAGCATTTATGGTCGTGATTGATCAGATCAGGTGGCTTCTTTGAAGGGCACGCCTGCGAGTTGCGCGAGATGACCGGGGAAGTCGGTGCCAGCACCTGCCGCATTGATGGTGTCAAAATAATCATGCCAGCCGGTGGCGGTGATTCCTGTAATCAACATGTCGAGTGCTGCCTCATCCGGGAAACGCCAAATAGCAAAAAAGCCCTGCTCTGGCGCATAAGGCTTGCTTGTATCAACCGGACCCAAAGCCAAAGCTTCGATACCAAGTTCTTCTAAGCCCCCCATCCCTGCACCGACTTTTTCAAAGAAAGTCTGCCTGCCGCTCGCATCAAGTTCAAGCCAGCTTGTCTTGGGTGAATAGAGTTCGGCGAGGTAATAAGTCATGTCATATCCTTTAGAGCGCATCCCGAAAAGTGTGAAACAGTTTTCGGACAAGATGCGCGTTAAAACAAAAATTTAGAGCGCCGATCTGATCCAATCAGATCGAAACGCGCCCTAGTGTTTCACTGATTTTAAAAGACTGCCCCGCATCGGTACGGCTCCAGATGCGGCGCAACAGGGTGCTCAGCAGTTGCTGTTCGCCAGTTGAAAGACCGCTCATCAGCCCTGCGATCCAAGCGGTGTGCTGATCGAAAAGCTCTTGTGCCAATCGCGCACCTTCGGATGTCAGCCTGACTGTGAGCTTGCGGCGATCCTGTGTATCTGCATGGCGCGCGAGAAAGCCGTCACGCTCCAGCCCATCCAGCAGGCCGGTAATGGTTGCGCGTGTCACGCCAGCGCGTTCTGAAAGCTCGTGCGGCGAGAGGCCGTCAGGTGCACTCCGCAACAGAAACAGCAGCACAAACTTACCCTCGGAAAGCTTGTGAGGTGCAAGCCTGTTCGCGCAGTCACGATCAATCGCAGCAGCCAGTGACAGTATTTCAAAACAGGCCTTCAGCTCGCCGGTTGACGGAGCTTTTCGACGTTCGAGTTCGCCCAGAAGGGCGTGATGCTTTTGTTCAATGATTTCCATATGGCGACATATAATATGGTGCCGTATTAAATGCAACTGATTTAAGTATGGGGTTGAAATTGGTTAGTCTTGATAGAGATCAATATACGATTTATATATGTTTCATATATACCAAACTGGAAAGCATGATGGGTATCGTAAAAATTGACGATGAACTGCATGAAGAAGTGCGTAAGGCGAGCGACGTCATGTGCCGCTCGATCAATGCGCAGGCTGAATACTGGATGAAAATCGGCATGCTGGCACAGGCAAATCCGGAACTATCATTCAATGAAATCGTGCAGATGCAGTTGCGTGCCGCCCATGTCGAGCTTCCTGATCTTGCGGTGCAGACCTCATGACCAAGACACCTGCCGAGCTGGAAAAGATGGCAGTTTCCGGTGCGCTGTTGGCTTCTGTCTTCACGCTTCTCGACCACACACCACTTGCCGGTATGAGTACGATGCAGGTCAATGATCTGGTCGAGGATTATATCACCCGCGAATTGCAGGCGCGTCCGGCCAGCAAGGGGCAATATGATTTTCCTTATGTGCTCAATGCCTCAAGGAATGAAGTGGTCTGCCACGGTATGCCGTCTCATGATGAAATCATCGCCAATGGCGAGATCATCAATTTTGATATTACGCTGGAGAAGGACGGCTTTATCGCTGATTCCAGCAAGACCTATATGGTTGGTGAGGTCGCTCCCTTCGCTTCGCGTCTGGTCCGTGTAACCTATGAAGCGCTGTGGAAGGGTATCGCTGCCGTGCGGCCCGGTGCAACGCTTGGTGACATTGGCTATGCTATTGAGCGTCACGCGAAGCGCCATGATTACAGCGTGGTGCGTGAATATTGCGGCCATGGCATTGGTCGTGAAATGCATGAAGAGCCGCAGGTTCTGCATTTTGGTAAGCCCGGCACCGGTGTCAGGCTGCGCGAAGGCATGGTGTTCACCATTGAGCCGATGCTCAATCAGGGCGCGGCCAAAGTGAAGACTGAAAAAGACGGCTGGACCGTGGTGACGCGCGACGGAAAACTCTCGGCGCAGTTTGAGCATACCGTGGCAGTCACGTCGAATGGCGTGCGGGTGCTGACCTTACGCCCCGGCGAAGAAAAGATGCTTGGCTCTATCAGCCACGCGGTGTGAGGATCATGCGATTTTTCCAGCAAGCAAAAGAATAAACATGATCGTCCCGCCAACACTCATCCCGCTTGCCAGAATTGTCCCTAAGATTGCAGGCACGAGTTTCAGAAACGAAACATAGGGCGATATTTCAAGCTGAAATTCTGGCCGGGCTTTTTCAGGCGTGAGGCAGGTAATCTCGTAATCGCCAGGTCTCACGCATTCAAAATTTCCCAGCGCATGAGAAGCATAGCCGCGCATATCGGTGCGTCTGACACCGAGCAGAGAGCGGCTTGTAGAGCGATAGGCAATTGCTGCGCTGCTCTCGCGTTCCCTTATCGCAAATTGCGTCGAGAAATAAGCTATTCTCGTGACAACAGTTGATGGCGGAAACACGATGCTGACCGTACATCGTCCGGATTTTGGCAAATGGAAGACGTGTGGTTGATCATTGGCTGCAAAGCGATGACGGACCACTGGCATGATGATGCCCCACAGGACGCGGATGCAGCGGATCAGCAGATAAATGCCAGACGGAGTGCAAAGAGGCATTGCCAGATAGAGAAGCACGGCTCACGTTCCGTTTAATTTTTAAACAGAAAAAGCCCGCCGGGAGGCGGGCTTTTGTCATGCTTTTAAAGGCCTAACGACGGTCGCGTGCAGCCAATGTGCGCAGGCGAAGCGCATTGAGCTTGATGAAGCCTGCTGCGTCCTTCTGATCATATGCGCCCTGATCGTCTTCAAACGTTACGAGCTTGTCGGAATAGAGCGACTTGTCGCTTTCACGACCTGTCACAATCACATTGCCCTTATAGAGCTTGAGCGTGACTTCACCTTCGACATGGCGCTGGCTGAGGTCGATAGCGGCCTGCAACATTTCGCGCTCTGGCGAGAACCAGAAACCGTAATAGATCAGTTCTGCATAGCGCGGCATCAACTCATCCTTGAGATGAGCTGCACCACGATCAAGCGTGATCGATTCGATGGCACGGTGTGCAGCCAACAGGATCGTACCGCCCGGCGTTTCATAAACGCCGCGTGATTTCATGCCGACGAACCGGTTTTCAACCAGATCAAGACGACCAATGCCGTTGTCGCGGCCGTAATCATTGAGCTTGGCAAGCACTGTTGCAGGCGACAGACGTTCGCCATTGATCGAAACCGCGTCACCCTTTTCAAAGCCAATCTTGATGATCGTTGGCGTGTCAGGGGCAGCTTCCGGCGAAATCGTGCGCATGTGCACATATTCAGGAGCTTCAACTGCCGGATCTTCCAGAACCTTGCCCTCGGAAGACGAATGCAGAAGATTGGCGTCGACCGAGAAAGGTGCTTCGCCCTTCTTGTCCTTGGCAACCGGGATCTGGTGCTGTTCAGCAAATTCGAGCAGATGCGTACGGCTCTTGAAGGCCCAATCACGCCATGGCGCGATGATCTTGATGTCCGGGTTCAGCGCATAAGCGGAAAGCTCGAAGCGAACCTGATCGTTGCCCTTGCCGGTTGCGCCGTGTGCAATTGCATCAGCGCCGGTCTTTTTGGCGATTTCGATCAGGTGCTTGGAGATCAGCGGACGGGCAATCGACGTGCCGAGTAGGTAAACGCCTTCATAGACGGCATTGGCGCGGAACATCGGAAAGACGAAATCGCGCACGAACTCTTCGCGCACGTCCTCAACGAAGATTTCCTTGATGCCCATCATTTCCGCTTTTTTGCGGGCTGGCTCAAGTTCTTCGCCCTGACCGAGATCGGCGGTAAAGGTTACGACTTCCGCGTTAAGCTCTGTCTGCAACCATTTCAGGATAATTGAGGTGTCGAGACCGCCCGAATAGGCGAGAACGACTTTCTTGACGTCTTTCAGCTTGCTCATAGTTCACTTCCGTCTGATGCGATGAAGGCTTGTTGCAAGTCTTTTATCAGTTGCTAAGCCGCGTGCAACCCAGATGACATTTTCTTATGAAAAACCATCGAAGAATCCTATGGCGGCGCAATTGAATTCGCGTTAGCTTGCCGCGAATTCTCGGAGTCTCATTCGATGTCTTTTCTGACAAATCTGACCTTCATTCCTGAGGGGACGGTTTTTATCCAGTTCGCGATAGCAACAGCTATTCTGTCGATCACGCCCGGTCCTGACATGACGCTTTTCGTGGGGCGGGCGCTTTCTCAAGGCAAGGCCGCTGGCTTTGCTTGCATGGCTGGAGCAAGCACAGGTATCGTCATTCATACGAGCATGGTGGCGCTGGGGCTTTCGGCACTCATCGTTGCATCGCCAGCAGCCTTCACAGCGCTCAAAGCAATTGGGGCGATTTATCTCGTCTGGCTTGCAGTACAGGCGATCCGCAAGGGGTCGGCATTCTCGCCGGAAAAGAATGGCGGCAAGAAACACACGCTGGTTCAGAACTGGGCGACCGGGCTGGGCATTAATCTGCTTAATCCGAAGATCATCCTGTTCAACATGACCTTCCTGCCGCAGTTTGTTTCCGCACATGATCCTCATGCCGCAGGAAAACTGTTTTTTCTGGGCCTGTCGTTTATTCCGCTGGCATTGCCATTCACCATTCCGATGGTGGTTGCAGCCGATAGGTTCGCGGGTCTTCTCAAGAAAAACCCAACGGTCACGCGGATTGTGGACTGGCTCTTTGCAGGTGTTTTTTCGGCTTTTGCGCTGAAAATTCTTACCGCACAGGCGAAGTAAGATTATGCAGCCGGGCGGCTCAACAATCGTCCGGCATTGCAACCGGCTATCAGCCAATAGACGAAGCCGCCGACAACGCCTGAACAGGCAAAAGCCCCTGTCATAAGTGCGAGACCTGCGGCGATATTCTGATCAGCGACCGCGAAAAGCGATCCCGTTCCCATTGCAAGCAGCCCGATCACCAGACCACCGATGCAATAAGGCAGCGATGATTTCCAGCCGCGCGCCTCGCTGATCACGATCAGCACCACTGCCGGAAAAAAGCTGAAACCACCCGCCATAAATGCCAGAACTGGCCCACCAACGAGGACCGCTGCATAAAAGCCGGTCGTATCCCAGCTGTTGCGGATTTCCGTGAAAACGTCCTCAAAGAACGGGTCTGACATGGCATAGCCAAGCACATCGATCTGGCTATACAAAATGGCCGCCAGAAAAAAACCAGCTGCCAGAACGGCTAAACAATAGCCGAAAACGATAATGGCAAAGCGCGTGATATAATCAAACGTATCGGTCAAACGCGTTTAATCTCCATGGCCCGCTATCATCATCGCTTCAAGCGCCAGACGTTCAGTCTTGCGCATGCGTTCTGATTCAGACTTCAACTGACCGCAAGCTGCCAGAATATCACGACCGCGTGGCGTGCGGATTGGCGAAGCATAACCGGCCGCATTTACATAATCGGCAAAGCGTTCAATATGCTCCCAGTCCGAGCACTGGTAGTTGGTGCCGGGCCATGGATTGAACGGGATAAGATTGATCTTGGCAGGAATGCCGCGCAGCAACTTTACCAGAAGCTTGGCATCTTCCATGCTGTCATTGACGTCCTTGAGCATCACATATTCAAAGGTGATGCGCTTGGCATTGGACAGGCCCGGATATTCGCGGCAAGCCTTGAGAAGCTGTTCCAGCGGATATTTTTTGTTGATCGGCACCAGAAGATCGCGCAATTCATCGCGCACCGCATGCAGCGAAATTGCCAGCATCACGCCGATTTCTTCGCCGGTGCGATAGATTTCCGGCACAACGCCAGAGGTCGAAAGGGTGATGCGGCGCTTGGAAAGCGCCAACCCATCGCCGTCAGACGCAATCAGCAGAGCCTTTTTCACTTCTTCGAAGTTATAAAGTGGTTCGCCCATACCCATCATGACGATATTGGTGACCTTGCGTCCTTCCGCCGGAACGATGGCACCGTCCGGCGTGTTCGTGTCTGGGAAATCGCCAAGACGGTCACGCGCCGTCATCAACTGTGCCAGAATTTCTTCTGATGTGAGATTGCGTACCAGCTTCTGTGTGCCGGTATGGCAGAAGGTACAGGTCAGCGTGCAGCCAACCTGCGAAGAAATACAAAGCGTGCCGCGGCCTTCTTCAGGGATGTAGACGCATTCGATTTCGACAGGGCGCCCTGCACCACGCGGCGGAAAGCGGAACAGCCACTTGCGCGTTCCATCCTGCGAAATCTGCTCTTCAACCACTTCCGGGCGCGCAATGGTGAAATGCTGCGCCAGAAGAGCGCGCAAATCCTTGGAAATATTGCGCATATCGGCAAAATCAGAAACGCCGCGCACGTATAGCCAGTGCCAGAGCTGCGCAATGCGCATCTTGACCTGCTTTGGCAAGACGCCAATCTTGATCAGCGCCTCAGCCATTTCCTCACGCGACATGCCGACGAGCGACGGCTTCTGCTCCATATTTGCACGCACATGGCGGGCAAGCTGGTCGCGCGTATCATCAATGGTTAGGTCGAACGAAATGGACATCTGTTTTCAACTGTTGGGGGCGACCGCATAAAGCGCCCGATAATTTTGTCGATTGCATGGATATATGGGCTCGTTCATTCGAAATGCGAGCCCTGTTGCGCGCGGACATAGCACACAATATTGCATCCGTCATCCCGCAGTCTGTCGCGGCAGACATGCATAAGTGGCGATACGACAGCAAAAAGAAAAGCCGGAGCGAAGCCCCGGCTTGTAGTTTTAGCATGAACTGATTGGCTTATTTGCAATTCTGAATAGCTGCGAGTGCAGCCGAAATGCCTTTGAGCGAATAGGTGTAACTGGTTTTTGTACCGCGCTTGGACTGCGCCTGTACCTTCATGTCCGCGCCACCGCGCATGGCTGCGATTAGCTGCGGTTCTTCCGCTGCATTTTCCATCCAGCCGGATTTTCCATTGACGAACATTGTAAAATTGCGATTTCCCACGGTAACAATAACCTTGGCATTCGCATTGGTGTTCAGTTCATAACCAGCCATGAACTGTGGTTCTAAGCTGATATTCTGGCCCGGCTTCTGGCTGACGAGGAAGAAGTTATCGCCATGATCGACATTGGCGGGTGCTTTCTGCGTCGGAACCGACAGGACATAGCAAACCTTGCCATTGCCTGACTGATAGCTATATGCGCCCCAGGCGTCGAACTGCTTAATCTGGGTCGGTGTCTGGGCGAGTGCCGAACCCGCCATTGCAATCGTAAACACCGAAGCCGCGACGATCGATTTTCCAAGCATGATTTTTTACCGGTTCTCTTTCGTTTGCTTCAAAGTCGAATATCGGGATGTCGCCGCTTAACACGCCGTCCCGTTTTGTGACCCTTAATGTGACTTAATCTGGGTTACCAAACGGTGAAGTTTTGAAAGAAAACTTGAACGAGCAAGTCCGTGACCCCACGATCCCGTTGCCAAGTTCAATGAAAAGAAAGCGGCAAGAGTTTGTCATACCGCATCAATTTGCTATCAAGCTGCTGTTTGCGCGTAACAAATCTGTGAAGGATTAAGACGTTTCGCTGTCTTCACGAAGCGCTTCATGTGCTGCAATGCGGTGTGCGGGCGTTATATGGGTGCGTACGGCAGTGAGTGCGGCCATAAGAACGGCAATGTCATCGGTGAAGCCAATTCCGACCAGCATATCGGGAATGACATCGAAGGGCATGACGAAATAAGCAAGCGCTGCCATCAGTGTCATACGTACGCGGGTTGGCGTGTTCTGGTCGAGCGCGCAATAATAAGCCGCAACGACTTCATCCATGAACGGGACCATGCGACCGGCGCGGCGCGCGGTCTTCCAGAATCCTTTTTTCACCCGGTCCTGGCGATTGTTGAAATCACCTTCATTTCCGGGTTCGAGGATTTCATCAATTTTGACGTTATCCATCTTTGGCTCAAACTCCTGTCAGCCAGTTACTGATGACTTGACGATATTCAACATGGGAATATTGCAATAACTTTTCAAGATTGCACAGTTTTGTCCCTGCCAGAAACGACAGCTACACCAGTCCTCCCAAATCACCAGAATATGGTTTCCAGTTAAGAGGGCCGTTCTTCGGCTCATCATATGGAGATGTCTCATGCAGTTAACCGGCTATGGCGAAAACTTTGTGCGTACCGACCGGTCCTCTCAGTTCTATCGCGGGCATCAGCTAGCCGCAGCACAGGATATTGGCGACCAGGTCAATATCGATGTGAAGGACGCCATTTGCTATGACATCACCGCCTATATGCGCTTTTTGCTGGGTGCCGGAATTTCCGAACATACGTTGCGCGGAACATCCGGGCAAAACTGGATACCGTTATTGAATTTCCGCGCTGGCGAACAATGGAACGGATATTCGGCATTCCCCTATGGCCGGGCAATCGGATTTTATGATGTGGGGGCCGGGCATATTTTTCATTCCGCCATTTCCGTTGGCGACGTCCATATTCGCAGCGTGAATGGTGGCGCACTGGGTCAGAACTGGAACGATCTGATAAATCTGACGAAAGTTCTGCCCTATGCGTGCAGAAACCGTGATGGCAGCTTCAACTTTCAGAAAAAGATAATTTTCGTTTATATTTCAAAGGTTTGAACTTTACGCAATTGCATTCATTTTTTTCGCGAGTTTTATATCAAGCTCGGTAATGCAATTCTCGCTATGCGTGGAAAGCGTGACGTCGACGCGATTATAGACATTGAACCATTCCGGGTGATGGTCGAGCTTTTCGGCATGAAGGGCAGCACGCGTCATGAAGCCGAAAGCCGCATTGAAATCCTTGAACTTGAAGCTTTTGCTGATCGCCTCGCGGTTATTGACTTTCTGCCAGCCGTCAAGCTCGCTCAATGCTTGTTTGAGTTCTTCTTCGCTCAGCCGGTTGCGTGCCATCCCGTTTCACCTATGTTGTTGGCTATCCGAGTTTAACTTATCACAACCGCGAGAGTTCCGTGACCCAACAAGCCCCAACTAGTATTCTGTTTGTCTGTGCAGGCAATATCTGCCGTTCTCCGCTTGCAGAAGGCGTGATGGAACATGTTTTGGTCAAGCGCGGTATCAAACATGTGAAGATCGATTCGGCAGGCACAAACGGCTACCATACGGGCGAAGAGCCGGATGAACGCTCAGTCCGGGTTGCAGCAAAGCATGGCCTTGATATTTCAGAACAATCTTGTCGCCAGTTGGCCGCAACAGATTTCACCCGCTTTGATCTCATTCTTGGAATGGACCGCTACAATATGCGGATGATCGCGCAGCGCCAACCCGCGAACACGACTGCCCGTATTGGTCTTTTTACCGAAATAGCAGAGGGCAAAGCAGTTGAAATCCCCGACCCTTATTATGGTAAGATCGGGGATTTTGAGGAGGTTTACCGAATGGTTCTCGCTTCTTCAAAAGCGCTTGCCGACCAGTTCTGGCGCGACACGGCCATTAAAGGCCAGGCTTCCTCGACAATATAAGGTCCGCCACCCACAGAATCGCGCGACGACATCAGCACGAAGCGGCCGACTTTGAAGGGCAGCGTCGAGAAGTTGCCGCGTGAGGAGAGATAATGCACCACATCATCAATACGTGGGTTTCTCAGCCGCGCCAAAGTCACATGTGGCACGAATTTGCGCGGATCGGCCGCAATGCCGAGTCTTTTGCAGATGCGCTCGATTTCGCCCTGCAATGCGTTAAGTTCAGGTGAGAGGGATACACCCGCATAGATGCTGTGCGGTTTCTTGGAACCGAACGCATCGACACCTGATAGGTTGAGCATGAATTCGGGACGCCGCACGCGATCAAGCGCATTGGCAATCTCGTCGGCCACATGGCCTTCCACATCTCCGATAAAACGCAGGGTTAAGTGATAGTTTTCGACATCAATCCAGCGTGCGCCGGGCAGTCCGCCCCGTAATAACGAGAGCGAAAGCGCAGCATCGCGCGGGATTTCGAGGGCAGTAAAGAGACGCGGCATAAAGCATCCTCCTCGAAGCGTTCTACACCAGAGCGCTATGTGTCCTTGAGGACGCATAAAGGACGCTCTGCGTTAGAGTGTCTTTGTATCGTTGGAAAATCGAATCCTCGTTTCCTGTGGATACGATACCAGCGAATCATTCTTCGCCGTTTTCGGCAAGCTGTTTATGCCTCCTCTTTGTGTCAGCCGCCCGATGTCCCCGACTTTTGTTCAGTGCGCAGTTTTTGTTCGATGGTTGGCATAAAATGGCTGACCATCGTTTCAACGCCTTTTTCGTTAGGGTGCATACCGTCTTCAAGCAGCAATGCTTTTTGTGTTGCAACGCCTTCAAGGAAAAACGGATAGAGCGGCACGCCATATTTCTGGGCGAGTTTTGGGTAAATCGGATTGAATTTATCGGCATAGTCCTTGCCCATATTGGGCGGAGCCATCATGCCTGCAAGAATGACCGAGATACCACGCGCTTTCAGACGTGCGAGCATTTCATCAAGGTTTTTCTCTGTGATGTCGGGGGAGATTCCGCGCAGCGCATCATTGGCACCCAGCTCCAGGATTACCAGATTGGTGTCATCTGGGATTGACCAGTCGATGCGGGCAAGCCCGCCCGTGGTGGTGTCACCCGATACGCCTGCATTCTCGATACTGACCTCATAGCCTTTGTCGCTGAGCGCTTTTTCAAGCTGCTGGGGGAAGGCAGAGTTCGACGGCAAAAGGTATCCCGCCATCAGACTGTCGCCAAATCCGACAATCCTGACTTGCTCAAGCTGTTCGGTTGGCAATGCGTCTTCCAGTCCCGTTGGCTCTTCTTGAGCACGTGCTCCGCCAGCAAGAAAAGATGTCATCAGCGCAAAAATCGATAACCAAACCGTGATCGAGTGTTTGAAACGCATTGTTTGTAACCCATATCTATCAACGTGGTGGGCAATCCACCTACATGATTCCTTCTCGCGCAAAACAAGCTCTTTTTTGTGACGCGCTTTGGCTCTTGAATATTTATATAGGAAGAAAAACGCGTGACGGAACAGGTGGCACCCCCGATTTCTGATAAGATTATTGAGCTTGAGAATGTTCATCTGACCCTCGGACATGCTGCCTCATCGGTGCATGTGCTCAAAGGCGTCTCGCTTTCGATCGCACAGGGCCGTTCTGTTGGCATCGTCGGACCATCGGGTTCGGGCAAGTCGACGCTGCTGATGGTTCTGGCCGGGCTTGAGCATATCGATCAGGGCACGGTTAAGATTGCTGGTGAAACCATCAGTCAGATGTCGGAAGATCAGGCAGCCGCCTTTCGCGGGGCCAATATCGGTATCGTGTTCCAGTCCTTCCACCTCATTCCCAACATGACAGCACTGGAAAATGTTGCCGTTCCTCTTGAGCTTGCCGGACGCAGAGATGCATTTGAAGTTGCTGAACGCGAATTGCGCGCCGTTGGCCTTGGTGAGCGAATGACGCATTATCCGTCAGAACTTTCTGGTGGCGAACAGCAGCGTGTAGCGATCGCGCGCGCCCTTGCTCCATCGCCCAAAATCCTGATTGCTGATGAGCCAACGGGCAATCTTGATACAGCAACGGGTCGTCAGATCACTGATCTTCTGTTTGCAAAACAGCGCGAAAATGGACTGACCATGGTGCTGGTCACCCATGATCCGTCTTTGGCTGCGCGCTGCGATCAGGAGATTCCGGTGCGTTCGGGTCGCATTGAAGAATCCACACGAAACGATGCTGCCTTGCAGGTTGCGGTGGCTGGCGCATGAGCGGCGTTGCTTCATTTTCGCTAGCACTTCGCTTTGCCCTGCGTGAAATGCGCGGTGGCCTTTCCGGCTTTTATATTTTTCTGGCCTGCATCGCTTTGGGGGTTGCAGCCATTGGTGGGGTCAATTCTGTTGCGCGTTCGGTCAGCACCGGCATTGCGTCGGAAGGCCAGAGCATTCTTGGTGGCGATGTCAGTTTTGCGCTTAATCAGCGCGAAGCAAGCACCGAAGAACGCGCCTTTGTCGCGCAGCAGGGACGCTTTGCAGAAAGCGCCACCATGCGTTCCATGGCACGCATGCCCGATGGCTCCGACCAGTCGCTGGTCGAGGTCAAGGCGGTGGATGCAGCCTATCCGCTGTTTGGCGAATTAAAACTCGCGCCGCAGCTACCGCTCGCCGATGTGACGGAAAATGAGAACGGTGTTTACGGCGCTGCGGTCAGTCAGGATTTTCTCAATCGAATGGGTGTGGCGCTCGGCACAAAGGTTTTGCTCGGCTCTGAAACATTCGAGTTGCGTGCGCTGATCGAAAGCGAGCCGGATCTTTTGTCGTCGGGCTTTAATTTTGCCCCACGCTTTCTGGTGTCGATGGAGGGTTTGCGCGCCTCTGGCCTGATTCAGCCGGGAAGCCTTGTTGATCATATCTATAAAGTTGCGCTGCCAGACGGTGCGCCAGATTCTGCAATCACCCAACTTCGCGAGAAAGCCGCAGCCGATTTCCCTGATGCTGGCTGGAATATCCGTTCGCGTGGCAATGCAGCCCCCGCGTTGACGGCCAATATCGAACGCTTCTCGCAGTTTCTAACTTTGGTTGGCCTTACCGCGTTGATCGTTGGCGGTGTCGGTGTTGCCAATGCCGTGCGCGCTTATCTTGATGGTAAGCGTGGTGTGATTGCCACTTTCAAATCGCTGGGTGCACCTGCGCGTTTTGCAGTGCTGGTCTATCTGGTGCAGATCATGGTGATTGGTGTGATCGGCATTGCCATTGGACTGGTTCTGGCGGCAATCATGCCTTTTGCGGCTAGCGCAGTGCTTGCCAATTATCTGCCGGTTGCCGGTGGCGGCGGGTTTTTCCCCGATGCTTTGGCATTGGCAGCGGTGTTTGGCCTCATCACAACGCTGGCCTTTGCGATCATTCCGTTGGGCCGCGCACGTAATATTCCGGCGACTGCTCTGTTCCGTGAGCAGGGTTTTGAGCAACGCGGCTTGCCGCCATTACTTTATCTGTGCTTGGCTGTCCTGTTGATCGCGGCTTTGGCGGGCTTGGCACTTTACGTAGCCTATGACCGGCGGATTGCGGCTATTTTCATCGTGGCGTCGATTGCGGCATTCGGTATTCTTCGACTGGTGGCTGATGGCATTCGCTGGCTTGCGCGCCGTGCGCCTCGCGTTCGTTCGACAGCATTCCGCCTTGCAATTGGCAACATCTATCGGCCCGGCGCGCTTACACCTTCCGTGGTTCTGTCGCTCGGCCTTGGCCTGACGCTGATGGTGGCAATTGCGCTCATCGACGGCAATCTGCGACGTCAGGTGACCGAAAACATCCCGGCACAAGCACCCGATTTCTTCTTTGTCGACATTCAGAACAACGATATTGGCGACTTCACCAAGCTTGTCTCTGGCATTGTGCCAGATGGCAAACTCACCTCCGGCCCTATGCTGCGTGGTCGTATCGTTGCTTTCAACGGCACCAATGTGCGCGATATGACCATTCCGCCTGAGGCTGCATGGGTGTTGCGCGGTGATCGTGGCATTACCTTTGCCGACAAGGTTCCTGAAAATTCGACATTGACTGAAGGCGAATGGTGGCCGGAAAATTACTCCGGTGAACCGCTGGTATCTTTTGCGGAACGCGAGGGCAAGGAGCTTGGTCTCAAGCTTGGCGATACAGTCACGGTGAATGTGCTTGGCCGCAATATCAACGCAAAGATTGGCAGTTTCCGGCAATTGCAATGGGAAACGCTGGCGATGAATTTTGTCATGGTTTTCTCGCCCAACACCTTTGCCGGCGCGCCTGCCACATGGCTTGCAACGCTGACCATTCCCGATGATCAGAAAAATCTGGCGCCGGATGTTTTGCGACAGGTCACCAAAACATGGCCGGCAATTACCACGGTCAGCGTCACCGACGCACTTGATGTCGCCAATGATCTGATCAGCCAGCTTGCGACCGCCATTCGTGCTGCGGCATCCATCGCACTTGCGGCATCAGTTCTGGTGTTGGGAGGAGCGCTGGCGGCTGGCAACCGTGCGCGTGTGCACGATGCGGTTGTGCTCAAAACATTGGGCGCCACGCGTGGCACGCTGATTGCTGCCTATATTGTTGAATATATGCTGCTTGGGCTTGCAACGGCTATCTTTGCGCTGGTCGCTGGCAGTGCTGCGGGATGGTATGTGGTGGTGGAAGTCATGAAGCTCAAAGCACAATTCTTGCCGGATGTGGCTTTGATGACGGTTGGTGTCGCACTTGTTCTGACTGTTGGATTCGGACTTGCCGGAACATGGCGGGTACTCGGTCAAAAGCCAGCAACCGTGCTGCGCACAATATGAAGCATTTGTAATGTTGATACGCGAAGCGGGCTAAATGATTGGATCGCATGGATAATGCGGTCGCAATTTCAAGCAGCGCAATCACGATTTTTTACAGCAACTACTTGTGTGAGAGCGCTAAAATCCCCATAATAAAAAGCAGGCATGCTGGGGTCCCGCCAGCGGCGCCTGGGAGCGGCTCGAAATGAGCCTGACCTCGACACCGGACGGGACAACGCAAAGGGATTTAAGTCATGGCTGACTTTCGCAATATTCAGGCACAGCAGAGGCCGGTAGGTGGCGCTCGCGCTGGAGCTGACATCGATCAGGGTCTGCGCAGCTATATGCTGGGCGTCTATAACATGATGGCTATTGGTCTGGTTGTTACCGGACTTGCTGCTTTGGCTGTCGCATCATTGGCAACAACGACTGATCCGTCGGCTGCCGTTGCACAGATGTCGAACGGCAAAATGCTCACCGCACTTGGTGCAGCTCTTTACACATCACCGCTGCGCTGGGTTGTTATGCTTGCGCCGCTCGCCGCCGTATTCTTCCTGAGCTTCCGCATTGAGCGTCTGTCGGTTGGCACAGCCAATGCCGTGTTCTGGGGTTATGCTGCTCTCGTTGGTCTGTCGCTGTCGTCGATCTTCCTGGTGTTCACTGGACAGAGCATCGTGCGAACATTCTTTGTGACGGCTGCTTCGTTTGGTGCCTTGTCGCTCTATGGTTACACAACCAAGCGTGACCTGTCGGCAATGGGCTCGTTCCTGATGATGGGGCTTTTCGGCCTGATCATAGCATCGGTCGTCAACATCTTCCTTGGTTCGACTGCGCTGCAGTTCGCAATCTCGGTAATTGGTGTTCTGATCTTTGCAGGCCTCACCGCCTATGACACTCAGTCGATCAAGGAAATGTATTTCGAAGGCGACTCTTCGGAAACGCAGGGCCGCAAGGTCGTTATGGGCGCGCTGCGTCTGTACCTCGACTTCATCAATATGTTCATGTTCCTGCTGCAGTTCATGGGTAACCGCGACTAAAGAGTAAGAATTGAGACAAAACGAAAAGGCAGCGGAAACGCTGCCTTTTTGCTTTTCAAAGCGCTGTGTTCGATGCATGTTGCAGTGATAATCATAAACGGACTTCCGGCTCGCAACATGCCCCTCATTCGAGATTTCCAGCTCACTGATATTGAAGCCATCACTGCGATCTACACGGAAGCCGTTCTCAACGGTTCCGGTTCCTATGAGATCGAACCACCCACGCTCGATGAGATGACACGCCGCTTCGATGCTTTTGTTGAGCAGGGCTTCCCGATTCTCGTCGCTGAGGAAAATGGTCACGTGCTGGGCTATGCCTATATCAGCTATTTCCGCACTCGACCGGCTTATCGCTGGCTTGCGGAAGACTCGATCTATATCGCACCGGATGCGAAGGGGAAGGGCGTTGGCAAGCTGCTGCTCGGTGAACTGATTAGCCGCGCGACTACACTTGGGTTCAGACAGCTTTTAGCTGTGGTCGGCGATGGTGAGCACAATATCGGCTCGGTAAAGCTTCATGAGAGGATGGGCTTTATCCATTGCGGACGTATTCAGGGATCGGGCTTCAAGCATGGCCGCTGGCTCGATACCGTGCTGATGCAATTGCCGCTCAATGGCGGCTGCACGCTTGATCCGGGCGAAGTGCCTCTCGCGAATTAATCATCGACCAGCTTCAGGCTTTTATCGAAAACGCGCAGAACACGTTCAAGCTCATGTCCGCGTTTCATGATCAGGCCGCTTGCCGCAATAACCGAATAAGCCCCCTGCCTTTGAGCGAGTTTGGGGTTCTTCTCAACACGGAACAGCGGAACTTCGCTTGCCCGACGAAAGATTGAAAATACAGCGCGGTCAGCGAGATGATCGATGGCGTAATCACGCCATGAACCGGTAGCGACCATACGGCCATAAATGTTCAGAATTTTTCCAAGCTCATGCCTATCAAAGCTTACAGTGGATGATGGCACTCGTGTTTGATTTAAAGAAATGATTTTTGACACAACCGATGGATGAGAGGGCGAATGGGTAGATTTATCTTCATTCACAGCGTTTGGTATATCCATGGTCTTCCTTTCATCAAGCGGTGGATTGTGAAGGAAACGCGGTGTGCTGATCAAATTACTTCGTGACGCTAAGGTGATGCTTTTATGAATTAAATGCAAGCGCTCGCGTTCTTTCAATCGAGCTTCTACAATCGACACCTTGGGCGAGCCTCCCAATTTGTTGTATATTAGCTGTTCACGAAAAGAGAATAGCTGTTCTTAATGGTGATCAGCGGCCACATTTTGGCCTTGTCAACTTCGCATTGCAGCCTGATTGTGACGTCAGCATTACCGTGTTGCCTGAGACGGTTCGGTTCGAGTATGTCCACCCCAAGCCCCCCGCCCAAAGGACTGCCCGAACCGAACCAACTCGCGCTTGATCAGCGTCTCAGGACAAAACAAAACTTCCGAAATTTATAACTGAAAAACTTTAGACAGCGTTCTTGTTGCTGCTCCGATCAGAGACTCAACGGATTAGATTGTTTGAATATAGCCGCGCCATGGATTGGACCGAGTGCATTGGCACTGTTGCTCTCCTGCAATATTATCGCGCAGCCGGTTACATCCTTGCGCTTGAGTTCGGACGCAGGCAGCTCGATTTTCATCGCTTCACCATCCCACATGCCGATTGTGTTGATGTCCATCACCGTATTGCGATAGGTGACTGACTGCCCGGCATTCTCGCCATTTTCGATAGGGATTGTCACAGCATCGCGCAAATAGAACATCACCACATGCACGGGCGCTTTTGGCTTTTCGCCCTTTGAGATATTGATGGACAGGCGTCCATCATCCAGCTTTTCAATCGAAACAGGCACGTTGAGTTTGTTTGCAGAAAGGTGCTGTTTTACGGCGTCAGCTTCGCCGCCATTCACTTCAGACGTGCCATTGACGATAGCCTGCGGCGTATACACCATCTTGGCATTGAACGAATTGCGATAGGCGTTCTGGCGGTCGGTATTGTCCTGTGACGCAAGCGTATCGCGCCAACCCAAATAATCCCAGTAATTGACGTGAAACGACAGCGCCAGAACATTTGGGTCGTCGGCATATGTTGCCAGATTCTTGTCCGCCTGCGGGCAGGATTTGCAGCCCTGACTGGTATATAGCTCAAGAACCGATGTGCGCGTGCTGCTATCCTGGGCCTTGGCCACACCATGCATGGACAAACAACCAGTGAACGCCAGCCCCAACGCCGCGCAAACGCCCCGCAAGCCGTGAATATCAACGGCGAGCCATGCATTTGTGCCTTCATCTGGGCGGTGGAGTGTCACTTTGTTTGATCCTTTAATGATTGATGCTGACATTTATTATGTAGGAATTACGTCGATCAATAGGAAGTCACGTTGCAGTGAGATTTGTATCATGAGTGTTTCTTTTATCTCACGCTTACAATGTCCGTGAAAAAGCCGCCGGATTGCTCCGGCGGCTCTCTAATTTCATGCTTAGCTTTAATTAAGCAGCCAGATCGCGCAGAACGGTCTGCAAAATGCCACCGTTCTTCATATAGTCGAGCTCATCCAGCGTATCGATGCGGCAGATGAGCGGTACCTTCTTCACGCTGCCATCGGCAAACGTGATCGAGGCTTCGATCTTCTGACGCGGACGCACATCAGCAAGACCTTCAATGGAGACGATTTCGTCACCCTTAAGACCGAGCGTCTGCCAGCTTGTGCCTTCCTCGAAGACGAAAGGCACAATGCCCATGCCAACGAGGTTCGAGCGGTGAATACGCTCAAACGACTGCGCAATCACAGCCTTGACACCGAGCAGATTGGTGCCCTTTGCGGCCCAGTCACGTGACGAACCGTTTCCATATTCGACGCCAGCGAAGACGACGAGCGGAACGCCCTCGGCCTTATACTGCATGGCTGCATCATAGATCGAGGTTTCTTCCTTCGACGGATAGTGGATGGTGTAGCCACCTTCACGACCGTTTTCGCCCAGCATGTGATTGCGAATACGGATATTTGCGAAGGTGCCGCGCATCATCACTTCATGATTACCGCGTCGCGTGCCGTACTGGTTGAAGTCGGCAATGCCGACGCCATGGTCAATAAGGTACTTGCCAGCAGGGGACTGCGCCTTGATGGAGCCTGCAGGAGAGATGTGGTCGGTGGTGATCTTGTCGCCGAAGAGACCCAGTACGCGGGCGCCCTTGACGTCTGCGATCGTACCAGCCGACTTGCCCATACCAACAAAGTAAGGCGGGTTCTGCACATAGGTCGAATTGTCGTCCCATGCATAGGTCTGGCCAGCAGGAACCTGAACGGCCTGCCAGTTTTCGTCGCCTTTGAACACATCCGCATATTTTTCGGAGAAAATCTTACGGGTGACGTTTTTGGCAATGAATTCTTGAATTTCAGCCGATGAAGGCCAGATGTCGCGCAGGAACACCGGATTGCCATTCTGGTCTTCACCAAGCGGCTCCTTGGTCAGGTCCTTTGTGACCGTTCCAGCAAGCGCATGGGCAACAACCAATGGCGGGGAAGCCAGATAGTTTGCCTGAACGTCCGGCGAAACACGGCCTTCAAAGTTACGGTTGCCGGAAAGAACGGCAGCTGCGATCAGGCCCTTTTCATTAATGGTCTTGGAGATCGGCGCGGGCAATGGACCCGAGTTACCGATACAGGTCGTGCAACCAAAACCAACCAAATTGAAGCCGAGTGCATCCAGATCCTTTTGGAGACCAGCGGATTCAAGATAAGCGGCAACAACCTGAGAACCAGGCGCAAGCGATGTCTTGACCCAAGGCTTGGTCTTGAGACCCTTGGCAACTGCATTGCGAGCCAGAAGACCCGCAGCAATCAGAACGCTTGGGTTCGATGTGTTGGTGCAGGATGTGATGGCAGCAATGGCCACATCGCCATGACCGAGATCGAAGTCTTCACCTTCAACAGCGTAACGCGCGGCCTGACCGGTTGTTTTCTTGTATTCGGTTTCAAGCGAGGTTGCGAAACCCGAACCGATGTTTTCCAGTGCAATGCGGCCTTCAGGACGCTTTGGACCGGCCATCGAAGGAACAACTTCGCTCATGTCCAGTTCAAGAATGTCGGTGAAGACTGGATCTTCCGATCCCGCTTCACGCCACATGCCCTGCGCACGGGAATAGGCTTCTACAAGCGCCATGCGGTCTTCTGCACGGCCGGTCGTGTTCATGTAGTTGAGCGTTTCATTGTCGATCGGGAAGAAGCCGCAAGTTGCGCCATATTCAGGTCCCATGTTTGCAATGGTCGCACGATCCGCGAGCGTCATATTGTCGAGGCCTTCGCCGAAGAATTCGACGAACTTGCCGACAACGCCTTTCTTACGCAGCATCTGCGTAACGGTGAGCACGAGATCGGTTGCTGTCACGCCTTCTTTGACCTTGCCGGTCAGGCGGAAGCCAATCACTTCTGGCAGAAGCATGGAAACGGGCTGGCCGAGCATCGCAGCTTCAGCTTCAATACCACCAACGCCCCAACCCAGAACGCCAAGGCCATTGACCATGGTGGTATGGGAATCTGTGCCGACGCAGGTGTCAGGATAGGCAACGGTTTCGCCGTCTTCTTCTTTGGTCCAGACGGCTTGTGCCAGATATTCAAGGTTCACCTGATGGCAGATGCCTGTGCCAGGAGGAACAACGCGGAAGTTCTTGAATGCTTGCTGGCCCCACTTGAGGAAGCGATAGCGCTCGCCGTTGCGCTGATATTCGAGGTCAACATTGGCCTTGAACGCGCTTGGGTTGCCGAATTCATCGACGATGACTGAGTGGTCGATGACAAGGTCAACAGGAACCAGCGGATTGATCTTTTCCGGGTCGCCGCCGAGCGCCTTTAGGCCGTCGCGCATAGCAGCAAGGTCTACAACGGCTGGAACGCCGGTGAAGTCCTGCATCAATACGCGCGCTGGGCGGTAAGCAATTTCAGCGCCCGCCGAACCGCGATCGTTGAGCCATGCGGCAATAGCTTCAATATCGGACTTCTTGACGGTGCGATCGTCTTCGAAGCGAAGCAGGTTTTCAAGCAGAACCTTCATAGAAAAAGGAAGCTTGGAAACGCCCGTCAAGCCGTTCTTTTCGGCTTCGGTTAGGCTGTAATAGACGTATTCCTTACCGCCGACGGTAAGAGTTTTGCGGCATTTAAAGCTGTCGATGTGCGACACTTCGTTCGTCCTTTATGCTACTGGCCGGAAAACCAGGACGAACGCCTCTGCTGCGTTTCAAGGACGCGCTAAAGGTGCGGGTGCAGTCATTTCCGCTGTCCGTCCCGAAACCTGTGCTTTCGTAAGCGACAAGTGTTTGAGATCGGCCAAAATTCGTTTCCACACCGACCGCTGGCATGGTAGCCATCATATAGAGAGTTTCCTAAAACGATTCCAGACTGAATTTCGTCAATTTGCCCCCTTGCGGCGAAATGTTGCGATAACCCCATCTGGCCCCTGACGGATGTGGTGTGAGGAGAGAAAATGCGGCTTGTGGCCGAAAACCTGGTGGGCGAGCGCGGTGGCGAGACTATTTTCTCTGCTCTGTCCTTCGATTTAGTGTCTTGCGAAGCGCTGATCGTCACGGGACCGAACGGTTCAGGAAAATCCACCTTGCTCCGAATCATCTGCGGTCTGCTTGCGCCTGAGGATGGGCATATACAACTCCTCGAAGATGAAGAGATTCTACCCGTTCGCGCAGCATGTCATTATCTTGGTCATCACAACGCAATGAAACCCGCTTTGAGCGTTCGCGAGAACCTGCTGTTCTGGCAGAAGTTCAATGGTGAAACGCTTCTCGATATTGATGAAGCGCTTGCGACCGTTGATTTACCGGATGTGGAGCACCTGCCTTTCGGTTATCTTTCGACCGGACAGAAACGTCGTGTTTCGATTGCCAAATTGTTGGTCAGTCATCGTCCTGTCTGGATTGTAGATGAACCAACGTCTGGTCTCGACAAGGCTTCTGAGTCGCGTTTCGCAGAGCTTATGCGCGAACACATGCAACAAGGCGGCATGATTATCGCCGCAACGCATATTCCGTTGGGCTTAGACGCCGTTTCAGAGAAATTGGGAACGGGTTTCCCGTCCGAAATTACGCTGAAACGAAATATTGGCGTAAAGGCGCTCGACATGGCCAGCTATTCAGTTGAGGCTATGTGATGCTAGCGCTTTTTATCAGAGATATGCGCTTAAGTTTTCGCGCCGGTGGCGGCGCGCTGATTGGTATTTTGTTTTTTCTCGCAGTAATTTCAGTGATGCCTTTTGGCGTTGGTCCTGATCTCAATCTGTTGTCGCGCATTGGCCCGGCTATGCTGTGGATCGGCGCATTGCTTGCAACGTTGCTGGGTCTAGACCGGCTATTTCAGGCGGATCGCGACGATGGATCGCTTGATCTGCTGCTGATCGGCACCGATCGGCATATGCTGGCTTTCACGGTGTTTGTGAAATGTCTGGCGCATTGGGTGGCAAGTGTATTGCCGCTGGTGATTGCGTCGCCCATGCTGGGGCTGTTCATGAATATGGATGCGACGGCAACGGCTGCAACGACCATCACGCTTCTGGTAGGAACGCCGGCCATTGCCTTTATTGGCGCAGTCGGTGCAGCACTTGCCGTGGCGCTTCCACGCGGTGGTTTGCTGGTTTCGGTCATCGTACTGCCGCTCACCATTCCGGTGCTGATTTTTGGCGTATCCGCTTCTTATGGTGCAACCGATGCTGTGGCGCCTTTCTTCGCGCCGTTTCTAATTCTTGGAGCACTTACGCTGTTCTTCGCGGTTTTGGGTCCGTTGGCAGCAGCAGCTTCATTAAAAAGTTCGGCTGATTAAGCATTTCCAGCAAAAGTGCGAAGTGGTTTTTGGATAGAATCATGCTTGGCGGATTGACGCAGTTGATTACGGTCAATTGAACGACATACCGCGTGAAGGTAAGTATAGCTTATGACGAAAGACGTTGCGAAAACCACGAGCTGGCTTGATCTGGCAAACCCTACCCGCTTCCTGGCCCTTGTGGGCAAGCTATTGCCGTGGCTTGGCAGTCTTTCGGCGCTGTTTCTGGCCGCGGGGCTTTATATGGTTTTCCTGTCTCCTGATGATTATCAGCAGGGGCTGACGGTTCGCATCATGTATATTCATGTGCCTTTCGCATGGCTTTCCATGATGTGTTATTCGATCATGGCAATCTCGGCGCTGGGCACGCTGGTCTGGCGTCATCCGCTGGCCGATGTCTCCATCCGTGCCGCAGCGCCTCTCGGCGCGGTGTTCACAGCATTGGCACTTGCAACAGGTTCTCTCTGGGGCAAGCCCATGTGGGGAACATGGTGGGTGTGGGATGCACGGCTGACTTCCGTCTTCGTGCTATTCCTGATGTATCTTGGCATTATTGCGCTGTCCCGCGCCATGGATGATCCGGCAAAGAGTGCAAAGCCCGTCGCGGTGCTCACATTGGTCGGCTTTATCAACATTCCGATCATCAAGTTTTCGGTCGACTGGTGGAACACATTGCACCAGCCAGCCTCAGTTTTCCGCATGGATGGACCGACGATTGATGGTTCGATGCTGCGACCTCTTTTTGTGATGGCGATTGGCTTCACGCTGCTTTTCCTCACGCTGCATATGATGGCGATGCGCAATGAAATCTGGCGCCGTCGCGTGGCAATGATGAAAAAGCTCGCGGCACGCAATGCAGATCGCAGCCGTCTGAAAAGAGAGCGCACAGACGCGCAAGGGGAGGTTGCACAATGAGCCATTTCGCTTATGTGATGACGTCTTACGGGATTGCAGCCGCAGCGCTTGCCATCACTATCGGCTGGATATTGATTGATCAGCGCATTCAGAAAAACGAGCTGAAACGGCTTGATGCGCAGGGCGTGCGTCGCCGTTCGGCAAAGGGTTCCGCTTAATGACTGAAGCCACAAAAAAACGCGCAACATGGGTGGCGCTGCTGCCTTTGCTGATTTTTGTAGGATTGGCCGCGATCTTTGCCACGCAGCTTCTGTCGGGCAAGGACAATACAACCATCCCTTCGGCGCTCATTGGCAAGGATGCCCCACAAACCAACCTCCCGTCCGTCGAAGGCTTGATGCGCGATGGTGCGCCTGTTCCCGGCCTTAACAGCGAAGATTTTAAAACTGGTTCTGGGGGCAAACTGACACTTGTCAATGTGTGGGGATCGTGGTGCGTGCCTTGTCGTCAGGAGCATCCGCTGCTGATGGAAATAGCTAAGGACGAGCGCATTCGTGTGGTCGGCCTTAATTACAAAGACCAGCCCGAAAACGCACGCCGTTTCTTAGGTGATCTCGGCAATCCGTTTGCAGCAGTCGGTGCCGACCGCGCCGGCCGATCAGCCATCGAATGGGGCGTTTATGGCGTGCCTGAAACCTTCCTCGTCGATGCGGAAGGGAAGATCGTCTACAAGCATGTTGGGCCGTTTACGCCGCAGTCAGTGAAGAATGATCTAATGCCTGCGATTGAGATAGCACTGCAATAATTAAAAGTCATTAAATGGAAAAAGCCCCGCATGTGCAGGGCTTTTACTTTACTTAATTATCAATCCGGCAATTTCCGTACCGCGCCCTTGGCAGCACTGGTTGCCATGGAAGCATAAGCTTTTAGAGCGGTGGAAATCTTGCGCTTGCGCTGTTCCAGTGGCTTCCAGCCTGTTGCATTCTGCTCGGCACGGCGCTCTGCCAGCGTTGCATCGTCAACAGCAAGATGAATCTTACGGTTCGGAATGTCGATGTCAATAATATCGCCTTCACGCACCAGTCCGATTGTTCCGCCTTCGGCTGCTTCTGGCGAAACGTGACCAATAGAAAGCCCCGAAGAGCCGCCCGAGAAACGTCCGTCTGTGATTAGCGCGCAAGCCTTACCCAGACCCTTCGATTTCAGGTAGCTGGTCGGATAGAGCATTTCCTGCATGCCGGGGCCACCGCGCGGACCTTCATAGCGGATCAGCACAATGTCGCCAGCTTTGATCTTGCCATTGAGAATGCCAAGCACAGCCGTATCCTGACTTTCAAAGATACGGGCCGGGCCGGAGAATTTCAGGATGGAATCATCCACGCCTGCCGTCTTCACGATGCAGCCATCTTCGGCGAGATTGCCATACAGGACGGCCAGACCGCCGTCCTGACTGAATGCATGTTCTTTCGAGCGGATAACGCCGTTTTCGCGGTCGGCGTCAACGCTGTCAAAGCGGCGTTCCTGACTGAATGCCACCTGTGTCGGCACGCCGCCGGGCGCAGCTGAATAGAACTTGTGCACCATTTCGCTGTTGGTACGGGTTACGTCCCAAGTATCAAGCGCCTTGCCCATGGTTTCGCTGTGCACGGTTGGCAGGTCGGTATTGATCAGGCCTGCCTTGTCGAGCTGACCGAGAATGCCCATGATGCCGCCAGCGCGATGTACATCTTCCATGTGAACGGTGTTGTTGGCGGGTGCCACTTTACAAAGCACCGGAACACCGCGCGACAAACGGTCAATGTCTGCCATGGTGAAGTCGATTTCGGCTTCTTGCGCTGCTGCAAGCAGATGCAGAACCGTATTGGTCGAGCCGCCCATGGAAATATCGAGTGTCATGGCGTTTTCAAAGGCAGCGAAGCTTGCAATCGAACGCGGCAGCACGTTTTCATCGTCCTGCTCGTAATAGCGGCGTGCAAGATCGACAATGAGATGACCGGCTTCCACAAACAGACGCTTACGGTCGGCATGGGTTGCAAGCGTCGAGCCATTGCCTGGCAGCGACAGACCAAGCGCTTCGGTCAGGCAGTTCATCGAATTTGCGGTGAACATGCCCGAGCACGAACCGCAGGTCGGGCAGGCGGAACGCTCAATTGCCTTGACCTGATCGTCAGTGTAGCTGTCGTCTGCAGCCGCAACCATCGCATCCACGAGGTCGAGCTTCTTGACCTTGTCGTCCCAGATAACCTTACCGGCTTCCATCGGACCACCGGAAACAAACACGACCGGGATATTGAGGCGCAACGACGCCATAAGCATGCCGGGGGTGATCTTGTCGCAATTGGAAATACAGACCATCGCATCGGCGCAGTGGGCATTGACCATGTATTCGACCGAGTCGGCGATGAGCTCGCGCGATGGCAGCGAATAGAGCATGCCGTCATGGCCCATGGCGATGCCGTCATCGACGGCAATTGTATTGAATTCCTTGGCAACACCACCCGCCGCTTCAATTTCGCGCGCAACAAGTTGGCCCAAGTCTTTGAGATGCACATGACCAGGCACAAACTGTGTAAACGAATTCACCACAGCAATAATCGGCTTGCCAAAATCCTCATCTTTCATGCCGGTGGCGCGCCATAGGCCGCGCGCGCCAGCCATATTGCGGCCGTGGGTGGTAGTACGCGAACGATAAGGAGGCATTTTCAAACCTTTTAGGAACTGTTTTAAATTAGTTGTCGGTATGCCAGAACCACCCGTCCCAATCAAAGCGCAAATTGCCCCAGCAGTTGTGCCGGTTGCGGGTTGTTGCATTGGCGGAAAAGTCCAGGCGTGCAATTATAATCGCAGGCACCGACACTCTGAGCCTAGCATATTATTGATATAATGCAAAAGATTTTGAGATCAAAACGTAATGAAATTTCTTAAAGCCCGTTTGTGGTGGTCGTCATAGCGCTATCAAGCAGCGCATTTGCCGTTTTCATTCGTTGTTCTGCGGCGAGACGAAACTCTTGTGGCAGGCGATCAGGGTGATTGCTCGCAGCAAAATTACGCCGCAAACGCGCAAGCTCCGTGCGATTCATGCCGAAGCGCAGGCCAAGCTCAAGGCGAATGTCTGCTGCTGACTGGCTCTCCATACGCTTTGAAAGCTCAAGCCTTTCGCGTTCTAGTCTGTTTTCATCGCTTTCAACGTTGCCAACGTCAAAGGTGGGCGCAGGTCTTTGCGTTGCGTAGGTTTCTTTCGAAACCGGATTGAAACCGGCTGAAAAAACTGCTGAAGCGATGTTAACACGTGATCTGCGCACGTAGTCACCGCCTTGATATTCAGATTCCGTTTCTTTCAGAACGGTTGCAAAATCGGGAAAGCTCTGACGCATCATCAGGGTTGCGCCATTTCTGAAGAAAAGGCGTGAGCCAGCGTCCTTGTCAGCACATAGGGTGGGACGGGTTTGCGAAACACCGGCACATCGGGATAGCGGGCCGCGAGATGTGCAGGCAATCCGCCGCCGGTATGAACGACGACAAAAATGTTCTGGCTTTTCAGGCGTTCAAGAATGGGTTCCAGATCACCATCGGCAAGATTGACGTCGAGAATAGCGGCGTCAACTTTTTGCCTATCCATGAGTTCTATGGCTTGTTTTACGGTGCCCACAGGGCCGATAACAGTACCCTGGGCATCTTCCACAGTGGCGGCCACGTCGAGAGCGACGAAAATTTCGTCCTCCACAACCAGTACCCGCCTATGTTCAAGATTATCCATGATCTTTCCACTGTCTCTATCGGTTTCTGTTCGCTCCAACCCAGTGTGGGTCGTCGCACAGTCAATGCTCAAGCACACAAAGAGGTTCCCTGAACGGACAGGATAATGGATTAATGGTGAATCAAATCTTTATTTCAGGCTGGCGCACTAAGATCTAGAAAGCAGTGAAGGTGAGCGTCGTGAGCGAACGCATGATATTTGGAATATCGAGCACATGTTCATTGATGAATTTGCCGATGTCGTCGCCCTCTTTCACATAAATTTTGGCGAGAAGATCATATTCTCCGCTCGTCGAATACAGTTCCGAAACAATCTCGCGCTGATAGAGCGTGTCCGCAACTAAATAAGTCTTGCCGGGCGCGCATTGCAGTTGCAGGAAAACGGGCTTCATATCTTTTCCTTTCGCCACAGGGCGATGAATGGCCTATGGCTAAATTGCGGATTGTCTTGTGCTGTTTCAAGCACGGTCAGATATGTGAAATCAAGAGTGTTTCACATATGCATTCTTTTGTTTCTATGACCGTTCTAATTTACTGAATTGTGTTTTCAATGAAGGAAGGCGATAAGACTCCACAAAAGTGGAAATAAGATAACATTTACATGCTTTATGTCCTGCCCGCCGTTCTCATTCTGTTTTCACTGGCCTTTGTCATAGTTGGGGCCATAGATGAACTGCGCCGCCATCTCTTATGGTGCGCGATCTGCTTTCTTTGCATCGGCGTTGCCATGCTTGCTCAGCTTGTGGATATACCGGCAGATGATGGTATCAACACACTGTTGACCACCGCAATCTATGTGGTTGGAACTTTGGCTGGCGGGCATGGTATTCTTCGCAGATCGGGCCGGGGTTTACCATTTTGGTTCGGCATCGTCAGTTTTGTTCTGATCGTCGGCGGCATTCTTTATTTCCTCTACGTACAACCTAATCTGATCGGGCGAATTTACGTTGTGAATTTTGGCCTTGCCTGCATGATACTGGCTTTTGTCTGGTATGTGCGCGGGTTGGCCTATGGTTCCATCGCCGACAAACTCATTTTGGGCATGCTGTTTTTGGTGGCAGTGCAGTTTTTTCCACGAACGCTGCTGACCGCACATTCTATTATTGGTGATGACACTGCAGTTGATTTTGCATTCACACCCTTCTGGCAATGGACGGTTTTTTCAACCGCTGTGGCGGGCGTCATTGCCGGCCTCGTGCTTTTTGCGGCAGCCGGTGTTGATCGGTTCAGTGAATTGGCGCATGAACGTGATAGCGACCCGCTGACCGGGCTTTTAAACCGCCGCGGGCTGGAAACCCAGTTGAACGCGATGGAGCGTGGTCATTTCTCGGGTTGGGTCGTTGCGTGCGACATCGATTATTTCAAAACGATCAATGATATTTATGGACATGCGACGGGTGACGCTGTGCTTAAGGAATTTGCCGATATTCTCCGGTCCTATTCGACAGATCGTCATCTGACGGCGCGTATCGGGGGCGAGGAATTCGTTATCTGTCTTGATGATATGCCGACCGACGCTGCATTTGCGCTAGTCGAGAATATTCGGGAAAGCGTAAAGAAACGAGCCTTTTCCGGGCTTTCAAATGGGATGAATATTACATGTAGTTTCGGAGTGGTCAGGCTCAGTCATAAAGGGAATTTCTGGGAGGCCATGGAGCGTGCTGATAAAGTACTTTATGAGGCAAAAAAAGCTGGGCGAGATCGGACACAGTTTGAAGAGAGGGTCTGCTGACCATCCCTGAGTTGGAGACCCGGAGGTCATTTGGGATAAATTTGCCGTGATGATCGCTGAGCGAACGTAAAAATGTGCTAGAGGCTTCTTTCTCTAATTTTTTGCCAAGTGAGTTGTTCGCAAGCCAATGAAATTTTTATCCGTTCGAGTTCCTCATCCTGTTATTCATTTATTCTCGGTTATTACCATGTCAGTTGCGGTGTCTTTGAGTGCATCGGCCATAGCTATGACGGCCCTTGAAAAGGCACAGCTTGAAAAGCTTGATCCTGCAACCCGTCTTGAGCAGCGTTGCGATGTTGAGGCAATGGAACAGATCAGCCGGGATGAGAGAAAGTTTTCGGTCGACAAGGTGTTAGCCTATGCTTTTTCCGACCCCAAGGCTTCACAAAACACCATACGGGCAGATGGCGCTGCATTTCGCAGTCACGATCATTGGTATAAGCTCGCCTTTGTTTGCAAGACAGATGACGAGCATATCAATATTACGTCATTTGATTATCAAATTGGCGACGAGGTTCCACGAAATCAGTGGGATAAGCATTACCTCGTACCGTAATCAATAGAGCTGTTCCTTTTCGAGCATAGTCATTGCAACCGCTCTATCACTGTAGTTTCACGCATGGTCCTATCCAAAACCGCTTCGCAACTTTGGTGCAAATGCCTTATTGCTCACTATCATTGGCGCGGCAGGCTGAAAGCAATGTGATTTCTTTGGCTGAATCGTCAGCCTCAAGGTGAGTCAAAACGGCCTGCCCGTCTTTTTCATTCCAGCGATAGCTGTCCTGTTCGTCCATCGCGACATATTTTTTGAGCGCATCGTGCCATTGCAGGACAACCATTTTGCCTTCTGCATTAATGACGGCAAAAGCTGGCTCTTCGCCTGCATGAATATAGGTGACAGGAACGACGACGCCACGCTCGCAGATATAGTCTGTCCGAATGACCGAATCTCGGCTGATCGTTTGTGCCAGAGCGGGGTTTGCAGCGAGCGTGATTATAGCAAATATGGCGCCCGGACATGAAATTTTTAGCTTCATAAACATCCTTCTTTCCATTGGCCGCATTCTGGTGTGAATTGCGTGTTGAGAATAAGTCCTATCAGATTGAATTGCGCTTTAGAAAATATAAAAATTTTCAAAAATATAGGGAACCTAATTCTTGCTCACCCGTTCTTGATCTGCTGATCGTTAGATTGGCCGGGGCCCGGAGTAAATTTGCCCCCGCAATCCCAATCCGGGTCCCACTTTTTTAGACTGTCTCTCCATTGGTAAATTGATAATTCTTGCCCCTGAATTCAGGTATTCGAGAAGGCAGCTGGAAATTTATTTCCCATACTCGATCATGATAGCTTATAATTTTCGAAGTGCTTTCAAATAAGAGAAAGCTTACGGCATCCTGTGTGCAAAGACCTCTGATACTGTCAGGGCAATGAAACGCGGAGACTTGGTCATGAACATATCGAGATTTTCATTCACGCTTGCAGCTTTTGTGGCGACTGCAGCCCTTGCTGGAACGATCCAGGTCAGTCATGCCGATCAGACGCTGTTGAACGTGTCTTATGATCCGACGCGTGAGCTTTACAAGGATTATAACGCTGCCTTTGCAAAGCATTGGAAAGAGCAGACAGGGGAAAACCTGACTATCCGTGTTTCGCATGGTGGCTCGGGCAAGCAGGCACGTTCCGTCATTGATGGCGTTAAGGCCGATGTCGTGACGCTCGCATTGGAAAGCGATATTGACGCGATTGTCGAGCATTCTGGCAAGATCGATAAGGATTGGCGCCAGCGCCTGCCGCATAATTCTTCTCCTTACACATCGACCATTGTCTTCCTCGTCCGCAAGGGCAACCCGAAGGGTCTCAAGGATTGGGGTGATTTGGTCAAAGACGGGGTTGAGGTCATCACGCCAAATCCCAAAACCTCAGGTGGTGCACGCTGGAACTACCTTGCCGCATGGGCATGGGCGAACAAGGAATATGGCGGCGATGAAGCCAAGGTGAAGGAATATATCGGCGAACTTTTCCGCCATGTTCCGGTGCTGGATACTGGTGCGCGCGGCTCGACAACAACCTTCGTGCAGCGCCAGTTGGGTGATGTGTTGCTTGCATGGGAAAATGAAGCCTATCTTTCTATCGCAGAATTTGGCGATGATGCATTCGACATCGTCGTGCCGCCGCAATCCATTTTGGCAGAACCGCCCGTTGCGCTGGTTGATAAGAATGCTGATGACAACGGAACCCGTAAGGTTGCGGAAGCCTATCTCGAATATCTTTATTCACCGGAAGGTCAGGCCCTCGCATCCAAACACTTCTACCGTCCATCTGAACCCGATGTCATTCCTGCTGACCAGAGGCGTGAGTTCCCGAAGCTTGATCTGGTAACGATTGACGATCCGATCTTCGGCGGTTGGGCCAAGGCACAGCCTTATCACTTTGGCGATGGCGGAACATTCGACCAGATTTACAAGCCGGCCAAATAAGCGCTCACGGCTGTGATTACTGAGAAAGACCAATAAGAGGGAACAAATAACGATGTCTTCGCACCCTGCACGGGTCAGAGCAGGGTGGCATTTCAGAAAACCGAGCGTTATTCCGGGCTTCGGACTGACGTTCGGTTTTAGTGTCGCCTATTTGACTCTTCTCATTCTCATTCCGCTTGCAGCCCTCGTGCTGCGCTCAACAGATGTGGGCTTTGCCGGTTTCTGGCGGATTATCACCGACGAACGCACCTTAAAAGCACTGGAAACCAGCTTTGGCACGGCTTTCATTGCCGCACTCGTCAATGTGGTTTTCGGTGTCATTCTTGCATGGGTTTTAGTGCGTTATCGTTTTCCGGGGCGCAGATTCATAGATGCGATCGTTGATATTCCCTTTGCGCTTCCCACTGCCGTTGCTGGTATAGCGCTGGCCTCGATCTATGCACCCAATGGCTGGATTGGCAGTCTGCTTGCACCTTTCGATATTCGCATTGCTTTCACGCGTGCCGGCATTGTTGTGGCATTGATTTTCATCGGCCTGCCTTTCGTGGTGCGCACGGTGCAGCCCATCATGGAAGAAATTAGCCGTGAGGTTGAGGAAGCGGCTGCGACCCTCGGCGCATCGCGTTTTCAGACCATCTGGCGAGTGTTGCTGCCGGGGCTGCAACCGGCAATTCTCACTGGCTTCGCGCTGGCTTTTGCGCGTGGCGTTGGCGAATATGGTTCCGTCATCTTTATTGCAGGCAATACGCCCTATGTATCGGAAATCGCTCCGCTGCTCATCGTGATCCGGTTGGAAGAATATGACTATGCCGGTGCAACGGCGCTGGCGACTGTGATGCTTGCACTGTCATTTGCGATGCTGCTGTTCATCAATCTGATCCAGTCGTGGTCAAGAAAGAGATATGGCTATGGCGAATGAAAATGTTTCTCCAATGCGCAGCGCTGTAAGTGAAAGCCTGCCGACGCGTATTATCTTGATCGGTATAGCGCTGATTTTTCTGCTGCTGTTTCTCATTTTGCCGGTGGTGGCTGTATTTGTCGAAGCCTTCCGCAAAGGTACGGGCGAATATCTGGCAGCATTGGCAGAGCCGGACGCATGGGCGGCCATCAGGCTAACATTGCTGGTGGCAGTCATATCGGTGCCAGTTAATCTGGTTTTTGGCATTGCTGCCGCATGGGCGATTGCCAAATATGAGTTCAAGGGCAAGGCGCTGCTGACAACGCTGATTGATCTGCCTTTTTCGATCTCGCCAGTCATTTCGGGTCTAGTTTTCGTGCTGCTTTTTGCAAGCCACGGTTTGCTGGGACCATTGTTGGATCGCCACAATATCCAGATATTGTTTGCGGTTCCGGGCATTGTTTTGGCAACGCTCTTTGTAACGTTCCCCTTTGTGGCGCGTGAGCTTATTCCGCTCATGCAGGAACAGGGAAGTGGCGACGAAGAGGCGGCAATTTCCCTTGGAGCCAATGGCTGGCAGACTTTCCGCTATGTCACGCTTCCCAATATCAAATGGGGCCTTCTTTACGGCGTTCTGCTGTGTAATGCCCGTGCGATGGGCGAATTCGGTGCAGTTTCCGTGGTGTCGGGACATATTCGTGGCTTGACCAACACCATGCCACTACATGTCGAAATCCTCTATAACGAGTATAATTTCGTCGCGGCTTTCGCAGTGGCTTCTTTGCTTGCTTTGCTTGCTATTGTCACTTTGGCGCTCAAGACATTTCTGGAACTGCGTTATGGTGATGAACTGGCTGGCAGTAACGGGCATTAAGCGCATCCCGAAAAGTGTGAAACGGTTTTCGGATAAGATGCGCGTTAAAATAAAAAAACAGGAGCGCCGATCTGATAAGATCAGATCGAAAAGCGCTCTAGAATTAGATTGTCTGAAAGAGAATAAGCCGCCCATGCTTTGGTTTGGCATTCGGCGGTAGGGGAAAGGATCTGGAATGGAAGTTCGTGTCGCCGGTGTGCGTAAAGAGTTTGCTCGCTTTCCGGCATTGCATAATGTGTCGCTGGATATTCGTTCGAGTGAATTGATTGCTTTGCTTGGGCCATCAGGGTCAGGCAAGACAACATTGTTGCGTCTGATTGCCGGACTGGAACGTCCGACAGAAGGTGCAATCTATTTCGGCGATGAGGATGCGTCGCATAAGAGCGTGCAGGAGCGCAATGTCGGCTTCGTATTTCAGCATTATGCGCTGTTTCGCCATATGACGGTTGCCGAGAATATCGGTTTTGGCCTCAAAGTTCGTCCCGGTAGCACACGTCCGGCATCCGCCGAGATCAGACGCCGTGCTCTTGAATTGCTTGATCTGGTGCAGTTGAAGGGCTTGGAAAATCGCTACCCGTCACAGCTGTCGGGCGGTCAGCGCCAGCGCGTCGCACTTGCACGCGCCATGGCGATTGAACCGAAAGTCCTGCTGTTGGACGAGCCTTTCGGCGCACTTGACGCGCAGGTGAGAAAAGAATTGCGCCGCTGGCTGCGCGAAATTCATGATCGCACCGGCCATACGACCGTTTTTGTCACGCATGATCAGGATGAAGCACTGGAATTGGCTGATCGTGTTGTGGTGATGAGCCAGGGCCGGATTGAGCAGATCGGCACCCCGGACGAGGTTTATGACCAGCCTAACTCGCCATTTGTGTATGGCTTCATTGGTGAATCAAGCACCCTTCCTGTGCGGATCGAAGGCGGTGAAATCTGGCTTGCTGATCGCAATATCGGTTTGACTACTGAGGGTGCTGCTGATGGAGAAGCCGAGCTTTTCTTTCGTCCGCATGATGTCGAACTGCTTGATGGCTGTGGTGGCTGCATTGCGGGTACGGTCGTTGCCAGCCGCAGATCGGGCGGCAAACGTCGCGTTGAGCTTGAAATTGGCGGTTCACGTGAGCGCGTCGAGATCGAGATTCCAGCTGAACATCCCGCGTCTGAAAAGAGCCGTATTGCTTTTCGCCCCCGCTATTGGCGGGTTTTTGGAAGTGATCACGCATCGAATACAACTGAAAAAGCGCCAGTTTTGGCTGAAGTTCATTCCTGAATTATACTGACTGCGATAAAATTTATTATGAGACATCCGCATGTGCGGGTGTCTTTTTCAATTAAGACCTAAGCTGCATTTTCGAAATCTATTACTTAGTGGATTGAATTTGACGTTTGAATCCCAACTGCCAAGAATGCTATTTCAAACGTCAAATTCGGAAAATCCACTAGATTCATTAACTTGCTAGTGGCCTTCTTGATTCCGACATTTGCTCGACGCTTGTAACTTAGGGATGCAAATGTCGGAATCAGACCACTAGAGTGGTATTATTCTAATTTTCAGTATGTTAGGCTGACTAAAGCCGCATATTTCATAACGCGAAATTAATGTTGGGAAAGATTTGTGCGTTGCGATTTAAACGGTTTGAATATCAGCACAGCACGTCGTCGCATTTTGGCCAAACGATACCGACATTCAGGGAACCGAATAAGAATACTGTCGTTTTACTGAATTGAACTACATGTAATATCCACCCGCCGCATTCCACTCATTTCCTTCGGAAAGGCTGTTAAGGCACATGCCGGAATTGTCTTCTTCGCCGTCTAATTCGTCCATTACAGATCGTAAGACTTCGGATCAGATTCCGCCCGAACAACCTTCCCCTATACGTGCGCTTTACAAAAGCGAGGATGAGCTGCGTGACCTCGCAGCCTCCGTTGCGCGCGGTGAAGAACTGGCATTGCCTGGTTATCTGTCTATGGATTTCGATCAGCGTCTGTCTGAAAATGGCAAGCTGATCCTGCATGCTTATCGTTCGTCCGATGCGGCTTCTCGCGCAGGCGAAACGATTACGCCGGCTGCGCAATGGCTGCTCGATAATCATTACCAGATTGACAAGACGGTCCAGCAGACCCGCCGCGATCTTCCGCGCAAATTCATTCGGCAATTGCCGCCTTACGCTTCCCACGATGAAAAATTTAAGGACATGCCGCGTATTTTCGCGTTGGCATGGCTCTATGTTGCGCATACAGACAGCAATTTCTCACTGAAATCGCTTACCGCACTCGTGCAGGGCTTCCAGACTGTCGAACCGCTCAAAATCGGTGAATTATGGGCGCTGCCGTCGGCTGTGCGCTATTTTCTGATCGAGAATGCGCGTCGTCTGGCGCTGCGTGTGGATCGTGCGCGCAATATGCGCAATCTCGCCAATACCGCAGCAGACCGCATCGTGGTTGCCACCGATGGCGATGAACTTGACACCGTTCTTGCGCAATATGCGCAGGCTGCACGTGACAGCACTTTTGCAACACATCTTCTTTATCGCCTGCGCAGCGCTTCTACCGATACATCGGCTGCAGCAAGCTGGCTTGAGCGTATTCTTGAGCAGGAAGGCAGCAATCCAGAAGACGCCATCGTTGAAGAACACGCGCGCCAGTCGACCGGCGGCGTCACGATGGGTAACGTCATTACAAGTCTGAAAAGAATTGACGATATTGACTGGGAAACCTGGTTTGAAACCGTCAATGAGGTCGATGCGATCCTGCGCGACCACAGCGATTTCGAACTTTTGGATTTTCGCTCGCGCAACGCCTATCGCGTGACGATCGAAAAGCTCGCGCGCTTTTCAAACATGAGCGAAATCGACATCACCTGGGCCGCTCTCAAGCTTGCCGAAGAAAGCAAGTTGGCTGGATCAGAGGTGAATGGGCAGGAAGGCAGAGGCTCTATTGCCTATTACCTTTCCGGTGAAGGCCGTACAGAGCTTGAAGAAGTCTGCGGATATAAGGCGCCATTCGGTGTCAAAGTCCTGCGCTTTTATCGCAATCTTGGCCTGCTCGGTTTCTTCATCCCGACAGCAATTTTTACGATCCTGATCCTGTTCGGTGTTAATTATTGCATGAGCAGAGCAGGGCTTTCAGCTGACTGGCGCTTGTTGTTCACGCTGCTGGCGCTTTTCCCGGCAATGGACGCGTCCTATTCGTTGTTCAATGCGCTGGTGCCGTGGTTTGTCCAGCCGACACGTCTGATTGGTTTTGAGTATAAGGACGGGCTTCCCGTTGAGGCGCGCACACTGGTCGCTGTGCCAACGCTGATCAACTCGCGTGATTCCATCGACGAGCAAATTCGCAATCTTGAAGTCCATTATCTCACCAATCCGAAGGGCGAGATTTATTTCGCGCTGGTCAGTGACTGGGTCGATGCTCAGCAGGAAATTACCCCTGCGGATATGGAAATCTATGAATATGCGCGTGATGAAGTTGCCAAGCTCAATGAGCATTATACCGGCAACGAACAACCACGCTTCTTCCTGCTGCATCGCCGTCGTCTGTATAATGAGAAGCAGAGCTGCTGGATGGGCTGGGAGCGCAAGCGCGGCAAGCTTCATGAGCTGAACCTGCTTTTGCGCGGCGATCAGGACACGAGCTTTTTCCCACCGGATGAGCGCCTGCCGAAAGACGTCAAATTCGTCATGACGCTGGACGCGGATACGCGGCTTACGCCTGAATCCGTGACCAATCTGGTTGGCAAGCTCAGTCATCCGCTCAATCGCCCTGTCTTTGATGAAAAGACCGGCAAGGTTGTGCGCGGCTATGGCATCTTGCAGCCTCGGGTAACGCCATCGTTGACAACCGGCGATGAAGCCTCGTTTCTGCAGCGCGTATTCTCGGTCAATCGCGGTATTGATCCGTATGTCTTTGCCGTTTCTGATTCCTATCAGGATCTGCTGGGTGAAGGCAGCTTTACCGGTAAAGGCTTGTATGACATCGACGCTTTTGAAACCGCGTTGAAAGGCCGTGTGCCGGAAAACACGCTTTTGAGCCACGATTTGCTGGAGGGCGGTTATGCTCGTGCAGCGCTGGTCAGCGATGTCGAAGTGGTTGAAGATTATCCGACCGGCTATAATGTCGACGTATCGCGTCATCACCGCTGGGCGCGTGGCGACTGGCAACTTCTGCCATGGCTGTTTTCAACAGGCCGCGGTGTCAGTGCTATTACCCGCTGGAAGATGGTCGACAATCTGCGCCGTTCGCTCAACCCGATCCTTTGGTTGATCGCAGCCATCGTCGGCTGGAGCGTGTTGCCAATTGGACCGGCTGCTGTCTGGCAGGGCTTCCTGATCGTCAGCATGTTTGTGGCACCGACTTTCGGTATTGTCACCAACCTCATCCCATCCAACATGGACTATTCGCTGAAGGGGCATGCACAGTCGGTTCTAACCGATATAGCGCTTGGTACGGCCGATGTGGCGCTGCGCACGACTTTTATTGCGCATTCGGCGTTTCTTATGGCCGATGCTATTGCCCGCACGATCTATCGCCTGTTTGTCTCACGCCGCGATCTTCTGGAATGGCGCACAGCGGCACAGGCCAAGTCGTCGCCTGACACGCTTTTGTTCTATTTCCAGCTGATGTGGCCAGCCGTCGTCATTGCAGGTCTTGCGATTTTCATGCCGCTTGCAGCGCAAAGCCATGCGGCAATGATTGCAGCGCCTTTTGCAGTGATCTGGTTTGCGTCACCCCTGATTGCGTGGCTGGTGAGCCGGTCGGCCAAGCCGCAGGATACGCTTGAAGTCTTGTCCTCCGACAAGGCTGCCCTGCGCCGCTATGCGCGGCGGACATGGCGTTATTTTGCCGATTTCACCAATGAGGAAAACAATCATCTTCCGCCTGATAACTTTCAGGAAGACCCGGCACCGATTGTTGCGCAGCGCACCTCGCCAACCAATATCGGTGTCTACCTTCTCTCGGTCATTGCGGCGCGTGATTTTGGCTGGATTGGCTTTGGCGAAACGCTTAACCGCGTCGAAGCCACCGTCAACACGCTTGAGAAGATGGAGAAATATCAGGGCCATCTTTACAACTGGTATGAAACCAATACGCTGACGCCGATGCGTCCTCTCTATGTATCTGCGGTGGATAGCGGCAATCTTGCCGGCCATCTCGTCACTCTCTCATCGGGTTTGGAAGAATGGGCAGAAGCGCCATCGGTATATCTTCAGGCTGATCTCGACGGCATTATCGATGTTAATGATGTGCTTGATGAAACGATTGCACGTATTCCCGATGATCGCCGGATTTTGCGCCCTCTGCGTCGTCGCCTGGAAGAACGGATCGCCAATTTCCGCCGTGCCGTACGCACCATTAAGGATGAGCCGGAAACAGCTTCGTTCCGCACCATCAATCTGTCACTGTTTGCGACCGATATTGTGCGTTTGATGGAAGAACTCGACAGCGAGATCGAAACACCTGCAAGTGCGGAAGCGCGTGAGTGGGCCTATATTCTCGTTGAAACTTGCAAAGCGCATACCGACGATTCCGTTGGCGAACACAACACCGATGAATTGCGTGAACGTCTGCGCGATCTTGCCAGTCGTTCGCGTCAGCTTGCTTTCGATATGCAATTCGGCTTCCTTGAACGCAAAGAGCGTCGTTTGTTGTCGATCGGCTTCCGTGTGCAGGAAAACGAACTCGACGAAAGCTGCTACGATCTTCTGGCGTCAGAAGCCCGTCTTGCGAGCCTGTTTGCTATCGCCAAGGGCGACGTGCCGGTTGAACATTGGTTCAAGCTTGGCCGTCTTCTGGTGCCGGTCGGCTGGAAGGGCGCTCTGCTCTCCTGGTCAGGTTCAATGTTTGAATATCTGATGCCGCCGCTGGTCATGTCCGAACCGTTGGGTTCACTGCTTGACCAGACTAACAAGCTCATTGTGCAGCGCCAGATCGATTATGCGACCTCGCGCGGCCTGCCATGGGGTATTTCGGAAGCAGCATTTAATGCGCGTGATGCGCATATGAACTACCAGTATTCCAACTTCGGTGTACCAAATCTTGGCCTTCAGCGCGGCCTGTCGCGTAATGCGGTTATCGCCCCTTATGCCAGCCTGCTCGCATCGCAATATCAGCCAGCGGCAGCGGTTGCCAACCTGAAGCGTCTCGAAAAACTCGGTGCGCTTGGTCGCTATGGTTTTCACGATTCGGTGGATTTCACCCCGTCGCGTGTTCGCGAAGGTGAAACCTATGCTGTTGTGAAAAACTATTATGCGCATCACCATGGTATGTCGATCATTGCGGTCAACAACGTGATCTTCGAAGGGCGCATGCGCGAGCGCTTCCATTCCGACCCGGTGATTGAAGCAGCAGAACTTCTGTTGCAGGAAAAAGCCCCGCGCGAAATTCCAATGATCTACGCCAAAACGGAAAATCCGATGCGTGTGGATTCGGGCGGTTTCGACGATGCGCCAATGCGTATTGTGGATGTGCCGTTTAAGGCACCGCGTACAACGCATATGATGTCAAATGGCCAATATGCACTGATGGTGACGGCCAATGGTTCCGGTTATAGCCGCTGGCACAATTGGGACATTACGCGTTTCCACGCTGATGCATCGGAAGACTTGCAGGGCACGTTCTTGTTCCTGCGCGACATGGAAAACGGCTATTCGTGGTCGGCAACCGGAGAGCCTATACGCAACCCGGACGAAGAGACCAAGACTGTTTTCACCGAAGACAAGGCGGAATTCTACAAGACCGCAGGCGACATCAAGACGGTTATGGAAGTGATTGTGTCGTCAGAATCCGATGGTGAAGGTCGCAGGCTCGACATTATCAACACCTCTTCGCGTGATCGCATGATCGAGGTCACGTCCTATGCCGAACTGGTGCTGACCGACAGTGCCAGCGATGCAGCGCATCCGGCCTTTGCCAAGATGTTTGTTGAAACCGAAATTTCTGACAATGGTTCGACCATCTATGCCAAGCGCCGCAAGCGTGCGCCTTCGGACCCTGATATTCACGTCGCGCACTTCGTGACTGATTTGTCGGGTTCAATCCGTGAAACGGAAGTTGAAACGGATCGTCGTGCCTTTATCGGTCGGGGCCGTTCGCTGCGTGATGCGAGCGCCTTTGATGAAGGTGCAAAGTTTACCGGCAGCCAGGGCTGTGTGCTTGACCCAATTGCATCGGTACGCACACGTGTCCGCGTTCCGGCTCATAAGAAGGTAAGCCTTGTTTTCTGGACCTTTGCCGGTGGAAGCCGCGATGCAGTTGAACATGCGGTTGCAACGCACCGTCATCCAGAAACTTTTGCGCGTGAATACTCGCTGTCATGGACAAGTTCGCAGGTGCAGCTCTACCATATCGGTATCAAGCCTGCGGAAGCTGCAGACTATCAGAAGGTTGCAGCCTATCTGCTGTACCCGGAACGCAATCTGCGTCAGCCGCCCGAAACCATTGCAAGCGGTCTAGGTAAACAGTCCAACCTCTGGCCGATGTCTATTTCAGGTGATTATCCGATCTTCGCACTTCGCATAGACAATGAGGTTGATCTCGATGTGCTGCGCGGTGTGCTGCGTGCGCAGGAATATTGGCGCAGCAAGGGCCTGATCGTAGATGTGGTTTCTGTCAACGAACGCGCGTTTTCCTATGCCCAGGATACACAACGCGCCATCGACTGGATTGTGGAAGGCTTCCGCGCACGCGGTGGAGGACAGCCACATATTTTCGCGGTTCGTCGGGATCAGATGAGCGAAGAAAGCTATAATACGCTTCTCGCTTCGGCCCGTATCGTTATGCATGCGCAGAACGGTTCGCTTGCCGAACAGTTGCGTCGCAGCGAAGAACTCACGGTCGATCTGGCCGCTCGCAGTGACGCCAAAACACCCGGCACTGCCCAGCAGGGTTTGGGTGCTGCGGGACTGGGGCCTTTGTCGATTGAACGCGGCTCGGAAGAGCGTCGTTTGGTTGTCAAGCCAAAGCCTGTCACAGTTCCGGCTCCCTCGGGCGATGATTTGCAGTTTTGGAATGGTTACGGTGGCTTTGCTGACGATGGCAGCTATGTTGTACGCATCAACAACCGCACCACCACGCCGCATCCGTGGATCAACGTGATCGCCAATCCGAATTTCGGTTTCCACGTCTCTGCGGAAGGCTCGGCCTTCACTTGGGCGGGCAACAGTCGCGACTACCAGCTCACCCCCTGGGCGAATGATCCGGTCACCAACCGTCCGGGCGAAGCAATCTATATTCTCGACCGCGAAACCGGACGCAGTTTTTCCCCAACAGCAAGCGTGTTACGTGACGAGGCCGTGACTTATGAAGCGCGGCACAGCCATGGCTACAGCAGTTTTGCTGCGCAGCATGGTGAACTTGCGTTGGAACTGACCCACATCGTTGATGCTGAAAAGCCTGTCCGCCTTTCACGTCTGACGATCACCAATAAAGGCCGTTCGAAACGCAAGCTGCGGGCTTATGGCTATGTAGAATGGGTGCTTGGCAACGAGCGTTCCAAGAATGTGCCGTTCATCGTGCCTTCGCAGGATGAAAAGCTCGGCGCACTTTTTGCAGGCAATCCGTATCACCCGGACAAGTCGGGGCAGGTGGCCTTCTTTGCAGCCAGTGAAAAGCCGCAATCCGTTACTGCCGACCGTGGCGAATTCATTGGCACGACCGGATCGGTCGACAGGCCAGAAATCGTGCTTGCCGGCAAGCCACTTTCAAACACCGTTGAAGCCGGACGTGATCCCTGTGCAGCGCTTGCCATTGATGTTGAAGTTGGTCCGGGTGAAAGCCGTGAGATCGTCTTCCTGCTCGGCAATGCCGCTGATCGGGCGCAGGCTAAGGCGCTTGTCGAAGACAGCCGCACGGCATCCTTCGAAGAAAAGCTCACAGCCGCGCGCAAGCATTGGGAAGGTCTTTTCAGCCGTGTGCAGGTGAAGACACCTGATCCCGCTTTCGATCTTCTGGTCAATGGCTGGCTGCCTTATCAGGCAATTGCCTGTCGTATCTGGGCGCGTGTTGCCTTCTATCAGGCCAGTGGTGCTTTTGGTTTCCGCGATCAGTTGCAGGATACGCTCTCGCTGCTGCTCGTTGATTCTTCGCTCGCACGTGCACAGATACTCAATGCTGCCTCGCGCCAGTTCCCTGAAGGTGATGTTCAGCATTGGTGGTTGCCTGCAACCGGCGCTGGTGTTCGTACGCTGATCTCAGACGATGTGGTCTGGCTCGGCTATGGTACGTCGCTTTATGTGGAAACGACGGGCGATCATGCGATCCTTGATGAAAAGCTGGCATTCCTTGAGGGACGCCAGCTGGAAGAAGGCGAACATGATGCCTTCTTCGAACCGGCAATCTCCGAGCAAAAGGTGAGCCTCTATGAGCATTGCGCGCTGGCGCTTGATCTAGCGATTAAGCGTACCGGCAAGCATGGTCTGCCTTTGATGCTCGGCGGCGACTGGAACGACGGCATGAACCTCGTCGGCGTGAAGGGTGAGGGCGAAAGTGTGTGGCTTGGCTGGTTCCTTGCTTACACATTGCGTCAGTTCATTCCGATTGCTCAATCTCGCAAGGATTCCCGCGCAAACGCCTGGGCCACACATCTTGAAAGCCTGACCAAAGCACTTGATCGCGATGGCTGGGATGGTGAATGGTATCGTCGTGGTTTCTACGATAATGGCTCGCCGCTTGGCTCAAAAGACAGCGACGAATGCCAGATCGATGCCATTGCGCAGTCATGGAGTGTGTTGTCGGGCGTTGCCGATCCAAAGCGGTCGGAGCAGGCAATGGCTTCGCTCGAAAAGCACCTGCTTGATGATCAGGGTGAATTGCTTCGTTTATTCACACCGCCTTTCGACAAGACGGCGCAGGAACCGGGTTACATCAAGGGTTATCCGCCAGGCGTTCGTGAAAACGGCGGTCAATATACCCATGGTGCAACATGGGCCATTCTGGCGCTCGCCCGCATGGGCAAGAATGCAGAAGCATGGAAGCTGTTCTCGCTGATCAGCCCGGTTAATCATGGCCGCAACCCGGACACTTACCGTGTTGAGCCTTACGTGATTGCCGCCGACATCTATTCGGTTGAGCCGCGTCGCGGACAGGGCGGCTGGACCTGGTATACGGGCTCAGCCGGCTGGTTTTATCGCGTGGCGACTGAGGGCATTCTTGGTGTTACCAAGCGTGGCAACCGTCTTCATCTTGATCCGGCCTTGCCACCGGAATGGGACGGCTATGAAGCTGATCTGCGCTTTGGCGATGCGCTCTATCACATCAAGGTAGTAGCGGGTGCAAAAGCGAAAGCAATCAAGTTGGATGGTCGTAAAATCACCAAGCCTGATGAAGGGGTTGAGATTAAGCTCGATGGTGAACATGAGATCATTGTAGAGCTTCCCAAATCTGAATGAACCATTTAAAAAGGCGGGTGAAAATCCGCCTTTCTTTTTTGCTGCCAGGCATTTGGTGTGGTTTAGCATATTCTTGTGGAATGGAGGCCGTCATGGCCAAAACCGATATTGCACGGCGCGTCTTTAACCACGCATGGAAGCTCGATCCGATTGTCCGCAGCCTTCTGGATACAGATTTCTATAAGCTTTTGATGTTGCAGATGATTTGGGGACTTTACCCCAAGGTGGATGCGACCTTTGCGCTGATCAACCGCACGACGACCGTGCGCCTTGCTGATGAAATTGATGAAGGTGAGTTGCGCGCGCAGCTCGATCATGCGCGCACGCTGCGTTTCACCAAGAAAGAGATGATCTGGCTGGCGGGTAACAGTTTTTATGGCCGTAAGCAGATTTTTCAGCCGGAATTTCTTAACTGGCTTCCTGATTTCCAACTCCCCGAATATGAGTTGCGCCGCGTTGATGGCCAATATGAGCTGCATTTTCATGGACCTTGGTCGCACACGACCATGTGGGAAATCCCGGCACTGGCCATCATCAATGAACTTCGCTCGCGTGCTGCGATGAAGAACCTCGGACCATTCTCGCTTGATGTGCTTTATGCGCGTGCGAAAGCCAAGATGTGGAGCAAGGTCGAGCGGCTGCGTGACTTGCCGGACCTCAAGATTTCAGATTTCGGCACACGTCGCCGTCATTCGTTTCTGTGGCAGCGCTGGTGTGTGGAAGCGCTGAAAGAAGGCATCGGCAGCGCATTCACGGGCACCAGCAATGTGCTGTTGGCGATGGATAATGATCTGGAAGCGCTGGGCACCAATGCGCATGAATTGCCGATGGTGCTGGCGGCCCTTGCAAATACGGATGATGAACTGCGTACCGCGCCCTACCGCGTTTTGCAGGACTGGAACCGTTATTATGGCGGCAATCTGCTGATTGTTCTGCCCGACGCATTTGGCACGGCAGCGTTCCTGCGCAATGCACCCGACTGGGTGGCCGACTGGACAGGCTTCCGTCCTGACAGCGCGCCGCCGATTGAAGGCGGTGAACGCATTATCGAATGGTGGAAATCACGCGGCAAAGACCCGCGCGAAAAACTGCTGATTTTCTCCGATGCGCTCGATGTCGATACGATCGAGGAAACCTATCGCCATTTTGAAGGCCGTGTTCGCATGAGTTTTGGTTGGGGAACGAACCTTACCAATGATTTTGCCGGGTGTGCGCCGACGACCATTCACGGCCTCAAGGCCATATCGCTGGTTTGCAAGGTGATTGATGCCAATGGCCGTCCGGCGGTCAAACTTTCCGACAATCCGCAGAAGGCGACCGGTGATCCGAAGGAAGTCGAACGCTATCTGAAGTTTTTTGGTAATGAAGAGCGCGTGGAGCAGCTCGTCAGAGTTTGACGAGTTGCGCGAAAGCATTTCCAGCAAAAGTGCGAAGCGGTTTTGCGTCTGATAATGCGTAAACTAAATAAATAGATAGAGCGGTTCCGACATTACCCTTTAACGGGACCGCTCTATCGAAATTATTCTATCAACCGAGCAGTGCCGGAAAGGCGAATAGATTCGCCGCGCACATGGCCGATTTCGGCGCGAAGATGCGATGGGACACCCATATCTTCGCCCTGAAACACTTCGATAGACCCGCCATGCGGCCAGCCAAGATCACGCAGATAGGCCGCAAAGGCCACAGTCGATGCACCGGTTGCCGGATCTTCATACACCCCGCCTGAGGCAAAGGGATTGCGGCTGTGAAAGCGCTGTGGCGTTTCTGAATGCACCAGGAGGATCGTTGTCCAGCCCTGCCGTTTCATCAAAATTTTGCCGCGCGGAAGATCATAATGCATGGATGCGAGTTTTTCGCGTGAGCGCAAAGCCAGCACGATATGATCCGCACCCGCGTGGATGAGCGCAGGCGGAATACCCGGTGCCAGATCTTCTTTTTCATAGTTGAATAGCGCTAGCGCCTGCTCGATTTCGATTTCGGAAGCCGCACGGTTTCGGGTGCCCGGCGATTGAAGCGTGGCGGAAAACAGATCGCCCTCCTTGCGCCCTTCGACCTTTATCGTCGCATTGTTGAGCTTGAGCGTGAACGCTCCATCGCCCTCGCGCATGGCCAACGCTGCGCCCAGCGCAATGGTCGCATGACCGCAAAAAGGCACTTCCATTTCCGGCGCAAAATAGCGCACGCGCCAGCTATCCGCTTCCGGCATGGCAAAAACCGTTTCCGAAAAGCCAACATCTTTGGCGATTTTCTGCATTTCTTCAGCAGAAGGGAGTTTTTCAGAAATCAGCACACCGGCAGGATTGCCGCCCTGATTACCTTGCGAGAAGGCAGCTATACGCAAGACGTTCAATGACATGTCCTTTGCCTAACTTCGATTCGTTTCCGCCCTTTCTCTTATAGAATGTGCAGGATGCGTTGGGTCAAGGAAACAATTATGGTCAATCACGCATTTCCGTCGCCCATGGCGGATTGGCGCCAGCGCGTGAAACGGTGATCGCGGCCGCACGGACTCCGAGTGCCACGGCTGCATGAATCTGATCTTCATCGAGTTTCGCGACGGCATCCTTGTTAAGCAGCCCCTGACTATGGAGGTTTGCGAGAATTCCGGCATTGACCGTATCGCCTGCGCCGACCGTGTCCACCACATCGACCTTCACGCCGGGAACGCGAACAGTTGCGCTCGGGCTATAGGCATCGGCACCATGCGCGCCTTTGGTAATCACGATGAGCTTCGGTCCAAGCTTGAGCCACTCGGCTGCAATCTCGTCATAGGAGCCTTTTTCACCGAACCATTCGAGATCTTCGTCCGACAATTTCACAATATCGGCCAGTGCAATCATGCGTTTCATGCGCGCCAGATGCTTTTCGCGGTCAGTGATGAAACCCGTACGAATGTTCGGATCAAGAAACATGACGCGTTTGGATGCTTCCCGCGTCATCAGCGCTTCGTAAACGCTCCCGCATGGCTCTGAAATCAGGCTGATACAGCCAAAGAGTAGTGCTGCAATTGTATCGTCGACCGGCGGTATGTCGCTTTCCGAAAGCATGCGCAATGCAGTGTTTTCATCGTAGAACGCATAGCGTGCCTGCCCATCAACCAGCCGCACAAAGGCCAGGGTGGTCGGGCGACCCGAGATGGCGGAAAACGAATAATCGACATTGGAGCGGGCCAGCGTATCGCGCAGAACTTCGCCGAAAAAATCCGATGAAAGGCCACTGAAAAACCCCGTCGGCACATTGAGCCGCCCAAGGGAAATCGCTGAATTGAACACCGATCCACCTGCGAGCGGCAGGAAGGTGGTCTCGCCATTGGCCGTTTCGCGTGGCAGCATATCGATCAGGGCTTCACCGCAACATAGGATCATAAGTTCAACTCATCTTTTAATTATACGTGTTGGCCGCCATTGATGTGGATTTCCGAGCCTGTCACATAGGACGAGGCTTCCGAGCACAGATAATAGATGGTTTCTGCCACTTCCGACGTCTTGCCAAGCCGTCGCATTGGCAATTGCTCTACAAGCTTTTCAGTCCCGGGTGACAGGATCGCCGTGTCGATTTCACCCGGCGCAATCGCATTCACCCGAATGCCGTGCGGGCCAAAGTCAGAGGCCATTTCGCGGGTGAGAGCGGCAAGCGCTGCCTTGGATGTAGCATAGGCGGTTCCTGCAAAAGGATGCACGCGGCTTCCGGCGATGGAGGTCACATTGACGACTGAGCCTTGCGCATTTTCCAGTTCTTTGAACAATCCGCGTGCCAGCATTATCGGCGCCATGAAGTTCACTTGAAACACATCGCGCCATGCCGCCATAGGCGTTTCAATCGAGTTCAGCCGACGACCACCCTCGGCTTTTGGCGAAATCCCGGCATTGTTGACGAGCGCATGCAATTTGCTGCCATTGTCTTCCAGCCTGCGGCGGATTTCAGAAATGGCTTTGCCGACATCTTCCTGATCTGCAAGGTCGACCTTGATGTGATCCTCCGGGCCTGCTGGCCATGGGCAGTTTTCAGAAAAGTCCTGACGCGAGCAGGTGATGACGCGCCAGCCAGCACGCGAAAAGCGCTTGACCGTCGCATGACCAATGCCGCGGCTTGCGCCTGTCAACACAAGGGTCTTGCGTTCCGTATCTGGCTTGGGAGTATCAGATTTGGAAACATCGGTGTGGGAAACTGTAGACATGAAAACCTCACTCTCAATCTTTGAATAGACTAAGCCGCTCAGGATTTCGAGTGTATTTAATTGGTAAATTAGAGCCTATCCCGAAAGTGTGAAATGGTTTTCGGATAAGATGCGCGTTAAAATAAATGATTGGAGTGCCGGTCTGATGAAATCAGATCGACGCTCGACATGGTTTCACTTGATTGTGATAAGGGCCGATCAACGACCGGCCCGCATCCCTTCCCGCATCCCTTATTGTGTATTTCCCATGATGATGTCGAGGAGCGTGGTTGAATCACGATTTTGTTGTGGCTGACCTCCAACATCACCGGGAGGCAAGGGGGCGCCATTGTCATTTGCCGGATAATTGGCGGGCATGCCCGATTGCTCTCCCTGCTGAACCGTGTTGCGGGCGGGAGAGTCGGGTGCGGGTGGCCAATAGCCATCATCACCGGTACTGGCCATTGGCTCATTGCCACTTTGAGGCATCACTCCAGGGTCATATGGATTGTTCGGATCGATACCATCGCTGCCACCGGGCACGATGTTCTGAATATCGTAATGACCGGGAAGCTCGGCAATTGGCACACCCTTATGCGCCTGTTGCATGAAGCTTTTCCATGCCGCAACCGGAAGGGTTGAACCGAAAACGCGTTTCATGCCCTTGCCATCATCATTGCCAAACCACACGCCTGTGGTAAGGTTAGAGGTATAGCCGACAAACCAGGCATCGCGGAAATTCTGGCTGGTGCCGGTCTTTCCGGCGGCAGGCCAGCCAAAGGCAGCACGCTTGGCAGTGCCATCTTCCACCGTCTTGCGCAACATGGCATTCATCATGCCGACATTGCGTTCATCAATGACGCGTGGGCCGATACCGTCCTGTCGCTGATACAGCACTTTGCCGTCAGCGTCGGTGATTTTGGTGATGAAGTAGACTGGAGCACGATAGCCGCCGTTGGCAAAGGGCACATAGGCATCGGTGAGTTCTAAAAGCGACACTTCCGAGGTTCCAAGAGCCAGCGAGGCATTGGGTTCGAGTTTTGACTGAACACCAAGGCGGTGGGCTGTATCAATGACAGTCTGCGGGCCAACTTCCATCACAAGCTGAGCCGAAACGGAGTTGAGCGAGTGGGAGAGGGCGGTCGCAAGCGTGACTTCGCCCATATATTTGCCGTTGTCATTGCTCGGCGTCCATTTGCCGATACGCACAGGCGCATCGTTACGCACGGAGTCTGGCGTGCGCCCCTGTTCGAGTGCGGTCAGATAGACAAAAGGCTTGAATGACGATGCTGGTTGACGGCGCGCATCGGTGACGCGATCAAACTGGCTGGCGGCATAGTCATATCCACCTACCAGAGCGCGTACGGCACCCGTACCGTCAATGGAAACAAGCGCTCCCTGGCTCACATTCATCTTCTTGCCGTTTGTGGAAATCTGATCTTTGATCGCTTCTTCGCCTACACGCTGAAGATTGAGATCGACAGTGGTCTCAACCGTGATGTCGCTCTTTGTTTCGCCGATAAGCGCTGGAATTTCGGCAACCACACGGTCTGCAAAATAATTCTCTGAACCCTGCCAGTAAGAGGGAGCGCGCGTTGGCGGTTCACTTTCAGCAATCGCTACCTGACGATCGTCGATCATGCCTTCTTCGCGCATGGCACCCAGCACCAATCTGGCGCGAGTGGCGGCTGCTTCCGGGTCACGTGCAGGCGAAAGCCGCGATGGCGCTTTGAGCAGACCGGCAAGCGTTGCTGCTTCCATCAGGTTCACGTCTTTGGCGGGTTTATTGAAATAACGGCGCGAGGCGGCATCGACACCATATGCACCGGAGCCCAGATAGACACGGTTCAGATACATCTCAAGAATCTGATCTTTGGTATATTTATGCTCAAGCCACAGAGCGAGCATCACTTCCTGTACCTTACGTTCCAGGGTGCGGTCAGGCGAGAGAAACAGGTTTTTCGCAAGCTGCTGTGTGAGTGTAGAGCCACCCTGCACGGCGCGGCCAGAGGTAACATTGGTTACAACTGCGCGTGCCAGCCCAATCGGATCGATGCCGAAATGTGATTTGAAGCGACGATCTTCGATAGCCATGACGGCTTGCGGAATGAAAGGCGACATTTCAGCAAGGCTCACCGCTTCGCCGCCTGTGGTGCCGCGATTGGCAATCAGGCCACCCTGAACATCAACAATGCGCACGTTTGGCGGACGATCGGGAATAGTCCAGTCGGTTGTTGGCGGCATTTTTGCTGCGAAATAGACAAGCATGCCAGCAAAAGCGATGCCACCCCACAGACCAAGCACCAGACACCAATAAAATGCCCGGCGGGCAAAACCAAAGAAACCGCCGCGCTTTTTTGTGTTGCGGCGCGAACTGCGTGGTTCTCTGTTCTGTTGCTTGTTGCCCTTGCGTGGTGTTCTGGCCATGCGCTCCTCTTCATCGACGCGAAACACGTCCTCTTCCTGTTCCTTGGCTGCTTGTTTGCCGAAAGAAGGTTCGATGCGTCCGTTCCTGCCGTCTCGCGATGCCATGTTTCTCCAGATCCGCCCTGTTATGCTTGGCCGGTTAACGTTCGCTGTAACCGGTTTTATCGTCAAACCCTGTGCATATTGAGGGCGTTCAATCGCGTGCATGGTAAATGCGGCAGTTTAAAGGGGAGTAAATTCGACGTTCACAAAAAACAACCGGATTTAACCGCAAAAAAGGCCCCGCAATGCGGGGCCTTTAAAAGAGTCCATCTGATCAGGTCAGATTAGAACTTGTATGCAACACCGAGACGAACTTCGTTGGTCTTGAACTTGTCACGAACGCTGACGCTATCGACGCCATCGCTGAAAGAGAAGTCCTTACGACCGTAATCGGTGTAGCGATATTCGAGACGAACGATGATGTTGTCAGTTGCTGCATAGTCAACGCCTGCACCAGCGGTCCAGCCGGTAAGGGTCTTGCTCTGCGAGTCGCTGAAAGCAGGTACGACAGTTGACGACAGTGTGTTCTTGACCTGACCGAATGCTACACCACCAGCGATGTAAGGCAGGAAGCGGTCAACTGCGTAACCAGCACGTGCACGAACGGCACCCGACCAGCGCAGCTTGCTTTCAAGGCTATCTGTGCCAAAAGCGTCAGTTACCGAATAGCTGTCCTTGAGGTTGTTGTAGGTTACGTCACCATCGACACCCAGAACAACGCTGTTGCCGAGATCGAAGTTGTAACCAGCATAGAGACCACCGAGGAAGCCGTCTGGCTTGATGTTGAGCGCACCAAAATCATCGCTGAAACGCGACTTGCCCCAACCGTAGCCGATCTGACCACCGAGGTATGCGCCATTCCATGTGAAGGAAGGAGCAACGATAACCGGAGCTGGTTCTTCGTAAACAATAGCGTCAGCTGCTTTTGCGCCAGTTGCAGCAACGAGAGCAACGGTAGATGCGAGAAGAAGGGTCTTGAGCTTCATAATTAGCCTCCACTGGGGAAATAGGGATATTGAATTCATTGACCCTAATATAGGCCATGGATCGCTAATGTCTGTAGCAAGAAGGCCACACTCACTTGTTAGTCGCAAAAGTCGCGTATTTCGGGGTTTTTTCGCTGAAAACCTGTGATTAATGGTTATCAAATGCTTAATATTGGTGTCTGGAAGGCTGGAATATGTCTTTTCAGTTCCGATTCCATTATGGGCTGCGGGCTCAACTGGGGGAAAGAACAAATGAGTCGGGCAATAGGGGCGGTGTCTCAGCAAAGAATTGACTGGGTCGATATTGCCAAAGGCATCTGCATTATTTTTGTTGTTATGATGCATTCTACGCTTGGCGTTGAAAAGGCCGCAGACCAACAGGGCTGGATGCATTACGTAGTCGCCTTTGCCAAACCCTTCCGCATGCCTGACTTCTTTATGATCTCCGGCTTATTCCTAAGTCTTGTCATTGACCGGCCATGGCGTCGCTATCTCGACCGCAAGGTCGTGCATTTTCTCTATTTCTACGTTTTATGGCTGACGATCCAATTTGCTTTCAAGGCACCGGCCATCGCAGGCGAGGCAGGTATGGCCGGTGTCGTACAAGCCTATCTTATGGCGTTCATCGAGCCGTTCGGAACACTGTGGTTCATCTACATTCTGCCGGTCTTCTTCATCGCGACGCGACTTTTAAAGCGCGTGCCGGTTGGATTGACTTTCGCAATGCTGGCCGTTCTGGAAATCCTGCCCATCCATACCGGCTGGGTGATGATCGACGAATTCTTCTCGCGTTTCGTCTATTTCTTCGCGGGTTATGCTTTCGCGCCACTCATTTTCCGCATTGCTGATTGGCTGCGGCAGCGTCCATTGGTTGGGATCGTGGGGTTGCTGATCTGGGGCTTTGTTGAATACAAGCTGGTCTTCATGCCTGTGCCTGAAAGCCTTGCTATGTTGATTACGCCTGCTGGAGATCTTCTCCATGGTCGCGGCGCGGTAAGCGATTTGCCGATCATTTCGCTGATGCTTGGTCTTATTGGAGCCCTGGCAATCATCTCGATTTCCTCACTCCTAAGCCTGCTTGCTGATAAAAACGTGCTTCGTCAAAGCTTGAGCTGGCTTGGCGCACATTCGATCGTAATCTATCTTGCCTTCTTCCTGCCGATGGCAATTGCGCGGACAATCCTGCTCAAGATTGGCATTTTTGATGTCGGAACCGTCTCATTGCTCACAACCGCAAGTGGGGTGATCGGACCTGTCATCCTATATGGGCTTGTTCAATGGAGTGGTTACGGGCAGTTTCTGTTCCGCCGCCCGGCTTGGGCTTCAATTGAGCGTGAACCGGAAAAGAAAATGGCGGCTTTTAGCGCATCCCGAAAAGTGTGAAACGGTTTTCGGATAAGATGCACGACAAAAAAACATAAGGGAGCGTTCTGATCAGAACGCTCCCTTATGCCGCCATTACCTGATAAGTCACGCGTGAGCGAAAATATCTGTTTCAGGCCAACCCATTAGGTCTAGTTCCGAGCGGGTTGGCAGGAATTTAAAGCAATCTTCTGCCTGCTTCGTACGGCCATCGCGCTCAAGACGCTTTTCGAGAACCGCCTTCAGACGATGCAGATAAAGTACATCTGACGCCGCATATTCAAGCTGTGCCTGCGACAAAACCTCTGCGGCCCAGTCCGACGACTGCTGCTGCTTGGAAATCGAAACTTCGAGCAGTTCGCCGCAGATTTCCTTGAGGCCGTGGCGGTCCGTATAGGTGCGGGTCAGTTTCGATGCGATTTTGGTGCAGAAGACTGGCTGGGGCATCGTTCCAAAAGCATGCGCCAGAACCGCCAGATCGAAACGGCCAAAATGAAAAATCTTGGTGATCGAGCGGTCTTTGAGAAGTTTGACCAGATTAGGTGCTTCCTTCTGCCCCGCTTCGATCTGGATCACATCTGCCGTGCCGTCGCCGGGCGAAATCTGCACAACGCATAGACGGTCGCGATGCGGGTTGAGGCCCAGCGTTTCGGTATCGATTGCGACTGAATCAACCTGATAATGTTCAAGGTCTGGCAGATCGTTTTTATGAAAACGGATAGTCATGTAGTCTTCCTTATTTGGCAGCGGTTGCTGCCATGTGCGGGCCTTACTTGGCGGCGATAGCAGCCATTATACGTGCCCAAGAGCGCTGACCTTTGTGGAAAGAATTCAGCTCATATTTTTCATTGGGCGAATGAATACGATCATCTTCAAGACCAAAGCCAACGAGCAGGGATTCCATGCCGAGGAATTTGTCGAAATCGCCGACAATCGGAATTGATCCGCCCATGGCGATCAGCACGGCGGGCTTCGGCCATTCGTCGGAAAGTGCATCCTTGGCTTTTGAAACCAGTGGTGAGTCATATGGCAGCTGAATGGCTGGCGAGCCACCATGCGGATGGAACTCGACCGAGCAATCAGTTGGTAGGCGTTCTTGCACGAATGCGCGGAAAGCCTCGCGGATTTTGACCGGGTCCTGCTTGTGCACGAGGCGGAACGAAACCTTGGCGGAAGCCTCAGCCGCGATCACTGTTTTGAAACCTTCGCCGGTATAGCCGCCGATAATGCCGTTCACTTCTGCGGTCGGGCGCGCCCAGGTCAGTTCCAGAATGCTGCGGCCTTTTTCGCCAGAAGGTATCGAAAGGCCAATCGGGCCGAGGAAGCTTTCAGCGGTGCGGCCAAGGCTTTCCCATGATTGCAAAATTTGCGACGGGGTTTCTTCCACGCCTTCATAGAAACCCGGAACCGTGACGCGGCCGGTTTCATCATGCAGATCTGCAAGAATTTTGCTCAAGATATGAATTGGATTGGCAGCAGCGCCGCCAAAGAAACCCGAATGCAGATCGCGGTCAGCGGCCTTGATGGTGATTTCTTCGCCCACCAGACCGCGCAGACCAACGCTGATCGCTGGCGTTTCAGTGTCCCACATCGACGTGTCACAAACCAGCGCCACATCGGCTTTTAACTCATCCTTATGCGCATCAAGGAAAGGCTTGAGCGATGGCGAGCCAGATTCCTCCTCGCCTTCAAATAGCAATGTGATCTTGACAGGCAGATTGCCGTTCACAGCCTTGTAGGCGCGGCAGGCTTCCACAAAAGTCATCAATTGTCCCTTGTCGTCGGATGTCCCGCGACCGGTGAGAATCTTGCGCCCGTTCCCGACGTCTTTGATTGCAGGATCGAACGGATCGTTTTCCCAAAGGTTCAGCGGATCGACTGGCTGCACATCATAATGACCATAGAACAGCACATGCGGCGCATCTGGTGTTGCACCTTCATGATGGGCAACGACCATCGGATGCCCCGGCGTATCGCGAACACTTGCATCAAAGCCGATCGTCTTGAGATCCTCGACCAGCCATTCGGCGGCCTTGCGGCAATCGGCCTTATAAGCCGGATCGGTCGAAATCGACTTGATCCGTAAAAGATCAAACAGGTGGTCGATGCTTTTATCGAGATTGGCGTCGATGTGATTGAGGACTTTATCGAGTGATTGCGCGGACATGAATATTTCCTGACGAGTCGTAAAACTGCTGGCACACTACAACCAGCAACCCGAAGAAGAAACCCAATTTGACAGAAGAAAGTGCCCCAAAAATGAATTGGCCGTTGCGGTGAGGGGGTTACCACAACGGCCATATCACTACACTCAAAAGCGACAGCCCGGAGAGGGGAATGAGGCTGTCGCTGACAACCGGTATCCAACGGGGGACGGGTCAGAAAACCGGCGACCGACGAACTGTCGATGAGTAGGAAATGGCCCTGCAACTGTGGCTATTCAAGGGCATTTTAGATTACAAATTCGTAACATAAACGTTACCTTACTGTGTACGACTGATGATAGCATATGGCGTTAAACAACAGTGATGCGGAGGCACTTATGGACCTTTCCAAAATACTCGGCCGTGAGGATTGGGCGAAGACGCCCGATATGTGGCATGGCGAATTTGAAGGCAAATTGTTCGGCACAGGCGCATCGGTGATGTTCTATGCAACAGAAGAAACCGGACGCGGTCCGAAACTGCACCGACATCACTATGATGAGATTTTTATCGTGCGCAAAGGTCGAGCTTTATTCACGCTCGGCGAAGAGAAATTCGAAGCAGGCAAAGGAAGCATCGTGTTCGGTCCGGCCAATATTGCGCATAAATACGTCAATGTCGGAACGGGCTTGCTGGAGATGATCGATATTCACGTATCTGGCGAGTTCATACAGGAAGATTTGGAGTAGTTTCACTTACTAGACGGTGCGGCGTGTGATCCAACGGTGGACATATGCCACTCCTGACACATGGCCGGTTTTCTTTATGCGTGGTTTCCTCTAATTCTAAGCCATGAAAAAAGGCGATCATCTCTTCCTCATCGACGGCTCGGGCTATATTTTCCGCGCCTATCATGCCCTGCCACCGCTGACCCGTAAAGCGGATGGCTTGCCAGTGGGGGCTGTTTCGGGCTTCTGCAACATGCTGTGGAAGCTGTTAAAGGATGCGCGTAATACCGATGTGGGTGTGGTGCCGACGCATTTTGCAGTCATTTTCGATTATTCATCGCAGACGTTCCGCAAAGAGATTTATCCCGAATATAAAGCCAATCGGACCGCGCCGCCGGAAGATCTTATTCCGCAATTCGGCCTGATCCGTCAGGCAACGCGCGCCTTTAATCTTCCCTGCATTGAGAAGGAAGGTTTTGAGGCTGACGACCTGATTGCCACCTATGCACGCCTCGCGGAAGCGAAAGGTTGCGATGTCACCATCGTATCGTCTGACAAAGATCTGATGCAGCTCGTGACGCCACAAGTGTCGATGTATGATGGCATGAAGGACAAGCAGATTTCGATCCCGGAAGTGATCGAAAAATGGGGTGTTCCGCCGGAAAAGATGATTGATCTGCAATCGCTGACCGGCGACAGTACCGACAATGTTCCGGGCATTCCCGGCATAGGCCCGAAGACGGCAGCGCAATTGCTGGAAGAGTTTGGCGATCTGGATACGCTGCTGGCACGCGCTTCCGAAATCAAACAGAACAAGCGCCGCGAAAATATAATTGCCTTTGCCGATCAGACCAAAATTGCGCGAGAACTTGTTACCCTTAAGACCGATGTGCCGCTCGAAGTTGATCTCGATGGTCTGGTGCTTGAGCCGCAGAACGGCCCGAAACTGATCGGCTTCCTGAAAGCACTGGATTTTACGTCACTGACGCGCCACGTGGCGGAAGCAACTGACACAGATGCCTCGGCTGTTGAGCCATGCCACATTGAGACCGAATGGGGTGCGGATGCCCACGGACCGGACGTTGATGTGGCGGTCAAAGCCACTTCGTCAGAAGCCGCCGCAAGCACGCCTGCCGATGAAACGGCACCTGTCGATGGTTATACGCCAAAAGCGCTTGCCGCCAAACGCGCTGCCGATGCGGTTGCGCAGAAAATTGACACCAGCGTCTATACCTGCATTCGCGACATTGAAACGCTCAATAAATGGTTGGCAGAGGCTGTTGAAACCGGCCTGATGGCTTTTGATACCGAAACCAATTCGCTCGATCCGATGCATGCCGATCTTATCGGCTTTTCGTTGGCGCTTGCGCCCGGAAAAGCCGCTTATATCCCGCTTCAGCATAAATCCGGCATGGGTGATTTGCTCGGTGGCGGCATGGTCGAGGGACAAATTCCACTTGGCCAAGCTTTGGCCGCTTTGAAGAGCGTGCTTGAGGATAAATCTGTTCTCAAAATCGCACAGAACATGAAATATGACTGGCTGGTCATGCGCCGCCACGGCATCAATACCGTGTCTTTCGATGACACGATGCTGATTTCCTATGTGCTGGATGCTGGCACCGGCGGCCACGGCATGGACCCATTGTCCGAGCGGTGGCTTGGTCATACGCCGATTGCCTATAAAGACGTGGCTGGTAGCGGCAAGAGTGCTGTTACCTTCGATATGGTCAATATTGATCGTGCGACAGTCTATGCCGCAGAAGACGCCGATGTCACGTTGCGTCTATGGCAGGTGCTGAAGCCGCGTCTGGCCGCAGAAGGATTGGCCTCGGTTTATGAGCGTCTTGAACGTCCGTTGGTCGATGTGCTTGCCCGCATGGAAGAGCGCGGTATCTCGGTTGACCGTCAGGTTCTCTCGCGCCTGTCGGGCGATTTCGCACAGTCGGCCGCTCGCTATGAAGACGAAATCTACGAGCTTGCCGGGGAAAAATTCAACATCGGCTCGCCCAAGCAGCTTGGCGATATTCTGTTTGGAAAAATGGGGCTTCCCGGCGCTTCCAAAACCAAGACAGGCCAATGGTCAACCTCTGCGCAAGTGCTTGAAGATTTGGCCGCAGAAGGTCTGCCTTTACCGCGCAAGATTGTGGATTGGCGACAGCTGACCAAGCTCAAGTCAACCTATACTGATGCTCTGCCTGGCTTTATTCATTCGCAGACCAAGCGCGTTCATACGTCATATTCGATGGCCTCCACATCGACCGGACGTCTGTCATCGTCCGAGCCAAATTTGCAGAATATTCCTGTGCGCACTGCCGAAGGTCGCAAGATCAGAACGGCGTTCATTGCCGAACCCGGCAATAAGCTGGTCTCTGCCGATTACAGCCAGATCGAATTGCGCGTTCTGGCTCATGTCGCCGATATTCCTCAGCTAAAACAAGCATTTGCCGATGGAATCGATATTCATGCCATGACGGCGTCTGAAATGTTCGGCGTACCTGTCGAAGGCATGCCGTCAGAGGTGCGCCGTCGCGCCAAGGCGATCAATTTCGGCATCATTTACGGTATTTCGGCCTTTGGTCTCGCCAATCAGCTGTCCATTCCACGGGAAGAAGCGGGCCAATATATCCGCACTTATTTTGAGCGTTTTCCGGGCATCAAAGATTATATGGAAGCAACTAAGGCTTTTGCCCGTGAGCATGGCTATGTCGAAACCATCTTTGGCCGTCGCGCACATTATCCCGACATAAAAGCATCCAATCCACAGGTGCGCGCATTCAATGAGCGCGCTGCTATCAATGCCCCTATTCAGGGCGCTGCTGCAGATATTATTCGTCGCGCCATGATCCGCATGGAAGATGCGCTTGAGAAAGAGAAACTCGCAGCCCGTATGCTGTTGCAGGTCCACGACGAATTAATCTTCGAAGTGCCTGAAAATGAAGTCGAAAAGACGATAGCGCTGGTGCGTGAGGTGATGGAAAACGCCGCAATGCCAGCTGTGTCGCTTTCCGTACCATTAAAGGTCGATGCGCGTGCTGCGCATAACTGGGATGAGGCCCATTGAGGGCTTAGGCGGTTGACGTTGTAAGCACAAACCTATAGGTAGGCGCTAATTATGGTGCTTCGGTAGTCGTCAGGAGAGTTGTGAACAAAAAGGTTCACGACCGATGGGTATGCGGCTTGTGAAGCTTTTTTGAAAGTCACTCATGTCCCTACCTGATACGATCGCTCCGGCTCTTTCCGGAGCATTAGCCGCTCGTGGTTACAACACACTCACCGCTGTTCAGAATGCCGTTTTGGCGCCTGAAACACTTCATGGCGATTTGCTTGTTTCTGCGCAGACAGGCTCCGGCAAGACTGTTGCCTTTGGTCTTTCCATGGCGTCCACCATTCTTGGTGATGACCTGCGCTTTGATCGTGCGCAAAATCCATTTGCGATGATTATTGCACCAACGCGCGAACTTGCTTTGCAGGTTCGCCGCGAACTCGAATGGCTCTATGCTGATACGGGTGCAGTGATTGCTTCTTGCGTTGGTGGTATGGACATTCGTTCCGAGCGTCGTGTGCTCGAACGCGGATCGCATATCGTTGTTGGCACACCGGGCCGTTTACGCGATCATATTTCGCGCCGTGCCCTTGATATGTCGCAGCTGCGCGTTGTCGTGCTCGATGAAGCTGACGAAATGCTCGATATGGGCTTCCGTGAAGACCTAGAATTCATTCTTGGTGAAGCACCGGCAGATCGCCGCACACTGATGTTCTCGGCAACCGTACCAAAGCCGATTGCGCAGCTTGCAAAGCGCTTCCAGAAAGATGCGCTGCGCATTACAGCTGCAGGTGAAGCCGGTCAGCATGCCGATATTGATTATTTCGCCATGCCGGTTCCTCCACAGGAACGCGATCATGCAATCATCAACACCCTGCTTTATTACGATGCGCAGAACTCGATCATTTTCTGCTCGACGCGTGAAGCTGTGAAGCACATGGCAAGCCGCCTTTCCAATCGCGGCTTTGCGGTTGTGGCGCTGTCAGGTGAACTGAGTCAGGCCGAGCGTAACAATGCGCTTCAGTCGATGCGTGATGGTCGTGCGCGCGTTTGCGTTGCAACTGACGTTGCTGCACGCGGTATCGATCTGCCAAACCTTGATCTGGTTATCCACGCAGACCTTCCCAACAACCCGGATACCATGCTGCACCGTTCGGGCCGTACCGGTCGCGCAGGCCGTAAAGGCACTTGCGTTCTGGTGGTTCCGTTTTCGCGTCGTCGCATTGCAGAGCGCCTGCTGAGCCTCGCAAAGCTTGATGCGCAGACCGTTCCTGCACCAGGCATTGCTGCGGTTCAGGCCAAAAACAATGAGCGCATTCTCAACGGCGAAGCTTTCAGCCAGCCGATTGATGAAGAGCATCAGGATTTGTTGAAGGCGCTGACCGAGCGTTATACACCTGAACAGATCGCGAGCGCTTTCCTCAATCGCGAACTCGCAGCATTGCCTGCTGCGGAAGATATTTCTGACGCGCCTGTTCATCCGATTTCCAGCAAGAAGCCGCGTGAACGTTCAGAACGCGGTGATCGTCCAGAACGTGGCGAACGCTTTGATCGTGGTGATCGCGCAGATCAGGGCGAGCGCTTTGACCGCAATGCACGTTTTGACGGTGTCTGGTTCTCGGTTTCTGCCGGTCGTAAGCACCGCGCTGATCCAAAGTGGCTGTTGCCGCTGATCTGCAAGGCCGGTGATGTTTCCAAGCGCGAAGTGGGATCGATCAAGATTTTTGATAATGAATCCCGTTTCGAAATCATTGCTTCGAAAGCTGATGATTTCCGTCGTTCGGTCGAAGAGCGCGGAACAGGCGAAAAGGGTCTTGTGATCCGTACAGCCGTTGCAGGTGCCGGTGGCGATGCAGCGCCTCGTGAAGGCAAGCGCGATTTCAAACCACGCAGCGATAACTTCAAGGGGGAACCGCGTGATGGCGCCAAGGGCGGTTGGTCAAAGCCTAAAGGTGATTTCAAGAAAGATGGTTTCAAGAAGGACGGCAAGAAGTTTGGTGAAGGCTTTTCCAAAAAGCCTCGCGGATAATAATTTCCGATAGAATAATGAAAAGGCCCCGCATTGCGGGGCCTTTTCATTTGCTGAGTGTCATAAAAAAACCCCTCGAAAGCTTAGGCTTTCGAGGGGTTTATCATTCTATCCGAAACGCGCTCTAGAGCATAATCCGACCGGAGTGAAACGAGGATCGATAAGATTATGCTTGAACTAAAAGGAGTTAGAGCGCCAATCTGCTTCAATCAGATCGAAACACGCTCTAAACGTCCAGATTGGCCACGCTCAATGCATTTTCCTGAATGAACTCGCGCCGTGGTTCAACTTCATCACCCATCAAACGGGAGAATAGTGAATCCGCATCGGTCGCATCGTTGATCTTGACCTGCAGCAGCGAGCGCACGTTCGGATCGAGTGTGGTCTCCCAAAGCTGCTCGGCATTCATTTCGCCAAGACCTTTATAGCGCTGCAAGGACAGACCTTTGCGGCCTGTCGCAAATATAGCATCAAGTAGCGCCATCGGACCGGAAAGCGTATCGCTTTTGTCCTTGCGGCGCAGCAATGGTGGCTCGGCAAAAACCTCCGACAGGCGCGAAGCGACACGGTCGATCTGACGGGCATCGGCAGAACCAAGCAGCGCCATATCGACAATGGCAATATCCTTCACACCGCGCACCATGCGTTCAAAACGATAGCCGCCATCGTCTGTGACATGTGCTGTCCAGCCACGCTCGGTTTCTTCTGAAATCATGTCGAGACGCTTGGCAACGGTTGCGGCCGAAGCCTGCGCGGTTGCGTCATTGGCAGTGGAATTCGGGTTAAGAAGGCCAGCAATTGCAGCCTGTTCAACCACACTACGGTCGTAGCGAGTGTGCAGGCCGCTCAGAAGTTGGCGCAAAGTGCGAGCATCGTCCACGACTGAACGAAGATCTGGCCCGGCGCGAACTTCTCCGCTCGCCATTTCAAGAGCTGCTTCATCAAGGCCAGTCTCAATGAGGAAGTCCTCAAAAGCCGCTTCGTTCTTGATATATTGCGAGGACTTGCCACGCGTCACCTTATAGAGCGGCGGTTGTGCAATATAGATATGACCGCGTTCAATCAGTTCCGGCATCTGGCGGAAGAAGAAGGTCAATAGCAGCGTACGAATATGCGCACCGTCGACGTCAGCATCCGTCATGATGATGATCTTGTGATAGCGCAGCTTGTCAGGATTAAAGCCGTGCGTCTCATCCTTGCCGATGGATGTTCCGAGTGCTGTAATCAGCGTGCCGACCTGATCGGACGAGATCATGCGATCAAAGCGCACGCGCTCCACATTCAGGATCTTACCGCGCAGCGGCAGAATGGCCTGATTCTGACGCGAACGACCACTTTTGGCAGAACCACCCGCAGAATCACCCTCGACGATGAAGATTTCTGATTTTGCCGGATCGCGTTCCTGACAATCCGCAAGCTTACCGGGCAGGGACGTCACGCTCAGATTGCTCTTGCGGGTGATGTCGCGTGCCTTGCGCGCCGCTTCACGCGCAGCTGCTGCCTGAATAACCTTTTCGACAATGATCTTGCCGCCAGCCGGATGCTCTTCAAGCCATGTCGAAAGCGCCTCATTGACAAGGCTTTCCACAACCGGGCGAACTTCCGATGAAACCAGCTTGTCTTTTGTCTGTGACGAGAATTTCGGATCGGGAACCTTGACCGAAAGAACGGCTGTCAGGCCTTCGCGGCAATCATCGCCGGTAAGGGAGACTTTTTCCTTCTTGGTCATACCGGATGAATCCGCATAGCCGGTGACCTGACGCGTCAGTGCACCGCGGAAGCCAGCCAAATGCGTGCCGCCATCGCGCTGCGGAATGTTGTTGGTAAAACAAAGCACCTTTTCGTGGTAGGAATCGTTCCACCACATCGCAACTTCAACGGTCATGCCGTCTTTTTCGCTACGGATATAAATCGGTTCCTGCAGAAGTGACTTCTTGCTCTGGTCGAGATACCGGACGAACTCGACAACACCGCCGTCATAGTGCAGTTCATGTTCTTTGACATCGGCATGTCGGCGATCAGCAAGCTTGATACGAACACCTGAATTCAAAAACGCCAATTCGCGCAGACGGCGCTCCAGCGTGTCAAAATCAAATTCAACCATTGTGAAAGTATCGGGTGAAGGCAGAAAGCTGACCTCGGTGCCGGTCTCGCTGCCGGCATCACCTGTCACAATCAGCGGTGCATCGGCAACGCCGTGGGTGAAGGCAATTTCATGAATTTTGCCAGCGCGACGAACCTTGAGTTTAAGCCAGATCGACAGCGCATTCACGACCGAGACACCAACGCCGTGCAGACCACCGGAAACCTTATAGGAGTTCTGGTCGAACTTACCGCCCGCATGCAGCTGGGTCATGATAACTTCGGCAGCGGAAACGCCTTCTTCTTTATGGATGTCGGTTGGGATGCCGCGACCGTTATCGGTCACGGTGCACGAACCATCGGCATTGAGCGAAACAGTCACCAGTGTGGCATGTCCGGCAAGCGCTTCGTCAATAGCGTTATCCACGACTTCGTAAACCATGTGATGCAGGCCGGAGCCGTCATCCGTATCGCCGATATACATGCCCGGACGCTTGCGAACCGCGTCGAGGCCTTTCAGAACACGAATAGAATCCGCGCCATATTCGGCGGAGGCTTCGGAATTCATCTCTGGTGTCTCGCTCATGAAAATCTTTCGCAAATGTGCCGCGGATGCAGCCTTAAATCCTGCCGCTGATGCAGCATAAAAACTCCTGTCGAATCACTCGACAAACATGGTTTTAATATAGGCGTTAACGGTGATATTTCCAAATTTGAGGGCCAAATTTACCGGGGATTGCGGTCATTTGGATACACAGGCCTCTGTACGTCTGTTTTCGCGCCACAAAGAGGGCGTGGTTGTGGTAACACGACGAAACTCGCGACTAAAATTAGACTTTGTCTGAAAGCCCGCTTCAAGCATGATGCTGGTAATTGGCATGTCAGTTTCGCGCAGCAGGCGGCACGCCTCATTGATGCGATAATTGTTGATGAACCGGGAGACATTCTCGCCGCTCACGCGGTTGATAGCCGTTGAAATCTGCCGCGATGGAATACCCGATTTTCGCGCTAATCGCGTAAGATTAAGATTTTCATTCTGATAAAGCCGGGTTTCATCCAGCAAAACCTTTATGCGCAAAAGAATATCATGGTCCTGTGCAGATAGTTCTGACGCATCTTCGCGACTTTCGGGGAGGGGAGCGGTGATTGCATGGCTCGCGACCAGAGCGGTCAGGCCGATCAGGAACAGGCCGATGAGATTTGCATTGCTGATGATAAATGCAGTGTGTTTGCCGCCGTTCCAGCTTGCATCCAAAAGAACTGCAACATCGAAAAGTGCTGAAAAATAAAGTGAAATTGCAGCGATAATGAGCGCGCGATGAGCAGCAATGGCACCATCGAAACGCGCTTCCTCAAGCCTGTCCGGCCCTGCTCCCCCCATATAAAGCAGTGCCGAAGCAAAGAAGACAAAAATCGCGAACAGTGCTGCGTCCAACAATTCAGGCGCAAAAAATAGAAGTGCTGTTATCAGGCATGGAAGGGCCACTGCTGACCAGAAGGCCGGGCGTTTTGATGATTTTTCGCGATGGATAAGATTACGAAAGCCCAGATAGACCAAAGGTGGCAGGCATGATGCAATCATCGGTGAAATCATGCGTAATGCCGTAATTTCATAGCCCCAGCGCAAGCCGACGAGAGTGGATTGCACAGCACTGAGAAATATCACCAGCATGAATGGCCAGTGCTGGTGCACAAGTTCCCGATTGCGCAGCATCGCAATGAGCAACAGCAAAAGGGCAAGCACTGCGACGAAGGGAAGGGGAATGAAGATCAAAGGCACCTCTGCTCGCGGTCGGTTATGACCTGCGAATTGCATTCGTCGAGACTTCTAGTCCTTTATCGCGATATTGGGCGACCTGAAACATGATTGAGAACGCAAACCTTCAAAATATAGCGGAAACCTCCACAGCAAATTCATCCGAAATCAAAATGCGTGGAGAAATAAATGAAGCTTAGCAGACTTTTGTTCGCTGTCACTGCAGGCGCGATCCTGTCTTCGACATTTGGCGCTTTCGCTTTCGAGGTCGGCGTTCGCTCGCTGCAGATTCCATCGCCTTCACGTGCAGGCGATATTAACCTGCGTATCTGGTATCCTGCGCTGGAGGGCGGTGCACCATTGGCCGTGGGTGAAAATCGCATTTTCAAAGGCGCACAAGCATTTGAGAGTGCACCGTTAACTTCGGGTGCCTATCCCTTGGTGTTGTTTTCACATGGGTCCGGCGGCAATGTTGAAGCGATGAGCTGGCTGGCAAATGGTTTGGTGAAGGCAGGTTTTATTGTGGCCGGGCCTAATCATCCGGGTACAACTTCGGGAGATTCACTGCCAGAAGAAACGCCGAAAGTCTGGCAGCGTGTTGGCGATCTCTCGGCAGTGATAGATTTTTTGAGCGAAGATGTTGTCTGGAAAAAGCACATAGATACGGATCGCATTGGTGCTGTCGGCTTTTCGCTTGGTGGAACGACTGTGATGAAAATGGCGGGTGCCCAAACCAGTCTTGAGGATTATGCCCGTTATTGCGACAGCTATAAGCAATGGGATTGTGCCTGGTATGCGAATGGCATCGGCTTTCGCAACAATGAGCCGGTGAATGTTGGGGCTTTTGACCTGCGCAGCGTGAACCGCTACTTTTTTGAACAATCAAATCGCGATCCGCGTGTTCGCGCCGTTGTTATGATCGATCCGGGTATGGCGCGTGCCTATGTTACAGAGAGCCTTGAAAAGATAGATATTTCGATGAGCTATATCAATCTCGGAAGCGAAGGTACGGTTCCATTGGCAACGGAGGCGAGCCATCTTGCAAGTGCTGCGCCCAATGCAAGCTATGTGACTGTTCAGGAATCTGACCATTTCAGCTTCTTGCCGGAATGCAAAGCAGATGCTGAAGCATTTCTTGAATCGATCCATGAGCCAGATCCGATCTGTGCGCCTACAAAACGCGCACGAGGTGATATTCATGCAGAAATTTCCAATGTGATTTCAGCAGTTCTGCAAGTCAGCTTAAAAAACGCGAAAGATCTTCGACATTGATCAGGCGGGGCTTTTGCCCCGTCAATCTTTTGCTATGCCACAATTGGTGCCTATATTCTGAGTTGACGGGGCATTCTCGACACGAGGAGCACTTAATGGAAACCACAATCGCCATGAAAGAAGCTGCAAACCCATTTGTGCCGCCAGCGCCACGCCCACGTGAAAAGCCGGTGGGACGCTTCGAGATGATGCGCGTGGTTTACAAAAACCCGCTCGAACTATGGGGCGAGCCTTCCTACAACGAGCCCTGGGTGCAAGTTAGCTGGCTTGGTATCAAGACAATCATTGCCAATGATCCGGGTCTTATCCGTCACGTTCTGGTCGATAATGCAGCCAATTATCCCATGTCCGCCATTCGTCAGCGCGTGTTGCGACCGCTTCTGCGCGATGGTCTTCTGACGGCGGAAGGGCAGGTTTGGAAACGTTCGCGCAAGGCGATGGCACCGGTGTTCACGCCCCGTCATATCGGCGGCTTTGCGATAGCCATGCGCGACCGCTCACAACAGTTCGTAGAGCGCTACAAGACAAACGGTATCATCACCGATGTCGCGCATGACATGACGCTGCTGACCTATGACATTCTGGCGGAAACGCTTTTTTCGGGCGAGATTGCGGGTGATCCGAATGATTTCGCGCGCCAGATCGACAAGCTTTTTGAAACTATGGGCCGCGTCGATCCGTTCGATCTTTTGGGATTGCCGGACTGGCTGCCACGTTTCACGCGGTTGCGTGGCAATAAATCGCTTGGTTTCTTCCGCGAACTGGTCGCGGATACCATCGCCTTGCGAAAGGCGCGTATGGATAAGGGCGAAGACGTCCCGAATGATTTTCTGACGCTGCTTTTGCGCGCCGAAGGGCCGGAGGGTTTAAGCCGTTCGGAGATTGAGGATAATATCATTACCTTCATCGGAGCGGGCCATGAGACGACAGCCCGCGCGCTTGGCTGGACGCTTTATCTGCTCGCCAAGGCACCGGAAGAGCGCGAACGGGTTGAGACCGAAATTGATGCGTTTTTCGCCAATGGCGGCGATGAAATGCCGCCGCAGGAATGGGTGGCAAAACTGCCGTTCACGCGTGCAGCTTTTGAGGAGGCGATGCGTCTTTATCCGCCAGCACCGTCAATCAATCGCGAGGCGACGACGGATGACACCTATGGCGATCTGAAAATTGCCAAGGGAACGGCTGTTCTGGTCATGCCTTGGGTGATCCACCGTCACAGGCTTTATTGGGATCAGCCGGATGCCTTCATGCCGGAGCGCTTCTGGCCGGAAAATCGCGACAAGCTTGATCGCTTTCAATATCTGCCATTTGGTGCCGGCCCGCGTGTCTGCATCGGTGCGAGCTTTGCGCTTCAGGAGGCCGTGATTGCACTTGCCATCTTGCTACGCAATCATCGTTTCGACGTACTTGAAACGACAAGGCCGTGGCCGGTGCAAAAGCTCACAACTCAGCCGCAGGGCGGACTGCCGATGAAGGTGGTGAAGCGTTAATCAGAACGCGCGCCTATCGCGATCCGTGCAAGGCGCGGATAGTCGCCATCTGCAAGATTGCTTATCTTCTCGAGATCGCTGGGGCTAAACCATCCAAGCTTAGAATGTTCATCGCAGACATTGCGGGGTTCGCCGCCGTCCCATGCGGTGACCTGATAAATATGGCAGATGGAGTCGCCATATAAATCCGGTTTTTTCTCATCCACTGCGCCGATTTTCTGAAACGCGGTCGGGCGAATCCCGAGTTCTTCGCCCATCTCCCGAACAAGCGCGGCCTCCAGCGTTTCACCAGGTTCGACATGCCCTCCGGGTGTATCCCAATGGTTGGGCCACGCTTTTTTCCATGGTGAGCGCAGTCCCATCAGGACTTTTTTGTCCCCGTTCACCAGCAAGGCACCAACGGTGACAACTTTCTTCTTCTTCGCCATGGTGATCCCGTCATGTTGGTGCGTTTGTTAATAAGCTTACTGCGAAGTCCACAAACGCACATCACCAATTTTTAATTAGCAAGACGGGCTGCATGCCACTTCAGATGCTCATTCATAAAGGATGAGATGAAGAAATAGGAATGGTCGTAGCCTTCGCGCATGTTGAGCGTGAGCGGAATGCCAGCCTTGTTGCAAGCCTCATCCAAGAGCCAAGGGCATAGCCCTTCTTCAAGAAACACATCCGCTTCGCCCTGATCGACCAGAAATTCGGAAAAACGATAGCCGTCTTCAATCAGCAGCGCCGCGTCATAGGCGCGCCATGCACGTTCCTCAGAACCCAGATATTTTTCCAGAGCTGGCTTTGACCAGTCGGCTGTTGAAGGCTTCACAATCGGTGCGAAAGCCGATGCCGACCTGAACCGGTCGGGGTTCTTGAGCGCAATTGTCAGCGCGCCATGTCCACCCATGGAATGGCCGGTGATCGCTTGACGTGCCATATCAAGTGGAAACTTAGCCGCGACCAGATCAGTTAGTTCCTTGGTGATATAGCTGTACATCTGATAGTTTCGCGCAAAAGGCTCTTGCGTGGCATCGACATAAAAGCCAGCACCCTTGCCGAATTTCCAGTTCTGCGGCTCATCAGGAACATCTTCACCGCGTGGGCTTGTATCCGGGCAAATAACGGCAATCCCCAATTCTGCGGCCATTTGCCGATATTCGCCTTTATCCATCACGTTCTGATGTGTGCATGTGAGGCCAGAGAGATACCAGAGCACCGGCACGGGACTGTCTTTTGCCTGCGGCGGCAGGAAGACGGCAAAGGTCATTTCGCATTGAGTGGCTTCACTCTTATGGCGATAGACGCCTTGCGTTCCACCAAAGCTCTTTGCAGTCGAAATCGTTTCCATGGTAATCCTAACTTCCCGGATATTAACTTCCAAGGGCCACAGCGACATTGACGGCTGCGGCGACAAGCACCGTATTAAAAAAGAACGATACAATGCTGTGCAGTAGGGTTACTTTTCGCATAGCAGTGTTCGTAACATTGGTGTCTGATGTTTGCGCTGTCATACCAATGATGAAGGCGTAATAGGCGAAATCCCAGCCGGAAGGATCCGGCGTTTCTGGAAATGCAAACCCACCCTTATATTGGCTGGAATGATTTGCATCGCTTCCTGAGCGTTGTTCCGGTTGCCAATACATATGGGCATAGTGGATTGCCGTCATCATGTGAATTGTCGCCCATCCCAAGGGAACGGCTGACAGCGTCACGATAAGCGAAAACATATCTGCTTCCGGCTTCTGATTGACCAGCACAAACAGCGACACAACCGCCACAACAACGGTGGCAAATGTCACAAGAAAGATGATCCAGATCGGCTCATCTGCCGTTGCCGCATGTTTCTTAAGATAGGCCGCGGTCAGTTTTGGCAAGGCGCACAATGCGAGCGCCAGATAAAGCACAAAGAAAACATTCGCCCCAATGACCGGGGCAAGCGGGGTTTTGAGAACCCATGCGATGACGAATGCGAGCGCTCCGCCAATGGCTGCCAGATAAAAGGACATATGGCGGCGCAGCAGAAACATCAGGCAGCGCTTTCTTGCGGCTCTAACCGCATATCGACATGCGGAATGCCGTCTTCGAGATATTCATCCGAAATCGCGACAAAGCCGAATGATCCATAGAATTTCTCCAAATGGCTTTGCCCGCCAAGCTCAATGGCAATGCCTGGAAAACGTGTCTGAGCAAAGGCGACAGCCTCTTTCATGAGACGCTGACCAAGCTTGTAACCACGATAATCGGCTGCCACGACAACGCGGCCGATCTTCACCGGCTTACCATCCATTTCTGGTGGCAGAACCCGCAAGCTTGCTGCGAGTTCATCACCATCGAGAATGCGTAGGTGAAATGCGTCATAATCCTTGCCGTCGATTTCCGGGTAAGGGCAATTCTGCTCCACCACGAAAACATCCACGCGCAGCTTCAGCATCGCATAAAGCGTGCGCGGGTTCAGGTTGTCGATTTCATCCCAATGGGAGGTGAAAAGCTTCTCACTCATCAGTAGACAATCACCGAGCGGATAGACTTGCCTTCATGCATCAGATCGAAAGCTGTGTTGATTTCATCAAGCGGCATGGTGTGGGTGATGAGGCTGTCGATGTCGATCTTGCCTTCCATGTACCAGTCAACGATCTTCGGCACATCAGTACGACCGCGTGCGCCGCCAAATGCGGTGCCTTTCCAGACCCGTCCGGTGACAAGCTGGAACGGACGCGTTGCGATTTCCTTACCCGCTTCGGCGACGCCGATGATGATCGATTCGCCCCAGCCGCGATGGGTGCATTCGAGCGCCTGACGCATGACATCGGTGTTGCCGGTGGCATCAAACGAATAGTCCGCGCCGCCATCGGTCAGATCCTGAATGGCCTGAACAACCTTATCATTGCCCACTTCACGCGGGTTGACGAAGTCAGTCATGCCGAATTTCTTGGCCATTTCCACCTTGGATGGATTGATGTCCACACCGATGATCTTATCGGCGCCAACCATGCGAGCGCCCTGAATGACATTGAGGCCAATGCCGCCAAGACCAAACACAACAACATTGGAACCCGGACGAACCTTAGCCGTGTAAATGACCGCGCCAATGCCGGTGGTTACGCCGCAGCCTATATAGCAAATCTTGTCGAAAGGCGCGTCTTCGCGGACCTTGGCGACAGCGATTTCCGGCAGAACTGTGAAGTTCGAAAACGTTGAGCAGCCCATATAGTGGAACACTTCGCCGCCATCGCACGAGAATCGCGACGTTTTGTCGGGCATGAGGCCCTGACCCTGCGTCGAACGGATCGAGGTGCAAAGGTTTGAACGTTGTGAAAGACAGGTTTTGCACGAGCGGCATTCCGGCGTGTAAAGCGGGATCACATGATCGCCGGGCTTTACGGAAGTCACACCCGCGCCCACTTCGCGCACGATGCCCGCACCTTCATGGCCGAGAATGGCCGGGAATTTGCCTTCTGAATCAAGGCCGGAAAGCGTGTAGGCATCCGTGTGGCAAACGCCAGTCGCCATGATTTCGACCAGCACTTCGCCAGCGCGTGGGCCGCCGATTTCAACGGTTTCGATGGTGAGCGGCTTCTTTGCCTCCCAGGCAACGGCTGCGCGTGACTTCATGTTTGCAATCCTTTTGTCCGTGCGCCCTATTTCAGATAGGTGCGCAAAATCCGCATGATTTCGTCAATTTGTGTATCGGGATCAGCCACCGCATTTTGCGCTATGGTCTCACGCGCTTGCCCGAATGTCTCGCGAAAGTGGCTTTCCAGCACTTCCGCCATCAATCCGTTGGTCGCCCCGCGCAAGGCTGCAATCTGTTGCAACAAGGCAGCACATTCCGTGCCGGCTTCCACTGCGCGCTCAAGCGCCTCGGCCTGACCTTTGATGCGACGCAGGCGCGTTAAGGCGCGCTTCTTGTCGTCCGGTGAATGCGGCATGGAATCTCCCGATTTTCATAAAGCCTATATACTATAGGGGAGTATGTCAATTGCTCCGGAAATGCCTGTTGCGAGAATAGTTTGTTCAAAAATTGGCAAGGCGCGGATTTTAAGCCTCAAGCTTGAGATGCAGCAGCGGATAAGGGCGGCCCTGATCATCGGTTTCCGAGCGACCTGTTTCAACAAAACCGACATGGCGATAAAATCCCACGCCTTGCGTATTCTGCTCATTCACGTCAACAGTCAGCGTGCCCCGCTTTTTCGCGTGCGCAATCATATGCTTGCCAATACCCTTGCCGCGCTGATCGGGCGAAATGAACAGGCTGTCGATATTGTTATCGGTCATGCCCATGAAGCCGACTGGCTGGCCGTCAACCTCAATGACATCGACTGCCACATTCGGCAGATATTGCTCACCGACCAGCTTTTCGATCTCATCAAAATCTTCGCGGCTTAGAAAATCATGCGTTGCCAGCAAGCTTGCACGCCATATTGCTGTGAGGGCGGGGGCATCCGCCGGTTTAGATTTTCGGATATGGATCATCGTCGTTCCTTGTGGGATAAGCACCAAAGCAACGCCTTTATAATAGGGAATTTCATTTGACGAGTCTGCCCGATCTTCCCGTCACCCGCATTCTGCCGCAACTTGATGCCGCATTTGCCTCCCATGCAAGCGCGGTTCTGGTTGCTCCTCCCGGCGCGGGTAAGACGACGCTGGTGCCGCTGCATTTTTTAAATGCTAACTGGCGCGGCGACGGCATGATTGTGCTGCTGGAGCCTCGTCGTTTGGCAGCGCGCGCCGCCGCGCGCCGCATGGCACAGTTGCTTGGCGAAGAGCCGGGCGAAACAGTCGGCTATCGTATGCGCCTTGAAAGCAAGGTCTCGGCCAAGACCAAGATCCTCGTCGTCACTGAGGGCGTTTTTGCACGCATGATCCTTGACGATCCCGATCTCAAGGGCATCGCCGCTGTTCTGTTTGATGAGTTTCATGAACGCAGCCTTGATGCCGATTTTGGTCTGGCGCTGACGCTCGATGTGCAGGCCGCTTTGCGGGACGATTTAAAAATTCTCGTCATGTCGGCAACGCTGGATGGTGCGCGTGTGGCCTCACTTTTGGGCGATGCACCCATCATTGAGAGCGAAGGTCGAGCTTTCCCCGTCGATATTCGCCACCGCGACCGAAAGCCTGACGAACGCATTGAAGATGCGATGGTGAAAGCCATTCGCGAAGCGCTGGCCGACGAAACCGGGAGCATTCTTGCCTTTCTTCCCGGTCAGGGCGAAATTGAACGTACCGCAGGAATTCTGGAAAAGTTTCTGCCCGCCAATATCATTCTGGCCCCGCTTTATGGTGCGATGGAAGGCCGTGATCAGGATGCGGCAATCAAGCCAGCTCCCGCAGGCCATCGCAAGGTCGTGCTGGCGACCTCGATTGCCGAAACCTCCATCACTATCGATGGCGTTCGGGTGGTGATCGATAGCGGCCTTGCCCGCCTGCCAAAATATGAGCCTGCAACGGGCCTGACCCGCCTTGAAACCGTGCGTACCTCGCGTTCGAGTGCTGATCAGCGGGCTGGTCGTGCCGGTCGTACCGAGCCGGGCATCGCAATCCGCCTCTGGCACCAAGGGCAAACGGCGTCACTTCCTGCTTTCTCTCCACCCGAAATTCTGGAGGCTGACCTCTCCGGCCTTGTGCTTGATGCGGCTGCATGGGGCGTGACCGATCCAGCAACGCTTTCGCTGCTCGACAAGCCACCGCTACCCGTGCTCAAAGAAGCCAAGGCATTGCTTAGCCGGCTTGGTGCGCTTGATGAGGCTGGACGCCTGACTGCAGATGGTGAGGCGATGCGCTCACTCGCTCTGCCTGCACGCCTTGCACACATGGTGGCGGAAGCGGGTAAACGCGGCGAAGCTTTGCGGGCGGCGGAACTCGCCATACTTTTGACAGAGCGCGGCCTTGGCGGCAATGAAACCGACCTCGATACCCGCATGTCGCGCTTTCGCAATGATCGCTCGGATCGCGCGCAGCGTGCAAAAAACCTCGCAAAGCGTCTGGCTGCCAATGTGTCCAACAAAGGCGAAGCAGCAGGTTCATCTGTAGGCCGCATGTTGATTGATGCCTATCCCGACCGCATCGCTAAGGCGCGTGGGGCAACGGGGCAATTCCTGCTGGCCAATGGTCGTGGTGGTGAAGTCGATCCCGCCATCAGCCTCAGCCGTGCGCAATGGCTGGTGGTTGCTGATATGTCGGGGAAAGCTGGCCGCGCACGCGTGCTTTCTGCTGTGGAAGTGTCAGAAGCTGAAATCCGCACAGCTCTTGGCAGCAGGATCGAGAGTGGGCGACAAGTCGTCTATGACGCAGAAAAAAACGCTTTGCGTGCGCGTGAAGCTGTTCGCATTGGCGCCACTGCCTTGTCGGAAAGACCGCTTGCCGCCCCTTCCGGCGTGAGCGCCGATGAAGGCGTGATCGCTGCGGTGCGCGAACATGGGCTTAATATCCTGCCATGGGGCAAGGAGGCCGAAATCCTGCGCCGTCGTTTGGGCTGGCTCTATCGCGGCCTTGGCGATCCGTGGCCGTCTATGGATGACGACAATCTCATCGAGCGTCTTGACGACTGGCTTTTGCCGTTTCTGACGGGCGAAGCACAGCTTGGTCGCATTGCGGTACATGTGCTCAAAAACGGGCTGATGAGTCTTGTACCCTTCGATCTTCAGCGCAGCGTTGATAAGCTTGCACCAACGCATTTTGAAGTGCCGACGGGCTCGAATATTCCGATCCGCTATGATGCGGAAGAGCCGGTTCTTGCCGTTCGTGTGCAGGAGCTGTTTGGCCTTGGCAATCACCCGGCAATTGCCAATGGAAAAGTACCGCTTTTGCTGGAATTGCTTTCACCAGCCCACCGCCCGATCCAGATCACGCGTGATCTGCCGGGCTTCTGGCAAGGCTCATGGGCCGATGTGCGGACCGACATGCGCGGACGCTATCCGCGCCATGTCTGGCCGGAAGATCCCGCGAATGCGCAAGCCACCAGCCGCGCCAAGCCACGCGGCACTTAGAGCATAATCCGACCGGAGTGAAACGAGGATCGATAAGATTATGCTTAACGTAAGAGGAGTTAGAGCGCCGATCTGATTTAATCAGATCGAAACGCGCTCTAAAACCCCTGCGACGGGATGACACAGTTTTTCTTGCATTAAGCCCGCAGCTTGTTCAATAAGGGCGAACAGGGGTCATCATGCACGCAGAATTCGATAATCGCGCTTCCAATCTCTCACGCAGACCGCGTCTCACTACCTTGGTGCGTCTGCGCTGGCTGGCCATTGCCGGGCAAACGGCGGCGGTTATGTTTGTGGCGCTTTATCTGCAATTCAACTTTGCTGTCGGTATCTGTTTTGCCCTGATTTCAGCTTCGGCATGGCTCAATCTTTATCTGGCCTTTCACTTTCCGAACAATCACCGGCTCAATCCCGACGCAGCAAGCTTCGTGCTGGCTTTTGATATTCTGCAACTCGCAGGGCTGCTTTATCTCACAGGTGGGTTGCAGAATCCGTTCGTTATCTTGCTGATCGCACCCGTCATCATTTCGGCCACATCGCTTTCGATCAGGCACACATTAACGCTGGCGCTTCTGGTGGTGTTTTGTACCACGTTTCTCTTGCTGCATCACCGCCCCTTGCCATGGTATCCCGGTGAAACTCTTGTTCTGCCGTTCCTTTTTGTCGGTGGCATCTGGTGTGCGATTGTTTCGGCGCTGAGCTTTACCGGCGTTTATGCCTATCGCATTGCCGAAGAAACGCGTCAGCTTGGCGATGCTTTGACTGCAACCGAGCTTATTCTACAGCGCGAACAGCATCTGACTGCACTCGATGGCCTTGCAGCTGCAGCCGCCCACGAGCTTGGAACGCCGCTTGCAACCATAACTTTGGTGGTTAAGGAAATGCAGCGCTCTTATGCGAAAAAGTCCGATGTCGATCCGGGACTTGGCGAAGATATAGCGCTTCTTCAATCGCAGGCCGCACGCTGTCGCGAAATCTTGCAGCGCCTGACCAGCCTGTCTTCGGAAAACGAAGAGCATATGTCGCGCCTGCCTTTCTCATCGCTGATCGAGGAAGTAATCGAACCGCACCGCAATTTCGGCGTTACCCTTGAGGCCAGAAAGCTTGAAGGACCAAAGCCAGAGCCGGTTGTGCGCCGTAATCCGGGTCTGCTTTATGGGCTTGGCAATCTGGTGGAGAATGCCGTCGATTTTGCAAGTGACAAGGTTAGCTTGACCTGGGGCTGGACCGATGCTCATGTGACGGTCACAATTGAGGACGATGGCGAAGGGTTCAAGCCTGAAATCCTCGACCGAATCGGTGAGCCTTATATGACCAGTCGTGACAGCACGCATAATGGCGGTGGCGGACTTGGTTTGGGGCTATTTATCGCAAAAACCTTGCTGGAACGCTCTGGTGCACAGATCAGCTTCAGAAATCGCAAAAATCCGGGGCAGGGTGCCGAAGTCAAAGTCGTTTGGCCGCGCTCGGCCTTTATTGTAAGCCAATGAATCTATTCAATAATCTGTAATGGCGTACCGCCTATTCCTTTCATGAAAAAAGAAAAAATCTCCCCCAACTTTTGAGTTGTTACTTAAAAAGCATAAGTAAATTCAACGATTTGCGTGATTTCAATATGTCAATATTTTGCGCGGATTGCTTCAATAATTCAATGGCTATTTGACTTTTTGACGCAGGGGTATCAATAAGGGAATAAAAATACAGGCAGGAAGCACCCCATGGAAGACTTGAAGCAGGAAGACACCGAAGCCATTGGCAACGATCCCACCCTCCTTCTGGTTGATGATGACAAGCCTTTCCTGCAGCGGCTTGCCCGTGCCATGGAAGGTCGTGGTTTTCAGGTGACGACTGCAGAATCGGTTGAGGAAGGCATTGCAGCTGCAAAGGCAGCTGCACCCGCTTATGCTGTTGTCGATATGCGCCTCGGCGATGGCAATGGCCTTGATGTCATTGAAGCCATTCGTTCGCGCCGCACGGATACGCGTGCAATCGTGCTGACCGGCTATGGAAATATTGCTACTGCTGTGAATGCGGTAAAGCTTGGTGCGATTGACTATCTCTCTAAGCCTGCCGATGCGGATGAGGTCTTTGCGGCTCTGACACGCCGTCCTGGCGAAAAAGTCGCGCCACCGGAAAACCCAATGTCTGCAGATCGTGTTCGTTGGGAACATATCCAGCGTGTTTACGAAATGTGCGAGCGCAATGTTTCTGAAACCGCACGCCGTCTCAACATGCATCGCCGTACTTTGCAGCGTATTCTGGCAAAGCGCGCACCGCGTTAAAAATCAAATAGATTAGAGCATAATCCGACCGGAGTGAAACGAGGATCGGTAAGATTATGCTTAATATAAAAGGAGTTAGAGCGCCGATCTGATTCAATCAGATCGGCGCTCTAAAGCGTTCTGCGCTTTAATCTATATCGCTCTCTGGCACATCAAGACCTGCAAGCTCAGCGATTGTCAGCCGTGCCGCACCCGCGCGCGCAAAGCGCAGCATCAGCGCCTTGCGTGTAGCGCCCGGGAGCTTATGCTCCGGCGCATCGCGAAGAATTTCCGCGCCATAGCCATCCGATAAGATGAAACCGCAATCTTGCGGAAAAATGTCATGCGGCACAGACGGATGTGTCGCAAAGAAAAGCCTGTCGCAAAAAGCGCGGTATTCGGGCCATTTCCGGTCGGCCTTCCAGTCTTCAATAGAAGATTTGATTTCCACAATCCAGATTTCGCCCTTGCGGCTGACCGCAATAAGGTCAGCGCGTCTGCCGGATGCGAGCGGTAGTTCAGGCAAAGTCGCAAGGCCCATTTCCAGAAATAGCCGCTGCACGCCTCGGCGAACCAGCATGGCATTTTCAGACTGCCTCCCATCGGAAAGCGGGTGCGTCTTGTTGAGAATCACGATTGGCATAGGCGCAGTTTGCGCTTCATAAACATTCGAAACAATAGAAAAGCGCCTGACCTTTGTGATGAACGGGGAGCGTAAATGTGACGAGGATGGCAAGATCGTGGCAGAAATCAGGTTTTTCAACTTACGGTTAACGTTCGGTTAATAATGCTCGCTCATGTTTGAGGGCGAATGAGCGATTCGCTCCTGTTTTGTTATTTCCGGCTTGGGGGAAATTCATGAAGTCTCGCGTTTTAAGACTGACCGCAGCCCTTCTTCTTGGTGGTGCGCTTGCAGGTTGCTCCACAGTTGGTGGCACGTTTTACACGGCGTCCTATTCGTCGGTGAGTGATGCTGGATATACGATTCCAGCCATTCCAAACGAAAAAATCCCGCAACAATATCGCCGCCAGATCGTGAAATACCAGACCAATGAAGTTCCGGGCACGATCATCGTCGAAACGGGCGAAAAATTTCTTTATTACGTGATGCCGGATGGCAAAGCGATGCGTTATGGCATCGGTGTTGGCCGCGAAGGCTTTGGCTGGACAGGCACGGCACGCGTTGCGATGAAGCGCGAATGGCCGAGGTGGACACCACCAGCGGCCATGATCAAGCGTCAGCCGGAATTGGCAAAATATCGCACCGGCATGGGACCGGGCCTCAAGAATCCGCTCGGCGCACGCGCACTTTATCTCTTCAACAAGGGCGGTGATACCGGCTACCGCATTCACGGAACACCGGAATGGTGGTCGATTGGCAAGGCAATGTCATCGGGCTGTGTTCGTATGATGAATCAGGACATTATTGATCTTTATGAGCGAGCAGAGCAGGGTGCCAAGGTTATCGTACGATAATATTTAGAGCGCGTTTATATCTGATTTCATCAGATCGGCGCTCCAACAATATGTTTTAACGTGCATCTTATCCGAAAACCGTTTCACACTTTTCGGTACGCGCTCTGGATATGAAAAAGGCCGCTGAAAAGCGGCCTTTTTAGTAAGTCTCAAGTCGATCAGATTTGTTCGACTTGCTGCACTTCCGGCACGAAGTGGCGCAGAAGATTCTGAATGCCATGCTTCAGCGTTGCGGTGGATGATGGGCAACCAGCGCAAGCACCTTTCATATGAAGGAACACGGTGCCGTTTTCAAAACCGCGGAAAGTGATGTCGCCACCATCCTGTGCAACAGCTGGGCGCACGCGCGTTTCGATCAGTTCTTTGATGGTCTCAACAATTTCGGTGTCGGCTTCATCGAAGAATTCTGCATCATCATGATCATCGCCAGCATTTGCACCGGCATTGCCTGCCATGACGGGAGCGCCCGACATGAAATGTTCCATGATCGTGCCGAGAATAGCAGGCTTGAGATGCTGCCACTCACCATCTTCTTTGGTGACTGTGATGAAATCATAGCCGAAGAAAACGCCGGTGACGCCCGGAACTGCAAACAGCTTGGCTGCGAGTGGCGACGTATTACCAGCGCTTGCCGCATCGCGGAAATCGGCAGTGCCTTCAGGCATGACGACCTTGCCGGGCAGGAACTTGAGCGTTGCCGGGTTCGGCGTTGTCTCGGTCTGGATGAACATATCCGTTCTCCGCTTTCAATATCAGAAGCTTTTCGTAAGCATGGATGCGCGTTTAAGCAAGCCTCATCTCAAAGGGCGCATGCGCGTTATGATCAATATAGGGTGATTAGGTCACCGCATCAATGTCTTCATCCGAAAGACCCGATGGAATGACAGTCACAGGTATCTGGAACTGCGCGCGATTGGCCAGAGACTGAACGAGAGGGCCGGGGCCTTCCTTGCCGGAACCTGCGGCAAGCACCAGAATGGCAATGTCCTGGTCTTCTTCAATGAGACTTGGCAATTCATCGTTGATCAATCCTTCGCGGATGATCAGTTCCGGGTCAATGCCCTGTTCTTCGCGCACAATGGCTGCGAATTTCTCAAGGATCGTACGCGCTCGCTCTTCCGCTTCCTGACGCATGATTTCGCCAACGCCAAGGATTTGCTGGAAATCGGAATTGTCGATGACAAAAAGCAGGACCAGCCCGCCGCTGGTGTTTTTGGCACGGCGTGCGGCATAGGCGACGGCACGCCCGCATTCGGGCGTCTCGTCAATGACGGCAAGAAACTTGCGGCGATGTCCGGCTTCCCGGCTAAGTCGTTTGGATACCATGGCGATAATGTGGCATTGCGCAGCGCTGCCTGCAAGCGGGCAGCGCTGGAATATTTATCAGTCCTGCAACCAGCCGATAATATCCCGCACATGACGCATATTTGTTTCCGCAATCACGCTTGCACGTTCACCACCGTCCTTGAGAACGCTGTCGATATAGGCAGGATCGGCCACCAGACGGCGCATTTCATGGGTGATGGGCGAAAGCTTAGCAACTGCGAGATCAGCCAGTGCCGCCTTGAATTCGGAGAACTGGCGTCCACCGAATTCGCCGAGAATGTCTTCCTTCGATTTGGAAGCAAGTGCAGCATAGATGCCGACGAGATTGTCAGCTTCCGGGCGACCAGTAAGACCATTAAGTTCCGCTGGCAGACCGTCTGAATCGGTCTTGGCCTTGCGGATCTTCTTGTTGATCGTGTCTTCGTCATCGATCAGGTTGATGCGAGACAGATCCGAAGGGTCGGATTTTGACATCTTCTTGGTGCCATCACGTAGCGACATGATGCGCATGGCCGGACCCGAAATCATCGGCTCTGTCAGCGGGAAGAAACCTGAAACTTGTTCGTCACCCACCTGCATATCCACGCCGATACCAAGCGAAGCGATGCGGTCGGAATAGTCGTTGTTGAATTTTTGCGCGATGTCGCGGGTCAGTTCCAGATGTTGCTTCTGATCTTCACCAACTGGCACATGCGTGGCGCGATACAGAAGAATGTCAGCCGCCATCAGGCTCGGATAAGCGAATAGTCCGAGCGAAGCGTTCTCGCGGTCTTTGCCAGCCTTGTCCTTGAACTGGGTCATACGGCTCATCCAGCCGATGCGCGCAACGCAGTTGAACACCCATGCAAGCTCGGCATGCTGTCTCACGCGGCTCTGATTGAAGACGATGCTACGCTTGGGATCAATGCCTGAAGCGAGAAATGCGGCTGTGACTTCGCGGGTCGATTGGATAAGCTCAGCCGGATCGGGCGACACGGTCAGAGCATGCATATCGACCACGCAATAGATACACTCCTGCGTCTCCTGGACCTCGACCCACCGCTTGATGGCACCCAGATAATTACCAAGGTGAAGGTTTCCGGTCGGTTGAACGCCGGAGAAGACAAGCGGTTTGAACGTGCTCATGATTATGTCCTGATGTTGGCCTTCGCCGGTGGAGAGCGAAGGAATATTTTAATGAGGTCTTTTCGCAGAGGCATAGCAGCCTTTCAAGAGCAATTATATTTCGTTCTCAGGCTCTTTCTTCACGGCACCGCGCTTGATGCCACGGCGGATCATCGCCGTATTTGCACCACCAAGACCAAATGCCAGAGCGAAATAGATGATCATGGCAGCCATAACGATCATCGTAACCGTACTCGCTCTCACGCCAAACGATGCAGCCGATGACAGTTCATGTGCAAAATACCCGATGGCAAAATAAATGCCTGCGGCCATAACGCCTGCTGCAATCAATAGACGTGGAATTCGTGTGAGAAGCGGAATATCCTTGCCCCAGTGACCACGCTTCACCAGTGTTGCAAACAGCAGTGCTGCATTGACCCACCCAGCCGTAATCTCAGCAATTGCGATGCCCGTTGGTCCCATGCGCGAAAATAGCGTGATCGCAAGCGAGACGTTTACCACCACTGAAATCGCGGCAAAGATCATCGGCGTGCGGGTGTCCTCACGGGCAAAGAAACCTGGAATGAAAGCCTTAATTAGCACGAAAGCTGGCAGGCCAAGACCATAAATCGCTAGAATGTTGGAGACGACAAGGGTCGATTCAGCACTGAACTGACCGCGTTCGAACAGAAGGCGCACGATTGGTTCTGACATGACCAGAAGTGCAGCAGCAGCCGGAAGAGTCAGAAACAGCGTGAACTCGACTGAGCGGTTTTGCAGGTTCGATGCTTCTTTCATATGCCCGCCACGCAAAGCGCGCGACAATTCCGGTAGAAGCACGGTTGCAACTGCAATACCCACGACGCCAAGCGGCAGCTGATAAATGCGATCGGCATAAACCAGCGAGGAAACAGCCCCTTCCATGCCTGATGCGATATTGGTGTTGATCAGCAGATTGATCTGCGTGATGCCGCCGGTGATTGCCGCCGGAAGGGCCAGTACCAGAAGCCGTTTGACGTTAGCGGTCAGGCGCGGACGGCGAAAGCCGATCTTGATGCCCGCATGACGCACGGCAAGCCAGACGATTGCAAGCTGTACGATACCAGCCGCCATCACGCCCCATGAAAGCGCATAGCCGACAGCAAGCGCATCATAGCCTTGCCACCATGCAAAGGCGAGAACGCCGATAAGGATGATATTGAGGAAAACCGGCGCAATGGCTGCAGCAAAATAGCGATGCAGCGAATTGAGCATCCCACCCATCATTGCCGAAAGCGACATACAGGCAAGATAGGGGAACATGATCACTGCAAGTCGCACGGTATTATCAAACTTCACCGGATCGTCGGTAAAGCCCGGCGCGATGACCGTGCGCACGATAAACGGCATGGAGAGTTCCATGGCAATCGTGATGAACAGAAGAACGGTGAACAGAACGCCGAACACTTCTTCAGAAAAGCGGCGCGCGCCTTCCATGCCGTTCTTCTCGATTTCTTTGGCAAAGAGTGGCACGAAGGCTGCATTGAATGCGCCTTCTGCAAACAGCCTGCGAAATGTGTTCGGAAAGCGAAAGGCAGCGTTGAACGCGTCCGCAACTGGTCCGGTGCCGAGTGCCGCCGCCATAAACATTTCACGCGTGAAGCCGAAAATGCGGCTCATCAGCGTGCCGGACGCGACGGTTGCGAACTTTTTGACCAAACTCATTAGATTAAAATATCCATATTATGCTGCTGCGCGACCGTTTGACTTTGCGCCGTTTTCTCCGCCAAGAACGGCAAGAAGTTTGCGCTTTATATTGCCCTGACGCGTTGCGTTTGAAATTTTGTGTCCCACAAGATCGGTAACATAGAAACTGTCGATCACCTTTTCGCCAAAAGTGGTGATGTGGGCCGAAGCAATATCCAGTGAAAGGTCAGAAATAAGGCCGGTGAGTTCCGAAAGAAGTCCGGGCCGGTCAAGTCCTTCTACTTCGATCACCGTAAACTTGTCTGAAAGCGTGTTGTTGATCTCGACATCCGGCTCCACCTTGAAGGCTTTCGTGCCCTTTTTGGGCTTGGTGCGCTTGGCGAGCACGTCCGGTAGATGCGCTTTGCCAGAAAGCACATCTTCAATCACTTTACCCACACGCTCAGCACGTCTGCGCTCATCTTCATCCGTGTCGAACTCACGATTGATCAGGATAGTATCAAGTGCGCGACCATCCCCTGTGGTGAAAATCTGCGCGTCCACGATGTTGCCACCAGCGGCAGCACATGCACCGGTGATGATCGACAACAGGCGCGGGTGATCGGGTGCCAGAACGGTGATTTCCGTCACAGCTTCAAAAGTGTGCGGCTTGGCCATTGTGGCCAGCACGCGACCATTGCGATCCGTCTCGCGGATGAAATGAGCATGCCGCACCTGATCGTCGAGACTGACGGTCAGCAAATAATTGGTGTAATGCAGGTTGAGATAGGCATCGCGCTCGGCTTCCGGCCAGTCGGAAAGCCTTTCAGCCAGAGCCGCACGCGCCTGTCGGTCGCGGTCAGCGCGGGGAAGTTCCGAGAAGCCGCCCGTCAGAACCAGTTCCGTTTCATAAAAAAGCGTGCGCAGAAGCTGGCCTTTCCAGCCGTTCCAGACGCCGGGGCCAACGCCCTTGATGTCGCAAACGGTGAGGATCAGCAGAAGCCGCAACCGCTCCATTGTCTGCACGGTGTCGGCAAAATCGACAATGGTTTTGCGGTCGTTGAGATCGCGCGATTGAGCAACCATGCTCATGGTCAGATGCTCACGCACCAGCCATTCTACGGTTTCTGTTTCCGATTTAGAAAGGCCAAAGCGCGGGCAGAGCCTGCGGGCAATGCGGGCACCGGCAGTTGAGTGATCTTCGGGCCGACCCTTGGCAATATCATGCAGGAGCATCGCCACATAAAGCACAACGCGATCCCGCTTCATGGCGCTTACAAGATGATTGGCCAGCGGATGTTCTTTTTCCAGTTCGCCATGCTCGATTTCGGATAGCACTGCTATGCAGCGCAACAGATGTTCGTCGACTGTGTAATGGTGATACATGTTGAACTGCATCATTGCGACGATCTTGCCAAAATCCGGGATGAATTTGCCAAGCACGCCAGATTCATTCATGCGGCGCAGGATCAGTTCGGGATTGCGTGGCGAGGTGAGCACATCGAGAAATAGCCGGTTGGCCTCTGGGTTCTCGCGCAGCTCTCCATTGATGAGTTTCAGCGAGCGGGTAAGCTGCTGCATCGCGTCGGGATGGAATTCCAGCCCGAGCTTGTCTGCAAGGTGAAAAATCCGAATGATATTGACCGGATCGCGCTTAAACACATCTGCGTCGGCAATGTTGATGCGGTGATTTTCGGAAACGAAATCATTGCTGCCGGCAAGCTTGCGCTTGCGGCGCGAAAACGTGAGAAAGATGCGATTGAAGCCCGGAACATGCTTGGCCTGCTCTTCTTCCAGTGCTGCACACAGAATGCGGGTAAGATCGCCCACATCTTTTGCGACAAGGAAATAATGCTTCATGAAGCGTTCTACGTAGTTCTGACCGGGATGCGCGGTATAGCCCAGTCGCTGTGCGATTTCCGGCTGAATGTCGAAGGAGAGGCGCTCTTCTGCCTTTAATGTTGCAAAATGCATATGGCAGCGCACCGCCCAGAGAAAATCTTCGGCTTTGTTGAAAAGCCGTAACTCGCTGCGTGACAACACGCCGAGTTTGACCATCTCGTCCTTGGTTTTGACGCGGTAGAAATATTTGGCGATCCAGAACAAGGTATGCAGATCACGCTGCCCACCTTTGCCTTCCTTGACATTGGGCTCGACTAGATAGCGTGTTTCACCTGCTTTGCGGTGGCGGTTGTCGCGCTCGGTAAGCTTGGCCTGAATGAATTCGGGACCGGTATCCTTGACCACATCTTCGTCGAATCGCGTTATCAGCGTATTGAACAGATCGCGATTGCCGATGATGAAACGCGCATCGAGAATTGCGGTGCGGATCGTCATATCCTCGCGCGAAAGGCGGACACATTCATCGATATTACGCGTGGAATGGCCGACTTTCAGCCCCATATCCCAGAGCATATAGAGCATATATTCGGCGACCTGCTCGCCCCATGGCGTCTGCTTATAGGGCAGCAAAAACAGAAGATCGATGTCGGATCCGGGTGCGAGCCCACCACGTCCATAGCCACCCACGGCCACAACTGCCATGTTTTCGGCTTTCGACGGATTTTGCATCGGATAGGCTTTGGTACTGGCAAATTCAAACAGCACACTGATCAGTGTATCCATCAGATACGACAGACGACGCGCACAAAGCGCGCCGCCGCCATCTTTCATCAACATGCCTTCCGCTTGCGTGCGACCGCGAATCAGAGCGTCTTTGAGCGCATGAAGCACAACCTTGCGCACGGGCGTGCTGGTATAGCTTTCGTCGGTTGAATCCGCGAGCTCATTGAGCTTGCGGCGAAGTGTTTCGGGATTGACGATTTCTTCAAGCTTCAGGTCGTGTGCGCGCATGCAGCTTTAATGTCCGGCGTGTTGGGAAGAGACTGACAGAACTATCCTATAGCCGGTTTTAAATACTATGAATATCCCGCCACTTGTCGCGGAAAAGTGGAAGCCGCCTTCGCAGGGAAATCAGTCCACTGGATTAATTTCTGATTCCGCTACGATCCGGTAACGACAAGCGCATGTAAAAGAAACAGCCGGGCATTGCCCGGCTGTTTCATGGTTCAGTCGTCTTTTCAGTTAGTCGCGTTATAGGCGGCAATTGCTGCCATATTAACGATGTCCGAATCCTTTGCGCCGATGCTGACAATCTGCGCTGGTTTGTCGAGACCAACCAGCAGTGGGCCGATAATAGTCGCGCCGCCTAGTTCCTGAAGCATATTGGCGGCAATCGACGCTGAATGATTATCCGGCGTAACGATGACATTCGCTGGACCCGAAAGCCGGATAAACGGATATTGATCCATCAGCTTCGGGTTCAGCGCTACGTCTGCACTCATTTCGCCGTCAAATTCGAAATCGACATGGCGGGTGTTAAGAATACGGACTGCTTCCTGAATGCGTGCCGAGCTTTCTCCGACCATATGACCGAAGGTTGAAAATGCGGTCAGCGCTACGCGCGGCTCATAACCCATCCGACGCGCCATGCCTGCGGCTTCCACCGCGATCTCGGCAAGCTCTTCCGCACTTGGCTTTTCGTGTACGGCAGTATCGGCGATAAACACCGTGCGGCCACGGCATAGGGCGATTGTCACACCAACCAGACGATGACCGGGCTTTGAATCGATCACACGGCGCACGTCTTCTAGGCCGGTAGCATAGTTGCGGGTGATGCCTGTCACCATACCGTCCGCATCACCTAATGCCACCATACAGGCGGCAAAGTGATTGCGGTCATTGTTGATCAGACGATGACAATCGCGCGTCAGATAGCCTTTGCGCTGCAGCTTCTCATAAAGGTAATCGGCATAGACGGTATTGCGGCTTGAAAGACGCGCATTGATGACTTCAATTCCGGGACGGTTCAGGTCGAGGCCTGCTGCGCTTGCAGTATCTGCAACACGTTCCTCACGGCCAACGAGAATGGCAGTGCCCAATCCCTGATTGACATAGGAAACCGCGGCTCGCATCACCTGTTCTTCTTCGCCCTCGGCAAAGACGATGCGCTTTGGCTGACGCCGCACGCGCTCATAAATGCCACGCAATGTCGAGGCAATCGGGTCGCGCCGTGCCAGCAATTCGCGCTTGTAGCCCTCAAGATCGTCAATGCTGCGTCCGGCAACGCCGGTTTCCATCGCGGCCTTGGCGACGGCTGCGGAAACGGTTGCAAGCAAACGCGGATCGAACGGCACCGGAATGATATATTGCGGACCAAAGCGTGGACGGCTGCCCTGATAAGCAGCTACCACATCATCCGGCACGTCTTCGCGTGCGAGATCAGCAATTGCGTAAACTGCTGCGATTTTCATCTCGTCATTGATCGTGGTGGCCCGCACATCAAGCGCGCCACGGAAAATATAAGGGAAGCCCAGCACATTGTTGACCTGGTTCGGATAGTCCGAACGACCCGTAGCGACGATGGCGTCATCACGCACTTCGGCCACGTCTTCCGGGGTTACTTCCGGGTCTGGATTGGCCATGGCGAAGATGATCGGGTTGGGCGCCATCGAGCGCACCATTTCCTTGGTCAGCGCACCCTTTGCCGAAACGCCGAAGAATATGTCTGCATCCTTCATGGCATCTTCGAGCGTACGTTTGGAAGTCTTGATCGCATGGGCCGACTTCCACTGGTTCATGCCTTCTTCACGGCCCTGATAGACCACGCCCTTGGTGTCGCAGAGCGTGACATTTTCAGACGGAAATCCAATGGCCTTGATCAGCTCAATACAGGCGATACCCGCAGAACCCGCACCATTGCAAACAAGCTTGGTGTTCTTGATGTCGCGGCCCGTCAGATGCAGCGCGTTGATCATACCGGCTGCGGCAATGATTGCGGTTCCGTGCTGATCGTCGTGAAAGACCGGAATGTCCATCAGTTCGCGCAACCGGCTTTCGATGATGAAGCAATCCGGTGCCTTGATGTCTTCGAGGTTGATGCCACCAAAAGACGGGCCGAGATAACGCACGGCGTTGATAAAGGCATCGATATCAGTGGTATCGATTTCAAGATCGATGGAATCCACATCGGCAAAGCGCTTGAAAAGCACAGCCTTGCCTTCCATGACCGGCTTTGACGCCAGCGCACCGAGATTGCCGAGGCCCAAGATCGCAGTGCCGTTGGAAATGACCGCAACGAGATTACCCTTGGCGGTATAATCATATGCAAGGGCGGGATTTTCAGCGATGGCCTTGACCGGAACAGCGACGCCGGGCGAATAGGCCAGCGACAGGTCGCGCTGCGTCATCATCGGCTTGGTCGGGTTAATCTCCAGCTTACCGGGACGACCATGTGCGTGAAAGTCGAGCGCTTCCTTCTCACTGGCTGTGGGTGTGCGTTCTGGCGTGTTGCCCTTCGGCGTCGAGGCTGGCATGTTCGCTCCGGGTTCATCTGCGGGACAAATTCGATAGCGCCAGTCACGCATTGTGTAAACAGTGCTTATTGGAACAGATGTTGATCCAAAAGTGATAAGTTTTGAAACTTTATGACTTTAAACGATTTAAATGAGCAATAAACGAAGGCTTCACGATGGAATCGAAAATTGGCGACATGAACACCGCAGCGGATGAAAATGCCGCGCAGGAGACGGTTGTCCGCCTTACACCCATGATGGAGCAATATATAGAGATCAAGGCCGCGAATGTTGATTCGCTCCTCTTCTATCGTATGGGCGATTTTTATGAGCTTTTTTTCGATGATGCGGTGGAAGCTTCAAAAGCGTTGGGCATTACGCTCACTAAGCGTGGCAAGCATCTGGGCGAAGATATTCCGATGTGCGGTGTGCCGGTTCATGCCTCCGATGATTATCTCCAACGGCTGATTGCCAAGGGCTATCGGGTTGCCGTCTGCGAGCAGATCGAAGACCCGGCGGAAGCCAAAAAGCGCGGCTCTAAATCGGTGGTTCGGCGCGATGTGATCCGTCTTGTCACGCCTGGAACGATTACTGAAGAAAAACTTCTTGATCCGTCCGAGGCTAATTATCTGATGACGCTTGGCCGCACCAAAGGCGACGGCGCGCTGGCACTCGCATGGATTGATATTTCAACCGGGACCTTTCGCGTATCGGAAACGAGTGAAGACCGGCTTTTTGCCGATGTTGCGCGTGTTGACCCGCGCGAACTGATTGTGGCCGATACGGCTTTTCACGATGCCGATCTCCGTCCGACCTTTGATCTCATTGGCAAGTCAGTGGTGCCGCAGCCTGCAACCCTGTTTGATAGCGGTGCCGCAGAAGTCCGCATCCAGCGTTATTTCAATGTGGCAACGCTCGATGGTTTTGGCCAGTTCAGCCGTTCGGAATTATCAGCTATTTCCGGGGCGATTGCCTATATCGAAAAGACGCAGATAGCCGAGCGTCCACCGTTGATGCGACCGGAGCGCGAGCAGGAAGGCGGCACGATATTCATCGATCCTGCAACCCGCGCCAGTCTGGAACTTGCGCGCACCATGTCGGGCAATCGCGAAGGCAGCCTGCTCAAATCCATTGACCGTACGGTCACGGGCGGTGGCGCGCGGATGCTTGCAGAACGTCTGACCGCACCGCTTACAAACCCTGCTGAAATCGCCCTGCGTCATGATTCCGTCTCGTGGTTTATGAGCGAGCAATCGCTTTGTGAGGCCATGCGGTTCGAGCTCAAAGGCGTGCCGGATATGCCGCGCGCGCTGTCGCGTCTGGCGGTTGGGCGCGGCGGTCCGCGTGATCTTGGAGCCTTACAGCGCGGTTTTGAAGCAGCCAATGGCATTGCTTCGCTTCTTGAAGGCGCATTTCTGCCCGATGAGCTGGCGCAAGCGCGTGATGCGGTTGACACCATGCCTGCAAGTTTTGCAGCGCATATCGACCGCGCTTTGGCGGACGAAATGCCATTGCTAAAGCGAGACGGCGGTTTCGTGCGTGAAGGTTGCAACACCGAACTCGATGAAATGCGAGCATTGCGTGATCAGTCGCGCCGTGTCATTGCCCGGCTTCAGGCCGACTATATTGAGGAAACCGGCATTAAGACTCTGAAAATCAAGCATAACAATGTGCTTGGTTATTTCATTGAAGTTACAGCCAATAATTCCGGCACAATGACCGATACGGTCGAAGCCAAGGGCCGTTTCATTCATCGTCAGACTATGGCCAATGCCATGCGCTTCACCACGACGGAACTGGCCGCACTAGAAAGCAAGATCGCCAATGCAGCCGACCGTGCGCTCTCCATTGAGCTGGCAATCTTTGAAGAATTGACTGCGGAAGCGGTCAGCCATGCCGATAGTATTCGTGCGGCGGCTGTAGCCCTTTCGGTCTTCGATGTTTCCACAGCACTAGCGGTGCTTGCTGAAGAGCAGGGCTATTGCCGCCCGCTGGTTGATGACAGCCTGTCATTTAATATCGTCGCTGGTCGTCATCCGGTGGTCGAGCAGGCCTTGCGTCGTCAGGCCGCCAATCCCTTTGTCGCCAATGATTGCGATTTGTCGCCACAAAAATCTGGTGGAAATGGTGCGATCTGGTTGCTCACAGGTCCCAATATGGGCGGTAAATCGACCTTCCTGCGCCAGAATGCATTGATAGCGATTATGGCGCAGATGGGTTCGTTTGTGCCTGCAGGTTCCGCGCAGATTGGTGTCGTAGACCGGCTTTTCAGCCGCGTTGGTGCATCGGATGATTTGGCGCGTGGGCGTTCGACCTTCATGGTAGAAATGGTTGAGACAGCCGCCATTCTCAATCAGGCGGGCGAGCGTTCGCTGGTCATCCTCGATGAAATCGGACGCGGTACGGCAACCTTTGACGGGCTTTCCATCGCCTGGGCCGCAGTGGAATATCTGCATGAAAAGAACCGTTGCCGCGCATTGTTCGCCACGCATTTTCATGAAATGACGGCCTTGTCTGAAAAGCTTGACCGGCTGTCCAATGTCACCATGCGGGTCAAGGAATGGGACAATGATGTTGTGTTCCTGCATGAGGTGGCAAAGGGTGCCGCTGATCGTTCTTACGGTGTGCAGGTTGCGCGTCTTGCCGGTCTGCCGGAAGCGGTTGTCAATCGCGCGCGCGATGTTCTTCATCAGCTGGAAGCCGGTGAAACATCGGGCAAGGCGGATAAGCTGATCGACGATCTGCCGCTGTTTTCCGTAGTTCTGGCGAAGGAAAAGCCAAAACCTCAAGCAGTCGCAAAGGATAACGAACTTGCCAAGGCCGTTGCTGCCATCAGCCCGGATGAACTGACACCGCGAGAGGCGCTTGATCTGGTTTATAAGCTGAAAGAATTGGCGGGCAGGGCATAAAACTAAAAAGGCGAAGCTAGTGCTTCGCCTTATCTTTTAAACGAACCTATTAGCGTCTGCGCCGTAGTAAGTAATGTAGCGGCTGGAAATGCGCTCTATTGGCAGGATGATAAACACATCGGTCGTGCCGAAGGCTTCATCAATCACCGCACCATCGCCGATCATTGCACCAAGGCGCAAGTATCCCTTCACCAGTGGCGGCATGGAGAACAACGCAACTTTGGTGTTGATGGCTTCATTGGGCATCAGATCCATTGGCTGGTAACGATGGGGGAGTGCACGCACATCCCAGTCTGGTGTTGCGCGGCAATTCTGGTTGAGGAATGACAGGCCCAGCGCATGGGCGGCAGGGACTGCACCATGGAATGAGGCACAGCCAAACATCACGTCAATCGAATGACGGCGGCAATAAGCCCAGGCGCCTTGCCACAAAAGTTCAACGGTGCGTTTGGAGCGATATTCGGCCTTCACACAGGATCGACCAAGTTCCAGAAATTTGAGTTGAGGACGCGAAAGCACAAGCCGCTGTACATCATATTCTTCGGCCGAATAAAAACCATGCGCGGTTGCTGCCTGATCGCTGCGCATCAGGCGATAGGTGCCGACAATCTGCTTGTGTTCGGGAACTGGAAGCGACGTGTCATAAACCAGAAGATGATCGCAGATCGTATCGAAACGATCAGCGTCTCTTAATTCAACTTCTTCGATCGTTTCCCTGCGCGCGCCCATTTCTTCGAAAAACACACGAAAGCGCAATTCCTGCGCTGCTTCGATGGCTTCGCGGGAGTTTGCAAGTCTTACCTCGAGTGATCCGATGCGGCCGAGAACGGTCGCGTCGCTTGCGGAGGTGAATAGCGTTGGTTGTGCTTCTATGCCCGACATGACGGTATCATCAATGATTTGCTGGCCCATTCCAAGCAGTGCTGACATGATGATTCGCTCCTGATCCTGTTTCCACGCATTGCTAAATGGCTGGCTTTGGCAACAGATGACTTTTTCTGTTTAAGCCAAAGCAATAAGCATTCAGTGCTACGCGAGGATGACAGAAGCATGTCACCAATGTGTCAATTGGGGTGGACGGCGCTTATCCCCTTCAAAAAACTGTTAAATTTCAAACTCAGACTATGATAAAGGTTCGATCTGATCAAGGGTTGTGAGTTTGGAGCAAGAAAGAGCGTACTACATCAGTTAACGCACCGCCCGCTCGCGCCGCCAACCCAGAAATTCTTCCAGAATAATCAATGCCGCACCAATCGTGATGAAGGTGTCCGCGAGATTGAAGACCGCAAATGACCATGTGGGCAGATGGAAAAGAAGATAATCTACGACATAGCCATGCATCACGCGGTCGATAAGATTGCCAATCGCACCGCCAACCACAAGCGCAAATCCATAACGCGCAAAGACGCGATTGGGCGGATTTGTCCACCAGAGATACAGCACAAAGAGAATAACGACTGCGGTGATCGCGACCAGTCCCCAGTCGTGCAGCCATGCCAGCATTGAGAAGGCAATGCCTTCATTATGCGTACGGAACAGCGCAAAAAACGGGAGCACATCAATCTGTTGCCCATAACCCATGCGGGTTTCGACCAGATATTTTATGCCCTGATCAAGCAGGACTGCGATAATGACGACGAGAAACGAGGACAAAACCGCGTGACGCTTCATCCGCTGGCCCTTTCATCAAGAGTAAGCGCCTCGCGGCGGATTTCATAAAGCATAACGCCTGTGGCTATCGCCAGATTAAGCGAATCTGCGCGACCGGCCTGCGGAATACGGGCAAGCTTATCACAACTCTCGGCCAGATTATCCGGCAAGCCCTGCTGCTCATTGCCCATCATCAGAATGACCGGCTTTTTGGCGTAAGGGATCGTGCGATAATCGACGGCACCTTTAAGATGCGTGCCGACCAATAGACCCGAAAAGCCTTTGCGCCAGTTGAGAAAATCAGATTCCGTTGTCTTATAGAGCGGCATTGAAAAGATCGAACCCATCGTGGCACGCACGGTTTCCAGCGAATAAGGGTCGGTCGTGTCACCGATCAGGATAATACCCTTGGCACCCACGGCGTCGGCTGTGCGGATCACGGTGCCCAGATTGCCCGGATCGCGCACACGGTCGAGCGCGATGTAAACATCATTGCCCTTCGGCTTGAGGCTTGAAAGCTGCTGATACTGCTGCTCGAAAACGCCAACCACCATCTGCGGATTATCGCGGCGGGTGATGGCAGCCATGATCTTTTCGGTCACTTCCAGCACCAGTGCGCCCTTGGCAAACGTGCGCGCTGCAACCTGCTCGACCATCTTGTTGCCCTTGCCGGACTTGGCGAACACAAGCTTCTTGATGCGCCAATCCTGTTCAAAGGCATCAATGATGAGCTTCAAACCTTCGGCCAGAAACACGCCTTGCTGATCGCGAAACTTTTTCAGTGCGAGCGAGCGCAGGTCTTTGACAATCGGATTGGTGAGGCTGGTGACCTCCTTCACCTGACCCACGCGCTGCCCCGAATGCGTATTGCCGCTTTTGGAAAAATCGTCGTCTCGGCTCATTTTGCTACCCAGCGGCTGAACATGGAGGTGGAAAGCGCACGTCGGCTCGCGCGTTCACGAAGAATAAGTTCGCCCGATTCGACCGTGCCGCCAAGTCCGGTCAAACGGTCGCGCACCAGTTCATGGATTGCGAAGAATGAAGCGCGGATCGAATAGGCAGTCAGAATGAGTGAAAGTGCGTTTGGTGCAAGGATCGAACGGCACGTATCGACCATAGCCGGCAGATGCTCAAACAATTGCCAGACTTCACCATTCGGACCGCGACCATAGGCAGGTGGATCAAGCAGGATGATGTCATAAGTGCTGCCGCGACGTTCTTCGCGCTGCACGAATTTCATCGCATCTTCGCAGATCCACCGGATTGGCTTGTCGGACAGTCCTGCCATTTCCTGATTTTCGCGCGCCCAGACGATTGCCTTTTTGGACGCGTCGACATGCGTGACTTCGGCACCTGCACGGGCCGCAACCAGCGATGCGACACCGGTATAGCCGAACAGATTGAGCACTTTTACCGTGCGGCCAGATTTGGCTGCATCGCGGATGAGTGCGTCCATATAGGACCAGTGGGCTGCCTGTTCGGGGAATACACCGACATGGCGAAATGAGGTGAAGCGGCCATGAAATGCGATGCCGTCATGCTGCATCGGCCAGGTTTCAGCCAGAGTCTGGCCCAGAGGCTCCTTCGGAAACGCCCAGCGTCCCATGCCTTCTTCGTCGGTATTGCCGGTGAAAACTGCGTCGGCCTTGTCCCATTCAGCTTTGCTAAGGCTCGGGAGCCAGATTGCCTGCCCCTCCGGACGCACAATGCGATAAAGGCCATATTGCTCAAGCTTCAGGCCGTTGCCGCTGTCGAGCAGCGCATAATCATCCGATGGCTCGGTTTCGAGGATAACCGGCGTGCGTTCGCCCGGACGCGCACCTTGATAAGGCTTGATCTCGCGCAACGGTGCAACAAGCTTTTCTTCAGCAGGCTTGATGGGGGCTTTGGCAAATTGCGGACGCGGCTTTTTGAAAAACGTGCCCTTATCGTCGGGCTTGTTTCCATGCTTGCTTGCCGAACGCGGCTCATCATGCTTTGCGCGATTAGAACCGCGCTGCTCTTTACTGCCCGTTGGCTTCTTGCCTTTTGCTTTTGGCGCCTTCACCCGTCACTCCGTTTTTTATTTGACCCTAGAGCATAAGTCCTATCGGAGTGAAACGAGGATCGATAAGATTATGCTTCAAGTAAAAGACCTACCACCGCCGATCTGATGTAATCAGATCAAAACGCGGTCTAGGTAGGCCAAATAGTGCCGGAACGGAAGTGAAAAAGAAGCTGTCCCGCGATCAGGTTTTGGATACCGTGCCTGAAACATGGCGCTTTTCAGCCGATTCCGCACGTTCGAGAAGCTGTGATGCTTCCTTTTTATAGCGGCGTTCCCGGCGGCGGTGCTTGCCCTGCGTCAGCCATGTGACGGCAGCGCCAATAAGTGCACCTGAGATCAGCGTGCCAAACAGCCAGATAAACAGCGGTGCCTGATAGGTCAGCGCTGGATTACCAGGATTGAACGGATCGATTGTCAGGCCAACCGTTTGACGGTTGGCGACCGAAAGAGCGATCAGAATGACCGCCAACGGTACCAAAATGACAATCGTGATAACGCGCTTTGTTACCATGATAATAAATCAGATGGCGCCGTTGAGACGGTCACGCAGTTCCTTGCCGGTCTTGAAGAACGGCACCCACTTTTCTTCGACATCGACGGTGTCGCCGGTGCGTGGGTTGCGGCCGCTGCGGGCAGGGCGGTTCTTCACCGAGAAAGCACCAAAGCCGCGCAGTTCTACACGATTGCCCTCAGCAAGAGCATTGGTGATCTCTTCAAAAACCGAGCCGACGATGTTTTCAACATCTCGCTGGAAAAGATGTGGATTACGGCTGGCGATAACCTGAACGAGTTCCGATTTGATCACGGCTTTAAACCCCTGTGTTTTGGTTGTCCGGTGAAGGACTCATTTGTTTGCCGGGTTTACACCCGACGTTCCATCAACGTGCCAAACCGAAAGAAGTCCGTCAAGGAAGATACGATCTTTTGCAATCTCCTTTAGCAATCCATCGGCTTCTTGCGGGACACCAAGCAGGCGCGCACCTGCATGAATAATCAGATCACGCAGCGAAAAACCTGTGTCGCTGCTTTCCGGCTTCCATTCAAGTTTTGGCAAATCCTTGGAAACGCCCTTGCTGGTCAGCCATGCAACGGCTTCTTCTTCACCGCCAAGACCGTCGATCAGCTTCTTTTCGAGTGCCTGACGACCTGTGAAAACGGCACCGTTGGCGAGTGCGAGCGCTTGTTCATGGGTAAAAGAGCGGCGTTCCTGCACAATTCCCACGAACCAATCATAGGAATCCATGATCATGCTGCGGATCATCGCTTTGGCTTCTTCGCTTGCAGGGCTAAAATAATTCGGCTCGGCTTTCAGCGGAGACGATTTGATCGTTTCAACTTTCACACCAATCGTATCAAGCAATTTCGACAGATCTGGATATTGGAACAACACGCCAATTGAGCCGACAATCGACGTCTGGCGCGCAACAATATGATCGGAGGCGCTGGCAATCATATAGCCAGCAGACGCTGCAAGTGTGCCGACCTGGGTTACGACAGGCTTCTTTTCGGCGATTTTGCGCACAGCTTCGTAGATTGATTCGCCGCCAACCGTTGTTCCGCCTGGTGAATCGAGGATTAGAATGACGCCTTTGACCGCATCATCTGCAGCGATTTTGTTGAGGCGTTTGAGCAGCTCTTCATTTTCGAAAATTGTGCCTTCGATGCGAACCTGTGCAACATGTGGCTGCGCAAAATTGGTGCCACGCATGGAATAGGAGGCAATGCCCGCAATGATAGCTGCCAGCAAAAGCAGAAAAGCAACGCGCCAGATGGTGAGTTTTCTGCGCAGTTTGCGTCTTTCGATCAGTGCTTCGGCGTCATAAGCCATTCTTATCCATCCAATTTATAAAGTATCGTTTCTGTCTTTTAGGGCGCATCCAGAAAAGTGTGAAGCAGTTTTCGGGTAAGATGCGCGTGAAAACAAATAATTAGATTACGGATCTATCTAATCAGAGCCGTAATCTAATCCATGCTTGGCTGTAGGGGAAGGCGGCAATCATTTTCTCTCTATTGTCTGAGACTATAATCAAAATCAGTTTTATGTTAACAATGAAGTGATCAGCCTTCTAACTTGATTGAGGGGGCTGAAACGTGCGGTTTTCTGCCATTTTTTGGTACTCCTGCCGGTTTTGCATGGCAGGTGCGTTGTTTTGCGACGTGTAATAGGCTTGAGTGTCAGGCTATTGCATCCCAAATAAACCGCATTGAGCTAAGATAGCATCAGATGAAAAATGTTCATTTCTGATGTTGCCGTAAACAGTTGAGCAATAAAGCCAGATTAAAACGCTGACCATTAACGTTGAACGATCGAAAGACACGATGAGCGCTGACACACCACATATACATGTTTCGCAAGGGGCTGCCACTGCAGCGCCGAAAGGCGCAGGCATGCATTTTGGAGCGTCTGAAAAGGCAGCTTCGATGTTTCGTGCAGCGCAACGCCATTCGATCCGTGTGCGCGTTCTTAAAACGGCTTTGCCTGTAGCAGCCATTGCACTTGGGGCTGTCTTTTCATGGTATACATTTTTGGCAACGCCTGCGGCACCCGTAAAGGTCGAAGTCAATAATGGCGGCGAGGCTGGCAAGCTTGTTATGAGCAATCCGCAGCTCAATGGCTATACCAAGGACAATCGCCCTTATTCGATGATTGCTGAAAAAGCGGTGCAGGACGCTAAAAACAGCGGTTCGATTGCGCTTGAGGGTATTTCAGCAGAGCTTCCTGTCGGCGACGATGGCAGCGCCAAGGTCGAGGCGGCTTCCGGTGTTTACGATAATGCGAACGGTCGTTTGCAACTTGATAAGGATTTTACTGTTACGACGAATGAAGGCCTGCGCGCCGTCATGCGTTCTGCAGATGTTAATCTGAAGAGCGGTCAGGTGACGACGGACAAGCCTGTCGATATTCGCAATGGCACGACACAGATCAGTGCTGACAGCATGCAGATCAAAGAAAGTGGCAAGATCCTGATCTTTGAAAACAAGGTTCGTGTTGTTATTGACGGTGGTGCGGTTTCGGGCGACAACGCGTCTAATTAAAACTATGTTATACGCGTGCTTTCGAACTTCGTTTCTTTTTGCGCAGCGAGATACTTCTATCGGGTTGCGCTGGGTTTAATTATTATGGCTTGAGGTGTCGGTCTGAAAGGTTGATAGACTTTTCGGACAAGTTTATGCGTCGGGCTTGGATTTGATGCGCTCGGCCTGATTCCTTGGACGGGATATGTAGGGGAGCTTAAGAATATGGAACGCGGGACGGTCAAGATGAACAAGAGCATGAAGACCCGCACATTGCGGATGGGATTTGCGGCTTTGGCGCTTGGCTTGCTGGTTGCGCCAGTCTCCGTTCAGGCTCAGGATAGTCAGCAGGTGCCGTTTGGCAGTCTGAAACTTTCGGGCGGCAAAGACCCGATTAAGATCGATGCAGACAAGCTCGAAATGCTGGACAAGGAAGGCAAAGCCATTTTCACCGGCAATGTGTCGGTTGTTCAGGGTGATGCGCTTTTGAAGTCGGGCCAGATGATCGTGTTTTATAACAAGGCGGCACAGGGCGAAGGTGCACAACCCGCTGGTGGAACGGCTGGCTTGAGCGGTTCGGGCATTGATCGTCTTGAAATCAGCGGCAAGGTCTATCTGAAATCGGGCACGCAGGTTGCAACCGGTGACACCGGAACTTATGACGGCAAGAGCCAGATCATGGTTTTGCAGGGCCAGAAAGTTGTTCTGACTGACGGCGACAATGTTGCGACCGGCTGCAAGCTCACTGCTCACATGGACACCGGCAAGGCTTTCCTTGAAAGCTGCAAAGGTCAGAGCAAGGGCCGTGTTTCCATCATCATGGCACCCGGCGATAAACAGCAGGGCGGTGCTGCGCCCAAATCGAATTAACCGGAGTGCGCGTGGGATTGTTCTGGAATAAAAAAGCCGATGAGCCGCAAGCTGTTTCTGAAGGAACGGATGGCGTCATGCCATCGCAGCCCGGCAAAACGACCCGTCTTAAAGGGACGCTGGTTGCTCGTGGTCTGTGCAAAAGCTATCGCGGACGACAGGTCGTCAACGGCGTGTCGTTTGGTGTGCGCGCGGGCGAAGCCGTGGGGATTCTTGGCCCAAACGGCGCTGGAAAGACCACATGTTTCTACATGGTGACAGGCCTTGTGCCAGCGGATGCCGGTGCCATTGAGATCGATGGTTACGATGTAACTTCGATGCCGATGTATCGCCGCTCGCGTCTTGGCATCGGCTATCTTCCACAGGAAGCATCGATTTTCCGCGGCCTTTCTGTCGAAAACAACATCAAGGCTGTGCTGGAAGTGGTCGAAAAAGACCGCAAGAAACGCGCGACAGAACTCGATGCTCTGCTTGAAGAATTTCACATCGCGCATTTGCGTAAGGCACCTGCTATTTCGCTTTCTGGTGGTGAACGCCGCCGTCTGGAAATTGCGCGCGCACTTGCATCGCGTCCGAATTTCATGTTGCTCGACGAGCCGTTTGCCGGTGTCGATCCGATTGCCGTCTCCGATATTCAGCAGCTTGTGCGTCATCTGACCAGCCGTGGTATCGGGGTTCTGATCACCGATCACAATGTGCGTGAAACGCTCGGACTGATCGACCGCGCCTATATTATCCATGCCGGTCAGGTGCTGACCCATGGCCGTCCTGCGGAAATCGTCGCCAATCCAGACGTGCGCAGGCTTTACCTCGGCGACCAGTTTACTTTGTAATCGCACGCCCTTGTAAATGTGCTTTAGAGCCGCAATCCATGCGGTTCATTTCCTGCGACTATTTTCCACTTTTGTCTGAAAAGCGCACATTCTGAATTGACAAGCAAGGTTCATACCAGTTTTGATGATTGGTGCGCCTTAATTGAAAACAATTCAGGAACAGGCGGTTTTGCCAGCTTTTAATTTGTTGGCGGAGGGAAATCGGGGGAATTACACGACGCATGGCTCTTTCGCCGAAGCTTGATTTTCGCCAGTCGCAGTCACTGGTGATGACGCCTCAACTGATGCAGTCGATCAAACTGCTTCAGATGACGCATATCGAGCTGGATCAGTTCCTCGATCTTGAAATCGAGAAAAATCCGCTGCTGGACAGAATAGAGGCAGCGAATGATGATTTTTCGGACGCAGAGCCTCAACGCGAGAGCGAAGATGTGGGCACTGATTCTTCCCCAGATGAGGACTGGTTCAAAACGGAATCAGTGGATGACGCGCAAAATCTCTCTTCCACTTTTGATAGTTCGCTGGAGAATATTTTCCCCGATGATCCGGGTCGTAGCGATGATGCGCATAAGGACCTCTCTGCTCAATGGAGCACCTCTGCCGGCGAAACTTACAGTGCCGGCGGCAGCTATGACATCGATCAGGTGACGGCAAGCCGCATATCTTTGAGCGAGCATGTTGCGGAGCAGATCGCACTGACATTTTCAAGTGCGCCAGATCGCTTCATTGCAACGGCTCTGGCTGACGCTCTGGATGAAAGCGGCTATCTGCGCGCGGATATTACTTTGCTTGCGCAGAATCTCGGCGTTGAGACAGATCATATCGAAGGCATTCTGCATGAGATGCAAAGCTTTGATCCTTCTGGTCTTTTTGCACGTGATCTTCGAGAATGTCTCGCCATTCAGCTCCGCTTGAAAGATCGTTTTGATCCGGCGATGGAAGCACTCATCGAAAATCTCGACCTGCTTGCCCGGCGCGATTTTGCGGCGCTTAAGAAGCTCTGCGGCGTCGATCAGTCCGATATTCTCGATATGCTAAACGAAATCAGGATGCTTGATCCCAAACCGGGAACCCAGTTCGAGGTTTCGGTGACGGATGTCATCATTCCCGATGTGCTGGTGGCAATGGTGCGGGACGGTACCTGGGGGATTGAGCTTAATCCAGCCGCGCAGCCACGACTGATCGTAAACAACGAATATTACGCCGAAGTCAGCCCTTCCATCAAAGGTGAGGAAAAGACATTTCTGTCTGATTGCATGCAGTCGGCCAACTGGCTGATGCGCAGTCTCGATCAACGCGCGCGCACGATTTTGAAAGTGACGCAGGAAATTGTGCGCCAGCAGGATGGATTCCTGCATCACGGCGTAACGCATCTGAAGCCGCTCAATTTGCGCACAGTAGCGGACGCGGTTGGTATGCATGAATCAACCATCAGTCGGGTGACCGCCAACAAGTTCATGGCCACACCGCGCGGCGTATTTGAACTGCGTTATTTCTTCAATGCATCGATTGCCTCTTCCGAAGGAGGGGATGCGCATTCATCCGAAAGTGTGCGCCATCGCATACGTCAGATGATCGATGCGGAAAAGCCGGAGGATGTATTATCAGACGATGCAATCGTTGATGCTTTGAAGAAAGACGGTGTGGATATTGCCCGCAGAACAGTCGCTAAATACAGGGAATCGATGAATATTGCTTCCTCGGTTCAACGCAGGCGGGAAAAGAAAGCGCGCAGATCCGTCACCGGTGATTGATTCTCCGCGTGCCTTACAAAAAAGACTGGCAGAAGCTGCGATTGACAATTGACCTTTAAGTCAATAGAAGCCCCGCTCGCATCACGATATGCATAAAAAATGCCGGATTTCCGGTGTCCGACTGACAAAACGAAAGGCCAGGTCATATTTCGGGAAACGCTTCCGCGTTTCCAGCGTTACATAAAAGAACGATGTGCAGCGAACTTCCCGGTCATGTGTTTTGAATTCACTTTGAATACACGTGAGGGGAAATTACTCGAAAAGCCGCTTGAATGCACATATTCGGTCGGGTGTTTTGGCACTGTGTCCGGATTTGTGAATGGGGCTTGAAAATAGCACAGGACGAAAAGCATATTTGATGCTGGTTCGCTTTGCGCTTCGCTCACCATGTGATTAGACTACGTCCTGTTGTGTAACGCAAATGAGGTGTACCAAATGACTCTGCGTGTATCTGGAAAGCATATGGACGTCGGTGAAGCTTTCACGGCTCGGATCAATGATCGGGTTAACGAGGCGGTCGGCAAATATTTCGATCATGGCTTTTCCGGGCAGGTAACGGTCACCAAGTCCGGATCGCGGTTCAGCGCGGATTGTACTTTGCATTTAGATAGCGGTGCCACCTTGCAGAGCACCGGAGATGCACAGGACCCGCAACTGGCTTTCGATGCGGCTGCAGAAAAGATTGAAACGCGGTTGCGCCGCTATAAGCGCCGTTTGAAATCACGCCCTGCAACCGCACCAAATGCGATCTATGATGATGTGACATATCGTGTTATGGCACCGCTGCTGGAGGATGAGGAGGATCTTCCGGCGGATTACGCGCCAACTATTGTTGCGGAATCGTCTGTCGCTCTGCGCACCCTATCGGTCGCGTCGGCGGTTGTGGAACTTGACCTGATCGAAAACCCGGTTCTGGTCTTCCGCAATGCAGGCAATGATGAAGTGAATATCGTCTACCGTCGTGCAGACGGCAACATTGGCTGGGTCGACCCATCGACGGTTACCCGCCAGGCTGCGCCACGCACCTGACGGCAAACCTGAAGCGCACGCAGTCTGCTGTCGTGCGCTTCTCCAAACCGGGCCTTAAATGGTCTGATTGAAGAAGGAACGGAGAGAATGGATCTTAGTGATCTGATTCAGCCAGGGGCGATCATCCCTGCGCTGAAAGCCAGCTCCAAAAAGCAGCTTTTGCAGATTCTGTCTGAAAAGGCTGCGGAACTGACCGGTCTCCCTGAGCGTGAAGTTTTCGAAACAATTCTCCAGCGCGAACGCCTTGGTTCTACAGGCGTTGGCAATGGTGTTGCCATTCCACATGGCAAGCTCGCAAGCATCGACAAGATTGCAGGTATTTTTGCGCGCCTTGAAACGCCAGTAGATTTTGAAGCATTGGACGATCAGCCCGTTGATCTCGTGTTCCTGCTTCTGGCACCTGAAAATGCAGGTGCAGATCATTTGAAGGCCCTGTCGCGGATCGCTCGCATGTTGCGCGATGCCGACACCGTGGCAAAGCTGCGCGGAACCCATGACGCGCAGGCTCTTTATTCATTCCTGACAGCGCATCCGGCCTCAAACGCCGCATAAGCCTGACTAATTAACAAGCAAGGCCGCCGTTTCGGGGAGAACGGCGGCCTTTCTTTATACTTGTTTATCAGGATGTTTTTAATGCAGCATCACTGTGCGTAATTCATGCTCATGTGCGCCCTGCAATGCGGTTGCTCGAACATCGGAGAGCACAATCGGCTCGCCGCTCGCGCCAAACAGCGCCCAGATTTCAATACCTGATGCAATGGGGGGGAGAGCAGGGAAGGTGCGGGTCAGATCGTCGGAACGAATCTTGCGCACATAAGCCACTTCACCTTCACCCAGATGAGCGAATTCATATTCGGTGAGAATGTTTCTATCCATCATCATAGCCTCCATTTTTGCGGCATATCATTTGCGATCATGGCGCTTAAGAGCTTAATAAATTCCTATAGCCGTTTTTAGGTGAACCTAAGGTGAACCTGGTTCATTCCTTCACTGCTATATTTATACGTTTGATAAGCCGTTCTGGTTCAGGTCGATCAAGATCAATAGCCAATAAACCATTTTTCAGATCGCACCCGACAACCCGCATACCATCGGCCAGAACAAAAACGCGCTGGAACTGTCGCGCCGCAATGCCGCGATGCAGAAACTCACGTTCGGTGTCGTCGGTCTGGCGTCCGCGGATGACAAGTTGGTTGTCCTCCGTCATGACTTCAAGATCGTCGCTGGCAAATCCTGCAACAGCAAGTGTGATACGGAGGCGCTCAGAACCAGTCTCGCCACGCAGACGTTCTATATTGTAGGGCGGGTAGCCATCGCCGGATTTGGCAATCCGTTCCAGCGTCTTTTCCATTGTGTCGAATCCGAGCAATAGCGGGCTCGAAAACGGTGTCATTCTTGTCATTGCATCAGTCCTTATCGAAGCGACCGTCTTGGAAAGCACCCTTGCGGCGTATCTTTCACCCATCTGATATGGCTTGTGAAAAGCGTGACTTCAAGGGCCGAAATCGGATTCATTCCGTCACATCATGAATCAGATGCGTTACAGACAGAAGCCGTCAACATATGTTGGAAGAGTTTACCGCCGCGCTTCGCTCAAGGCGCGGCCAAAGGCTTTCGCAAAACTCTCGCGATCATCGGGATTGAGAAATCCGCCGATCAGAACGCGATCCTGACGGCTTTCGACATGCATGGATGTGATGCCAAATTCCGGCTTTCGCGCTATTTTAAACCGCGTCCAGAACGGATGAAACTCATGGGTAATCAGTTTGCCTGATGGTTCATATTTGCGAATATGCAGCGCTGAGCGGGATACAGATATTTCCTCGCGTGCATTAGCTGCGCGATAGTTCCATCGAAATGCCAGATAGATTGCCAGCACATCGAGGCCAAAAAAGCCGATGGTCGGCCAGGCACCTATGGACCAGAACAGGATGCAGACAAAAAGCCAGCAGCTTATCAACGCCGCCATCAGCACACGAAATCCGGTTCGTCCCAGCGAACGATAGGGCGTCAGCAGTGCTTCAAATATTGGTTTATCGAACCTATCGGGAAGTGCGCCGTCTGGATGCTGCATAAACTTTACGACCGCTCCGGTCGCCTCAACGTCTGGGGGAACTGCGTCAAGCTGCTGATTGTTTTTAAACGTCAGCTTCCAGTATAGAGACAAAATGGAAAACGCCAAAATCAAATCACCTTTGAACGCTCCAGCTTCAGCTCGCCGTCCGCGCCGGGTTTCCGGCACGTTATATACAGCGGATGAAATTCACGAGATTTTCCGTCGCTTTTCCATTTTGCGTCCAGAGCCCAAGGGTGAGCTTGAACATGTCAACGCTTTTACGCTGCTGGTGGCTGTCGTTTTGTCGGCACAGGCAACGGACGCGGGCGTGAACAAGGCAACGCGTGCGCTTTTTGCCATTGCCGATACCCCGCAAAAAATGCTGGCGCTGGGTGAGGAGACTGTTGGCAATCATATCCGCACCATCGGGCTTTGGCGCAATAAAGCCAAGAATGTCATTCTACTGTCCGAAGCGCTTATTCGTGACCACGGTGGCGAAGTGCCCGGCGACCGTGACGAACTAGTGAAGCTGCCGGGCGTTGGCCGCAAGACTGCAAACGTTGTGCTCAGCATGGCATTCGGTCATTCAACGATGGCGGTCGATACCCATGTGATGCGTATCGGCAATCGGATCGGGCTTGCACCGGGCAAAACACCGGATGCGGTGGAAGCCATTCTGATGCGGGTTATCCCGAAAGAATATCTGTTCCACGCCCATCACTGGCTGATCCTGCACGGGCGTTATACCTGCAAGGCGCGCAAGCCTGAATGCGAGAAATGCGCGATTGCCGATATTTGCAAATATGAAGCCAAGACCTGCGATGTTCCTGCGGCACTCATTCCGTTACCACCACAGCTATAGTTTTAACGTGTCTGCGAGCATTTTATTGGCTTTCGCTGAAGGTGGCAGACTTTGACGCGATCGCCATTCTTGCCGCGCTTCCACGTGCAGCCTTCATTTTTCGGCTTGCCTTCGTAAATATGAATACGCCCGCGACGCTTTTCATTAAAAGTCTGGTTTGAAAAATCATGGCCACCGACACGCACATTCTTACCAAAACGCACCTCAGCGAATGTTGACGCGGATGAAAGCATGATTGCGAGAATGCATAAAATTGCCGGGATGAGTTTCATTGTAGGTCACTTGTAAAATGCGTTCGCGTCGATCTTACCGGTGAATGGTCATCTTTTCAAAATTTCTTTTGCTCAGCGGGCATGCGCAGGAGGACGACTTGCCTCCTTTTGCGAGATCGCCTTGTGCAGATGGATCATCATGGTGGCTGCAAAAAGCGGTGTCAGCAGATTGACAATCGGGATTGCCAGAAACGCCGCAATCAGAAGGCCTGCAAGAAATACCGTGACACCATATTGCGATCGCAAAGCTTTGGCTTCTGCCTCCGAACGGTAGCGCATGGCGGCAAATTCAAAGAATTCCCGACCGAGCAGATAGGCATTGATCACGAAAAATGCGATCAGATTAATGCCCGGCACAAAGAGCAGAAACAGCGCCACGATGTTGCCCAGAATAACGACGCCAAGAAATTTGAGCGACAAAACAATGGACCGTCCTAATGGCAAGGCTGTGCCTTCAGACTGGCCGGGATAATCTTCGCGTTCGACCACTTCGGCCACATCATCAAGGAAAATACCGGCGACGAGGGCTGTTACCGGTGCAATCATCAAAGCAAGAACCAGCGCAAGGCCAAGCCCTGCAAGAATGGCGGCAACGATGCCAAGCCACCCGGCCCATTCCGGCATACCGGGAATCAACTGCTCTAGCCATGGCCATGCGAGAGTGAAAAATAATTGCCGGATTGCCACCCAAAGCCCGACGAGTAAAAGCAGCGTGAGGCCAAGCGTTTTCCACAAAACAGAGCGAAATTCTGGTGTTGGAAGGCGTTTAAGAGCTTTCAGCGCGGCTTCAATGATCATTTGGGTCCACTTTTCGCAATCCGATGTGATCCAGATAGGAATAGAGCTTAGACTGCACAAGATGTTCTACCCACAGATCGTCGCTTGCATAGGGTAGTCAAAAGACTTGCAAAAGGCTAAACCGGCCCCACATTGCTGTCGCCAAATCTTTGTCTGAAAACGTCTGACGAGAAAGGCAGCAGACAAACAGGGGAGCCAAAGATAGCTCATGGCTACATTCGACGTTCTTTGCATTGGCAACGCCATTGTCGATGTTATTTCGCGCACTGAAGATGCATTTCTGGAAACAAATGGCATCATCAAAGGTGCCATGAACCTGATTGATAGCGACCGGGCAGAACTGCTTTACAGCCGCATCAAGGGACAGATTACGGAAATGTCGGGTGGCAGCGCGAGCAATACGGCTTCTGGCATTGCAAGCCTCGGCGGACGTTCCGCTTATTTTGGCAAAGTGGCAACCGACCATCTTGGCCGGGTCTTTGCTCATGATATTCGCGCGCAGGGCGTTGCTTTTGATACGCGCGCGTTGGAACAGGGTTCACCAACAGCCCGCTGCATGATTTTCGTCACTGCTGACGGCGAACGCTCGATGAATACCTATCTTGGTGCCAGCGTTGAGCTTGGGCCGGAAGATGTGGAAACCTCGAAAGTTGCCGATGCGCGTGTGACTTATTTCGAAGGTTATCTGTGGGATCCGCCACGTGCCAAGGAAGCCATTGTTCTGGCATCGAAAATCGCACATGACCATGGTCGCAAGGTTGCGATGACATTGTCCGATCCGTTCTGCGTTGATCGTTATCGCGAGGAATTTCTTGATCTGATGCGCAAAGGTACGGTCGATATTGTGTTTGCGAATGAAGATGAAGCCAAGTCGCTTTATCAGACAAAGACGCTTGATGAGGCAATCGAAGCGATCCGCAAGGATTGTGAGCTTTCGATCATCACACGGTCTGAAAAAGGCGCGGTTGTCGTAACACCTGATCAGACGATTGAAGTGCCTGCTATCGAGATTGAAGAACTGATTGATACAACCGGCGCCGGCGATCTTTATGCCGCCGGTTTCCTCTATGGCTACACGAAAGATCGTTCGCTTGAGGATTGTGCACGTTTAGGTTCATTTGCCGCTGGTATGATCGTTCAGCAAATGGGGCCCCGTCCACTGGCAAACCTGAAGGCTGTGGCCACACAGGCCAAGCTTATCTGATTGATCATGGTACTATCCGGTCGCGTTTGAGTTCTTCCTCTGTGCGACCGGGACGACTTTTATAAACCGGTAGGTTCCAACCAAAATGAAGCGCGCCACCGCGCACAACAAAGGCGATGAGTGCAGCTGCAAGTCCTGCATAAATAGGATCAAATCCGAAGCGTTCCAGCAACACATAAAGACACGCCCCTGCAAGCGCTGCTGTGACATAGATTTCGCGTCGCATTAACACCGACGGTTCTCCCGCCACCATATCGCGCAAGATGCCGCCAAGGGTTGCTGTAAAAATCCCAGTGACAATCGCGACAGACGGTCCAAAGCCAAGCGATAGTCCTTTCGCCGCACCTACGACCGTATAGGCGGCCATACCAATGGCATCAAACCACAACAGAAGCCGGTATCGCGATTCAACCAGATGCGCTGTAAAATAGACGATGACGGCGGCTGACGTACCGGCCAGCAGATAAAACGGCTCAATGACCCAGAAAACAGGTGCGCCCAGCACCAAATCGCGCATTGTGCCGCCACCAATGCCGGTAATATTAGCGAGGAAGATAAAGCCGATAATATCAAGCTGGCGACGTGAGGCAGCGAGAGCACCTGTGGCTGCGAAAACGAAAACGCCCGCAAAATTGGCAAAATCAAAGATCGTCACTTAGTCCTCCCAGCGACATTTCGTCGATATTCCAATGGATGCCGACAAAAAGAAAGAGCGGCGATTAACGCGCCGCTCTTTCTCTCGAATAATGTTCAGCAGTCAATAAGCTTATGCATTGCCTTCGGGTGCAGCTTCCGCAGACGCCTTCGGACCGCCTTTGGAAACGCCAACCATAGCCGGACGCAGAACCCGATCACCGATCGCATAGCCTGCCTGCATAACCTGTACGACTGTGTTGGCCGGCAGTTCAGGATTTGGGACTTCAAAAATCGCCTGATGGAAGTTCGGGTCGAACTTTTCACCTTCAGGGTTGAGCTTTGTCACGCCGTGACGTTCCAAAGCCTGCAACATGGCGCGTTCAGTCATTTCCACGCCTTCGGCCAAAGACTTGAGATTTGCATCGGTTTCCAGCGCTTCTGCTGGAATTGATTCATGTGCACGGCTCAGATTGTCAGAAACCGAGAGCATGTCGCGTGCAAAATTTGTCACCGCATAGGTGCGAGCATCCTGAACATCGCGCTGGGTGCGCTTGCGCAGATTTTCCATTTCAGCAACCAGACGCAGCATCTGATCTTTCAGCTCTGCGTTATCGGCTTCAAGCGCTGCAATGGTATTTGCTGCAAGGTTTTCGGCGTCAACGTCTTCTTCTTCGACCTCGGCACGTGCCTCAGCCTTGCGGCTTTTCAGAAAATCATCGGCAGCACGCTTCAGCGCATCACGATCACGAGGATTATTGATGTCGCGCTGCTCAAGATCGGCGTTTTCGGGTGTATTCTTTTCATCAGCCATAATGCTTCTTCCGTCTTGAATGGTGTTTGCGCCGGATATTGAGTTTCGCGGCGTTAAAATCAAGGTCTAATTTCCTGCTCTTGTTAAGTCTGACAACTTAACGCAGCAATCGGGACACGATCTGCGCGGTATAATCCACCATCGGCACGATGCGTGCATAGTTAAGGCGGGTTGGTCCGATCACGCCAAGTGCACCGACAACGCGTTGTTCACTGTCGCGATAAGGAGCCACCACCAGTGACGATCCTGAAAGCGAGAAAAGCTTATTTTCCGAGCCGATGAAAATGCGTACGCCCGAACCCGATTCCGCTAAATCAAGCAACTGGATCATTCCATCCTTGGTTTCCAGATCGTCAAACAAGTGCCGCAGGCGTTCAATATCTTCCTGCGCATGGATATTTTCCAACAGGTTCGCGCGACCGCGCACGATGAGTCGCGCCGGCTGATCAGACCCTGCACCACTCCATACGGCAAGTCCTTGTGCGACGAGTTCCTGCGAGAGCTGGTCGAGTTCTTGTCTGGTGCTTTCAGAGAGCTTTTCCAGTTCTGATTTTGCTTCCGAAAGTGTGTGGCCATGAATATGCGCATTGAGGAAGTTTGAAGCCTCTACCAGTTGCGATGTAGAAATACCGGCGGGCAGATTGATGACGCGGTTTTCCACATCGCCATTTTGCATCACCAGCACAGCCAATGCGCGTGTCGGCTCAAGCCGCACAAATTCAATATGTTTGAGTGCGCCTTCTGCCTTGGTGGCGAGCACAAGGCCTGCACCGCGCGAAAGCCCGGACAGAACCTGACTGGCTTCGGTCAGAACGCTTTCAACGGAATTGTTGCCACCAGCGGAGCGCACCTGCGCTTCAATGGACGTGCGTTCATCAGGTCGCAGATCACCCACTTCCATGAATGCATCGACAAAGAAACGCAGGCCGATCTGCGTTGGCAGACGCCCGGCAGAAATATGCGGTGCATAAATCAGGCCCAGCTGTTCCAGATCGCTCATCACATTGCGAATGGTCGCAGGCGAGAGACTATGCGGCAAAAGACGGGACAGATTGCGCGATCCGACTGGATCGCCATCATTGAGGTAGCTATCGACGATCAGCCGGAAAATATCGCGCGAGCGCTGGTCGAGCGAACTAAGCAACTGATGTTCCGGTGATTTTATCATGGCGTCGTCTGCACAAATCTCTGAATTATTTGCATCAAATATAAGGTCTCACCGCGAAGCGATAAAGGCTCTAAGCCCACTCTAACAGGTGCCTTCAACACTTGTATTGATATTAATGGCGAAATTTCTTTCTATTTGCCATCGACAAGCCTAAAAAGCCGCAACGAAAACCGAAATGAGGAATTACCATGCGTCCATCCAAGCGCGCTGCTGACGAAATGCGTGCCGTATCTTTTGAGCGCGGCGTCTCCAAACATGCGGAAGGCTCATGCCTTGTCAAGTTTGGCGACACCCATGTTCTTTGCACGGCAAGCCTTGAGGAAAAAGTGCCGGGCTGGATGCGCAATTCCGGCAAGGGCTGGGTCACAGCCGAATATGGCATGCTGCCACGTTCAACCGGCGACCGCATGCGCCGTGAAGCCGCAGCCGGTAAGCAGGGTGGTCGCACACAGGAAATCCAGCGTCTTATTGGCCGTTCGCTGCGCGCTGTTGTTGATCTTCAGGCACTGGGCGAATTCCAGATTACGGTTGACTGCGATGTCATTCAGGCTGATGGCGGCACCCGTACGGCTGCAATTACCGGCGGCTGGGTTGCGCTGTATGATTGCCTGCGCTGGATGGAAGCGCGACAGATGATCCGCTTTGAGAAGGTGCTAAAAGATCATATCGCAGCTATTTCCTGTGGTATTCACGACGGCCAGCCTGTGCTGGATCTGGATTATGTTGAAGATTCGGCTGCTGAAACCGACAGCAATTTCGTCATGACCGGCAAGGGCGGAATTGTCGAAATTCAGGGTACAGCAGAAGGCGCACCATTTTCGGAAGAAGAGTTCGCAGCCCTTATGAAGCTTGCACGTGGAGGCATTAATCAGCTCGTCGAGTTGCAGAAGGCAGCACTAGCCTGATAGTTAAGGTCATCTCCATGAAAGAGGTGGCCGAAAATGCAGGCATCCCGCATTCTTGAAACCGCGCTCTATGTCCGTGATGTTGCTGAAGCGATTAAATTCTATCGCGACATTATAGGGCTTGAGCCGGTGGGCAAGGTCAGTGAACGCAATGCATTCTTCCGCTGTGGCGACGGCATTCTGCTGTTGTTTAAAGCGGCAGAAACGCTGAAATCAGCGGCACCCGGATCGCTGCCGGTGCCACCGCATGGAACGTCTGGGCCGGGGCATGTGTGTTTTGCAGCCACGTGTCATGAGATTGATGACTGGCGTAACTATCTCGAAAAGCACGACATCGCTATCGAGTCTGATTTCGAATGGCCCAATGGCGCACGTTCGATCTATTTTCGCGATCCCTCTGGCAACTCGCTGGAATTCGCTGAGCCGAAACTTTGGAGTTAAAGCATGATCCCGAAAAGTGGAAACCGGTTTTCAGCTAAGATCATGTGTGGAAAAAGGGCATGATCCCGAAAAGTGGGAAGCCACTTTCGGCTAAGATCATGCGTAAAAAGGTAGAACTGAAATGAGAAACCTCGAAAAAGGCAAACTGATCGTCGCATCGCACAATGCAGGCAAGCTGCGCGAGTTTGATGGACTGATTGCGCCTTTTGGCTTTGAGGTGAGTTCTGTTGCGGCTCTCGGCCTTCCGGAGCCGGAAGAGACCGGCACGACTTTCGAGCAGAATGCTTATATCAAGGCGCTTGCTGCGGCAAAGGCCACTGGCCTGCCGTCATTGTCTGATGATTCGGGCATGATGGTTGATGCGCTGGATGGCAATCCCGGCGTTTACACAGCTGATTGGGCTGAAACCGAAGACGGTACGCGTGATTTCAACATGGCGATGCAGAAGGTCGAAGATCTTTTGCATGAAAAGGGTGCTCTCACACCCGCCGAGCGCAAGGCGCGCTTTGTGTCTGTGATCTGCCTTGCATGGCCTGATGGTGAAGCACAATATTATCGTGGTGAAGTAGAAGGCACGCTGATCTGGCCGCCACGCGGCGATATTGGTTTTGGTTATGATCCGGTCTTCAAGCCGGATGGCTATGAAAAGACATTTGGTGAAATGACTGCTGACGAGAAGCACGGCTGGACGCCGGGTGATGCGTCAGCCCTTTCGCATCGTGCGCGTGCTTTCAAACTGTTCGCTGAAAAGGCGCTCGGTGTTGTTTCGGATACGGTTGAATGAACCATCATTTCTCTCCACCCGCCGGAAGTACCGATATTCTGCCGATAGCACGCTCGGATGGAGAAACGGCATTTGGAGTTTATTTGCACTGGCCGTTTTGCCTTGCCAAATGTCCGTATTGCGACTTCAACAGCCATGTGCGCCATCAGCCGGTTGATCAGCCACGCTTTGCGGAAGCTTTCAATCGCGAGATGGACACATTGCGCTCCCGTACAGGCCCGCGCACCGTCACCAGCATCTTTTTGGGCGGCGGCACGCCGTCACTGATGCAGCCATCTACAGTGGGCAGTTTGCTTGACGGCATTGCGTCGCGCTGGACTGTTGCACCTGACATTGAAGTGACACTGGAAGCCAATCCGACAAGCGTGGAAGCTGATCGTTTTCGCGGTTATCGTGCTGCGGGCGTCAATCGTGTTTCGCTTGGCATCCAAGCGCTGAACGATCTTGATCTGCGTCGCCTTGGGCGAATGCATTCCGTCGATGAGGCCAAGGCTGCAATCCGGCTGGCGCGTGAAATTTTCCCACGTCTTTCGTTTGATCTCATTTATGCTCGACCCAATCAAACGATTGAAGCCTGGCGTGAAGAGCTGAAAGAAGCCATCGGTCTTGCTGCCGATCATCTGTCGCTCTATCAGCTGACGATTGAAGAAGGCACGCAGTTTTATAATCTCTGGAAGGCAGGCAAGCTCACCACGCCGGACCCGGATCACGCTGCTGCTCTTTATGAAGAAACCCAAAAGATCACAGCGGAACATGGTCTTCCGGCCTATGAGATTTCAAACCATGCGGTGCCGGGGCGCGAGTCGCAGCACAATCTGGTTTACTGGCGTTATGGGCAATATGTCGGCATCGGCCCCGGCGCACATGGACGTTTTGTCGAGAACGGTTTGCGTACTGTTACGATGACCGAAAAGCATCCTGAAACATGGCTGGAAAAAGTTGCAAGCCATGGCCACGGTATTGTGGAGGAAGAACATCTCGATGGCGGACCGCAGGGCGATGAGTTTCTAATGATGGGGCTGCGGTTGCGCGAAGGCATTGATCTTGCGCGTTATCAGCGTCTGACGGGCCATGATATTGATCGCAAGCGCCTTGAACGGCTGATTTCATCAGGCATGATTGAAAAAATGGATGGCAGCTTCATCCGTGCAACGCCGGATGGCGCGCTGGTGCTTGACGCACTGGTGGCTGATCTTGCGGCATAAGGATACGCAATGACGGAATTTTTGGACGATCAGAAACGCGAATTTGTTGTTGGCGGCACCGCTCAGCGTGCGCGCCCAATTGAACCCGCGCTCTATATCGTCTCGACTCCGATTGGTAATCTTGGCGATATGACGCTACGCGGGCTGGAAACGCTGGCAAGCGCCGACATTGTGGCTTGCGAAGATACCCGGGTCACCCGCGTTTTGTTGGATCGCTATGGCATTGCACGTCGCCCGATCAGTTATCATGAGCACAATGCTGCTGAAGCGGGGGCAAAGCTGATCGCAGCCTTGCAAGCTGGAAAAAGCGTTGCGCTGGTGTCTGATGCCGGAACGCCGCTTGTATCCGATCCGGGTTTCCGGCTTGTCGGTGAAGCACGCGATGCAGGCATTCGCGTTGTCCCAATTCCGGGTGCTTCGGCACTTCTTGCAGCGCTGGCCGCTTCCGGGCTTCCGACTGATGCTTTCATGTTTTGCGGATTTTTGCCCGTCAAGCATGGTCAGAAGCAATCAAAGCTTGAAAGCCTCAAGAACATTGACGCAACGCTGGTGTTCTATGAATCGCCCAATCGTACGGCGACAACTCTTGCCGATATGGCGGAGGTTTTTGGCGATACGCGTGAAGCAGCGCTTTGCCGCGAACTGACCAAAGCCTATGAAACCATCGTGACTGCACCTCTGGGCGAGTTGAAACAACAATTTGACGGCGAAGACCGTATTCGCGGTGAGGTCGTGCTGCTGGTCGGTCCGCCTTCGGGTGAGGCTGGCCCTCAAAGCGAGGAAGACGTCGACAAGCTGCTGCTGTCGCTCGCGCAGGAGTTACCACCGTCGAAAGCTGCGGGCGAAGCAGCAAAAATGACCGGCGGGCAGAAATCAGTGCTGTATCAGCGCCTGATGCAGTTGAAGGCGCAGGGCTGATGAGTGAATTCCGCGAGAAAAAGCGTGTTGCTTTCTTTCGCGGACATAGCGCCGAACGTTGGGCTGCTTTGGCGCTCATGCTCAAAGGCTACCGCATCGTCGCACGCCGCTATCGCACACGGCTAGGCGAAATAGATCTCATTGCCCGGCGCGGCAATCTCATTCTTATTGTAGAAGTCAAAGCACGTTCCAGCGTCGAAGCAGCGCAGCTTGCCGTCACCCCACAAGCCATGCGACGGATCGAGGCAGCTGCCGATATGTGGCTGCAACGCCAGCCGGATCATGCGCGATTATCGCTGCGCTTTGATCTCGTGGCTGTCTTACCACGACGCTGGCCAAAGCATGTGCCAGCATTTTTTACGTCGGGCAATTATAGCTAGTCACGCATCGGCCCAAAAATCGAAATCGATTTTTGGAAAGCTCGATGCGCATTTTTCGTGTTTGAGCGTCCTTTGTGTGTCCAATAGGACGCACGGCGCTCAAATGCTAATCCTACAAAAATAATGGGATATAATTTGAGGCAAACAGGAATTAAAATCCTCAAAATGCCTTTTCAGAGGAAAAGTGATGCTCCGCGCGATTTGCGCACGCAAGCCCGTTTCTTATAAAATTTCCGCAGTCCAGAAATAATAGCGGCACTCTCAAAAAGGATAGTGCCGTGGCTTTCGCGTCCCAACGACTTCTTGCTGATTTTCCTGCCTTCTTCCGTGTTTCGGAAGAGGTAGTGGTTATTGTTGGCGGCGGCGAAGAAGCGCTCAACAAAGCCCGCCTTGTGGCCCAGACGTCCGCTCGTTTGCGCATCGTTGCGGAAGAGTATGAGCCAGCTTTGGCGAGCTTCATCGAAAGCCAAGGTGCCGAGCAAGTCCAGCAAGCTTTTGAACCAAAACATCTTGAAGGTGCAAAGCTGGTTTTTGTTGCGACCGGCGATGAACAGACCGATCGCGCAATTGCAGCGATTGCCAAAGCGCATAAAATTCCAGTCAATGTAGTTGACCGTCCGGCACTCTGCGATTTCCTGACGCCGGCTATCGTCAACCGCGCACCGATTGCAATTGCGATTGGTACAGAAGGCTCTGCCCCGGTGCTGGCGCAGATGGTGCGTGCGCGCATTGATGCGGCTTTCTCGCCACCCCTTGGTGAGCTTGCACATTATGCCGAAAGCTGGCGTCCGCTGGTCGAAAAGCTTTTGCCTAAAGGCTTGGCTCGCCGCAGTTTCTGGCGTGGGTTTTTCTCCGGCTCCGTATCGCGTGCTGTTGAAAACGGTGATCGCGAAGAAGCATACAAAGCTGCAAATGAATTAATCGAGCAAAGAGAACATGCTGCCGGTTATGTCTGGCTGGTTGGTGCTGGTCCGGGTGCAGAAGATCTGCTGACCCTGCGCGCACATCGCGTTCTGATGGAAGCTGACGTGATTGTGCATGACGCACTGGTGCCGGAAGGCGTGATTGCCATGGGGCGTCGCGATGCGGAGCGTCTTTCGGTCGGCAAGCGCAAGGGATGCCATTCCAAGAGCCAGAACGAGATCAATGATCTGCTCGTCAGCCTTGGTCGCGAAGGCAAGCGCGTGGTGCGTCTGAAAGCGGGCGATCCGCTGGTGTTTGGTCGTGCGGCCGAAGAAATGGCGGCGCTGCGTTCAGCCGGTATCGGCTTTGAGATCGTACCGGGCATTACGTCCGCTTTCGCAGCCGCAGCCGATATGGAACTGCCGCTGACTTTGCGTGGTGTTGCTTCTTCGCTGGTGTTTACGACGGGTCACGACATGGCAGGTGATGTGCTGCCGGGCTGGGCCAAGCTTGCAGTCTCAGGCGCAACAATCGCCGTCTATATGGGCTCAAGCGTTGCGGCCTCCGTTGCAAGCCGTCTGATTTCTGCGGGGCTGCATGAAGATACGGCTGTCGCGGTTGTTGAGAATGCCAGCCGCAAGGATAAGCGGATGTTCCATGGAACATTAAAAGATCTGCCATCTCTGGAAGAGCGCAAAGAGCTCTCCGGTCCAGTCATGGTCATCATCGGCGATGCTGTTGCAGGTGCCGCCATCGACAAAGCGCAAGCGCTGGCGGTTAGACCCGTTGCAGTCGCTGCTTAAATCAGGAGTCGGAAAAATGGTTGTAAAAGTTCTCACCGCAAACCGGCTCATTGATGGTCAGGCTGTGTGGCTTGGCGCTGATGGTTCATGGCAGGAAACGATTAATGGTGCACTGGTTGCCCGTCATGCCGAAGCAGTTAGCGCTCTCGAAGATGCTGGCAAAGTTGCTGCTAAAGCCAATCTGGTGGTCGATGTGAATTTGATTGATGTCGAAGAGCGCGACGAAGGGCTCTATCCCATTCGCTTGCGTGAGCGCATCCGGCTCTCCGGCCCCACCATTATTACGCTTGGTCAATCCTTTTTGAAGCAAGCTTCCTGATCTGAATATCGGAAATTACTATGTATCGTTATGATGAATTTGACCGCGATTTTGTTGCGGCCCGCGTTGCACAGTTCAAGGATCAGGTTGGGCGTCGCCTTTCTGGCGAATTGACGGAAGACCAGTTCAAGCCTTTGCGGCTGATGAACGGTCTTTATCTGCAATTACATGCCTATATGCTACGCGTGGCGATCCCCTATGGCACATTATCGAGCCGCCAGTTGCGTAGGCTTGGTTCGATTGCGCGAGATTATGATCGTGGCTTCGCGCATTTCACGACGCGTCAGAATGTTCAGTATAACTGGCCAGCACTGAAAGACGTGCCGCGAATTCTCGAAGAACTTGCGGGAGTCGAAATGCATGCGATCCAGACGTCGGGCAATTGCATTCGCAATGTGACGGCTGATCATTTTGCCGGCGCTGCGCATGATGAAGTAGCCGATCCGCGCCCGCTGGCAGAAATTCTGCGCCAGTGGTCATCGCTACATCCGGAGTTTTCCTATCTGCCGCGAAAATTCAAGATTGCGATTGTTGGCTCCGAGCATGATCGTGCGGCCATTCAGGTGCACGACATCGGCTTGCAACTCAAGAAAAATGACGCAGGCGAACTGGGCTTGGCCGTCTATATCGGCGGTGGGCAGGGGCGCACGCCGATGGTCGCCAAGAAAATCCGCGATTTCCTACCGCTTGAGGACATGCTGACCTATGTGACCGCTATTGTCCGCGTCTATAATCTCTATGGACGCCGCGATAACAAATATAAGGCACGTATCAAAATCCTCGTGCATGAAACCGGCGTCGAGCCGCTGGTGCAGGAGATTGACGCTGAATGGGAACAGATCCGCTATAGCGATCTGAAATTGCCGCAGCGCGATATTGATGCCATTGAAAGCTATTTCCGTATGCCGGATTTGCCGCAGCGTCCCGAAGGCTGGGAAATTCTCGCCGTCACGCAGAAGGCCGATGCTGATTTTGCAGCTTGGACCCAGCGTAATGTCACGCCGCACAAGAACCCGGATTATGCGGTTGTCACGATTTCGCTAAAGCCCATTGGCGGGATTCCGGGTGATGCCAGTGCAGAGCAAATGGAACTGGTCGCGGATATTGCGCAGACCTATTCGTCTGATGAAATCCGCGTTAGCCATGAGCAAAATCTGGTTCTGCCACATGTGGCCAAGGCCGATCTTCCGGCGGTATATGATCTCTTGCAATCGGACGGTCTGGTGACAGCCAATGCTGGTCTCATCACCGATATTATTGCATGCCCCGGCCTAGATTATTGCGCGCTTGCCAATGCGCGCTCGATCCAGGTCGCACAGCGTATTTCCGAACGATTTGGCGATCAGCAGCGCCAGCTTGAAATCGGAGATCTCAAGATCAAGATTTCCGGGTGCATCAATGCCTGCGGCCATCATCATGTCGGTCACATTGGTATTCTTGGCGTCGAGAAAAAGGGCGAGGAACTCTATCAGATCACGCTGGGCGGGTCCGGTGATGAGCATACGTCGATCGGTGACATTACCGGACGCGGTTTTTCATCCGAAGAAGTGGTCGATGCCATTGAAACCGTGGTCGATACCTATCTCGGCCTGCGTGAAAGCGGTGAAGAGACATTCCTCAAGGCCTATCGCCGGGTTGGTATGGAGCCGTTTAAACGCGCGCTTTATGGAGAGGTGAGTCGTGCGGCTTGAAGCTGATCTCACTTCCGATCAAAAGGCGGAGGCGCAAGCCCGGTTGCTGGAAGGAAGCTATACTGCTTCCTCCCCGCAAGAGGTGATTGCGTTAAGCACACGCGAACTATTTGAGGGTGGCATCGCGGTGGTTTCATCATTTGGTGCTGAATCGGCTGTGCTGTTGCACATGATTTCCGAGATCGATCCGGCAACGCCGGTTCTGTTTCTCGACACGGGCAAGCATTTCCGCGCAACGCTCGATTATCGGCATGATCTGGTGGATCGGTTGGGTCTTCTCGATGTGCAGGATATCTTGCCGCTTGAGGAAAGCGTGAAGACGGATGATCCGTTTGGTGCTTTGTCGATGACCGACAAGGACCGCTGCTGCTTTATCCGCAAAGTGGAACCGATGGCGCGTGCCGTTGCACCATATCAGGCGTGGATGACGGGTCGTAAGCAGTTTCAGGCCTCGACCCGTAATGCTTTGCCGGTTTTTGAATCGGTTGGCCCGCGTATCCGCATCAATCCGCTTGCACGTATGCGCTCGGAAGACCTGCGTGCCTATGCGCAAAAGCATGATCTTCCCGTGCATCCGCTAACTGAACAGGGGTACCGTTCCATTGGCTGCATGCCCTGCACACGGCCGGTGAGTGATGGCGAAGATCAGCGCGCCGGACGCTGGGCCGGTTCGGAAAAGACCGAATGCGGCATCCATCTGACGGGCCTCACGGATAGCCTTAAAAACTACGGAGTTTTGGACCAGAAATGAGTGAAACGATATTGGAAACGAAGCTCTGGTCCGAGAACGGCTTTCGCGACGACGATTATGTCTTTGCAGACGATCTGGAAGCGGCGGGTGATGCGCCTGCGATCATCATTCCGCTCGCCATCTGGCTTGGGCTTGATGAAGAACTGCGCCGCTCTTCCAACCGCCGCATCGGTGTATCTGTTGCGCCGGGTGAGAAGATTGAGCCTTTGCTTGATCATCTGGAAAACTTGCCAGTTATTGCTTTGCAGTTTCCGGCTTTCAACGATGGTCGGTCTTATTCGAAGGCCGAAGTGCTGCGCCGTGCAGGCTTTGAAGGCGAATTGCGTGCGACGGGCGATGTGCTGATTGATCAGGCAGCACTCATGTTGCGTACAGGTTTTGACAGTCTGCAAGTGACCAACAAGATTGCGAAATCGCGCCTTGGCGAGCAGCGTCTTGTTGATACGCCCGGCTATTATCAACCCGGTCGCGGTTCGGTACAGCAAAAAGGTGGGTTTGCTTGGCGGCGCGTAAAATCTTAGCAACCAACTTTTTATTGTTTTGCTTCGATGGATGATGCGGTAGATACGCCGCATAAACCATTGGAGACGAGACGTGATCCGCCACATTGTTTTCTTCAGCGTCAAGCCAGATCAGGACATCGATGTCGTCCGCAAGGGTTTGGAGCAGTTGGGCACTATTCCTTATTCCGACGTGTTTGAAGTTCTGCCGAATTCCAAAGTAGATCCGATGGGCAACACGATTGATCTCGTTGTCTATGCCGAGTTTAAGGATGAAGAAGCGCTTTTCGCGTACAAAAATCATCCGACATATGACGCGTCTACACAATATGTGCGCCCGATGCGTGAATTGCGGTTCTCGGCAGATGTCGTGACAGACAAGGGCTGATTAATCAGAGTGCGGTGGTGCCTGCAATGGCAGGCCACCGAACAAGTCTGGCTCTGTTGAAGTTCGGGCGCGCTCGATATTGAGCAGTCGCAGTTTTGTTGCCGTTCCCCCCGCAGCCGAAAAACCGCCGACCTTGCCATTGGAGCCCAAAACCCGATGGCAGGGAACGATGATCGGAAATGGGTTTTTGCCAAGCGCATAGCCAACCGCCTGCGAAAGACTGACATCGCCGAGTCTCCGCGCTATCGCGCCGTAGGTGATGGTCTCACCGGCTTTCAATTCCAGAAGAATTTCATAGACTTTGCGGTTGAGGTCCGGCACCTGATCAAGCGCCAGTGGCGTTTGCGAGAAATCCGGATCGCCACCATCAAGCAACACGCAAACCATGTTGATAGCATCTGTCACGTAAGCGGGTGGGGAAAATGACTCCGTATCTGAAAAGCGGCTTTGCAGCCGATAGCGCGTTTCGCTTTCGTCGGCATCACCGATTTCCACGCCAATAATTTTGCCCGCATCCCATGCGATTCCGCACGGGCCGATAGGGGTTACAAAAATGCTGATGCCGGTCGAATCCATAAGCGGCAATATAGCATCGATTCTGCGGCTTTGCCGCAACGACTCTGTGGTCAGTCGCAACAATTGCAGCGAAGTGGTTGAAGAACGGCGCAAATAGTGATTGTGTGAGAGCAACCTGCCATAGACATGGCATATCGTTATGTCTTCAAATGGCCAAATGATTGAGCGATATCTTCCGGTGCGTGTTTCATGTGATCGGAACGAGGAAATTTTGATGGACGATTACGAACGCTATGCAACAGGATTGATGATCGTTTTTGGCGCGGTGATTATTGCCGGGTTAATGGCGGCTAACCTTTATCACGGCGATAAGCCCGGCTTTCTTTTTGCCCTTGGCGCAGGAGTTGTGGCCTGGTTTTCAGCTTTTGCTGTACTCTTCGATAAGCCCCGCGTCTATGGTGTGATGATTGCCATTGCCATTGGTCTGGTAGCTGCTTCAATCGGTGCTTTTGTAACCTGATTTCCTAGTCATGTGAATATTGAAAAAGCCCCGGATTATCCGGGGCTTTTCTGGTTTTAAATATATGGTGAATAGCACTGGCGGCGTGGGCCGTAATTGGGCTGGAAAGTATTGTCGTAAGCCCGGTAGGACCGATAGCGGTTATAACACCAGCGTACATGCGCATTGCCGCCGCCCCGATAGACTGGCGCGGGGCGATAGCGTGGCAGGCGATAGACTGGTGGCGGTCCCCAGTAGGGCCGATAATACGGCCGATCATAGCGATAGCCATCGCGATAACGCGGTGGTGGGCCACGCCAATCTCGACGATCTCCACGATAATCGTAATATTGCACGGTTTCGACTGGAGCTTTTATTGCGCTTTGAGAGGCGGGCGTTATCAGGGCGGATGCATTGGTGGATGTGGCAGCTGGCATACCAAACCCAAGCGCCAGGCATGCCGCAAATAAGGACGATGCAAACCTCTTCATCGGTTTCTCCTCTTTTATACCTGTTGCTGATTTTGCTACCGTAATGTGGCGGGTAGGTGGCTGCCATAGCTCACTTTTTCTTGTCGGCAGCAACAGTTGGTTGAAGCCGCGCACTGGAACTAAAAAGACCTGCCAGGAATTGACATAAAGATATGTTTATGTCATTAAGCGGCTCTGATGTGCTATAGACCCATGCGGTGCTGTAGCGATGAAGCGTATTTGAATACAGGTGGTAATCCCCTATGACGTCTTCCCTCGATAATCTTTTTGGTTCAACGGCAGTAAAGCCGGACGGTTCTGAAGTGCTTGCAGCACTGATCAAAGCCGCAAGTGAGCGCATTTTGATTCTCGACGGGGCTATGGGTACGCAGATTCAGGGGCTTGGCTTCCACGAAGAGCATTTTCGTGGCGAGCGCTTTGGTGCCTGCGATTGCCAGCTTCAGGGCAATAACGACCTTTTGACGCTCACCCAGCCAAAGGCGATTGAAGAAATTCACTATGCCTACGCCATGGCTGGCGCTGATATTCTGGAAACCAACACATTCTCTTCGACGACAATCGCGCAGGCCGATTATGGCATGGAAGATGCGGTCTATGAACTCAACCGCGACGGTGCACGTCTGGCGCGTCGTGCGGCAACCCGTGCGCAGCAAAAAGATGGTCGCCGCCGCTTTGTGGCGGGCGCTTTGGGGCCAACAAACCGTACGGCTTCGCTATCACCGGATGTTAATAATCCGGGCTATCGCGCCGTCACTTTTGACGATCTGCGCATTGCCTATGCCGATCAGATCCGCGGCCTGATTGATGGTGGCTCCGACATTATTCTCATTGAGACGATCTTCGATACGCTGAACGCTAAGGCTGCGGTCTTTGCAGCCGAAGAAGTATTTATCGAGAAGGGCGTGCATCTGCCGGTAATGATTTCCGGCACGATCACCGATCTTTCAGGCCGCACGCTTTCCGGTCAGACGCCAACCGCATTCTGGTATTCGCTGCGTCATGCCAAGCCTTTCACCATTGGCTTGAATTGTGCACTCGGTGCCAATGCGATGCGCGAACATCTCGCTGAAATCGCCGGTATTGCTGATACATTTGTCTGCGCCTATCCGAATGCGGGCCTGCCAAACGAGTTTGGCCAGTATGACGAAAGCCCGGAAGCGATGGCTGCGCAGATCGAGGATTTCGCGCGAGAAGGCCTCGTGAATGTGGTCGGTGGATGCTGTGGCTCGACGCCGGATCATATCCGTGCAATAGCGGCTGCGGTTGCCAAACACCCGCCGCGCAAGCCGGTCAAGGTGCCGCCTTTGATGCGCCTATCGGGTCTTGAACCTTTCACGCTGACCAAGGATATTCCTTTCGTCAATGTCGGCGAGCGCACCAACGTCACAGGTTCGGCACGTTTCCGCAAGCTGATTACGGCTGGTGATTATTCGGCGGCATTGGTTGTCGCCCGCGATCAGGTGGAAAACGGTGCGCAGATTATCGACATCAACATGGATGAGGGGCTGATCGACAGCCAGAAGATCATGGTTGAGTATCTCAACCTGATCGCTGCGGAGCCGGATATTGCCCGCGTTCCGGTAATGATCGACAGTTCCAAATGGGAAGTGATCGAGGCTGGTCTGAAATGCGTTCAGGGCAAGCCGATTGTTAATTCCATCTCGCTTAAAGAAGGCGAAGAAGCTTTCGTGCATCATGCGCGACTGGTTCGTGCCTATGGCGCGGCAGTTGTCGTCATGGCATTTGACGAAACCGGACAGGCCGACACCGAACTGCGTAAGGTCGAAATTTGTACCCGTGCCTACAAAATCCTGACCGAACAGGTCGGTTTCCCACCTGAAGACATCATCTTCGATCCGAACGTCTTTGCGGTCGCGACCGGTATTGAAGAGCACAATAATTACGGCGTCGACTTTTTGGAAGCGACACGCAAAATCACATCGACTTTGCCGCACGTCCACATATCTGGTGGCATATCAAATCTGTCTTTCTCGTTCCGCGGCAATGAGCCGGTGCGCGAAGCCATGCATGCGGTCTTCCTTTATCATGCTATCCAGCTTGGCATGGATATGGGTATCGTCAATGCCGGTCAGTTGGCGGTGTATGATACGATTGATCCAGAATTGCGCGAGGCCTGCGAAGATGTGGTGCTGAACCGCCGCGATGATGGCACAGAGCGATTGCTCGAAATCGCGGAGCGATTCCGAGGTACGGGTGCAAAAGAAGCCAAGACACAGGATTTGAGCTGGCGCGAATGGCCGGTTGAAAAGCGGCTTTCCCATGCGCTGGTCAATGGCATCACAGAATATATCGAAGCCGATACCGAAGAGGCGCGTCTCGCTGCCGCGCGTCCACTGCACGTTATCGAAGGCCCGCTGATGGCAGGCATGAACGTGGTGGGCGATCTGTTTGGCGCTGGTAAAATGTTCCTGCCGCAGGTGGTTAAATCCGCACGTGTGATGAAGCAGGCTGTTGCTGTGCTTCTGCCTTACATGGAAGAAGAAAAGCGCTTGAATGGCGGTGAAGGTCGCCAGAGTGCCGGCAAGGTGCTGATGGCAACCGTCAAGGGTGATGTGCATGACATCGGCAAGAATATTGTCGGCGTGGTTCTCGCTTGTAACAATTATGAGATCATTGATCTTGGTGTGATGGTTCCGACACAGAAAATTCTCGACACGGCTCGCGCTGAAAATGTCGATGTTATCGGCCTTTCCGGTCTTATCACCCCGTCGCTCGACGAAATGGTGCATGTGGCCGCCGAAATGGAGCGTGAAGGCTTTAACGTGCCGCTGCTGATCGGTGGCGCTACGACCAGTCGTGTGCACACGGCGGTGAAAATCCATCCGCGATATGAGCAGGGACAGGTGGTCTATGTGATCGATGCCAGCCGTGCGGTGGGTGTTGTTTCCAATCTGCTGTCGCCTGAAAATAAGGGCGCTTATGTCGACGGCATCCGTGCCGAATATGCGAAGGTTGCGGCGGCTCATGCCCGCAATGAGGCCGAAAAGAAGCGTCTGCCACTGGCTCGTGCGCGCGAAAATGCGCATAAGCTCGACTGGGATGCTTACACGCCGCCCAAGCCTACATTCCTCGGCACAAAGACATTCGAGAACTACGATCTTGCAGAGATTGCGCGCTATATCGACTGGACGCCATTCTTCCAGACATGGGAGATGAAGGGCCGCTATCCAGCCATTCTTGAAGATGAAAAGCAGGGTGAAGCAGCGCGTCAGCTTTGGGCAGATGCACAGGCCATGCTCGCAAAGATCATCGAAGAGAAGTGGTTTGCGCCGCGTGGCATCATTGGTTTCTGGCCTGCAAATACGGTGGGCGATGACATTCGTCTGTTCACCGATGAAAGCCGGAAAGAAGAACTTGCAACCTTCTTCACGCTGCGTCAGCAATTGTCCAAACGTGACGGCCGCCCCAATGTCGCTATGTCTGACTTCGTGGCCCCGGGTGATAGCGGCAAGCATGATTACGTCGGTGGCTTTGTTGTCACGGCTGGTATTGAGGAAGTCGCAATTGCCGAACGCTTCGAGCGGGCGAATGACGATTACTCGTCCATTCTCGTCAAAGCACTGGCTGACCGCTTCGCAGAAGCCTTTGCCGAACTGATGCATCAGCGTGTGCGCAATGAGTTTTGGGGCTATGCGCCGGGTGAAGATTTGTCGAATGACGATCTGATCCACGAGCGTTATGCAGGTATTCGTCCGGCTCCGGGTTATCCGGCGCAGCCTGATCACACCGAAAAGAAGACCCTGTTTGAAATACTGGATGCAACGGTACAAACGGGCGTGGAGCTAACTGAAAGCTATTCGATGTGGCCGGGTTCGTCCGTATCGGGCCTCTATATCGGCCATCCGGAGAGCTACTATTTCGGTGTTGCCAAGGTCGAGCGTGATCAAGTTGAAGATTATGCGAACCGCAAGGGCATGAGCGTTGACGAAGTCGAGCGCTGGCTTGGGCCTGTGCTCAATTACATTCCCGGTCAGGCACCGGAGCCGGTTGAAGCGGCTGCTTGATAGCAATCGAACAAATTATAAACAAGCCCGGCAATGCGGGGCTTGTTTATTTAAATTTACTCAAGTTCTAAATAACGTCTTTCCAGTAATGGTGCGTGAGCTATTTGCGCTGGACAACGCAAAAAACAAAAGAGCGGAGCGGTTCCTGTCATTATTTTTAAGCTGGATCTGCTCTATTCATCAATCAGTATTTGTTTTGTGTAATTTGAAGATTTATTGAAATTATTATGTGTAGATGAGCCGAAAATCATGTGTTATGTAATACAGGTGGCTCACGGTATTGTGGTCGATAAGTTAATAATTCGGGTTCCGGCGCCATAGAATCCTATAAATTTCTATTTGTTTATCTGGCTGTGTATTGCAGGCCGGAATGTACCTCTTTGACTGATCTTATTCAGAAATTCTTTTGGTTCATCGAAACAATATCAGGATTCCGGCCATGAAATGGGAAGATTTTTACGAGACCATCCAGTCCTCCGACAATGCAGAAACCCTGTTTGAACAAATTAAATCCTACGCCTCGAAGCTCGGCTTTGCTTATGTTTCCTATGCTATGTGTGTGCCGTCGCTCGACAGCATTTCGCGCTGGATACGTTTTGAGACTTTGCCGGAGGCCTGGCAGAAACATTATGGCGCAAAGAAATATGTTGAAATCGATCCCGTCCTGCGTCGGGGGATTAATTCAATTGAGCCTATCATCTGGTCGCCCAAACTGTTCGCTGAGGCACCTCAGTTATGGGCGGATGCACAGCAATTTGGTTTGAAAGCGGGTGTTTCACAACCCTGTTGGGCGGCCCAAGGCGTTTTCGGAGTTCTGACATTCCTGCGTGAGAAGCCAGCCTTGTCAGACGGCGAAATATCAATGCTGCGTCGCCAGATGCAGATTGTGACCAATCTTCTGCACCTCGCCATGTTTGAGCATCTCAATGTGCCTAGCATTAATTGCGTTGCGGAAGTTAATCTGACAGCGCGTGAACGTGAAATTTTGCGCTGGACGAGTGAGGGCAAGACAGCCGAGATTATCGGCACAATTCTCAATATCTCGACCCGTACCGTCAACTTCCATATCAGCAATGTTTTGACCAAGCTTGTTTCCGTCAACAAGGTGCAGGCAGTCGCTAAAGCGCGCACTTTTGGCCTTTTATAGCACCCACTTTTCCTTTGGCGGATTGACCCGAAGGATATTCTTACTCCCTTCAAAATGCTTTAATACTACAAATTCAGTAGTATTTTCCGTAGCTTGAGGCAAAAATCGGCTTTTCGATTTGGCGCAAGTTTGTTCCTGCTTTGGGATTAAAACGGGCAAGTTTTCGCTCAAGCGTCTCGCAATACGCGATAGCATACTTTTCCTTTTGCTCTGCCTTTCACGACAATGCGCGTCATAGCAAACCAGTTGAGCTGGCCTCCCGGAGATACCGACGTGCATCATGCATCCCTGACCAAAAACCTGACGCATCTTGCGCGCCTGGAAGCAGAAGCAATCCATATTTTCCGTGAAGTGGCGGCGACTTTTGAAAATCCGGTTATGCTCTATTCGGTTGGCAAGGACTCGGCAGTAATGCTGCATCTGGCGATGAAGGCGTTTTATCCTGCACCGCCGCCATTTCCTTTTCTGCATGTCGATACGACCTGGAAATTTCGGGAAATGATCGAGTTTCGCGATGCGCAGGCCCGCGAAAAGGACCTTAAACTGCTCGTTCATATCAATGAAGACGGCGTGCGCGATGGCGTTGGTCCTTTCACGCACGGCTCCAATGTGCATACGCACATCATGAAGACGGTCGGGCTCAGACAGGCATTAGATAAATACAAATTCGATGCAGCTTTTGGCGGCGCGCGCCGCGACGAGGAAAAATCACGCGCCAAAGAGCGCATTTTCTCGTTCCGCAATGCGCAGCATGGCTGGGATCCAAAAAGCCAGCGCCCGGAAATGTGGAAGGTCTATAACACCCGCATTGCAGCCGGTGAATCGATCCGAGTCTTTCCGCTCTCCAACTGGACCGAACTCGACATCTGGCAATATATTCTTCAGGAAAATATCCCGATTGTGCCGCTCTATTTTGCAGCACCGCGCTCGGTTGTCGAGCGTGACGGCATGCTCATCAAGGTCGATGATGAGCGCATGACGTTGCGCCCCGGTGAGAAGATTGAAGAGCGGATGGTACGGTTTCGCACACTCGGTTGCTATCCGCTGACCGGCGCGATTGAATCGAGCGCCACCAATCTCTCGGACATTGTCGAAGAAATGCTGATCGCCCGCACGTCAGAGCGTCAGGGTCGCGCCATTGATCGTGACGAAGCAGGCTCGATGGAAAAGAAGAAGCGGGAGGGCTATTTTTGATGAACGCCATATTGAAGCCTTCTGTAGCAAGTGCAGCCGTCAGCGAGTTTCTCGCCGATCAGGAACGTAAGACGCTGCTCCGCTTTTTGACTTGCGGTTCGGTCGATGACGGAAAATCCACGCTGATTGGGCGTTTGCTCTATGACACCAAGCTGATCTTTGAGGATCAACTTGCAACGCTGAAGAACGACAGCCGCAAATTCGGCACCACGGATGACGATTTTGATTTTGCGTTGCTGGTTGATGGCCTAGAAGCCGAACGCGAGCAGGGCATCACCATCGATGTGGCCTATCGCTTCTTCTCAACCCCGCGCCGCAAGTTCATCGTGGCCGACACGCCGGGCCATGCGCAATATACGCGCAACATGGCTACAGGCGCTTCGACGGCTGATCTTGCAGTTGTGCTGATCGATGCGCGGCAGGGCGTGCTGACACAGACGCGCCGCCATAGTTTTATCGCCTCGCTTCTTGGCATCCGGCACATAGTGGTGGCGATCAACAAGATCGATTTGGTCGATTTCTCGCAAGACGCTTTTGAACGTATTGTCGCTGACTATATGAGCTTTGCCAAAGACTTAGGCTTTGCCAGTATTCAGGCAATTCCGCTGTCTGCACGCTTTGGCGATAATGTTAGCAGCCTTTCGCCGCGTATAGGCTGGTATCAGGGACCATATCTGCTGGAGCATCTGGAAACCGTGCGCCTTGATACAGATAGCATCGGCAAGCCATTTCGCTTTCCGGTGCAATATGTGAACCGCCCAAATCTTGATTTCCGCGGCTTCTCCGGCACGGTTGCCTCAGGGGCTATTGCAGAAGGCGATACGGTCGTGGTTGCTAAGTCGGGCAAGCAATCGAAGGTGAAACGCATCGCCACCTATGATGGTGATCTGCCCCGCGTCAGCGAAGGGCAGGCGGTTACACTGGTGCTCGACGACGAGATTGAAGTCTCTCGTGGCAATATGCTGGTGGGTGCGGAAGCGCGGCCTGAAGTGGCAGATCGCTTTAGCGCCAACATTGTGTGGTTCGGTGAAGAGGCGTTACAGCCAGGGCGTTCCTATCTGCTACGCACCGAAACCGATCAGACACCGGTAACGGTCAGCGAGATCAAATACCGTACCGACGTTAATACATTTGCGCGGGAAGAGGCGACGCAGCTTGATCTTAATGAAGTCGGGCATTGTCATCTTCAGACGGCGGATCAGATCGTGTTTGATCCCTATGCGGATAACCGCGTGACAGGTGCTTTCGTGCTGATTGATCGTGTGACCAATGCCACGGTTGGCGCCGGTATGATCGACCATGCGCTTCGCCAGTCAACCAATGTACATTTGCAGGCTTTTGATCTCGATAAGCAGGCGCGTGCTGCGCAGAAATTCCAGAAGCCCGCCGTGCTGTGGTTTACAGGCCTGTCAGCATCTGGCAAGTCGACCATTGCCAACAGGCTCGAACAGCGGCTTCATGCGCTCGGCAAGCACACCTATCTGCTTGATGGCGATAATATTCGTCATGGTCTCAACAGCGATCTTGGTTTCTCCGATGAGGACCGTGCGGAAAATATCCGCCGCGTTGGAGAGGTAGCGGGTCTTATGGCCGATGCCGGGCTGATTACGCTGGTCTCGTTCATTTCGCCGTTCCGTTCAGAACGCGACCGCGTGCGCTCACGGCTGCCCGAAGGTGAATTCATCGAAATCTTTGTCGATACGCCGATTGAGGAATGTATGGCGCGTGATCCGAAAGGGCTTTATGCGCAAGCGCTGCGCGGGGAAATCAAGGCTTTCACCGGCATCGGTTCCCCTTATGAAGCACCGCTTTCGCCTGAACTTCATTTGAGCACCGCAGGGCGGGACATTGACGAACTCGTCGCGGAAGTGGAAAAGTATCTGGCCGAACGTGGTGTCATCGGCAGCTATGGCAGTGATTCCTGGTCGATTTGAGAAAATGAAAACATCCGCCTCACCCTATGCCGATCCGAACGGCCAGGCGTTTCTCGCCGTTTTGCAGGATGCAACGCTTGAGGCGGGGCGCGTGATCATGAAACATTACGATAACGGCTGTGCGGTTCATTCCAAGAAGGATCAGTCGCCGGTCACTGAAGCCGATCATGCCGCAGAAGCCGTCATCCTGTCAGCGCTTCGCACGCTTGCGCCAGATATTCCAGTGGTTGCAGAAGAAGAGGCTGCAGCTGGTCGATTGCCTGCACATCTTGGCCGACGCTTCCTGTTGATCGATCCTCTGGATGGCACACGCGAGTTTCTGCTGCGTAACGGCGATTTCACCGTCAATATCGCGTTGATTGAAGATGGCCTGCCCATATTGGGTCTGGTCTATGCGCCGGTGCGCAATCTGCTTTATTTTGGCAACGCGCAAGGCGCATGGGAAGCTATCACCAGCGCCAATCATCAGATCCAAAGCCAGCGCCCGATCAAGGCGCGTATCGCGCCGCCTGAACGGGTTGTCGTGTGCAGCCGTTCACATGTGACGCCGGAAACAGAACAGTTTTTGAAAGCCAACAATATTGGAAATAGTGTTTCGGTGGGATCGTCGCTCAAATTCTGTATGATTGCGCGTGGCGATGCCGATCTTTATCCGCGCTTTGGCCCAACAATGGAATGGGATACGGCAGCGGGCGATGCTATTCTTCGCGCGGCGGGCGGTATGACGACGACATTCGATGCACGTCCGCTGACTTATGGCCAGCGTTCTGACGGAACCGTGCAAAGCTTTTTCAACCCGGATTTCGTGGCTTATGGTGCAGGTTTAGCCCCAAACTTTATTTAAAACTCGTTTGCCGTCAAAAGAGTTTAAAAAAAGCTGGATGTTCCTCTTGCGGGTTCAAAAGAGCAGCGCTATAAGCCGCTCACACCCTGACTATTGAGTCTCGGTTTTATGGTTACGGAGCGTAGCGCAGCCTGGTAGCGCATCTGGTTTGGGACCAGAGGGTCGGAGGTTCGAATCCTCTCGCTCCGACCATTTTCTTCTCAGAAAAATATATTTAGATTGATTTGTCGAAGACTGACATGCGCATGAATGCGCCGTCATACTCGGCGATCTCCACCAATCGCTGTCGATTGAGAATTTCCACCTTGTAATTTTTGAACGTGATCAGCCCCTCTTCACGCAGCTCCCGCATCATGCGGTTGAGATGGATCGGTGTGAGGCCGAGAGCATCGGCAAGCTGGTATTGTGTCAGTGGACAATAAAAGGAATCCGGTTCGCCCATTCCGCAAGAGGTCACACGATCTGAAAGTTCCAGTAAAAGATGGGCGGTGCGGACAAAGGCGCTGCGACAGCCAACATTGGTGAGATGTTCAATGAGCATGGAACGCTGCCGTGACAGCAACTCTATGAATATCATGCTCAGTCGTGGCATTTTCCAGATTGTTTCTTCAAGCGATGCCAGCGGTATTTCATAAACCGACATCGGTGTAATTGTCTTGATCGTATTGTAGCTATAGCCGTCGGCGGTTCTTAGCCCAACAAAATCGCACCGCATCGGAAAATCGATGATCTGACGTTCACCACCGGAAAGATCGCGATAGACACATCCCCAGCCGGAACGCACCAGATGAATGCTTCGGATGGAAGCCCCCTGATTGATAATGACTGCATCGGCAGGATAGCTGTTTTCGGTGAGCGTGAGCGATAGAAGAGTTTGTTTTTCTTGCGCGTTGAGTTTGGCTAGAATTGGAGGCGATTCCAATAGACTAACCAGGCCGTCAATCATCAGGGCTGTGGAGTTCTGAGTCCCACTGTGCATCCGCTGCCTATGCCCAACGAAAGTTATAGAATTTATAACTTTCTGTTCCCGAAGTCGTTCTTATGGTCAGCTTATTTTTTTATAAAACGCTAACATAAGTTAATGACACGTTTATTTAACGATAGCAATATTTAGACCAGTCTTCATCCTGATTGGCAATAAAAATCAGAATAAACTGTCATAGTTTTTTGGCGTAACTAGTGTTTTGCGTTGAATGCAAACCTGAGTAACAGGGGAAACTAAAGCAATGTTTGAAGTCAGAGAACGATATTTATGGGCTGCACCAGACGGCGCGGGGAATGGATTTCCGGTTGTCGCTGGCGAAAGAGTAAGAGACGGAGGTTATGCAGCCGGTTTGCCTGTGCAGAGTGAGCCTCATCTGATGCTTGTCTGCAAAAGCAATCTGGAGCGTGAATGCCTTTTTAATGGACTGATGATGAACGGGCTTAAGCTGCCTGTCGTCAGCTATGCAGCGGTCGACAAGAATATGCCGCTGAATGGTGCCATCGTTGTTCTCATGCATATAGGTTCAAAGCGTCTTGCGGATCCGTTTTTCTCTGACGAACTGGAAGCTGAGATCAAGGCGTGGCATCCGATACCGGTTGTATTGCTTGCTGAACGCGAAGAGTGGGCGCAGGTCCTTCGTGCGATGGAAATTGGTGCGCGCGGTTATATTCCGACATCTGTCGACATCAAGATTTGCGTTGAAGCCATTCATCTGGCGCTTGCGGGGGGCATGTATGTGCCGGCATCAATGCTGATGAAGCCGCCGTCTCAGGAAATGAGCGACGATGTGCTGGGCGAATTGTTAACCGTGCGCGAGATCGAAGTTGTCCATGCCATCCGCGTGGGGAAATCCAACAAGATCATCGCATTTGAGCTTGGTATGAGTGAAGGCACCGTCAAAGCGCATGTTCACAACATAATGCGGAAGATCGGCGCTGCAAACCGGACCGAGGTCGTTTGTAAGCTGCATAAAATGTATGGCAACAAATTCGGTACAGAGTGAACGCATAGACATGAAATTAATAATACCATGAAGCGCCGGACTGATAAGATCAGCAGGCGTTTTCTGCTTTTCCGGGCAATCAAATCGGTGTGTCTCAATTTTTTAATTTAACGCACATCCCATCTGAAAACCGTTTCACGCTTTTTGCGATGCGCTTAAGTGTAGGGGCAGATTTTCATCCGCCCCTACAGAATGAGAGTGGGTATCCTTTGAGGGGTCTCTCATTCATTCCGTAGATCGCCACGCGTTTAGCGCATGTCTCCCAAAAGTGGGAACCGGTTTTGGGATAAAGACATGCCACACGCTCACATTGCGCGCCTGCCGCTCTAGTTTATTGAATCGAAGCATCTTGCTTTCCAAAAATCGATTGCGATTTTCCGGCTGATGCTATGGCAGTTCGAAACGAAGTCTGTTCCATCTGCGGTCATGAAAGCGGTGTAGCTATCTGTTGAGCTTTTAGAACGATGGCTTTCGCTCAACAAATAGCCATTAAAGCGTGTTGCGTTTTTTATATGAATAGACCACGCTTTAATTGTTTGTTCCCAAGCATACCTTTATCCCAAAACCGGTTCCCACTTTTGGGAGGCATGCTTTTAAACCCCAATCAGGGTCGAAGGCTGATGCTTCCGGACGATCCGCCGGACGTTGTACCAAAGGCTGTGCCTGCTGAACTTCCGCCCAGAAACCCGGTGCCCGATTGTGCCATGGCAGCCGACTGACCGCCGGAGCCTGAAGTGAAATAGCCTGAACCGATGCCGCCACTTGCGCCATAATGGCCAATTTTGCCACCCATACCAAGGACAGTGCCTTTGCCCTCGGCCCAGCCGGTTGTTGCTGCCTGTCCTGCTGCGGTGGAACCTGCGCCAAATGCAAAGCCACCAGTTACAGCAGAGCCTGCGCCGCTTGAGCCGCCGAAGCTGCCATTCCATTTGACCGATTGTGCTGCTGCTGGCAGAGCGCTCGCAGCAAGCAATGCGATAGATGCGATAATGATCTTTTTCACGATAAAACTCCTCTTGTTTCATAAAAACAAAGAGACAGAGCGGTTCTGATGCGTTGAGTAAGATGAAAGCTGCTCTAGGTCCCTCTCATGCCAGCATATCCCGACGATATACCCCGCTAATCATCATAAGCTTCATATGAGTAGAAGGCTGTATCGACGCTTTGCATCGGCCCAAAACGGCTTTCGGGCCGATGCAGGTTGCTTATTGTCTTTTCACATCAAGGGGCGCGAGCAGTACCATGCCTGACTATTGTTCGCCGTTGTGCGCAAAACACACCCTTTGGCCTTCAACTGATTTGAATTCAGGCCAAGTGCCTTGGCGGAGTAAGTGCGTTTACCGCCTGGCGTTTGTGTTGTGGCATTTGTTGCTATTGTGCGTGCAGGAATTGATGCGGGTTCTTCGTTAGATACCGAAGCAAAAAGCGGTACTCTTGTCCGGACCGGTTGAGCTGCAGCGCGGGTGGCGAGCCCCTGTGACGGGCAGACTACGCCTGTTGCATTCAGCGATGCTCTGACTTCCTTGTTGAGGCAGATCAGATCAAGTGCGGCCCTGTTTTGCCCCATGCCAAGAAGTGCTGCGGCATAGGCGCGCCGGTTACATTCACGCATTTCATAGGTGCTGCCAAAGCCTAAGCCCCAGCCGGTAGCGCCAACGCCGACACTTGTCGAGCCTGCACAGGAGTGAACGCCTGCCGCAACAAGTCCCGGTGCGAATGCAGGAACAGTGGTTTTGATTTTATCCGGCGAATTGCCGCCGCCGCCGATTGCAATAGCTGTTGCACCTGCTTGCGATGCGGAGTTTGTGTTGTTGTCGACGTTGACGGCTTGAGCGAATGCGCTTCCATTGAACAGAAGTATTGCGCCAGATAAGCAAAGGATACCCAGTTTAGACATAGCTAACCCCTTTAACTTCTACTTTCTATATTCGAGTTTTTATTATGATAAAGGCGCCGTTATCATTTATTATATTTTTCCATTTTGTGTATCAAAAAGGATTACTGAGATATGATGTAAAATATAGATTCTGTGAATATAAATGTTGTGCTATTTTTTACCTACAATGTGTAAGTGGTTTATTATTATTAATCTTTATTGTTATCGTTCGGATGTTTTTAGATGAAAAATTATGACCTTCGTTTTACTTCTAAACGAAAGTTTATGGGTTTTCGGTGGCTTTCGGTTCACAACCTTGGCCGCGGATTATGAAAATGCGGGCTTTCGCGCCACTTTCCCGCTGATTTGTCATCAAGCGGTTGCTTTCTCTTGCAAAAAAGCGAAATTAAAACACTCTAGAGCGGTTCCAGTTTAGAAAGAATCGTAGGAAACGCTCTATCCTTTGGTTTTTACGCATTATCCAACGCAAAACCGCTTCTCACTTTTGCTGGAAATGCTCTCGTTAGAACACTTCTATTGCCGGGCACAAAATGCAGCTTACTCCTCGCCACAATGCAATTCTGGATATAGCCCGCCGACAGGGTCAGGTTCTTGTCGATGATCTCGCGGCTGCTTTCGATGTAACGCCGCAAACGGTGCGCAAGGATCTCAATGATCTTTGCAAGGCGCGCCTGCTGCGGCGCATCCATGGTGGTGCGCTTTATCCATCCGGTGTCGAGAATATGGAGTATGAGGCACGTCGCCGTATTGCCGCCCATGAGAAGGAGCTGATCGGGCGGGCTGCTGCCGAAATGATCCCCGATGGTGCTTCGCTGTTCATAAATATTGGAACAACCACCGAAGCCGTCAGCCATGCGCTGATCGACCACAATAATCTGATGGTCATCACCAACAATATCAACGTCGCCAACACACTACGCGTCTATCCTGAAATCGAAGTCATTATTGCAGGCGGCGTGGTGCGTGCTTCCGATGGCGGTATTGTCGGCGAGGCGGCAGTTGATTTCATCCGCCAGTTTAAAGTTGACTTCGCAATCATCGGTGCATCGGCAATGGATGAAGACGGCGCACTGCTGGACTTTGATTTCCGCGAAGTGAAAGTGGCGCAGGCGATTATCGCCAATGCGCGTCATGTCATTCTGGTGAGCGATTCCACCAAGTTGGAACGCACGGCACCTGTGCGCCTTGGCCATATATCCCAGGTGCATACGTTTATCACTGATCGCTGCCCGTCGCAGCAATTGCGCGATTTGTGCCGCGAAAATGAGGTTGAGCTGATTGAAACAGCCCCTCAAAGCTCTTCCGAAGAGAAAGAATCGTAGTTTCGTTTCATTTTCGTTTTGCTTTCGTATTAAATAAATTATATTCGTTTTGGTGGTTGGAGATGATCTTCAGGGTTCACCATGGCGCAGCATAAAATATTCGACATTTTCGTAATCGGTGGCGGCATTAATGGCTGCGGCATTGCAAGAGACGCGGTTGGTCGCGGCTTTTCTGTCGGTCTCGCCGAGATGAGCGACCTTGCAAGCGGCACTTCATCGCGCGCTACCAAGCTTATTCATGGCGGCTTGCGCTATCTGGAGCATTACGAGTTTCGTCTGGTGCGCGAGGCATTGATGGAGCGCGAAGTGCTATGGGCCAATGCTCCGCATTTGATCCATCCAATGCGTTTTGTGCTGCCTTTTCATAAGGGTGGGGTACGCCCTGCATGGCTCTTGCGTCTGGGCCTGTTTCTCTATGATCATCTGGGTGGCCGCAAAATGCTGCCTGCAACCCGCACACTTGATATGCGCACCGATCCGGTCGCCGCGCCGCTCAAGCCGCTTTTCACCAAGGCTTTCGAATATTCGGATTGCTGGGTCGATGATGCGCGTTTTACGGCGCTCACTGCACGTGACGCCGCTGATCGCGGTGCGATGATCCGCACGCGCAGCAAAGTTGTTTCCGCCCGCCGTGATCATGAAGCATGGACAGTAACGCTTGAAAATATCGACACCGGTGCGCGGGAAGAATTTCGTGCGCGGCTTCTGGTCAATGCCGCCGGCCCCTGGGCCGACAAGGTGTTGCAGGGTGTCGAAGGTCACCGGCAATTGCACAATGTGCGTCTGGTTCAGGGTAGCCACATTGTAGTGCGCAAGAAATTCTCTGATCCGCGTTCCTATTTCTTTCAGAACAATGATGGCCGCATCATCTTTGCTGTCCCTTATGAGGATGATTTCACGCTGATTGGCACGACTGATCAGGATTATAAGGGCGATCCGGCCAAGGTTGCGATCACGCCGAGCGAAACAGATTATCTCTGCAATGCGGCGAGTGAATATTTCCGCGAGCCGGTGCGGGTGGAAGATATTGTCTGGACCTATTCCGGCGTGCGTCCGCTCTATGATGACGGCGCAAGCAAGGCGCAGGAAGCGACCCGCGACTACGTACTGAAGGAAGATGCGCCGCAGGGGGCCGCCCCGCTGATCAATGTGTTTGGTGGAAAGTTGACCACTGCACGCAAGCTGGCCGAGCATATGCTTGAGAAGATCGAGCATCATCTTGGCAAGAAAGGCGCGCCATGGACGCATGCTGCGTCTCTGCCGGGGGGGGATTTTGACGCGACGGCTTTCGACCAGGAACTCGAAAAGCTGAAAGCTGAGTATCCATTCCTATCCGCTCCCCATGCTCGTCGCCTGTTTAAGCTCTATGGGACACGCGCCCGCGTTTTGCTGGGTAAATCCAAATCTCTGGAAGAACTTGGCCGACATTTGGGTGCTGATCTTTATGAGGCGGAAGTGCGCTATCTCATCGAGCATGAATGGGCGCATACGGCGGAAGATATTCTCTGGCGCCGAACCAAACTTGGCCTGCGTATGAATGCGATGGAAGTCGCAGCCCTGGAGACTTTCGTCGAACCTGCCAAAGTCGCGTAACGGCTCGCTTGCAACCGGTCCGATAAAAAGTCATTATCTTTCCAGTGGGCCGTTTCCAGCCTTTCTGGGAGGAAAACATGGGTGCGCCGCAAGACCGGATACACGCAGATCGTATCCATTCCGAGATTGAGACAGGAGGAGCCGCTCGCTCGGCGCTGGTTGCTTCATGGCGACGCTCTGCGCGTCTCTATGGACTTGACCCTGCGGAAGTGGGCTCCGTTCAAACGCTCTCTGATCATGAATTGCGCACCGCCCGCCAACGTATGGAACGGGTAATTAGCATTGCACAAGCAAGCATGGATCGGCTTTACATGGCGGTTGGCGGTGTTGGCTGCTGCGTGCTGCTGGCTGATAGCCAAGGTGTGCCGGTTGAACGTCGCGGTGCTGCGGGTGATGACGATACGTTTTACGACTGGGGTCTTTGGACGGGTGCTGTCTGGAGCGAAGCAGTTGAAGGTACCAATGGCATTGGCACCTGCATTGCCGAGCAGCGTGCTTTGACCATTCATCGCGACCAGCATTTTCACACCCGCAATATCGGGCTTTCCTGCACAGTCGCGCCAATTCATGACCATCAGGGGCGCATTATGGCAGCGCTTGATGTTTCGTCCTGTCGCAGCGATTTGACAGAAGCCTTTGTGCAACTGATTTCAGTGGCTGTGATAGATGCCGCGCGCCGGATCGAGGCCGAGAATTTCCGCCAGGCTTTCCCGGATGCGCGTATTGTACTTGCCCCTAGTGCTGACAGAACAGGCGGCGCATTGATCGCGGTTGATAAGGATGACTTTGTAATTGGTGCTACACGTGCAGCCCGACTTTCGCTTGATCTGACGGATGAAGCGCTTTCGACCGCACTGCCGGCCGCTGACCTACTCGGCTGGAATGCCGATCCGCGTGAGGATATGGCAGAGTCTGAGCGCAGCGTTATTTTGCGCGCGATTGCGCGTTCAGAAGGCAATGTGTCATCGGCTGCCAAGCTTCTCGGCATCAGCCGGGCCACGCTTCATCGTAAGCTTAATCGCCTGAAAATTATCAGGGCACATTAGTTTTCCCGATGTGTCTCAATATTGAGACACATTGATACAGCATATTATCCAGCGCTGGATGACTCCTCCCAAGAGCCGCGCCACATTGTGTCTGAAACGCCGTTAGGAGCGGCGTTGAATTTTGGGAGGAATATATAATGAATAAGGTTGAATTTCATCGCTCCGTAAAGCCGGAGTTTGCCAAACGTTACGGCAATTTCATTGGCGGCAAATGGGTAGAACCCAAGTCTGGCCGCTATTTCGACAATACATCCCCGGTCAATGGTCAGGTTCTGTGTGAAGTCGCACGTTCCGATGCAGCCGATATTGATGCAGCACTTGATGCGGCACACGCCGCCAAAGAAGCATGGGGCAAAACAAGCCCTGCTGAACGCGCTGTAATCCTCAACAAGATCGCAGATCGTATTGAAGCCAATCTGCCAAAGCTTGCAGCGGCTGAAACATGGGACAATGGCAAGCCGATCCGCGAAACCACCCATGCCGATCTGCCGCTGGCAATTGACCACTTTCGTTATTTCGCCGGTGCGATCCGTGCGCAGGAAGGCGGCATTTCCGAAATCGATCACGATACGGTTGCCTATCACTTCCACGAGCCGCTCGGCGTTGTCGGTCAGATCATTCCATGGAACTTCCCACTGTTGATGGCTGTGTGGAAGCTCGCACCAGCACTTGCTGCGGGTAACTGCGTGGTGCTGAAGCCTGCGGAACAGACACCGGCTTCGATCCTCGTTCTGATGGAAGTAATCGGCGATCTTCTGCCAGCAGGTGTACTCAATGTGGTCAATGGTTTTGGCCTTGAAGCAGGCAAGCCGCTGGCATCAAGCCCACGCATTGCCAAGATCGCGTTTACGGGTGAAACGACGACGGGTCGTCTCATCATGCAGTATGCCAGCCAGAACCTTATTCCGGTCACGCTGGAACTGGGCGGCAAGTCGCCAAACATCTTCTTCTCCGATGTCACCGCCGAAGATGATGATTATTTCGACAAGGCCATCGAAGGCTTTGTCATGTTCGCGCTCAATCAGGGCGAAGTCTGTACCTGCCCAAGCCGTGCTCTGATCCATGAAAAGATCTATGACAAGTTCATGGAACGCGCACTGAAGCGCGTTGAAGCGATCGTTCAGGGTGATCCGCTTGATCCGGCAACCATGATCGGTGCGCAGGCCTCCAGCGAACAACTCGAAAAAATCCTGAGCTATATCGATATCGGCAAGCAGGAAGGCGCGGAAGTGCTGACGGGCGGTGGGCGCAATGAACTGGCTGGTGACCTTGCAGGCGGCTATTACGTCAAGCCGACCGTGTTCAAGGGCACCAACAAGATGCGAATTTTCCAGGAGGAAATCTTTGGTCCTGTTGTTTCTGTCACGACGTTTAAGGATGATGCTGAAGCGCTCGCGATTGCCAATGACACACTTTACGGTCTTGGTGCCGGTGTTTGGACACGTGATGGCACACGTGCCTATCGCTTTGGTCGCGCTATTCAGGCCGGTCGTGTCTGGACAAACTGCTACCACGCCTATCCTGCCCATGCTGCATTCGGTGGCTACAAGCAGTCGGGTATCGGTCGCGAAAACCACCTTAAGATGCTCGACCATTACCAGCAGACCAAGAACATGCTGGTGAGCTACAGCCCGAAGAAGCTTGGCTTCTTCTAACAATGAAAGCGATCCGCAGCATATCAGCTGCGGGTCGCTGCCTTTGAAATTTCACTGATTCAGTGCGGCTTTACAGCAGATCACGCCGAAGCCGCTCCCCCCTGTTTCCTCCCAGGAAAGGGTCGGGTCGGCAGGACTTTGTGCCTGTCTATCCGACCCAAAAGTTAGAAGGATGTTCTCGTAATGGCTAAGACAATGAAAGCTGCCGTGGTTCGCGAATTCGGTAAACCACTGACCATTGATGAAGTGCCGATTCCGGTGCCGGGTGATGGCCAGATTCAGGTGGCAATTCAGGCTTCGGGCGTATGCCATACTGATCTTCATGCCGCCGAAGGCGACTGGCCGGTCAAGCCGAACCCGCCGTTTATTCCGGGCCATGAAGGAGTTGGTTTTGTCTCGGCGGTTGGTCGTGGCGTCAAGCATGTGAAGGAAGGCGACCGCGTTGGTATTCCTTGGCTCTACACCGCTTGCGGTCATTGCGTGCATTGTCTTGGCGGCTGGGAAACCCTTTGCGAAGAGCAGCAGAATACAGGCTATTCGGTGAATGGTGGTTTTGCTGATTATGTTGTTGCTGATCCGAATTTCGTTGGCCATCTGCCGAAGAACATCGCTTTCAACGAGATCGCCCCGATCCTCTGCGCTGGTGTTACGGTCTATAAGGGCCTCAAGGTCACGGATACCAAGCCCGGTGATTGGGTTGTGATTTCCGGCATCGGTGGTCTTGGCCATATGGCGGTGCAATATGCGAAGGCCATGGGGCTGAATGTTGCTGCTGTCGATATTGACGACAAGAAACTCGATCTTGCCCGCAAGCTGGGCGCAACGGTTACGGTCAATGCCAAGACGCATAATGATCCGGCAGCTTATATCAAGAAGGAAACCGACGGCGGCGCGCAGGGTGTGCTGGTGACGGCTGTTTCGCCCAAGGCTTTTGAGCAGGCTATCGGCATGGCTGCTCGCGGTGGAACGATTGCCTTGAACGGCCTGCCAGCGGGTGAGTTTCCGCTTTCGATTTTCAATATGGTGCTGAACGGTATCACCGTGCGCGGTTCCATCGTCGGCACGCGTCTTGATTTGCAAGAGTCGATTGATTTTGCTGCAGACGGTAAGGTCAAGGCGACGATCCGCACCGACAAGATCGACAATATCAATGCGATCTTTGATGAAATGCGCGCTGGCCAAATCGAAGGCCGTGTCGTGATGGACCTGACGCAGTAATCGGTTCATACTAAAGCATGTCTCCCAAAATTGGGAACCGGTTTTGGGTTGAAGACATGCGCAAAAACAAAAAAGTAAAGCCGCCGTAGCGATGCGGCGGCTTTGTTCATGGGAGGAGGAACCATGCCACAAGTCTCTGAACAAGAGCAGGTCACTGCTACCGATGCAGCGCTGGAGCTGATCGCTGAATTGCAGGCTGAATATGGGCCAATCATGTTCCACCAATCGGGTGGCTGCTGCGATGGGTCATCGCCCATGTGCTATCCGCAAGGCGATCTGCTGCTGTCTGACGCTGACGTGAAGCTCGGCGAAATCGGTGGTGCGCCGTTTTATATCAGCGGCTCGCAATATGAAGCATGGAAGCATACCGAACTTATCATTGATGTTGTCCCCGGACGCGGTGGTATGTTCTCGCTCGATAATGGCCGCGAAAAGCGCTTTCTCACCCGGTCCAAGATATGTTCTATTTAGCTCTTTGCGCGCAGCAGCAAAGCGGATACTAAATTGCGTATATTTGTGGGAGAGAGTGCATAACGGCCATGGCCGCATCCAATAAAAGAGCGACGATCCATGATGTGGCACGTCTTGCAGGCGTATCTATCAAGACAGTTTCGCGTGTTTATAATGACGAGCCGAATGTCCGCGATACGATCCGTGAAAAGGTCAGACAGGCGGGTGCCGAGTTACGCTATCGCCCCAACGCGGCAGCGCGCAATCTGGTTGAGCGACGCTCGCATCTGATCGGGCTTTTCTTTGAAAATCCGAGCCAGAGCTATGTCACGGAATTGCAGGTCGGAGCGCTGGACCGTCTGCGCGGCACGCGCTACCGGCTTCTAATATTCCCGGTTGAAAACCGGGCGGATATTCGCGGATCGCTCATCGAGACAGCCCATGCGTCGGGTCTTGACGGGATTATCGTTACGCCACCCATGTCGGATGATCCTGAGATTTTGCAGGAACTAATTGCTTCGGCCATGCCATTTGCGCGGGTGGCGGGTGACTTCAATGTGCATCCGACTGACAGCGTTGCCATTGATGACGAAGCTGCAACGCTCGATCTCATGCAATATCTTCTTGATCTGGGGCACAAGAAAATCGCGATTGTTATTGGCGATTTGACCCACCGTTCGGCGCAATTGCGACTTGAAGCCTATCGAAAAGTTCTTGGTCAGGCCGGCATTGCGCATAATCCTGAGTACGAAGCAGAAGGTGGTTTCAGCTTTGCAAGCGGGCTGGAGGCAGGGCGAAAACTTTTATCGATGGAAGACAGGCCGACGGCAATTTTTGCTTCCAATGATGATATGGCTGCTGCCGTTCTGCAAATCGCCTATAATCAAAACATCGACGTGCCAAGCGATCTGACCGTTGTTGGCTTCGATGACAGCGCCATTTCGCGCATGGTTTCGCCGCAGATTACCACCGTTCACCAACCAATCCGCGAAATGACCTATGATGCGGTGGATATGCTGCTCAGCCAGATTGAAACTGGTGAAGCATCACCATCCCGCCAGATCGAATATGAGCTCATCATCAGGCAGTCTTCTGGCAAGGTAGCACCATAATAAAACGGGGCCGGTATTTCCGGCCCCATTCTCCTTCTTTATGATGGAAGAACGTCTTCCAACCCCTTGGTCAGTTCCAACGCCTGACGTTCGAACATACGGCGATAGATACCGCCGGGTTTGCGGATGAGCGCATCATGATCGCCTTCTTCAAGGATTTTGCCCTTGTCGAAAACCAGCAAGCGGTCAAGTGCACGAACCGTTGAAAGCCTATGTGCAATGACAAGCGTGGTACGACCTATCATCAGCCGTTCCATCGCCTGCTGGATCAGCACTTCCGATTCTGAATCAAGGCTCGATGTTGCCTCGTCCAGAATAAGGATTGGAGCATCGGCCAGAAATGCACGGGCAATCGCCACACGCTGACGTTCACCACCCGAAAGCTTCACACCGCGCTCGCCAACGAGCGTTGCATAGCCCTTCGGCAGACGCATGATGAAGTCATGTGCGCTGGCGAGCATGGCTGCATGCTCGATTTCGGCCTGTGTCGCACCGGGACGGGCATAGGCGATGTTCTCCGCCAGTGTGCGGTGAAACAGGATTGGTTCCTGCTGCACAATAGCAATCTGCGAACGAAGTGACCCCTGGGTGACCTCAGCAATATTCTGCCCATCAATGCGGATTGCGCCGCCACTCACATCGTAAAGACGCTGGATGAGCTTGACGAAAGTCGTCTTGCCCGAACCCGAGTGACCGACCAGACCAACCCGTTCCCCGGCTTCAATTTTGACCGAGAAGTCGCGATAGAGAGCTGTGTCATGGCTACCATAATGGAAGGTGACATTATCGAAGGTGATTTCGCCATTTCCGATCATGATCGCGTTCGAACCCGGCCTATCAGCGATACCGTAAGGCTCGGCTTCGATCTGAACCAGCTCTTCCATGTCGTTGACCGAACGTTGCAGGTTGCGGATATGCATGCCCACATCACGCAGATAGCCCTGCAACATGAAGAAAGCTGTCAGAACAAAAGTAATGTCACCTGCCGTTGCCTTGCCCTGGCTCCAGAGATAAAGCGCAAAACCAATGACCACGCCGCGCATGACCAGTAGGTTTGCACCCTGAATGAAGCCGTTCAGCGTGCCGATCAGCCATGTGCGGCGTGTACGCGAGCGCCACTTGGTGACGACCTTGGCAAGACGACCATCTTCACGGCCTTCAGCACCAAATGCCTTCACAACGGCATTGCACGAAATGGCATCGGCCAAAGCGCCGCCCATGCGTGTGTCCCAGCTATTGGCAAGCGTTGCGGCAGGCGCAACGAAACCCAGCGAAATCACAATCGTGCAGACGATGAAAAGCACCGAGCCGATGGCGACCAGTACGCCCATCATCGGCCAGTACCATGCGAGAAGTGCGACCGAGCCGAGCAGCATCAGGATGGATGGCAGCAGCGCAAGCAGCAACGTATCATTGAGCAAGTCAAGCGCCCACATGCCACGCGAAACCTTACGCACGGTCGATCCGGCAAAAGCATTTGCGTGCCAGTCGGTCGAAAAGCGCTGTAGCTTATGGAACGCGCTGGCTGCCATGTCGCTCATGATCTTCAGCGTGAAATCTGTGATGACATAGAAGGTCAGCTGGCGCGTGATCAACGCAACGGCGCCTAAGACAAGCAGAATGATTAGCGCGTGAATGGCAGCATCCCATGCTCCGTCCTGCCCAAGCGAAAGCGCATCGACCAGCTTGCCTGAATAAAGGGGTGTGAGGACGTCTGCGGCCGTTGCAAGCAGCATGCTGATAATAATCAGCGTCAGCCGCAGAGGCTGACTTCGCCAGTGGCTGACGGTGTAGCCGAGGACATTGCGGAAAGCAGGTCCCCGGAAATTGATACGAAACCGAGTCATATGAATAATACCAGGCCGCGCGAAGACGGATTCTGGTTCCTTTAAAATCATTTTCATTAAAAGTACGAAGCGGTTTTGCGTCGAACGATGTTTGAAAACGAAGACAAAACAAACAGCTGCTGAGAGCTGCGGCAAATTTGGAAGTTGTTAGGAATATGCCCTCTTAGGGAGGGCGGTCAGGCCTTAGCCTGCGACACGGGCCAAAGACTTAAAGCTTGGATGCGCCCGCGTTAACACCGGGCACCGACGGAAATGGATAGGATCGCATCTCATACCTCTTGCCAGTGTTTCAGATGCCTGCACAATAAATGAGCAAATCTATTTGCCAAGTGGCAAAATGCAGAAATTTAATTTCAATCTATTGGGTGTGACAAAAATGCTGCCTTACAGCTTTCGCGGCCATGCGGCCAGCTTGAGCGAAAAATGCGAGATCGTTGCATGTAAAAGCATGGTGAAGGCGGCCAGCACGAACAGGCTTGCGAACATCAGATCGACCTTGGCGCGACCATTGGCGAGCAGCATCAGATAGCCAAGACCTTTTGATGCTCCGACCCATTCGCCGACCACAGCACCGATGGGTGCGTAAACGGCTGCTAAGCTTAAACCCGAAGCGAGCGACGGGAAAGCCGCCGGAATGCGAATGCGAAACAGAATCTGCATGCGTTTTGCGCCAAGATTTTCGGCGGCATTAATCAGTGTCGGATCAGTGCGCTGCATACCATCGAGAAACGTAGAAGCGACCGGAAAGAAGATCATCAGAATGGTGACGGCAATTTTCGATGCCGGTCCATAGCCGAGCCAGAGTGTTAAGATCGGAGCGAGTGCAAAAATCGGGATCGCCTGAGAGAACACCATCATAGGCATGACCAGCCGTTGTGCAAGCGGCGACATCATCAGCCCTATGGCGGTCAACACGCCAATGGCAGAGCCGAGAAACAGTCCGCCCAGCACTTCGCCAAATGTCACGACTGCATTATCAGCAATCAACTGCGCATTGGTAATGAGCGATTGTACGACATCAAGCGGGCCGGGCAGGATGAAGCGCGGCATCTGCCAGATGCTCACCACAGCCTGCCAAAGTGTCAGCACAGCAAACGCCGACAGAAACCCGTCGGCGATGCGTTTTTTGCGCGAGCGAGGAGCGATGCTCGTCATGCTACTTTGAGACCCCCAGAAATACCCATTGACCAGAAGTTCGCTTCAAGCCTGCTTGCAGTAGCAAAAATCTGGCAGAGCTTTGGCCAGCGCGGGCTGCTCTCGAAATCCGTACCGATGCGGTCTTTTGCAGCCTGATCAAAAAGCTTGCCAACCGTGTGGCACATGTCCTGATAATCAGCGCCCGCATAGGTGTCGATCCACTCCTGATAGGGTGTGCCGGCTGTAGCGGTGGCTGCGAGATTGACCCCGATTTCGCCATAGCCATGCGCACAGGGAACAAGTGCGGTCAGCAGGTCGAGGAAATCGCCTGCCTGCCCGCAATCGAGCACATAACGCGTATAGGCGAGATTTTCCGGCTCTTCTTTTGTGTTGTAAAGATCGTCTTCGGTTATGCCTTCGCGTGCGCAGATTCCGACATGCAGCGGCAGTTCTGTGACCGCCAGCCCATGCATAATCTCGGCGCATAGCCGCGTTTCCTGCAAGCTCCCTGCCTTCACGACACCCAGCGCAAAGGCGCGGGCATAGTGATGCAGATAAACGTAGTCCTGCCTGAGATAATGCAGGAATGCCGATTTCGGCAGCGTGCCATCGCCAAGCCCGCGGACAAATTCATGATCGATATAGGGGTTCCAGTCATCAAGCGTTGCGGCACGCAAACGGGTGAACAGTTCAGATGAATAAAGCGTGTCACTCATGACTTGTCACCTCCCGCGTTGACGTCGATTGCAAATTTCTCGACAGGCAGGATCGAAGGCACGAGACCGTTATCCTTGAGATAGGTTTCGTAGCGGCTCCAGCGTCCATAATCGAGGCTTGCGGGTGAGCGCGAAAAACGGGCAACCGTGTCTTTCCAGGCGCGCTGGTTCAGCTCGTCTTTGAGTTCAGAACTATAAGACGCGAACAGGTCGTAGCTTTGCTCTGGATGATTGACGATATATTGCGCGGCTTTTTCAGTGGCTGCTAGAAAGCGCGAAATTCGCTCTTTTTCGTTCGCATCCAGCTTGTTTGAGTTGGCGACATAAACCAGCTCGTCATAGACCGGCACGCCTTCCTCCTCGACGAAGAAGCATTTGCCCGCAACCCCTTCAACCGCCATCTGGTTGAGTTCAACATTGCGATAGGCCCCCATTACCGCATCAACCTGTTTCGACATCAGCGATGGTGCGAGCGAAAAGTTCACATTGATGAGTTCAACATCGGACAGTTGAATGTCGTGCCGTTTGAGAATGGTGCCAAGCACTGTTTCTTCAACACCCGCGACCGAGAAGCCGATCTTCTTGCCTTTGAGATCGGCAATTGAATTGACTGAACCATCGTCACGCACCATCAGGCAATTGAGTGGGGAATCGACCAGAGTGCCAACGCGGATCAGCGGAATATCGGCATGAACATCGAGATGCACTTGCTGCTGATATGAAATTGCCAGATCAGCCTGTCCAGCCGCAACCATTTTCGGTGGCACGGATGCATCCGCAGGGGCGATGATTTCCACATCAAGACCCGCATCCTTGAAGTAACCGAGCTTGTCGGCCACGATGATAGGCCCATGATCCGGGTTCACATACCAGTCGAGTATGAGTTTGAATTTATCGTTCGCCTGAGCTGCCTGAGCTGACATCAGGGCGAACGAAGCCGTGGCGCTGAAAAGCGCAGCAAAAATCAGTTTTTTCAATGTTTCCTCCGGTTAGAGCGCATCCCGAAAAGTGTGAAGCGGTTTTCGGACAAAGATGCGCGTTAAAAAAATACTAAGCCTACTTTACATAGGGGCGTGTAACTTCGATCCATTGCCGCACGCGGGCTTCGGGATCGGGGTTGAGAGTGATGTCGGTGACGACTGAAACAATGTCGGCTCCGGCATTAAATACGCCCGCCGCTCGCTCCACATTCATGCCGCCAATGGCAACAAGCGGAATATCGCCAAGTGTGGCTTTCCATTGGCTGACGCGGTCCAATCCCTGTTCATGCCATTTCATCTTTTTGAGAATGGTCGGATAGACAGGGCCGAGCGCGATATAGGCTGGCTTTAGCGCTAATGCACGATCAAGTTCAGCCTCATCATGGCTGGATACACCGAGCTTCGCGCCGCTTGCGCGGATCGCATCAAGATCGGCATCGTCAAGGTCTTCCTGACCGAGATGAATGAAATCACAGCCTTCCTCAATTGCCAGCTTCCAGTAGTCATTGATGATGAGCTGGCAATCATGCCGTGCGCAAACTTCGCGGGCGGCGCGGATTTCTACGCGCAGTTCAGCGACGTTCTTATCCTTGATGCGCAGCTGCACGAGTTTGATGCCGAGCGGCACCATGCGCTCACAACAGCTGGCGCTATCAAAGATCGGGTAAAACGGATCAAGGGCCATTACAAAAATGCCTTTCCGAGTAATGGAGTGGAGGGGGCAGCCATGTCGCGGGCTTCAATCGGATCGGCTTCATAGGCGATGCGACCAGCCTCAACAGCGAGTGCAAAAGCGCGGGCGATAGCGGCTGGATCACCTGCTTTGGCAACCGCAGTGTTGATCAGCACGGCATCAAAGCCAAGTTCCATTGCGGCGGCTGCATGCGACGGCACGCCAATACCGGCATCCACGACCAGTGGAATATCGGGGAAATGCGCACGCATGGTTTTAAGCGCATAAGGATTGTTGAGGCCGCGACCTGAACCAATCGGCGCACCCCATGGCATCAACACCTTGCAGCCTGCTTCCAGCAATTTTTCCGCAACCACAAGATCGTCATTCATATAGGGAAAGACCTCAAAGCCTTCATCGCAGAGAATACGGGCTGCTTCGACCAGCCCGAAAGGATCAGGCTGCAACGTGTCGTGATCGCCGATGACTTCAAGCTTGATCCAGTTGGTGCCGAAAACGTCACGCGCCATTTTTGCCGTGGTGACTGCTTCGCGTGCGGTATGGCACCCGGCTGTATTGGGCAGAACCGAAACACCCAGATCCTTGATCAGTGTCCAGAAATCCTGACCGGCACGCATATTTCCGCTCTCGCGCCGCAGCGAAACTGTAACGATTTCCGTCTTTGACGAGCGGACGCTGTCAGTAAGAATAGAGGGAGATGGATATTGCGCCGTTCCCAATAGTAGGCGGCTTTCAAATGTTTTCCCATAAAATTCCAGCATCTTAGCCTCCCTGCATCGGCGCGAGCACTTCAATGCGGTCACCTTCACCGATGAGCGTTTCCTCGCGTTCATCGCGTGCAATGAATTCGCCATTGAGCGCGGTTGCCACCACGGCCTCATCTAGTTCGATTTCGGCAAGCAGGGCCAAAAGATTGGCGCTTTTGGTCTCAAAGACCTCGCCATTTAAAACGATGGTCATGAAAGGTTCTCCAGAAGTTCAGGTTGTTGTTCGGCCTCGGTTGCTGCCGCAACCGCCATGCGTGCAACCGCAGGCGAGAGTAGAAAGCCGTGCCGGTAAAGCCCGTTGACATAGATTGTTTGGCCACGCTTGCGCACACGCGGCAGATTGTCGGGGAAGGCCGGGCGTGCATCGACGCCGGTTTCCAGAATTTCCGCCTCGCCAAATGCCGGATGCAGCGCATAGGCGGCGCTTAACATTTCCAGCGTCGAGCGAACGCTGATGCCGCCTCTTTCATCGCTTTCGATCATGGTTGCGCCGATCATATGAATGCCGTCACCGCGCGGCACGATATAAAGCGGAATGCGCGGGTGCAGCAGGCGCACAGGGCGCGAAAGATTGATGTCGCGGGAGCGAACAATAAGCATTTCGCCCTTCACGCCGCGCAGATCCTGCAATTGATCGCGTGCTGCAAGGCCACGCGCATCGACAGTAATATCGGTATCGATTTTTACGTCTTTCGCATCTTGCCCGAGATGAAAGACGACGCCTTTCTTCTGCAGGTTTTCGGCAAGTTCGATCAGTGTGTTGCGTGGGTTGAGATGGCCTTCCTCAGCAAAGAAAAGCCCCTGCCGGAAACGGCCTGCAATATCCGGCTCCAGCGCATCGATCTGTTCGGAATCGATTGTGTCGAAGGCTTGTGTGCGGCGGGCAAAGCGGCGCAGCTCAGTCGTATCGCGTGTGTGGGAAATGACGAGCGTCCCCTTGCGGTGGACTGTCGAAACATGCCGTTCCCACCAGCCAATCGCTTGCTTCCCCAGCCTTACGACGGGCTCTTCCGCACTCTCGCCTTCGCACCACGGGGCCAGCATTCCGCCCGCAAACCACGAACAGCTGTCGGAGCCGATTGCGGTGCTTTTTGCAATGACAGTGACGACGTGGCCTTGGTCACTAAATTCTGCAGCGCAGGCAAGGCCCGCAACACCTGCGCCGATGATGGTGACGCGCATTATGCAATCTCCCACAAAGCGTGGAAGTGATGCACGGGGCCGTGCCCGCTGCCGACCTGCAATGTGTTAGCGGACCGGATGGCCGCTTGCAGATAAGTATGCGCTTCACGAAGTGCGCGTTCCAGCAAAAGGCCTTTGCCAAGACCTGCTGCAATTGCTGACGAAAGCGTGCATCCGGTTCCATGGGTGTTTTGCGTATAGATACGCGGCGCTTCCAGCTGGATAGTCGGCAGATGGGCACGGATGAGAAGGTCGGTGCAGATGTCGCCCTCAGCGTGCCCGCCTTTCATCAGCACGGCCTTTGCACCAAGCTTGAGCAAAGCGCGCCCCTGTTCTTCCGCCTCATCATTATTTCGCGCGATGGCACAATCGAGCAGGCAAGCAGCTTCTGGCCTGTTCGGTGTTAGAAGGCATGCAAGCGGGATCAGTTTTTCGCGCAGTGTCGAAATCGCGGCTTCGCTTAGCAGTCGGTCGCCGGATTTAGCCACCATCACCGGATCAAGAACCACTGGGCCGGAGAAACGCCCAAGGCCTTTGGCTATTGCCTGAATGGTTTCCGGCACTGACACCATGCCGATCTTGACCGAAGCCACATTGAGATCGCTGAAGACCGCATCGATCTGTGCAGCAACAATTTCAGACGGAACATCGTGGACAGCCGTGACCGCTAATGTGTTCTGTGCGGTGATCGCTGTAATGACGCTTGCGCCATAGACGCTCAGCGCTGAAAAAGTTTTGAGATCAGCCTGAATGCCAGCACCGCCGCCGCTGTCGGAGCCAGCAATAGTCACGCAAATAGGCACGGATGCCACATGACTGGCGCATGTCTTGGTTCGGGAGAGGCTTTGTTTTTGGTCCATAATATCGTCTCTCATTCCGAACGGAAAAGTGAGACGTCATGAACCTGATTGGAGTCTGAACTCCGTTGAGGGAAGCCCTCGGCCGCGACGCGTCAAACTCCGTTCCCTACGCAGGTATTACCCGGATCAGGTTCAATGGGTTAACGCGATAGCGTCTCTCAGCCTTTGGTGTCGCAAGAGCGGACGGAAAAACGCAATGCACTTTTCCTGATCTTGCTTCGAAGGCACCCCAACGAATTTTGTGCTTTAGGCATAGGCCGGAACCGCAGGCGGGTCAAGTCAGTGGCATTGTTGCTATTTAAGAATAAATTTATATGCTTCCAAATTTTCTCTATTTTCTTTTATATTACAGTGCACTAATCAATACATGGAAACTGTGGTCCTGCTGCAGACGATTTATTTGATTCTTGGGAACGGATCCTCTTTTGAGGACAGGGATTATGGGGTCAGTATCAGTCTGATGAGGGGGCTATCATGAGGAAGCGGGAAGCCGATCTGGCTCACTCGGATGTCGCTATGGCGCAAACATCCGAACAGGATTTCCGCATTCTTTTCACAACCCATCCGACCCCAATGTGGGTCTATGATCCTCAAACGTTACGCTTCATTGTTATGAATGAGGCAGCGCATGCGCTTTATGGTTATCCGGCTCATAAAATACCCGAAATGACAGTGCTCGACATTCGTCCGCAAACTGAGCGTGATCGGATGCTTGCTGCTGTACGCAGTGGCAGCGATCTTGAGCGCCCCGAACGCTGGCAGCATCTTAAATCCAATGGCGAGATCATCGATGTCATAACCTATGGGCGTGAGGTTATTTTTAATGGCAGGCAGGCAATTCTTGCGATTGTTCAGGATATGACCGCGCTTGAAGAAGCCAATCGGCAGGCAAGTCATGCACAGACGCTTCTCGATAATCTGGTTAACAACATGCCACTCGGTGTCTTTGTCAAGGACATGCAGGATAACGGGCGCTATGTGCTCTATAATCAGGCGGCATCGACTATCAGTGGTCATAAGCTTGATCATGTCGTGGGTTCGGTCGATACAGAAATTTTCCCCGAGGAGGAAGCGAAACTTCTGACGCAGCAAGATCGCCTTGCCATGCGTCGGGGAAATGTTCTGACGATTGAACGCGATATTCGATGCGCGGATGGTAATCCGCGCAGAATGCGCATTATAAAACGATCCATTCTGCTGTCGGAAGGTGGTCAACCGCGTTATTTGATCGGAATTGTCGAGGATATTACCGAGCGAAGGCTGATTGAACAGCGCATGACACATGTGGCCATGCATGACAGTCTGACTGATTTGCCCAATCGCGCCTATTTTTCGCAACACATTGAAAGTGTTCTGAAAAAAGGAGAGGCTGCAGCGGCATTTGCGCTTTATTATCTCGATATAGACCATTTCAAAAACATCAATGATAGCAGAGGGCATCAGGTCGGAGACCGATTGCTGCAACAGGTGGCAGGCCGCCTTAAAAGTATTACGTCTGGCCAATTCATCGCGCGTCTAGGTGGCGATGAATTTGCAATTATATATCGCTGCGATACGGTTTCGCAGATCGCAATGTTTGCCGATCTCCTTCTTTCGGTCTTTCAGGACCCGTTTGAGCTTGGCGATATTTCTGAATTTGTCTCGTGCAGTATCGGAATTTCCCAAGCACCGCTACATGGTAATAATCCTGATGTTCTTATGCGTAATGCCGATCTTGCGCTTTATGCTGCAAAAGCCGATGGCAGACGGACGTTCCGCTTCTATCAGCATTCCTTACGATTGGCAGTTGAGAAGCGCCATGCCATGACGACTGACTTGCGGCTGGCATTAGCAGCACAGCAGTTTGAGTTGCATTATCAACCCATCTTCAATCTTGGATCGGGTTGCATATCCGGGTTTGAAGCATTGTTGCGCTGGCGTCATCCTGTGTTGGGAACCGTATCGCCGGCTGAATTTATTCCAATTGCCGAAGAGGCTGGACTGATTGGCCCGATTGGTGACTGGGTGTTGCGGCAAGCATGTCGTCAAGCGGCGTCTTGGCCGCATGATATTAAAGTTTCCGTCAATCTATCTCCGGTCCAGTTCAAACAAACGACACTTCTTGATTCAGTTACTGATGCGCTTGGCGCGGCGTGCATTTCCCCTGATCGCCTGGAATTGGAAATTACGGAATCCGTATTCTTGCAAAACAGCAAGCACAATACCGAATTGCTGTTTGAGCTGCGTAGGCTGGGTGTGCGGATTGCGATGGATGATTTTGGAACCGGCTATTCGTCGCTGAGCTATTTGCGCTCGTTTCCCTTCGACAAGATCAAGGTCGACCGGAGTTTTGTATCCGGCATTGAAACCGATACACGTGATCTTGCGATCATTCAGGCTGTTGCCACGCTCGGTGCGGGATTTAGCATCGTCACAACAGCCGAAGGCGTGGAAACTGCGCAGCAGCTTGAATGCTTGCGTGCGCAGAATTTCGATGAGGTGCAGGGCTTTCTCATGGGACGCCCAATGCCAGCATCAGACGTGCTCGAATTCATCCACAGCCGCTGTGGTTCGATACTGGCAGCCGTGCAGCCGCAGAACGAAATGGCCGTTTGAAAGATCCTTCAGTTTAACGCTTGACCTTCCAACGGTGGGAAGGGGTACTTATCGTGAAACGCGTTATTTAACTCCTTGAAAGAGGGGGATGCAGCATCGGCCCAAAAATCGGGAACGATTTTTTGGAAGCAGGGTGCGCAGAAGAAGGAATTGCCGTGAACAAGCCTGTAAAACCCCAAGCCACAAGTTTTGCCATTCCTGTTGAGGGAATAAACTGCGCATCGTGCGTGTCATCCGTTGAAAAAGCTGTTGCGAAACTGCCTGGCGTCGAGCAGGTTTCGGTCAATCTGGCGACAGAGCGTGCCGATGTGACGTTTAAGGCGGCTCCCGATCTGCCTGGTGTCATCAATGCCATTCGCAGGGCCGGCTATGATGTGCCAACCAGCAGTGCTGATCTTGCCATTGAAGGTATGAGCTGCGCGTCCTGTGTGAGCAATGTCGAGAAAGCATTGAATGCAGTTCCCGGCGTAACGCGTGCAAGCGTCAATCTTGCGACGGAACGTGCCCATATTGAACTTGCAGGTCAGGTGCCGCTTTCCGATTTGATTAAAGCAGTCGAAAAGGCAGGCTATGAAGCGCGTTCGCTTGACGAGACAAGCAGTGACGCCAAGCAGGAAACGCAATCTGACAAGCGTGATGCGGAAGCACTTGAGCTGAAAAAGAACGTCATCCTTGCTGCTGTTCTGACGCTTCCCGTTTTCATTCTTGAGATGGGTTCGCATATATTTATGACCATGCATATGTTCGTCATGGACATAATCGGAATGCAGAATAGCTGGTATTTCCAGCTCGTGCTGACCACGCTTGTGCTCTTCGGCCCAGGTATGCGCTTTTTCAAAAAGGGTATTCCTGCTCTGTTGCGTGGCACCCCCGATATGAATTCGCTGGTTGTTGTCGGCACAACGGCCGCGTGGGGCTTTTCGGTTGTTGCGACCTTCTGGCCGGATATCCTGCCCGACGGCACGGTCAACGTCTATTTCGAGGCCGCAGCTGTTATTGTGACGCTGATCCTGATTGGCCGTTATCTTGAAGCACGCGCCAAGGGGCGCACTTCGGCGGCAATCAGCCGTCTGGTGGGTTTGCAGGCAAAGTCTGCGCGTGTGGTGCGCAATGGCGAAACGCTGGATGTGCCGCTTGATGATGTGCGCACGGGTGATATTGTTCAGGTTCGTCCGGGCGAAAAAGTCCCCGTCGATGGCGAAGTGATTGAGGGTTCATCCTACGTGGATGAATCGATGATTACCGGCGAGCCTATCCCCGTCGTCAAGGAAACGGGCGCAGAAGTTGTCGGCGGCACGATCAACAAGACAGGTGCTTTTACTTTCCGCGCAACCAAGGTTGGCCGCGATATGGTCATCTCGCAGATTGTGCGGATGGTGGAAGATGCACAGGCCGACAAGCTGCCCATTCAGGCCAAAGTCGATAAGGTCACGGGCTGGTTCGTGCCTGCGGTTCTCGGTGCAGCACTTGTGACTTTCATCGCATGGCTGATCATTGGTGGCACGGGCATGATGGGTTTTGCGCTGGTCAATGCGATTGCGGTTGTCATCATTGCTTGCCCCTGTGCGATGGGGTTGGCAACGCCGACCTCGATTATGGTTGGCACAGGCCGCGCTGCCGAATTTGGTGTGCTGTTCCGCCGTGGTGACGCGCTGCAAACGCTGCGTGATGCATCGGTGATTGCGGTTGATAAGACCGGAACACTCACACAGGGCAAACCCGCTTTGGCACATTTCGCCGTTGTCGATGGTGTCAACAAAGACGAAGCACTCGCTTTGATCGCTGCTGTCGAGGCCCGTTCGGAACATCCGATTGCAGATGCGATTGTAAATGCCGCCAAGGAAAAGAACCTTAAACTTAGTGATGTATCGGCCTTTGAATCGATTCCGGGTTTTGGCCTGAAAGCTCACGTTGCGGGTCACGAAGTTGCCATTGGTGCAGATCGTTACATGGCAAAACTCGGCCTTGATGTGGTGGTCTTTGCCGATGATGCAAGTCGCCTTGGTGATGAAGGCCAGACTCCGCTTTATGCAGCAATTGATGGCAAGCTGGCGGCGATTATCACGGTCGCTGATCCGATGAAGGAAACTACACCTGCCGCAATCGCTGCCATGCACGAGCAGGGCTTGAAAGTTGCGATGATCACCGGCGATAATCGCCGTACTGCGCAAGCCATTGCAAAACGTCTTGGCATTGATGAGGTGGTTGCGGAAGTGCTGCCGGACGGCAAGGTCGAGGCGTTGAAGCGTTTGTCGGCTGGCGGAAAACGTATTGCCTTTGTGGGCGATGGCATCAATGACGCACCAGCTTTGGCTTCCGCCGATGTGGGCATTGCTATTGGCACTGGGACGGATATCGCGATTGAAAGTGCCGACGTGGTGCTGATGTCGGGCGATCTGCGCGGTGTGGTCAATGCCATTGCAATCTCCAAGGCCACGATCCGCAATATCAGCGAAAACCTGTTCTGGGCCTTTGCTTACAATGTGGCGCTGATCCCTGTTGCAGCCGGTGTTCTTTATCCAATTACCGGAACGCTTTTGTCGCCGGTTTTGGCAGCGGGTGCTATGGCGCTTTCGAGCATTTTCGTGCTCAGCAATGCGCTCCGGCTGCGGGCTTTCAAAAGCCCAATGGCCTGATAGATTACGCAAAGATCGGCGGCCTTTTTGGTCGCCGGCAATTCTTGAGTTCTTTTGCATAATTGCCTCTGGATTTTTTGTTTTGCCGCCTATCTTTCAGGGCAGGCAGTGTTGTGTTGCGTGCAAGGTCTTTTGCTGCAACACTTCCACCAATCAGGAATACCTCGATTTTTCTTTATCCGTGCAGCTCTTTCAGTCGAACAGCAGTGCACGGTGGGATGGCAGTTACAGCTTTAAGGGGGTAACGTCTTGCTTGTTTCTCTGACTTCAATTGTTTTGATATTGATTGGCTTGGGACTGGGTGCCGCGGGCATTTACCTTGTCACACTGGGCGGCAGTTGGTTTTTCGTCATCGCTTCCATTGGCTTTTTGCTGACGGGCTTTTTTCTTTTTAAAAGAAGTGCGGTTGCACTTTGGATTTACGCACTTGTCATTCTCGGCTCACTTGGCTGGGCGGTCTCTGAAGTCGGTTTCGACTGGTGGGGATTGGGGTCGACAGGCGGCGTGATTGTTCTGCTTGGCCTGTGGCTGCTTACACCGTGGATCAGAAAGCCGCTCAATGGTGGTGGTTTACCGCTGACCGTTGCCACATTGGCAGCTCTGGTGGTCGCGGGTTATTCGATGACACAGGATCCGTGGAATATTTCGGGTGATCTGCCGACCGAAAGGGTCGCCGCGACAGCTGATCTGGGCGGCAATGTGCCCGATGGGGAGTGGCATCAATACGGACGTACACCCTATGGCCAGCGTTATTCGCCATTAACGCAGATTACACCAGAAAATGTCTCGAAACTTCAGGTTGCCTGGCAATATCAGACGGGTGATGTGAAACAGCCCGAAGATGTTGGCGAAACCACCTATCAGGTAACTCCGCTTAAAATTGGCGATTCGCTTTACCTGTGCACGCCGCATAACTGGGCCATTGCGCTTGATGCTGCGACCGGCAAGGAAAAGTGGAAATTCGACCCGAAGGTTGGCTTCAACACGGATCGCCAGCACCAAACCTGCCGTGGCGTAAGCTACTGGAAGGATTCGACTGCAACTGCTGGTGCCAAATGTTCCGAACGTGTTTATCTGCCAACCTCGGATGCACGTCTGATTGCGCTTGATACCCAGACGGGTGAAATCTGCACAGATTTTGCCAATGGCGGCACACTCGATCTCAGCCATGGCATGAAGTACAACCCGGCTGGTTATTACTACTCGACATCGCCACCAGCCGTGGTTGGTGACAAGATCATCGTCGGCGGTGCGGTCAATGACAACTATTCGACCGAAGAACAGTCGGGTGTTATCCGCGCGTTTGATATCCGTACAGGCAACCTCTTGTGGAATTGGGATTCTGGCAACCCGGATGTCACGACCCCACTGCCGGAAGGCCAGCATTACACGACCAACTCGCCAAACAGCTGGTCGGTTTCCAGTGTTGATGAAGGGCTTGGCCTGATCTTTATTCCGCTTGGCAATCAGGTTCCTGATCAGCTGGGCATGAACCGCAGCGATAATGTCGAGAAATACTCGTCGTCTATCGTGGCGCTGGATGTAAATACCGGACAGCCGAAATGGGTGCGTCAGACCGTACACCACGACCTGTGGGATATGGACGTTCCAGCCCAGCCAGTTCTTTTGGACATTAATGGCGTGCCTGCGCTGGTTGGACCAACCAAGCAGGGCGATATTTATGTACTTGATCGCCGCACGGGTGAGCCGATTATTCCGGTTCGTGAAATCCCAGCGCCGACGGGTGCGATACCGGAAGATCACACATCTCCTACGCAGCCGATTTCTGATCTGACATTCAGTCCCGCACCACTGACTGAAAGCAGCATGTGGGGCGTGACCCTGTTTGATCAGCTGGCATGTCGCATTGCTTTCCGTAAGCACTTCTATGAGGGCCGCTACACGCCGCCTTCACTGAAAGGCACGATTGTCTATCCGGGCAATTTCGGCGTCTTCAATTGGGGCAGTGTGGCCGTCGATCCGGTGCGTCAGGTAATGTTTGGCATGCCGACTTATCTGGCTTTCACATCGCAGCTTGTACCGCGTGCGGATATTCCGCCGCGTGGACAGGATGAGAAGGGCAGCGAGCAAGGGCTTAATCGCAATGACGGCGCACCTTATGGCGTCTTCATGGGTCCATTCGTTAGCCCGCTTGGCATTCCATGCCAGACACCGCCATGGGGCTTTGTCGCTGGTGTGGATCTGCGTACAGGCAAGATCGCCTATAAGCACCGCAACGGCACCATTGAGGATATGGCGCCGGTTCCGCTGCCGCTTAAAGTTGGCGTTCCGGGCATCGGTGGGCCAATGATCACGGCTGGTGGCGTTGTGTTCCTCGGTGCGGCGGTGGATGACTATCTGCGCGCTTACGACCTCACCAATGGTAAGGTATTGTGGGAAGCGCGCCTTCCTGCGGGCGGTCAATCAACACCGATGACCTATACCGTCGATGACGAGCAATTCGTGCTGATGGTTGCAGGTGGTCATGGTTCGGTGGGCACAAAGCCCGGCGACTACGTGATCGCCTACACGTTGCCGAAGTGATTGAGTTCAGCAAACAAAAACGCCGGGAAATTCCCGGCGTTTTTTAATTATATCTTGCCGTGCAGCAATTCGCCTTTTCGCGGCGCGGGTCTGTAGGACTTCTCAGAACTGCTATTGGCCAGTTCCTGAATGATCGGGCAATCGGGACGGTTATCGCCATGGCAATTATGTGCAAGATGGCGCAGCGTGTCGGCCATGTCCTGAAGCTGGCGCATCTTGGCTTCGAGTTCCTCGACGTGAATAAGTGCTACTTTCTTCACATCCGATGAGGCGCGATTGCGATCACGCCAGAGTGCGAGCAGCGCTTTAATCTGATCGACCTGAAAACCGAGATCACGGCTTGAGCGGATGAAGCGCAGCGTTTCGACATCTTTTTGCGTATAGACGCGATAGCCGGAACTGGTCCGATCGGCAGCCTCTATCAGTCCGATGGTTTCATAATGGCGGATCATTTTCGCCGATATGCCCGATGCGGTGGCTGCCTGCCCGATATTCATTCCGTTCCTCGCTGATTTAGCCTTCTACGGCATATAGGAACGCTTTATCGTCATTCATAGACTTAGCCGTTAATTTGTCCCATGCGTTTTGCAAGCAAGCGTTCAAGTGCCTGAAAGCAATCGAAAATAAGAATGGCAAGCGCTGAAACGACCAGCCCACCTTGCATGACAAAGGCAAGATTGTTGGAAATAAGCCCTGCAATAATCACTTCCCCAAGCGTCTTTGCGGCCACAGTTGAACCGATGGTGGCCGTTGCAAGTCCGATCACGGCAGAAAGCCTTATGCCTCCGAGAATGACCGGCGTTGCAAGAGGCATTTCCACTTTGACTAAGCGCTGCATGCTCGTCATTCCCATGCCGCGTGCGGCTTCGACAACGGGGGCTGAAAGGGTGGTTAAGCCCGTCAGCGTGTTCTCAAAAATCGGCAACATGCCATAAAGAAACAGCGCAATGAGCGTTGGCTTGTCACCAAACCCAAACGCCGGAACGCTAAGCGCCAGTACGGCAACGGGTGGAAAGGTCTGGCCGATATTCACCAGACTTCGTGAAAGCGGCAGGAACTCCGCACCCGATGAGCGCGTAACGCCGATTGCCATCGAAACGGCGATAAGTGCCGATGCAAAAGTTGCGACAGTGACAAGCCCCAAATGCTGCAATGTCAGCGTCATGAGATTGGCACGGTCATAGATGACCGGCGCACCTTCTTTAACGAGCGGACGCAACAACGGCTCGAATAGATATGGATTCAAAAGAAACAGCATCAAAACCAGAAAAAGCATCAGACGTGGAGCGAGAGACACGAACAATTTCATACGGGACGCTCTGCCTGATTGAGAAGTTTTTCCAGTGTCACGCGACCCAACGGCCGGCCATCATGATCGTGAATTGGCAGTGCTTTGCGCCCTGACCATAGCAGTTCGGCCAGTGCGTCGCGTTGTGAGGCTGTGACAGGAAAGCCATCACCCGTAGCTTCTCCCGATTGCAGCACAGTTTTCAGATCGGTCAAAGACAGCAGCCGGAAAGGGCGTTCGCCGGTTCCAACAAGCCGCTCCACAAATTCGGTCGCGGGATGCGCAAGAATTTCAGCCGGGGTGCCATATTGCAGCAGCTTTCCATCGTCCATCACCGCAATGCTGTCACCAAGCGAAATCGCTTCTTCCATATCATGTGTAACAAGCAGAATGGTTGTGCCGAGACGCTTCTGAATGGCTTTGAGGTCTTCCTGCGCTTTCAACCGTACGATGGGGTCAAGCGCTCCGAAAGGCTCATCCATCAGCAGAATATTCGGGCTTGCCGCAAGGGCGCGCGCAACACCGACGCGCTGCGCCTGTCCACCTGAAAGCTCATGCGGATAGCGATCACGATAATCTTGCGGCTCAAGCTGAAACAGTTCGAGCAATTCATCGACGCGGGTTTGAATGCGGCTTTTCGGCCATCCCAAAAGCACAGGAACAGTGGCGATATTTTCGGCAACGGTTCGATGCGGAAAAAGTCCATGTTGCTGGATGACATAGCCGATACGCCGCCGCAATTCATAGCCCGGCTCATCCATGATGCTTTTATTGTCGATGCGGATTTCGCCATCCGTCGGCTCGACCAAGCGATTGACCATGCGCAACAAGGTCGTTTTTCCTGACCCGGATGTGCCGACAATCGCCGCAATACTGTGTGGCTTGACCGTGAAGCTGACGCTATCCACTGCCGCGCGCCCATTATATCGCTTGGTGATATGATCAAACTCTATCATGCGGATCTGCCTTTCTGGGACATTTCTATGATGGCATCAAGAATAACACCCGCAGCAAAGGCCAGCAGAACGGTGGGCAGTGCACCCAAAAGCACCAGATCCATGGCATTCTGGCCAATGCCCTGAAAGACAAAGACGCCAAAACCGCCGCCGCCGATCAGGGCGGCAATTGTTGTCAGCCCGATATTCTGTACCATTACGATACGAATGCCGGTGAGAATGACCGGAAAGGCCAGAGGCATTTCGGTTTTAAAAAGCCGTTGCAACTGCGTCATGCCCATGCCGCGTGCAGCATCGGTTATAGGTGCAGGCACATTTCCAAGTCCTGTGACCGTATTGGCAACAATCGGCAGCAGTGAATAGAGAAACAGCGCCACAAAAGCGGGTGCTGCACCAATGCCGCGAATGCCAAGATTTGCCGCCCATGGAAACTGCATCGCAAACCAGCCAAGCGGTGCGATCAGTAGCCCGAAAAGCGCCATGGATGGGATCGTCTGAACGATGTTGAGACTATTGAGAACCAGGGCGCGCAGTTTTGGTATGCGATGGCAGATGAGGCCCAACGGAATGCCAAGCAGAGTTGCGGCAATCAGTGACCCCAACGCCAGTTCAACATGCCGCCGTGCTTCGTTCCAGAAATTGTCCGCACGGCTTTGATATTCCTTCATGAAAGAAATATTGTCCCAAAGCTGAGACGCTAACAGCAACCACAAAAGCATCATTGCAATTAACAAGAGCCCGATGCGTAAAAGCGGGCGCACCTGCAAGCGCACAAGACTGTCGGCGACATAAAGCGCACTCATGAAAATCAGCAGCCAGAAACCCGAAGCGGGCGACACGCGGGCATAGCTGTTGCCGTCTGGCGAGAGGTGGGAGGCCGCATATCCAAGCGCAACAAGCAAAAGCCCCAGCGAAAAACTGCTCGCCGCAAGCCTAACTATCCGATGATGGACAAAAAGCGCAATCAGCAGACTTGCAATCATGATAATCAGAAGCAGTGAGGCCATTGAAACCGGCAAGGCATCGAACAGGAAGCGCGGCTCTCCCTGCACGATGCGGTTTTGCCGAAACGTCGCAAAAGGCAGCAGCAATCCAAGCAGGCCCAGCACTGTGAAAACCAGACCAAGCCTGTCAAACAGGCGCGCTTTAGAAAGGGCTGGCTGGCGATGATTTGCAATAATGTCTGACAAGAATTCGCTGCCCTGTCAGCTTACTTGATGAAGCCGTTCTTTTTGAGAAAGTCGTCCGCAACTGCCTTCGCAGGTTCGCCGCCAAGCTGCACACGACTGTTTAAGTCCTGAAGCGTTGTCAGGTCGAGCCTCTCAAAGACCGGTTTTAGCAATTCCTCGATTTTTGGGTTCTTCTTGAGCACTTCCTCACGAATGATGGGGGCTGGCTGATAGACCGGCTGCACATGTTTGTCGTCTTCTAGAACCACCAAACCAGAAGGTGCAATGCCGCCATCCGTGCCATAGACCATGGCTGCATTCGCCCCGCTTGTCTGATTGGCTGCTGCTGCTATTGTTGCAGCCGTATCACCGCCGGAAAGCGTGATGAGCTGATCGGGTTTCAGCGTGAAGGCATAGGCCGTCTGAAATGCAGGCAAGGCCGCAGCCGAATTTACAAATTCGGACGATGCAGCCAACACGATCTTGCCGCCATCGGCAGCGTATTTTCCGAAATCGCTGAGATTCACCAGTCTGTTTTCGTCAGCAATATCCTTGCGGATAGCGATGCCCCAAGTGTTATTGGCAGGCGAGGGCGTTAGCCAGACGATCTTGTTGGCGTCATAATCGAGCTTTTTTGCCGTTTCATAAGCCTTGGCTGGATCTTTCCAGAGAGGATCATCGGCCTTGTTGAAAAAGAACGCCGCATTGCCGGTATATTCGGGATAAATGTCGATTTCACCTGCCGTTATGGCCTGACGAACAACAGGTGTTGCGCCAAGCTGGATGCGATCGGTGGTCTCGATATTATTGGCGTTGAGCACGGCAATGATAATATTGCCAAGCACGCCGCCTTCGGTGTCGATCTTGGATGAGACGACAACTTGTGCCTGCGCCATGCTTGCAAAAGCGCTTGTACCGGCGAAAAGGACGAGTGCGAAAGCAGTCCCCTTCACAAAGCTCTGATAAGACATGTTTCTCTTCCCACTGCGCTGATTTTCTTCTGTTGAGATAAATAAGGCGCGCGGGCAAAAAGAAAAGTTAGTTAAACTCTCCCTCCTGACAGCAAGCTGGCAGGAGGGATTTCGTCAAGGCAGAGGATCAGGCCGCAAAATCGTTTTGCGTACCGTGTGCTTCGATGGCCTGTGCCAGCCGCTCAAGCGCATGCACGTAAGCAGCCGTACGGACACTGACGCCATGTTGCTTGGCGTGGTTCCAGATGGCGCGGCCTTCTCGTTCCATAATGGTCTTGAGGCGTTCATGGATTTCTTCGAGCGTCCAGTAATAGCCCTGACGGTTCTGTACCCATTCGAAATACGAAACTGTCACGCCACCAGCATTTGCCAAAATATCTGGCAGGATGATGACGCCCTTTTCAGCCAGAATTTTGTCGGCCTCAGCGGTCACGGGACCATTCGCAAGTTCCACAATCAGCTTGGCCTTGATCGAACCGGCATTGTCGGCGTGGATCATGTTTTCCATGGCGCTTGGTACCAGAACATCACAATCAACCGCGACCAGTTCGCTCGCTGTAACGGCTTCGTGACCGTTGCGACCTGCGGTGGAGACGACCGACTTGTTCGCATTCTTGGCTTCAAGCAGAATGTCGAGATCAAGTCCGTCAGCGCAGTAGACAGCGCCTGATGAATCCGAAACGGCAACGATTTTATGCCCATCGCTGGCCATAAGCTTGGCGATGAACTGACCAGCATTGCCAAAACCCTGAACTGCGACACGAAGCGTTGAGGCAAGTCCCAAATCGTCCGACAGGTGACGCACAAGATAAAAACCGCCGCGTGCGGTCGCATCGTTACGGCCGAGCGAGCCGCCGAGTGCCAGTGGCTTGCCAGTGATAACTGCCGGTGATGACTGGCCCACGATCTGCGAATACTCATCTGCCATCCAGCCCATAATCATGGAGTTGGTATAGACATCCGGTGCTGGAATATCGCGATCCGGGCCGATAATGCCGGAGAAAGCCTGAATATAGGCACGCGAAAGACGCTCAAGCTCGGCCTTGGAAAGCTGGCGCGGGTCAACCTGAATTGCACCCTTGCCACCGCCATAAGGCAGGTTCATCACGGCGCATTTAAACGTCATCCAGAATGCGAGCGTCTCGACTTCCTCAGCGGTTGATTCCGGGTGGTAGCGGATTCCGCCCTTGGTTGGACCGCGGGTGTCGTCGTAGCGGCAGCGCCATGCAAGAAAGGATTTACGCGAACCATCGTCCATACGGATCATAAGCCGCACTTTCATGGTCTCACGGGCATATTTCAGTTTTTCGATAACATCCGGATCAATGTTGATGTGGCTTGCTGCTTCATCAAGACGAACGAGTGCACTTTCAAGTAGATTTTCCCTAGTCACGAAATCACCTTTCTTGCGCTTAAGTGTTTTTAAATGCGATTTTGCGCAAGTCTGCGTAGCTCCTCACGCAATAAAAGAAAAGGGGATAGGACAACATTATTGTCCTATTAGCTGGGAATCTTTTTGAGGGTTTCTAATGTATGTCCACTTATGAACTGCAGGGATTTAGTTTCGTCGCAATCTTCACACTGGCCGCATATTGGCCCCATGTCGCGAAATGGTGTCGATGTCGTATTTGTGACGTGTTTTGACGCAAGCCTGCTGTCGATATCCGGTTCTAAATAATACAAATGGAATCTATGGCTTTGTAAGTGTGGCGTTGCTGCACGCAGACGCGCAAATGGTGGTTAGTGATGTCCCGCTTTTCTCTGGCTTCAGTCGTTAAGAATGCTTTTTCCGGCAATAAGAACTGGGAGCCGCAATGGCCCGATTCAGAGCCGAAGGCTGAATATGACGTTATTATCGTCGGGGCTGGTGGTCATGGTCTTGGCGCTGCTTATTATCTTGCAAAAGAGCATGGCATTACCAATGTCGCGGTGATTGAAAAGGGCTGGTTGGGTGGCGGCAATACGGGGCGCAACACCACGATTATCCGCTCCAATTATCTTTATGATGAAAGCGCCCATCTCTACGAACATTCCATGAAGCTGTGGGAGGGGCTCAGTCAGGACCTCAACTACAATGTCATGTTCTCGCAGCGCGGCGTGATGATGCTGGCGCATACGGTGCATGACGTGCAGAGCTTCAAGCGCCATATCCATGCTAATCGCCTCAATGGCATCGACAACGAATGGCTGACGAAAGAAGAGGCCAAAGAGTATTGCCCGCCGCTCGATATTTCACCCAATGCCCGCTATCCGGTGGTGGGTGCAAGTTTGCAGCGGCGCGGCGGTGTAGCCCGTCACGACGCGGTTGCATGGGGCTATGCGCGCGGTGCGACTGAACGCGGCGTCGACATTATCCAGAATTGTCCGGTTACAGCCATTCGTCGGGATGCTTCGGGGCGTGTAACGGGTGTGGAAACCCCGCGCGGTTTCATCAAAGCAAAGAAGGTAGCGGTTTCTGCTGCAGGGAGCACGTCGATTGTGATGGACACAGCAGGCGTGCGCATGCCGCTTGAAAGCTATCCGCTACAGGCGCTGGTATCAGAACCGGTCAAGCCGATCTTTCCATGCGTAGTCATGTCCAATACCGTTCATGCCTATATCAGCCAGTCTGATAAGGGCGAGTTGGTGATTGGTTCCGGCACCGACCAATATGTATCTTACAGCCAGCGCGGCGGTCTGCCGTTAATTGAGCATACGCTGGCTGCAATCTGCGAAGTGTTCCCGATCTTCACCCGCATGCGCATGCTGCGTAAATGGGGTGGCATTGTTGACGTTACGCCGGATCGTTCGCCGATCATCGGCAAGACGCCGGTTCCAGGTCTTTATGTAAATTGCGGCTGGGGAACTGGCGGCTTCAAGGCAACGCCGGGGTCGGCCAATGTCTTTGCACATACAATTGCCCGCGACGAACCACACTGGATCAACGCACCGTTCACGCTTGAACGCTTCACCACCGGTCGTTTGATCGATGAAGCTGCTGCGGCTGCCGTGGCTCACTAAGGAAATAGGGGAACCATCAAATGCTTCTTATCCGTTGCCCTTATTGCGAAATGGAACGTCCTGAGCTGGAGTTTGCCTATGCAGGCGAAGCCCATATTGCGCGTCCCGCCGTTCCTTCGACGCTCTCCGATGATGAATGGCGCGATTTCCTGTTCACGCGCTCCAATCCACGCGGCACCCATTATGAACGCTGGCGGCATATCAATGGCTGTGGCCGCTTCTTCAATGCGGTGCGCGACACGGTGAGCGACAAGTTTGTCACCACCTACAAGGCCGGTGAGCCCCGTCCTGCTTTGGCAGAAACTCCGGCTGCGGAGACGAAATAATGACCGATATGCGTTTGACGAATAAAGGCCGCGTCAACAAGGCCAAATCTGTCCGCTTCTCCTTTAACGGCAAGAGCTATCAGGGTTTTGAAGGCGACACACTTGCCTCTGCGCTGATTGCTAATGGCGAACATCTTGTTGCACGTTCGTTCAAATATCACCGCCCGCGCGGCATTCTTTCCGCAGGTTCGGAAGAACCCAATGCGTTGATGGATGTTTCTCGTGGTGGCGCTCGCAAGGAACCAAACACTCGCGCAACCGTTCTTGAACTCTATGACGGCCTGAAGGCTGAAAGTCAGAACCATTGGCCATCGCTCAAGCACGATGTTGGCGCGATCAATGATGCATTCTACATGTTCTTCTCGGCGGGCTTTTACTACAAGACCTTCATGTGGCCGAAGAGCTTCTGGAACAAGGTTTATGAGCCTTTTATCCGGGGTGCTGCTGGTCTTGGCAAATCGCCATCCGAACCAGATCCCGACACCTATGCCAGCCGCTATGCGTTCTGCGATGTGCTGATTGCCGGTGGTGGACCTGCCGGTCTGGCAGCAGCGTTAGAAGCTGCAAAGAGCGGCGCAAAAGTCATCCTCGTTGACGAGCAGGCTGAGTTCGGCGGTTCGCTTTTGTCGGAACCAGAGCCGGTCATCAATGGCCGCGCAAGCTGGGATTGGCTCAATGAAACCTTAGCTGCCCTTAAAGCCAATCCGAATGTTACGCTTTTGCCGCGCACAACCGCCATTGGCTATTATCATCAGAATATGCTTGGTCTGTGCGAGCGTCTGACCGATCATCAGGCAAAACCCGCCACAAATGCGCCGCGTGAGCGCATGTGGCGCGTGCGTGCAAAACAGGTTGTTCTCGCACAGGGATCTATTGAAAAGCCGCTTATCTTTGCAGGCAATGACCGCCCTGGCGTGATGCTGGCATCGAGCGCACGTACCTATCTCAATCGCTATGGCGTGAAGGTTGGCAACAAGGCCGTTGTTGTGACTTCGCATGACAGTGCCTGGCTTGCGGCTTTTGATCTCGCCGTTGCGGGTGTGAAGGTACCGGCTATCATTGATGTGCGTGAGCAAGTTGCTGACAGCCTTATCAATCGCGCAAAAATGCTTGGTATTGAAACACTGACCGGCTGGACGGTGAGTGATACGGGCGGTCGTCATCGTGTGTCGTCGGTGCGGGCCAATCCGGTCAGGAATGGATCGGTTGGTGCTGCACGTACCATTGCCTGTGATGTCGTGCTGATGTCCGGCGGTTGGACGCCAAGCGTGCACCTCTTCTCTCATACCAAGGGACAACTGCTCTGGGATGAAGCTCGTCAGGCCTATCTGCCAGGTGAACGCACCGAAGAAAGCCGCTGCGCCGGTGCAGGCAATGGCAATTTTGATTTGCAGGCCGCTTTACGCGAAGGTGCGCAAGCAGGTGCGTCTGCCGCAAATGATGCAGGCCATAAGACCAAGGCATCCGAATATGCGGTTGCCGGTGATTTTATCTGCGATGGTGTGAGCGTTCGCGAACTGCCAACGGATCGTGATCCGGGCAAGGCAAAGGCTTTCATCGATTTTCAGAATGATGTGACTGCCAAGGACATTCGTCTGGCCGTGCGTGAAGGCTTCCGCTCCATCGAACATATTAAGCGCTATACCACCAACGGCATGGCAACCGATCAGGGCAAGACCTCCAATATCAACGGTCTGGCTGTAGCATCCAATGCGCTGAGCCGTCCGGCTCCGCAGGTGGGCCTCACCACCTTCCGTCCGCCTTATACGCCGACGACCTTTGGTGCTTTCTGCGGTTACAATCGCGGAAAACTGTTTGATGTCACGCGCAAGACGCCAATTGATAGCTGGGCCGAACAGCATGGCGCGGCATTCGAGCCGGTCTCGCTGTGGCGTCGCGCATGGTACTTCCCAAAGACTGGCGAAGACATGCATCAGGCCGTGGCGCGCGAGTGCAAAGCGACACGTCAGTCGCTTGGCATGTTCGATGCGTCAACGCTTGGCAAGATCGAAGTGGTCGGCCCGGATGCCGCCGAATTCATGAACCGCATGTACACCAATCCATGGACCAAGCTTGGTGTTGGCCGCTGCCGTTATGGTTTGTTGCTGGGTGAAGATGGCTTTATTCGTGATGACGGTGTGGTCGGTCGTCTGACGCAGGACCGCTTCCATGTGACGACCACAACCGCCGGTGCCGCGCGTGTTCTCAATATGATGGAAGATTATCTCCAGACCGAATGGCCTGAGCTGAAAGTCTCGCTCACCTCGACCACTGAGCAATGGGCGGTGGTTGCGATTAATGGTCCGAATGCGCGTAAGCTTATTGAGCCGATGGTCGAAGGGCTGGATATTTCCGACGAAGCGTTCCCGCATATGTCGGTTGCAGAATGCAAATTCCTCGGCGTTCCAGCGCGTCTGTTCCGCATGAGCTTCACCGGCGAACTGGGCTACGAAATCAACGTGCCTGCCCGTTTTGGCCTATCACTCTGGAAGGCGCTTTACGAAGCTGGTCAGAAATACGACATCACGCCTTATGGCACAGAAACCATGCACGTTCTGCGCGCGGAAAAAGGCTATATCATCGTCGGTCAGGATACTGACGGCACGATCACGCCGGATGATGCAAGTCTTGGTTGGGCCGTTGGCAAGCAGAAGCCGGATTTTGTCGGCAAACGTTCGCTGTCGCGCCCAGATATTCTGAAATCTGATCGCAAGCATCTGGTCGGTCTTCTCACCAAAGACCCGAAATTGGTTCTGGAAGAAGGCGCACAGATCGTTGCCGATCCAAAACAGGCTATACCGATGACCATGATCGGTCATGTGACATCGTCTTACTGGAGTGAGGCGTTGGGTCGTTCCATTGCGATGGCCGTGGTTTCGGGCGGTAAGGATCGGATGGGCGAAACCATGTATATGCCAATGCCGGATGGCAGCGTGCACGAGGCGGTTATTTCGGGCATGGCTTTCTATGATCCCGAAGGAAAGAAACTGAACGGATAATACTACAGCTGCATTCTTCGTGATGCCGGGCTGTAAAGAGCAATTTGTCTGTGTTCCGGTGCTCTCGTACTTTAAGTACGCTCCGCTCCGGTACTCGAAAATCACTCTTTTCGTCACGGCCTGACGAATTTGCAACTGTAGTGATAAGGATTTAACCATGCTTGTTGAGACAAAACCTTATTCGAACCGCAAGGTCGTCATTCCCAGCCGTCTGGCAATCCACGCAGCCGATGATGCGGCCCGCTTTATCCTGCGCATTGCGCCGGAAAAGCTTAACGTGGCTGAAAAAGCTTTGGGTGCAAAAATTCCGACAAAGATCGGCGATCTGATCCGCACCGGCGATATTGCGGTTGCCTGCATTGGACCGGATGAATGGTATATCTGGGCTGATGAAAGCGACGGTGATGCTGTTACGCAGGCTTTCGCCACGCTTTATGAGACCGAACCGCATAGCCTGACGGAAGTGAGCCATCGCGAAACCGGCATTGATATTACCGGCCCTAAAGCGGAGTGGCTGCTCAATGCTGCTTCCCCGCTTGATCTTTCTGAGATGAGCTTTCCGGGTGCTGCCCGCACGATTTTCGATCATGCTCAGATCATTCTTATAAAATGGGATGCCGACCATTATCGCATTGAAGTGTGGAATTCCTTTGCCGATCACGTCTGGACCTTGCTTGAACTGGCAAGTCAGGAAGTCTAACGCTTAATCTGATTAATCGCTTATTCCGTTCAAAACGCTGCCCCGCTGGGCGGCGTTTTTGCATCCCGCCTCCAATTTCAGTATTGCCTTCTATAAATCCATATGTGAAGACTATATTCACATAAGAAATTCATGAGGAGGGGATTTCCCGATGTCGGAAAGTGAACTGCCGCTGAGCGGGCTTGTCGTTGTCGATATGAGCCAGTTTCTGTCGGGGCCTTATTGCTCGTTGCGTCTGCTGGATCTGGGCGCACGCGTCATCAAGATTGAACGGCCTGATGGTGGTGATCTCTCGCGCAGGCTCTATCTGAGCGATACGGAAATCGGCGGCGATTCCACGATTTTTCATGCGATCAATCGTGGCAAGGATAGCCTTGCCATTGATCTGAAAAATCCCGACGATCTCAACGCGTTGAAGAAACTTCTGACGCAGGCTGATGTGCTTATTCAGAATTTTCGCCCCGGCGTTATCAAGCGTCTAGGCCTTGATTATGAGGCGGCTAAAGCCATCAATCCGCGTCTCGTCTATGCATCGATCAGCGGTTATGGCGAAGAGGGTCCGTGGGTCGGGCGTCCGGGACAGGATTTGCTGGCGCAGGCGCGTTCCGGCCTGATGTGGCTCAATGGCGACGAAGGGCAGGGGCCGGTGCCATTTGGTCTGGCGGTTGCCGATATGCTGGCAGGGGCTGCGGCAGCGCAGGGCATTCTCGCAGCACTTGTTCGCCGCGGCATCACCAACAAAGGTTCGCATGTCGAAACCAGCCTTCTCGAAGCGCTGGTTGATTTCCAGTTTGAAGTGCTGACCACCCACCTTAACGATGGTCGCCGTCTGCCGAAGCGTTCTGAGTTCCGTAGTGCCCACGCCTATCTCGCAGCACCTTATGGTGTCTATCCGGCAGCGGACGGTTATCTCGCTATTGCCATGATGCCGATTGCGAAACTGGCACCACTGCTCGAAACAGAGACACTTGCGCCTTTCATTGACGATCCGAAGATCGCATTCGCCAAGCGCGATGAAATCAAGCGCCTGATTGCAGCACGTATTGCCGAAAAAACCGTCGATGAATGGCTCGCAATTCTTGAGCCTGCCGATATCTGGTGCGCACGTGTTCTTAATTGGGAAGAACTGCTTGCAAGCGAAGGTTTTTCGACCCTCGACATGCTCCAGACCGTCACGCGTGAGGATGATGTTTCCATCACCACCACACGTTCCCCGCTGCGTATTAACGGGCAGCGCCCGAAAGTCGCGAAAGCAGCACCGCGCATTGGCGAGAACAGCAAGGAAATTCGCGAGGAGTTCGGTCTATGAGCACGATCAAGCTGAAAGGCATGACCTGGAGCCACCCGCGCGGCTATGACCCGATGGTTGCAGCTGCTCAACAATGGTTGCAGGATAAGGGCGTCGAGATCGAATGGCAAAAGCGTTCCCTACAGGATTTTGAGACCTTTCCGGTCGAGGAGCTGGCGCGTAATTTCGATATGATCGTGATCGATCATCCGCATGTGGGCCAGATCACCAAGGAAAATTGCCTTGTTCCGCTCGATGTCGCTGGACGCGAAACAGACCTTGCCGCGCTCGCAGAAGGTTCGGTTGGGCAGTCCTTCCCGAGCTATAATTGGCAGGGGCGGCAATGGGCGTTTCCGCTGGATGCGGCAACGCAAGTGCAGGCGTGGCGTCCTGATCTGATGGACAAGCCCGCAACGTCGTGGGGCCAAGTGCTGCGGCTTGCACGCTCTGGAAAAGTGCTGTTGCCACTGCGTTCGCCACATTCGCTGATGAGTTTTTACACACTTGTCGCCAATGCCGGAACACCTTGCGCGGTTGAGGGCGAGCTGATCTCTGTCGAGGATGGTGCAAAGGCTTTCGAGAAGTTGCGTGAGCTTGCTTCACTGGTTGCGCCCGAATGTTTCGGAATGGATCCGATTGCTGTGTTTGAGGAAATGGCGAAGCCTGATTCCGAGATAGCCTGTTCCCCGTTGATCTACGGCTATGTCAATTATGCCATGCCGGGCTTCCGCGATCGCCTGATCCGCTTTGCCGATATTCCATCGGGAGCGGCGGGCGTTGCGGGTTCCGCATTGGGCGGCACCGGCATTGCAGTTTCCGCCTTCAGCAAGCATCCTGAAGCGGCAATCGATTTTGCTTACTGGGTTGCGAGCGGTGACGTACAGAAAGGGCTTTATGCGGCCTCCAACGGGCAGCCGGGACATGCGGATGCATGGGAAGACGATACCGTAAACAACGTCACCTCGGGCTTCTATCGCGATACGCGCGCAACGCTTGAAGGTGCATGGGTGCGTCCGCGTCATGATGGCTATATGCCGTTTCAAGAAGCAGCATCCGAACGGATCAACAGGGGCTTGCTGGACAAGGAGAAGGCGGAAGTCGTCGTCGCCGATCTCAATCGGCTTTTCCGCGAAAGCTTTTAATGGGAGCGCATCCCGAAAAGTGTGAAGCCGTTTTCGGGATGCGCTCAAAAAATGTTTGGCTGGCGAGAAACTCGCCAGCCTTTAGGTTTAAATCTTCCAGATGCGCTGCGCATTGTCCGCAAGGAGCAGCGCCTTTTCGTCTTCGCTGCATCCTTTGAGCAGCGCATGGGTTGTCGCAACCCAAGTGGAAAGCCCGGCATCGACATTGCTGGCCAATGTGCAAACCGGCCAATCACTGCCCCAGACAACGCGTTCCCAGCCGAATGACTGAATGACATGCTCCACATAGGGGCGTAGGGTCTCTACCGTCCAGCTTTCAGCGTTGGCATAGGCGACCACACCAGAAATCTTGGCAACCACATTGTCGCGCTGCGCAATCTTGGTAATGCCCTTCTGCCAGCCGTCAAAAGCGCTTGATTTGATGTCAGGCACACCGCAATGATCGAGGACGAATTGTAAGTCTGGCGCAAGGTCAGCAAGCGCTATGGCTTTATCGATTTGATGCGGCAAAGTGCAGAGATCAAATGTCAGGCCGGTACCTTCCAAGCGCCTGATATTTTCGCGGAACAAAGGCTTTTCCGACAAATCGTCAGGCACGACATGCAACACGCGGCGAAAGCCTTTGACGAAAGGATTGCGGCGGCTCTGTTCAAGATATTCGGCAAATCCCGGCTCTTCCGGGCGGCAGGATGCGATTGCGCCCCTGATGAAGCCATTATTGGCTATGGAAATATCCTGAATGTGATTGGTTTCAGCCGCAATATCAGCGATTAAAACATCTACTTCCATGTGGAGGGCGGTTTTAATTCCGCAACGCTCGGCTTGTTGTTTATACGTTTCGAACAGGAAATCGCGGTCGAGCGCCGGGACGTCACCCAGCCATGGATAGGTAAGGGCTGCCTTGTCGATCAGATGCAGATGGGTATCGATAATCATGAAAACTCCTCCTTCTTTATCTTTTCAAAAAAGAATTAAGTTTTCAAATACGAATTTTATATAATTCTAGTCGATGGTGCCAATATCCGATCCAACCAGCTTTGAGAGGTCTTTGACGGTCTTTTGTAGCAGGTTGATTGTCTGTGTGATGTCAGGTGCAGAGGTTGAGTTGACAAGGGTCACATAAGGACAGGTTAGTGCCGCGATGCAGGAACCTTCAGGACCGAGAATCGGTGCGGAGAGGTTGTAAACGCCAGCCACCTGCGCGCTGGGCATCATTTCATAGCCGCGTTCGCGAATCTGATCGAGGCGCTCATAGAAGCTCTCATCAAGGTGCGCGCTTTCGCTTCCTTTCACATATTCGGCAATCATCATCTTGCGTTCTTCTGGTGAGCGGAAGGCGAGAAGAACATGACCGGAACCTGTATCAAACAGGCTGATATGTGAACCGACGCGGATCGAAATTCCCCAGTAATCCGGGGCTTCCTGCTGTGCAATAACCACGACGGAGCCGCGATCAAACACTGCAAGCTGGTTGGCCTGTTTCGAACGATCGGCGAGTTCGCGCATGAAGGGCGTGGCGAACGACGCCAGCCTGCGGACCGGCGCATGAAGATGCGCAAGGCCGAACAGCTTGAGCGTTAGCGAATAACGGTCGCCTTCGAGCTTGGTCACGTACCCGCGCTTCACCAGACGATCCAGCATCCGGTAAAATTCGTTGGGGCTGCGGTCTAGATATTTGGCAATCTCGGCCTGACTCAATCCGCCATCGACGCTTGCCAGCAATTCGAGAATATCCAGCCCTTTGTCCAGTGCGGGTGCGCGGTAGCGATCGTCTGTTTCCAAGTCTCTTCCTCTCATGAATAACTTGCTTCATATACGAATATATCGCGCTATGAAAGATCGGATTGCATCGAAAGCGCCTTGACCGGTTGTGAATATTATGTTTGCATATAAATACACAATTTACAATTGGGTGTGGACACGGGAGATGTCCGCCATGAGGAGGAAAGCATGAGGAATTTTACAACGTCCGTGCTGGCAGGTTCTGTTCTGCTTGCGCTGGGTATGGTTTCTGCGGGGGCAGCGGACCTTCCGGGTAAATTTGAAGGCGTTACCATCAACGCCAAGCTCATTGGCGGCCAGCAATATGAAGCGCTGTATTCTCGCATTGCTGAATGGGAAAAAGCGACCGGTGCCAAGGTCAATATCCTGTCCAAGAAGAATCACTTCGAACTGGACAAGGAAATCAAATCGGACATCGCATCACGTTCGATCAATTGGTGCGTTGGGTCCAATCACTCGTCTTTCGCGCCGCAATATCCTGATCTTTATGCCGACCTGAACGGCCTGCTGCCAAAAGAAGAAATCGAAGGCTTTGTGCCGTCCGTTATCAAAGCTTCGACGCTCAATGATAAGCTGATCATGCTGCCGCGTGCGCAGTACGACGTCTCGGCGATGTACTATCAGAAGAGCCTCTACGAAGACGACGCCAAGAAGACAGAATTCAAGGCAAAATACGGCTACGATCTCGCACCGCCTAAAACATGGAAAGAAGTTTCCGATCAGGCTGTGTTCTTTGCCGATCCGCCAAATTTCTACGGCACGCAGTTTGCGGGCAAGGAAGAAGCCATCAATGGCCGCTTCTATGAAATGCTGGTCGCTGAAGGCGGCGAATATCTGGATGGCGAAGGCAAGCCAGCATTTAATTCAGAAGCCGGTGTGCGTGCGCTAGATTGGTTCGTAAACGTCTACAAGGCGAAGGCCGTTCCTGCTGGCACCACCAATTATCTCTGGGATGAACTTGGCGCAGGTTTTGCGTCCGGCACCATTGCTCTCAATCTGGATTGGCCGGGCTGGGCGACTTACTTCAACGATCCAAAGTCGTCGAAGGTTGCTGGCAATGTCGGTGTGACCGTTGCACCGGAAGGTTCTTCTGGCAAGCGTACTGGCTGGTCGGGTCATCACGGTTTCTCGGTTACTGAATCCTGTGACAACAAGGATGCAGCCGCATCGCTCGTCTGGTTCCTGACCAATGAAGATTCGCAGAAGCAGGAATCGTCGGCTGGCACATTGCCAACCCGTACCGCTGTCTGGGATTACGTGATCGAACAGGCCGCTGCCGATCCATATAAAAAGGAAGTGCTTTCGGTGTTCCAGGAAACGGCAAAGACCGCTTTTCCTGTTCCGCAGACACCATCATGGATCGAGATTTCCAACGCTGTTTATCCTGAGCTTCAGGCTGCAATTCTTGGTGACAAGACCTCACAGCAGGCTCTCGACGATGCAGCCAAGAAGGCAACGCAGATCCTTGAGGACGCTGGGGAACTCTAATTTCGCCTTGTGATTTTAAACCTGTGACTTCATGGCCCGCTCTGAACGGGGCGGGCCATTTCAAGTGCATCCCAAAAAGCGCGTAGCGATTTTCGGATAGGATGCGCGTGTGCCTTGATGCGCTTACAATCGCTTCGGAAGAACAATGTTTAAACGAATTTCCCCGCCGGTTTTGCTTTTGCTTCCGGCCTTCATCATTCTCGCAGCGGTGGTTCTGTTTCCCCTTGCGCTTTCGCTTTATTCAAGCTTCACGCCATTCCGGCTGACGCGTCCCGACAGCCTGTTCAACTTCATCGGACTGCGCAATTATCAGCGCATCATGACCGACTGGGTGTTCTGGGCTGCATTCATTCGCACGGTGATCTTTCTCACCATCGCGCTCAATCTGGAAATGCTGCTAGGACTTGGCCTGGCACTGCTCATCAACAAGGCCACCCACGGCCAGCGCGTTTTACGCACGCTGATGATGTTCCCGATGATGTTTTCGCCGGTTCTGGTCGGCTTCCAGTTCAAATTCATGTTCAACGACAATATCGGTCTTGTGAACAATGCGCTGCAATCGCTGGGTATAACCGACACTGCAATTCCATGGCTGATCGACGGCAATCTGGCACTGTTTGCCATTCTGATGGCAGAGGTCTGGATGTCGACCTCGGTGTTTGCGATCCTCATTCTGGGCGGTCTTCTGTCGATGCCGCAAGATCCGGTGGAAGCGGCGCGCGTTGATGGCTGTACCCCTTGGCAGACCTTCCGCTATGTCATCTGGCCTTATCTGATGCCGTTCGCCTTCATCGCTATGACCATTCGTTCGCTCGATGTGGCACGCGCTTATGACATCGTGAAGATCATGACTGATGGTGGTCCGGCACGTCGAACCGAGCTGATCTGGACGCTTGTTGGGCGAACAGCATATTCGGATGCGCAGATGGGGCTTGCTAACGCTATGGCCTATGTCGCGATCCTGCTTTCGATCATCTTCACCGTAATGTTCTTCCGCAAGCTTGCAGCCGCACGTGCGCAAATCGGAGCGGAGTGGTAATCATGGCATCAACAACACTCTCTAATGATCAGCATCGCCTGCTGCGTCGCGTCAAGAAAGTCGCCTATCTGATTGGCCTGTTTCTCGCGATGACGATCATCTGCCTGCCCGGTCTGTGGATCGTGCTGTCCTCGCTGCGCCCGCCGGTTGAAATCATGGCAAAGCCGCCTGTCTGGATTCCGCAGGAAATCACGCTTGATGCTTATTATGCGATGTTCTCTGGTGCTGGCGGCGGCGGTATTCCGGTCTGGGACTATTTCCGTAACTCGCTGATTATCTCGGTTACATCCACGATCATTGCTTTGGTTGTCGGCGTTTCGGGTGGCTATGCTTTTGCGCGTTTCCGCTTCTGGGGCAAATCGACAACCTTCTTGGGTCTGATGCTGACGCGCTCGGTGCCGGGCATTGCGCTTTCGCTGCCGCTTTTCATGCTTTATTCGCGCATTGGCATCATCGACACGCATTTTGGCTTGATCATCACTTATGTGGCGCTCAACGTGCCTTTCACCATCTGGCTGATTGATGGTTTCTTCCGTCAGGTGCCAAAAGATCTGGCCGAAGCAGCGCAGATCGACGGCTGCACACGCTGGCAGGCTTTCTGGCAGGTGGAATTTCCACTGGCCGGTCCCGGCATTGCGACCGCTGGCATCTTCGCCTTTCTCACTTCATGGAACGAATATGCGCTGGCTTCCCAGCTCACCCGCTCCATCAATTCCAAGACCCTTCCTGTCGGTCTTCTCGATTACACCGCTGAATTCACCATTGACTGGCGTGGCATGTGTGCGCTCGCAGTCGTGATGATTATTCCGGCGCTGACCCTCACATTCATCGTTCAGAAGCATCTTGTTGCTGGTCTGACGTTCGGCGCGGTTAAAGGTTGATATTACAATGGCTCAGCTTTCCATTAAAAATCTCGTCAAGCGCTATGGCACAATCGAAGTCGTGCATGGCATCAATCTCGAAATCGCCGACAAGGAATTTGTAGCGCTCGTCGGTCCGTCGGGCTGTGGGAAGTCCACGACGCTGCGCATGATTGCAGGTCTTGAAAGCATCTCAGATGGTGCGCTCGAAATCGGCGGCAAGGTTGTCAATGATCTACCGCCGCGTGATCGCAATATCTCGATGGTGTTCCAGTCCTATGCGCTCTATCCGCATATGTCGGTGCGTGAGAATATGGGTTTCTCGCTCAAAATCGCCAAGCAGCCGCAAGCGGAAATCGACCGCCGTGTGAATGAAGCCTCCGCCATTCTTGGTCTTGAAGCGCTGATGGACCGTCGTCCGGCACAGCTTTCCGGCGGTCAGCGCCAGCGTGTCGCCATGGGCCGTGCCATCGTGCGCAATCCGGAAGTGTTTCTGTTCGACGAACCGCTTTCCAACCTCGATGCGAAGCTGCGCACGCAGATGCGCACCGAGATCAAAAAGCTTCATGCCAAGGTGCAGTCGACTGTCGTTTACGTGACGCATGATCAGGTTGAGGCCATGACGCTGGCTGACCGCATCGTCATCATGCGCGATGGTCATATCGAGCAGGTTGGCACCCCGGACGAAGTGTTCAAGCGCCCGGATACGCAGTTTGTTGCAGGCTTTATCGGCTCGCCACCTATGAATATGGCGGAAGCAACTGTGCAAGGTGCGGAACTGGTTTTTGCCAATGGGGACTGTCTTCCAGTACCGCAGCAGTTCAAAGCCAAGGTCAGCGAAGGCGCGAAAGTAACATTTGGTCTGCGTCCAGATGATCTTTTTCCGAAAGGCCACGGGCTTTCTTCGGGAGATGCTATTCATGAAGGCGAATTGCGCGTTTCGATCACCGAACCGCTTGGCAATGAAACGCTGGTCTTTGCCGAATTCGCTGGCAAGGAATGGGTTGCGCGTATGTTGAACCCGCGTCATCTGCATCCGGGTGAAGCTGTTGTGATGCAATTTGATCTGTCGCAGGCGCATCTGTTTGACGCGGTAAGCGGCAAGAGCTTGGCGGTTTAAACATGGCACGCATTGAAAAAGTCGAACTGCGCATGGTTGACCTTCCGCCGAAGGTCAAGCGCACCGATGCGATCCAGAGCTTTGTCAGTCAGGAAACGCCAATCGTCACCATCACGGATAGCGATGGTGCGGTCGGAACGGGCTATAGCTACACTATCGGTACAGGTGGTTCGTCCGTCATGCGATTGTTGAACGACCATCTGGTGCCGCTGATCCTCGATGAGGATGCGGATCGCATCGAAGCGATCTGGCGCAAGCTCGAATTTGCGACCCACGCCACAACCATCGGTGCGATTACAGCGCTAGCACTTGCGGCGATTGACACAGCCCTTTGGGACTTGCGTGCGAAAAAGCAGAAGTTGCCGCTTTGGAAACTCGCAGGCGGTGCCAAGGACCGTTGCCCGCTATACACGACCGAGGGCGGCTGGCTGCATATCGAAAAAGAAGCGCTCGTCGAGGATGCACTGCAAGCCAAGGCCAAGGGCTTTTCCGGCTCTAAGGTGAAAATCGGCAAGCCGCATGGCTCGGAAGATCATGCGCGTCTGGCCGCCGTTCGTGCAGCAGTCGGTGACGGCTTTGAAATCATGACCGATTGCAATCAGGGCTTTAGCGTTGATGAGGCTATCCGCCGTGCAGAACGTCTGAAAGAGCTTGATCTGGCATGGATTGAAGAACCGCTTCCAGCGGATGATCTTGATGGCCATATCCGCCTGACGCGCTCGACACCGACGCCGATTGCGGTGGGTGAATCGATCTATTCGATCCGTCATTTCCGCGAATATATGCAGAAGGGTGCTTGCTCCATCGTGCAGGTCGATGTGGCGCGCATCGGCGGCATCACACCATGGCTGAAAGTGGCACATGCGGCGGAAGCCTTCGATATTCCTGTCTGCCCGCACTTCCTGATGGAGCTGCATGTGAGCCTCGCCTGCGCGGTGCAGAATGGCCGTTATGTCGAATATATCCCGCAGCTCGATGAACTGACGACCAAGGGCATGGAAATCCGTGACGGCCACGCCATTGCTCCATCGGAGCCGGGCATTGGTATTTCGTGGGATTGGGATGCCGTGCGCGCGCGTTCGGTTTCCGAATTCACCCGCGAGATCGTGAGCGCGTCATGAGTGAACGCATGGGGATGGTGATCGGGCTGAAGCCTGAGAAGATCGCGGACTATAAAAAGCTGCACGCGAGCGTGTGGCCGGAGATTCTCGCGCTTATTTCAGAATGCAACATCACCAATTATACGATCTTTCTCAAAGAGCCAGAAAACTTGCTGTTTGGCACATGGGACTATGTTGGCACCGACTTTGAAGCCGACATGAAGAAAATGGCCGATAATCCGAAAAATCAGGAGTGGTGGTCGGTCTGCATGCCATGCCAGAAGCCGCTTGAAACCCGCAAAGAGGGCGAGTGGTGGGCAATGATGGAGGAGGTTTTCCATCATGACTGACACTTTCGATCCAAAAACCCTGCGCCAGTGGTGGCCGAAGCCCACGCAGCCGAAGCCTATCGTGATTTTTGGTGCAGGCAGCATTGTTGATGATGCGCATCTGCCAGCCTATAAGCTGGGTGGTTTTCCGGTTGCGGGCATTTTTGATCCCAATTTCGAAAAGGCATCAGCGCTTGCTGACAAACGGGGCGTGAAGGCTTTTGGAAGCATTGAAGAAGCGTTGGCTATCGAAGGTGCGATCTTCGATTTGGCAACACCGCCGTCAGCCCATGCTTCTATCCTGTCGCAATTGCCGGAACGCGCACCCGCCCTCATCCAGAAGCCGATGGGCAGCGACCTCGATGCAGCCACGGAAATCCTGAAAGTCTGTCGTGCGCGTAATCTCAAAGCGGCGGTGAATTTCCAGCTGCGCTTCGCGCCGATGATGCTTGCTCTTTACGATGCCGTCGATAAGGGCTTGCTTGGCGAAGTGGTGGATTTCGATGCATGGCTGGCGCTTGCGACCCCATGGGGTCTGTGGCCGTTCCTGAAAGGTCTGCCGCGTATAGAGATCGCCATGCATTCGATCCATTATCTGGATTTCGTGCGTGGACTGCTTGGCAATCCGCAAGGCGTTCACGCCAAGACCATTGGCCATCCGAACCATGAAGTCGCACAGACCCGCACGGCTGCGATTCTGGACTATGGCAACCGCGTGCGTTGTGCGCTGTCGATCAATCATGACCATGATTTCGGCCGCAAGTTTCAGGCCTGCGAGTTCCGCATTTGCGGGACTGAGGGTGCGGCCTATGTGAAACTCGGCGTCAATCTCGACTATCCGCATGGTGAACCGGATGAGCTCTGGATCAAGCCAAAGGGCGACGACGACTGGGTGCAGGTCGCACTTGAAGGCGGGTGGTTCCCGGATGCATTCTTAAACCGCATGGCGCAGTTGCAGCGTTTCGCAACCGGCGAAGATGCCGAGCTTATTGGCTCTGTCGAAGATGCCTGGCACACCATGGCACTGGTCGAAGCGGCCTATCAATCAAGTAGCGCGCCTGCCACGCCGCTTGCTGCAAAACCGGAGTTTTGATCATGTCTGAACAGACAATCTATTTTGAAGATTATGAACTTGAGGCTCAGCGCGTAACCTATGGCCGCACGATCACTGAAACAGATTTCGTGGTTCATGCCGGACATACGGGCGATTTCTTCCCGCATCATATGGATGTTGAATTTGCAAAGACATTGCCGGGTGGCCAGCGCATTGCGCATGGCACAATGGTTTTCGCGATTGGCGTTGGCCTGACAGCCACGCTCATCAATCCGGTCGCTTTTTCTTATGGCTATGACCGCTTGCGTTTTATACGTCCGGTGCATATCGGCGATACGATCCGCACGCGTGTGACGATCAGTGCCAAGGAAGACGACCCGAAGAGGGCAAATATGGGCCGCGTGAATGAGCGGTGCGAAGTGCTTAATCAGCGGGATGAAGTGGTGCTGGCATGCGACCACATCCTGCTTGTTGAACGGAAGGCATGACTATGACGATACGATTTGATGGAAAAACCGCGCTGATTACGGCGGCGGCGCAGGGCATTGGCCGCGCAAGTGCTTTGGCTTTCGCAGAAGCGGGTGCCAAGGTCTATGCGACCGACATCAACGAGAACGCACTCAAGGAACTCGAAGGTATTTCGGGCATCACCACCCGCAAGCTTAACGTGCTAGATGATGCAGGCGTCAAGGCACTGGTCACTGAAATTGGTCAGGTCGATATCTTGTTCAATTGCGCAGGCGTTGTCCATGGCGGCTCGATTTTGGAAATGAAAGACGAAGACCTCGACTTCGCCGTCAATCTCAACGTCAAGGCGATGATCCGCACTATTCAGGCCGTGCTGCCGGGCATGCTGGAGCGCAAAGATGGTGCCATCGTCAACATGGCATCCGTTGCTTCGAGCGTTAAAGGTGTTCCGAACCGCTTTGCTTATGGTGTAACGAAAGCTGCTGTCATTGGTCTTACCAAAGCCGTTGCTGCCGATTATGTCGGTCAGGGCATTCGCTGCAACGCCATCTGCCCCGGCACGGTTGAAAGCCCGTCGCTGCAGGATCGCCTGCGCGCGCAGGGCGATTATGAAAAGCAGCGCGCAGCTTTCATCGCCCGTCAGCCAATTGGCCGTATTGGACAGCCGGAAGAAATTGCCGATCTCGCGGTCTATCTCGCGGGTGCGACCTATACCACGGGTCAGGCGTATAACATTGATGGTGGCTGGACGATTTAGAGCTATCGCTATTCAGGCTCTGGCGGCCTGCAAACGGCATTTTCTGCGCTTCCGGTGCTCATGTACCTTTAAGTACACTCCGCTCCGGTTCTCGAAAAACACCATTTTCGGCACGCCATAACCAGAATTTCGACAGCTCTAGGCATCCGACTACCACCAATTCTATCCCCACAAGGAGTAAACTCATGAAATTTCTTCGCTATGGCGAAACCGGACAGGAAAAGCCGGGCCTTCTCGATGCCGATGGCAATATCCGCGATTTGTCTGCCCATGTAAGCGATCTGTCGGGCGCAGTTCTCAGCCCTGAAACCCTTGCAAAGCTTGGCTCGCTTGATGTGAATGCATTGCCAAAAGTCGAAGGCAATCCACGTCTTGGACCATGCGTTGCAGGCACTGGCAAGTTTATCTGCATCGGTTTGAACTATGCCGATCACGCGGCTGAATCCGGCATGGCTGTGCCGCCAGAACCCGTTATCTTCATGAAGGCAACATCCGCTATCGTCGGCCCGAATGACGATCTGCTGATCCCGCGCGGCTCCGAAAAGACTGACTGGGAAGTCGAGCTTGGCATCGTCATTGGCAAGACCGCGAAATATGTCTCGGAAGAAGATGCGCTTGACTATGTCGCGGGCTATTGCACGCTGCATGACGTCTCGGAACGCGCTTTCCAGATCGAACGCGCTGGTCAGTGGACCAAGGGCAAATCCTGCGACACATTTGGTCCTACCGGCCCATGGCTGGTGACAAAGGACGAAGTTGCCGATCCGCAGAATCTTGGCATGTGGCTCAAGGTCAATGGCGAAACTATGCAGGACGGCTCGACCAAGACCATGGTCTATGGCGTTCGTCATCTGGTTTCTTATTTATCGCAGTTTATGTCGTTGCAGCCGGGTGACATCATTTCCACTGGCACACCTCCGGGCGTTGGCATGGGCATGAAGCCACCGCGTTATCTCAAGGCTGGCGACGTTGTCGAACTCGGCATCGAAGGCCTCGGCACGCAGAAGCAGAACGTGCGCGCAGATATTTGAATTGAGATAAATCATGACCAAAATTACTGATCTGCGCGTTTTCGATCTGCGCTTCCCGACTTCGCAAAGTCTGGACGGATCGGATGCGATGAACCCGGACCCGGATTACTCGGCCGCCTATGTCATCCTCGATACGGATGACGAGGCGCTGAAAGGCCACGGTCTGACTTTTACCATCGGTCGCGGTAATGACATATGCTGTCAGGCCATTCTTGCCATGCGCCATCTGGTGGTCGGCGTCGATCTCGATGTGGTCCGTTCGGCTCCGGGCAAATTCTGGCGGCATCTGACAAGCGATAGCCAGTTGCGCTGGATCGGCCCTGAAAAGGGCGCGATGCATCTTGCAACAGGTGCTGTGGTCAATGCTTTCTGGGATCTGTTGGCAAAGCAATCCGGCAAGCCAGTCTGGCGTCTGGTGTCGGAAATGTCGGCAGAAGAAATCGCCGATATTGTCGATTATCGCTACATCACGGACGTGCTAACCCGCGACGAAGCAGTCGAAATTCTGCGCAAAGCAGAAAGTGGCAAGGCAGAGCGCATCGCTCAGCTCGAAGCAACCGGCTATCCTTGCTATACGACCTCTGCTGGCTGGCTCGGTTATGGCGATGAAAAACTGCGTCGTCTCTGTCAGGAAGCGATTGACGAAGGTTTCAACCACATCAAGATGAAAGTTGGCCGCGATCTGGAAGATGATATTCGTCGTCTCACCATCGCGCGTGAAGTCATCGGCCCTGATCGTTATCTGATGATTGATGCCAATCAGGTCTGGGAAGTTAATCAGGCAATTGAGTGGGTCAACAAGCTCGCTTTCTCCAAGCCTTTCTTCATTGAAGAACCAACCAGCCCAGATGATGTTGCAGGCCATCGCAAGATCCGCCAAGCCATTGGCGATGTGAAGGTTGCGACTGGCGAAATGTGCCAGAACCGCATCATGTTCAAGCAGTTCATCGCAGAAGGCGCGGTTGACATCGTTCAGATCGATTCATGCCGCATGGGTGGTCTCAACGAAGTTCTGGCTGTGCTGCTGATAGCTGCCAAGTATAACAAGCCGGTCTGGCCACATGCGGGCGGCGTTGGTCTGTGTGAATATGTGCAGCATCTCTCGATGATCGATTATGTTGCCGTTTCAGGCACCATGGACGGTCGTGTGATCGAATATGTCGATCATCTGCACGAGCATTTCATCGAGCCATGCATCATCAAGGACGCGGCCTATATGCCGCCGTCGCTGCCCGGCTTCTCCATCGAAATGAAAACACAATCAATTACGGAATATACGTTCAAGGGCTGATGGAACCTGATGTGAACTCGAAGCCGCGCTGCCGAAATTATCTTTCGCAGCGCGGCTTTTTATTATTGATCACTTAAGAATAGTCTGTTCCTGTGGGAACCATTAATTTGGAAAAGGGGTCGTGATGAAAAAGGCAATTTTGGCGCTGGGTGCTTCCATTCTTCTGGCAGCAACATCTTCCGGGTCGGCACAGGTCAGTGCGGAAGTTGGTGTGCTTTCGTGTGATGTATCGGCTGGTATTGGCTTGATCATCGAGCAGAAGCAGAAGGTCAGCTGCACGCTGTCGAATGGCAATGGCCTGTCGCAGCAGTATAATGGCTCGATTGACCAGTATGGTCTGGAACTCGGCGAAACCACTGGTGGCCAGATGACATGGACAGTTCTCGCTGCGACCACCACTATGGAGCCTGGTGCGCTTGCTGGCACTTATGCTGGTGCGGAAGCTGATGCAAGCCTTGGCCTTGGTGCAGGCGTACAGGTGCTGGTTGGCGGAACAGGTCAGGCTTTCACATTGCAGCCGCTTGCCGTTGATACCGAAAAGGGCACGGCTCTTTCCGCTGGCGTTGAGACGCTGACGCTGGAATTTGTTCAGCCGTAACAGTGATTTGAGTTTAAAAAAGTGCGTCTGATTCCAGGCGCGCTTTTTACTTCTGCTCGCCGGTGGAGATAAGATTCTTACCGCGACGCTTGGCATCATAAAGCAGAGCATCTGCAGCATAAATTGCCCCAGCCACATCTGTGGGTGCTGCTGTAAATGAAACGAGGCCCATTGAGAAACTTACACAGAAGCCTGCGCGTGAGACCTCATCATCAAGCATAGCCTTAATCTGCTGTGCTTCGGCAAGATCACTTTCCTTTGTACCGCCGAGCCGCAGGACGATGAATTCATCGCCGCCGGGGCGTGCACTGACCTCATCGGGGCGATTACGCCCCACAAGTGTCTCGCCAATCAACCGCAACAATTCATCGCCCGCTGCGTGTCCACGTTCATCATTGACTTGTTTAAAGCGATCAACGTCAAAATAGAGCAGCGAGAAGGGCAGGCCATGATTGCGCAGCGCTATAATGGCCTTCTCGATTTCAAGCTCAATGCCGGTGCGATTGGCAATCCCGGTTAAACCGTCGACAAGTGCTAGTTTACGCGCTTCGCGCATGTGGCGGCGCATGTTGAGAATCTCGACCGCCGTGCTGGCGAGGCTTGCAAGCTTTGCCTTCTCTTCAAGAGTGCAGAGCCTTGTTTTGGTATCGAGTGCGCAGATGGCGCCCAATGTTGAGCCATCTGGTGCAACCAGCGGAGCTCCAAGATAAAAACGAACGCCTGGATCACCCTTGACGAAAGGATTGGTTGCAAACCGATCATCGGAAGTCGCGTCTTCAATCAGAAAAGGATCTGTGCTTTCAATGGTATGGGAGCAGAACGTATTTTCGTTCGGCAAATCTCCGAACACGCAACCCGCCATGCCGATATGATGCGTGACATGTTCGTCGACGAGCGATACCGCAGCCATCGGAACGCCAAACGTCGACAAGACGAGATTGCAGAGCGCATCCCGTGTGCGATCCTGTCCCATCTCTATGGTGTTGTAGGAAGTGAGAACAGCGAGCCGATGTTTGTCGTGTAGAAGCATGGGCCTTATTAAGCAAATTGGATTGTCTCAATCAACTATCAAATGCGGCTGATTTGAACATGTGAAGATGGGATGGAAACGCGACCCTTTCAAAGGCCAGACTTCAAGAAAGGGGCTATAATTGTGAGAAAAGTGGTGCCCGGAGACGGATTTGAACCGCCGACACGCGGATTTTCAATCCGCTGCTCTACCAACTGAGCTATCCGGGCATCCTGTCAGTGATTTCTCACTGTGTGGCGGTGTTGGTGTCCGCCGGAAGTGGGTGGGTTATAGCATTAAATTTCGCGCTGTCCAGCACCCTATCGCAATTTTTACAAGATTTCTTATAAACTTGCTAAAGCACCGATTTTGCAGAGAAAATCATGGTGCAACAAACTCAGTTGTCGTTTTCTTCCTCTTCCTCAATCGTTTTTCCGGCAATGACATAGCTTCCCGAAAGCCAGCGGTTGAGATCGATACTTTTGCAGCGTGGTGAACAGAACGGATAAGTGTCGCGAGCAGACGCCTTACCGCATTCCGGGCAGGGGCGAACGGGACGCAATAGCGTAACGCGCGCGCCCTCTGCTGTCGATATGTCTTTTTTGTCGCTCATAGATATTTCAGACTTTGCCACTTTGCCAGTTATCATAAACCGGATAATTGCCGTCAGCCAGCAAGCTTACAACTTCCTGTAAAGGAAGGCCTACGACATTGGTGTAGGAGCCGACCAGTTTAACAACGAAGCTGCCGGCGAGCCCCTGAATGGCATAGCCACCCGCCTTGCCTCGCCACTCGCCCGAAGAGAGATAGGCATCAATTTGCTTGGCCGTCAGGCGTTCAAAACGCAGGCGCGTTTCAACAAGCGTCTGGCGCAGATTGCCATTGGGCAAAACGAGGCAGACGCCTGTGAAAACCTTGTGCGTACGCCCCGACAAAAGACGCAGGCATTCCCGCGCTTCGTCGGTGATTTCTGCCTTGGGCAGAACCCGTCGTCCCACGGCAACAACCGTGTCAGCCGCCAGAACAAAAGCATTGGCGAAGGCTTCATCACCCTGCAATTGTTGCTGCGCAGCCTTGGCCTTTTCCCGCGCAAGACGTCGCGCCAGAGAACGCGGATGCTCCGCGCGCTGAGGCGTCTCGTCAATATCAGCCGGCTGGATATGATCTGGCTCAATGCCGACCTGCCCCAGAAGCTCGATCCTGCGGGGAGAGCCGGAGGCAAGAACCAGCTTATGTTGCGCGTTCATAGACAACGGTTTTCCTGCGTGTGCGTGATTGGCTTACTTGAAGCGGTAGGTAATACGACCCTTGGTCAGGTCATATGGGGTCATTTCGACCAGAACCTTATCGCCTGCGAGAACACGGATGCGGTTTTTGCGCATACGGCCAGCAGTGTGAGCAATGATTTCATGTTCGTTTTCGAGCTTAACGCGGAACATTGCATTTGGCAGCAGTTCCGTAACAACACCCGGAAACTCTAGGACTTCTTCTTTCGCCATGCGATACCTTTAACTTTCTTTGACAGATTGGCCCAAAACCGGGCCGCAGCTTTAAATTTGGCCGGAACCTATATGATTAGACTGCATTTGTGAACAACCGAATTGGATTAGGCTTGAGGGCTGTTAATTCGGGGCTAATCTCCGTGTGATTTGCCCTTTTAAGCGATCCCGCACATCACGATAAGCATTCATAATCTGCTCGCGACTTCCCGTTACAAGGGTCGGGTCAGGGGTCGGCCAATATTCCACATTCACCGAAAACCCGCGCATGCGTTCAAGCACTGTATGATGGGCCAGCGGGGTAAGTGTAATGATGAGATCGAAATAGCCGTCCGCTAGTTCTTCCAGCTCACGCGGTTGTCGGTTGTCGAGCGATAGGCCTTCCTCAACCAGAACTGCATCTACAAACGGGTCACGCTCCCCGCGCTGAACACCCGCAGATGCAATATACATATTGGATGGAAGCAGCTTTCTTGCAAGCAATTCGGCAATTGGCGAGCGAATGGAGTTTTTACCGCAAACAAAAAGTATAGAACTTGGGCTTTTGACGGCCTCACTCTCATTGGTTTGGGCAATCGCATCCTGTGCGCTCATCTATGATCAGCCCCGCCAGTGCAGCACGCAGACGAGCGTGAAAAGCCGCCGAGCGGTTGTAAAATCGACTTCAATTTTACCGTTCAGCCGTGTTTGCAAAACTTGTGAACCTTCATTGTGCAACCCGCGCCGACCCATATCGATGGCTTCAATCTTGCTTGGGGTCGCTGAGCGGATCGCTTCATAATAGCTTTCGCAAACCATGAAATAGTCGCGCACCACGCGACGAAGGGGAGTGAGCGACAAAATGTGAGTCGCAACAACGTCGCCGCTTTCCCGCATGATGGAAAAAATCAAACGTGATTCCATCAAAGAGAGTTTGAGCTTGTAAGGCCCACCCATATCGTCCCCGACCGGGTGAAACGCATTTTCCTCAATGAGATCGAAAATTGCGACTGCGCGTTCATGCTCGACATCAGGCGTCGAGCGGCCGATGGACTCATCAAGCTCGACGTCAATAAGGCGGGCATTAGGAACGCCAGCAGTCATGGTGCCTCATAGATTAAGCCGAATGGCGACAGATTGTGCGTGAGCGTCGAGGCCTTCGGCACGGGCAATTTCGATCGCCGCTGGGCCGAGTGCACGCAATTGTTCCGGGCCGAGTTTGAGCAGCGACGTGCGCTTCATATAATCGAGCACCGAGAGACCGGACGAGAATCGGGCCGAGCGAGCGGTCGGCAAAACGTGGTTACAGCCGCCGACATAATCCCCGATCACTTCCGGCGTATAAGCGCCAATGAAGATGGAACCAGCATTGCGAATCTTGGGTAAAAGCGCGTCCGGATCGGCGGTTGCGATTTCGAGATGCTCTGCGGCGATGCGGTTGGCGAGCGGAATGGCGGCGTCAAAATCTTCAACCAGAATGATCGCGCCAAAATCGCGCCAGCTGGCGCTCGCCGTTTCTGCGCGCGGCAGGGTTTTGAGCTGACGTTCAACGGCTTCTTCAACAGCCTTTGCAAAAGGTGCGTCATTGGTCATGAGGATCGACTGCGCAGCCGTATCGTGTTCGGCCTGAGCCAGAATATCCGCAGCCAGCCAGTCCGGATTGTTGTCCTTATCGGCAATCACCAGCACTTCCGAAGGACCGGCAATCATATCAATGCCGACCGTGCCGAAAACGATGCGCTTGGCAGCGGCAACATAGGCATTGCCGGGGCCGACGATCTTCGCGACCGGTTCGATGGTTTCAGTGCCATAGGCAAGTGCCGCAACAGCCTGTGCGCCACCAACCCGGTAGATCTCCGTAACGCCCGCAAGGCGCGCTGCCACCAGAACCAGCGGGTTAAGCTTGCCATCTGGCGACGGCACCACCATGACAATCCGCTCAACGCCAGCGACCTTGGCAGGCACCGCATTCATCAGCACCGAGCTTGGATAGCTTGCGGTGCCGCCCGGCACATAAAGGCCGACAGCCTCTATTGCCGTCCAGCGTGAACCGAGTTCAACGCCGAGCGCATCGGTGTAAAGATCATCTTTCGGCAACTGTCGCGCATGATGTTTTTCAATGCGCTCATGCGCGAGCTTGAGCGCTTCAATCGTCGAGGCAGGTGCCTCCTCAAAAGCCGCATCGATTTCCGCTTCGGTCACCCGAATACCGGTTTTGTTAAGATCGATGCGGTCAAAACGGAGCGAATATTCAATCAGTGCCGCATCGCCTTCTCGGCGCACACGATCAACGATTTCGCGGGCAGCGCGATCCACGTCTTCCGAGACTTCGCGCTTGCCGGTCAGGAAAGCTGCAAAATTCTGTTCAAAATCGGGGTCGGTTTGTCTGAGCGTCGTGACCACGCTGGTATTCCTTTAATTTTCAGTCTGGGCGGTGCCCGTCAAGTATGTGTAGCGGTTTTGAGCAGCAATCAGGCTTCGTGTTTTGGCAACGAAGCTGTTTCCCAGGCAGGCCCCAGATCTGTCAGCTGTGCTTCAATGCATTCTACATCCAGACGGATAGCCGCATTTGCCGAGAAAGTCAGTTCCAATGTTCCGGCTGGTGCTTCGCCGGGAACAAAGCGGATGGCGAGCAGCGAAAGAACTTCTTCCGTCTTCTGCCGGTCGATGCCGCTGCCTTTGACTGCGGTGACGCGATTGAAATGCAAAGTGGTGCGGCGACGCTGATATTGCGGCTTGCGGAACAGTTTGGGCTTCGACTCTTCCCACGCGAAGCGATTGGCTGTGAGAACGAAGCGCTTATCTGCTGCCAGATATTGCAAGTCTGATACTTTCAAAACTGCATCTTGAAGATGGGCGGATAAGACCTGCAAATCTTCTTCATCCAGTGCCACAAGCTTCAACATTTCCATATCTGTTATTGTTCCCTGCTATTTTCAGATGACGCGTCAGCAACTTTACATGCCAGAACAAAAAAATCGACAGGCTTTTCAGCCTGTTGATTAATAAGTACGAAATGAAAGAAAAGCCGGAATGCGTTTGGCAAATCCGGCTTTTAGATTTTAACCGCTGATGCGCTCGACATTGGCTCCGCAACGCGAGAGCTTTTCTTCCAGACGCTCAAAACCGCGATCAAGGTGATAAACGCGATTAACGATGGTTTCGCCTTCGGCAGCAAGGCCCGCGATGACCAACGAAACGGATGCACGCAGATCGGTTGCCATGACCTGCGCACCTTTGAGGCGCTCTACGCCTTCAACGGTTGCAGTCTGGCCGGACAGCGAAATCTTCGCACCAAGACGTGCCAGTTCCTGCACATGCATGAAGCGATTTTCGAAAATCGTTTCAGTGATATGCGATGTGCCTTTGGCCATCGTCATCAGGCCCATGAACTGTGCCTGAAGATCGGTTGGGAAACCGGGGAATGGATCGGTGGTAACATCAACCGGGTGAATGCCGTGTCCATTACGAACAACACGCAGGCCGCTATTGGTTTCGGTGATTTCTGCACCGGCCTGACGCAGCGTGTCGAGTGCTGCGGTCAACTGGCTTGCTTCCGCACCTTCGAGCAGAACATCGCCGCCGGTCATCGCAACAACCATCGCATAAGTGCCGGTTTCGATACGGTCAGGGATAACGCGAACGCGTGCGCCTGAGAGACTTGTCACACCCTGAATATGGATTGTATCGGTGCCCGCACCGGTGATTTTTGCACCCATGGCGTTCAGGCAGTCGGCAAGATTGACCACTTCCGGTTCGCGCGCTGGGTTCTCGATAATGGTTTCGCCATTGGCAAGCACCGCTGCCATCAGCATCACATGCGTGGCGCCAACCGAAACTTTCGGGAAGCGATAGCGCGTGCCGACGAGACCGCCTTTAGGTGCGCGTGCTTTGGCATAGCCGTTTTCAATGTCGATCTGGGCGCCAAGTGCCTGAAGGCACTCAAGCAGCAAATCAACCGGACGCGTGCCGATTGCGCAGCCGCCTGGCAGCGATACGGTGGCTTCACCCATACGCGCCAGAAGCGGTCCTATCACCCAGAAGCTCGCGCGCATCTTGGAAACCAGCTCATACGGAGCAACGGTATCGACAATCGTACGGGCCGTGAAATGAATGGTGCGCGAATAAGCACCATTCTGATGTTCCCGGCGGCCATTCACTGAATAATCAACGCCGTGATTACCCAAAATACGGATCAACTGCTCAACATCGGCGAGATGCGGCACGTTTTCCAGCGTCAGCGTATCGTCGGTGAGAAGCGAGGCAATCATCAAAGGCAGCGCTGCATTTTTCGCGCCTGAGATAGGAATAACGCCGTTTAGCTTGTTGCCGCCGACGATTTTGATGCGATCCATACTTGTTTCACCTTCTGGGCCGAAGCCATTGCCCGGTATTCGAGTTTTGCAAATTCCGCGGCCTTGATGCCTGCGACGTTGCATTATGAAATGACTGTCCTTGCGGCGAAATTACGTCGATCACGAATCATAGTCGTTCAACAACGCCATCAAGAATTGAACTGTGCTTTTAACGCAGCCGCTCCTTATCTTCAAGGAAGGCTTTGCAACATGCTTATCTGCTTAAAAAGCCTTATGAAACACGTAGGACGCGCTCCCAAAATCCCTTACTTTTAATCATTTTTCTCTTTGCCGGCTGTGATCCCGTCATCGCGTTCATCGGCATCGCCTGCACGTCGTGAGCGCGACTGCACTTTGCGCCGCATGAGATTCGCACGCAATTGTTCTGCACGCCGCTTTTCACGAGGATCGGGCTGGTTCTGTTTGTCGTTTTCGATCGTTTTTTCGCTCATGACTTCTTTGTACTACGGTAAAAAGCCCACGAAAAGCGGGTTTCGTCTTGTATGTCCAATGATTTCCACATTAAGTGAAAAGAAATGCAATTGCTTGCTTGCGGTTTGCGTAATGATGTGGCAGAAGTCCGCCGCGTTCAAGAGAATGCTGCGGTAGCTCAGTGGTAGAGCACTCCATTGGTAATGGAGAGGTCGAGAGTTCAATCCTCTCTCGCAGCACCATTCTATCTTCTTGAATTGGTGGAAATTCCTGAAAAATAAAGACTTTTGACGGCCTGCTGGTAAACAGAGGTGGTCCACATGAATTTTTATGCTTTTTCTTTAAAAGTACCTAAAGACTGGAACCTATTATTTCCAGGCAACTCGCTCTCGTTGATTTTGAAAGAGAAGGCTAGGGGCAAGATTGTCGTTTGGTCGGTCAACGAGAAACCCAAATCCAAAACGATAGGGGGGGCGTGGTTAGCCTCTCCGGCTACGAAAAATCTGCACAAACTAAGGTCTGTAATAGGGGAGCCGACGCTGCTTTATCAAATTTCTGGTAAGCTGGAGTTGTTGCCACCGGCTATTAATGGCCGGTGGCCGTGATTTATCAGCGGCGTCTGAGAATGAGAAAGTAAATCAGGATAACTGCGACAAGTGGGACGCCAAAAAGCCACATAACACCAGCTGTAAGCATAATGATCTCCTTGTTAATCAATAACAAAACGGGCTCTATGCTGTTTTGTTCCGCAGGTTGAGATCATTTTGAATGCCAGGCAGAGTTTTCAATCGTTATGACAACTGATGAAAATCCAAAATTCAATGAAGCTGGCGGGCCGAAGCCGAAAAAACTCAGAACTACACCTACGCTATAGCCCTCTATTAAGGCGTGATGCAAAGGATAAGCGGGGGGCGAGATGCGACCTTGCATTTTCGCGAGGGTCAAAGCCCCCAGCTTGTCTTTACGAAGGACGTTGCAGCAAAAATTCCTCCAGTTTCGCGAGCGTTGAACTCAACCCGACGAGATGATCCTCTTGTGCGATGCCTTCCGGCACATCCCGCGCAATGATCGAGACTTCAGTCGCATCGCCGACGGGACGTAGATGCGTCGTCATCATCATCGTCCCGGAATACGCGGGATCGTCGGATTGAAAAGCAATAGCCTCGGTCACTTCGCGATGCGGATCGAGGCGGACGAAGCGACTTTCGAATATATCCGAGCCGTCACCGGACTTACCCGGCTGGTCGAGATTGTCATAGCGAAGCGCCATGCGAAACCGCCCGCCTTCGCGGCGATCTAGTTCCAGCACCTCCGCCGCCATGCCGTCCGGCGCCCGCCACAATACCATAGCTTCGGGATGGACGAGGGCGGCATAGACCACATCGGCCGGAGCCTCGACAAGGCGAAGAGCGCTGTCCACTCTGTCGGGACGTGCATCGTAGCGGGCAAAGATGCCGCCCGTCTTCAACGTGCGGGCTTCCAGCAGTTTCAGATTCTGGCCTCTGCCCGACTTGAACAGCGGCGAGCCACGGCCAAGGGTCAACGGGGCCAGACAGATTCGGCATTCGTCCACCAGACCGTGCATCAGCAGCGTGTCCAGCAGGTCGGCGCTGCCAAACACATAGATGTTCTTGCCGGCCGTCGCCTTCTCTCGCCGCACGAAACTTACGACATCGGTATCCATGACCGCTGCATTGCGCCATGTCGTCTCTTCCACGCGGCGCGATGCGACCCGCTTGGGCATGCCGTTCATGGCTTCGGCTATGGCGCCGCTGGCCCTTTCCCAGTGGTCCTTCATGCCGTCATAGGTCTTTCGACCGAAAAGAAGCATGTCCATGTCTGCGAGCTGATCGAGCGAGATGGCTTCGAGCTCGTCCCCCCACACCGACTGATGGAAATCGAGATCCCAAGGTCGCGAACCTTGGAAGTGACCGTCGAGGCTCATCAGGTTCCAGGCAATCAGCTTGCGCATTCCATCCTCCGACTGGCTGCATATTGCAACTGGGAGCCTGACTTAACTGATTGCATAATGCAAGCAAACGATAAAGGCATGCGAATGCGCGAACAGAAGTCAGGCTGTCCCATCAACCAGGCGATGGAGGTCGTCGGCGACCGGTGGAGCCTCATCATCCTGCGCGACATGATGTTCGGCGGACATCGGCACTACCGGGCCCTGCTGGAAAACTCGCTCGAAGGGATCGCCTCCAACATTCTTGCCGCCCGCCTCAGGCGGCTGGTCGAACTGAGGCTGGTGACGCGCAACGACGATGGTCACCACAAGCAGAAGGTTCGTTACAGCATGACGGAGAAGGCCATTGAACTCCTTCCCGTCGTGGTGGCGGTCGGCGCTTGGGGCCGGAAATTCTGCCAGACGACGCCTGAACTGGCCATTCGTGCCCGGCTTTTGGAAGAAGGTGGCCCGGAGATGTGGGCAGCCTTCATGGATGAACTCCGGGATGTCCATTTGGGTCAGGAAAGACAGGGAGAGACGACGGCCGTCATTGCCGCATTGACCGATGCCTATAAGGCGACTGTCGAGAAAAGCAGCCACCCCGGCTGAAGCCCTCTGAACGTCACCCTCAGCGCTCATCCGCATCGGGGTATAGCGTAGAATCGGCGGCTTATTATCTCATCCGGTGGGATGCGGTGATCGGCGGCAGTATCGCGGTATAGAGGGCAACCGGCGGTGTTTGGCGGAGAGAGCGGGATTCGAACCCGCGATACGGTTCCCCGTATACACACTTTCCAGGCGTGCGCCTTCAACCACTCGGCCACCTCTCCGTCTGTTTTGCTGTCTTGAAATCCGTAAATACGGTAAGAACTCCTGCAAAGACGACACCGCTTAAATTCAGGCTTTGGTTAATTGCCAAAAGCAGATGCTGCGGCGGGCAATATAGCCAGAATACGCATATGTTCAACTGCTATTTGCCAGTTTTTGCGTTAAATTCCATTCGGCTGTGTGCAAACCGTTAGAAATACATTAAGTCATTGTTTTTTAATGATATGTTTTTTCACGAAATTATATTCCAGCCGACATTATGTCCAAAATTGGGGCTATGATACCATCCAGTGGGTAATCATGCAGAGATTGACTGACATAGAGCGTACAATTTTGCATGATGTTTTTGGATGAAATCGAAGGCAGAGAATCGTGTTCAGTTTTGTTTTTCGTTGTTTCTCGGTTGTGTTTTTGGCGCTGGCCGTCATTTTCGCTATTCTGGATGGTGCACGCTCAGTTGGAGCTTCAGAATTTGTCACGAAGCCACTTCTGGATATTTGGGCGCGTGGCGCACCGGAGTCCTTGGGGGATGTAGAAACGTTCGCGACGCACTATATAGGGACGACAGCTTGGGACAGGGCCTTTGTTCCTATGCTTGAGCAACCGGGTTGGCTCGTGTTCGGCGTTCTCGCACTTCTGTTTTATCTGGCTGGTTATCGTCGCAAAAAGCCTTATGGCAGTTTTAGTGCGCGTTAGTTCCCTTGCTCAGTTGTGTGTGGCTCGCATATTTGTGCTCTTCAGGAGGTGTTCAATGAGTTTCCTAGACAGCTATCGAAAGAAGGTTGAAATGCCGTCGCAGCAAGCGGCTTTGCCGGGTCGCAGCGATCCGCTGCCAACTGCATCTAAGCATTTCGTTTCAGGCTATTCGCTGAAAGGTCCATGGCCGGAAGGTTTTAAACAGATCATGTTCGGCATGGGCTGCTTCTGGGGCGCTGAGCGGCTTTTCTGGCAGGTGCCGGGTGTTTATGTGACTGCTGTGGGGTATGCGGGCGGGATCACGCCCAATCCGACCTATGAAGAAACCTGCACGGGTCTCACAGGGCATGCCGAGGTGGTGTTGGTCGTTTATGATCCGAAGGTTGTTAGTCTTGATGAATTGCTGACGCTCTTCTGGGAAGAGCATGATCCGACACAGGGTATGCGACAGGGCAATGATATAGGCACAACCTATCGTTCGGTGATTTATACATTTGATGCTGCGGATCGTGAAGCGGTTGAAAAGAGCAGGGATGCTTATCAGGCGGCACTGGCGTCGCGTGGTCTGGGTCCGGTCACGACGGAAATTGCTGATGCTCCGGCGTTTTATTACGCGGAAGATTATCACCAGCAGTATCTGGCCAAGAATCCGCATGGCTATTGCGGTTTGCGCGGAACAGGTGTGAGCTGCCCAATACCGGTGGCATCATAAGAAGCAAAAAATCGCGCGGTTAGCCCCGCGCGATTTTCTTATTTAAGATCAGCATGCCTTCATTCTCGCCGGTCAGTTCTTCAAAATCACCCCATGCCATTTTGCGGTAAAGATCAGGCTTGTAGGTGTAGAGATAAGCCTCGCTATAACCGAGATCATGAGCAGCCGTTTCAATCGCTGTCATGAGCGCTGTCGCAATGCCCCGCCCACGAAACTCTGGAGCAACCAACACACTCGCAACCCATGGTTTGAGATGTGGGTGGCTGTCGAGGTCGCTGTGAATCAGAAGAACAAAGCCTGCCAACTCACCATTCCAAAGCGCGGCACGCGCTGCCTGACCATCACTTGAATGGATAATATCCTGTAAGGCTGAGGCGACTTCTTCTTCAGTTGCGCCCGCTGCCTGTCCCCATTCGGCGTGGTTCCATTTTGCGCAAATTACTGCGAGATCTTTTCGATGTTCGAGAGTGATAATTTCAATCATTGTATTACCAGTGCGGTGGCTTCGTGATGGGAATTTCGGGTGCGGTTTGCCCTTCCAGCGTCAGAAAACGATCTGTCAGGGCCGAATGTTTTTTGTCGAGACGGTCTATCGTTTTCCATTGCTCCGCAATGACGGCAGAAAGCTCTTCAATCGTCTGTTCCTGTTGAGCAACCCGGATTTCAAGTTCTGTTAGGCGGGCTTCGGTAGACATGGGCGATGTTCCATACCAGTTGATATTGAAAAGACAAAAAATCCGCGTTGGCTGCTCAATACCGATTATCGAGTGGCCAATACGCGGATTACTATATTGCTTATCGTAAGGTTTGAAACTTACTTCGTGCCGTACATGCGGTCGCCAGCATCGCCGAGGCCCGGAATGATGTAGCCTTTATCATCAATGCGCTCATCGATCGAAGCTGTGAAAACATCTACATCCGGGTGGGCGCTCGTGAAGCGCTCAATACCTTCAGGTGCTGCGAGCAGGCAGAGGAATTTGATATTGGTTGCGCCGCGTTCCTTGAGCTTGTCGATTGCAGCAATAGCGGAATGGCCGGTGGCAAGCATCGGATCGACCACAATGATGAGGCGATTGACGATGTCTTCCGGCGCCTTGAAGTAATATTCGATGGGCTGCAGCGTATCGTGATCGCGATAAAGGCCGATATGCGCCACGCGTGCTGCGGGAACCAGATCCAGCATGCCTTCAAGAAGACCGTTACCTGCGCGCAGGATAGAAGCGAAAACCAGCTTCTTTCCTTCCAGCGTTGGCGCTTCCATCGGCATCATCGGCGTTTCGATATGCATGGTGGTCAGTTCAAGATCACGTGTCACTTCATAGCAAAGCAGCAGCGATATTTCTTTCAGCAAACGCCGGAAGCTGGCGGTTGATGTTTCGCGCTTGCGCATGATGGTAAGCTTGTGCTGGACAAGCGGATGGCTGACGACAATAACGCCCATGTTCTTTCCACTTTTCTTGTTATCTTTTTTGACTTTAACGGCGGATGGTGCCGGAGAAAACAAATGATGCGCGAGGCGCACAGTTTTCTATGTCTTTGACCATTTTAGACAGTTTCGCAAGTCTGGTGGATTGAATTTGCCACGTGAATCTCATCTGAGATCACAAAAGGGGTATCGGCCTGCGGTCTGTGCTTGTATCGTCCAGCACAAGCTTTATATGCATCAGGCAAACGGAAAACGGAGATCGGCTTCGTTTCGCACATGAACCGGCAGGATAGTTATGAGCCAGCAAAACGGCAATGCGCACCGCGTGGGCGCACAAGGTGGCATGGAACATTCATTCGGCTTCAAATCGGTCGATGAAGATGTCAAGCAAGGGCTGGTCAACGACGTTTTCCATAAGGTTGCGAAGCGCTACGATGTGATGAACGATGTCATGTCTGCTGGTATGCACCGCGTCTGGAAAGATGCGATGATCGCCTGGCTGGCACCTTCCAAACGTCCCGGCTACACATCGCTCGATGTTGCTGGCGGAACGGGAGACATTGCTTTCCGTATCGTTGAAGCGTCAGGCCGTCAGGCACATGTAACAATTCTCGACATTAACGGCTCAATGCTGGGCGTTGGTCGCGAGCGGGCGATCAAGAAGGGCCTTGCCGATAATCTCGAATTCGTCGAAGCCAGTGCGGAAGAGCTGCCCTTCGAAGATGCAAGCTTCGATGCCTACACGATTTCATTTGGCATCCGTAACGTGCCGCATATCGATATGGCGCTTTCAGAAGCCTATCGCGTGTTAAAGCCCGGCGGCCGTTTTATGTGCCTCGAATTTTCCGAAGTCGAAATGCCATTGCTGGATAAGATTTACGACCAGTGGTCATTTCAGGCAATCCCGCGCATCGGCAAGATGATTACGGGTGATGCCGATTCCTACAGCTATCTGGTAGAATCCATTCGCAAATTTCCAAAGCAGGAAGACTTTGCTCGTATGATCCGCAACGCTGGTTTTGAGCGGGTCAGTTATCGCAATTTCACCGGCGGAATTGCCGCACTTCATTCCGGCTGGAAGCTTTGAGACTGACATGAGCAATATTTCTGCGGCGCTGAGGTTGATGCGTGCTGGCTGGATCATGGCGCGCGAAGGCGTGTTGAGTTCACTGCCGGTTGATGATGATGCCGGTTTGCCCGCATTGGGACACAAGGTTGCCAAGCTGCTCGCGCGTAAGCGTGTGAAAGATGCACCTCGTTCGGAGCGTATTTCGCGCGCGATGAATAAGCTTGGTCCATCCTATGTGAAGCTTGGCCAGTTTCTGGCAACCCGCCCCGATATTGTCGGCAATGATGTCGCTGCTGATCTTGAATTGTTGCAGGATCGGCTTGATTTTTTCCCACAGGCGGAAGCGGTTTCTGCCATTGAAGGTTCTCTGGGTCGCAAGATCGATGATCTTTATGTGAGCTTTGATGCGCCGATTGCGGCAGCATCGATGGCGCAGGTGCATCCGGCCCATGTGATGAAGGATGGAGCGCCGCACAAGGTCGCGGTCAAGGTTATCCGCCCGGGCGTGCGCCAGCGCTTTGCGCGCGATCTGGAAAGCTTTTTCATGGTTGCCCGTATGCAGGAGCGCCATGTTCCTTTCACGCGCCGTCTGCGTCCTGTCGAAATGGTGAAAACGCTGCATCAGACCACGCGCATCGAGATGGATTTGCGCCTTGAAGCGGCAGCGCTTTCCGAGATCGCAGAAAATATCAAGGATGATGCTGGTTTCCGCGTTCCAAATGTGGATTGGGAGCGCACAGGCCGCGATGTACTCACATTGGAGTGGATCGACGGCATCAAGATGTCTGACATCGATGGATTGCGTGCGGCCGGTCTTGATCTTAAAAAGCTTTCAGAAACGCTGATCCAGTCGTTTCTGCGCCATACGCTGCGCGATGGTTTTTTCCATGCTGATATGCATCCGGGTAATTTGTTTGTCGATCCGCAAGGCATGATAGTAGCTGTGGATTTCGGCATTACCGGGCGGCTCAACAAGCAGCAGCGGCGGTTTCTGGCTGAAATTCTTTACGGCTTCATTACCCGCGATTATATGCGGGTTGCGGAAGTGCACTTTGAAGCAGGTTATGTGCCGCACACGCATGATGTGGCGAGCTTTGCGCAGGCTATCCGCGCCATTGGCGAGCCTATCCATGGTCAGCCTGCCGAAACCATTTCTATGGCCAAGCTTCTGACACTTCTGTTTGAAGTGACCGAGCTTTTCGACATGGAAACACGGCCGGAGCTTCTGATGCTTCAGAAGACTATGGTTGTGGTGGAAGGCGTTTCGCGCACGCTCGATCCGCATTTCAATATGTGGAAAGCGGCAGAACCTGTCGTTGGTGATTGGATCAGAAAGAATCTTGGACCGCAGGGCATGTTGATCGATGCAAAAGATGGTGTCTATTCGCTGCTGCATTTGACCCGCAAAACGCCGGAACTTGTAGCACGCGTGGAGCGCCTATCTGTGGCGCTTGATGAGATGGCGGTCAATGGATTGCGCTTTGATGAAGCGACTGCTGAAGCCATTGGCCGTGCGGAAGCGCGGCATTCGCGCTGGGGTCGCATTGCGCAGATCGTGATTGCAATTTCATCGGCTGCGATTGCAATCAAGCTCTATATCGAGCTTTAATTCAACTGTTTGTTGATTAATCAATAAAAGAGTGATTTCATTGATTGCACCGATAATGATCTGGTGCAATCAAATGGCTAGTATTACAATTCGCAATCTTGATGATGCCGCAAAAGAGCGGCTGCGTGTGAGGGCCGCTCGCAACGGGCGCTCTATGGAAGAAGAAGCGCGGCTTCTGCTTGGCGGTTTGGACGAGGTAAAGCCTGTAAGTCAGGCTGCGCCGGTTGCTGGTTCACTGCGCGATATGCGCATTCTTCTGATTATCAGTGGCGGGATTGCGGCTTACAAAGCGCCTGATCTCATTCGTCGTCTCCGTGAACGTGGCGCGCATGTGCGTCCCTTGATGACGGCAGCAGCGCAGCAGTTTGTCACAGCCCTGACCATCGGTGCGGTGTCAGCCGATCATGTTTACACTGATCTTTTCTCACGCCAGGACGAGCAGGATGTCGGGCATATCCGCCTTGCGCGTGATGCTGATCTGATTGTCGTGGCACCAGCCACCGCAGGCCTGATGGCAAAAATTGCAAACGGCATTGCAGATGATCTGGCAAGTGCTGTGTTGCTTGCGCGCAAAGTTCCGGTGCTACTTGCGCCCGCTATGAACCCCGCCATGTGGGACAATCCAGCAACGAAGCGCAATCGACTGACTTTGCAAAATGACGGTGTTCACTTTATAGGCCCCGAAAAAGGCGAGATGGCAGAAAGTGGCGAGGCGGGTTTGGGCCGCATGAGCGAGCCATTGGCAATTGTTGCTGCCGTTGAAAATCTGCTGGTCTCGCACGCAAGACCACTTTCAGGCAAGGTCATCGTCATGACGTCCGGGCCGACCCATGAGCCGATTGATCCGGTGCGCTATATCGCCAATCGCTCGTCGGGCAAGCAGGGGCATGCAATCGCTGCCGCACTGGCAAAGCTCGGCGCTAAAGTGCATCTGGTTTCAGGGCCTGTTACGATCCCAGACCCGCAAGGCGTAAACGTTATCCATGTTGAAACGGCGCGCGAGATGCAGGCCGCAGTCGAGCGTTATTTACCTGCCGATGCAGCAGTGATGGTCGCAGCCGTTGCCGATTGGCGCACGGCCAATGCTGCCGAGCAGAAAATCAAAAAGCAGCCGGGTGAGGGAGCACCAACGCTCAGTATGGTGGAAAATCCCGATATTTTGGCCGGCGTTGGCCACAGCGACAAGCGCCCACACCTTGTGGTGGGCTTTGCTGCCGAAACGCAGGACGTACTTGCCAATGCCGGGCGCAAGCTTGAAAAAAAGGGTGCGGACTGGATCGTCGCCAACGATGTTTCGGGTGATGTGATGGGCGGAGATCGCAACCGCGTGCGCATCTTAAGCCACGCCGGTATTGAAGAATGGCCGGAGATGAGCAAGGAACAGGTGGCGGAAAAGCTCGCGGAAAAGTTAGCGGTGACATTGCTGGATCTCAACAAAGCATAGGTAGTCTTCATTAAACATACGAACACTGAGTTGGAGTTTTAAAGGGCTGTAATCTGTATCACACTCTTTCATCTTTATATTTGGCCCTTTTTTTGAAGAAGCCGGATAGCATTGGGGGTGATCAGATGAAGTATGCTGCTGTTCCGGCCTTCTGGCTCTTCTTACAAGTTGGCGCAATGGCCTCAACCCAGACACCTGATCAACTATATGGCCCGCTGTTTGAAGCGGTTCAAATGCAGCGGGTGTTTAAGGACTCGAAAAGCTTTGCCGATGCGATTCCACTGGATGACCCTGCAAAGATTGTCGCGCTTTATAATGTACAGTCCAAATTGCTGAACTTTGACCTGAAAGATTTTGTTTCAAAGTATTTCGCGCTCATGCCAGATGCACATATGACGTATGTGAGTGTTGCTGGCGAAAATGTTTGCACTCATATCGACAAGTTATGGGATGTGCTGCGACGTGAACCCAGTGCGGATAAAAAGTCTAGTTCCTTGCTCCCTTTGCGCTATCCTTATGTTGTGCCGGGTGGACGTTTCAGTGAGATCTACTATTGGGATAGCTATTTCACGATGCAGGGCCTGATTGCCAGCGGCAGAGTCGATCTGGCTCAATCACTGGTGCGTAATCTGGCTGATCTTGCCACACGTTACGGCCATGTCCCCAATGGCAATCGCAGCTATTATCTGAGCCGTTCGCAGCCACCATTTTTAGCCGCCATGGTTGAGCTGCTGGTATCGGTAAAGGGCAAAGCGCAATATAAAGATTATCTTGCCGCTCTTGAAGCGGAATATGCCTATTGGATGGAAGGTGCGGAAAATCTGCGTCCGGGAGAGACCGCCCGCAATGTCGTTAAGATGCCGGATGGTGCGGTGCTGAACAGGTATTGGGATGACAGGGATATGCCGCGTCAAGAATCCTATTTTGAAGATGTCATAACGGCGCAACGGTCAAAGCGTGCAGCGCAAGAAGTCTATCGCAACTTGCGTGCCGGTGCTGAAAGCGGTTGGGATTTTTCATCGCGTTGGCTTAAGGATCCTCAGGACTTATCCTCTATAAGAACTATGGACATTGTGCCTGTCGATCTCAATACCTTAATTTATCAGTTAGAAAAAACGCTTGAGACCACTTACGGGCTTGATGGAGCCAGCGTTAAGTCTGCTCGCATGCATGAACGAGCGAAAGCCCGACAAAAAGCCATAAACGATTATCTCTGGAATGACTTAGATGGTTTTTATGTCGATTACTGGCTTGATGAAGCACAGCAGTCCCGACAGTTGACCGCTGCAACCGTATACCCACTTTATTTCCGTCTTTCCACAACGCAGCAGGCTGATAAAATTGATGCGGCCGTCAGGGAAAAACTATTAAAAGAGCATGGCCTGTCGACGACGATGCTGCAAACCGGACAACAGTGGGATGCGCCTAATGCCTGGGCGCCTCTACAATGGCTCGCCGCGCAGGGCTTTGCTAAATATGGCCATGAGCAGCTTGCCAAGGATATTACGAAGCGTTGGTCTTCGGCAGTTATCGCCACCTATCAGGCGACGGGCAAACTCACTGAAAAATACAATGTAAATGCTGCAGGCAAGGAAAGTCAGGCGGGCGAATACCCGACACAGGACGGCTTCGGCTGGACCAACGGGGTCTTGCGCGCTTTTTTGGCGCAAGACCCGTCTCTAGCTGGTGATGAGCCTGCCTGTCTTAGCAAATTTAAGCTTTCTCGCGGACCTGATAATCCTTAATCGTGGCAAAGCGGATGGCCTTCCAGCGCTCGGCTTCATAGTTGAGCGAGAAGCCATTTTGCGCGAGGAACACCGGATCATTGTCGAGATCATGCGCAATATCTGCACGATGGGAGGCGATGAAACGATCAAGCTCTGCGGGTTCGTCTGCCGTAATCCAGCGGCAAATCGAGAAGCGCGACATTTCAAAGCCTACGGGCAGCGAATATTCGATTTTGAGACGTTCGGTCAGAACGTCGATCTGCAGCGCGCCGACCACGCCGACAATCGCCGGAGAACCATCGTCTGGTACAAACAACTGCACCACACCTTCTTCCGCCATCTGTTGCAATGCTTCACGCAGCTTCTTGGCTTTCATCGCATCGTCAAGACGAACACGACGCAGGATTTCGGGCGCAAAATTTGGTACACCACGGAACAGAATTTCTTCGCCCTCGGTCAGCGTATCGCCAATGCGGAGCGTTCCGTGGTTTGGAATGCCGACAACATCACCTGCAAAAGCTTCATCGGCGATCTGGCGTGAACGCGCAAAAAAGAACTGCGGCGCAGACAGGCTCATAGGCTTTCCGGTGCGAACCAGCTTTGCCTTCATGCCTCGCGAAAGCTTACCCGAGCAGACGCGTAGGAAGGCTATACGGTCGCGGTGGTTCGGGTCCATATTAGCCTGAATCTTGAACACGAAGCCGGTCATTTTTTCTTCGGTCGCGCCGACCATGCGGGTATCGGCCTTCTGGTCGCGTGGCGATGGGCCAAAATCGCAGAAGGCTTCAATCAGGTCACGAACGCCGTAATTCTTAAGCGCAGAGCCGAAATAAACCGGCGTCATATGGCCTTCCTGAAAGGATGCGAGGTCGAATGGACGGCAAACACCCTGCGCCAATTCGAGACTGTCGATCCACGCCTGACGCTCATTTTCCGGCAGCAGCTTGGCTGCTTCTTCCGGACCGCTGACTTTAGTTGGCTGCTCTTCGGCATCCTTCTGGCGCACAGTGTTGTTGCGCAGATCATAGGTGCCAGCAAAGCTTTTTCCCGAACCAATCGGCCATGTGATGGGTGCTGTATCGAGTGCCAGCTTTTCCTCAATCTCGTCGAGGATTTCGAGCGGGTCGCGGGCTTCTCGGTCCATCTTGTTGATGAAAGTCACGATTGGAATATCGCGCATGCGGCAGACTTCGAAGAGTTTGAGCGTGCGTGGCTCGATACCTTTGGCGGCATCGATGACCATGACGGCGCTATCGACCGCAGTCAGCGTGCGATAGGTATCGTCCGCGAAGTCTTCGTGGCCCGGCGTGTCGAGCAGGTTGAAGATGCAATCTTTGTATTCAAACGTCATCACCGAAGTGACCACTGAGATGCCGCGATCGCGTTCGATATTCATCCAGTCAGAACGCGTCTGAATGCGATCTTTCTTGGCCTTCACTTCACCGGCAAGCTGGATAGCACCGCCGAAAAGCAGCAGCTTTTCGGTGAGCGTAGTTTTACCGGCATCCGGGTGCGCGATAATCGCGAAGGTACGGCGCTTTGAAACAGGATGGTCTTGAGCGGACATATAAAGAAACTCGTAATTGCGAAGTGATGGGCTGCGCAAAACACGCGCCGCGAAGATCTTGCGCTGCATCTAGCAGTCATTGGCTAAAAGGTCGAGTTGAAATGAAAAAGCGGCGTGATGCACGCCGCTTTTCAAGATTTATAACTTAGATGTTAGCGCTTGATACCAAGGCCAAATGCGATAAACGCCCACCCCTGAAAGATCAGATCAATAGCAAGGAACAGGCCAAGAATGAACAGGCTGTTGACCGGCCACTGGAATGCAATGACGAGACCGGCCAGTGCTGTGACAAGACCGGCAGCCACGATCCAGCCCCAACCGGCGGCTGGTCGGGATTTGAAGCCAAGCCAGATACGGAACAGCCCCGCGCCAAGAAGAGCTGCTGCAAGAAGGAAAGTCAGAACGCCTGCCGCCAAAATTGGATTGACGAAAGCAACGATACCGGCTGCTGCATAAAGCAGACCGCTCAAAAGCCAGAAAAAGAAGCTGCCCCATGTTTTCACACCGAATGCGTGGATAATTTCAATCACCCCCGCAACCAGCATCATGATGCCGACATAGTAGACCGAAACGACTGTCGCCAGAACAAGATTGCCAAAGGCGATGCCGCCAAGAATAATCAGTGCGACGCCAAGAGCGACGAACCAGCCCCATTTATGGGAGATTTCTGTTGGCAGGTTTGCCGGATTGAAATTACTTTGCGTTGTTGCCATGAGATGTCCCTCTGATTTCAAGTCCCGGAGCTAATATAAAGTAAATCGGTGTTTTGACCAGAGAGATGAAAAGAGATTGAGTTGATCGGCAGTTAGATTATATCTCTTGGCTGTTGCGTTGGTTTTTTTGGGGTAAGGTCGGTTCATGTTTGATATTCTTTCGCACTATTGGCCGCATATCCTCGCAGCATTATCTATTATCCTGGGAGCAATCGCAGCCATCCATGCAACCATGACCAAAGACGAGGTGCGCACAGCACTTGGCTGGGTCGGCGTGATTGTGCTTTCGCCAATCGTGGGAGCGGTGGTTTATGGTCTCGCTGGTGTTAACCGGATCAGACGCAACACGCTTAGTCATCAGCGCGAAAATCTCGGCAATATAGCGCTCTATCATCTGTCTCATTTCGACACGACCAATGATCGGGTGCGCGCAGCCTTTGGCCGACAGTTTGGCGCGATGAAAATCCTTGGCGACACTGTCAGCCTTTATGATTTTACCAGCGGCAACAATATCCAAATGCTGCAAACGGGCGACGAAGCCTATGATCAAATGCTGGAAGCCATTGGCAAGGCCGAGCGCAGCATCATGCTCGAAACTTATATTTTTGATCGTGACGCGATTGGCCAGCAATTTGCCGATGCTTTGGAAAATGCGATCAAACGTGGCGTTGAAGTCCGTGTGCTGGTCGATGCTGTGGGCGCGCGTTATTCTATTCCAAGCATTGTCGGTCTGCTCAAGGAAAAAGGTATTGCTGTCGATGTGTTCAACGGCAATATCATCATGGGACTGCGGCTGCCTTATGCAAACCTGCGCACCCACCGAAAAATCCTGATCATCGACGGCAAGCTTGCCTTTACCGGCGGAATGAATATCCGCGGCGCTTTTGTAAAAGCAATTGCTGGCGATGCGGTTGCATTCGACACGCATTTTCGCGTCGAAGGTCCGGCAATTGCCGATCTGTTTCATGTGGCATCCGAGGACTGGCGCTTTGCAACGGGCGAGTTGCTGACGGGTGACGCGTGGAGCATTGCGGCACCCAAAGACCCGCCCGGAACGGGCAAGTTGATCCGCGTTGTGGGTTCGGGACCGGACAAGAATATCGAAACCAATCATCGCATGATGATGGGCGCGTTTTCGGTGGCGCAGGAGCATATCTTGATCATGTCGCCTTATCTTTTGCCGGATCGCGAATTGATCAGTGCGCTGGTCACAGCCGCACGACGCGGCGTATCAGTCGATGTGGTTGTACCGGGCGTCAATAATCTCAAGCTGGTGGATCGCGCCATGCGTGCGCAGTTCGATCAGTTGTTAAAAGGCGGTTGCCGCATCTGGCGCGCAGGCGGGGCTTTCAATCACTCCAAGCTAATGACCATCGATGGTGCATGGTCCTATGTCGGTTCATCCAATCTTGATGCGCGTTCGCTTCGGCTGAACTTCGAAATCGACATGGAAATTCTTGATCGGGACGTCGCACTTCAGGTCGAGGAACGCATCGGCAAGGTGATTGAAACCAGCCGTGAAGTGAACCTCACTCGTCTTAAAAACCGCCCATTCTACGAGCGGCTGATTGATCGGATTATCTGGCTGGGCTCTCCGTACCTTTAGAGCATTTCTGGATTAGATTGAATCCTTGGAAATGCTCTATCTATTGGTTTTCACGCGCATCCTTTTCCGAAAACCGTTTCACACCTTTCGGGATGCGCTCTAGCCAACTGAACTTGAGTTGCTGGTCAGCAGCGACGGATTAACTTGTTCCAGAAGCTGTGCGGCAGTTTTGAGATCAAGATGCGCCTTGATCGGCAGATGATCGGACGCCATGCGTGCAAGCGGCGTGTTGTGCACCTCCACAGCCGTCACCAGATTATGCGGTGTGCCAAGCACCCGATCCAGTGCAAAGACCGGAAAGCGGGACGGAAAGCTCGGTACGGCGGTCGCAACATGATCGAACATCGGCATGAGCGACGCGAGCGACGAGCGCTTGCCAATACGCCATTCATTAAGATCGCCAATCAAAAGCGTTGGCAACGTGTCGGCTTCCTGCAAGGCGGACAGAATGCTTTCGGCCTGTTGTTCGCGGGAACGCTTCAAAAGCCCAAAATGAGCTGCGATCACCCGCAACGGGCCAGATGCAAATTGCAGATCGGCAACGAGTGCACCGCGTGGCTCTACCCCCGGCAATGAAAGTTGGCGGACATTGCGTACTACGCCTTCGCGAAACAGCAGCACATTGCCGTGCCAGCCATGGCCTTTGGGCATGGTTGCGGTGATCGGCACCGGCACGAGGCCGTGGCGCTTTTCGAGCAGGCCAAGATCAAGCAGACCGGAACGCTCACCAAAACGCTTGTCTGCTTCCTGCAATGCAATCACATCGGCATCGATTTCACTGATCACATCGGCGGTACGCTGCGGATCAAAAACCTTATCGACGCCAATGCATTTATGCACATTATAGGACGCGATGGTGATGTCACCTTCAGCGATATTGGCATGAAGCGGTCGGTAGCCGGGCCGGTTACGAATCGCGGTCAGTATTTTCTTGGAGATGCGACCTGGGCTTTTTTTCTTCTGCACCCTTTTCCTGCCTCGTTGGTTGCCGGTGTTCGATGAATGCATATAAATAGGGCATTTTGCAGTTTGAACAGTGTTTACGCTCTATCTTGTTATGAAACGGATGATGCGATCTGTCAGGCCGGTGTATGGCGGTTTAATCAGGTCAGTTGATGCTGGCCTATATTTAGTTAGAATCGGAATGGCTTTTGAGAATGTCAGAAAGCCATCATGGCCGTGATAATGTCCCATGCCGCTATGCCCGACACCGCCAAAAGGCAGATCACCACAGGCGAAATGATAAAGCGTGTCATTGATGCAGACGCCGCCGGCAACCACATGAGCGAGTATGGTTTCGATTTCAGCCGTGTTGTCGCTGAAACAATAAAGCGCCAGCGGACGCTCATGTTTCAACACAATTTCAATGGCTTCATCCGTTGAGCGATAACTTATGATTGGTAGCAGTGGGCCGAAAATTTCCTCATTCATAATTGCGCTGTCTGGCGTTGGCTCAAGAATGACTGCGAGTGCCATTAATCGTGCATGGCTTTGTGGGGGCGATGCCTCCATGAGGGGAATCACGGCTTCACTTTTATCTTTGGCATTATCAAGCAGCCCTGAAAGACGCGCATATTGCATGTCATTGATAATCGTTGTTCGGTCATTAGCGGCGGAATTCCCCGAATAGCGCTTTCGCGTTTCTTCACGCAACAACCCCACAAATTCATCGCGCCTGCTTTGATGGATCAGTACATAATCGGGTGCTATGCAGGTTTGGCCTGCATTGAAATATTTACCTGTGGCAATGGATGCGGCTGCGCGCTTGAGATTTGCGCTTTCACCAATGATGGCTGGCGATTTTCCACCAAGCTCTAATGTTACCGGCGTGAGATTTTCTGCCGCGGCCTTCATGATCTTGCGGCCAACGGCGGTTGATCCGGTGAAAAACAGACGATCGAAGGGCAGCGTTGAAAATGCTGCCGAAAGGCTGGCATCGCCAAGAATGACGGTGGCCCGATCATCCGGAAACACATCGGCAATCAGCTTGCGGAGGAACTCGGAAGTTTGCGGCGTGTGCTCGGAGGGCTTGAGAATGACGTGATTTCCGGCAGCAATGGCTGCCACAAGCGGAGCAAGTGCGAGATTGACCGGATAATTCCACGGCGAAATAATACCCACCACGCCAAGCGGCACAAAGCGAAGTTCTGCTTTGGCAGGCCAGAGCTTCCAGCCCGCCTTGCGGCGCTGCGGTTTCATCCAGCGCTTGAGATGATGCAGCGTGTCGTCAATCTCGGAGAAAACAACGCTTGCTTCACCCAGCAACGTTTCATGGATAGAGCGGTTGCCGAAATCTGCATTGATGGCCTGTGCCATTTCATCAAGCCGCTCGTGGAGAAGCTTGCGCAACAAACGCAGATCATCGACGCGCTGTTCATAGGCAGGTCGATGGTCGATCCAGCTTTGTCGCACGCGCTGAAAGGTGGTGTGTAGCTGAGGATCAGCGCTCATAGGCAAAGTTCTCTGTTGAGCGGGCAAAAAGGAATTGCGCGGCATAATAAGTGCCAAGAACCCAAAGTCCGGCAAGCGGAATGGGCGTGTGAAAACGATTAAAGGCAAGCAATGTGTCGCTCACCATAAAGAACAGCCCACCAGCCGCAGCAAGCCAAGCACTATAATGCCGAATGGTTTCGGGCGCGATTGAAATTGCACGACTGAAAGCCTGCGCTGCCATAATGCCAATTGCGCTCGCATAAATCACAACCGGAATTTTCATCGCATTTGGCACGCTTGACCACAGGCCGGCAATGATAGCAATTGCGAGGACGGCAAACACCACGAAAACAATTTTGTTTTCTGCAAAGTGCGTCTTGCTGCACAGCGCATAAGTATAAATGCAATGGGTGATAAGAAAGCAGATCAACCCGGCAAGAAAATAATCGCCGGGAAGCATAAGAAAAAAATCACCAGCTGCGGCAACTGCCAGACCAATGGCAATCGCAAAGCCATAGGTCTTTGAGATCAGGCGAGGGGCATTGAGGATTGCGCAAAGCAGAAGCAATGTGGCTGCAGGCTTGGTGAGATAATGCAGATAGCGCCAGAAGCTACTATCGCCATTCTGGCTCAACAAGCTGCTTAAAACAGCACAGATCGCACATATCAGAAAAAGCCGGTAAAACACGCCTTGTCGTCCAAAATCCATGAGACTTTTGTGGCGCATTCTCTCTCCCCCTTTTGCGTCATCCCAGGCTAATTTGACTATTGTTCTATATGCCTTTGCTCGTCTGCCTTCTCGGTTTTCCGACGGCGTTTGCGACCGATCCGTTCTGCGCGCGTCGATAGCTCTGCATTGCCTTCCAGATCAGATTGCATAATGAGCTCATGTTGTTTCAGCCAACGGATCATTGCGCCGAATTCAAGATCATAGGCGGGCTGGTTCATTGGAGCTGTTCCTCAAATCAGGTTTTGCAGGCGAAGGATGCGCGGAGTTGATGCGTGTGGCAAGGCCCAAAGCTTTGCGGGGCGCTTAAGGATGATTGGTTAACTTCTTATTAACCATTCGCTATCACTATAGCACCATAACTGTTGCGGTGACTGCGGATGTACCAGCACTGTCAACAGCGCGAAAAGGCCGGGAAATCCCGGCCTTTTTCATTTTCCGCTGGATAAATTTTCGGCAACAAAAAAGCCCGCTTTCACGGGCTTTTTGGGGTGCTTCTGGACCTTGGTAGTGGTCTGAAGACTTGGAAATGGTGCCCAGAAGAGGACTCGAACCTCCACGCCCTTGCGAGCGCCAGCACCTGAAGCTGGTGCGTCTACCAATTCCGCCATCTGGGCGACGAGGATCGATCTAAGGGGTGGGCCCGCCTCTGTCAATCATGATTTCGCACTTCAATCAGCTTTTTTTCACATCGCTGTAATTCACGCTGAAAAAGACCATAAAATGAAGATCGGGCGTGGGGCATTCAAGCCGCCGCGCCCGAAAAATTATTATGCAGAAAGCACTTCCTTGGAAGCGACAGTCGAATCGGCATTAAGCTTGTAGATAATTGGAACGCCGGTGTTGAGTTCCTGCTTAAGAATCTCTTCCGGTGTCAGGCCATCAAGCGCCATGATCAGTGCGCGCAGTGAATTGCCGTGCGCTGCAACGAGAACAGTTTCGCCACGCAGAACATGTGGCTGGATGGTGTGAAGATAATAAGGCCAGACGCGTGCGCCGGTGTCCTTCAGGCTTTCGCCTCCTGGAGGAGGGACGTCGTATGAACGGCGCCAGATATGAACCTGTTCTTCCCCCCATTTGGCGCGCGCATCGTCTTTGTTGAGACCGGAAAGATCACCATAATCGCGTTCATTGAGTGCCTGATCGCGGATGGTTTCAAGGTCTGACTGGCCGAGTTCATCCAGAATATGCTGACACGTCACCTGCGCGCGCGACAGCACTGAAGTGTAGGCGAGGTCAAACTTAAGACCGGCAGCCTTCAAACGCTGGCCAGCCGCTTTGGCTTCAGCATGGCCCTGCTCGGTCAAGCCCGGATCGCGCCAGCCGGTGAAGAGGTTCTTAAGGTTCCATTCGCTTTGGCCATGGCGGACCAGGACGAGGGTACGAGACATCGCAGCACTCCGTTGAGATAAAAGATCAGTTAGTCGTTGAGCCCAAGAACATCGAGCATGGAATAAAGGCCGGGCTTTTTGCCGTGCGCCCAAAGCGCCGCCTTCACGGCTCCACGCGCAAAAATAGTGCGGTCTTGCGCATGATGGGAAAGGGTAATGCGTTCGCCTTCACCTGCGAGGATTACCGAGTGATCACCGATGACTGATCCTCCGCGCAAAGTTGCAAAGCCGATTGTGCCTTCTTCACGCGGACCAGTATGACCATCACGTACACGCACGCTTTTCTCAGCAAGATTGATCGAACGTCCCTCGGCTGCGGCTTCGCCCAAAAGAAGCGCTGTTCCTGACGGAGCATCGACCTTATGCTTGTGGTGCATTTCGAGCACTTCGATGTCGAAATCTTCGGGGCCGAGCGCCTGTGCGGCTTTCTTGATAAGGCCCGACAGCAAGTTAACGCCGAGGCTCATATTCCCGGATTTGACGATTGTTGCATGGCGTGCTGCGGCGCTCAGCTTTTCTTCCTCTTCGAAAGAAAGACCTGTGGTGCCGATGATATGAACGATACGTGCCTGTGCCGCGAGAGCCGCATAATTGAGTGTTGCCGACGGGGTGGTGAAATCGAGAACGCCATGCGCTTTTGCAAAAAGCGGCAACGGATCATCACTCATAGCCACACCGAGATTACCAACACCCGCAACTTCGCCGGCATCCTTGCCGAGAAATGGCGAACCCGCACGCACAATTGCGCCCGTCAAATGTGCCCCTTCAATTGCGTGAATGGCACGGATAAGAGTCTGCCCCATGCGACCGCTTGCGCCCACAACAACAAGGTTCATTTCAGAAGTCTCAGTCATTGGTCTTTTTCTCCGCACCCGCATTGCCGATAAGATTGTCATTTCTGCCGCCCTGAAGCTCATAGAAACGGGCATAGACTCCGTTTGGTATTTGAATCAGATCATCATGGCGACCTTCTTCGATCACGTGGCCTGCTTCCATCACAACAATGCGGTCGGCATTGACGACGGTGGAAAGACGATGTGCAATCACGATAGTCGTGCGATTTTTCATGACATGATGAAGCGCCTGCTGAACACGCTTTTCCGACTCGTTATCGAGCGCGGATGTCGCCTCATCAAGCAGAAGCACAGGCGCATCGCGAACAATGGCACGGGCAATCGAGACGCGCTGGCGCTGGCCGCCTGAAAGTGTCACACCGTTTTCACCAACAGGAGTATCGTACCCCTGCGGCTGCTGCAAAATAAACTCATGTGCATTGGCAAGCTTTGCCGCTTCAACGATTTCTTCCTGTGTCGCACCAGGGCGACCATAGCGGATATTATCGGCAATCGAGCCTTCAAACAGATAAGGCTGCTGCGAAACATACGCCACCGAATGGCGCAGCGAGTGCTTTGTCACCTTGGAAATATCCTGTGCGTCGAATAGGATTTTACCATCGGTGACATCGTAAAAACGCTGCACGAGATTGATGAGGGTGGATTTACCCGCTCCCGATGCGCCGACAATTGCGGTTGTCTGGCCTGCTTTGGCGGTGAAGCTCACGCCGTACAGAACGGGTGCGACATCGCTGTAAGCAAAATGGACGTTCTGGAAATCAATCTCGCCTTTACCGGGCTTTAGAGGCAGGGCATCCGGCGCATCACCCTGATTGGGCTCAATATCTAGCACTTCATAGATCATGCGGGCATTCACCAGCGCACGCTCAAGGCCGACTTGCAAACGTGCAAGACGTCGTGCCGGGTCATAGGCCAGTAGCAAGGCGGTGATGAAAGCAAACATCGAGCCGGGGGGCTGCTGATTGAGGATCGCATTATAGCCGCTATAGGCAAGCACACCGGCAATGGCAAAACCTGCCAGAATTTCGGCAATGGGCGTGGTGCGTTCGGATACGCGGGCAATCTTATTACTGCGGTTTTCTGCCTGATCAATGAGAACGCTGATCTTGCCGCGCAACTGATCTTCCATCGTGAAGGCTTTCACAATGGCAACACCCTGCACGGTTTCCTGCATGGCTCCCAGAAGATGGGAGTTGAGATGAACGAGATCGCGGGTCACAGTACGGATGCGGCGCGAAATATAAGCAACCGCCAGAACGAGTGGCGGGCCAATGAGGAAAACCACAGTCGACATGAACGGATCGGTATAAAACATCATGCCGATGAGACCGATAAGCGCTACGAAATCGCGCGCAATCGAGGTGATCGTCATGTTGAGAAGATCGCGTATGCCGTTCACATTCTGGTTGATCTGTGCTGCAAGATGGCCCGATCGCGTATCATTATAAAAATCGAGACCAAGCTTGAGTAGATGATCGAAGATGCGCTTCTGATAGCGCGCAACGAGATTATTGCCGATCTTGGCAAGCTCGACGGCCTGAACATAACTTGAAAGTCCGCGCAGCACGAAAATGCCTAAGATCGCGCCGCAGATCACCCAGATAAGACCGATTTTCTGCTCATAGAAAATCTTGTCGATCATCGGCTTCATCATATAGGCCAGCGCGCCATTGGAAGCGCCGACGATGAGAGAAGCGGCAATCGCGATCGCATAGCTTGCCTTATACTGGCTCGCATTCTCCGACATCATGCGACGAATGACGCGCGTGGCTTCGCTCGGATCGATCTTCTTCTTTTTCTTCTTGCGTAAGCTCAAGGGCAAAGTGCTTTTTATCTGTCAGCCGCTGGCTGTCGTTGATCATGCATTTTCGCGTGTCTGTTTGGACAGGAAACGACAAAGGCTGCAATGGAATATTTCATTGCAGCCGCTTCTATAGCCTTATCTTTGTCGCTTGACCATGCCCGAGAGCGCTAACTGGCTTAGGCTTTGCGCCAGCGTCGGCCATGGGTGGAAACTTCAAAGCGGGTTGGCGTGCGGGCAAATGCCGAAAGTCCGCTGAGCGCTGCAAGAGGATGCACGACGACGCGAACGGGAATCTCACGCATGAAATGCGTATGCGGGGCCTTGTCTTCAAAGGCTCTACGGAACGATCCAGCCTGTAGCGCTGACAATATGCGCTGCGGAATACCACCCGAAAGATAAACGCCGCCATGCGCTTTGAAAATAAGCGCGAGATCGCCTGCAATGCGCCCCAGATAGGTAACAAAAAGCTCAAGCGTTTCGACAGCCTGCGCGTTGCTGCCGTCAAGCCCTGCGGCGGTAATATCAGGCGGCGTGTCGAAAACCGGTGTTACTTTGTCTGCTGCACAGATTGCGAGGTAGAGATTGCGCAGACCGCGTCCGCACAGGATCTGCTCTGCTGCGACACGTCCTTCGATGGTTTCGATATGTGGAAAGACCTGATAATCGCGCTCGCTGCGCGGTCCAATATCAATGTGACCGCCTTCGCCGGGAACCGGAACCCACGCTTTAGATGTGCGCACCAGACCTGCAACGCCAAGCCCTGTGCCGGGTCCCAGCACCACGCGGGTGGCAATGACTTCTTCTTCGCTACCGCCGATTTGATGCAGATATTCTTTTTCAATCGAAACGACAGCAAGGGCCTGAGCTTCGAAATCATTGAGGACGGTTACGTCTTCAAATCCGAGATTTGCGATGAGGTTTTTGGGACGAACAACCCAGTCACAATTGGTCAGATCAATCTCGTCACCATCAACAGGACCGGCAACGGCCAGAATAGCAGAGCGCGGGCGGATGGACGTATGATGGAGAACGGTCTGTTCGATTGCATCGTCAATCGTTGCATAATCAGCCGTTTGCACGACCGGAAACTCTTTTGGTTCTGAATGAGAATCAATAAGCAGCGCAAAGCGTGCATTGGTGCCACCAATATCGCCGACAAGGACGGGGAAATTAAAACTCTGGTCAGCGTTGATCATGGTTTGCCTTGCTGCTTCGCTTATTCTTATTGTTTGCGGGATTAATCAATCCAAGACGCGCACCAGCTTTTCAGCCGTCGCGGGATTGAGCGCCATCGGAATGTCATAGACGCTGCCAAGGCGCGTCAGGGCTTTGACATCTACATCATGCGGTAGGGGTGAGAGTGGATCGATAAAGAAAAAGAGTGATTGTACCGTGCCTTCTGCAATCATCGCGCCGATCTGCTGATCGCCGCCGAGTGGACCGCTTTTCACACGATGAATATTGAGCGTCGGACAGGCTTCCTGAATAAGTCCGCCTGTCGTGCCGGTGGCAACAATATCATAATTCGACAATGCCGCTTCATGTGCTCGCGCAAAAGCCACCATCTCGTCTTTTTTCAGATCATGAGCGATCAATGCAATGCGCAGACGTTCTGTCATGAGTTTGATAACCTTGTCATGAACTCTCTAAATCGGTTTAAACCTATAGCGAAGCCATAGGTCAGTGGAAAGTGGGTTTTCTCATTTATCAGACGTGCTGCTATTTTGCTCCATATATCACATCAGCGATTGAATCCGGCGATGGACCGTTGAGCACCGCAGCACAGGCCTTTGGCAAGTCGGAGACCATGACCGGCTTTGGCTTCTTAGGCGGCTCTTTGGATGGCTTTGCTGGCTTCCACGGTTCGTCGGTAAACCACCATGCGAGCGACTTATCGCAGCCGTCGCCGCCGGTAACTTTCGGCTGTGGTGTGCAATCTGGCGATCCGGGCTGGCAATGCAGTCTTACATGGAAATGGTAGAAATGCCCCCAGTAAGGACGCACCTTACCAAGCCAGCTGCGGTCTCCTGTTACAGTGTCGCAAAGCTGCTTCTTGATGCCGGGATGCACGAAAATACGCTCAACTTCCGGGTAGCTGGCCGCATGTTTGATCAGCGCTGTGCGCGCTGGCGTCCATTTCTTTGGATCGACATCAAGTGAATCGTTTTTCAGCATCGAGACAGCTGAAACACTTTCGCGCTCGGCGTCTGTGAAGCGCTTTTTTGGCATGGGGGTCAGCCAGATGTCGGCATCAAGCCCGACCTGATGCGAGGCATGGCCGGTTAGCATTGGACCGCCGCGCGGCTGCGAAATATCGCCAACCAGCAGCCCCGGCCAGCCGTCTTTTGCAGCATCGCGGGAAAGCTTTTCTAAGAGCCCGATTGTGCGCGGATGCCCCCAGTTGCGATTGCGGGAAAGCCGCATCACCTGCCAGTTGGGACCATCAATAGGGAGCGCAACACCACCGGAAAGACAACCCTTGGCGTAAAAGCCAATCGATTGCGGCTGTTGTGCGAGAACAGGAAGCTGCTTGCCTCCAAAGGCTTGTTTGGCAGGCATATCCTGAGCCAGCGCGCGCGGAACAAGGTCCGGGGCAATCATGGTTGCAACGCAGGCTGCAAGCATAAGACGTGACCAGAATTTCGAAGTGGATTTCTTATCCATCGGGCCGTTTCCCAAAAAGCCTATGCTCGAATCATTCGAGCTAATGAGAAGAATTATGCTTTGCGTTCGCTCAAACGGCAATCAGCGCCAAGTTTTCTCATGCCACATGGCGGAAAAGGCTGCTTGATAATCCGGATAGAGGAACGTGTAGCCAAGGTCTTTTATGCGACGGTTTGAGACGCGTTTGTTCTCGCCGTAAAAGGATCGCGCCATTGGGTTCATGTCAGCTTCTACGAAGGGAACTTCCGGCGGTGGAGCAACGCCCATCAAACTTGCTGCATAGGTTACGACATCCTGCGGCGGAGCTGGTTCATTATCGGTGATGTTGAAAGCGCCGCCAGTATTTGTACCGGCAAGGAAGCGCAGACTTCCCGCAATGTCCTCGACATGGATGCGGTTGAAGACCTGATCTTCCTTGATGATGCGGCGTGCTGTGCCGCGCTCAAGATTGATGAAAGCATTGCGGCCCGGACCATAAATTCCCGACAGGCGCAAAAGAGCGACCGGCGTTCCATGGCGCTCGCTCAAAGCGGTCCATGCGTTCTCGGCTTCAACGCGCTCCAGCGAGCGGCGGGATACGGGCGCGCATTCAGCAGTCTCGTCAATCCAGTTGCCATCATGATTGCCATAGACGCCGACGGTGGAGAGATAACCAATCCAACGAATGGTGTTTCCGGGACGGCGAAGCGCCTCTTCGACGATTGCAAGCGATGGATCGCCGCTTTCGCGTGGCGAAATCGAGATAACCACATGCGTTGAATTTGCGAGGCGGTCGATGAGTTCAGGTGTCGTCGTTTCACCATCGAAAATGATCGGCGCAATGCCTGCTTTTTCCAGCTTTGGAAAATTTTGTTCATCGCGGGTAGTGCCATCAATGCGCTCTGCCTCTCCGGTCATCAGGCGTGAAAAAGCCTGTGCAGAATAACCGGCTCCAAACAGAAAAATGCGCATTTTAGTGTTCCTCCAAAGCGCATCCCGAAAAGTGTGAACGGTTTTCGGAAAAGATGCGCGTTAAACCAAATGATTATAGCGCCGATCCGATAAAATCAGATCGAAATGGGCTCTAATACCCATTCTTCACGCACCGTATCATCCTCTTCCGCTGAGGCCAGACGGTTTTTTAGAATTTTGAAATGTTCTTCCTCCGCGAGTTGCTTGAATGCCCAGACAGCCGCTCCGCGCACCACCGCGGCGGGATCTTCGAGCAGGCTTTCCACCTGCGGCACCAGCGTCTGGTCTTCCGAATTACCTGTTGCGATCAATACATTGCGCAGAAAGCGGTCGCGTCCGATCCGCTTGACGGGCGAGCCGGAAAACAACGTGCGGAAGCTCGCATCATCAAGCGCAAGAAAATCTGCAAGTTTTGGCGCCTTGAGATCATCGCGCGCTTTCAGCTTTATCTCGCTGGTCGCTTGCGCAAACTTGTTCCACGGACAGACTGAAAGGCAATCGTCGCAACCATAGATGCGGTTGCCCATGGCTTTGCGAAACTCGTGCGGGATCGGGCCCTTGTTCTCAATTGTGAGATAAGAAATGCAACGTCCCGCATCGATTCGATAAGGCGAGGGGAAAGCTTTTGTCGGGCAGGCATCGAGACATGCACGGCAGGAGCCGCAATGATCGCGATCCGGTTCATCCGGCGGAATTTCAGCCGTGGTGAAGATCGAGCCTAAGAACAGCCATGAGCCGAGTTCGCGGCTGACCAGATTGGTATGTTTGCCCTGCCAGCCAAGCCCTGCGGCCTGCGCCAGCGGCTTTTCCATCACGGGAGCCGTATCGACAAAAACCTTGACGTCTTGCCCCGCGCGCGCGGCAAAGCGGCTTGCCACATGCTTGAGCTTGCCCTTGATAATGTCGTGATAATCGCGGTTCTGTGCATAGACCGAGATTGCCGCGCGGTCTTTATGTTTGAGAATTTCGAGCGGATTGCTGTCCGGGCCGTAATTCATGGCAAGTACCATGATTGACCGGACTTCCGGCCATAAAACGCTCGGATTGCCGCGGCGTTCTTCGGTTTCTTCCATCCAGAGCATATCGGCATGATGGCCGTCAGCAATGTATTGTCGCAGCCGCTGGGGCGCTTGCGGGATGGAATCAGGACCAGTGAAAGCCACGACATCGAAGCCGACAGCTTTCGCTTCTTCGATCAGAAAGCGCTTGAGTTTGAGCGCTTTTTCCGCAGCTTTATTATTGTCAGAAATCGAGGTCGCCATAATGAGCCACTGGAGCCAGTCCGCGCACACGATCAGCCAGGAGCGGACGGAAAGCAGGACGTGATTTCATGCGAGCATACCAGTCACGCGCAGCTTTTGTCTCGCCCCATTCGATTTCGCCGAGATAGTCGAGAACGGAAATAGATGCCGCCGCTGCCATATCCGCATAACTCGGATGACCACCGGCAAGCCAGTCGCGCGTTGCCGCAAGCCAGTCAATATAGCGCATATGCTGGCGAATATTGGTGCGTGCGGCACGAATGGCGGTTGAATCGGGCGCACTGCCACCCATTTCGTCGGCCATTTGAAGCTTGAAAACGCGTTCACGGGCGATATGACGCGTCACTTCATTTTCGAGCTTGAGCAAAAACCAGTCGACCAGACGGCGCACTTCGGCGCGCTCCATCGGGCTTTCTGGCAGAAGACGACGACTGCGCTTCAAGGCACCGCGCGTTTCATCGAGATATTCTGCAATGACGGTTGCGCCAACAACCGGCAGGTCACGTTCGGCCAACAGCACAGGGAGAGTGGCAGCCGGGTTGAGCGCAAGAAATTCCTTGCGGCGCGACCATGGACGTTCCTCGATCATTTCCGCTTCAACATCGTACTCGCCGAGAATAAGCCGCACATAGCGCGAGCCTGAAGACATAGGATGATGAAAAAGCGTAAGCATAATCGACGCGGTACTCTCGACTAAAAAAGCTCTGATTTAATTCCGGTAAGGAACTGTGGCTGGCATTTGCACCGGCAGCAGGTTATTTCTGCTATCGGGCGATTCAAGCCACCTCAACGGAATGTTTAGGTTGTAGGTGCTAAGCTTGGATGAGACAAGCAATCGCTGGAGGCACTAATTGTAGCACTTTCATGCTTAACAGCTCGTCAAGATGCGCCATTTTTATCCTGCCACCTTCTAAGGTACTGACTTCATGGAAATTTATAATCTTCTGGAAGCCGCTTTTCTCGGTCTGGTCGAAGGTTTGACGGAATTCATCCCCGTTTCGTCGACAGGCCATTTGCTGCTGATCGGCCATTTTCTAGGCTTTGAATCCAACGGCAAGACCTTTGAGGTGCTTATTCAGCTGGGTGCAATCCTCGCGATCTTGACGGTTTACTCGTCAAAACTCATTAAAATTCTGACCGATTTTCCGCGTGATGCCCGGACGCGGCGATTTGTTTTCGGTATTCTGTTGGCATTTCTCCCCGCCGCCGTGATTGGCGCAATGGCGCATGGCTTTATCAAAAGCGTGTTGTTTGAAACCCCGATGCTGGTTTGCGTTATGCTGATCCTTGGTGGCTTCATTCTGCTCTGGGTCGATCAGCTCGATCTTAAGCCGCGCTATAATAATGTGATGGATTATCCATTGCCGATTTGCCTGGCGATTGGCTTTGTGCAGTGTCTTGCAATGATCCCCGGCGTATCGCGTTCAGGCTCGACGATTGTTGGCGCACTTTTGCTCGGAGCTGACAAGCGCTCTGCGGCAGAGTTTTCGTTCTTCCTCGCCATGCCAACTATGGCCGGTGCTTTCACCTATGATCTTTATAAAAGCCATAGCTCGCTGTCGATGAATGACACAGCGCTGATCGTTGTCGGCTTTATCATGGCGTTCATCTCGGGCGTGTTTGTTGTGAAGCATTTGCTTGATTATGTTTCGCGCCATGGTTTCAAGCTGTTTGCATGGTGGCGACTGATCGTTGGCTCACTTGGAATGGCCGCCCTTCTGATTTGGGGGTGAGACGCGGTCCGCATAGCGGACAAAAGGCCAACGATTTGGCTTTTTGAGCGACGAACGCCCGGAGCCATAGCGAAGGGCAGGGCTATTTCGCACAAAAGAAAAGGGGCCTTTCGGCCCCTTTATTCATTTATATTTTCGTCTCAAGCAAATCCGGTCTTGGTGTACTGACCTGCAACGCGGTAGCGCCAGAGATAGGCTGGAAGAACGGCATCAACGGCTTCCGGCTTGATGCCTATGCCCTGCAATGTACGGCCTTCTTTGACGGCCTGATCCGACACAACATTGTCGGACTTGAGCAAAGTTACCTGATCATTGGTGAGCAGTGGATTTGGCAGCAGACCGAGAACCGACGCCTGAATGCGTGCAACCCAGAAAGGAATGGACAAGATAATGCGCTTGCGTGCGATGACGCTCAGCGTATCTTTCATCCAATGCTTGAATGGCTGTACGTCTGGTCCGCCCAGTTCATAAACTGTGCCTGCTGTCAGATTGCCATCGACTGCGCGTGCAACGGCTTCGGCAACATCGCCGACATAAACCGGCTGGAGCTTGGTTTCGCCGCCACCTATAACCGGCAAGAACGGCGAAAAGCGAGCCATATTAGCAAAGCGGTTGAAGAATTGGTCTTCGTGACCAAAAATGATCGACGGACGCAGAATGACCGTATCGGGCAGGACCGAAAGTACGGCCTTTTCGCCTTCCGCTTTCGTGCGGGCGTAGTCGGATGCGGAGTTGGCATCGGCTGCGAGCGACGAAAGATGCGTGAGCTTAAGGCCTGCTGCCTTGGTGGCTTCGGCAACGTTCTTTGCACCCAGCACCTGAACAGAATTGAAACGTTGCTTGCCGCCTTCTGCAAGAATGCCAACCAGGTTGATGACGTGATCGGCACCCATGATCGCGCGCTCGACCGATCCGCGATGACGAACATTGGCCTGAACCATCTGGATCTGGCCGACATTGCCGATCGGTGCCATGTAATAAGCGATTTCTGGCTTGCGCACGGCAACGCGCACCCGATAGCCGCGCTTGGTGAGGCTTGCTACGACCGCGCGTCCAACAAAGCCAGAGCCGCCAAAAACGGTGACCAGTTTCGGCTTGTTGTGAACTTCGTTTGGTTCGGTCTTCATCCTGAACTCCTGCATGAAAGCCTGATTATGACGTTGCGCATGATGATTGCGGCATGTTTTCTGGCGCTGATTTATCGCCTTTTGGCAACAACGCAAAGGGGACTTGTTGTCACGACTGCGACAAAGGCCGCTTTTCCCGTATTAAACACGCAATACCGCTTTGAGATTTCGCGGCTTACTGGTAAATCGCGCGCATGAGCACACCACTTGACCATATTCGCAATTTTTCGATCGTCGCCCATATCGACCACGGCAAATCGACGCTGGCCGACCGCCTCATTCAATTGACGGGCGGGCTGGACACGCGTGAGATGAAGGACCAGGTCCTCGACTCGATGGATATCGAGCGCGAGCGCGGTATCACCATCAAAGCCCAGACCGTTCGTCTTAACTATAAGGCGAAGAACGGCGAGGACTATGTGCTGAACCTTATCGACACCCCCGGACACGTTGACTTCGCCTATGAAGTCTCGCGTTCGCTGGCTGCATGCGAAGGGTCGCTCTTGGTGGTGGATGCTTCACAGGGCGTTGAAGCGCAGACACTGGCCAATGTCTATCAGGCCATCGACAACAATCACGATATTGTTGTGGTGCTGAACAAGGTTGATCTTCCGGCAGCCGAGCCTGAGCGCGTTCAGAACCAGATCGAAGAAGTGATCGGCATTGACGCGAGCAAGGCCGTGATGATCTCGGCCAAAACCGGCCTTGGTATCCCTGATGTGCTGGAAGCGATTGTTGAGCAGCTGCCGCCTCCAAAAGAGGGCGACCGCACTGCGCCGCTGAAAGCCATGCTGGTCGACAGCTGGTATGATAGTTATTTGGGCGTTATTGTTCTGGTCCGCGTGATTGATGGCGTGCTGAAAAAAGGCCAGACCATCCGCATGATGGGTACAGGCGCGAAATATCCAGTTGAACGCACTGGCGTGTTTACGCCGAAGATGGTTCAGATGGATGAACTCGGACCGGGTGAACTCGGCTTTATTACAGCGTCTATTAAAGAAGTCGCTGATACGCGCGTTGGTGATACCATCACCGAAGATCGTCGCCCGACGGAAAAGCCTTTGACGGGCTTTAAGCCTGCGCAGCCAGTTGTGTTCTGCGGACTGTTTCCGGTTGATGCGGCGGACTTTGAAGATCTGCGCGCAGCCATGGGCAAGCTGCGCCTCAATGATGCGTCGTTCTCCTTTGAAATGGAGACGTCGGCTGCACTTGGTTTCGGTTTCCGCTGCGGCTTCTTGGGGCTTCTGCATCTTGAAATCATTCAGGAACGTCTTGAGCGCGAGTTTGATCTCGATCTCATCACGACAGCGCCTTCGGTTGTCTATCGCCTGAACATGCAGGACGGCTCGCAGAAAGAGCTGCACAACCCGGCTGATATGCCGGATGTTGTGAAGATCGAAGCGATTGAAGAGCCGTGGATTCGCGCCACCATCATGACGCCAGATGATTATCTCGGCGCGATCATGAAGCTCTGTCAGGAGCGTCGCGGCCTCCAGATTGATCTGACCTATGTTGGCCCGCGTGCGATGATCACCTATGATCTGCCGCTCAACGAAGTCGTTTTCGATTTCTATGATCGTCTGAAGTCGATCTCGAAGGGCTATGCATCGTTCGACTATAACCTCTCGGACTACCGTGAGGGCGATCTGGTCAAGATGTCAATCCTCGTGAACGAAGAGCCAGTTGACGCGCTTTCGATGCTGGTTCACCGTTCTGCTGCTGAAAAGCGTGGCCGTGTGCTTTGCGAAAAGCTCAAAGAGCTGATCCCGCAGCATATGTTCAAGATCCCGATTCAGGCGGCAATCGGCGGCCGTATCGTGGCGCGCGAAACCATTTCGGCGCTGCGTAAGGACGTGACGGCCAAGTGCTATGGCGGCGATATTTCGCGTAAACGCAAACTTCTGGACAAGCAGAAGGAAGGTAAAAAGCGCATGCGCCAGTTCGGCAAGGTCGAAATTCCACAAGAGGCCTTCATTCAGGCGCTCAAGATGGGTGATGATTAAGAAATATAAAGAGGTGCCTTGAGCACCTCTTTTTTGTTTAGGTTTTGAAACTGCAGAAAACGGAAATGATGTTTGATGAGTAACGCGCCCCGCATCTCCATCACATACTGCACGCAATGCAACTGGATGCTGCGGGCGGCGTGGCTCGCACAGGAGCTATTGCAGACATTCGGGCAGGACGTTGCAGAAGTGGCGCTGCGGCCCTCAACGGGTGGCGTGTTTGAAATCCGCATTCACATGCCCGATGGCAACGAAGAGTTTATCTGGGAGCGTAAGCGTGACGGCGGTTTCCCTGAAGCCAAAGTGTTGAAGCAGCGCGTGCGTGATCTTGTATGGCCTGAGCGTGATCTTGGTCATGCCGATAAACAAGCAAAGCCTGAATAAGACAAAGCCCGCAAATTGCGGGTTTTTGTTGATCTGGGTTCCCGTCGAAATGTCTCATAGCTGATTATGCAACACCTGTTTGTTGCGCACATCCACCGGCACAAGCGCGTGTGCGCTTTGTGCACAGACACCCAATAAATTGCTGCCAACGATAGTTGCGCTTGTCAGAAGCCATAAGAGTGTCTATTTCAAAATTGTAACGATATTACATTACCTTTACAACTAGGAGAGAATCGATATGTTAAAATTGCTTGCTTCGCTTGGCCTTTGCGCAGCTATGGTTGTTTCAGGTCCGGCCCTGGCAGAGACAAAGGAAAAATCGGTGTCCAGTCACAATCATTCGCATTCCCATGACCACGCCCACAAAGATGATAAGAATGTGTCCAATGGCTATTTTGAGGATAACCAGGTCAAAGATCGCAAGCTATCCGATTGGGAAGGTGATTGGCAGTCCGTCTATCCCTATTTGAAGGATGGTACGCTGGATGCCGTCTTTGCGCACAAGGCAGAGCATGGCGATAAGAGCGCTAAAGAGTACAGCGATTATTACGAAATCGGCTATCGAACAGATGTCGACCGTCTTGTCATCAAGGGTGACGAGGTCTCTTTCTATAAAGGCGATAAGGCTTCATCTGGCAAATATGCAAGCGATGGCTATGAGATTCTGACATATGCCAAGGGCAATCGCGGAGTTCGCTTTATCTTCAAAAAGGTTGAGGGCGATGGCTCTGCACCCGAATATATGCAGTTCAGCGATCATATCATCGCGCCTGAAAAGGCAGATCACTATCATCTTTATTGGGGCAATGATCGTGCGGCTCTGCTTAAAGAGGTCACGAACTGGCCGACCTACTATCCTTCATCAATGAATGGCAAAGATGTTGCTCATGAAATGATGCATCATTGATAATTTGATCTGCAAACAGCGGAATCTTTTCAAAGGGCCAAGGTGCGACAGCTGCCTTGGTCTTTCCTCTTATAGATATCATTACGCGTTCTGCATCCCTGTCGCAGGGTACGACATGAGTTTAACCGCAGAACGAGGTCTGCGAAAACAAGATCTAACGTATTGAAAAAAATGGCGCACCCGAAAGGATTCGAACCTCTGACCCCCAGATTCGTAGTCTGGTGCTCTATCCAGCTGAGCTACGGGTGCGTGCCTGTTTGCCGCGTTTGCTGCGGCGATGGGCGGTTGATAATCGGACAGATTGCTAAATGCAAGCACCTTCTTGGAAAAAAATGCGCTTATGTGAAGTTTTCTCGTCAATGCCCGGTTTTGTGGGCTTTTTTAGCCGTTCGTAAAATGGGGAAAACCTCCGTGAAGCGAAAATCATCTCACGTGTGGCCGTAGGAATCATTCGTCCAACAGGAATCACAGCGTGAAATGCTCTAACTATGCTGACTATTTTGCTTTTCGTTCCAATTCGGCAGGTCTGGCAGGCGAATCTCAAAATGTGCGCCGATGGGCCGATCTTCGCGCAGTTCAATCGTGCCGCCATGCGCTCGGGTAAGTTCCTGCGCAATCGCAAGGCCAAGACCTGTTCCGTCGCTGCGTGTGGAGCCTTTAAAGGCCGTGAAGAGGTGATCACGGGCTTTTTGTGGCAGGCCTGGACCTGTGTCTTCAACGCCGATGATCGCGGTGGTGCCGATGCGGCCTGCGGAAATGGTCAGACGTTTGACGGTTGCGACATCGCCGGTGTGATCGCGTTCCATCGCCTGTACTGAATTGCGGCAAAGATTACACAAAACCCGGAAGAGCTGTTCAGAATCGGCATTGAGTTCAAAATCATCTGCAACCAGATTCTCAAACTCGATCCCGCTGTCTTTGTTCAGATTGAGCGTTTCCTGAACATCGAGAATGATCGAGTGAAGCTGCACGCGACGTGGCGCAGGCGGCAGCTCCTGCGAACGACCATAAGCCATTACGCTTTCCGAATAGCTGATTGCCCGGCTGAGCGTGTGAATGAGCTTTGGCGCAAAACGCTTCACCATTGGGTCATCAATATCCGCCAGCCTGTCCGACATGAGTTGCGCCGAAGCCAGAATATTGCGCATGTCATGATTGATTTTAGAAACCGCAAGTCCAAGATCGGCAAGATGCTTCTGTTCTTTAAGCGTGCGTTGCAAATCGCTCTGAATATGTGCAATCTGCCGCTGGGCGACGCCAAATTCATCTTTGCGGTTTTCCGGCACCAGAATGAGTGTTGGATTGTCAGGTGCTGAGGCAAAATCAATCATATTGCGATGCATGAGCCGCACCGGGCGCAACAGCATTTCATGAATGATAAGATAGATAAGGCTCGCGGCAATCACTGATATGAGCAAAGAGATGATAGCCACATTGATCGCGTAGCTCAGCATTGCGTGACGCAATGGTGCGTCCGAGGTAACGATTTCGATGATGCGTCCAGGTGTATCTGATTGTGGGTTTGAATCATAAATACGCAATGTGCGATTGCCGCCATTGAATAACGTTCCGAAGGCATCCCAGATTGCGGCGGCTTCGCTGACATTGGCAAGATCAACAACCTGATCAATCCTATCCGGCATTTCGCTCATCGCCAGAAGATGCGATGCGCCTGCCTCACGAAAGGCAATAGCTTTTGTACCCGTCGCAAGCAGAACCTTATCCTGCACATCGCGCGGAATATCGATATTGCCGCTTGCGATGAGAACTTCGCTAACCGCCTCGACGGTATCAAGCCGCGAACTCATCCAGCGTACGCGCATATTGGCAATGGATGGAACGAAGATCAGAACTTCGGCAATTAGCACCGCAAGAGCGGTGAGAATAAGAAGTTTGCTCGAAAGCCTGTTGCGCCAGCGAAGGCGGGTAAATTGGGCAGGCGATGTATTGTCCTGTGGTGCAGTCTTGGCTGTTATGGGGGCGGCATTTGCGGCTGCATCAGTAACAGCCTTCCCGTTATCCATGGATTTTTCAACAGCCGTCATACGTTAAATCCAGATTGACAGGCTGTGAGGCATAATGCGCTCGTGCCCAATTTAGTATGCTCGTCATAATGCAATACGTATAAATCCTGCCTTTTATATATGGATGCGCAAGATAATTCCAACGGGCATTATCTATTTTGCGTGAAGCCTGATGGCAACGTTGTCTTTGATACGCATGTGCGTCCGAGACGACGCACGGTGCTTTAGCGCATGTCTCACAAAAGTGGGAACCGGTTTTAGGATAAAGACATGTGTTAAAATAAATGGATAGAGCGAGCGCGGTGGATATGATTAAGCGCGACACGCTCTAGCATTACCGAAATTTAACTCGACGCACTGAATCGCTGCGTGCAAAGTCGCAAATGGGAAAATCTGTGATGACGCAAGCGATGCACTTTTATGTGCAACCGGTTGGGTCGATCATCATTTTGATACTGTTTGCTGACATATTTTGCAGCCAACATGAATGTGCATATTTTATCAGAGGTTTGTCGCCGTGCTCGACAGAGCCTTTCCGGAGAGTTGAATGAAATCCTGGAAGCAGATTGTTCTGTGCCTGCTTATTATTGGTGCTGCCGGTGGTGGCTGGTATTTATACAAAAACAAAGGCTCTGCCACTCAGGAAACGTCCGGGCAGCAGACGCGTGGGCAGTCTTCGGGGCAGGCTGCACCTTTGGTCATCGTTGAAGCGGCAGGACAGGAAACCATCAACAATCGCCTGACCGCTATTGGCTCTGCGCGTGCGCTGAGCACTGTTTCAGTCACGCCTTTTTCCAGCGGCACGATGAACAAGCTTCTTGTGAAGGCCGGAGACACCGTAGAGGCTGGCGATGCAATTGCAGAACTTGACAATGAGACAGAAACGATCGCGGTCAACAAGGCGCAGATTGCGCTCAAAGATGCGCAAACGACCCGTGATCGCATAGCGCGGCTTCGGGCGACCAACACCGCAACGGTTGTGCAGGAAATTGAAGCTGATCTGGCGCTGGCAAATACCAATCTTGCTCTGCAGGATGCGCAGCTTGCTTTAAGCCGTCGCACCGTTCGTGCACCTATTTCGGGTGTTGTCGGCATTCTTCCGGTCAATGCCGGCAATTACATCACGGCGGATACGTCTATTGCGCGTATTGATGATCGTTCCAAGGTTTTGATCGACATATGGGTGCCGGAACGTTTTGCACCGCAGATCAAGGTTGGCCTGCCGGTCAGCGCGCAATCGACGGCTTTGCCCGGCGTCAACTATAGTGGCGTCATTAATGCCGTGGATAACACGCTTGATGAAGCAAGCCGCACTTTGCATGTACGCGCTGAAATCGACAATGATCAGGACCGTTTGCGGGCCGGCATGTCGTTCTCGGTGACAGTTCTGTTTCCAGGCGATAGCTATCCATCGGTCGATCCGCTGGCAATCCAGTGGGGTGCCGATGGCTCTTATGTCTGGCGCGTGGATGACGGCAAGGCCGAGAAAGTGCCTGCGCGCATCGTGCAGCGCAATTCCACCAACATCCTTATCGACGGCCCGGTCAAACAGGGCGATATGATCGTGACACAAGGTGTGCAGAGTGTGCGCGACGATGCGCCCGTTCGGGTGCAGAGCGAACAGGGGACGGCACTGGCCGATCCCGCTAAAACCCGAACTGCAGGGTGAGGATAAAGCGTGAGCAATCCTAAATCGTCTTCGGGAAACACTGGCGGCTCGACAGCACTGTTCATTCGCCGCCCTGTCTTTGCCTTCGTCATCAATGTCCTGATTATCGTTGCGGGCCTGGCTGCCTTTTCGGGCGTCGACATTCGCGAATTGCCGGATGTGGATCGCCCGGTCGTTACGATCAGTACCGATTTCAGTGGCGCTTCGGCTGAAACCATCGATCGGCAATTGACGCAGGTTTTGGAAAACGCTGTGGCGCGTGTTTCGGGCGTGAAGTCGATTTCGTCGAGTTCATCCTTTGAACGCAGCCGCGTCACGGTCGAGTTCAACGATGGCGTTGATCTGAATGTCGCTGCAGCCGATATGCGCGATGCGATTTCGCGTGTGGCGAATAATCTGCCCGATGATGCCGATCCCTCGCGCATTATCAAGGCGGATTCCAACGCCGATGCGGTGATGCGCCTTGCGGTTACATCGGACACCATGTCCGTCGATGATATGACGGTTCTGGTTGAGGATGACATACAAGATGTGCTTTCCGCCGTACCCGGCGTGGCCGATGTGCAGATCAATGGCGACCGCGACAAGATTTTCCGTATCGACATTAATCAGGCGCGTCTGGCAAGCTATGGCCTAACGATTGCAGATATATCCAGCGCACTTTCATCAATGGGGCTTGACGCACCAGCGGGGTCTCTGCGCAGTTCCGATCAGTCGATTGTGGTGCGCGCTGCCGCCAATCTCGAAAAGCCTGAAGATTTCGAAAATGTCTACATCAAAGGACGCACGCAAATCCGCGATGTGGCAAGCGTGACCCTTGGGCCGGATATTGAAAGCTCATCCGTGCGCTCCAACGGCAAGACGGCAATCGGCCTTGGCATCGTGCGTCAAGCTCAGTCCAATACCTTGGATATTTCGCAAGGCGTCCGCGCAGCCGTTGATAATTTGCAAAAGACATTGCCACAGGGTGTTACGATCACGGTTACCAGTGATGATGCAAACTTCATCAATGGCGCTATTCATGAGGTTGAAATTGCGCTGATTGCCTCGGTGCTGATTGTTGTTGCTATCATCTTTCTGTTTTTATGGGATATACGCGCGACGCTTATTCCCGCTCTGGCGATTCCTGTGGCGCTGATTGGTACGGTCGCAGCTATTTATCTAACTGGCTTTTCCATCAATATCCTCACCCTTCTGGCGCTGGTGCTCGCAACGGGCCTTGTCGTGGACGATGCGATTGTTGTGCTTGAAAACATTGTGCGCCGACGCAATCAGGGCATGGGGCCGCGTGCGGCAGCAGTTCTTGGCACGCAGGAAGTGTTCTTCGCGGTTGTGGCGACCACACTCACGCTTGTTGCAGTTTTTGTGCCGATCTCCTTTTTGCCGGGGCAGGCGGGTGGCCTGTTCCGCGAATTTGGCTTTGTTCTTGCCATCGCGATTTTGCTGTCGTCCATTGTGGCACTCACACTCTGTCCGATGCTGGCATCACGGTTTCTGAAAGAAGGCAACGACGAAGCGGAAGGTGGTGGCCATGGCCCGCTCTTCATGCGTCGTATTGGTAGTGGGCTTGGAAATTTCTATCGCAAAAGCTTGCATGCCTGTCTTTCGGCGCCTTTCATTGTGGTGCTGGCAGCGGTGCTTTTTGCAGGTGCATCCTATGTTGGTTTCGGACAGCTCCGACAGGAACTGACGCCGACCGAAGATCGTGCATCGGCATTTTTGCGCGTTAATGGTCCACAGGGTATCAGTGTCGAGTTTCTTCAGTCGCAACTCAATCAGATCGAACAAGCCGTGCAGCCTTTGCGCGATAGCGGTGAAATTCTCACTACCTATTCGATTGCCGGTTCGGGCGGTTCTTCCAATAATGGCTTCATGGTGCTTACACTGGCCCCATGGAAGGAACGCAGTCGTTCGCAGCAGGAAATTCTGGCCGATGTTGAAGCACGCACGCGAGGCATAACAGGGGTGCGTATTTTCGCAGCTCAGCCCAACAGCCTTGGCATCCGCGGTGCCGGTAACGGCCTGCAATTTGCTATCGTCGGCAATGATTACGCCAAGCTCAGTCCTGCTGCCGATGCGGTCGTTGCGGCGCTTGAAAAAGATCCCCGTTTCCTGCAACCGCGCCTGTCGGTCGAACCGACACAGCCGCAGCTTTCTGTTGAGATCAATCGTGAACGCGCATCCGATCTTGGCATTGATATAACGGGTCTGGCCAACGCGGTTCAATCAGTTCTCGATGGCCGCAAGATTGGCTCGGTCTATGTGGGCGACAGAAGTTTCGATGTGAAACTTGTATCCACCACCAACCCGATCAACGACCCGACCGACCTTGAGAATGTCTTCCTCAAGACAAGCGATGGGCGTTATGTTCCCATGTCTTCGATCGCGACGGTTGTGGAAGAGGCGGTGCCGCCGCAGCTTAATCGCGAAGAGCGCCAGCGGTCGGTTGCTATAACAAGCAATCTGCGCAGCGATTTCGCTTTGGGTGATGCCTATGCCGCAGCACTCGAGATCGCAGCACCCCTGCTGCCGCCCGGCAGTCACATCATTCCGCTGGCGGAAGCTTCGACCATGAGCGAAACCTCGACAGGCATCGTGCTGGTGTTTGGCTTTGCCATCATCATCATTCTGCTGGTTTTGGCCGCACAGTTTGAAAGCTTTGTCAGCGCACTGATCGTTATGGCGACCGTTCCGTTGGGCCTTGGCTGCGCGGTGTTCGCGATGATTCTGACTGGGACTACGCTCAATGTCTATAGCCAGATCGGGCTTGTGCTATTGGTCGGCATCATGGCCAAGAACGGTATTCTGATTGTCGAGTTTGCCGATCAGCTGCGCGACAAGGGCATGAATGTTCGTGAAGCTATCGAAGAAGCCGCCAATATTCGCCTGCGTCCGGTCTGCATGACCATGATATGCTCGGTGCTGGGTGGCGTACCGCTGGTGCTGGCAAGTGGGGCGGGTGCTGAAGCGCGTGTGGCACTTGGCTGGGTGATTGTTGGTGGCTTGGGCCTCGCAACCATTGCTACGCTGTTTGTAACGCCGGTTGCCTATCTTCTTCTCGGACGCTTTACCAAGCCAAAGGTCGAGGAAGAAGCGCGGCTTGAGCGTGAACTCGTCAGAGCTATGGCCTTGGAAGAAAAGCTGAAATAAATAAAACCCGGAAGCTACGGCTTCCGGGTTTTTTCTTGTTCTACTTTTTTACAGCATCCGTGATTTTGGATGTCCATGCGCCTTCCGGCTTTTTGGTAATGACCGGATCGGAACCACCTCCAAGCAGCGTGTCGACTGTACGGTCGGCTGCCGCCACATCAAGTGTTCCATCCGAGCCATCGATAAGCTTGGCGATTTCCTTGATCATTCGCTCCTGAACTTCCTGCGTCTGTGCGCCGGAAGCATCGTTTTCCAAAATGATCTCGGCGGCTTCATCTGGATGTTCAGACGCGTATTGCCAGCCCTTCATTGATGCGTGGACAAAGCGAGCGAGCTTGTCGACCATCGCCGGGTCTTCAAGGCTCTTATCAAGAACGTAAAGCCCGTCTTCAAGTGTGGCGACGCCCTGTTCTTCATAAGGGAACACGACGAGTTGATCGGCAGGAAGACCGGCATCGATCACCTGCCAATATTCATTATAGGTCATGGTCGAAATACAATCGGCCTGCTTCTGGATCAGGGGATCGACGTTGAAGCCCTGCTTCAACACGGTCACGCCATCAGCGCCGCCCGTGGTTGGAATCTTGAGATGACTCATCCACGACAGGAACGGATATTCATTGCCCCCGAACCAGACGCCCAGCGTGCGGCCCTTAAAATCTTCCGGCTTGGTAATGCCAGTTTCCTTGCGGCACGTCAGCATCATGCCGGATTTCTTGAAAGGTTGTGCGATATTGACGAGCGGTACACCCTTTTCGCGCGTGGCAAGTGCGGACGGCATCCAGTCCACCACCACATCGGCACCACCGCCGGCAATCACCTGCGGAGGTGCTACGTCCGGTCCGCCCGGCTTGATTTCAACATCGAGATTTTCTTCTTCGTAGAAGCCTTTGTCCTTGGCGACATAATAACCGGCGAATTGGCCCTGCGTCACCCATTTGAGCTGCAAGGTCAGCTTGTCTGCTGACATTGCGGTGCTCGTCATGAGTGCGAGTGCAAGCCCGGCTGTTCCAAGGCATAGAGAAATTGCCTTCTTCATTTCAGTTCTCCTCTGGTTCTTTTTTATTGTGCGCATTTTGCCCGAAAACCGGTTCCCACTTTTCGGAATGCGTTTTGGTCCGCCTTATGATGGTAGATGCCAAATAGTCAGGCTCATGCCCTCCTGTATGAAGGGTGCCAGAATGTAATTTTGCGCTCGATCAGCGCAATCACCCCATAAGAGAGCGATCCCGCAAGAGCTGCCACAAAGATTTCGGCCCAGACCATATCCACATTCATACGGCCGATCTCAGCCGATATGCGGAAGCCCATGCCGACGATTGGCGTGCCGAAAAACTCGGCCACAATCGCGCCGATCAAGGCGAGTGTTGAATTGATTTTTAGCGCATTGAAGATGAAGGGCATGGCCGCAGGCAGACGGAGCTTGATCAGCGTTTGCCAGTAGTTGGAACCATAGCTCTGCATCAGATCGCGCTCCATTGAGCCGCTGGCGGCAAGCCCCGCAACCGTATTCACCAGCATCGGGAAGAAAGTCATGATGATCACAACGGCTGCTTTCGACTGCCAGTCAAAGCCAAACCACATCACCATGATGGGGGCCACGCCGACAATGGGGAGGGCAGCTGCAAGATTGCCGATTGGCAATAGGCCTTTGCGCAAAAAGGGTATGCGGTCGGCGATGATGGCGGTGATGAAGCCAAGCCCGCATCCCGCCACATAACCGATGATGACAGCCTTTAAGAATGTCTGCTGAAAATCTGCCCATAAGATCGGGATAGAACTTGTGATCCGCGCCCATATGGCAGATGGGGCAGGCAGAAGGACGGATGGAACTTCGAAAATCCGCACAGCCACTTCCCATAGCACCAGCATGGCAATGCCAAACAATGCGGGCACGGCAATATCGAACAGCCTTTGGCCGTGAGCATTGCGGATTTTAACGCTGGCCAGTCCCTGCACGACAAACCACGACACGGCAATCAGAGCGATGATGATAGCAATATTGATGATCATGATGCCGCCTTTTCCGGCTTGATTCCCATGCGTCGTTTGGCCATTGTCGCCGCAATGCCAACCAGCCCGACAAGGATGGAAGCCATGAAAGCTGCAAGCACCAGTGCCGCCCATATTTGCACGGTTTGCCCGTAATAGGAGCCGGCAAGCAGTCTCGCGCCAAGACCTGCAACAGCGCCTGTCGGCAATTCACCGACGATGGCACCCACAAGGCTGATGGCAACCGCAATCTGCATGGAGGTAAACAGAAACGGCATCGCTGCAGGCCAGCGCAGCTTCCAGAAAACTTGATTTTTCGATGCATTATAGGTGCGCATCAGATCAAGATGCATCATGTCAGGCGAGCGCAAACCCTTGACCATGCCAACCGCCACCGGAAAGAACGACAGATAGGTGGAAATGACAGCCTTGGGGAACAATCCTGAAATTCCAATCGCATTGAGCACCACAATAATCATCGGCGCGATGGCAAGAATGGGAATTGTTTGCGAAGTGATGATCCACGGCATCAAGCTTTTATCGAGCGTTGTCGAATGCACAATGCCCACTGCAAGCAGTACACCAAGCGCTGAGCCAAGCACAAAGCCAAGCAGTGTCGAGGACAGCGTCACCCAGCCGTGATAGACGAGGCTACGTTTTGAACTCGGCTTGACGACAAACACCGTTTTCCAGATTTCCTCAGCCACCTGATGCGGCGCGGGGAGGACTGGGCGGTCCTGAAACATCGTCTTGCCAACCAGCGTGGAGAAAGCTATTTCGGTCCCGGCGCGCTCCGCCTGATCACGCTCGAAAGATGCGTTCAGATAGACAGCAAATGCGTACCAGATCGCAAAAATCACTGCGAGGACGGTCGCAACCGGAATAAATTTGTCGCGAAAAAAGGCCGTCATCTGCGCCGCCTTTCATACGATTTCTGCCCCCGGATTTCACTCATGAATATGCCCCAGACGCAGGCCATCGCGCACGCGGTGAGCAATCTTGATAAAGGCTTCGGATTCGCGAATGTCCAGCGTTCGGTCAGGGCCAAGATCACAGTCGATGATTTCATGAATGCGGCCCGGACGCGGGCTCATGACCACGATTTTTGTTGAAAGAAACACTGCTTCCGGGATCGAATGGGTTACAAAGATCACGGTCTTTTGCGTTGCCGCCCAGAGTTTCAGAAGCTGTTCGTTGAGGTGATCACGAACAATCTCATCCAGTGCACCGAAAGGTTCGTCCATCAACAGCATATCCGGATCAAAAGACAATGCACGCGCAATGGATGCCCGCTGCTGCATACCGCCGGAAAGCTGCCATGGGAATTTTTTGCCAAAGCCGGTGAGATTCACGAGCGCGAGATTTTTTTCAATACAGGCTTTTCGCTCGGCTTTTGAATGGCCCATAATCTCAAGCGGCAGGCTGATATTGTCTTCAATCGTGCGCCACGGAAACAACGCCGCCGCCTGAAATACATAACCATAAGAGCGGTCAAGCCGCGCCTGTTCCGGTGTTTTGCCGTTTACCGTGACGGAGCCGGAAGTTGGCTGTTCAAGGTCAGCAACCACACGCATCAAAGTGGTTTTGCCGCAACCCGATGGCCCGATGAAGGAAACAAACTCGCCACGTTTAACCGCGAGGTTAATGTCGGACAGGGCATGAACCGGACCGTCATTGGTTTCAAAAACCAATGACAGATCCTTAATGTCGATGACTGTCTCTGCAGTCTTCAGGCCCCTTTCCGGGGCAACGCTGTTTTCTGAATTCATGCGCATTTCCCGAAATTGAGCCAGAGCCATGATTCAGACCCCTATCGGCATATGTTCGGCGCTGCGTTCCACCTTGCGCGGCGCAACGATTTCTTTCCATTGCGACAATGCCTTGTTGGCGGCACCATTTGGTTCGCGTTCAACAAAACGGCCATCGCCCGGCTGCGCGGTCACGTGCCCCTTGTCAAAAGCAAGGCGACCGCGCGAGAATGTCTGGACCGGCAGGCCCTTAAGTTCAAAACCTTCGAACACATTGTAATCAATGGAAGAATGCTGTGTTTTGGCCGAGACTGTTTTGGTGGCTTCGGGGTCCCAGATGATGACATCGGCATCAGCACCTGGCAGGATTGCGCCTTTCTGCGGATAAATATTGAGAATTTTTGCAATATTGGTCGAGGTCACAGCGACAAACTCGTTTGGCGTCAGACGACCAGTGCGCACACCCCGTGTCCAGAGCACCGGAAGCCGTTCTTCAAGTCCGCCAGTGCCGTTCGGGATTTTGGTGAAATTGCCAATGCCATTACGCTTCTGCTCGGACGTGAAGGCGCAATGATCGGTTGCAACACATTGCAGACTGCCTGCAGCTAAACCTGCCCAGAGACTATCCTGATTGACTTTGTCGCGGAATGGCGGCGACATCACGCGGCGCGCAGCATAATCCCAATCGCGATTGTGATATTCACTTTCATCGAGCGTCAAATGCTGGATCAGTGGCTCGCCATAAACCCGCATGCCTTTCTGGCGCGCGCGGCGGATTGCTTCATGGGCCTGCTCGCAGGATGTGTGCACCACATAAAGCGGCACACCGGCCTGATCGGCAATCATGATGGCGCGGTTGGTCGCTTCGCCTTCCACTTCCGGCGGGCGTGAATAGGCGTGCGCCTCCGGTCCGTCATTGCCAGCGGCCAACAGCTTTGCCTGCAATTGCGCAACGATATCGCCGTTTTCTGCATGAACGAGCGGCATGGCACCCAGTTCTGCGCAGCGCTGGAATGATGCGAACATTTCGTCATCATTGACCATCAACGCGCCCTTATAGGCCATGAAGTGCTTGAAAGTATTGATGCCGCGCTTCACCACTTCTGGCATTTCGTTAAACGCGCGTTCGCTCCAGCCCGTAATCGCCATGTGGAATGAATAATCGGTGCGCGCCTTGCCTGCCTTCTGGAACCATTCCTGCAACGCGTCGAGCAGATTGCCTTCCGGTCCGGGCAGCACGAAGTCGACAACCATCGTGGTGCCGCCAGCAAGGGCGGCTGCGGTGCCGGTATCGAAATCATCGGATGAATAGGTGCCCATGAACGGCATTTGCAAATGCGTATGCGGATCGATGCCGCCGGGCATGATGTAGCAGCCTGAAGCGTCAATGGTTTCATCGCCGGTCAGATTATCACCTACGGCAACAATCTTCTCGCCTTCGATGAGAACGTCGGCTTTAAAGGTGCGGTCGGCAGTGATGACTGTGCCGCCCTTGATCACTTTACTGGCCCCAGAACTTACCATGTTCGCGTTCCCCTTTTTGGTTTTGTTTCGAACATTAAGCAGTATTGGATGGAACGAATGCTAACTCACAATTTCAGCAGTCTCCAATACGGCATGAAGAAGCACATCAGCGCCAGCCGATGCCCACTCCTTTGAAATTTCCTCGTCTTCATTATGGCTCAGCCCATCAACGCATGGGCACATGACCATGGCCGTGGGCGCGACGCGATTGATCCAGCAGGCATCGTGACCAGCACCGGAAACAATGTCGCGATGGCTGTAACCCAGCCGCTCGGCTGCATTGCGAATAGCCGTCACGCAGCCTTCGTCAAAAGTGACGGGATCAAAGTGGCCTGCCACTTCAATTTCAATGCCGATGCCAAGGTCTGCTGCGATTTTTGGCGCTTCCGTTTCAAAGCGCGTTTTCATGGTATCGAGTGTCTTTTGGTCCGGCGAGCGGAAATCGACGGTGAAAACGATCTGACCGGGAAGCACATTGCGCGAGTTTGGCGAGACTTCAATATGGCCCACGCCGCCCACCGCATCTGGTTGGTGCGCCATGGCGATCTCGTTGACCAGTTGCAGCAGTTTGCCGAGACCAAGGCTTGCATTTTTGCGCATCTTCATCGGCGTTGAGCCGGTATGTGCTTCCTTGCCGGTCAATGTCACCTGAAGCCACCAAAGGCCCTGACCATGGGTGACAACGCCAATATCCTTGTTTTCGATTTCAAGGATTGGCCCCTGTTCAATATGCAGTTCGAACATGGAATGGATCTTGCGCTTGCCGACCGGCTCGTCGCCTTTCCAGCCGATGCGTTCCAGCTCATCGCCGAATTGGTTGCCCTTGGCATCGGTTCGTTGATAAGCCCAGTCCTGCTCAAGCTCACCGGCAAAAACACCGGATGCGAGCATGGCTGGCGCAAAACGCGTGCCTTCTTCATTGGTCCAGTTGACCACGACAAGCGGACGTTTGGTCTTAATGCTCATGTCGTTAAGCGTGCGTATGACTTCAAGTCCGCCGAGCACACCAAGAACACCATCATATCTGCCGCCGGTGGGCTGTGTGTCGAGATGGCTGCCCATATAGACCGGATCAGCATCGGCATCTTCGCCGGGGCGCAAAAAGAACATGTTGCCCATGGTGTCAACAGACATGGAAAGACCAGCCTGCGCACACCATTTCTGGAAAAGCTGACGGCCTTCGCCGTCCTCATCGGTCAAAGTCTGGCGATTATTGCCACCGCGAATACCCGGGCCGATCTCGGCCATGTCCATCAGGCTGTCCCACAGCCTGTCGCCATTAACCTTGAGATTACTGGAGAGCACCATACGCTCTGCCTCCACATTTCAAGCATGCATCACACACAGCATTGTTGTCTGCGCTTTGCATGTTATGTTGTTCCCGTGACCCGGCTCTTTGGCCTCAATGTTGTTGCAGCGATTGCAAAAACTTGACTAGTTGGTCAAAATGCAGGCTAGAAGAGCCTTGGACAACGGTCAAGCGGTTTTACAAAATTCTGCCCTGCATAAAGGTGCTAAATGGTCACAGACGCAACTTCCCCCACGGATCAGTCTGTCACTGAAAAGACAGAAGGCGCGACCCGTATTCAGGGCATCAACCGCAGGCTCATTCTGGATGCAGCTTTGGACGTCTTTTCCGCTTATGGCTTTCGCGGTTCGACAGTCGATCAGATTGCTGAAAAAGCAGGTATGTCGAAGCCAAACCTGCTTTATTATTTTCCGCGCAAGCAGAACATCTATGTAACGGTTCTCGAAGAAACACTGACAGAATGGCTTGGCCCATTTGAAAGCATCAATCCTGAAGGTGATCCGCTTGAGGAACTGCGCCGCTACATAGCGCTCAAGCTTGAAATTTCAGCGAAAAGACCAGAAGCTTCGCGCTTGTTCGCCAATGAAATTCTGCATGGCGCACCGGCGATTACCGATTTTCTCAAAGGCCATTTGAAAGATCTGGTCGATGATAAGGCGGCGGTTATTCACCGTTGGATTGAAGAAAAGCGCATTGCGCCGATTGATCCGTATAATCTCATTTTCACCATTTGGGCGGTGACACAGCATTATTCTGACTTTTCGGTTCAGGTGGCTGCAATTATGGGAAAGCGCACCGAAGAACCAGATTTTTATGAACAGACAGCGCGTTCAATTTCGGCAATCATTCTTGACGGTGTACGTGTTCGTGACGATGTTGCGGCATCATGACAACGATTCGTATTGCAGCAGCTATTATCCGCGATGAAGCGGGCCGTTTCCTTCTTGTTCGCAAGCGCGGTAGCGAGATATTCTTTCAGCCTGGCGGCAAAATCGACGCCGGTGAAGAGCCGCAGACCGCTCTCATTCGCGAGATTGAGGAAGAGCTTGGTATTCTCATTGATGAGAGCCAACTGCGCTATGCTGCAAAAATGTCAGCGCCGGCTGCCAATGAAACGGATTCAATCGTTGAAGCAGAGCTTTTTCATCTTAGCCTTAAGGAAGGGCAGGTGCCTGCTGCTTCCAGCGAGATTGAAGAAGTGATTTGGGTTAAGGCGGGTGATCAGGCTCGGCCTGTAGCCCTGCTTTCGCTAGACATACAGGCACGTTTTTCGGGCGCAGTTTAAGCGGTCTCTACGCGATTTCCGTCACCATCGAATAAATGAAGCTGTTGCGGCGGGAAGCTCACCTGAATAGTGCCTTCTGACCGCAGCGCATCGCGCTCCAGCGTGAAAATCTTAAACGGCAGTCCGTGCACGCTCAAATGAAGAATAATGCCAAAGCCTGTGGGTTCGACAAGATCGACACTGGCAGCAATACCTGCCTCGTTTTCAATTTGCACATGTTCGGGCCGAATACCAAGCGTGGCGCGTGCGCCGTCCTGAAGCTGCATTGGTTGCAGCAGTTTAAGCACCATACCATCGGTCAGTTTCAGGCGCGGCTCACCATCCTGCTCTAGATAGGTGACGTCAAGAAAGTTCATTCCCGGTGAGCCGATAAAACCAGCCACAAACAGGTTGGCCGGAGTGTCATAGAGTTCAAGCGGTGAGCCGACCTGTTGCACCACACCGCCATGCATGGCGACGATACGATCAGCGAGCGTCATGGCTTCGATTTGGTCGTGCGTGACGTAGATCGAAGTGGCTTTCAGTTCTGCGTGAAGTTTCTTAATTTCTGCGCGCATCTGCTCACGCAGTCTGGCATCGAGATTGGAAAGTGGCTCATCGAACAGAAAGGCCTTGGGCTGGCGTACAATCGCACGGCCCATGGCAACGCGCTGACGCTGACCACCAGAAAGCGCTTTTGGGCGTCGTTCCAGCAAGGGCTCAAGGCCGAGTTTTGTGGCCGTTGATTTGATGGCGCTTGCGATCTTTTCTTTCGGCGTTTTGCGCAGCCGCATGCTGTAGCTCATATTGTCGGCGACACTCATATGCGGGTAGAGCGCATAGGACTGAAACACCATCGCAATGTCGCGGTCTTTAGGTGCCAGTTCATTGACGCGTTTGCCGCTGATTTGCACCTGACCAGAAGTGATGTCTTCAAGGCCAGCAATCATGCGCAGAAGCGTAGACTTACCACAGCCCGAAGGGCCAACCAGCACGATGAATTCCCCGTCTTTGATCTCAAGATCAACGCCGTGCAGAACAGCATGTTCGCCGTAGCTTTTGCGGACTGACTGAATATCAATGGAAGCCATAGGGAGTATCCTTTCAGAGCATTTCTTGTTTAAGGTAAATCGTTAGAAATGCTCTAACTATTTGTTTTAAAGCATATCTTTATCCCAAAATCGGTTCGAATTTTTGGGAGACATGCTAGCCTTTGACCGCACCAGCCGTGAGACCCTGCACGAGGTATCGTTGAATGAGGAAGAAGAAGAGACAGGCCGGGATCAGCGCGAGTACGCCCGCCGCCATCATCTGTCCGAAATCGACCGAGAATTTTGAGACGAAGCTCAAAAGCCCGACCGGGAAAGTTGCCGCATCATTGCCGGAAATCAGCATCAGTGCGAACAGAAGCTCGCTCCACGCTGCGGTGAAAACGAAGCCAAGCGTAGCGGCAATGCCGGGCAGAGTGAGCGGCAGGATGATCTGGCGAAACGCCATGAATTGCGTCGCACCGTCGATCTTTGCGGCTTCTTCGAGGTCTTTCGGAATGCCATCAAAGAACGACTGCATTAAGAAGGTTGCGAAAGGCACATTGAACGCCGAATAAACGATGATGAGGCCGATCAGGCTATTTGTGAGGCCGAGCGGTGCCATAATCTTGTAGATAGGCGCAATCAGCATCACGAGCGGAAACATCTGTGTGAGCAGCATCAGCGCCACGATCCAGTATTTGGCGCGGAAGTTGAAACGTGACAGCGCATAACCGGAAAGTGACGCCAGCAGCGTAACGATGATTGCGGTTGAGCCGGACACGATCAGGCTGTTGCGGAAAAACAGCGGAAACGAGCTGTTATTCAACACATGGCTAAAGTGATCAAACGTCGTGCGTGACGGCCACATTCGGACGCCTTCGCTGTAAAGCAGGTCATTGGGCGTGACGGAAACTTTGACCAGCCAGAAGATAGGAAACAGCGCGAACAAGACGAACAGCAGAATAGCTATGCGATGTGCGCCGACAAGGAGGAACTTGCGGTTTGTCATGGCCTCAATCCTTGTTCAGAAGCGTCTGGCGCAACAGCACGATGAGCATCGAATAGACCATCAGCAACACGAGCAGCACCATCGCAATGGCAGACGCGTAGCCAAAATCGAGCCGCTTGAAAGCCTGCGTGAAGATATAGCTTGCGACGATCTGCGTGCGATCAGCTGGGCCACCGCCCGTCATCACGACGATCAGATCGGCACTGTTGGCAATCCATACGGTGCGCAACAAAATGGTAATGGCCATGGTGGGCGCAAGATAAGGCAGCGTGATCGAAAGGAAGCGCTGCGCCGGGCCTGCGCCATCGATGCTTGCTGCTTCGTAAAGGTCGCGTGGGATGGCCTGCAAAGCTGCGAGCATGGTGATCGCAAAGAACGGAATACCCCACCAAACACCCGCTGTGATGATGCCCCACATGGCAAGATTGGGATCGGACAGGATATTGTCAGGCGCACTCAATAGTCCGATGGCGTGCAGCCAATGAGGAAGTGGACCGATAACCGGATTAAACAGCCAGGCCCAGTTAAGACCGGTCAGAAATGTTGGCACTGCCCATGGCAGGAAGATCAGCGCTTGCGCCAGACCGCGACCCGCAAACGGCTTGTCGAGCAGCAATGCCAGAATAAGTCCAAATACGAATTGCAGCAGAACCGAACAGCCAGTCCACCAAAGTGTGTTTTTCAGCGAGCGGTAAAACGCCTGATCGGTTGCAAGTTCCCGAAAATGCTCAAGTCCGACGAAACCGCCCGAGAAAGGATTGAGCAATTGAATGTCGCGAAAGGCATAAGACACGCCAAGGATCAGTGGAACCAGCATGATCGCGCCAATTAATATAAGTGCGGGAGCGCTGTAAAGATAGGGTTCGGAGGCGTGTGCAAGACGCTGCAAAAAGCTGCGCTGGTCCTGCCTTGGTACTTCGCTTGGCACCGGGGCCTTGATGGAAGCGGTGTCGTTCATCATTTTTCCCTTCGCGGGGATTGCATGAAGAGGATGAGCAGGCGCGAAGATTCCGCGCCTGCGATGTTTATGCTGCTTACTGTTTGGAAAGGTGCTTCTGCTGTGCCTTGGTCAGATATTCTGCCCATTGTTCGGCCAGCTCATCAGGCGTGATGTCGCCCAGAAGCGCTTCTTGCGACGTCTTGATGACGAGCGAATCCTTGAAGAAGGCAAATTCTTCAAGATAAGTCGGCATCACGGTTGGAACGACGTTTTTGTCAGCCAGCTCATCGAACCAGCCTTTAAACTGTTCGCCGCTATAAAACGGATCATTCTGTGCGGATTTAAGGACCGGCAAAGCCCCAGTGCGCTTGTTCCATTCGATGTTGCCTTCCGGTCCCTCAAGCATCGAAATCAGCTTCCAGGAGAGGTCCTTGTTCTGGCTTCCACTCATCATCGACCATCCGGCAAAGCCAATGGTCGGGAAGGTCTTGCCATCCGGGCCCTTTGGCATGATGGCCACGCCAAAATCTTCAGGCTTCATGCGCTCGGCAATGGCGATCAGGGCGTCCGGGTCCTGATTGAGGAAGGCGCAGGTGCCGCTATAGAAACCCGCGACGGTTTCGTTGAAACCCCAGTTGACGCTGTCCTTTGGAGCAAGGCCGTTCTTGTAAAGATCGACCATCCAGGTAATACCCTTTTTCCAGCCTTCGCCGTTCATAGTCGAGGTGCCGTCTTCATTGAAGAACTTATTGTTACCTGCCATGGATGCGGCAAAAATCACCCAGCCATTGAGTCCACCCGGACCGCCGCGCATGCAGTAGCCGGACTTGCCAGGCAATGCAGAAATCTTTTTGGAGGCTTCGACAAATTCATCCATCGTCTTTGGCGGTTCGGAGACACCAGCTTCGGCCAACAATTTCTTGTTGTAGAACATGGCGTTCAGGTAAAAGCCGTAAGGCAGCGTATAGGCGGTGTTCTTGACGCTGCGACCAAGCTCAAGCGCACGCTCGGTCAGGTCCGGCGTGGTTTCCCACTTCTCGAGATATGGCTCAAGGCTCTCCAGCATGCCATTATTGGCATAGAGCGACACCCACGTGTCCGGCATTTCCATGACGTCAGGAATTTCACCTGCCGATACCATGGTTGCGAATTTCTGGAAGGATTCTCCCCATGGCAGCGAGATGATTTCCACCTTGGTGCCCGGATTGGCAGCTTCAAACTTTGCAACAATTGATTCAAGCGTCTTGGTGCGCTCCGGGCTGGTGATAACTTCGACAAGCTTCAATGTTGTATCGGCAAGTGCTGTACCACTCATCAGCATGGTGGCGAGTGCGGCGACGATTAGTTTCTTCATTTCCGTTCCCCTTTTTTATCCTCACGACGGTTTATTTCATGCGATTGACTGAGCGAGCGCTCCTTCAATGTCTCTCCACAGCGCTTCGGTTCCTTCCAATCCGACATGCAGGCGCACCGAGCGTGCATCAATGCCGAATGTGTGAGCGGAATTTGGCTGTGCCTTTTGCTGCAACACCACTTCGCCTGGCACGATCAGGCTTTCATGTCCGCCCCAGCTCACGCCAAGTTTGAACAGGTTGAGATGGTTGCAGAATTCGCGAATATTCACGCCTTCACGGAAGATGACAGAGAACAAGCCGGACGTGCCGGTCAGCCCTGCCGGTAGGCGATTGGCGAGTGCTGGATGGCAGACAGTTTCCACCACATCGAGCGCCTGAAGACGCTTTGCTATTTCGAGCGCTGAAGCTTCGTGCGTCTTCATGCGGATTGGCAGCGTCCGCAGTCCACGAATAAGCAGCCACGCATCAAATGGTGAAAGTTTGCCGCCGAAATATGGATAAGTTTCTGCGCGAATGGCATTGATCAGCGCTTTCGAGCCGGTCACAACGCCAGCCACAACATCGCTATGGCCTCCGAGATATTTCGACGCCGAATGCACCACAAGATCAACGCCAAGCGACAGCGGACGCTGGAAGATCGGGCTGGCCCAGCTATTGTCGATGATGCTCAGAACGCCGTGTTGCTTGGCGATTTTGGCCAGTGCGCCGACATCATGAGCTTCCATGACCCAGCTTGTCGGGCTTTCCATATAGAACATTTTCGCGCCGGGCAGGGCTTTTGCGACTGCTTCTTCGTCACGTCCGTCGACATAATCGACCTGCACCTGCATGCGTTTCAGGATGGTGCCAAAAAGCCGGAACGCATCCGGGTAGACATGGCGTACCGCAACAATGCGATCACCTGGATTGACGAAAGCCAATACGCTTGATGAGATTGCGGCCATACCGCTGGCAAAACCCAGTGCATCTTCGCCGCCCTCAAGCTTCGCCAGCATTTCTTCAAATGCGCGCACGGTCGGGTTGAGTCCACGCGTATAGATTGGGCGAATTTTTTCGCCGCGATACGAGGCGACCATGTCGTCATAGTTTGGGAAGGTAAAAAGCGAGGTTTGCACGATGGGTGGAACCACGGCGTCGTATGCATTGCTTTCATCATGAGCAACCGTAAGTGCTGCAAAATCCAGCGGATCCATCCCGTCGGTCATTTGGACATTTCCTTGATGTCTTCCTCAACAATGTCGAGGATTTTCAGTGTTTCAAGCCGCGCGGTTTCAGGGTTCTGAGCCACGATGGCGTTGAAGAGCGTGCGGTGGAACGGAAAGGTCCGCCGCGCGAAATCGACCCGCTCAAACGGATGATCCCAGAAGTGCAGAAAGGCTTCGCGCATCTGTTCGAGCAATTGTCTGAAAAGCGGGTTATGGGTCGCATCATAAATGGCGAGATGAAAGGCTAGATCTTCGGGGCCTGACGTGCCTTCAGCGATGTGAACGCGCTCCATCTCGTTGAGATTGCGTTCGATAATCGCAAGGTCATCTTCGGTGCGTTTGCGTGCGGCAACCATGCTGGCTTCCGCCTCAATTCCGCGACGTACTTCGAGCGATTGCAGCAAAGCATCGCGCAACTGTGCGGGATCGAATGAGAGCGGCATGTGGATTGTCGCAGCCGAAATCGGCTTCAGCAGATAAGTGCCGCTGCCCTTGCGCGCTTCAATCACACCCAATGCCTGAAAATGACGGATTGCCTCGCGAATGGTGGAGCGACCGACAGCGAGTGCTGTCATCAATTCACGTTCTGCGGGGAGGCGGTCACCGGCTTGAAGCTGCGCTGTCGCGATGTAATTGGCGAGCGCGTCGGTTACCTGCCTGGCGCGATCCATCGGCGGTAATGGCGCTATTTGCAGCAGCCTGCTATCTTTCATCCTGCCTCCATTTCACAGATTGGCTCAGAGATCAGCCGATAGTCTAACCCGGAGTCTGGCCCAGAATCTCAGCGCGCAATCAGGCCAGAACCGGTTCCCTTGTTAGTTTTAAATTGGTCTGACATCATAGTAATATCGACAGGAAATCGACGTTGTCAAGCAGGTGCTGGTGAAGGGTTTTATGATGGGTAGATCGGGAATTCTCTTTTATCTTATTGATATAAAATGAATATTCTCTCTAATTCTCGGTCGTAGTATTCCAGCGAATGATCTATTCGCGCATGAATAAGCTCTTTTGCATGTGCATGCTTTTCCCATTGCGCTTGCGCAAACTTGCTCTTATCAATCGGCGGAAGAGGTCGCGCATCCCGAAAAGTGAGAAGCAATTTTTGGATATGAGGCGCTGAAAAGAGGAGTGCGGCGCGTCAAGCGCTGTCGTTGGGGAGATATCCATGCAATTCAAAGCATCCGAGAGGCGCATACTGGGCCGTACTGGTCTGAATGTAACAGCGCTTGGTCTTGGCACAGCCCCTTTGGGCGGGCTTTATGCCCCTGTTTCCCGCGCCGATGCAGACGCGTTGCTGGAAGCCGGATGGGACAACGGTATTCGTTATTTCGACAGTGCGCCAATGTATGGCTATGGCCGTTGCGAACATCTGCTCGGAGATCTGCTGCGCGAAAAGCCCGAGCGCGCCGTTGTCTCCACCAAGGTCGGACGCCTGATGACAAATGAGCGTGCTGGTCGCACGCTGCCGCCAGCGCCGCCAAAAAACCCGCTCGATTCAGGCTGGCGTAATGGCCTCAGCTTCCGTGAGGTCTTTGATTACAGCTATGACGGCGTCATGCGTAGCTTCGATGATAGCCAGCAACGTCTGGGCTTTCCCGAAATCGATTTGCTCTATGTGCATGACATTGGCCGCGTGACCCATGTTGACCGGCATGAGCTTCACTGGAGCGCGCTGACCAAAGGCGGCGGCTTCCGGGCGCTGACCGAATTGCGCGACGCAGGCAATATTAAAGGTTTTGGCCTTGGTGTGAACGAGTGGCAGATCATTCGCGATGCGCTGGAAGAGGCTGATCTTGACTGCTCGCTTTTGGCTGGGCGCTATTCGCTACTTGATCAGGTGTCGGAAAAGGAATTCCTGCCATTGGCGCAAAAGCGTGGCATGGCACTGGTGATTGCCGGTGTGTTCAATTCTGGCATTCTGGCCGCGCCACGCGGCGGCGAACAGAAGTTCGATTATGCCGATGCGCCTGCCGACATCATTGCTCGCACCAATCGCCTGCATGATATTTGCGATGAGTATCATGTGCCGTTGGCTGCTGCTGCCATGCAGTTTCCGTTGCGGCATGAGGCTGTCAGCTCCATTCTGATCGGCGTGCGTTCGCCAGAGCAGATCAGACAGAATGTCGTCTGGTTCGAGCAGTCGGTTCCGGATGAGTTCTGGGCGACGCTTCGTTCCGAAGGCCTTATTTCGTAATCATGACTTCCAAAATTCTCTGCGTCGGTGCCCTCACCATGGACACCATTCTTCGCCTTGATGCGCTCCCTCAAGCGGCAGGCAAATATCTGCCGCGTGAGGCCGTTGAGATAGCAGCCGGCATGGCTTCGAGTGCCGCCGCAGCCATTGCGCGGCTTGGCGGCGATGTGGCGCTGTGGGCTTCTGCCGGGATTGATCCGGTGGGTGATCGCGCTGTCGCAGAGCTTGAAGCCGAAGGCATTGATTGTTCGCATATAAGGCGACTGGAAGGCACACGCACGGCCTTTTCTTCGATCCTCGTTGATGCAAATGGCGAACGTATTATCGTACCGTTTTATGATCGCACGCTTGCAAGACCGGCTCAATCGGTGCCGCCAATTGCAGCAGGTGCTTATGCTGCCGTCATGACCGATGTGCGCTGGCCATGGGCTGCTGAAACAGCACTTCGTGCCGCGCGTGATGCCGGTATTCCGGCAATACTGGATGCTGATACCGCTCCCGTCGAATTGCTGGAAATCTTGCTGCCACTCGCAACCCATATTGTTGCGTCAGAACCAGCTGCAATCAGCGTGACAGGCACGACGGATTTGCGCGAATGCGTGCGTCTTCTTGCCGACCGCTATGATGTTTTCACGGCTGTGACCGGTGGTGCAGATGGCTGCTATTGGGCCGAAGGCGCTGGCAAACAGGTTTTCCATGTGCCCGGATTTAAGGTCGATGCGGTCGATACGCTGGCTGCAGGTGATGTGTTTCACGGCGCTTTCGCGCATGGTCTGGTGGAAGGCAAAGACATGACGCACATCATCCGCTTTGCCAATGCCGCCGCCGCCATCAAATGCGCACGCTTTGGCGGACGCGCCGGTTCGCCAAGCCAAAAGGAAGTTCTTTCCTTCATCGAAACGGGTATGGTTCCCGCACAATAATTAAAAGCCTCCCTCAAAATTGAACACCCAGGCTTCAACATCAAATTGACTATTTACTAACATGTTAGTATGTGCAAGCTTACAGTTCAATCTTGGGAGGAGCCAGTTTTGGCACATAATCATTCTGGACAGGAGCGCTTCGGCCTCTCTGCAGCACTCACGACCCCATTCGATGCTGATGGCAATATCGACGTCAGCCGTGCGCTGAAGCATGCACGCGCGCGCCTCGACAATGGCTGCTCAAGCGTCACTTTGTTTGGCACGACGGGCGAAGGCTCTTCCATTGGTGATGCTGAGCGCGCAGCCCTTCTTGATGCATTTATCGCGCAGGGCTTTGCTGCCTCCAACATCGTCGTTGGCGTGATGGAAAACTCGATTGCCGATGCCGTTGCACAGTCTGCTGATGCGCTGCGTCGCAGCTGCAAGGCCATTCTTCTCGCGCCACCGTCCTATTTCAAGAACCTCTCCGATGATGGTCTGTTCAACTGGTTCTCGGCGGTGTTGAAGGGTCTTGGCAGCGATGCGCGCAGCATCATCCTTTACAATATTCCGTCGGTGACGGCTGTTGAACTATCGGTCGATCTCATCACCCGTCTGCGTGCAGCTTTTGGTGACATCATCATCGGCGTGAAGGATTCTTCCGGCACCTGGGCCTATACGGAAAAGCTGCTTGCAGCCCACAAAGATATTGCGATTCTGATCGGCGACGAGCGTGATCTTGCTGCCGGTGTGCGTCTTGGCGGACAGGGTGCAATTTCCGGCATGGCAAACCTCTTCCCGGATCGTCTTCTGCGCATGATCAATGAGGGTCTGGATGACAATGAGCTGGTAGGTGCAGTGCGCCAGTTGCTCAACTATCCGGTCACTCCTGCGGTTAAGGCGATGGTTGCGCGTCATACGGGTGACAAGGAATGGCGTCGCGTGCGTGCACCGCTGATTTCGCTGAATGATGCGGATTTTGATGCAATTGGTAGTGTATTCGACCGTTTGCATATGGCAAAAGCAGCCTGACCACGGCATAAGCTCTAGTAGCAAAAAGGGAATGGCTTTGGCGGACGATCACAACGAACCAGTAAAATTGCGGGATAAAGCTTATCAGAGCTTCACCGAGCATTTGCTGGCGCGTGATTTTCATCCGGGCCAGTTCGTTTCCCAGCGCCAGCTTGTTACCATGACGGGCCTGCCGTTGGGTGCGATCCGCGAACTGATTCCGCGTCTCGAAACGGAAGGTCTGATTAAGACTGTGCCACAGCGCGGACTTCAGATCGCTCATATCGATCTCAACCTGATCCGCGAGGCATTTCAATTCCGCCTTTTCATCGAAAAGGAATCGGTTGCGATTTTCTGTCAGTCGGCTTCCGATACATTGCTGCGTTCGCTGCGTGCCGCGCACGAAGAAACGCTCAATCGCGCCATGAGCGAAGGCGAAACGCCGGAGCTTGAAGAGCAGGCGCAGAATATCGACTGGAGCCTGCATGATACGATTGTTGGCTCGCTCGATAATGAAATCATCTGGCGCAATTATCAGACCAATACGATCAAGATGCGCCTGATCAATCAGGAGCGTTTCCGTATCACGGGGCGCGTGATCCCGGTCATGCAGGAACATTTGTCGGTGCTCTCAGCAATCGAAACCCGCGATCCACAGACTGCCATGGATGCTATCGCCGTTCACATCAACAACGCACGGAAGCTGGCATTGCATATATGAGACTGAAGGTTTGGCGAGAGGAGTCGCCGAGCCAAACACACAACAGGGGAGGAGTAAGCAGTGAATATATTACGTCCAACACGTCGCCAGTTTTTGGCGGGAACAGCGGCCATTGCCGCCTCAGGTGTAACGGGCATCAGCCCATCTTTCGCCCAGTCGGGTGTCGACTGGAAGAAATATGCTGGCACCACGCTTGAAGTTAATCTCATCAAAAGCCCGCGCGGCGAACTCCTTCAGAAGCATCAGAAGGAATTCGAAGATCTGACCGGCATCAAGGTCAATTCTGAGCAGACGCCGGAACAGCAGCAGCGCCAGAAGGCGGTGATTGAGCTGACCTCGGGCCGTCCGAGCTTCGACGTCATTCACATCAGCTATCACGTTCAGAAGCGTCAGTTTGAAAAGGGCGGCTGGCTTGCCGATCTCAACCCGTTCCTTAAAGACCCGACGCTCACCGATGCGTCGCTCACAGAAGATGATTTCGCGAGCGCTGGTCTGACTTTCGCCAAGGATGCCAATGGTCGCTTCGGCGCGCTGCCATTCTCGGTTGATTACTGGATCATCTATTATAACAAGGACCTCTTTGCGGAGAAGGGCCTTGAATTCCCGAAGACCTTTGAAGAGCTGGTCACAACCGCCGAAGCTCTGACTGATCCATCAACCCGGACCTATGGTTTTGTTGCGCGTGGCATGAAGAATGCCAATGCGCCGGTCTATACCAGCCTTCTGCTCGGCTATGGCAAGCAATCGGTGGATGCCGATGGCAATGTTCAAACGGATTCACCTGAAGGCATTGAAGCAGCCAAGCTTTATCAGCGTCTGATGACCAAAGCCGCACCTCCCGGTGTTGCGGGCTTCAACTGGGCCGAATGCCAGTCGAATTTCTTGCAGGGCCGCGTTGGTATGTGGCTCGACGGTATCGGCTTTGCGCCGCCGCTTGAAGACCCGAACAAATCGCGTGTTGTTGGCAAGGTTGGCTATGGTGTCATGCCAGCAGGCCCGAATGCACAGGCCGCACCGACCACAGGTGACGGCATCGGCGTGACCGAAGCCTCGAAGAACAAGGAAGCTGCATATCTTTATTGCCAGTGGGCTATTTCCAAGGAAATGGGCGCTCGCTTGTTGCAGTCTGGATCGGGCGTTCCGTTCCGCAAGTCGATCATCGACGATGCAGAAGTCCGCAAGGGCGTCACCATGCCGGAAGGCTGGGTGGAAGCTCTCTCGAAATCTGCACCAATCAGCGAGCTCTGCCTGCCGGTCATCGTGCCTGTCACGGAATTCCGCGACATTATCGGTGTTGGCCTCACCAATCTCTTGAATGGTGCTGATGCAGAAACTGAAATGAAACGCGCGACGGAAGAATTCCGTCCGGTCCTCGCACGGAGCGAAGGAAAATGACATCTGCCGCCCCGATAGGTGCAAAAACAGGAGCAGCCTCTAAGGCTGTTCCTGCCACCAAGCCCGTCACAGGTCGCCTGCGGCCAAGTTACTGGCCGTTTGTTCTTCCAGCCTTGATTACCGTCGGGGCGGTGATCGTTTTTCCATGGGTTTTTACACTCTGGATGAGTGCCAACCAGTGGCAGCTCGGCGGTGAGCAGAGCTTTGTCGGCTTCGACAATTATCTGCGCCTTGCAACCGATATGCGCTTCTGGGAATCCATGTGGCACACGCTTGTCTATACGGTTCTCTCTGTCGTTGCCCCGATGATATTGGGCACGATTGCGGCACTTGTCTTTGACAGCAAACTGCCAATGCGCGGGCTGTTGCGCGGCATCTTCGTCATGCCGATGATGGCGACCCCGGTTGCGGTCGCCCTTGTCTGGACAATGATGTATCACCCGCAGCTTGGCGTTCTGAACTATCTTCTCTCGCTGATCGGCATTGCGCCACAGGAATGGATATTCAATCAGAGCACGGTTATCCCGTCGCTGGTGCTGGTTGAAACCTGGCAGTGGACGCCGCTGGTCATGCTGATCGTGCTGGGCGGCCTTGCTTCAATGCCACGCGATCCGTTTGAAAGTGCGGAAATCGATGGCGCCAATGGCTGGCAGAAGTTCCGCTATATCACGCTGCCGATGATCCTGCCGTTTATCATGGTTGCCGTCATCATCCGCTCGATTGATGCGCTCAAAAGCTTCGATATCATTTTTGCGATGACGCAGGGCGGTCCGGGTACAGCATCGGAAACCATCAATATCTATCTCTATAATGTGGCGTTTTCTTACTATGACATTGGCTATGGATCGGCGATTGCCGTCGTGTTCTTCGTTGTCATTATCGCCATGTCGATGGTTCTTCTGGCTCTGCGCCAGCGGACCAAATGGAACGCTTGAGGACCGATCATGGCACGCAAGTCAATTCTTTCAAAGCTTGGCACGGCACTCATGGTTTTCGTCATCGTGTCGCCCGCAATCTTCTTCTTCATCTGGATGCTGTCGCTTTCGTTGAAATATGAAATTGACAATGGTGCTTACCCGCCCATCCTGATCCCCGACCGCATAGCATGGTCGAACTATACCGGGATATTCGAGACCAACGACTTCCTGCTCTATTTCTGGAACAGTATTCTCGTAACCGGAACTGCGACCTTGCTGGCATTGATTGTCGGTGTTCCGGCAGGCTATGGCATCGCACGTCTGCGTGCCAACAAGTCGGCAATCGTCATCATGATTGCGCGTATGACACCGGGCCTGTCTTATTTGATCCCGCTATTTCTGCTGTTCCAGACGCTCGGTCTTCTCGGTACGCTTTGGCCGCAGATCATCATCCATCTGGTCGTCACCGTTCCAATCGTGATCTGGATCATGATCGGCTATTTCGAGACGACACCGATGGAGCTTGAAGAAGCAGCCATTATCGATGGTGCTTCCTCGTGGCAGGTGTTCATGAAGGTGGCACTCCCGATAGCCAAGCCCGGCGTAGTAGTGTCGCTCATCCTTGCGGTGATATTCTCATGGAATAATTTCGTTTTCGGCATCGTGCTCGCAAGCCGCGAGACACGTACCCTGCCGGTCGCTGTTTACAACATGCTGTCCTTTGAACAGGTCAGTTGGGGTCCGCTTGCCGCCGCAGCACTGGTGGTGACATTGCCGGTCTTGTTGCTAACCGTTTTCGCACAGCGCCAGATCGTTGCAGGTCTGACAGCAGGCGCGGTCAAATAAGAGTTGAGGTTTAAGATGGCATCTGTATCCATCCGAAATGCAATTAAGAAATATGGCAATGTCGGCGTTCTGCACGGCGTTTCCGTGGATATTCAGGACGGCGAATTTGTTGTGCTGGTCGGCCCATCGGGTTGTGGCAAGTCCACATTGCTCCGCATGATCGCAGGGCTTGAAGAAATCAGCGACGGCGAAATCGCCATCGGCCCGCGTGTGGTCAATGATCTGCGCGCCAAGGAACGCGATATCGCCATGGTGTTCCAGAATTATGCGCTTTATCCGCATATGACGGTTGCCGACAATATGGGCTTTGCGCTCATGCTGAAAAATGCGCCCAAGGCAGAACGTGACAGCCGTGTTAATCGTGCGGCGGAAATTCTCGGCCTTAACAAGCTGCTCGACCGCTTTCCGCGCCAGCTTTCCGGTGGTCAGCGCCAGCGTGTGGCGATGGGCCGTGCCATTGTGCGTGATCCGCAGGTGTTTTTGTTTGACGAACCGCTCTCCAATCTCGACGCCAAGCTGCGTGTGCAGATGCGCGGTGAGATCAAGGGGCTCCATCAGCGCTTGAAGACCACAACGATTTACGTGACCCACGATCAGATCGAAGCCATGACGATGGCAGACAAGATTGTCGTCATGCGTGATGGTCTGGTGGAGCAGATTGGTGCGCCGCTCGATCTTTATGATCGTCCGGCCAATATGTTTGTCGCGGGCTTCATCGGTTCGCCATCAATGAACTTCGTCAATGGCAAGATCGAAGAAGGCTCGTTTGTCGCTGATGGCGGCTTCCGCATGCAGCTTCCACAAGGTGATTATTCAAGCCTTTCGGGCAAAGCCGTTTACGGTATGCGGCCTGAGCATATGAAGATTGCCGAGCAGGGCGTACCGATCACGGTTGATATTGTTGAACCGACAGGCTCGGAAATCATGGTCATGGGCAAGCTAGGTGATCAGCCGATTACCTGCCTGTTTCGCGAACGCCTGACTGTGCGTCCGGGCGATGTGCTGACCATCGCGGTTGATCCGGCAAACAGCCATGTGTTCGAGCCAGAAAAAGGTATGCGCGTCAGCCGCTAAAAACTAAATATTACAAAGAAAACGCCGGGCAAAAACCCGGCGTTTTTGTTTTACTCAGCCGCTTCTTTGACAGCCATTGGATTGTTTGGATGGGTCGTCCAGTTGGCATATTTTTCCGGGATCGGCGCATTGGTGCGAGGATCAAAGTCGCTAATCTGTTCCATGGTGATGCAGTCTTCGACCGGGCAAACACTGACGCAGAGATTACACCCAACGCATTCCTCGTCGATCACCTCAAAGTGCCTTGCACCGTCGACTATCGCTGTAATCGCCTGATGAGACGTGTCTTCGCAGGCAATATGGCAACGACCGCACTTGATGCAGGAATCCTGATCAATCCGTGCCTTGGTGACATAATTGAGGTTGAGATACTGCCAGTCGCTCACATGTCCCACAGCCATGCCGCGGAAATCATCAATCGTCTGATAGCCTTTGCTGTCCATCCAGTCGGACAGGCCGTCAATCATTTCTTCAACGACCTTGAAACCATAAGTCATGGCTGCCGTACAGACCTGAACCGTGCCGCAACCAAGTGCGATGAACTCTGCCGCATCGCGCCATGTGGTAATGCCGCCAATGCCTGAAATTGGCAAACCATAGGTTTCAGGATCACGCGCAATTTCCGCCACCATGTTGAGCGCGATTGGCTTGACCGCTGGTCCGCAATAACCGCCATGGCTCCCGCGTCCGTCGATGGATGGCACCGGCGACATGCTGTCTAAATCAACCGAAACAATCGAGTTGATCGTGTTGATCAGCGATACGGCATCGGTGCCATTGGCCTTTGCGCCACGCGCAGGCTTGCGAATATCGGTGATGTTTGGCGTCAGCTTTGTGATCACCGGCATGCGGCTATATTGCTTGCACCATTTGACGACCATACCGACATATTCTGGCACCTGACCAACTGCCGCACCCATGCCGCGTTCGCTCATGCCGTGCGGACAACCGAAGTTCAGCTCAATACCGTCAGCGCCGGTTTCTTCTACCAGCGGCAGGATGGCTTTCCATGCTTCTTCTTCGCACGGCACCATGATCGAAGCGATCAATGCGCGGTCGGGCCAACGCATTTTTACTTCTTTCATTTCGCGCAGGTTCACTTCCAGCGGACGGTCGGTGATCAACTCGATATTGTTAAGACCCAGCAACCGCCGGTCAGCACCATGGATCGCGCCATAGCGTGGACCATTAACATTGACCACCGGCGGGCCTTCGGAACCCAGCGTTTTCCAGACCACACCACCCCAGCCAGCCTTGAAAGCGCGCTCGACATTGTAAGCTTTGTCAGTCGGCGGAGCCGAAGCCAGCCAGAACGGGTTTGGCGACTTGATGCCGAGGAAGTTCGTTGAAAGATCAGCCATGTTTACTCTCCTCAGCCTTGTTCCTGGCCCAAAGGCACACTGCGGTCGCGGTAAGTAGACGGGGCAGGCGCATGCAGTGCGCCGCCCGACAGAACCGCATCGGCAAAGCCATCAATTGCTTCGGGTCGTTTTGTCAGCGTCGCATGAATGGATTCGGCGGCAACCTTGCCGTCTTCCACCGATGCAACGGTCAAGTCCTGACCACCGGCAACACAGTCGCCCCCCGCCCATATTCCCTCAACGGATGTGCGACGTTCGTCGTCGACGCTGATGCGTCCTTTGGAAAGCCCGATGCCTGCGCCCGCAACGGGTTCCGGTTCAAACTTCTGGCCAATAGCCTTGAAGACCTGATCGGCTTCAAGAATGAGATATTCGCCGGTGCCGGAAAGCTTGCCGCTATCGGCATTGGTATATTCAAACACAATGGCGTTGACCGTGCCGTCTTCGCTCCGCTCAAGCGCGTGCGGCTGCAACCAGTGGCGGATCACCACGCCATGAATCTGCGCCAGTTCCTGCTCATAGGCGCTGGCATTCATGCTTTCCTGACCGCGACGATAAACGATGGTCACGTTTTCAGCGCCGAGCTTTTTCGTCTGAATGGCAACGTCTACTGCGGTCATGCCGCCACCGATAACCACAACATTGCGGCCAACGGGCAGGGACGAGAGGTCTTTTGCCTGACGTAGATTGGCGATGTAATCAACGGCATCGATCACATTGGGCGCGTCTTCGCCAACAAGTCCCAGATCATTCACGCCGGGCATACCCATGCCGAGGAACACCGCATCATAGCCCGCCTTCAGCGCTTCAATTGTGATGTCCTGACCGAGTGTCTGGTTATATTCGATGTTGATTGCGCCGATTTTCAGCACAAATTCCAGTTCGCGCTGGGCGAAATTATTGACCGTCTTATAGGCGGCAATACCATATTCATTAAGACCGCCGCCCTTTGGGCGCGCTTCAAAAATCGTCACCTGATGGCCATGCATCGCAAGGCGGTGCGCCGCAGAAAGACCCGCTGGACCCGCGCCTACAATGGCGATGTGCTTGCCGGTATCAGGTGCGCGCTTGAATGGGTGATTGCCGGTTTCCATCAGAACATCGGTGGCATAACGCTGCAATTCACCAATCTTGACTGGCTTACCTTCCGACGTTTCGCGAACACACACTTCTTCGCAAAGCGTTTCGGTCGGACAGACGCGGGCACACATGCCACCCAGAATGTTTTCTGAAAGAATGGTCTTTGCCGCACCAATGGCATTGCCGGTATTGATCTGGCGAATGAAACGCGGAATGTCGATGCTGGTAGGACATGCATTCATGCAAGGCGCATCATAGCAATAATAGCAGCGGTCGGATTCAACGAGGGCTTCATGCTTGTTGAGCGGCGGATGCAGATCATCGAAAACATGCGCATAGTCGGCCTTTTCCAGCCGCGAGCCATGGATATCAGGCCCGTTCGCGTGTCCCGGATTATCAATTGCATCAATAGGTGAATTCTCTGCTGATCTCATCGATCGCATCTCCCATTTTTGCTTGTTCAGGCGCGGGTTCCCTTTGCGCACCTTGAACTCTGTTCCGGGCTGCGATCTTTACCGTCGCGTGATGCCCGTTACTGACAGGATGACAGATTTTTACGGAAGGTCAAATTTTTTATCATCTGGTCAATTTATGACAAATCAGCGCATCCCGAAAAGTGGGAACCGGTTTTCGGAAAAAGATGCGCGTCAAAAAAAGCACACCAGAAATAGGCAAAGGCCCGGTTTTGAAAGCGCGGGCCTTTGAAACAGAACTGGAATGCGAAATCAGATTGTCTCTGATTTGATAATATTGCTATCAGATGTTTCTTCTGTCTTAGGAGCTGGGAAAGCTTCGGCTTCTTTTGGCAGCGATGGGCGTGAGCTTAGCACCAGTGCGCAGCCAGCGATGATGACGGCAGCGCCGACAAACTGGATGAGCGATAGCTGTTCTTTTAGGAACAATGCACCGACCAGAACTGCAATCACCGTGACTGCAAATTCGACGCTGATGGCTTTTGTTGGTCCGACATTTCCGACCAGTTTGAAATAAAGCACATAGGTAAGCGCACTCATCACACAGGCAGAAATCAGCAAATAGACAAAATCAACCAGTCCCGGAGTGGTTGGCACGGGAATGGCAAAGATCAGCGGCAAGGTCAGAATGCCGCCAAAGACGAATGCGCCGATGGTTGTTTCCCATGAGCCGGTGGTGGAAAGACGGCGGCTGGCATAATTGCTGCCAAAGGCTGCCGAAAAACATGAGAACATCACGGCTATACAGCCCATGATAAATTCAGGTGTTACGGCCACAGCAGGGAAACCAACGAGCAACACAATACCGGTTACACCGAGCAGCAGCCCTACAAGGCGGCGTGAAGTAATGCGCTCCAGCCCCCAGAGCTGGCTGATGACCATCGAGAAAAGCGGAATCGATGCAACGCAGATCGCGGCCATCGCCGTTCCGATCAGCGGCGTGCCATAGGAAAGGCCGATCAGCTGGCCCGCAACGGTGGTTGCACCAACAACGGCAAAGGGTTTCCAGCCAGCGTGAAAATCAAGCTTACGCCCGGAAAGTTTCGCAATCGCAAACAGTGTTCCTGCGGCAATGAAGGAGCGGAAGGCAACCGCACCAACCCAGCCAAAGGCTTCGACCACGCGCAGCACCACGAGGAACGATAGTCCCCATGCTATGGCCAGGAAAATATAGGTCGCGGTGTCTCTGGGTTTCATGCCGATAGGCCTTATTACGGTTATGCTTTACCGACTATCTCATAGGAGTGAAAAGCGAAACCTCTTTCGCGTCTCCTCCCATACCATCTTCGAATGAAATTATGCCGTTTTTGCAGCGGCATTATCGAGCGCTTTTTGTGCTGCTGCAGCACCGATATTCGCAAAGAAGCGATCTGCAATTTTGCGTGCCACCGAACCGAGAAGTTTCGACCCAAGTTGTGCGATCTTGCCACCGGCATCGCCACGGATCACATAGCTCAGGATCGTGTCATTACCATCTTCAGTCAGTGTTACGTCGGTGTCGCCATGGGCAAAGCCTGCAATCGAGCCTTCACCGCGCCCCGAAATCGTATAGGAGGATGGCGGGTTCATATTGGAAAGCTTGAGAATTCCGTGGAAGCGTACCTTGATAATACCGAGGCTAACTTTAAGCGCTGCACGAATTTCCGTGTCTGAAACTCTTTCCAGATCCTCGCATCCGGGAATGCAGTTTCTCAGTGTTTCAATGCTATTGAGTGCATCCCACACGGCCTGTCGGGGTGCACTAATTTTTTCTTCTCCGACGATGTCCATGTTTTGACTAAACTCCTGATCAACCTAAATTGATGCATATCTCTATATGGAACCACATCAAATGGAAAATTTTGTAATTTAACGGATGCAATTCTCTAATAAACTGCTTAATTATCGGCAATTAAATCGATTTGATTGACTGGGAGTACCATCATGGCAAGAGACACGGCGAAGCTTGAAGCAACGGTCGCAAAGCTGAAGAAACATTGGGCGGAAGCTGCACCAAAAGACATGCGTGCGGCATTCAAAGCCGATCCGGGCCGTTTTGAACGTTATTCGCTGTCGCTTGACGATCTGCTGTTTGACTGGTCGAAGGCCCGCGTCAATGATGAGACCGTTGCACTTCTGACCGAACTTGCAAAGGCTGCTGATGTTGAAGGTCGCCGCGCTGCCATGTTTGCAGGCGAGCACATCAACAACACCGAAGATCGCGCTGTGCTTCATGTGGCCCTTCGCGACACCACGTCGAAGGAAGTTCTGGTCGATGGCCACAACGTCCTGCCGGATGTGAAAGACGTGCTTGATCGTATGGCTGCTTTCTCCGATGGCATCCGTACTGGCGCAATTAAGGGCGCGACAGGCAAGAAGATCGCCGATATTGTCAATATCGGCATTGGCGGTTCCGATCTCGGTCCTGTTATGGCGACGATTGCGCTTTCGCCTTATCATGATGGCCCACGCGCCCATTATGTTTCGAACATCGATGGCGCGCATATTGCCGATACGTTGAATGTACTTGATCCGGCAACGACACTGATCATCGTCGCGTCCAAGACTTTCACCACGATTGAGACCATGACCAATGCGCAGACCGCGCGCAAATGGATCGCGGATGCGCTGGGCGAAGACGCTGTTGGCGCACATTTTGCGGCTGTTTCCACTGCACTCGACAAGGTTGCAGCATTCGGCATTGGCGAAGACCGCGTCTTTGGCTTCTGGGATTGGGTCGGCGGTCGCTATTCGGTCTGGTCGGCGATTGGTCTGCCTGTGATGATCGCGATCGGTGCCGACAATTTCCGCAAATTCCTCGCTGGCGCGCACTCGATGGACGTGCACTTCCGCGATGCACCGCTTGAAAACAACCTGCCAATCTGGCTTGGTTTGATTGGCTACTGGCATCGTGCGATCTGCGATTATTCCAGCCGTGCCGTGATCCCTTACGATCAGCGTCTCGCGCGTGTTCCGGCTTACCTCCAGCAGCTTGATATGGAATCGAACGGCAAGAGCGTGACTGTTGATGGCAAGCCTGTTTCCGGCCCAACTGGTCCGGTTGTGTGGGGCGAACCCGGCACCAACGGTCAGCACGCGTTCTTCCAGCTTCTGCATCAGGGCACTGACACCATTCCGCTCGAATTTATCGTTGCGGCAAAGGGCCATGAAAAGCACCTCGATCATCAGCATGAAATGCTGCTTGCCAACTGCCTTGCGCAGTCGGAAGCGCTGATGAAGGGCCGCACGCTGGATGAAGCCCGCGCACAGCTCCAGTCTAAGAAGCTGCCTGAGGCGGAAGTCGAACGCATTGCACCGCATCGCGTGTTCTCGGGCAACCGCCCATCGCTCACCCTTGTTCACGACAAGTTGGATCCATTTGCGTTCGGTCGCCTGATCGCTCTTTACGAACATCGCGTCTTCGTGGAAGCGCAGATTTTCGGCATCAATGCGTTTGACCAGTGGGGCGTGGAACTTGGCAAGGAACTCGCCACCGAGCTTCTTCCGGTTGTTTCGTGTGCCGAATCTGCTGAAGGCAAAGACGCTTCGACAGTGGGTCTCGTTGCCCATTTGCATGCACGCCGCAAAGCCTGATATTAAGGCAAATCAATAGGGCAAGCCGGGCGCTCTGCCCGGCTTTTTTTGTGCGCATTAATTGGGATGAGAAATGAAGACCGAGATTATCGAGTTTGCCGGCGATGTACCGGGTAACGCCATTGAACTGCGTGTGCTGCGCTTTGCAGGCAAAAACGGCGATGCGCCCACCGCCTATCTGCAATCCTCGCTGCATGGCGGAGAATTGCCGGGGCAGGCTGCTCTTCATTTCTTAGTTCCGATGTTAAAGAAAGCAGCCGAAGAAGGCCGCATTCTGGGTAATATTACGGTTGTCCCACAAGCCAATCCGATTGGCTCGAACCAGTGGCAGGCGCATCAGCACTTGGGCCGTTTCGAGTTTTTCTCGGCGGTTAATTTCAACCGTGCTTTCCCACTGTTGCCGGATTTCAACACGTCTGAATTGCCCGGCCCGGCTGCGCCGGTAGCGCTTGCACAGCGTTTGAAAGCAACGCTTTTGAAGATGGCTCTGGCAAACGACATCGTACTCGATCTTCATTGTGATGATGAAAGCGAAAACTATGTCTATATCGCCAAAGAATTTGTCGAAGACATGAAAGATCTGGCGGTCGCACTCGGCTCGACTGCTATTCTTGCATGGGACACGACGGCAGATGCAGCCTTTGAAGAAGCCTGCGCGCATCCGGTTCTGCAATTGCCAGCCGATAAGCGCAATATGAAGCGTCGCGCCGTTACGACAGTCGAATTCCGGGGCTTAAGCGATGTCTATGCCGATATGGGCAAAGGCGATGCCGAAGGTCTTTACAAGTTCCTCGTCCATCGTGGTGTGATTGTCGACGAAAGTGTGAAGCTCGATCTCGACTACAAGGGCCTCATCACGCCGCTTGAAAATGTGGAAATGCTGCGCGCGCCTGAAGGTGGCATGGTGCTTTATCATGTCGCTCCTGGTGATGTTGTTGAGGCCGGGGCAAAGCTTGTTACTGTTGTCACCAAGCCGGGCGAACCGGAAGGCGACATCACACTGACTGCACCACAGGCAGGGCGTATTCTCACGCGCCGCACGTTGCGCTATGTCCGCCGAGGTGATGATTTGCTGAAACTGCTTGCCGCTAAGCCATCGGCAGTCAAAAAGCGTTCTGGTGCTTTAGAGGCATGAGTTCATTGACTGCTCCTGAGAAATTAAAAACGATTCGTGCCATCCTGTTTGACAAGGATGGAACGCTGATCGATTTCGATAGCACATGGTTTACAGTGTCATGGAATCTGGCACAGCGCACCGCCAATGGCGACGAAAATCGCGCCCGCTCCTTGCTTGATGCTGGCGGCTATGATTGGCAAACCTCGCGCTTCCGCGCCAATTCGGTGATTGCAGCCGGTACGGTCGAAGACATTGTCGAACTCTGGCACCCCGATATTGATGAAGCGGGTTTTAAAGCCAAGGTTAGCGAATTCGATAGTTTTACTGTTGAAGAGGGCGCACGTTCCGCCGTTGCAATTGAAGGGCTACGTGAGACACTACAAACCCTTCGCGAGATGGGTTTTATCCTTGGCATTGCGACTAACGATTCAGAAGCAGGTGCCCATGCGACCGCCAAAGCATTGGGGATCGACCATCTGTTTGATGTCGTGATCGGCTATGACACGGCAGAGCGTCCAAAACCGTTTGCTGACCCACTGCTTTATTTTGCGGAAAAAGTGGGCCTTGAGCCGGGCGCAATCGCCATGGTGGGCGATAATCTGCACGATCTTGAAACGGCACATGCCGCCAAAGCTGGTCTTGCGGTAGGTGTTCTTTCCGGCAACAGTCCGCGCGAAGCGCTTGAGCCTCATGCCGATGTGGTGCTCGATTCCATTGCAGGCTTGCCTGATTTGTTCAGATAAAGCGAAGCGGCCCTCTCATGAAGAGGGCCGTCTTTATCTTAGTCTCTCAACTCACGCCGCAAAATCTTGCCGACATTGGTTTTCGGCAGGGCCTCTCGAAATTCCACTTCGCGCGGACGCTTATAATTGGTTAAGCGCTGTGCGCAGAAGGATTTGACATCCTCTTCCGTCAGGTTCGGATCACGACGCACCACATAAAGCTTCACAACTTCGCCTGAATGCTCATTTGCAACGCCCACGGCAGCAGATTCGACAATGCCGGGATGTTCGGCGGCGACTTCTTCGATTTCATTCGGATAGACATTGAAACCCGAGACGAGGATCATATCCTTCTTGCGGTCCACAATCTTGGTAAAACCGTTTTCATCCATGAAGCCCATATCGCCGGTGCGAAAGAAACCATCGGCCATGATGGCGCGTTCGGTTTCATCCGGCCTGTTCCAGTAGCCGAGCATGACCTGGGGGCCACGCACGCAGATTTCGCCGACATCGCCGAGTGCCAAATCCTTGCCGTCATCATCGCGAATGGCAATGTCGGTTGAAGGCATTGGCAAGCCTATCGTGCCGCTGAATTCAATCGCATCAAGAGGATTGGCCGAAGCGACAGGCGAAGTTTCCGAAAGGCCATAGCCTTCGGTAATGTGGCAACCCGTCATTTGCTGCCAACGTTCCGCGATAGGCCGCTGTACTGCCATGCCACCGCCGAGCGAAAGTACCAGTGGTTTGAAGTTCAGCGCCTTAAAGTCATCATTATTCATCAGCGCGTTAAACAGCGTGTTGAGGCCCGGGAAAATGTGGAATGGATATTTTTGCAGTTCTTTGACAAAGGCCGGAATATCACGCGGGTTCGGAATCAGAATATTGCGCGCACCAAGCTTGATGCCGATCATCGCATTCACGGTCAGCGCGAAAATATGATAAAGGGGCAGTGCGCAAACGAAGTTGAGTTCTTTCGGCTTGCCTTTGTTCTGGAAGGCAACGTCCATCCAAAACTGCATCTGCTCCACATTGGCCAGAATATTGGCATGGCTGAGCATCGCACCTTTGGAAACGCCCGTCGTGCCGCCAGTATATTGCAGAAAGGCGATGTCGGATTTATCGATAGGCACTGGATTAAAAGACTTGGAACGACCCTGCGCCAGCGCATCTTTAAAACGCACATGGTCGGGAATGCTCCATTCCGGCACCAGCTTTTTCACCTTGCGCACCACCAGATTGATGATGTGGCCTTTGAGACCGTGCATGTCTCCCATGGTGGCGACGATGATGTTCGGCACATGGATAGAAGCAAGGGATTTTTGTACGGTCGCTGCGAAGTTTTCCAACACGATCAGTGCCTGTGCACCTGAATCATTCAACTGATGCTGAAGTTCGCGCGGCGTGTAAAGCGGGTTGACGTTAACTACGACGAAACCTGCTTTTAAGATCGCGGCAATTGCCACAGGATATTGCAGGATATTGGGCATCATCACCGCAACGCGGTCGCCTTTGACCAATCCGCGCGATTGAAGCCAGGCTGCGAGCGCGCGCGAATTTTCATCCAATTCCTTGTAGGACATATCTTTGCCCATACAGGTGAATGCCGGTTTATCGGCAAACTGGCGGCATGCGGCCGAGATCATATCTCCAATGGATGTGGATTTGCTGAGATCGATCTCATGCGGAACGCTTTTGGGATAGGATTTGAGCCAGATCTTATCCGAGACAGATATAGCCGATGTCGCTTTACTCGACGTGGTTTTGGTTTCCGCTGCTTTTTTTACCATGCCTTCTCCCCGGATTGCTCCGTCCGTTGTTTGAGCGACAAGCCCGCCACCCTTCTCCCAATTTGCCTGTCCTCAAGAATTGGATAGGCACTTCCTCAAGAATGAATGTGGTCGAGTTTCGTGCTAATCGCAAGACTTACATTGACGTAAGCGTAAATTAAAAGGCGATGCGCCGTCTTTCCCAACTTTTTTGCCCGACCAGCAATCCCCATAAAAAAATCTTATTTTTTCATGTTTGCGCATCACGATGCAGTGAGTGAATGATCTGTATCCGCGTGGGCGCCCTGCTGAATGCTAGGTTTACTGATCTTCTATATGCATGGATTGTATCATTGTTTTGATGGTCTTACCGCCCGATTGAACCAGATCGAAGCTGCGATCACTTCTCATCCATTCATTGAGAAGACCACCCAATATCGCAAGCAGGATTTGTGCGGCTGATATAGATGACCATTCCTTGGAAAGCTCCCCACGGCGCTCCGAAATATCGAGCAAGCCTTTGAAGAGCGACAACACATTGGCGCGTGCTTCTTTTAAATGCTCAACCAGAGGTGCGACTTCTCCGACATATTCGCAACGCTGATGAATGATGGTGAACACGTTCTGCTGGCGCTCGTTGGTGGTAAAAAGCTCCAAGGCTGTCAGGATTGATTGTTCAAGTACATTCAATGGATTGGGGTGATCACAAGCAGCGGCCTGTCTCATAATCTCTTCATGTGGAAAGCACGTGCGGTTAATTATCGCTTGAAAAATGTCCAGCTTGTCTTGAAAATGAAAATAGATCGCGCCACGCGTTACACCTGCATGACAGGCAATTTGCATAAGAGTTGATTGCGTAAGTCCGCGGTCGAGAAAGACGTGTTCTGCAGCGGTCAAAATGGCATCACGTGTTTCTGCAGCTTCGGCTTTCGTTCTTCGCATTCAAGATTCTTTCAATAATTCGGACGTATGAGAGGCCCGTTTTTCCCTTCATAATCGGGGTAACTCATTCGTGATACATAACTTTTGACAATTGACTATAACACTCAATTTCGTATTTACAAACATTCGTGTATGTTTATCTGGCTGCACCATACGACATCAAGGGCAACTCCCACTATGACCATGAACCGTTCCATTCGGCTTTTCGCGGCAGGAGCCGCCTTTTTCATCTTTGCAGGTCAAACTGCATTCGCGCAGGCTCCAGGCGGAGCAATGCCGCCACCACCACCAGTCACTGTTACTGAAATTCAGGCGCAGAATGTTGCAGTTCCCTACGAATACGCCGCTCGCGTCAGCGCTTTTCGTGATGTTCAGGTCCGTGCGCGTGTTGGCGGCATACTCCTGCATCGTAATTTCGTAGAAGGTACGGAAGTCAAAGCTGGCGATCTGCTTTTTGAGATTGATCCGGCTCCTTATGAAGCTGAACTTGCCCGCGCTCAGGCGCAGGTTGCGCAGGCGGAAGCCACCTACCAGCAATCGATCCGTGATGCAGAACGCGCTGAACAACTTGTGCAGCAGAAGGTGCAGAGCACAGCGGTTCGTGATACAGCATTGGCGACGCGCGACCTCAACAAGGCAGTCGTGGCCGCGGCCAAGGCACAGTTGCGCACGGCGGAACTAAACCTCAGCTATACCAAGGTTACAGCGCCCATCAGCGGAATCACCAGCCTTGAGCAGGTTTCCGAAGGCAGTCTTATAGGCAGTGATGCAACGTCGAGCCTGCTTACTTCGATCACCCAGATCAATCCGGTCTATGTCAACTTCTCCTTCACTGACACGGAAGCTGCAGAAATCCGTAAGCTTCGTGCGGCGCGCGGGGCGACGGGGCAAGATGCCGATCGTCTTCGCATCAAGATTTTTTTCGGTGATGGTGAAGCGTATGATCAAGAAGGCATCATCGATTTTACCTCGTCATCGCTTGATACGGAGACCGGAACAATTGGTGCGCGCGCTGTCGTGGACAATCCTGATCAGCGACTGATCCCTGGCCAGTTCGTTCGCGCATCGATTTTGGGCGTGACTATTGATGATGCAATTCTGGTTCCAAAAGCGGCTCTGATGCAGGGCGCACAGGGCCAGTTCGTTTATGTTGTTAACAAGGAAAACATTGCGGAAGTCCGGCCGATCAAGATTGCGCGTGAACTCACCGATGCATGGCTTGTCAGTGATGGTTTGCAGGCCGGTGACCGCATCATCACAGAGGGTGTAATCAAGGCTGCTCCAGGCAAAGCCGTCCAGCCGGTTGAAGCGAAAGCTGCAAACGCAGCAGAAACAGAACAGGCGGCAGACAAGCAATGAATAAGTTCTTTGTCGACCGTCCGGTTTTTGCGGCGGTTATCTCCATCGTCATTGTGATGGCAGGCCTCATCGCGATGCGGATTTTGCCTATCGCGCAATATCCCGAGCTGACGCCGCCGCAGGTTGTCGTCAGTGCGACCTATCCGGGTGCAAGTGCCGAGACGGTAACGCAAACGGTTGCAGCTCCTCTTGAGCAGCAGATCAACGGCGTAGAGAACATGCTTTATATGCAGTCTTCGAGCCTTGGCAGCGGCACCATGCAGTTGACGGTCACCTTCGCTCTGGGCACAGACCCGGATCAGGCAGCGATCAACGTCAACAACCGTGTTCAGCGTGCAACATCCTCGCTTCCGCAGGAAGTGCAGCGTCTTGGCGTAACCGTCGATAAGCGTTCAAGCACAATTCTTGGCATGGTGGCGATGTTCTCGACCACCGATCGCTATGACCGTACTTACGTGGGTAACTATGCACTTCTGAACGTCATTGACGATCTGAAGCGTCTTTCCGGCGTGGGCGATGTCCAGTTGCTCGGCAATATTGAATATTCGATGCGCGTCTGGCTGCGTCCTGATAAGCTTGCGCAATACAATCTGACACCGTCAGATGTTCAGACGGCTATTCAGGAGCAGAATGCGCAGTTTGCAGCCGGTCGTTTTGGTGATCAGCCGGACCCGCAGGCGGGACCGTTCACCTATACAGCGACCACGCAGGGCCGCTTGCCCGATGCGGCAGCTTTCGAAAACATCATTCTTCGTTCTGACAAGAATGCTGCAACGCTTCTTCTCAAAGATGTGGCGCGTGTCGAACTGGGCACCGAAAGCTATCTGGTAGACAGTGCGCTTAATGGCACGCCTGCGGTTCCGATTGCGATCTATCTTCAGCCGGGTGCAAACGCGCTCAATACAATGGAACTCATACAGAATCGTATGGCTGAGCTGAAAACCAGCTTTCCCGCAGGCATAGATTACTCAGTTCCTTTCGATACCACCAAGTTCATTAAAGTCTCGGTTGAAGAGGTTATACACACCTTCATCGAGGCGATTATCCTTGTTGTTCTGGTGGTCTTTATCTTCCTTCAGAATTGGCGTGCAACGCTTATTCCGGTCATCGCGGTTCCGATCTCGATTATCGGAACATTCGCGGGGATGTATGTGCTTGGCTTCTCGATCAACCTCTTGACGTTGTTTGGTCTGGTGTTGGCGATTGGTATCGTGGTCGATGATGCGATCGTGGTGTTGGAAAACGTTGAACGCATCATGACAACCGAAAAACTGCCGCCCCGCGAAGCTGCCATCAAGGCAATGAGCGAAGTGACAGGCCCGGTTATCGCGATTGTTCTCGTGCTCTGCGCCGTGTTTATTCCGGTCGCCTTCATGGGTGGTCTGGTTGGCGAAATGTATAAGCAGTTCGCTGTTACGATTGCGATTTCGGTGACGATCTCGGGTATTGTAGCTTTGACGCTGACGCCCGCACTCTGCGCAATGATCTTGAAGCCCGGCCATCATGAACCGATGCTGCCATTCCGCATCTTCAACCGCTTCTTTGATCGGCTGACGAATGGATATACCGCTGGCGTTCGCTTCTTTCTGAAGCGTGCTTCCATCGGCCTGCTTATTTTTGCAGGCCTGCTGGGTGGCACTTATTATCTCTTTGAAAAGGTACCGAGTTCGCTTCTGCCGGATGAAGATCAGGGCTTCCTGTTCAGTGTGGCTATCCTGCCGCCGGCGGCATCGTTGGAACGCACGAGCGCGGTTCTTCATGAGGCCAGCGAAAATATCCGCAAGCATCCTGCCGTCGAAAGCGTGTTTGAAGTTGCTGGTTTTGATCTGCTCTCAGGCGGTCTGAAAACCAGTGCGGGCACGATGTTCATCATGCTCAAGGATTGGAAAGAGCGCACGACGCCTGATCTTGATGCACGCAATCTGCCTGGTGCAATCATGGGCATGAATGCAGGCATTCAGGATGGTCTGGTTCTGGCATTCAATCCGCCGCCGATTATGGGGCTTAGCACGACTGGCGGGTTTGAACTTTATGTACAGGATCGCACAGGCGGGGGTGTTCAGTCACTGACCAACGCTACTAATCTTTTGGTTGAGGCCGCAAGCAAACGTCCTGAACTCACTGGCGTCCGCACGACATTCGACCCGAATGTACCGCAATATGATATTCAGCTTGACCGTGACAAGGCCAAAGCCATGGGCGTACCGATCAATTCGGTGTTCACCGCCATGCAGGCGACCTTCGGTAGTGTTTACGTCAACGACTTCACGCTTTATGGCCGTAACTATCAGGTCAACCTTCAGTCGGAAGCTGAATTCCGCCGTGATCCAAGTGATCTCAAACATGTGTTCGTGCGTGCAAACTCTGGCAGTATGATCCCACTGAGCGCACTGGTGACGGTGAAGCGTATTGTCGGACCGGATCAGCTGGAGCGCTTCAATGCGTTTAACGCTGCCAAGGTCACAGGCAATCCGGCGCCGGGCTTTACGTCGGGTGATGCGATCAAGGCGATGCAGGAAGTTGCTGCTGAATCCTTGCCGCAAGGCTTCCAGATTGCGTGGACTGGCTCTGCCTATCAGGAAGTCTCGACAAGTGGCAGTGGCAGTCAGGCTATGATCTTCGGTCTGATCATGGTGTTCCTGATCCTTGCTGCGCAATATGAACGCTGGAGCCTCCCACTTGCGGTTATCACGGCGGTGCCCTTCGCTCTGTTTGGTGCGCTGCTGGCAACCGATCTTCGCGGACTAACGAATGACGTCTATTTCCAGATCGGTTTGGTGACGCTCATAGGTCTTGCGGCAAAGAACGCAATTCTGATCGTGGAATTTGCCGTGCTGCAACGTGAAGAGGGTAAGTCGGCGATTGAAGCTGCTGCTGAAGCCGCACGCTTGCGTTTCCGCCCGATTGTGATGACGTCTTTGGCGTTTATTCTCGGTGTGGTACCGTTGGCGATCAGCTCCGGTGCAGGTTCAGCAAGCCGCCACTCAATCGGTACGGGTGTCATCGGAGGCATGTTGGCTGCGACCTTCATCGCAACCTTCTTTATCCCGATGTTCTACAGCTTGATCGCTCGCAAGCCTCCGAAAAAGCGTCCTGATGATACGGCGGTTTCGCAACCCGCGGCAGAGCCTGTCCCGGGCGAGGGAAGTGGTTCGGCACATTGATACTCTTCCTACGCGTCTTCGCTGACTAGCGAAGGCTTGAGAGGAGAGAATGCAAAAAAGCCCCGCTTGATGCGGGGCTTTTTCAAATTATGCTTTGAGTATAATCGCATCTCAAGCATTTTCAGCAAAAGTGCGAAGCGGTTTTACGTGGAATAACCCTATAAAAACAATTAACTAAAGCGTTTCTACTGTGTCTATAAAACAGGGCGCACTGCAGCTGATCACCCTGAGCAGTTAGCTCGAATAGGTCTGATCCCTTATGCAACTACCCTGTTGCTCAGTGGCAGCCTGTCAATGTTCCAGATTCTAGAAATGCACCGCCATGCTCTGGACAATAGCCCAAACAATGATTGCCGCCGGAACCGTAAGGCATGTCAAAAATATGCCGAAGAATACGTAAGTCGCTTCATTCGGGGATTGCTTTGCTTGCGCAGGAGTCTTGTGCCAATGAGTGCTGATGCCTTGGTACATGTATAATTCCTCCTCTTCCTCGATTTTGATTATCGATTAAAAGAAAGATTCTTCAAGTCTAAATAAATATATGGATTTATTGGGGAAATATGATAAAAGCGACACGAAAATTACACGGTGATGGTATATTTTACGTGACTAATTTTCTGTATTCACCCCATAATATTTTGATTTAAAATAATTTTACTTATGTGCTGTAAGTATCGAATAATCGGAAGTTTCAAAAAACACTGAAAACTCAAGCGTCATTCAGCACCTGGGTGCGACAAAATGGCACGAAATTAACAGAGGTTTTAGCGGCAAAAATAGTTCTCTTTCAGCTTTTTAATAAAAGCTGGTGGGGAAATAGCGCAAATAGAGTTCTGTCAGTTTGCCCTGCTGTTGCAAAGACTGAAGAGCATTATTGAAAGCGTTCACCAACGACACATTTTTTTGTGCAACTGCTATGCTCAGGCCAGACCCGAGATACTGCGGCGCAAGATAAGGCCCATCCGTAAAGGCGCAGCAGTCATTTGCTTCTTCGCTCGGAAGCCAAAATGACAGCGCCATTCCATCGTCAAATACGGCAACCACTTCGCTTTTTTGCAACCCTGCCATAAGAGCATTGCGATCTGTATATGGTTTGGCAACGGCCTGTGGGAAATAGGCTTTCAGAAGTTGTTCATGCGCTGTACCTGAAATAATGCCAATATTTTTGCCGCGCACGGCGATGGCCGCAGGATCTGAAAAGCTATTTGTTTTGGTTGTGACAAAGCGGGCGGGCAAACGCATATAAGCGCGGGTGAAACTGAACTTTTCCCGGTTCTGCGAATTGGCACTCAAACCTGCAATAATGGCTTCGGCTTCGCCATTTTGAAGCTTCATTTCCAGCTCGTCCCATGGCACGGCTTCAATCTGGCATATGTCGCCCAATCCCATTTGGCTGCACAGCGCCTTCGCGAGATCGACATTATAACCACTGAGCTGCCCGGCATCATTAAGTGAATTGAAAGGCGGGAAATCGAGCGTTGTTATGAAGCGTAACCTGTTCAACCCCTGCAAAGATGGCAGAGCCAACCGTTCTTTCTGATTAAAGAAGTCGGGTGCCTTGGGTGCGGATTGCGCATTGGCAGGAAGGCTACCCAGAAGCCAACAGGCTGCGACCGCTATGCTGAAAAACTGCAGTTTCATCGATGTTTTATGTAAGCATTATCTTATAATTTCGCGTTAACGAGGGCTTATGAGGTGCGCGCAGGGTGTTGCTATATTGAAAATCTTTAAGCTTGGTCATGATAATGGAGACTCGGATTTTCTTGAAGAATCTTGTTTGTGTTTTAAATAAAATGAAATACATTTCTATATGTGGGTTTATTTAAACAAATCATACATTAGTAAAAATCAGACATCACATTTTAAAACTGATGTAAATCTTAGAGATAATTAATATAATGCAGTAGTAGTGCGGGGGTACTATGAGTAATGGATCGATCGCATTCGATCTGGAGGTATGCACAGCCATATCTGCCAGATTGGAGCGACGCGGCGTGCCGCGTTCTTGCCTGAAACGGGCTTATGAATCTGCTATAATAAATGGGACAAGTTTCTGCGAGGAGGTCCAGCACGAACGCGCTGTTACGGAAACGATGCTTTTCGAGGCCATTGCAGATTATCTGGAACTTCCGTTTACAGAAGAAATTCTGCCATCGCGCATTTTCGTTTCCGATGAGGCTGCATCATCTGTGGTGGAGGTGGGGCAGGCGATGGTTTTGGGCCCCGATGGCTCCAGCTATCTTTACGTTGCGCCCAATGAACGTCGGACGGACCGACTTCTTGAGCAACTGCGCCGGTTTCCAGAATTGCGCGCGCGCATACGGATCTGTACGCACTCACTGTTAAGAAAAATTCTGCGGCAACGCCATCAAAAGGAGTTGATTTCACGAGCGCATTCCATGACGCCGAAGCTTTTTTCCGCATCTCGCGTTCTTGAAACGCCGCAGGCCTTTCTTATTGCGATGGGGCTTTATGCTTTTATTGCCTGCCTTTTTAGCTGGCCAGTACACACCATCCTTGTGCTTCATGGTAGCCTGACGCTGTTCTTTTTGGGTTGTGTCCTCATTCGATTATTTGCTGCGGTTTCAAGCAGCCGGCTCCGTTTGGCGGAGCTGCACCCCATCAACAGACGCAACTTGCCTGTTTATTCAGTTTTGGTTCCGCTTTATCGGGAGCAGGCCGTGGTTGGGCAGTTGATTGCAGCGCTTGATCAGATCAACTGGCCCCGCAGTAAGCTCGATATTAAATTGGTTTGTGAGAAGGATGATTTCGATACGATCGCAGCCATTCGCAATTGTAGACTGCCTAGCAATTTCGACCTTATCCTCGTTCCGAATGGCGGTCCGCGAACGAAACCCAAGGCGCTTAATTATGCTTTGCAGTTTGCACGCGGTGAGATAGTCGCTGTTTTCGATGCCGAAGATCGTCCTCACCCGGACCAACTTCTGGAAGCCTGGCAGGCTTTTGAACGCGAAGGCCCGAAGCTTGCCTGTGTTCAGGCGCCGCTCATTATTGGAAATTTCCGGCAGAATTTGCTGACCCGTATGTTTGCATTTGAATATGCAGCACTGTTCCGGGGGCTGGTGCCGTGGCTTGCGTCACAAGGTCTGGTTATTCCTCTGGGTGGCACATCCAATCATTTTCGCCGCTCGTGTTTGGAGGAAGTGGGCGGATGGGATGCTTATAACGTGACCGAAGATGCCGATCTCGGATTGCGTCTGGCTCGTTTCGGCTATGGAATTGGTGTTATTAGTCGTGGCACAATTGAAGACGCACCAATCGATTTCAGCGTTTGGAATAAACAGCGTACGCGCTGGATCAAGGGTTGGATGCAAACATGGCTCGTACATGGTCGCAATCCTTATAATGCTTCGCGAGAGCTTGGCTGGTGGCGTTTTACAGTCAACCAGATTTACACTTTGGGTATTATAGGCTCGGCGCTTTTGCATCCATTCATGCTGATGACGGTCGCTTTGCTGTTTGCAAGCATGTTGCTTTCTCCACTAACGTCGGAAAATATCTGGCTTCTTCGCATCGATATGGTGAATATCTTGCTGGCCTATCTCAGTTTTTATGTTCTTGGCTCTAAAACCATGGAACCGACTGAATTGAGCGGCTATTTCTACATTCTCGCAATACCCGTCTATTGGGTTTTGATTTCACTCTCCGCTTGGCGTGCCGTTTGGCAGCTGGTGCGAAAGCCACATCTTTGGGAAAAAACCCCGCACCAGCCCAGCTTGTTCTATGTGTCGGATGAAGAGGATTTCGCGATTTTGGATGCAAGAAACTCGGCGCCGCGTCCAATAATGGACTGATCTTCCGGCCCGATGGCTTCAAGATCACGTCCTTCATAGGGCAATGTCAGCAACACGCGCCGGATTGCTGCCAGTCTGGCGCGACGCTTGTCGTTGGAGCGGATGATGGTCCACGGTGCATAGCCGGAGTCTGTTCGCGCCAGCATTGTTTGCAAAGCTTCTGAATAGTCGTCCCACCGCGATATGCCCGCGACATCCATGGGTGAGAATTTCCAGCTTTTGAGCGGGCTGTGGCGACGCTCGTGAAAGCGCTTAAGCTGCATCTCCTGACCAATATCAAGCCAGAACTTGAATAAATGAATACCTTCAGTGACCACCATCCTTTCGAAATCCGGTGTCTCCGCCAAAAATATCTCAAGCTGTTCGGGCGTGCAAAATTGCATGACGCGTTCAACGCCCGCTCGATTATACCAGGAACGGTCGAAGGTGACGAACTCGCCCGATGATGGAAAATGCTGGACATAGCGCTGGAAATACCACTGGCCGCGCTCGGTTTCGGTCGGTTTAGGAAGTGCCACATTGCGCGCGGTGCGGGGGTTCATGAATTGCCGGATCGTAAAGATCGTGCCCCCTTTACCCGCGGCATCTCTGCCTTCAAAGACACTGATTACCCGCCCGCCAGTGCTTTGCAGCCAATATTGCAGCTTGACCAGTTCGATCTGAAGCCGCTCAAGCGTTTCTTCATAATCTTTTGACTTCATTTTTTCGGGATATGGATACCCACCCGATTGCAGCGCTGTGTTCTCAATCCAGTCAGGAAGCTTTGGGTCGTTGATGTCGAATTTGTGCGTATCGCCATCAATTTTGATCTTTAGTGGCTTGTCCGAGAGTTTTGCGGCGTCTTTTTCCATGTTCTTTTTGTTAGCTGTCTTCGAACTGTCACCCACGGCAAGCTCCTTTAGTTTATGAATAAGCGCACTATTAAAAGTGGTTGCGGTTTTTAGAATTCGCATAAATACAAATTCTTAAGCCTTCACCATGATATGGGCTGATTGTAAGTCACGTAAAGGACGATGTTTTAAATTTTGGAACGATACTGAATGCGAACAATATCGCCTATGATTTAAGGCAGACCAGGGAGCTGCGATGAGTGAGAACAACGACGAGGCAAGTGTGGAAGTTGTGGAGGAAGAAAGCCTTTTCGCGCCGCTTCTTCGGGTTAAAGGAGTGCTCCTTGCAGGTGTGGTGCTTGTCACGTGCATTCTGGCTCTGGATTTGCCGATCTGGTTTCGTGCAGCACTTCTGGTTTTGGTGATGATCGGCGTGGTTTGGGTCTCAAGTGCTACGCGTGATGATGAGCCAGTCCGTAAGCAGGAGCAAAAACAGCAGGTTAATGAAATGTCGGAAGTGTCGGGTGCGCGCCTGGCTGATCTTCTGACTGATCCGATGATTGTATTCGATCATCGCGGCACCGTGCTCTTTGTCAACGCGATGGCAACGGAAGCATTTCAGTCGCTCGAGGCGGGAACTGCTCTATACTTACGTTTTCGAGCACCGGAGATGCATACGCTCATTCAAAGCGTCATTACAGACGGTGAGCCACGCAGCATCGATTATTTTGAGCGCGTGCCGACTGATCGCTGGTATAAGGCGATGGTTAAGGCGCTGCGCAATGCCGAAGGTCAACCAGAGCTCTTTGTGCTGCTGTTTCGTGACCAGAGTGAAACGCGTCGTATCGACCGAATGCGTTCAGATTTTATCGCGAACGCAAGTCATGAATTGCGCACGCCATTGGCCTCCTTGCTTGGCTTTATTGAAACCCTGCAAGGCCCGGCGCGTAACGACTCTGCGGCACGCGAACGTTTTCTCGGTATCATGCAGAAGCAGGCAGAACGTATGTCGCGCCTGATCGACGATCTTTTGTCGCTTTCCCGGCTCGAAATGCGTGCACATCTTGCAGTTACTGAATGTGTAGACTTGACGGCCGTGCTTAATCATGTCGCTGATACTTTAAGCCCGCTTGCCGCAGGCCTTGATGTGACCATCGAACGTGAACTTCCGGATCATCCGGTGAATGTGACAGGAACACGGGATGAACTCATTCAGGTGTTTCAGAACCTTGTCGAAAATGCTTGCAAATACGGGCAGGGCGGTAAGCGGGTAATTCTGCGTCTTGATGAAGAGCAGACTGAAAATGCGTTGGAAGTTGTGGCTTCGGTGCAGGATTTTGGTCCCGGCATTGCTACAGAGCATCTGCCGCGTCTGACTGAGCGCTTTTATCGTATTGATGTTGAGACAAGCCGTGCACAAAAGGGCACTGGTCTTGGGCTTGCCATCGTCAAGCATATTCTGGCCCGCCATCGTGGACGCCTTGTCGTGCGTTCTCAGCTTGGCGAAGGCTCTACCTTCCTTGTAAGGTTGCCAAAGCGCAGCTAGCGCATGTCTCCCAAAAGTGGGAACCTATTTTGGGATAAAGACATCTGTAAAAACAAAAGGATAGAGCGAACGCGGTGGATACGATTAAGCGCGAAACGCTCTAGGGTTTCCCAGCAAAAGTCTGAAGCGGCTTTGGCTGGATAGTGCATAAAAAATAGATTGAGCGGCTCTTAATATTCCGTCTGAACAGGCACCGCGATAATAAAACTTTGACCGCAAAGAAAAGCCCCGGCCGCATGTCTGCTCCGGGGCCTTTTGGCGCTTCTAACTTAATTCAGCGTGCGCGGCGACGTTCTGCCGTTGGCTGAAAAGCAAGCTTTGAATGATAACCGCAATATGGGCTGGATTCACCGGACTCACTTCCGCAGAAGTGAAAGTCGTCATTGAGGGGGTCGCCGATTGGCCATTTGCAGGTGCGCTCGCTAAGCTGCAAAAGCGTCAGCTTGCGGGAGATTGGAACCACAACATCAGATGTCGGTCGAACGGCCCGCTGGGTAACGGCATCTTCAACATATTCCATCTGCAACGCGGTTGCACCAACGGTCTGTGTAACCGTTGCGGTACGAATGGTCGTGGTCGCTTGCGGGCGGCCTGCGCCATTGGTCTGTGTTGTTGCTGCTGGACGTGGCGTTGCCGCAACAGTATTGACTTTCTTGCTGCGCGGGGCTGCGGTCGTTGTTTTGCCTCGACCTGACAGCTTTAGGCGGTGCACTTTACCAATCACGGCGTTACGGCTGACGCCGCCAAGCTGCGCTGCGATCTGGCTTGCACTCAAGCCTTCGTTCCATAATTTCTTTAGCAGTTCGACGCGCTCATCTGTCCAGTTCATCGCCCTGGGCTCCAATCAATTTTCGTTATCCGGAATCCACCGCTGTTCCCGGATTGCTCCAGGTACAATCACTATATCTATCCGGGTGACTTGGTCTGCCGCACGAAATGTAGCTTTTTTCTTTAAAAAGAAACTACATTAATGTGCGACTCCATGACAAGGGATAGCCCTGTCAGGTGGATTCCATTTTTATGGTTTTCCCCAACTTGGATGATAATGACGGTTTTTCTGAGTCAGCTTTTGATATTTCAAGCGAGCTTTTCAGAACCATTATCCGTTGAGGACAACATCTGGCGTCTATATATAGCCCCGATCTTCAAAACGCCACCCCTGGGAGCGCATAGGTGGTATCTTATACCCCGCATATACCTCGCCTTATATAATGTGTGCTTTCCTGCATGAACTCATGCATAAAGATGCATGATTATCCCGACGGGCTTTGATTGACATTTTTTTTGCGAGCGCCAATATACGGGCGGGATTAAATATTGCCGCCCTGAGGGCGGCTTTTTATTTCCATGGAGCGCCTGCGCCAGATCAGGCACACAAGGTCGCTCCAACACTTAATGGGAAACGCTGCCTGACCGGCTCTGCTGGAGGCGCTGCATTTACAAGGCTTATGGAGGCCTGCTGCAATGACCGACGTTACGACTGTGCAACCGCTTTACGACACCTATAATCGTGCGGCTCTGCGCTTCGAGCGAGGTGAGGGCGTCTGGCTGATTACCGAAAGCGGCGAGCGTTATCTCGATTTTGCGGCAGGCATCGCGGTTAATTCGCTCGGCCATTCGCATCCGCATCTGGTCAATACACTCAAAGATCAGGCCGACAAGCTATGGCACCTGTCGAACCTTTATGAAGTTCCGGGCCAGGAAAAGCTGGGTCAGCGTCTGGTTGATGCAACCTTTGCAGACAAAGTATTCTTCACCAATTCCGGCGCAGAAGCGATTGAATGCGCGATCAAGACTGCGCGCCGCTATCATTATGTGAACGGAAATCCTGAGCGTTTCCGCGTCATCACCTTTGAAGGTGCATTCCACGGCCGTACGCTGGCTACGATTGCTGCTGGCGGTCAGGCCAAATACCTTGAAGGTTTTGGCCCTAAGGTTGATGGTTTCGATCAGGTGCCGTTTGGCGATGAAGCAGCACTGCGCGCTGCAATTACTGATGAAACCGCAGCAATTCTGCTTGAGCCTGTGCAGGGCGAGGGCGGTCTGCGTGGTTTCCCTGAAGAATTCATGCGCCTTATTCGCCAGATTTGCGATGACAAGGGCCTTATGCTGATCCTCGACGAAGTGCAGACTGGCGTTGGCCGTACCGGTAAGCTCTTTGCCCATGAATGGTCGGGGATTAAGCCGGACATTATGGCCGTTGCGAAAGGCATTGGCGGTGGTTTTCCGATGGGCGCATGTCTTGCAACGGCAGAAGCTGCCAAAGGCATGACCGCTGGCGTGCATGGCACGACCTATGGCGGCAATCCACTTGCTATGGCGGTCGGCAATGCTGTGCTCGACGTTGTTCTGGCCGATGGCTTCCTTGAAAATGTTCAGGAAACTGCGCTGACGCTGAAACAGGGCCTTGCATCAATCATCGACTGTTACCCGAATGTCGTTTCGGAAATCCGTGGTCGCGGTCTTCTGATGGGCATCAAATGCGTTGTACCAAACGTGACGCTCATTCAGGCATTGCGCGACGAGAATTTCTTGAGCGTTGGCGCTGGTGATAATGTTATTCGTCTTCTGCCGCCGCTCGTTACGACCCCAGAAGAAGCGCGTGAAGCCTTAAATCGCATTGAAGCGGCTGTAGAGCGGCTTTCCGTTGTAAATCCGATCAGTAAGACGGCGTGAGATCATGGCGAATAACGGTATTAAGCACTTTACTGACTTGTCTGCTGTTTCGTCATCGGAACTGCGTTTCATCATGGAAGATGCCAAGGCTCGCAAGGCGCGTCTGAAAGCTGGTGAAATCGAAAAACCTTTTGCTGGCAAGGTGCTGGCAATGATTTTCGAAAAGCCGTCCACCCGTACCCGCGTGTCGTTTGATGTTGGTATGCGCCAGCTTGGCGGCGAAACGATCATGCTCACCGGGTCGGAAATGCAGCTTGGTCGCAGTGAGACAATTGCAGACACGGCAAAGGTGCTTTCGCGTTACGTCGATGCAATCATGATCCGTACAACATCGCATGATCGCATGCTGGAGTTGGCCGAACATGCGACCGTTCCGGTAATTAATGCACTGACCGACGACACGCACCCTTGTCAGATCATGGCCGACGTTCTTACATATGAGGAACATCGCGGCTCGATCAAAGGCAAGACCTTTGCCTGGATGGGGGACGGTAACAACGTTCTTCATTCGCTTGTGGAAGCCGCGGCGCGTTTTGATTTCAACGTCAATATCGCAACGCCGGAAGGCAGCGAGCCGAAGCATCAATACATCGATTGGGCAAAGGCAAACGGCGCGACCATCCTGTCCACAGCGGACCCTCTCAAGGCGGTCGACGGTGCAGATTGCATTGTCACCGACACTTGGGTTTCCATGGGACAGGAAGGTCATGCCCGTGGCCACAATGTTTTCATGCCCTATCAGGTCAATGAGCGACTGATGGCTAAAGCTGATCCCGAGGCGCTTTTCATGCACTGCCTTCCCGCGCATCGCGGCGAAGAAGTGACCAATGAGGTGATCGACGGCCCGCAATCGGTCGTCTTTGATGAAGCTGAAAACCGGCTCCATGCCCAGAAAGCCATTCTGGCCTGGTGTCTGCAAGGCAGCTTGGGAGCATAAATTGTCTGACAAGATCAGTCACGCACATAAGAAAGTCGAGGATATCCAGATTGCACTGGAAGACCTGGATCTTGCCGGTGACGATGCCGTTGTACCCTTTCAGGTGGAAGGGCTCGACGTGCGTGGTCGCGCAGTACAACTGGGCGGCAGCATCGACGCCATTCTGAAACGCCATAACTACCCGGAACATGTTGCCCAACTTCTCGCGGAAGCAACGGTTTTGACTGTGCTGTTAGGTACATCCTTGAAGTTTGAAGGCAAGTTCATCTTCCAGACCCAGTCTGATGGTCCGGTTGATATGCTGGTCGTGGATTTTCGTACCCCGCATTCCGTTCGTGCCTATGCACGTTTTGATGCGGACCGCGTCAATGAAGCCGTGTCTTCGGGCAAGATACGACCAGAAGAGCTGCTCGGTCGTGGCACGCTCGCCTTCACGGTCGATCAGGGATCTCATATGCAGCGCTATCAGGGCATTGTTGCGCTGGATGGTTCGACGCTGGAAGAGATTGCACGCACCTATTTCCGTCAGTCGGAACAGATTCCGACCGATATGAAATTAAGCGTTGCCAAGCTCATCGAGCGTGGCAGTGATGGCAAGCTGGTGGAGCGTTGGCGGGCTGGTGGGTTGATCATCCAGTTTCTGCCGGAATCTGACTGGCGTTCGCGTGTGCCTGACCTTCCCGGTGGCGATGGCGACGAGAACACCATTGTCCGCGATCTGGAAGATGATGGCTGGAATGAAGCGCGTTCGCTGGTTGGTACGATTGAGAGTTCGGAACTGACTGATCCGCAGGTTGGCTCAGAACGTCTGCTTTATCGTCTGTTTCATGAGCGCGGCGTTCGCATTTATGAATCTATACGGGTCGATGATGATTGCGCGTGTTCACGTGAGAAAATCGAAGGCGTATTTATGAATTTCTCAGCAGAGGAAATTCAGGATAGCGTCGAGGATGGTAAAATCTCTGTAACTTGCGAATTCTGCTCTAAAACTTATGAGTTTGATCCAGCGCAGTTTGCAAAATAGAATAAAAGAAAGGCGCTATTATCAATAGCGCCTTTTTCAGTTCAAGGTGCGGCGCGCTTCGGGAATATCGAGTGAGAAAGCCGGAATATCGACCTGAAATGCATTTCCATCGGAAGTTTGCATTTCATAATGTCCGAGCATAACGCCGGATGTGGTGCCGAGTGGACAACCTGAAGAATATTGATAGGAATCACCCGGGTTAAGCGTGGGCTGTTCTCCGATAACACCAGCGCCTCGCACCTCTTCAATGCGGCCATTGCCATCGGTGATCTGCCAGTAACGCGAGCGCAACTGCACCTTTTCAGACGAATTATTGGCTATTGTGATCCGATAGCCCCAGACATAGCGGCTTTCTTCTGGCTCGGACTGGTCTTCGAGATAAAACGGTTCCGCCGTTACTTCAATATCCCGCGTTACCGCTCTGTACATACGCACCCGCCTTTAAATCATACCGTGTCGCTGTCTTCTATCGCCAAAGTTGCGGGTAAGGTCAATGATTTGTGGCTGCAATTGCCGGAATGTTCCGGCAATTGCTCTACTAGAGCTATCAATCAGCGAGCAGCGGCAAGCGCTTCCAGCACGTCCTCAACAAGATCATCCTGATCTTCGAGGCCAACCGAGATACGCAGCATACCGTCAGAAATGCCGAGTTCTGCACGTGCTTCATCGGTGAGGCTCTGATGTGTGGTTGTTGCCGGATGGGTGATGATGCTCTTTGCGTCGCCCAAATTGTTGGAAATGCTGAAAACCTGCAATGCATTTTCAAACTTGAATGCAGCTTCCTTGCCGCCTTCGAGTTCCAGCGCAATCAGTGTAGAGCCACCGGTCATCTGCTTCGCGATGATATCAGCTTGCGGGTGATCGGCACGGCCCGGATAAATGACCTGCTTCACACCTGCCTGACCAGCAAGCGCATCGGCAACAGCTGCCGCCGACTGCGTCTGCTGACGCACGCGAACGCCCAGAGTTTCGAGGCCTTTGAGCATGATCCATGCATTAAAAGGGCTCATGCCCGGACCCGTATGACGGAAGTAAGGCTGTAGCACTTCTTCAGTCCATTCCTGATCGGAGAGGATGATCCCACCGAGGCAACGGCCCTGACCATCAATGTGTTTGGTGGTCGAATAGACGACGATATGCGCGCCGAGTTCCAGCGGCTTCTGGTAGAGCGGCGTTGCAAATACGTTATCGACGATCAGCTTTGCGCCGATTTCATTGGCAATCTCTGCGACAGCCGCAATGTCGATAATCTCAAGCGTCGGGTTCGACGGGCTTTCGAGCAGCATCACTTTGGTGTTCGGACGAACAGCTGCTTTCCAGTTTTCAATCTTCGAGCCGTCGATGATTGAGAACTCAACGCCGTAGCGTGGCAGCAGCGTTTCAATAATGTAGCGCGACGAGCCAAACACGGCGCGCGCACAGATGACGTGCTCGCCAGCCTGTATCTGACAAAGAATAGAGGCCGCGACTGCCGACATGCCGGAGGTGAAGGCGCGTGCATCTTCTGCACCTTCAAGCGCGCACATCCGCTTTTCAAACATGTCTGTGGTTGGGTTGGCGTAACGCGAATAGATGAAACCCGGGTCTTCGCCTGTGAATCGTGCTTCAGCGGCTTCTGCCGTCGGGTAAAGAAAGCCCTGCGTCAGATAGAGGGCTTCGGACAACTCTGCAAAGCCCGAACGCAGCGATCCTGCATGAACGAGCTGAGTTGCCGGGCGTAACTTACGGGTAGTCTTATTCGTCATTTTATCCAACCTGTCGAAAGCTGGTCGGCCGGGGCAATCATGCCTCGGCGGCCAATAAAAAACCGGCCTTGCGAATACACAAAAGGCCGGTTACGAACCGCGGCCTTATTTTAGCGAATTCTTTAACGTGGCTGCAAGCCGGCCGGCCAAATCACCACGGAACACTTTTTCCTTATGCCTCTTGAGCGGGGTCGTCAATGCCAGAAGATGCGCAGATGCTGGAAAATAAGCAATTTGACATCCCTTTCAGCGCGTGAAAGCTGGGGAAATAGACTCAAAATGCTGGTCTTGCGGCATTCAAGCGGTCAATGGTCTTAAACCTATTTTAAGTAATTCACGGAGTTGAGTGGCATGACGCAGAGGGAAGCAGGAATTCTGGCAGATGCGGATATTGCTGCACTGTTTGAAAGCGGTTTGCTCAAATCTCAGCGTCCGCTTGATGCCGATCAGATTCAGCCTGCAAGCCTTGATCTGCGGTTGGGTGCGAAAGCCTATCGTGTGCGCGCATCCTTCATGCCCGGTCCGGGAACCCCTGTCATCGACAAGCTGGAACGCCTGAAGCTGCACGAGATCGACCTGAGTGCCGGTGCGGTGCTTGAAACCGGCTGCGTTTATATCGTGCCGTTGCTTGAAAGCCTGTCGCTTTCACCGGAACTGTCTGCATCTGCCAATCCGAAAAGCTCGACCGGTCGCCTCGATATTTTTACGCGGGTCATCACCGACGGCGCGCAGGAGTTCGACAAGGTGCCAGCTGGCTATAATGGTCCGCTTTATCTTGAAGTCAGTCCGCGCACCTTCCCGATTGTTGCCCGCACCGGCTCGCGCCTGTCGCAAATCCGTTTCCGTCAGGGACGTGCGCATTTGAGCGAAGCGGAACTTGCCGACCTTCATAAGAACGAAACGCTGGTTGCGTCGGAAATGCCGAATATTTCCGGCGGCGGCATCGCGCTTTCGGTCGATCTTTCGGGAGATGCAAACAAGCTCATCGGTTATCGCGGCAAGCATCACACGGCGGTTGTTGATGTGGATAAGCGCGCAGCCCATGAAGTTTTGGATTTCTGGGAGCCGATCTATGATCGCGGCTCACGCGAACTGGTGCTCGACCCGGATGAATTCTACATCCTTGTTTCGCGCGAAGCGGTGCATGTGCCGCCGCTTTTTGCTGCCGAAATGACGCCTTTTGACCCGCTGGTTGGTGAGTTCCGCGTGCATTATGCTGGCTTCTTTGATCCGGGTTTTGGTCACACCGCTGCTGGTGGAACGGGGAGTCGTGCGGTCTTGGAAGTGCGCAGTCATGAAGTCCCGTTCATTCTTGAACATGGGCAGATTGTCGGTCGTCTTGTTTATGAGCATATGTTGAATCGCCCGAAGGCGCTTTATGGCCTTGATCTTGGATCAAACTATCAGGCGCAGCAGCTCAAGCTCTCCAAGCATTTCAGGTGATTGCGTTCTTCCCGGTTCGGTCTCTATAAAATAGGGAATAGGTGGAGGACTGCTTGGGTGAGAAATGGGAAGGAAGAGGTTCGGGAAAACACAGCAGATGCGCCAGTGCGTCGCTTGTCTGTTGGGATTGTCGCATTGCCGGGGTTTACGCTGACGGCACTCAGCCTGTTTCTCGATCCGTTCCGCCTTGCAGCAGATGATCGCGACAAAAGTCGTCAGATCAGATGCGGGTGGAAAATCTGCACATTGTCGGGCGATCCGGTCACGTCCAGTTCTGGCATGGTGATTGAGCCAACTGCGCCCATTGGTGAGCTGGATGAGTGCGATTATGTGGCGGTTGTCGGTGGTATTCTCGCGCAATATCGTCCGCGTCAACAGGCGCTGATTGATCTTATCAAACGGGCAGACAAGCGCGGCAAGACAGTTGTAGGGCTTTGCACGGCGGCGTTTTTGTTGGCGGAAGGCGGCTTGCTGGATGACCGCAACTGCTGCGTAAGCTGGTTCCACCGCGACGATTTTATCGATCTTTTTGATGGCTATTTTGCCGATACGACAAGCCTGTTTCATCGCAGTGGGCGGCATTATACCTGTGCGGGTGGCTTGGGCGCGGCATCACTTTCCCTTTCGATCATCCAGAATGAAATTTCCGAGGAGTTGGCACGTAAAAGCGCGTCCATTCTGATGATCCCTTATGAACTGGTGCGTTCAGAACAGCCGGCATTAAGCTTCAATGGTGTTCGCTCGCCAATGATCCGCAAGGCGATCCGCATTTTCGAGGAAACGCTGGAAGAGCCGGTGCCGATGATTGATGTCGCGCACAGGCTTGGTATTTCCGTGCGCCAGATGGAGCGCGGTTTTCGCATGGCGATAGGCCGCACGGCATTTGAGGTGCGCGAAGAGCTGCGGGTCAAGAAGGCGCGTGAACTCCTGTCTGAAACCGGGCTTTCGCTACTGGAAGTGGCCGTCGCGAGCGGCTTTACCGATACGCGCAGCATGAACCGCTCCTTTGTTCGTCAGAAGCAGAAACCGCCGCGCGATTATCGCAAACAGCGGTGATTTTCGGAGATTACTTGCGAAGCATCGTACGAGAGCATATTTCTTGCGCCATATTAATGTGAATCTGCCAGCTTGGCAGAAACCCCAATGCAGGAGATTTGCATGTCTGATGGTGTGAACCGTTTTCTTGGAGACTCGCCCGCACGCGTGTTGATAAAGCTTGTACTGATCTCGCTGGTGGTTGGCGTGGTGATGAGCGCATTCCACTGGACGCCTTATGATATTCTCTATGGCATCCGAGATTTTGTGCTGCGCCTCTGGAATATGGGCTTCTCAGCCATTGCAGGTTTTGCCGATTATCTCATTCTCGGTGCGGCAGTCGTTATTCCTGCCTTTATTTTGCTCCGAATTCTCAGCTACCGGAAATAGCTCGAGTATTTCCAGCAAAAGTGCGAAGCGGTTTTGCGTGGGATAATGCGCAACCCCAAGTATCTCAGAAGCCGGAAAAATGCAGCAGAACAACAGTTTTACTCTCTCCCGGCGCGGATTTTTGATCCTCGCCGGTGGGGCTCTCGCTTTCGCAGCTTTGCCGAAAGGCTTTGCAGAAGCCGCCACTGATGTTGATCCAACGGCGCTGTTTAATCAGATCCGCAAATCCAATGGTTTGTCTTCCATGGCGACCGACAGCAAGCTTGAGAAAGCAGCGCTTTATCAGGCGCGGCGCATGGCAGCGTATGGCAAGATCGGCCACTCTGTCGGCTGGGGGAATGGGTTCGTTTCGCGGCTTAAGCAAGCGGGCATTCGTGGTCCAGCCGCAGAAAACGTGGCTTCCGGCCAGCCCAACACGCAAGCCGTTTTCGATGCCTGGATGAAATCGCCCGGCCATCGCAAGAACATGCTTGACCCAACGTTTGGGCATTACGGCCTTGCCTGGGCGACGCCTGAAAACAATCCACGTCGCCTTTACTGGGCGATGATGCTGGGCCTCTGAATATTGTTGAACGCGCTCCTGACATAAGGCTGTCAGGGCTGCGACAATGCGGTGGCCGAATTCTCTGTCGTTTTGAATGATTCCAGCATAGAGCTTCTCCTGATCTTGTTTGAATTTTGGGAAAGCCGGGGATCGGATGCTGCACGACCAAAGCATTGTTTCCAAACCATTTGAAGTGACCAATCGCATGGTGATGATGATCGCCGTGCCAATGACACTTGCCGCCGTCACCACACCTTTGCTGGGGTTGGTGGATATGGGCGTGGTCGGTCAAATGGGGCAGGCAGAGCTGATTGGCGGCCTAGCCATAGGCGCGCTGGTTTTTGACTTTCTGCTGACCATGTTCAGCTTTCTGCGCTCCGGCACAACCGGGCTTGTCGCTCAGGCGATGGGCGCTGGCGATAAGGCGGAAGAACAGGCCATCTTCTGGCGGGCAATCGTCATTGCCATTGCAGCCGGTATCCTGATGATCATTACCCTGCCGCTGACGTTAAAAGTTGCATCTGATTTCATTCATCCAACCGCTGCCACGCAGGAGGCGATGGTCACTTATGTATCGATCCGTATGCTTTCAGCGCCTGTGGCACTGATTAATTATTCGGTGCTTGGCCTGCTGCTTGGACGCGGACAGGGCATTTTGGGGCTAAGCCTTCAGGTGCTGATCAATGGCATCAATATCGTGCTCTGCATTATTCTCGGGTTGGAACTCGGCTGGGGTGTGGCCGGTGTTGCATGGGCAACGGTGACGGGTGAAACAGTAGCGGCGATTGTCGGTCTCTTCCTCGTCATGCGGCATTTCCACAAGCAGACGGGGCGTCACCCTGATGTCAAGCAGATTTTGGATAAGACGGGCATCGTGCGGATGATCGCGCTTAATCGCGACATCATGATCCGCTCGATCCTGCTTTTGGCAGCCTTTGCTTATTTTACCCGTGCAGGTTCTGAACTTGGGCCGGTCACGCTTGCGGCTAATGCAGTTCTGATGAACTTCTTCCTGATTTGCGGCTTCTTTCTTGATGGAATGGCCGCAGCGGTCGAGCAAATCGTGGGCCGCTCGGTTGGCGCACGCTATAGCCCGGCTTTCGTGCGTGGTGCGAAGCTCACTTTTGTTTGGGGGCTGGTGATGGCCAGCTTGATTGCATTCATTTTGCTGGTGTTTGGTGATGCGATTATCGACCTTCTGTCGAAGGCTTCCGATGTGCGCGATGAGGCGATCAAATATCTGCCATGGGCGGCATTAACCGGACTGACCGGCTTACTCGCATTCCATATGGATGGGGTTTACATCGGCGCAACATGGTCGCGCGATATGCGCAACATGATGTTCTTCTCGCTGATATTCTTTTTGGCGGTGCTTTATGCAGTAAAGCCCGTGATGGGAAATCACGGGCTTTGGCTGGCGATCAATTTGTTCTTGTCGATCCGCGGCATCACGCTTTTGGCGTTGCTACCACGTAGGTACAGAACAGAGTTTTTTAAAACCTAAGCCGGCAGACGGCGCGCGGCCCATTCCTTCGTGTCGCGGTCGCGCAGATCAGCAATGCTGGCGACACCTGCGGTTTTGACGGCGTCTGAAAGTCCGCGCACGATGTCTGAGGCAAGGCCCGGACCGCGATAGATCATGCCGGTATAAAGCTGAATAAGATCAGCACCAGCTTTGATCTTGGTCAGAGCGGTTTCAGCACTATCTATACCGCCGACGCCGATCAACGGCATGTCGGCACCGACGCGCTCACGCATGCGCGCCAGAATAATCGTCGAACGCTCAAACAGCGGCACGCCGGAAAGACCACCGGCTTCTTCGCGGTTGTCAGCACTTTTCAAGCCATTGCGCGAAAGCGTTGTGTTGGAAACGATAATACCGTCGAGCTTCTGCTCAAGCGCTTCTGTTGCAATATCGTCGAGTTCGTCATCGGAAAGATCAGGTGCAATCTTGAGGAAGACCGGACGCTTGAGCGTGCACATCTTGCCTTCTTCATCGCGCGCAGCAAGCACACGCGAGAGCAGCTCACGCAGCGCATCGCGTGATTGCAGATTGCGCAGGCCCGGCGTGTTGGGCGAAGAAATATTGACGGTGAAATATCTGGCAAGCTGATAGAATTTGCGAATACCGGCCACATAATCGCCGATACGATCCTCGGCATCCTTATTGGCACCGATATTGACGCCGACGATGCCGCTTTTGCCAGCGCGCTGTGACAGGCGCTTGAACGCCGCATCATGGCCTTCATTGTTGAAGCCGAGGCGGTTGATGACGGCGCGATCATCAACCAGACGGAAAATGCGTGGGCGCGGATTGCCGCTCTGCGGACGAGGTGTGATAGTTCCGACTTCCGTAAAGCCAAAACCTACCTTCAAAAGCGCATCCGGCACTTCAGCATTCTTGTCATAGCCTGCGGCCATGCCAACTGGATTGGGAAACTGTAGCCCTGCGATCTTTACGCTAAGAGCTGGGTCATCCGGCCGATTGCAGGTGACGATACCTGTTTTCAGTCCGGCGATGGACAGACCATGCGCTTGCTCGGCGTCGAGCGTAAACAATGCACGTCGGCCGATAGTTTCAAAAATCCCGCTCATTTGTTTTCCAGCTCCGGGAAGATATGGAGACCATTTTTATCAAGCGGCAATGGCCCGACTTTTATCACTGCCGATAAAGGCAGCGCGGCATAAAGATGCGGAAACAACGCACCGCCACGCGAGACTTCATATGTGAGCGCATCACCCAAAACAGCGGCGTCTACGCTTATAAGCAGCAGATCCGTTTGCCCGGCAAAATGTTTGGCGGCTGTTTCACGCACCTGTTCATGGGTGGAGAAATGTATATAGCCATCGGCAATATCAACTGGTGCACCGGTAAAAGTGCCAGCCTTTTCTGCCTGCGCCCAGAGATCGCGCGGGGCGATCTTGTAAATGGTCGTTTTGGTCATGGCAGCTCTCTATCCCGAATTTATTTGAAAATCAAAGCATGGCTTGTTCGTTTTTCTTGCATAGCTCCCATATGATGTGGGACGCTTAAAAAATGCTCTGAAGGAGTTCGAACCATGTCTGGCAAAAATATGCCGTTAATTTGCACCTTGGCTGTCGCTTCATTGCTTGGGTTTAGCAGCGCTTATGCGCAGGACAATGGGCGCTATCGCCTTGAAGGCACGGAAACTGGCTATGTGCGGCTTGATACGCGCACAGGCGCGCTTTCGGTTTGCAACGAGCAGCAGGGTCAACTCATCTGCAAAATGGCGACCGAAGACCGCGAAGCTTATGAGAACGATATTTCTGATTTGCAGGGCAGGGTGAAAAAGCTTGAGGACAAGCTTGCAGCGGTTGAATCGGGCGCTGCATCGGCCACGCCTTCCAAGCTGCCCTCGGAAGCAGAGTTCGAGCAATCGCTTGGTTATATGGAGCGTTTTATGCGCCGCTTCATGGATGTTGCAAAAAGCTTTGATAGTGAGCCTGAGAAGCCTGCGGACGGCGCACAACAGTGACGATCTGATAATTTAGTAGGCCTTGCGCGTTGTCTATGAAAATGCTTGCCTTCCCTAGTGTGGTGAATTTGTAGTTCCTACCATGTGTGTTGCATGCACTTTTAGGAACTTCAAATTCATAAGCCATACTAGTCTGTTTTCCCAATAGAGGTAAACGGTAGGGGAGGATAGTCCGGCAATGCAGGGCTGGGGAATTTTAGGCGTCGCATTTCTGTATCTGTTGATGCTGTTCGCTGTGGCCAGCATTGGCGATAGACAAGCTGCGCGCTGGAGCAGCGCCCCGCGCCCCTATATCTATGCGCTGAGCCTTGCGGTCTATTGCACCTCGTGGACGTTTTTCGGCTCCGTTGGCTTGTCTGCTCAACGCGGGCTTGAGTTTTTAGGCATCTATATCGGCCCCATTCTGGTTTTCACGCTCGGCAACCGATTATTGCGTCATATCGTGCGGCTGGCCAAAGCCGAGCACATTACCTCTATCGCCGATTTTCTGGCTGCGCGTTATGGCAAAAGCTTTGGCGTGGCGTCGCTTGCCACCGCAATTGCTGCCGTTGGCTCCATTCCCTATATCGCGCTGCAACTCAAAGCCGTTTCGGGCAGTGTCGGTCTGGTGATGGAGCATTATGGCTCGGCCTTTGATCCATCATCCTTTGTGTTTGGCGATATTTCATTGCCGGTGGCTGCGGTTCTCGCGGTCTTTGCGATCCTGTTTGGTACCCGACATACCGATGCCACCGAACATCAGAACGGACTCATTTTGGCTGTCGCGCTAGAATCAGTCATCAAACTTTGCGCATTTCTGACGGTAGGATTGGCCTGTACATTTTTTCTGTTTGGCTCGCCGGGCGAGCTTATCGACAAGATTTCGCAATCGCCAGCAGCGCTTGATGCCTTCCACTACGAAACATCTATTGGCACATGGATCGTACATACGATGCTGAGTGCCGCAGCCATCATCATGCTGCCGCGCCAGTTTCATGTGACGGTTGTTGAAAGTCGCAGCGAAAAAGAGCTGCGAACGGCCTTCTGGCTGTTTCCGCTTTATCTGATCCTGATCAATATTTTTGTTTTCCCGATTGCGCTGATCGGCGTGATGACGCTCGGCAACACGGTGAGCGGCGATCTGTACGTTCTGGCACTTCCCTTGTCCGCCGGTGCGCACTGGCTGGCATTGATCGCCTTTCTCGGTGGATTGTCTGCGGCAACGGCCATGGTCATTGTTGCCTGCGTTGCGCTCTCGATCATGATCTCGAACCATCTTGTTCTGCCGCTGATCATTCGCAGGCTTGCAGTCCGCCATCCGACCGAACAGCGCGATCTGACAATGATTATTTTGAATACGCGGCGGCTGACGATTATTGGCATTCTGGCGCTGGCATTCGTCTATTACCGCATGGCGTCGAACAACATTCACCTTGCATCCATCGGTCTCATATCCTTTGCGGCCATTGCGCAGTTCGTCCCTTCTTTTATCGGTGGCCTGTTCTGGCGCAACGCCAATGGACGCGGCGCGATGCTGGGTCTTTCCGCAGGCTTTCTCATCTGGGCATATACGTTGCTTCTGCCAACGGTTGCACCAGAAGATGCGGCTATCCTGCGCGACGGCTTTCTTGGCTTTACGGCGTTGCGCCCCGAAGCACTTTTTGGCACAGACGCACTGCCACTGACCCATGGCGTGTTATGGAGTTTGGCTGCCAATACATTGTTTTATCTCCTGGGTTCGCTGTCGCGTGCATCAACGCCGCTTGAGCGTATTCAGGCCAGCATATTTTTGCCACGCTATTTCATCGGCACACCGACGCTCAAGCGTTTTCGGACGACTGTAACCGTCGCAGAACTCAAAGCCACCATGGCACGTTATCTGGGCGCAGAACGTGTCGAGCGCGCTTTCATTCGCTTTGAAGGGCGAGAACAGCGCAGGCTTGACCCAGGCATGACCGTCGACACGCCGCTCATCCGCTACGCTGAGCAATTGCTGGGAACGGCGGTCGGATCATCCTCGGCGAGGCTGGTTTTATCTTTGCTGCTTAAGCGTAATGATGCGTCCGCGCGTGATGCGCGGCAATTGCTGGACGATGCTTCTGTGGCACTGCAACAAAACCGCGATCTGTTGCAGATCGCCCTCGACCAGATGGATCAGGGCATTACCGTGCTAGACAAGGATTTGCGCCTAACCTGTTGGAATCGGCAGTTCCGCGCGTTGTTTGATCTGCCCGACGAAGTAATGCAGGTCGGCATTCCCGTCTCTGAAATTGTCGAGCATTTGGGCCGCAACGGTGATCTTGCACCGCACGCCCAAAATGCTGCCATTCGTTCGCTTGCGACCTTGCGCAAACCATGGCGATTGACGCTGAAATCGACGGGTAAGGTGCTGGAGATCAATTCCAATCCGATGCCGGATGGCGGGCTTGTTGCAACCTATACCGACATCACTGCTGAGGTTGAGGCGGACTTGACGCGCCAGAAGGCGGCGGAAATGCTTGAGCAGCGCGTTGCTGACCGTACTGCCGAACTAACTGACGTGAACCAGCGATTGGCCAAGGCGCAGAGCGTTGCCGAAGAAGCCAATCTCGGCAAGACACGGTTTCTGGCGGCGGCAGGACACGACATTCTGCAACCGCTCAATGCGGCGCGGCTTTACAGCACTGCACTGGCTGAAAAGCTTGGCCGAGCCGAAACGAGCCAGCTTGCCCGCAATATTGATTCGTCGCTGGAGTCAGTCGAGGCTATTCTCGGAATGGTGCTCGACATATCGCGGCTTGATACGGGGGCATTGAAGCCTGAAGTCTCGGTGTTTCGTCTTGATAAGTTGCTCAGTCAGATTGCAACAGATTTCACGCCCATGGCGCGTAAGAAGGGCCTTAAGCTTCGTGCGGTTCCTTCAAGCATCATTGTGAAAACCGACCGCAACATGCTGCGTCGTTTGATCCAGAATCTGGTGTCCAATGCGATTAAATATAGCCGCAAGGGCGGCATCCTCTTTGGGGTGCGCAGGCGCGGCAACTTCGTGGAACTGCAAGTGCTTGATACCGGCATAGGCATTCCAAAGCAGAAGCTCAAACTTGTATTTCGCGAATTCACGCGTCTTGATGAAGGCATGCGCGAAGCCGAAGGTCTGGGCCTTGGGCTTTCCATCGTTGATCGCATTGCGCGAGTGCTGGAATTACCGCTTGCTGTCATATCTTCAACGGGGAGAGGCAGCGTTTTCACGCTGCACATTCCGGTGAGTGACGAGTCCGTGCCTGTCGAGGAAGTGGTCAACCGCAAGGGCGTAAAACGTGCATCCAGTTTGACAGGGCTTGATGTACTTTGTGTGGATAATGACGCCAATATTCTCGCTGGTATGGAAACACTTTTGACTGGCTGGGGCTGCAATGTGACGACGCTGCGCAACGGCTCCGGTTTGAAAGTTTTCTGCGTTGAGCGCGAGGTGGCGCCTGATATTATCGTGGCGGATTATCACCTCGATCATGAGAACGGGCTGGATATGATCGGCTTTGCACGTGAAAATTTTAAGCGTGACATACCGGCAATCCTGCTGACCGCTGATCGCTCCAAAGAAGTGCGCAAACGGGCCGACGACGAAAACGTCATCGTGCTGCATAAGCCTTTGCGCCCGGCAGCCTTGCGCTCATTGTTATCAAGTGCACTGCATCAGCGCTCGGCTGCGGCTGAATAAACTTATCCGGCGTCCGGTGTGAAGGCATCATTTCCAATGCGCGACAAAACGATCACCGCTTGCGTGCGACTATCAACGCCCAGCTTCTGCAAAACGGCGGAGACATGCGCCTTGACGGTCGCCTCCGACACATTCAGCTCATAGGCGATCTGCTTGTTGAGCAGGCCTTCCGCCAGCATGGTCAGAACGCGGGTCTGTTGCGGCGTCAACGTTCTGATTTTGGTGATCAGCGCTTCGATTTCCGGGTCATGTGCCTGATCAAGATCAATATCTGATGGCGTCCAGATGTCGCCTGCTAGCACGCCATTTACCGCTTCGCCTATGGTTTCCATGCTAGCGGATTTGGAAATAAAGCCCGATGCTCCCAATTCGATTGCGTGTCTGATCGTTGCAGCATCATCGGTTGCCGAAACAATAATGATCGGTAATGCAGGCTGGAGTGCTTTGAGGGTGACAAGACCAGACAGGCCCGATCCGCCAGGCATGGTCAGATCCAGCAATAGCAAATCAACATCGTCGCGTTCAGCAATCAGCTTTTTCACTGCATCGAAATCGCCAACCTCCATGATCGTTGCTTCTTCCGGCATGCCGGACAAAACCTGCCGCAATGCGCCCCTGAAAAGCGGATGGTCATCAGCGATGATAAATTGCATAAGCCTCGCACGCCATGTTGAAAGTCCTCCCCGAGCGATGCATTTTTACATGCAACTGTTTCGTTTTATGCCGATTTTAAATCCGGGCAACTGAAAATAGCGTTGTTTAGCTGGATTCATATGTCGCATTGCCGCGTTGTGGCCGCATTATGTGCTAGTTTCAGGTTTGAATGGAAGTAAGATGCCATAGCGGGAATGAAAAGGCAGTTTATGACGCGCAATACGCTTTATCCGGAAATTCAGCCCTTCAAGGAAGAGATGTTGCAGGTTTCGCCCCTGCATCGCATTTATGTTGAGCAATGTGGCAATCCTGACGGCAAGCCTGTTATCATGATTCACGGTGGCCCCGGTGGCGGTATTACGCCTGCCATGCGCCGCCTGCATGATCCGGAAAAATATCGCATCATCCTTTTCGATCAACGCGGCTGTGGGCGTTCGACGCCGCATGCGGAACTGCGCGAGAATACCACCTGGGATCTCGTGGCGGATATGGAATATATTCGCGAACATCTCGGCATCGACAAATGGCAGGTGTTTGGCGGTTCATGGGGATCGACACTCGGTCTTGCTTATGCGCAAACCCATCCGGAGCAGGTGTCGGAAATGATCCTGCGCGGCATTTTCATGGTCCGGCGCTTCGAAATTGATTGGATGTATTCCAACGGTGCGAGCATCATTTTCCCTGATCACTTCGAGGCCTATCAGGAGCATATTCCCGAAGATGAACGCGGTGATATGATTGCAGCCTACTATAAGCGACTGACCGACCGCGATCCGCAGGTGCAGCTTGCGGCCGCTCGCCTGTGGGCGCGATGGGAAGGCTCGGTGCTCTCCGTGCAGCCCGATCCGGCGCGCGTGGAAGCCTTTGGTGAAGACCTTTATGCGGTCGCTTTCGCACGTATCGAATGCCATTATTTCCAGAATCGCGGTTTTCTGGACAGCGATGACCAGCTACTGCGCAATGTCGAACGCATCCGGCAAATTCCGGGTGTGATCGTCCATGGACGCTATGACATCTGCACACCATTCATCAATGCATGGCAGTTGAAGAAGATGTGGCCGGAAGCAGAGCTTAAAATTGTGGAAGATGGCGGTCATGCCGTGACAGAACCCGGTATCACTCATGAGCTGATCGAAGCAACAAAGCGCTTCGTAGCATGATTTATACCAAAGGGCGCTTTAAGCGCCCTTTGTTTATTGCTGAAAAATGCAGCTCTAAATAGCGTATTTTGAAAATTCACCTTTTCTTTGAATATTTTCGCCTACAATCTAGAGACTGAACATTGTGATCCTCCCGATCCCCAATGCTCATCGATAGTAATTTATTTAACGAACCAATCCGCAGCAATGACGGCCCGGTTTGCGTTCGTGTAGGAGAGGGATAAAATTTCGTGTTGAAAGAATTCAAAGAATTTGCCCTTAAGGGCAATATGGTCGATCTGGCCATCGGTGTTATCATCGGCGGGGTGTTTGGTGGCCTCGTCAATTCGATCGTCAATGACATCATCATGCCGATCATTGGTTTGATCACAGGCGGTATCGACTTCTCCAATATGTATTTCCAGCTTGCTGGCAACCCACAACCCACATTGGCTGCCGCACGTGAAGCGGGTGCAACGATTGCCTATGGCAATTTTATTACGCTGCTTATCAACTTCCTGATTATTGCTTGGGTTTTGTTCCTCGTCGTCAAAGGCATGAACAGGCTCAAGAAGAAGGAAGAAGCAAAGCCGGAAACAGTTGCCGAGCTGCCACGAGAGGAAGTTCTGCTGGCTGAAATCCGCGATCTTCTCGCAAACCAGAACAAAGCTTGATTGAGTTAGAACCTGAATGTCTGAAACGGGGCCCTTGCGGTCCCGTTTTGATTTCATCTATCAATTTGACTGATCTTTCCATCACAAAATGCCACGTGATTTCATGATTGCTCTTTGCTAGGCGTGAGTGATCGATATTGAAATCATGCGAGCCAAAATGACGCTTATTGCTAATCTTCGACGTGAAGCAGCTCAGTCCCCAGAAAGCGGTATCATCACCGTTGCCAATCATGGTCGCGGGAAAGAGGGGCTTATACCGCTATGGGTTGGCGAGGGTGATCTAGCTACGCCCGATTTCATTCGCGAAGCAGCCCAGAAGGGCATCGCCGATGGCGAAACCTTCTACACGTGGCAGGCTGGAATTCCGGATCTACGCGAGGCGCTTGCGCGTTATCATGCGCGCCATTTCTCGAAAAGTTTCAGACCTGAAAATTTTTATGTCACTGGTTCCGGTATGCACGCCATCGAAATGGCGCTCAAGGCAACCACAGGTGCGGGCGAAGAAGCGATTTATCTGTCGCCCGCCTGGCCGAATTTTGTTGGCGCATCCGGGCTTGCAGGTGTGGTTCCCGTGCCGGTTGAGCTTGAGTTTGGTGCAAATGGCTGGATGCTCGATCCTGAAAAGATAGCGAGCGCCATTACACCGCGTACCCGCGCCATGTTTATCAATACGCCTTCCAATCCGACCGGTTGGACCTCCGATATTGAAACGCTGCGCTTTATTCTCGATCTGGCACGCGAAAAGGGCATCTGGATCATTGCCGACGAGATTTACTCGCATTTCTGTTATGGTGGCACGCGTGCGCCTTCCTTTATGGATATTATGGAGCCGGATGATCACATCATTTTCGTCAATTCTTTTTCCAAAAACTGGGCAATGACCGGCTGGCGCGTGGGCTGGATGACAGTGCATCCGTCAATCGGTCCGGTTGTTGAAAACATGATCCAATATTCCAACTCCGGCGTGGCGCAGTTCATGCAGCGCGGCGCGGTTGCAGCACTTGATCATGGCGATGATTTTATTGCCATGCAGGTTGAACGGGCGCGTTTAACGCGTGACCGCCTTTGTGCAACGCTTCAGGGGACGGGCAAAGTTAAGCTGACGCCACCGCAAGGCGCGTTCTATCTGTTTTTCGGTGTCGATGGAGTGACGAATTCGGTGAAGGCTGCAATTGACATGGTCGATAATGCCAATGTGGGCCTTGCGCCGGGTAGTGCTTTTGGGCTTGGCGGTGAGGGCTTTTTCCGACTCTGCTTCTGCCGTAATCCACAGCAGGTGGATGAGGCGGCAGCACGGCTCGTTCGCTGGATCGATCAAAGGTAAATCCAGCTGTTAGCTGGTCCGCTGAAATCAACCCTGCTGCCACCATCGACCGGTGAGCTGCAAGGTTTTGGCTCAAGAAACCGGCGTCAGTATTCGCACCCTTTATCGCGATATTGTGAGCCTTCAGGCGCAGGGCGCCGAGATAGAGGGCGAGCCGGGCATCGGCTATGTTCTCAAGCACGGCTTCTTGCTATCACCCTTGATGTTTCGTCCCGAAGAGATCGGCGCGCTGGTATTGGGGGCGCGTTGGGTGGCAGAGCGAACCGACCACAGACTTCGCGATGCCGCAAAAAGTGCACTTGTGCGTATAGGTGCTGTTTTGCCTGATGAATTGCGTGCAATACTGGATGCATCAACGCTGCTTGTTGGCCCGGGTACGAAGTTGCTGCCCGACGGCGTCGATACTGCCATGCTTCGCGAAGCGATCAGGACTGAGCGCAAACTGTTGATCGATTATCGCAACGGCAATGACGAGTTTCCACAGCGCGTGATCTGGCGCTTCGCGCTGTCATTTTTTGATGAAGCGCGTGTGCTCGTTACCTGGTGTGAATTGCGTGGGAGCTTCCGGCACTTTCGCACGGACCGCATTGTGGCTGCTGAAATGCTGCAAGTTCGCTACCCGAAACGTCGCCAGACCTTGTTGCGCGAATGGCGTGAAGTGGAAAAAATCCCACCGCGTGAATTATGATGCTGCCATAAACTGGCAGTGTGTCGTTGTAGATTACCGATGTTCCCACTTTGACAGAGGATATTTACATGATCGACAAGAATAGCGTTCTACTCTTTATCACCGATCCCGACGGACATCGCCTGCGAGTCTATACGGTGGATGACTAGAGCGCGTTTCGATCTTATTTCATCAGATCGGCGCTCTAATTATTTGCTTTAACGCGCATATTTTCCGAAAACCGTTTCACACTTTTCTGGATGCGCTCTAATAAACAAAAGGCCGGTGAAAACCGGCCTTCTTCTATTCTTATAAAGCCAAGCTAATCAGCCGCCTGCTTTTGAAACCATCAGCGAAATGACGTGGTCGGAATTTGCAGCTTTCGGCGCATATGGCTCCGAAAAAGGAATCCCTAATGTGTTCCATACTTCCAGCAAGGCGTCTTTCAGACCATCGATCAGCAAATCGTCATGCAATGGCGATGGCGTGATCCGAAGACGCTCTGTGCCGCGCGGTACAGTCGGGTAGTTGATTGGCTGAATATAGATGCCATGCACGTCGAGAAGACGGTCGCTGGCTTTCTTGCAAAGCTCGGGATCACCAACCAGAATTGGCACGATATGGGTTTCCGATGGCATAACCGGGAAACCGGCGGCCGAGAGGACATCCTTGGCGCGTTGCGCCTGCCGCTGCTGGCCATCGCGCTCAACCTGCGAAACTTTGAGGTGACGGATTGCAGCGGTCGCGGAAGCCGCCACTGCCGGCGGCAGCGACGTGGTAAAGATGAAGCCCGGCGCATAAGAGCGCACGGCGTCAATGATGGCGCGCGAACCTGTGATGTAACCACCCAATGCGCCAAATGCCTTGGCAAGCGTGCCTTCGATAATGTCGATGCGATGTGCAAGTCCGTCGCGTTCGGTGATACCACCGCCGCGCGCACCATACATGCCAACCGCGTGGACTTCGTCGATATAGGTCATGGCGTTATATTTTTCGGCCAAATCGGCAATCTTCTCGATTGGCGCAATATCGCCATCCATCGAATAGACGGATTCAAATACGATCAGCTTGGCGCGGGAATGGTCCGCAGCCTTTAGAAGCTGTTCGAGATGCTCAACGTCGTTGTGACGGAAAATCTTCTTCTCTGCACCTGAACGGCGCACACCTTCGATCATCGAAGCGTGGTTCAGTTCGTCGGACAGGATCAGGCAGTTTGGAAGCAATCGTGCAATAGTTGAAATAGAGGCTTCATTGGAAACAAAACCCGAGGTGAAGACAAGGCCAGCTTCCTTGCCATGCAAGTCAGCAAGCTCTGTTTCAAGCTCAACAAGCGGATGGTTATTGCCCGAAATATTGCGCGTGCCACCTGCGCCGGAGCCGGTTGAGTTGGCTGTGTCGCACATCGCCTTGATGACGTCGGCATGATGGCCCATGCCAAGATAATCGTTCGAGCACCAGACGGTGATCTCACGAGCCGTGCCATTATTACGCCAGATAGCGCGGGGGAAACGTCCAACAATGCGTTCCAGATCAGCAAAAACGCGGTAACGTTTCTCGGCGTGCAGCTGGTCGATCGCTTCTTCAAAAAACCGGCGATAGTCCATTATACGCTCCTTGTTATTGCTCTAGTACCGCTTTTATTTTGTTGCGTCCATGCCGCAATGACGGGCAATTTGCCACGCTTTCGTGAAACTGCATTGATCAAAATCAAATAAATAATCGTTTTATCTTGTCTTTAGGCGAATAATGAACTTTGCCGCCATATCTCTGCGCCGCACATAAACCCGCGGCATTCCGAAAGGATCATCCGTGGCTCTGGCGCGCGCATGAACCGTGGTGGTGGCAGTTTGATATCCGGCTTCACGACACATATCGCGGTGGATCTCAAGATTGCCACCGTAAGGATAGGCAAAATTGGTTACAGCCGATCCAAGCATATCTTCGAGCATGGCTTTGGATTGCACGATCTGACGGCGGGCTTCGTCTTCCGGGGTCTCTTCCAGATTGACGTGATCAACCGTATGCGCGCCGACTTCGTGGCCAAGCGCCGCCCATTCGCGCATCTGCGTAACCGACATGCAGGGTGTCACTGGAACGCCCATGGCCTGATCCCAGACATTACTGCCGCCAAGCTGATTGGCGACAAAGTAATTGGTCGCGGTAAAGCCGAATTCCGAGAGAACCGGCAGCGCATTTTCATAATTGTTGAGAAAGCCGTCATCAAAGGTAATCACGGCGACTTTGCCGGTTTTCTCGCCCTTAATGTAGGGCATTGCATTGTTGAGAGAGAGGCCCTGATAACCAAGTCGTTTTAGCCACGCCATCTGGCTGCGAAACTTGTCCGGGTGCACCCAAAGCCCGCGAAACGGGATTTTCTTATGAGGCAGCGGTGCAATCTGGTGATAGAGAAGAACAGGAACAGCCATATGTCTCACTTCGATCTTGCAGAGAAACGACGCACGCGCATCCGATAGATCGGACGCAGGATTTCACGCGTGAGCTTGTCGGAAAAGGATTTCTTGTGCTGGATGGTCGTTCCGCCCAGTTCAGCTGAAATCTCCTTCACGCCACCGGGAATAACGGCTAGGGGCTGAAGGTCGGTGACCCAACGCATTTGAACCATGGTGTCGACAGGCCGATCAAATTGTTCGGTCAAGGCCAGTAGTTTTATTGCTGCGTCATAGCTTACAAGCTGCGCCACCATGCCAAGGCCAATCGGGTTTGGGATGATGATGCGTATATTTTCATCCCGAAATACTTCGCGACCCTGTTCGCGATCATCGCGAAAGGTAAAGCGAATGAAGCTGCCCGGCTCGAAATGATTGCTGACCGCACGGAAGGCAGTGCTGAAAACGGGTGTGAGCTCAATATCATCTTCTATGACGAAACCTGCGTCGAGCTGTTTATCGACAATAGCCTGCCATGCTTTGCGATGGGAAAGAAAACAGGCAATCTCGTTTTTACTCAGTACAAACGGATAGCGCGGCGTATGAAGCTTTCGCTTGTAAACACGACTGATTTCGGAATCGGCAAGCGTGCGGCTGTCAATAGCTTTGATCACTTCTGCTTTGAGGGGAAGCTCGTGAATTAGCCTTTCCACTTGCGGCTTGCGATCTTTTGCACGCTCCAGATGGATGATGAAAGCCTTGATATTCATGTCAAACCTGAGCGTAAAGTCGGCCGAATTTGCATTCTATATCTGCTATGCGCTCAATTTCTGCAAGTCACACTTATTAGCCTATCTTATGCAGAAGTCCTGCCGAAATCTTTTCTTCGATCCATTTCCGCTCGGCTGCCCAATCGTGGCGTTTCCAGCCTTCCCAGCTAAATCCGCATATTTTGATGTCCCAGTCGGGCAGAGAATATTTTCGTAATGCAAGCCATATGCCGAAGAAGCCGGTACTCGGGAAGACTTCTTTCATCCGTTCAGGACCTATTCCCAATTCATCGCAGACTGTAAAATAATCCTGCGACGGCATGATGCGGATTTTTTTGCCAGCCCGCCCGAAATAATCGATGGCCTCATTCGTCCAGTCGGCGCGACGCCCCTTCAATCGCGACAAGAAGTTTGGATGGTGATGAAATCTTTTGATGATGCTTGGATGGAAAGCAAACAGAATTTCTGGCGTGTTCTGAACAATCTCCGAATTGATGAAGGCTGGGTCTTTGATCCATTGCTCCATCTGCTTGCTTGATGTCGCGAGCATCAGCATGTCGGTTTTTGTGCCACTCATTCCTAGTGAAACGCGCGGTTCGTTGAAACGCACGACAATTTCGGCCGCATCAATTTCGGACGAGAGATTATGGTCAAGCGGACCGTTTCCTACGATAACGAGGGTATTGTTCATATGTGTGGGAATCTTATTCTGTTAAGCCAGATAAATAGTTTTAATTAAAATATGACGATTCCAAGTTTCATGGTCACCTCCCATATAATTGCGGGCAGTTTTGTGATCACTTTTGTCGCACCTTCTGACTTACAGCGTTACCGCGCGGCATGTCAGAAGGCATCAATATCGGCATTGCTGCTATGCAGTTTCTGCACTTCTCAAAACGATTAAAAAGACGGAAGCTTCATATCGGGAGGAAGGTAAAAAAGCACAGCGCATTGTTTGCGCGGCACATAAGGGGATACCATTATGAACCACCTTCGCACTCGTTTTTCCCGTTGGATGCAGTATCGTGAAAACCTTCGCGAACTGAGCTGCTGCACTGATCGCGATCTTTCAGACCTTGGTATTTCACGCGACGACATTCGCCGCGTGGCTCAAGAAGCAGCCTTTGTTTAATTCGACCTAAACATCACCTGGTCGCTTGAAGCGAATATGGATGTTGTCATCCGCAAGATCAAAACCGGCATAATTACGTTGGAACGCGATAAGGGCATCGTTGACGCCCTTTGAGTAATCATCATCGTGCACTTCAACGTGATGCCGGTAAATGATCCGGTCGCCTTTGTAGAATATAACCTGACCTTCCATGATAGCCTCCTCTTTTAGCGCATCCCGAAAAGTGTGAAGCGGTTTTCGGATAAGATGCGCGATAAATGGGTCTAAAAGCCTTATGGGTGATGGGTGCGCAAATGCGCCCTACCATGATCCCTGAACGTCGGTATATTAAAAAGAAGTAGGCGGACGGGCGTGGGTTTCAAGCCTGCTCCGTTGTATTTTCGCCCTTGCAAAGTGCTAGCCACGCGCGGGCTGCATGAGACAGAAATGCGCCTTTTCGCCAGATGAGTGCCAGGTCCCAATCGAGTTTGGCATTTTTGATTTGATGAATGCGCACGCCTGGATGCTTGCGCTGCTCGGCGATCATTTGCGGCAAGAAAGCAATACCCATATTTGCCGCGACAAGTTCGACGATGAAATCGATCTGACTTGATTGGACTGCGATATGGGGAAACAGGCCGCGCTGATGGCATGCATCGAGAATGATGTGATTGAGCGCGAAGCCGCTTTCGAAAAGAATGAAGGGCAGGCTGGCAATATCGTGAAGCGGAATACCGCCATCGTCCTTGAAGCTATGATTGGCTGGGAGAAGAGCAACGACTGGCTCATAGCGAACTGCCTGCCATTCGAAGCTTTCTTCAACGGGCAGCAGGGACGCGGCCAGTTCCACGTCACCGGACAAAAGCAATTCTTCCAGCCGCTTGCTGCCGTGTTCAATGAGTTGAATGTCGATGTCGGGATAAAGTTTGGTGAAAGCCGCAAAGACCGGGGCAAACAGAACGCTGGAGCCGATGGGAGGAAGACCGAGGCGTAGAAGGCCGCGCTTTAACCCGCGCAATTCGCCAAGCTCGGTCAGCATGTCGTCTTTTTCGGTGAGCATTGCGAGCGCGCGTCGATAAACGATTTCTCCGGCGCTCGTTAGGCGCGGAGGGCTGACATCGCGGTCGAGAAGAATAAGGCCGAGTTCATCTTCCAGCTGTCGCACAGTCTTGCTGACGGTGGATTGGGTCGCATGGATCGTGCGGGCGGCAGCGGAAAAGCCGCCCTGTCGCACCACTTCCACGAATGTCTGAAAGCCACGTAAATTCATAAGCTATTCTATTATCGAATAGCTGCAATGAAATCAATTCATTTCTGGAATAGCGATCGAACGCCTATAGTGTCTTCACAACTGCCCGCATTGGAACAACACCATGAATGTTCATAACCTGATGATCCGCTTTCGCTACGCGCTGCACAACAGCCGCATCATGCAGATCGCGACCCTATTCGGCTTCTGGTTGGTAGGTGAAGGGTTCGTTCGTTTGAGTGGCCTGCCGCTGCCGGGTGGTGTTGTCGGTATGGCGCTGGTTTTGGCTCTGCTGTTAAGTGGTCGCGTCAGTTTGTTCAGCATGAAGCGCGGCGCAGAATGGTTTCTTGCTGAAATGTTGCTGTTCTTTGTGCCTGCGGTTCTCGCAATTCTCGAACATCAGGAATTGCTTGGCATGATGGGCGTGAAAATCATGGCCGTTATACTTGTGGGCACGCTGACGGTCATGACTGTAACTGCACTGACCGTCGATTTTTGCTACCGCTTAAGCCTGCGCTATGTCGCTAAATAATCCCTATGTGGCGATGCTGTTTTGGTCTGCCGCAACCATTCTTCTCTATCTGGCTGCAAAGCGCTTTTATCGACGCTTTCCAATGTGGTGGCTGACGCCACTTTTGATAACGCCTTTGCTGCTGATGGCGTTGCTGATGGGCCTGAATGAAAACTACCATGGCTATTTCAGCGCAACGCATTGGCTTGTCGCGCTGCTTGGCCCTGCGACCGTTGCATTCGCCATTCCCATCTATCAGCAGCGCGCGACCATCCGCCGTTACTGGCCGGTCCTGCTGGTCGGCGTTGTGGTGGGTAGTTCATCCGCAATGTTGTCGGCCTGGGGCTTGGCGCATCTTCTCGGTCTTCACGATGCCATTAGCCTCAGTCTGATGCCGCGTTCCATGAGTACGCCTTTTGCGATGGCTGTTTCCGGCGATATTGGCGGTACACCTGATTTGACGGCTATATTCGTTGTGATTACCGGCATATTTGGTGCAGCACTAGGCGAAGTGATGCTTAATTGGTTGCCAATCCGCTCGGCACTTGCTCGTGGCGCACTTTTTGGCATGGGGGCGCATGGCGCAGGGGTTGCCAAGGCGCATCAGATTGGCAATGAAGAAGGTTCAATCGCCGGTCTCGTCATGGTGCTGGTCGGTCTGGTCAATGTTCTGGCAGCGCCGTTGATCGCTCACCTTCTTTGAAACACTGTTTTTGCAGCATATTTTTCTTTATTTGATTATTATCTGAGCATATTCGGTATGTTTGCATTTTTGCATCAATCTTAAGCATCGGCGTATTTGCATAACTGATATGCGTTATTGGGCGTTGTTGAATAAAGAGGCGCTTGGTAAACATTGGTCATCGGGTTCACTCCTCCTCCCAGAACCCGATGACGGATACGGCACTCCTCCTCCCAGCCGTATTCAAGATCAGGCCGCGCATCCTCCTCCCGCGCGGCCTTTTTCTTTTTCTAAACCTCCCCAAAAAAACCAAATCTATTGCCAGTAATCCATATTTGTTGACAGTGCGTTGCCGGCTTACCCCATGGGCAATCCTATTCAAGTGAACTATCTCTCGGTCAACATCAGACTTGCGATGAGTGTCACTCCCTGAGAGAGCCATCGCGATAACGCGGGAGATCAAAACCATGACCAGCGGCATTCATCACCTGACTATGATTACGCGCAAGGTTCAGGCCAATGTCGATTTCTATGCGGGCTTTCTGGGCTTGCGCATCGTCAAAAAGACTGGAGGTTTTGAGGACGCCGAACAGTTGCACCTGTTCTATGGTGACAGGTCCGGCACACCCGGTTCGCTCATCACTTTTCTGGTCTGGGAAGATGGTGCCAAGGGACGGGTCGGCCATGGTCAGGTCAGCGAGATAGCACTTGCAATTGATCGCGCCTCGATAGGCTTCTGGCTGGAACGCGCTTTGCGCTATCATGTGCAGTCGGAAGGTCCGGTGCAGGAATTTGGCGAGCCGGTGCTGCGCCTGCGCGATCCCGACGGGATAATCCTCAAGCTTGTGGGCTGTGATCTTGCAGCCAGTGACGCATGGGTTTCAGGTGACATCCCGGCAGAACACGCTGTGCGACGCATTCGCTCGGCAACCATTTTGTCCGAAACGCCGGAACAGACGGTTGGCTTTATCGAACGTTATTTCGGCTTCCGTGCGGATGCAAAGGAAGGCACGATTGACCGGCTGGTGTCCAGTTCAGGCGATGTGATCGACGTGCACGACGCAAGCGGCTTCTGGCCGGGCATTCCCGGTACAGGCATTGCCGATCATGTCGCGTTCCGGGCGGTTGACTGCGATGAAATTGAACGGGTGGAAAAGGAACTGGCAAAGCTCAATTCCAGCGAAACGAATGTGCATGATCGCAAGTATTTTGCGTCACTCTATGTTCGTGAGCCGGGTGGTACTTTGTTTGAACTTGCAACCGATGGTCCCGGCTTTACCGTGGATGAACCGGTCGAAAGTCTTGGCAAAGTGCTGTTCGTTCCACCCGGCAATGACGATCGCGAAGCTGCCATTCGCATGCGGATGCCGCAATTCTCAGCGCCCGGCGAGGAGAGGGTGATCTATCGCGATCTGCCTTTTGTGCATCGCGTTCACGTGCCTGAAGATCCCGATGGTACGACGCTGGTGCTTCTGCATGGAACTGGGGGCAATGAATATGATCTCATGCCACTTGCTCATAAGGTAGCGCCACGCGCCACACTTTTGGGTGTGCGTGGTCGCAGTACGGAAGAAGGCACGCAGCGCTGGTTTCGCCGGATAACGATGGATCGTTTCGATCAGGATGACATTCGCTCTGAATCAGAAGCCTTTGAGGCTTTTGTCGATGGCGCAACCAAATCCTATGAGCTCGACCCGGATCGGACGGTCTATCTTGGCTATTCCAATGGTGCGAACCTGATTGCAGCCTTCATGCGACTTCATCCACATATCGTGCACAAGGCAGTTTTGTTGCGCGGCATCGAGGTGTTGGAAAACAATCCTGTCGATGATCTCAAAGATGCATCGGTGCTGCTTTTGACCGGCGTTGACGATCTTTATGCAGCCTTGTCTGGTCCATTGGCCAAGGCTTTGAGCGACAGTGGTGCAGATCTCGATAATCGGCGTTTGCCGGGCGTTGGCCATATGCTGGTCGAGGATGATGCAACGATCATCCGTGAATGGCTTTCGGATAAGCTGTAAAAAACACAAAAGGCGGCTATGAAAATAGCCGCCTTTTGCATACCCTTTGACGGCTCTGTGTGTAACTTAGATGTCGCAGCCACCTGATCTTTCCACAGGTCTTTATAATTAGGACTTGGCATATCCGTTTTGGTAAAGAATATATTACCCGCGCGCCTTAAATCAGATATTGCCAAATTCGGATGCTGATGGGCAATTGTGTTACTGGGTTTTGTCGGGGAGTTGGGTTTTGCAGAGCATTCTTCGTCGCATGACCCCGGCATTGTTGGTTGTCCTGATCTTGATTTCAGGCTGCGCCAGCCGCCCCGATGGGGTGCTGATCCCTGTTGGTCAAAGTGTTCCGGGTGCATCAAAGGTGGACTTGCTTGTTGCGACTACCCGTGCGCCGTCAGCTAATCCCGGTCTTTTGTTCTCCGGCGAGCGTGATAGCGAAATCAGTCTTACAGAGATTGTCGTTTCTATTCCGCCTGACAAGAACCGCAAAATTGGTGAAGTGCAGTGGCCTAAGAAATTGCCGGCCGATCCGCTTAAAGAATTCACGACCGTTGAAGTGAAAGCCATAAACAACGAAACCGGCGCGCAGAAATGGCTCAATCAAAGCCTGCCTAAATCGCGCCGCGTGATGGTTTTCGTGCACGGCTTCAACAATACGTTTGAAGATTCTGTCTACCGTTTTGCGCAAATTGTGCATGATTCAGGTGCGGAGGTTGCACCCGTCATCTTCACATGGCCGTCACGCGGCAGCGTGTTCGATTACAATTACGATAAGGAAAGCACCAACTATTCGCGCGATGCGCTGGAAACGGTGTTGCGCAAGCTCGCTGACGATCCGCGTGTCAAGGATGTAATCATCATGGCGCATTCCATGGGCAGCTGGCTGACGGTCGAAGCCTTGCGTCAAATGGCAATCCGTGACAAGCGCGTGGACCCGAAGATTACAGATGTCATTCTGGCATCGCCCGATCTCGATGTGGATGTTTTCAACAAGCAGTTCCGCGCTATGGGCAAGGACCATCCGCGGTTCACATTGTTCACATCGCGCGATGATCGTGCGCTGCGAGCATCACGCTTTATATCCGGCAATGTGGATCGTCTTGGCCAGATCGACCCGTCGGTAGAGCCTTATCGTTCACAGCTTGAGCAGGCAGGCATTACGGTGATTGATCTCACGCAGCTTAAAGCAGGCGACAGGCTCAATCATGGCAAGTTCGCTTCCAGTCCCGAAGTGGTTCAGTTGATCGGTCAGCGTTTGGTAACAGGCCAGACGATCACGGATTCGGATATTGGCCTTGGTGAGCGCCTCGGCGCGGTAGCCCTTGGCACAGCGCAGGGTGTGGGAACGGCTGCATCGCTGGTTGTCAGTGCACCGATTGCGATCTTTGATCCGAACACGCGGCGTACCTATAATGAACAGATCGACCGCTTCGGCAGAACTGTGGGCGGCACTGTAAGCGGTGCAGTTGGCAACTGATCCGCTTCACATTCCATGCATTAGCAAATGTTCTGTTGTCATATTTAAGGGCGCGCTGTAGGACTGGCGACCAAATCTGGTTGTTGGCAGGGAGGCCGCCATGCGGATCATCCATACGATAGAAGAATTGCGTCAGGCGCTGGCGATTGAACGCAAGAGCGGAAAATGCATCGGTCTTGTGCCGACAATGGGCTATCTCCACAAAGGGCATCTCGAACTTGTTCGCCGTTCTCGCGCGGAAAACGATGTCACCGTCGTTTCTATCTTCGTCAACCCGTTGCAGTTTGGCGCCAATGAAGACCTCGACAAATATCCGCGTAATCTGGAGCGTGATGCCAATCTGCTGCGCAATGCTGATGTGGATTACCTTTTCGCGCCTGCCGTCCCGGATATGTATCCACGTCCGATGCAAACCGTTGTCGATGTGCCAGCACTCGGCAATCAGATGGAAGGCGAGGCGCGGCCCGGCCATTTTGCAGGCGTTGCGACTGTTGTGAGCAAGCTTTTCAATGTCGTCGGCTCAGACGCTGCTTACTTCGGCGAGAAGGATTTCCAGCAGCTTGTCATCATCCGCCGCATGGTCGAGGATATGGCGATCCCTGTGCGTGTGGTGGGTGTTGTAACTGTGCGCGACGATGACAATCTCGCCTGTTCATCCCGCAATGTTTATTTGACGCCTGAACAGCGTGCTGCTGCCATCATCGTGCCCAAGGCACTTGATGAGGCAGAGCGGCTTTATCGGTCTGGCATAGACGACCCGGAAGCGCTTGAAGCCGCCATCCGTGCCTTCATCGAAGCAGAGCCGCTTGCCAGCCCGGAAGTGGTTGTACTCCGCGATCCTGAAACATTGGAGCGCTTGACGTCGGTGCAGGGCAGGCCGGTTCTGGTTGCACTTTTCGTGCGATTTGGCTCAACGCGTCTTCTCGATAATCGCGTCATTACCCATGTTTCGCAGGAAAAGGCAGCCTGAAATGAGCGCCACTGTAAACAAAAAACGCCTTTCTCCAAAAGCAATTCAGGCGATGAAAGGCGAACGCCCGGTGGTCAGCCTCACGGCTTACACCACGCCGATTGCCCGATTGCTTGATCCGCATTGCGATCTGCTTTTGGTGGGCGATTCCGTTGGCATGGTGCTTTACGGCATGGATTCAACGCTTGGTGTAACGCTCGACATGATGATCGCCCATGGGCGGGCGGTCATGCGTGGCGTGGATCACGCTTGTGTGACGGTTGATCTACCATTTGGAACCTATCAGGAATCTAAAGAGCAGGCCTTTCGCAGCGCCGCCCGCATCATGCAGGAAACCGGCTGCGATGGTATCAAGCTTGAGGGCGGAGAGGAAATGGCCGAGACGGTTGAATTCCTCGTCAAGCGCGGCATTCCGGTGTTCGGCCATGTCGGGCTGATGCCGCAGCAGGTTAACACGGTTGGTGGTTTCCGCTCGCTCGGACGCGGCGATGAAGAAGCCAATCGTATCCGCCGCGACGCACAGGCGATTGCCAATGCTGGTGCTTTTGCGCTTGTCATTGAAGGCACGGTTGAGCCATTGGCGCGCGAGATCACAGCATCGCTCACTATCCCAACAATCGGCATCGGTGCGTCACCGGCTTGTGATGGGCAAATTCTGGTTTCAGACGATATGCTAGGGCTGTTTCAGGATTTCACACCACGCTTCGTCAAGCGCTTTGCAGAGCTTGCGCCGCAAGTGTCGGATGCTGCCAAAGCTTATGCGGAAGAAGTGCGCGCACGTTCATTTCCGGGGGCGGAACATGTCTTTGGCATGAAGCCAAAAGTGTGAAAATGCCTGCCCGCTTCGTAAGCAGGCATTTCATAATTCACATTACCTGTTAAGTGTTGCACGCTGCCAATAGCGATAAAGCGCTTCCACATCGCCGCTTGTCAGTGTCTGCATCGCACCTTTTAATTGATCGTCGGGCCAGTCCCACCATTGCAATTCCAGGAGCATACTGACGCTGTTCTCATCGAAACGCGAACGAATGGTGCGGGCAGGGTTTCCCCCAACAATCGAATACGGTTCAACATCACGTGTCACCAGTGCGCGTGTGCCGATGATGGCACCATGGCCGATCTTGACGCCCGGCATGATAATGGCTTCAGAACCAATCCACACATCATTGCCGATGACCGTATCGCCTGATGGGCTGTAGCCGTTCTCAGCGCCCTCAAATATGCCCACTTCCGACATGAAGAAGAACGGGAAGGTGCTGATCCAGTCGTGTCGATGGCCCTGATTGCCGGCCATGATGAAGGCTGCACCTGATCCGATGGAGCAGAAGCTGCCAATGATCAGCTTGTCAGCACCTTCATCAGGCAGGAGAAAGCGGACACAGTCGTCGAAGCTATGGCCATGATAATAGCCGGAATAATAGCTGTAGCGCCCGACGATGATGTTTGGGTTTGTGACCTGTTTGTCGAGGGTGATGCCCTTGAACGGGCTTTCAAAGTAATTTTTCATGAGAATACTCACTGCATGAGTGCCAGTCAGTAGCGCATTCCTGAAAAGCGGGAACCGGTTTTCAGAATAGGATGCGCGTGAAACGAAAGGCTTGGCATTTATCCGCTTGCTTAAATGCAAACGAAAACCTCTCAAGAAACCGCAAGGTTACTTGAGTTCGTGCTCCTTGTGTAAAATCACAGGAGCGCGATGCAGGCGGTACTCGAACAGTTTATCATGGCCTGAACATAAGGCGGACTATGGAGAAAATAAAGGGAGGCTGATGCCTCCCTTTATAATTCTTACTTCTCGACAAAAGCCTTTTCGATCACGAAGTGACCGGCTTCGCTCTGGCTACCTTCTTCAAGGCCGAGGCCTTCAAGAATGACACGCATGTCGGCCAGCATTTCCGGGCTTCCGCATAACATCATGCGGTCGTCCTGCTCAGAGAATTTGGGCAGGCCGAGATCTTCAAAAATCTTGCCGGAGCTGATGAGGTCAGTGAGGCGACCCTTGTTGCGGAAGTCTTCACGCGTCACGGTCGGATAATAGATGAGCTTCTCGCGCACCATTTCGCCGAGGAATTCGTCTTCTGGCAGTTCTTTGGTGATCAGATCAGCATAGGCCAGTTCGTTCACTTCGCGAACGCCATGCACCAGGATGATTTTCTTGTAGCGCTCATAGGCTTCAAGATCGCGGATGATCGACAGGAATGGCGCAAGGCCGGTGCCGGTCGAAAGCAGCCACAGATTGTCGCCCGGAATGAGATTGTCATAAAGCAGCGTGCCAACCGGCTTTTTGCCAACGATCAGCTTGTCACCTTCTTTCAGGTGCTGCAAGCGCGAGGTCAGCGGACCGTCCTGCACTTTAATGGAGAAAAATTCGAGCTGTTCATCATAGACACTGGAAGCAATGGAATAAGCGCGCAGCAGCGGTTTGCCGTTCACTTCAAGGCCGATCATGATGAACTGGCCGCTCTGGAAGCGTAGGCCCTGGTCGCGTGTCGTGCGGAAGGAAAACAACCTGTCGGTCCAGTGGTGAACGTCAAGAACGGTTTCCTGATAAAAATTGCTGCTCATGTCGGAACTGTCTCTATTTCGCTTTTCACGGTGTCCGCTCAAAACAAGCGAACTTCATTTATCGCAATCATGGGGGATCGCGTCTGGCTGCCTTCAGGGTGGCTTCCGCGGAGGTCGTGATTTGCCGGTATGCTGCACCATGCCCGGCCGACGATTACGGAAGTTGGAATAATGCTTCTGTGTCCCGACATCAAGAGTTAATCAGGTATATGCGTCGCGCAATTAAATCGAATCCGAACGCAGCCTCAAGAAAACACGTTCTAATCAAGCGAGCTTCCGAAGCATGTTATGCTCAGGAAGCTCGACTTGTCTTTCAACGCGAACTGCGCACCAGTGCGATAGCCGCAAAGAGTGCGACGCCAGACATTACGGCAAAGCCGATAAACAACCAGAGTGCCGCATTCGCAGTGCCTGCAACACCGCCGGGATTGCTAAGACCCGCCAAATTCGCAATCATCCCCGCCAGCGCTGCACCCATAGCTGTGGTGAAAAGCTGGACTGTGGTGAGCGACGCTGAAGCCAGATTCTGGTCCGCAGCTTCGGCACGTTTGAACACACGGGTAAGCAGGTGCGGCCATGTCATGCCGACGCCGAAGCCGACGATGACCATCGCAAGGCAGATTGGCACCAGCGTGGTCCAGTGACCAGCGCTGCCCGGAGGCACGAGGATAGCAAGTGTCGCCATGCCGACAACGCCCATAATGGGTGCGGCAAGGATAACCTTGTTCACGCTCTTGCCTGTCACGCCGGATGAACCGATGGAGCCAAGCGTCCAGCTTCCGCCCATCAGTGCCGCAAGATAACCGGCAATCAGTGGAGACTGGTTATGCAAAACCTGAAAGAACAGGGGAACGAACACCTCAGAACTGGTGACCGATCCGCCCAGAAAACCCATGGTGAGATAAAGCGCACCAAGACGGCTCAGGCTGAACGTACCTTTCGGCAAGATGCGCTTTGTCGACTTATGTTCGACCCACACAAGCAGCATTAGCACGGCAAGTGCGATCAAAACGCCAGCGATATTCCAAAACGCACTTGGCGAAATACTGGCGGCGGAAATGATTAGCACGGCCATTGTGAGCAGGATCAACTGCGGCCATGCCAGACGGTCTTTATTTTCAGCATTGCTGATCTGCTTTGGCAAAATGACCATCGCCATCACAGCAAAAATGCCAATGACCGGTACCAACGACCAGAAGGCAGCACGCCATTCGCCAAGTTCGGCAAAAATGCCGCCAACAGCAGGGCCAACCAGCGTTGCCACACCCCACATGCCAGAAACAAGCGCAATGGCACGCGGCCAAAGCCGTTCGCTAAAGACGATACGGATCATCGCATAGGAGAGTGCCAGCAACATACCGCCGCCTAACCCCTGCACAATACGCCCGCCAAGCATGGTTGGCATGGAAGGGGCGAAGCCGCAGATGAGCGTGCCAATGGCGAAGATTATGGCCGCGACCACATAGGCATAGCGCGGCGCTGCCTGTGACAAGAGTTTCGGTACAAGAGCTGAGCCAAGAATCGATGCCGTCACGAACAATGCCGTGTTCCAGGCATAATAATCCATGCCGCCAATATCGGCGACTACGGTTGGCAATATGGTTGTGGCGATAAAAACATTGATGGCGTGGAGTGCTACGCCGCCCACGAGCGTCAGCGAACGGATCGCATTTTTGCCCGCAAACAATTCTCCCCAGCCTGCGGTAGCCCCTGCTGTTACAGTGGCGGCTGGATTTTCGGTCTGCATTTCTTTCCCTGGTCCTATCCCGCATTTCAGAGACGGGTTAATGCCCGTTGTCCGCACGCGTTGATCGCGCTTATAAAATGCTTTTTCAAACTTCGAAATGGGTCGCGAAGTAAAACAGTTGTCATAAAAGCCAAAAGGGGTTCAATTTTAAATGAAAAGCCCTATATCAGGCGAAGAAATATCGAATACGGCGTTTCACAAAAGAAATTTTTCTTGAAATGTCAGTGGCGGATTTGTGTTTCTGTCACAAGGTTCCTATAAGCCTGTCAATTAGTGGCTTTCTATAGCTGCATAACGTGCCCGCCAGACAACTGGACAGGCCATTTCCCCTAACTGACGACCCGGAAGACCATGATCCAGACGCCCTATTATCTGATCGATAAGACCAAGTTGAAGCGCAACATGGAAAAAGTTGCCTATGTGCGCGAGAAGTCGGGCGCAAAAGCGCTGCTGGCGCTCAAGTGCTTTGCCACATGGTCGGTGTTTGATCTGATGAGCGAATATATGGACGGCACAACGTCGTCTTCGCTCAATGAGGTGCGTCTCGGCCATGAGCGGTTTGACGGTGAAACCCATGCCTATAGCGTGGCCTATGCCGATCACGAGATCGACGACGTTGTCAGCCATGCCGACAAGATCATCTTCAATTCGATCAGCCAGCTTGAGCGTTTTGCGGATAAGGCTTCGCATATCAAGCGTGGTCTGCGTCTTAATCCCGGCATTTCGTCATCAACGTTTGACCTCGCCGATCCGGCGCGTCCCTTCAGCCGTCTTGGCGAATGGGATGTCGCGAAGGTCGAGAAGGTCATGGACAGCGTTACCGGCTTCATGATCCATAACAATTGCGAAAACTCCGATTTCGGTCTTTTCGACAAGATGCTGACCGATATTGAAGAAAAGTTCGGCTCGCTTCTCCATCGCGTTGAATGGGTCAGCCTTGGCGGCGGTATCCATTTCACGGGCGATGATTATCCGGTCGATGATTTCTGTACGCGCCTGAAGGCGCTGTCGGAAAAATTCGGTGTGCAGGTCTATCTGGAGCCGGGCGAAGCCTCGATCACCAAGACCACGACGCTGGAAGTGACTGTTCTTGATACGCTTTATAACGGCAAGAACCTTGCCGTCGTCGATAGTTCGATTGAAGCGCATATGCTTGATCTGCTGATCTATCGCGAAAAGGCGAAGATGGCGCCAAACAACGGCGAGCATAGCTATATGATCTGCGGCAAGTCCTGCCTAGCGGGTGATATTTTTGGCGAATTCAATTTCGATAAGCCTTTGGCCATTGGCGACCGTCTCTCATTTGAAGATGCGGCTGGTTACACGATGGTCAAAAAGAACTGGTTTAATGGCGTGAAAATGCCAGCCATTGCCGTGCGTGAATTGGACGGCACGGTCAAGCTTGTCCGCGAATTTGATTACGCGGATTTCGAAGGGTCGCTTTCATAAAGATCCTGTTGCAGCGTTCAAACTGCAATGAATTCATGTGTTTCGACGGGAAAGTGATCGGGACGAGAAACAGATGGCGGGAAACCGCTGGAAGAGGAAGCATCGACAGAAAATGAAGAAGAACGTTCTCATTATCGGCGCCGGGGGCGTGGCACAGGTTGTTGCACATAAATGTGCGCAAAACTCTGACATATTGGGCGATATCCATATTGCGTCCCGCACGGTTGAGAAATGCCGCAAGATTATCGATAGCGTGCATGAAAAGAAGAGCCTCAAGACTGAGGTGAAGCTGGAAGCGCATGCGCTGGACGCGCTGGATATTGAAGCCACCAAGGCTCTGATCCAGAAGACGGGCGTTCAGATCGTCATCAATGTCGGCTCGGCCTTCCTCAATATGTCGGTCCTTCGCGCCTGTATAGATACGGGCGTGGCTTACATGGACACCGCGATCCATGAAGATCCGAAGAAGATCTGCGAAACCCCACCGTGGTATGGCAACTACGAATGGAAGAACTTGCAGGAATGCGAAGAGAAAGGCATCACCGCCATTCTCGGCATCGGCTTTGATCCAGGCGTGGTCAATGCCTATGCACGTCTGGCTGCTGACGACTATCTCGATGAAGTCAAATCCATCGACATCGTTGACATCAATGCCGGTTCGCATGGCCGCTGGTTCTCGACCAACTTTGATCCTGAAATCAATTTCCGCGAATTCACCGGCACGGTTTATTCGTGGCAGGGTGGTCAGTGGCAGTCGAACAAGATGTTCGAAGTCGGCCACACTTTCGATCTGCCTGTCGTCGGCCCAAGCAAGGCCTATATGACTGGACATGATGAGGTGCATTCGCTGTCGAAAAACTATCCGAACGCAGATGTGCGTTTCTGGATGGGCTTTGGCGATCACTATATCAACGTTTTCACGGTACTCAACAATCTCGGCCTCCTCTCCGAACAGCCGGTCAAGACCGCTGAAGGCCTGGAAGTTATTCCGCTTAAAGTGGTCAAGGCTGTTCTGCCTGATCCATCATCGCTGGCACCGGATTATACCGGCAAGACCTGCATTGGCGATTTTGTCAAAGGCACCAAGGACGGCAAAGAGAAGGAAGTCTTCATCTATAACGTTGCCGACCACAAGGATGCCTATAATGAAGTGGGTAGCCAAGGTATTTCCTACACCGCAGGTGTTCCGCCGGTCGCAGCCGCAATCCTGATCGCTTCGGGCGAATGGGATGTGAAGAAGATGGTCAATGTGGAGGAGCTGAACCCCAAGCCTTTCCTTCACATTCTCAACCAGATCGGCCTGCCATCCCGCATCAAGGATGAAGATGGCGACCGCGCGCTCGACTTTGCGTAAGTCAGGTCTGAATGATTAAAGAAACCCCCGCTTTTTGCGGGGGTTTTTTGTAAGGTATTGTTGGCACTCGTGAAAACTGATTTCTCACCATGTCAGCAGCAGAGAATTTACTTCCCAAGATGTGTTGCTTCTTTAGGCAGGTCTGGTATCCATAGCGCATTGATTTTGTGCAACCCGCCTGGCTCCGGATCAATTTCTGGAACATACACAACGTTCCCAATAGAAATTGAAAAGCCCGAAAAGTGGGAATGCGCGTCACTTACAAAGTGACGCGCATTCTTAGCCGGCATGGGGCGATCGATATTCGTATCACGATGCTAAATTCCTCAGATTGACATGGTCTCTGACGTCATGGCGCGTGTTTCAGCTATGGATTGTCTGGCGGATTGACGGCCCCGGACCGTTCGGGGAGTGACTTGTGACCAATACAGTTGATACCGGCTTTCACGAGCCACAGTTAAACGGCGTACAGCGCTGGACCCGGGAAATGTGGATAGCCCTCAAGCTGGGCTGGCCGCTGATCCTGACAAATGTCTCACAGGCGGCACTAACCGCGACCGATGTGATCTTCATCGGGCGTCTTGGCAAGGATACGCTTGCCTCGGCGCTGCTGGCGACCAGCTTTTATCATACACTGATGATCTTCTCGATGGGGCTGGTCTCGGCCGTCATGCCGATGATCGCCATTGCGCTCGGTAAAAATCGGCATTCGGTACGCGATGTACGCCGCACCGTGCGTCAGGGCATGTGGTCGGCAATCATCATCTCAATCCCAATCTGGATTGTCTTATGGCATTGCGAAGAAATCTTCATCTTCCTCGGCCAGCAGCCGGATATTGCCGCGCGCTCAACGGATTTCATGCACACGTTGCAATGGGCGCTGCTGCCATATCTCTTCTATATCGTGCTGCGCTCGTTCTTTGCGGCGATGGAAAAGCCGATGTGGACGCTGCTGATTGCCGCTGGTGCGATCGGTTTCAATGCGCTCGCTGGCTGGACCCTGATTTTCGGTCACTTTGGCTTCCCGCGTATGGAACTGCACGGCGCGGGTATTGCCACCACGCTATCGAGCATCATGATGTTTCTCGGCATGGCGATTATCACCGTTCGCCATCATCGGTTCCGTCGCTATCGTTTGTTCGGTCGATTCTGGCGTCCGGACTGGCCGCGCTTTGTTGAACTCTGGCGCATCGGTTTCCCGATGGCGCTCACCTTTGTTTTCGAGACCTCGATTTTCTACGCGGCAGTGATCATGATGGGCTATATCGGGCCAACCGCCATGGCAGCACATGCGGTTGCTATTCAGGTAGCTTCTTTGAGCTTTATGGTGCCGCTCGGCTTCGGTCAGGTGGCAACCGTGCGTGTGGGACGCGCTTACGGGCGCGGTGATGCGCAGGCTGTCGCTTATGCGGGATGGAGTGCCTATGCGCTTGGCGTCGGCTTCATGGCCATCATGGGCTTGTTGATGATATTAATTCCTCGGCTATTTATCGGCGTATTTCTCGACCTTAAAGATCCCGAAAATTTTGCGGTTATTGAGCTTGCTGTCACGTTCCTTGCACTTGCGGCACTTTTCCAGATCGTTGACGGCGCTCAGGCCGTTGCGGCAGGTATGCTGCGTGGCCTCCGCGATACGCGTATTCCGATGTATCTGGCTCTGATTGGCTATTGGGGCGTCGGCTTGCCGCTTGGCGCGCTGCTGGCATTCCAGTTCAAACTCGGTGGTGCAGGTGTCTGGCTCGGTCTGGCAGCAGGGCTTGCAATCGTTTCAGTGCTGATGACCATGCGCTGGAAGCGGTCTCTAAAGCGCATCAGCAATATTTCTGCGGCGATATGAACAAAAGCCGCCCTACTTTTGGCAGGGTGGCTTTGAATTAGCGCGCATCCCGAGAAGTGTGAAGCGGTTTTCTGAAAAAGATGCGCGTAAAAATAAAGAATTGGAGTGCCGGTCTGATCCAATCAGATCGGCGCCCTCAATTGCTGTAAAGCTTATTTTGTCAGCGCAACAATGCGATCAAGGGCTGCGCCAAAACCTTTCAGCGAAACCTTGAAGGCTACCGGCTGGCTGGGGCTGAGAGCAGTTGTTGTTACGTTAAGATTGCTGCCCGCCTTCAAAGCGGCTGACTGTTTGGCGTCAAAGCTTACTGGAGCAAGGCAGCCCTGTGGCAGGCAGGTGGAGAAAGCAAGGTTTGGCCCGGTGGCCTCATCGATCTTGAGTGCTGCGCCTTTAGCAAGGTCGAGGCCAAATGGCATCAGCAGCACACCTTCAATTTTGCCGCCTGCAATATTGCGAAGTTCCGCAGTTAACACGCGCTGTCCGGTTTGGGAGCTGTTCTGGTCCTGACGGATCGCACAGATAGTTGCCTCCTTCTGGGACTGGCAAGATACGGTCCAGTCGTCGTAGGTTTCCTGCAGCGTGCTTGCGCCGCCAGGAAGAGGTGCCGCAAAAGCGGAAAGACTCGAAATGGTCGTGAATGCAACCGCGAGGCCGAGGGAACGATAGCTTTTCATAAATATATTCTCTGTTGAATTGCTGATTAGTATTTCGGATTAAACATTTTATAGCTATATTTCTATTATTGAGCACAAAATATGGCAATATTCAACAGGTAACATATTTCATTATTAATTAATATTAAAATATTCTAAAATGATACTGGGATTTATTATTCGTTATTTCTATCAGATTTGAGAAAAATCAATATTTTACCGAATTGTATGACTCCAGTGTTATTAAGCGCAATTTGGTATGGATTTTTAAATAATTATGTATTTATATGGTAAAAAGTTGCTAGCAATAATTTTTTAGATATAAATATTATTATAATTATACAAAATTGCTATTAATTAAAGCATATTGTAAATAGTTGTTATAATGCCACATTCAATTGTTAGATTATTGTATTTGTCAAAATTACGATTGCGATAATTTTAAATTATATTCTATCAATAAACAGTCTGAAAAATTTTAGAAATACTGGAGCATAATAAAATGACTATTAAAAGTCTTCTTCTTGGTTCTGCGGCCGTTATGGCTGTGGCGACAACCAGCGCTTACGCTGCCGATTCCATCGTATCACCAGAGCCAGAGCATGTTGAGTATGTTCGCGTATGCGATGCTTATGGCGCGGGCTATTTTTATATTCCAGGCACCGAAACTTGCCTCCGCGTCTCCGGTTACGTGCGTTACGACGTTTCTGGTGGCAACAACGTCTATGGCCGTGGTTTTGTGGGTCAGGATGGTTCTGTGGATACACGCCGCAACAGCTGGGACAACACCGCTCGTTTCACATTGCGCTTTAGCACTGCTTCGGAAACCGAACTTGGCACTCTGAAGACATTTGCTGAAACCCGTTATGATTGGGGCGATGGCGTAGAGGGTGCTTCCGGTTCGCTTCGCTTTGCTTACATTCAGCTCGGTGGTCTCCGCGTCGGTCTTGATGAATCGGCCTTCGTAACTTTCCCCGGCTATCTCGGCGACGTCATCAACGACGACGTAATCCTTGCAGGCGGCTATCGCACTGGCGCCATTAGCTACACCTTCAATGCAGATAACGGCTTTTCGGCAATTTTGTCGCTTGAACAGGGCAACAATGTCGATACCGATGGTGATTATGGCTATGATGGAGTCATCAAGGATTACACGCCGCACGTTGTCGGTGGCGTAAAGTACCAGCAGGGCTGGGGCACGATCGCTGCTGTTGCTGCTTACGACGCACGCAACGAAGAATGGGCTGGCAAACTGCGTGGTGATTTGAACCTGACTGATCGCTTCTCGGTATGGGCGATGGGTGGCTATAAGTCCAACAAGGACGTGTATGAAAACGGCGTTCGCATGATCAGCAGCTTCTACGGCACATGGGGTGGCGATTGGGCTGTTTGGGGTGGTGCTGCTTTCAAGGCAACCGACAAGGCAACGCTTAATGCACAGGTCGCATTTGACGGCACCAACACACTCGCAGCAACCGCAAATGTTGCTTACCAGCTGGTTCCTGGTTTTACCGTTACGCCAGAAGTGTCTTACACCAAGTGGAAAGATAGTCGTTCTGATCTGAATGGCAAAGATGTGTGGGCTGGTATGGTGCGCTTCCAGCGCTCATTCTAATAATAAAATTGCCGTCACAATATGTGGCGGCAATTTTTGATGTATTTTATTTATATAAAGAATAATAGCAATAACTTATAGTTTGGTTTCGATATTGATATTTTAATGTTTAAGTAAACGATATGTGATTATTTTTTATAAAGCGTATAGGTTATAAGAATTCGCCATTCATTAGCGTAGAAGGACTGCGCTATGTTTTATCTGATCTCCAGTCGGAAAATGGCTGCGGCGGGCTTTTGGCCCGCCGTTCTTTTATTTATCGCGACAGCTTCATGTGACGATTGACGTCTTTGTAAAGCAGATAGCGGAATTTGCCTGGCCCGCCAGCATAACAAGCCTGCGGGCAGAAGGCGCGCAGCCACATGAAGTCACCCGCTTCCACTTCCACCCAATCCTGATTGAGTCGGTAAACTGCCTTGCCTTCCAGCACATAAAGTCCGTGTTCCATCACATGGGTTTCGGCAAAGGGAATGACGCCGCCCGGCTCGAATGTCACCACGGTCACATGCATGTCGTGGCGCAGATCATTCGGATCAACGAAGCGCGTTGTCGCCCATGCACCATTGGTGTCGGGCATCGGGGTGGGTGCGATATTCTTTTCGTTGAGGAAAAGCGGCTCCGGCACGTCAAGACCGTCAACTTTTTCATAAGCCTTGCGCACCCAATGGAAGCGCGCGACAGCGCCTGAATTGTTGCGCAGCGTCCAGCCGCTTTTTGGCGGCAGATAGGCATAGCCGCCTTCAGTCAGCACATGATCTTTGCCGTCAAGCGTGACGGTGATTTCGCCTTCGACAACGAACAACACACCCTGTGCGTCGTCGTCAAGCTCTGCGCGGTCGCTGCCGCCGCCGGGCTGCACTTCCATAATATATTGCGAGAAAGTCTCGGCAAAACCCGATAGCGGGCGGGCGATAATCCATAGCCGGGTCTTGTCCCAGAATGGCAGGAAGCTCGTGACGATGTCGCTGAATGTGCCTTTTGGAATAACCGCATAGGCTTCGGTGAACATCGCGCGATCGGTCAGAATTTGCGTCTGTGGCGGCAGGCCACCGGTCGGTGCGTAATAATTACGGCTCATTGTTGCCTCTGATCAATAAAGTGTTTCGGGAAGAATATCTTTCAGCCGTAGTAGCGCGATGCGCTCGACTTGCTCGGACGCGGTTTCCAGCTCCGCTTGCTTGCTGTTTTCAACGCGCCGTTTGAATGCATCGAGAATTTCCTTTTTATTACGTCCCTTGACCGCAATGATGAAAGGAAAGCCGAACTCTCGCGTATAGGCGTCGTTGAGTTCGGTGAATGTCTTGCGCTCATCATCTGTCAAAGCATCAAGACCAGCACCTGCCTGCTCAGATGTGGATTCCGGGGTCAGACGCTTCGCCGCTGCAAGTTTGCCTGCAAGATCAGGATGGGCACGCAGCACACCGAGCTTTTCGTCGTCCGATGCCGCGCGGAAAGCACGCACCAGAACCGTGTGAAGACCGGATGCAGAATCCGCCAGTTCTGTCAGGCCCGTGTCGTAGGCGCGCTCGGCAATCCACGGCGAATGCTCGAAAATGCCGCCATAGCGTGCAACGAAATCCGCCTTGCTAGCCTTCGATGGCACAACATCGACTTGTTTCGGCTTGTGATGCTCATGCCAGTGACGCGCAATATCCACGCGCTTGGCAACCCAGACCTTGTCATGGCTCTGCACGTAATCGAGGAACCGCTCAAGCGCTGCCACGCGACCCGGACGACCGACGAGGCGGCAATGAAGGCCAATCGACATCATTTTCGGCGCACCTTCCGCACCTTCGCGGTAAAGCACATCAAATGTGTCTTTGAGATAGCTGTAGAACTGATCGCCGGAGTTAAAACCCTGTGGCGTTGCAAAGCGCATATCATTGGTGTCGAGCGTATAAGGCACGATCAGATGCGGGCCGTTTGGACCCTTCACCCAATAAGGCAGTTCATCGGCATAGGAATCGGCTGAATAGAGAAAGCCGCCTTCCTCCATCACCAGTTTCAGCGTGTTATCCGACGGCTTGCCCTGATAGATGCCCAGCGGACGCGAGCCGATGATTTCCGTGTGCAGTCGTACCGCTTCGCGAATATGTTCGCGTTCCACCTCTTCGGAAACGTCCTTATATTCCCACCAGCGCAGCCCGTGGCTGGCGATTTCCCAGTCGGCTTCCTTCATGGCGCTGACCGCTTCAGGATTGCGCTCCATGGCAAGGGTCACGCCATAGACGGTCACCGGCATGTTGCGTCGCGTAAACGCGCGCCACAAACGCCAGAAGCCCGAGCGGGCGCCATATTCGTAGATAGATTCCATATTGAGGTTGCGCTGACCGTTCCATGCCTGTGCGCCGACGATTTCGGAAAGCAGGTTTTCGGATGCGGGATCGCCATCGAGAATGCAGCTTTCGCCGCCTTCTTCGTAGTTGACGACGAACTGCACAGCGATATTGGCTCCACCCGGCCAGCGTGGGTCTGGTGTGTTGCGGCCATAGCCAACCAGATTGCGCGGATAACTCATATGGTCTTCCCTCGATTATTCATGGTTTTTTCTTATGATAATAAAGATTTAAGCAGATTATTCCCCCTCAAAATTTTGAAAGACATCCAACGATTAGCATCTTTCCCAAGACATAAGTTCGGTGAATACTCAAAATCGGGAACAAGTGTGGTTCGCAAATCGTTTAGATTCGCATGCAATAAATCGCACAAAAACAATGGCTTGTAATAGTTCTGACGGTAGGCAGATCGAATCGTGCAAGCGGCAGGAGTATAAATGGGAAGCCAAGCGAGCGGTCAGGGCCGGTTAACGACGCATGTTCTCGATACGGTGAGTGGCAAGCCAGCGTCAAATCTGCGTATCGAATTGCGTCGTATTGAGAATCAGCAGACCGAAACTTTGCGCGAAATCCGCACCAATGCTGATGGTCGCTGCAGTGAACCGCTGCTTGCAGGGGATGCTTTACATCCGGGTTCATACGAGCTGCTTTTCCATGTCGGCGAATATTTCGGCAAAAGCGATGACGCCATTCCGTTTCTGGATGTGGTGCCATTGCGCTTTGGCATTTCTGACGAAAAGGCGCATTATCATGTGCCGCTGCTGGTTTCGCCGTTTTCCTATTCAACCTATCGCGGGAGCTGAGCGATATGGGTCAAGCAGTCAGACATAATATCCGCTTTCTGCTGAACGGCGAGACAGTTGAGCTCGACCGCGTTTCGCCGACAGAAACCTTGCTCGATTATCTGCGTCTTTCCTGCAAACTGCGTGGCAGCAAGGAAGGCTGCGGCGAGGGCGATTGTGGCGCTTGCACGGTTCTGGTCGGCAAGATTGTTGGTGACGAACTCGTGTATGAAAGCGTGAATGCCTGCATCCGCTTTGTCGGCTCGCTGGATGGCTTGCATGTGGTGACCATTGAGCATCTGCGCGGGTCAGACGGCGGTCTGCATCCGGTGCAAAAGGCGATGATCGATTTTCACGGTTCGCAATGTGGCTTCTGCACACCGGGCTTCGTCATGTCGCTTTATGGTCTGTGGATGCGCAATCCCAAGCCAGCGGACGCGCAGATTGAAAAGGCGCTGCAAGGCAATCTTTGCCGCTGCACCGGCTACGAAGCGATCATGCGTGCAGCGCGTGTGATTTCTGACTACGGCACTTTGATGGACGATCCGCTTGATGTTGAGCGTGCACATGTCATCAGCCAGCTGACGGCCTTGCGTGATGGCGCACGGGTTGAAATTGGCAGCGGCAAGGATCGTCTGGTTGTGCCTGCCAGTCTCGATGATTTTGCCACTGTTTATGCAGCCGAAGCCAAGGCAACAATCGTTGCCGGTTCAACCGATGTCGGCCTTTGGGTCACCAAGATGATGCGCGATATTTCGCCGGTGATCTTTATTGGACATCTCAATGAACTGCGCACAATGAGCGAAGAAGACGGTGTCATCACCATTGGTGCAGGCGTCACCTATACGGAAGCCTTTTCGTTTTTGGCAAAGCGCATTCCGGAGTTGGGAAGCCTCATTAATCGCATCGGTGGTGAACAGGTACGCAATATGGGCACCATCGGCGGCAACATCGCCAATGGTTCGCCGATTGGCGACACGCCACCGCCATTGATCGCACTTGATGCAAAGCTGACGCTCCGCAAGGGAACAGAGCGCCGCACCATTCCTCTGCAAGAGTTCTTTATCGCCTATGGCAAGCAGGATCGTCAGCACGGTGAGTTTGTGGAAGCCGTCCATGTACCGGTGCCGCTTGAAGGCAGTCAGTTTGCGATTCACAAGATTTCCAAACGGTTTGAAGAGGATATCACGGCAACGCTCGGTGCCTTCCATCTGACGCTCGATACGCAAGGCAAAGTCGCATCCATCCGTATTGCCTATGGCGGTATGGCGGCAACGCCAAAGCGGGCGTTGAATGTCGAGGCCGCACTCATCGGCAAGTCATGGAATGAGGCAACGGTTGAAGCGGCGCTCGAAGCTTATGCGAGCGACTATCAGCCTTTAAGCGATATGCGGGCGAGTGCTGATTATCGTTTGCTGGTTGCGAAAAATCTGCTTCGCCGTTTCTATGCTGAAACGCAAGGCGAGGCAGAACCTTTGCGTCGCCCAAGCGTTGAAGCTGCATAGGGAGGATGACATGAATAAGCATCCTGCAATCGAAATTAAAGCGGCCCGCATTAAAGGCGGCGTTGCAACCGATCAGCGCCATGATTCAGCGCATAAGCATGTGACAGGCGAAGCAGTCTATATCGATGATATTCCAGAACCCGAAGGCACGCTGCATATCGGTATCGGTTGTTCGACTGTCGCCCATGCCACGATCACCGGGATTGATTTGTCCGCAGTGCGCGCTGCCCCCGGCGTGGTCGATGTTCTGACTTATAAGGATATTCCGGGCGAAAACGATGTGTCGCCATCGGGCATGCATGACGATCCGATTTTCGCGGTCGATACAGTTCAGTTCCACGGCCAGCCGATCTTTGCGGTTGTCGCCCGCACACGAGATCAGGCGCGTCGTGCCGCCCGTCTTGCCAAGATCGACTATCAAGAAATGCCGGGTCTGTTCTCTATTTCCGACCTCGATGGCTACAAAGACAAGCTGGTCTTTACGCCGCTGACGCTCAATCGCGGCGACGCGCGTAAGGCCATTGATGATGCACCGCGCAAGGTCAAAGCCCGCATGAAAATCGGGGGCCAGGATCACTTCTATCTCGAAGGGCAGATATCGCTGGCGATCCCCGGTGAAGATGAAGACGTGACCATTTATTGTTCGACACAGGGTCCAAGCGAAACGCAGCATCTGGTCGCCCACGCGCTCGGCATACCGAGCCATTCGGTGACGGTGGAAGTGCGCCGTATGGGTGGCGGTTTTGGTGGTAAGGAAACCCAGTCAAACCAGTGGGCGGCAATTGCAGCCATTGCCGCAAAGAAACACAAGCGCACTGTGAAAATCCGGCTCGACCGTGATGAGGATATGACCTCGACCGGCAAGCGCCATGATTTCGTGGTCGACTACGAAGTCGGTTTCGACGATGAGGGCAATATTCTTGGCGTTGATTATATGTTTGCGCTCAATGCCGGTTTCTCCGCCGATCTGTCTGGTCCGGTTGGTGATCGCGCATTGTTTCACTGCGACAATGCTTATTTCTTTCCCGCCGTTCACGCGAAGTCAGCGCCGCTTTATACCAACACCGTGTCCAACACCGCTTTTCGCGGCTTCGGCGGTCCGCAGGGCATGGTCGGTGCCGAACGTGTGATCGAGGAAGTGGCTTTTGCTGTTGGCAAAGACCCGCTCGAAATCCGCAAGCTCAATTTCTATGATGCCATGGGAACGGATGGTACGCGCAATGTGACGCCCTATCACCAGAAGGTGGAAGACTGCATCATCCAGCGTATTGTTGCTGAGCTTGAAGAAAGCGCTGATTACGCGAAGCGCCGCGAGGCAATCCGCCAATTCAACGCCAAAAGCAGCTACGTCAAACGGGGCATGTCACTGACGCCGGTGAAATTCGGCATTTCCTTCACCAAGACGGAATCCAATCAGGCTGGTGCGCTGGTACATGTCTACAATGACGGCTCGGTGCATATGAACCATGGCGGCACGGAGATGGGGCAGGGGCTTCATCTGAAAGTCGCGCAGGTGGTGGCTGAAGAATTTCAGATCGACATGGACCGCGTGAAGATTACTGCCACGACCACCGCGAAAGTGCCGAACACTGCACCGACGGCTGCGTCATCCGGTGCGGATCTGAACGGTATGGCGGCGCAGGATGCGGCGCGTCAGATCAAGAAGCGGCTTATTCATTTTGCAGCCCAGCAATATCAGGTGCCGGAAGATCAGATTGTCTTTTTGCCAAACCGTATCCGCGTCGGCAATCAGGAAATCAGCTTTAACGATCTGGTAAAGCAGGCCTATATCGGGCGAGTGCAGCTTTCGGCATCTGGGCATTATAAAACGCCGAAAATTCACTGGGATCGCGCCAAGGGTAAAGGTCACGCCTTCTATTATTACGCTTATGGCGCAGCTTGTTCTGAAGTTTCCGTTGATACATTGACCGGTGAATATGTGGTGGAGCGCACTGATATTCTGCATGATACGGGGCGCTCGCTGAATCGTGCCATTGATATTGGTCAGGTGGAAGGCGGCTTTGTGCAGGGCATGGGCTGGCTGACGACGGAAGAGCTTGTCTGGGACGATAAAGGCCGGCTGCGTACACATGCACCGTCAACCTACAAGATCCCGCTGGCATCAGATCGTCCGAAGATTTTCAATGTGGCGCTGACCGACTGGTCTGAAGCTTACGAGCCAACGATCCACCGCTCAAAAGCCGTTGGCGAGCCGCCTCTGCCGCATGGGATGTCCGTGCTTTTTGCGCTCTCGGATGCGATTGCCAGCGTTGCCGATCACAAGATCAGTCCGCGCCTTGATGCGCCTGCGACGCCTGAGCGCGTACTGATGGCTATCGAGCGGCTGCGAAGTCAGAAAGGCTGATCTCATGTCGGGCAGGCGGGACGACATAAGGGCGTTTCTCAACAAACGGCCCGATAGTGTTCTGATCGAAGTCACTGATGTTAAAGGTTCTGCACCGCGTGATGCAGGTGCCTGGATGCTTGTCGCGCGCGATATGATCTTTCGCACCATCGGCGGTGGCCAGCTCGAATATATGGCGATCGACCACGCTCGTAAAATTCTGCTTGGCGGCAAGGATTCGTCAATGGATGTCCCACTTGGCCCCGAAATCGGCCAGTGCTGCGGCGGTCGCGTGGCTTTGAGTTTTAAGCGCGTCAATCGTGGAGTGGCAGAAGAGTTGATTGCCAAGGTCGATGCGGAAATCTCCACCCGTCCACATGTCTATGTTTTTGGCGCAGGTCATGTCGGCGATGCGCTTGCCTATGCATTATCGCTGACGCCTGTGCGGGTTATTCTGGTGGATACGCGTGAGGCGGAACTGATGGCTGTGGATGCGCCGGGCGTTGAGACCTGCCTTGCAGCGATGCCCGAACAGGTGGTGCGCTCTGCTCCACCGGCAAGCGCATTTATCGTGCTGACCCATGATCATGCGCTCGATTTTCTGATCGTGGCCGAGGCCTTGCAACGCGGCGATGCCGTCTATGTCGGCATGATTGGTTCCAAGACCAAAAAAGCCACTTTCAAAAATTGGCTGAAACGCGAAATCGGCAGCGACGATCTGATTGACGATCTTGTCTGTCCGGTTGGCGGGTCGCTTGTAAAAGACAAACGACCCGAAGTTATTGCTGCACTGGCTGTGGCAGAAGTTCTGACCGCCGTGCTGGTTTCCAGCAGAGTTTTCCAGACTGTTTAGGCTAACAGTTCACGGATCTGTCGCTGGCAGCGCTCCGTCATAAAATCAATAATCAGACGCACTTTCGGGTCCTGAAAACGCTTATGTGGATAGATCGCGGCAAGCTGGATTGATGCTGGCGGTGTGCTTTCAAGAATCGGGACCAGCCGCCCGTCGCGGATATATTCCTTCACCTCAAACAGCGGTTTGTTGATGATTCCGCGCCCGCCTAGCGCCCATTGCGTCAATACGTCGCCATCGTCGGAGTCATAAGGACCGGTGACTTCAAACTTGCGCAGACCCTCTGCCGTTTGCAGCGACCAGTAATACTCTTTCGAGCCGGGAAAGCGCAAAAGCAGGCAATCATGCTTGTCGCCCAACAACTCATCCGGCGACTGCGGTGTGCCATGTTTTTCCAGATATTCTGGGGCAGCGCAGATCACGCGCTCGCAGTTTAAAATGCCGCGCATGCGCAGATTGGAATTTTCCAGAACGCCTAATTTGAAAGCAACATCAACGCTTTCGCTCATGATGTCGATCTCGTGGTCAGATAGTCGCAGGCGCACTTCAATGTCGGGATATTTGTCGTGAAACTCTGGAATTCCGGATGCAATGAGCCTACGACCAAGCCCCAAAGGCGCAGTAATTCGAATCGATCCCTTCGGATTCTTGGCCAATTCTGCGACTGCAGCTTCCGCTTCTTCTACCGCCTCAAGTATCTTGACAGCACCGTCATAGAAGACCCGTCCATGCTCGGTTGGGGTCAGTTTGCGTGTCGTTCTGTTAAAGAGCCGCACGCCGAGGTGCTTCTCTAACTCCTTGATTCGATTGCTAGCAACGGCAGGCGAAGCGCGCTGGTCGCGCCCCGCAGCAGATAGATTTCCCAATTCGACAACGCGCACAAAAACGCGCAGATTATCAAGGTATGACATGCGTTCGTTCCACCATTGTATAGTTTTTTTTGAAAGTGATGGTCTTGATGCGACGTTCCCATAGCGTCAAAGCTTTGGCAAATACTAAACTAACAAACAAGGGAACGAAGAATGGGAGTGCCGCATGTATGATCTTGCCGTGGCCTGGGACTGGCTGGGCTTCGCTGCGCGGTGGCTACACGTCGTCACCGCAATCGCGTGGATCGGCTCATCTTTCTATTTTATTGCGCTGGACCTTGGTCTGCGTCAGCGTCCCGGCTTGCCCGTCGGTGCGCATGGCGAAGAATGGCAAGTCCATGGCGGTGGTTTTTATCACATCCAGAAATATCTGGTGGCACCCGCCGAGATGCCTGAGCATCTGACATGGTTCAAATGGGAATCCTACGCCACATGGTTGTCAGGCTTTGCGCTGCTCTGCATCGTTTATTATGCGGGCGCCGATCTTTACCTGGTCGATCCCAATGTGCTCGATGTATCCGCACCCACAGCCATCGCCATCTCGATTGCTTCGCTGGCTTTGGGCTGGATCGCTTATAACACCATCTGCAAACTGATGCTGGGCAAGAGCGATACGCTTTTGATGATCATCCTCTATTGCATTCTGGTGTTTATGGCCTGGGGCTATACGCATCTGTTTACCGGACGTGCAGCGTTCCTGCATCTGGGTGCATTCACCGCGACGATCATGTCCGCCAACGTGTTCATGGTGATCATTCCGAACCAGAAAATCGTGGTGGCTGATCTGATTGCCGGTCGCAAACCTGATCCGAAATACGGCAAGATCGCCAAGCAACGTTCAACGCATAACAACTATTTGACGCTGCCGGTTCTATTCTTGATGCTGTCGAACCATTATCCGCTGGCTTTTGGCACTGAGTTCAACTGGATCATCGCTTCGCTGGTGTTCCTGATGGGCGTCACAATCCGCCACTGGTTCAACACCCGCCATGCCCGCAAAGGCAACCCGACATGGACTTGGCTTGTGACGGTGCTGCTGTTTATCGTGATCATGTGGCTATCCACTGTGCCAAAAATCCTGACCGGGGAACCGGAAGAGCAGAAGATTTCATCGCTGCAACAGAGTTTCATTTCAGACCCGCACTTTGACAAAGTGCGGGATACTGTTCTGGGACGCTGTGCGATGTGTCACGCCAAGGAGCCGGGCTGGGAAGGCATAATTGCGCCACCCAAGGGCGTAGTGCTTGAAAATGATAGGGAAATCGCGGCCCATGCCCGCGAAATCTATTTGCAGGCTGGTCGTTCCCATGCCATGCCGCCTGCCAATGTCACCGGGGTAAGCAATGAGGAGCGCAAGCTGCTCGCTTCCTGGTATGAATCCGCGACTTCTGGAGCAAAATAACAATGACCAAACTTCTCATCCGTGGCCGCGTGCTGAGTTTTCGTGAAGAACCGCAAGCTTTGGATGATGCGCATTCCTATCGCTATATCGAAGATGGAGCCGTGCTTGTCGAAAATGGCCGCATCGCGCGTCTCGGAGATTATGCCGAGATAAGCGCTGAAGCAGGCAGCGACGTAAAGATTGCCGACCATCGCTCGCATCTGATTATGCCCGGTTTTATCGATACGCATATCCACTATCCGCAGACACAGGTTATCGCGTCCTATGCGGCCAATCTTCTCGAATGGCTGAACACTTACACCTTCGTGGCAGAGCAGAAATTCGCCGACGAGCAGCACGCGGAATTTATCGCTGAGCGCTTTTTGGACGAACTGATCCGACACGGAACGACGACCGCCGTTGCCTATTGTTCAGTGCATCCGCAAAGCGTCGATGCCTATTTCCGCGCTTCGCAACATCGCAATATGCGCATGTTGGGCGGCAAGGTGATGATGGACCGTAATGCGCCACCAGCACTCTGCGATACGGCACAATCGGGCTATGATGACAGCAAGCAATTGATTGCCCGCTGGCATGGCAAGGATCGCCTTGATTATGTGATCACGCCGCGTTTTGCGATTACGTCCACGCCAGAGCAGCTTGAGGCCAGTCAGGTTCTGGCACGCGAGCATCCTGAATGCTTCATCCAGACACATCTTTCGGAAAATCACGAAGAGATTGAGTTCACGAAATCGCTTTACCCCGATGCGCCGGATTATCTCGGCATCTATGAGCATTATGGGCTTCTTGGCGATAAGACATTGCTTGGTCATTCCATCCATCTTGAAGAGCGCGAAGTGAAGGTGATGGCAGAGACCGGCTCGGTTGCCGTTTTCTGCCCGACCTCGAACCTGTTTCTTGGTTCCGGGCTGTTTGACCGTGATCGCCTGAAAGCATCGGGCGTGCGTATGTCAGTTGCTACTGATGTCGGCGGCGGCACCAGCTTCTCGATGCTGCGCACGATGGACGAGGGCTACAAGGTGCTGCAATTGCGTGGAAGCCGCCTCAACCCGTTCCAGTCATTCTACATGATGACACTCGGCAACGCTCGTGCGCTGTCGATGGAAGACAAAATCGGAACACTTGATGAAGGCACGGAAGCCGACATTGTGGTGCTCGATTCATCTGCTACATCGCCGATGCGTCTGCGCATGGCAGCCGCCGCGACGCTTGAGCAGGAATTGTTCCTGCTGCAAACGCTGGGCGATGACCGCGCCATTGTTGAAACCTATGTGGCAGGTAAGCCGCTAAAGGCCGAATTGACTTAAAAAATCTCTGGAGGAGGGAGAGGGAGGGCCCGCGGCGGAGAAATCTGCTGCGGGTCTTTCTTTATTTAGTTCTTAGAGCGCATGTCTCCCAAAACCGGTTCCCACTTTTGGGAGACATGCTTTACAGCTCTTCCGGTCGCTTCCCACCCATCTCATGGGTCAGATCATCAGCAGTTGAACGAATGAGCGGCCCAAGCTGTTCAAGCTTCTGCCGGGGCAGGCGCACGGCAGGTCCGGAGATAGAAATGCCTGCAATTGCTTCGCCATGCTCGTTGAAAATTGGCGCGGCGATACAACACATGCCGAGCGTATGTTCTTCATCGTCAATCGACCAGCCGCGTGTGCGCGTTGCCTGAATGTCTTTGAGCAACGCAGGCAATGTGTCGAGCGTGTGTTGCGTGAAATTTTCAAGTGTTCTGCCAGAGAGTGTGTGCGCTATTTCCGTATCTGACCATGTGGAGAGAACAGCTTTGCCAATGCCTGACGCATGGATCGGTCCACGCCGTCCGGGGCGGAAGAAAGCGCGCATCGGCGCGTGGCTTTCGATCTGCGAAATAAACACAACATCGCCGCCATCTTCGATGCCGATATTGGCGGTCTCGCCGCTCGTTTCCATCAGTTTCTTGAGATAAGGCCGCGCCAGAGTGCCGAGCTTGCGGAAGCGGCGAAAGGCATTGCCGATTTCAAAAGCCTTGACGCCAATAGTCCAATCGCCGCTTTCCACATCATGTGAAACCATGCTGTGATTAGCGAGTGATGTGAGAAGCCGATGCACCGTCGAAGGCGCCATACCACTGCTATCAGCCAGATCGGTCAGTGTTGATCCGTCATTTTCGGCAATGAGTGCCAGAAGCTTAAGGCTGCGATCCAAAACCTGAACGGATGAGGGGGCTGCGTTTTCTGCTGCCTTGCGGCCCCGCTTTGCTTTTAACTGATCCATTCATACGTCTCCGATTCCCTGTTCTTTCATAACTACCGCATCCTGAAAGACGCGGAAAGTGTGTGTCGATTATCTCCATTTCATTGAAAATCTTTATTTCCATATAATGGTATGAATTTCCATTTTTTGATTATAGTGTCTGTAAATGGATTTATTTCCCGTTTAGGAGGATGTCGTTATGGCCAGAATGCGCGCAGTCGATGCAGCCGTACTTGTGTTGGAGAGGGAAGGAATCAATTGCGCTTTCGGCGTACCGGGCGCTGCGATCAATCCGTTTTACTCGGCGATGAAAGCACGCGGTTCGATCCGTCACATTTTGGCGCGTCACGTTGAAGCTGCTTCGCACATGGCTGAAGGCTATACCCGCGCAAAGCAGGGCAATATTGGCTTGTGCATCGGAACGTCCGGCCCGGCTGGTACAGACATGATTACCGGCCTCTATTCGGCCTCTGCCGATTCTATTCCAATCCTCTGCGTTACAGGCCAAGCCCCCCGCGCGCGCCTCGACAAAGAGGACTTTCAGGCAGTCGATATTGCCAAGATTGCGGCCCCCGTTACCAAATGGGCGGTCACGGTTATGGAGCCAGCACTGGTGCCTTTTGTTTTCCAGAAGGCATTTCATATCATGAAGTCGGGTCGCCCCGGCCCGGTGCTGATCGATCTGCCGATCGATGTCCAGCTCGCTGAAATCGAGTTTGACATCGATACTTATCAGCCGTTGGAGGCTTACAAGCCATCAGCCACCCGCGCGCAGGCCGAGAAGGCCATTGCCATGCTCAACGCAGCGGAGCGTCCGCTGATCGTTGCAGGCGGCGGCATTATCAACGCTGATGCATCTGATCTTCTGGTCGAATTTGCTGAAATCACCGGCATTCCGGTCATCCCAACCCTGATGGGCTGGGGCGTTATCCCGGATGATCACCGCCTGATGGCGGGCATGTGTGGTCTTCAGACCTCGCATCGCTACGGCAATGCAACGCTGCTGGCCTCTGACATGGTGATCGGCATCGGTAATCGCTGGGCGAACCGTCATACCGGCAATGTCGATACCTATAAAAAGGATCGAAAATTTATCCATGTCGACATCGAACCAACCCAGATCGGCCGTGTTTTTGCTCCCGATTTCGGGATTGTTTCAGATGCTGGCAAAGCCCTGAAACTGCTGCTTGATGTGGCGACTGAATGGAAAACCGCAGGCAAGCTGCGCGATTGGTCCGGCTGGGCGCAGGAATGCGCTGAGCGCAAGAAAACCATGCTGCGCAAAACGCATTTTGATCAAACACCGCTGAAGCCACAGCGCGTTTATGAAGAGATGAACAAGGCCTTTGGCCGCGATACTTGCTATGTCACGACCATTGGTCTGAGCCAGATTGCCGGTGCGCAGTTCCTACATGTCTATCGCCCGCGCAACTGGATCAATTGTGGTCAGGCTGGCCCTTTGGGCTGGACTTTGCCAGCGGCACTTGGGGTTCGTGCAGCCGACCCTGATCGTCCGATCGTTGCCCTGTCCGGCGATTATGATTTCCAGTTCATGATTGAGGAACTGGCGGTCGGCGCACAGCACAAGCTGCCTTACATTCATGTTGTCGTGAACAATTCATATCTCGGCCTGATCCGTCAGGCGCAGCGCGGCTTCAATATGGATTTCGAGGTCAGTCTTGCGTTCGATAACATCAACGCATCGGGTGATGCCGAAAAGGGCTATGGAGTTGATCATGTGGCGGTTGCCGAAGGTCTGGGCTGCAAGGCGATCCGGGTACGAAGCCCCAACCAGTTTGCCGAGAGCTTTGAACAGGCAAAGGCGTTGATGGAAGAACATCAGGTGCCGGTTGTGCTTGAATTCATTCTCGAACGTGTCACCAATATCTCCATGGGAGCCGACATTGATCAGGTTGTCGAATTTGAGGAACTGGCAGAACGTGGCGAAGATGCGCCGACTGCGATTGCGGCTTTATTAGATTAATTTCGGAGGAATGGGCTATGCCAAGATTTGCAGCCAATCTGACTATGCTTTTCAATGAAGTGCCATTCATGGATCGCTTCGCACTGGCAGCGAAAGCCGGTTTCACAGGGGTGGAGTATCTCTTCCCCTATGACTTTAATAGGCATGAGTTGAAAGGAGAACTGAATAAGCACAATCTGGCGCAAGTGCTGCACAATCTGCCAGCGGGCAACTGGGCTGGTGGTGAGCGCGGGATTGCAGTTCTTCCTGACCGAGTAGATGAATTCCGGCGCGGTGTGGCGGATGCTATCGACTATGCCGCGACGCTCAATTGCTCGCAGGTCAATTGCCTAGCCGGTATTGCGCCGCAGGGTGTGGACCGCGATGCATTGCGTGCAATATTTGTCAGCAATCTGCGACTTGCATCGCGCGAACTTGGCAAGCACGGCATACGCTTATTAATAGAGCCGATCAACCACTATGATATTCCGGGCTTTTACCTCAACACGGTCGAGCAAGCCGTTTCGATCATTGATGAAGTCGGTAGCAACAACCTGTTTATCCAATATGATCTTTATCATCAGCAGCGCACACGTGGCGAACTGATCGCCACTTATGAGCGCTACAAGCCGCTGATTGCACATATCCAGCTTGCTGATAATCCGGGTCGTAATGAGCCAGGAACCGGCGAAATCAACTATCCACATGTGTTCGAAGCGCTGAAAAATGCTGGCTACAAGGGCTGGATCGGCTGCGAATACAAGCCAAAGACCACGACCGAGGAAGGGCTTGGCTGGTTCAAACATAATGAAGCCGAACGGCTTACTGCATAGGGAGATTTGATATGGCTAAAATTGGCTTCATCGGGCTTGGGATCATGGGCAAGCCAATGGCGCAGCATTTGCAAAATGCGGGCCACCAGCTTTTCACTTCAAAGCACAAACAACCAACGCACAAGGACTTGTTGGATGCAGGGTTGAGCGTTCTTGAAACGCCGAAGGCAGTCGCAGCCGAATGCGAAACTATCATTCTCATGTTGCCGGATACGCCACAGGTAGCAGAGGTTCTTTTTAGCGAAGGCGGCGTTGCAGAGGGGCTTGGCAAAGGCAAGATGCTCATTGACATGAGCTCGATTTCGCCGATTGAAACCAAAGAATTTGCCAAAAAGGTTCGCGCAACGGGTGCGGAATATATCGACGCGCCGGTATCGGGCGGCGAGGTCGGTGCAAAGAACGCCAGCCTGTCCATCATGGCAGGCGGAGCACAGGACGCCTTTGACAAGGCATTGCCGCTGTTAAAGCTGATGGGTAAAAACATCACGCTGGTGGGTGATTGCGGTGATGGACAGACGACCAAAGTCGCCAATCAGATTATCGTCGCGCTCAACATCGAAGCCGTGGCGGAAGCGCTGGTTTTTGCTTCGAAAGCAGGGGCCGATCCGTCTAAGGTGCGTGAGGCGCTGATGGGCGGCTTTGCGTCATCGCGCATTCTAGAAGTGCATGGCGAACGCATGATCAAGCGCACCTTCGATCCGGGTTTCCGCATTTCGCTGCACCAGAAGGATTTGAATCTGGCCTTGCAGGGCGCAAAAGCGCTGGGCGTCTCGTTGCCGAATACTTCCATGGCACAGGAATTGTTCAACTCCTGCGCAGCGCATGGCGATGATGGTCTCGATCATTCCGGTCTGGTGCGCGCGCTGGAGCGCATGGCCAATCACGACGTGGCTTAATTCAAGAGATTAATTCTCTGGAGGGGAGAACATAGAGCTGGCGATCTGGAGGGAGATGGCTGGCTCCATTGCTTTTATATGCGCAGCACGAAATAGTGTTGTGAAATAACAATAATATCGGGAATCTCATGACTGCCATCAACGATCCGAAGAAGTTTCTGACCAGCCTGTTTGATGCAGCGGTTGCGGCTGCTGATCCTGAACTGGTGATCCGCGCCAATCTGCCTGCAAAGCCCAAGGGCCGGACGATTGTGATTGGTGCTGGCAAAGGCTCGGCACAGATGGCAGCCGCTTTCGAACGCGCATGGGCCGAGCGGCATGAGGGCGAGGACGCACCAATCGAAGGCATTGTCGTCACGCGCTATGGCTATGGTGCGCCTTGCAACACTATTGAAATCATTGAAGCATCGCACCCGGTGCCTGATGATGCCGGCCTTGCGGCCTCAAAGCGGCTGTTTGATGCCGTATCAAACCTCACAGAAGATGATCTTGTAGTAGCGCTTATTTCCGGTGGTGGGTCCGCTTTGCTGCCGTCGCCGCCAGAAGGCCTGACACTTGAGGACGAGATCGCAGTCAACAAGGCATTGCTGGCTTCCGGTGCGCCGATTTCGGCCATGAATGCGGTGCGAAAACACCTTTCGACTATCAAGGGTGGAAGACTGGCAGCTTGCGCCCATCCGGCAAAAGTCTTCTCGCTGGTGGTTTCGGATATTCCCGGCGACAATCCGGCCTTTGTCGCGTCTGGCCCGACCGTGCCTGATGCAACGAGCCGCGACGAAGCGTTAAAGATCATTGAACGTTACAAGCTTGAACTTCCAGATGCCGTTGTCGCGCATATCAAAAGCGAGAAGGCTCATGCGCCGAAGCCCGATGATAAAATCTTTGCCGAAAACGAAGTGCGGGTGATTGCGTCCGCTGCTGTTTCGCTGGAAGCAGCCGTAAAGGAAGCCGAGCGTCATGGGGTCGAGGCGGTGATCCTGTCCGATTCCATCGAGGGTGAAGCACGCGAAGTGGCGCATGTTCATGCAGCAATCGCGCGCGAAGTGGCGGATCGTGATCGCCCGTTTAAAAAGCCGATTGTGCTGCTTTCTGGTGGCGAAACCACCGTCACCATCCGCGCCAAAAGCGGCAAGGGTGGCCGCAACAGCGAGTTTCTGCTGTCCTTTGCGCTTGATATTGATGGCTATGGGAATATTCACGCACTGGCTGCGGATACGGATGGCATCGATGGTTCGGAAGACAATGCAGGTGCCTTTGCGGATGGGACAACGGTTTCGCGGCTGCAAAAGGCTGGCGAAGATGGCGCTGCACGGCTTAACGCCAATGATGCATGGAGCGCTTTTGATGCAATCGGTGATCTGTTTATGCCGGGGCCAACCGGCACCAATGTCAATGATCTCCGCGCTATTCTGATAAAGGGCTAGCGCTCAAAGCGCGGGGGAGGGGGTGTTAAGTTATAACGACTCAGAATCCATAATCGGGATTCTGTTATAACGATTCATCCTTCTTTGCGGGAAAGCGGTCATCATCGATCAAAATGCGGTTGGCGGCGCCGTCGAGGTCGTCATACTGGCCATTTTTCAGCGACCATAGAAAGCCTGCGAGGCCCAGAACACCCAGGCCAAGCGCAATAGGAATAAGGAAAAGCAGTCCGCTCATTTGTGCGCTTCCTTAAGAATAGCAGCAGGTGCGACAGTGGTTTGGACCCGCTGTTTTTGTTTTCCGGCCCTCAGCCGCATCGCGTTGCTGACAACCACAATAGAGGACAGCGACATCGAAAGTGCGGCCACCAATGGCGTCACATAGCCGAAAATCGCAATCGGCACGGCAATGATATTATAGCCGATGGAAAGTGCGAAGTTCTGGCTGATTAACCGGCCTGCCTCTTTGGACACCGCAAAAGCCAGCGGCACGGCGGCGAGGCTTTCGCGCAGGAATACGAAATCGGCAGCGTTACGACCAATATCGGCAGCGGTTGCCGGTGCCATTGAAACATGCGCTGCAACAAGGGCAGGGGCGTCGTTCAAGCCGTCGCCAACCATCAGCACTTTACGACCATCAGCCGCAAGACCATGCACAAGTTCCGATTTATCGGCAGGCAGAACTTCCCCGCGATAAGTATCGACACCAAGATAACCGGCAAGCTTTTTCACCGCTGGCAATTTATCGCCGGAAATGATTTCCAGCTTCAAGCCATTGCGTTTCAGCGCGCCAATGGCGCTTGCTGCGTCTTCGCGCGGCTGATCTTCAAAGCGGAAATTTTGAACCAGCTTGCCATTGATGGAGAGGCCGGTTTCAGGACCATCGGAAGCAGCCGCATTCGCATCGCTGTCTGCCCATTCGCGCTTGCCAAGCCGATAGATCGTGCCGTTCAGTTCGGCTTCAATGCCCGCGCCCGGAACTTCCTCAATTCGGGTGAAGGCAGTCATTGGCTTTGCACCTGAAAACAGCGCAAGCGCCCGCGAAAGCGGGTGACGCGAGTAAAGCGAAAGTTCGGACGCGATCTCGAGATTGTTCGGGTTGATCGCATCAAGATCGATCAGGCGAGGCTGACCAAGTGTCAGCGTGCCTGTCTTGTCGAATACGGCCGTGTCTACTTCCGCCATGCGTTCCATGGCGGAGCCGTCCTTGATCATGATGCCGTTTTCAAACAAGCGACGGGCTGCCACCACCTGAACGATTGGCACCGCAAGCGCCAACGCACAGGGGCAGGTGATGATGAGCGTGCAGATCGCGATATAGATCGAGCGATACCAGTCGCCGCCGGTATAGATCATCCAACCGACAAAGGCCGCAAAGGCAATTGTATGCACCATAGGCACATATAGTTCCGATGCCCGGTCAGCGAGACGACGATAAAAAGCGCGACCACCTTCGGCAACGTCCATCAGACGCACCATTTCGGCGAGGAAGGAATCTTTTGCTTCAGCCGTTGCGCGAATGACGAGCGGCGCTGAGAGGTTCATCGTTCCTGCACGAATATCTGAGCCGGGACCGACTGGAACCGCATCGCTTTCGCCTGATGCAATCGCGCAATCAAGCTCTGAACGACCGTCTTCGACTTTTGCGTCAACAGGCACACGTTCGCCTGCGGCAAGGATGATCCGCATTCCGGGGCGGATTTCATTGACCGGCAGATAGTTGCGCTCGTCATTGTCGCTGATCACCACAGCACCACGCGGGCTTAACTGGGCAAGACCTCGCACGGCGGAGCGTGCGCGTGCGCGCATCAGATAATCGAGCGTGCGGCCAATCAGCAGGAAGAACAACAGCGAGACAGAAGCGTCGAAATAAGCGTGCTGGCCATGGTTCATCGTCTCATAAACGCTCATGCCGAACGCAAGCGAAATGGCGAGCGCAATCGGCACATCCATATTCACGCGACGCATGCGGAGCGCATTCCATGCCGAGACATAGAAGATGCGGCCCGAATAAATTAGGGTCGGAAGCGCAATAAGCGCCGAAATCCAGTGAAACAGATCGCGTGTTGCGGCATCTGCACCCGACCAGACGGCAACCGAAAGCAGCATCACGTTGCTCGACGCAAAGGCTGCAACACCAAGCGCGATCAGAAGGCGATTAAATGTCGGATCCTTGTCCTGCGTCATATCAAAAATATGCGCTTCATAGCCAAGCCTGCGCAATTGATCGACAACATCAGGAGGCGTTTCACCGTCTTGCCAGCGCAGCGAGACGCGGCGCGCTGTGAGGTTCACCCGGACATAGTGAATGCCCTGCAGTTTTCCGAGGGTGTCCTCAATGGTCTTGATACAAAGTCCGCAATGAACACCTGGAACCGACAAATCGAGCTGGCGCAATCCATCGCCAAGGCTGCGGCTGGCAAGCTGCATTTCTTCTGGCGATAGCACTTGGGCTACAGTTGCAAGCTGGGCATTTTCAACGCAGCAGCTCATTGCATTTTCCCATCCTTAATGAGGATACGGACGATATGGCGATACGGATCATCAAGTCCGGCATCGCTGTTCACTTCCATGATCCAAGCGCCTTCGTCGAGTTCAAGCGGGGAACTGAGAAGGCCTGATCCATTGGCGCTCAACTTCACTTTTGTATCATTTACGTCGCCAACAGGGCGTTTGAACTCAGCTGTGCCGCCGGTGATCTGCACAGGGGTGCCGTTGCGGTCAGTCAGCTTATAGGTGAAAATACCGTCGGCAAAAGTCGCAGTCTGTTGCCATTCAAGCGCTGCCTGCTCTTTGCCGGTTTCGGCCTTGTCATTGAATTCCTGGCTGGCGACATAAGTGTTTTTCACCACCAGTCCACTCCAGCTACTGATCGCATTATAAGCCATGGTGATATTGACAGCGATGATGACGCCGAAAAAAGCCACCATGATTGACAGCATGTGCCGTCCGGTGAATGTTCCTGAAGTTTTCGATTTCGCTGACATTATCTCTTCCCTGCTGCCGTTTCTGGGGCCATGAAGATTGCTTTGTAACGTGCATGTTCCGCGCCGTCCGCGTCACGCACTTCGATTGCATAGTCGGCACGCGTATCGGTAATCGCATCATGTGGTATGGTGACAAAAACACGTAGTGTAGTTAGTCGGTCCGGTTCGACGGGAATGTCGTAATCGCCGCTGGCATTTTCCGTTTCATCCTGCACGGTTAATGATGCGCCGGGCAAGCCTTCAATGGAAAGGCGGAAGGTGCGTGGCACAGGGATCATATTGAGCAGCTTGACCGTATAGCCATTGCGGATCGAACCATCTGACAAAAGCACATATTGCGGCGTGCGATCATGGAGCACATTGATGCCTATGCGCTGACGCATCGACAGTGAAATAACCAGTGTGAGGCCAATCAGCGCCCAGACGATGAAATAAAACAGCGTGCGCGGGCGAAGAACCTTCTTCCATGAAAGATGTTCAACCGCTGGAGACAGCTTGTTCGGCGCGTCATAGACCCGTGCCGGATTGATCGGTGCTGTGCCATTGTTGGTGGCAAGGTCCATATTAGCATTATAATCGGCCAATGTGGCATAGGAAATCAGCCCACGCTCTTTGCCAACCTTGTCCATGACACTGTCGCAGGCATCGATGCAGAGCGCGCAGGTGATGCATTCAAGCTGCTGACCGTCGCGAATATCGATACCCATCGGGCAGGCAGCTACACAGGCATTGCAATCGACGCAATCGCCCACTGCTTCCCCTGTTGCGATGGCCTTTTTCGTATGTCGTGAACGCGGTTCGCCACGCCAATCATTATAGGTGACGGTCAGCGAATTTTCATCAAGCATCGCTGCCTGAATACGTGGCCATGGGCACATATAGGTGCAGACCTGCTCACGCATCAGTCCGCCAAATATATAGGTGGTGGCGGTAAGAATCGCGACGGTGATGTAGGCAACGGGTGCTGCACGTCCTGTTACGAAATCCACGAGCAGCGTCGGTGCATCGGCAAAGTAGAAAATCCATGCGCCGCCAGTCAGAATACCAATCACTATCCAGATCGCGTGCTTGGTGACCCGCTTTAAGACCTTGTCGAAACTCCAAGGCGCTTTGTCGAGCTTCATCCGGGCATTGCGGTCGCCTTCTATGGCACGCTCGACAACCAAAAAAAGATCGACCCAGACGGTTTGCGGGCAGGTGTAACCGCACCATGCGCGGCCCGCTGCTGATGTGATCAGAAACAGTCCGAGGCCCGACATGATGAGCAAGCCTGCTACATAGTAGAATTCTTGCGGCCAGATTTCCACGAAGAAGAAATAGAAACGGCGATTGGCAAGATCCAGTAACACTGCCTGATCGGGTGCATAGGGGCCACGATCCCAGCGTAAAAAAGGTGTCAGATAATAGATCGCCAATGTGATGAACATGATGATCCATTTGAAGCGGCGGAAAGTGCCCTGTACGCGCTTCGGGAATATCTTCACCCGCGCCGCATAAAGCGACTTCCCACTTTTAGGGAGACGGGTCTTGGGGGAATTGACTGCCTGAACGTCTATCCGTTCGACATCATCTGACATTTGCCTTGCTCCTCAAGTGCGATGCCGGACAGACAGAAGCTGGCTTACCGGGTGGATCGCACTTGCAATGTTTGAGAGCGGGGTGGTTATTCGCCGTCCGTTCCAATGCAGTGACCTGAAATCTGAAGTCCGATTGCCGTTTAACCGAAGCCAGATTTTAATTCGCTGGCCCCGTTGCCGGGGCCAGTTTTGTCATTCGCCGCCACCCAGTGAGTGCACGAAAATGGCAAGCTGCTTGACGGTTGCATCGCCCAGACGTGCTTCCCAGGCGGGCATGACGCCATGCTTAGGACGAGCTACTTGCTTGGCAATCGCATCTTCGCCCGAACCATAGAACCAGATCGCGTCGGTCAGGTCAGGTGCTCCGAATTCGCGCAGACCCTTGGCGTTCTCGCCATGACAGACGGCACAGTTTTCAGCAAAAACCTGCTTACCCGCCGGGATCATGTCAGGGTTATGTGGCGTACCGGAAAGGCTTACCACATAGGCGCTCACGTCACGAACCTGTTCTGGTTCAAGAACATCGACAAAGGCAGGCATTTCCGAAATACGTGTATCCGCATCGTCGGTCGAGCGCACGCCATGGCGGATGGTCGTCAAGATGTCGTCGACAGAGCCGCCCCACAACCAATCGTCATCGTTGAGGTTCGGATAGCCCGGCGCGCCCTGCGCACCTGTGCCGTGGCACTGCACGCAATTAACGCGGAAGGCGGCGGCGCCACCGGCAATCGCATATTGGCGCAGATTTTCATCGGCCAGAATCTCATGCACATCCTTGCCCTTGATCTGATCGATAATGCCTTGACGGCTTGCCGCGATCTCTGCGTTTTCCTTCCAGAAATCGCCACGGCTGGACCACTCGGTGAGGCCAGCGGTTGAGCTGGAAATAAGAGGCCATGCGGGATAAGCAATCACATAGGCTGCTGCCCAGACAATCGTTGCATAGAACGTCCACAGCCACCAGCGTGGCATAGGATTGTCGAGTTCCTGAATGCCATCCCATTCATGCCCGGTGGTTTCTACGCCACTGACTTCATCAATCTTTTTGTCAGTCATTTTTGTCGTCCTTGAATGGGATTTCCTTCGCTTCATCCGCCTTCTTCTTGCTTCCGGGGCGGAAAGCAAAAAGAATGACAAAGACAAAGAAGAGCGCCATGCCGAGCAGGCCCCAGCTATCGGCGAAAGTGCGCAGGGTATTGTAATCCATGGCTATATCTCCGCTTTATCGAGCTTTGGGGGACTGATCGTAGGTCGAAAAATCAACAAGCGTTCCGAGCATCTGGAGATAGGCGATAAGCGCATCCATTTCGGAAATCACCTGCGGGTTGCCGTCAAAATCACCGACTTTCGCTTTTGGATAGCGTGCCAGAAGATCGGTTGTATCGGCATCGGGTTCGGCCTGAGCTTTCAGATCGGCAAGTGCGTTGTCGACCATTTCCTGGCTGTAAGGCACGCCAACGGCAATGTTGGCCTTAAGGTTGTCGGCGATCGTGCCGGTAACAAGCGGCTTCTTCAGCAGGAAGCTATAGCTTGGCATGACCGATTCCGGCACCACGTCACGCGGACGCACCAGATGCTGTACGTGCCATTCATTGGAATAGCGGCCACCAACGCGGGCAAGGTCAGGCCCTGTGCGCTTGGAGCCCCACTGGAACGAGTGGTCATACATGGACTCTGCCGCCAGACTGTAATGACCATAACGCTCCACTTCATCGCGGAACGGGCGGATCATCTGGCTGTGGCAGAGATAGCAGCCTTCGCGGACATAAATATCGCGTCCCGCAAGCTCCAGCGGTGAGTAGGGGCGAACCCCTTCCACCTTCTCGATCGTGTTTTCGAGATAGAAAAGGGGTGCGATTTCAACGATACCACCGACAGTCACCACGGCGAGCGAGGCGATCAGCAGCAATGTTGCGTTTTTCTCCAGCGTGGAGTGTTTTTTCAGAAAAGACATAAATCACACTCCTTATTCTGCGGGCTGCAGAGTTGGATTGGCTACAAGGCGGCTACCATCCATCGGTGCTTCCACACGCAGGTCTCCGCGAATGGTTTTGTAGACGTTCCATGCCATCACCAGACCGCCGGTCAGGTAGAGCACGCCGCCAAGCGTACGGATGACGTAGTAAGGGAACATGGCCGCAACCGTTTCGACGAACGAATAGACGAGGAAGCCCTGGCTGTCGTATTCGCGCCACATCAGACCCTGCTGGATACCGGCAACCCACATCGCTGCGGCATAGAGAACTATGCCGAGTGTGGCGAGCCAGAAGTGCCAGTTGACCATGCGGACCGAATAAAGCCGCTCACGGTTCCAAAGCTTTGGTGTCAGGTAATAGACAGCCGCAAATGTGATCATGCCGTTCCAGCCAAGCGCACCGGCGTGAACGTGACCAATGGTCCAGTCGGTATAGTGCGAGAGCGAGTTCACAGCCTTGATCGACAGCAGCGGACCCTCAAATGTTGCCATGCCGTAGAAGGCGATAGCTGCAACCATCAGACGGATGATCGGATCGGTACGCACCTTGTCCCATGCGCCTGAAAGCGTCATCAGGCCATTGATCATGCCACCCCATGAAGGCATCCACAGCATGATGGAGAACACCATACCGAGCGTCTGCGCCCAGTCAGGAATAGCAGTATAGTGCAGATGGTGTGGACCAGCCCAGATATACAGGAAGATGATGGACCAGAAGTGCACGATGGATAGACGATAGGAGTAAATCGGACGGTTCGCTTGCTTTGGTACGAAATAATACATCATCGCAAGGAACGGTACGGTCAGGAAGAATGCCACCGCATTATGGCCGTACCACCATTGCGTCACGGCATCCTGAACGCCTGCAAAGGCCGAATAGCTTTTCACGCCAAGGAAGGAAACCGGGATCGCCAGATTGTTGATGATGTGCAACATGGCGATAGTGACGATAAACGACAGGTAGAACCAGTTTGCCACGTAGATATGCGGCTCTTTGCGCCTCAGCACCGTTCCCATGAATACGAACAGATAGGCGACCCAGACGATGGTGAGCCAGATGTCGACATACCATTCGGGTTCTGCATATTCACGCGACTGCGTGATACCGAGCAGGTAGCCGGTGCCAGCCATCACGATGAACAGATTATAGCCCCAGAACACGAACCATGCGAGATCGCCGCCGACCAGACGTGCGCGACAGGTGCGCTGCACGACGTAGAACGATGATGCGATCAGGATGTTGCCGCCAAATGCGAAAACTACCGCCGATGTATGCAGCGGACGCAGACGGCCAAAGTTGAAATAGGGTTCCAGATTGAGATCCGGGAAGGCAAGCTGTGCTGCAATGAGGACGCCCACGAGAAAGCCGACCACGCCCCAGAACACGGTTGCGATGACGCCGTAGCGGATCGGCCCATCCATATAGGTGGACTGATCGACTTTTTTGGGCGTCAGGCCGTAATCGGCGTTGCGCATCAAAAGGATGGTGAAGATGGCAAGTGTTGCGAACAGAATCCACATATGGATTCTAAACAGCTCATCATGAGAAAATCCGGCCAGAAGCACAGCAAAAAGTGCTCCCAGACCAGATAGGACTGTTCCAGCGGCGTAGTTCATGTAATCCCCTCGCAGCGCAAGTCAGAAGCTGTCCAAGTGATGACAGCTATATCGATAGCCCCTCTATCGGCATTCCACGGTTGCGTGTCATTGATCTAAATCAAACAGCGCTTGATTGGGATGCAACGAATTGGGAGTTTTGGGGGATTTGCTTTTTAAGTTGAGATTCCGATTTTTAGCTCTTGCTAGGTCGTGGTGACGATTTAACTTACCGAGCGGTATGTGGGAAAATCGTTCAGCTTTAGGAGCGAAACCGAAGGTGGAGTGAACTCCATTGAGGTTTTGCGACGACAAGATGGGCGATTTTCACCATATCCTTTCAGGACGCAGCGGATTTCACCTCTGACTTTGTCGAAATGCCCTCGTGGAGGAATACTCCACCTCGCTCACTTCTCCTCGTCAGATGCAAAATCCGACATGCGCCGCTCGAAAGTTAAATCGTCACCACGACCTAAACCTTTGATTGTAGTCATTGCGCGGGAATAATCAGTGAAGCGCGCAATCCGCCCTCGGACCGATTGTGCAACTCAATCGTACCATTCATGCGAGATGCTGCCATCTGAACGATAGCAAGACCCAAACCGCTGCCATTTTCGCTTCTGTTTGAACCGCGATAGAAACGCTCGGTCACATGTGCCAATTCTTGTTGCGGAATGCCGGGGCCATCATCTTCGACAGTGAAAATGAGGCGATCATCATCCTTATTGAGATTGCACCGCACCGTTCCGCCTTCTGGCGAATGATTGACGGCGTTCTCAATCAGATTGCGCATAGCCAGCGTGAAAAGATGCGGATATTGCATCGAAACAAGCGGCAGATTGTTGGGCAGTTCGATTTTTACACCGCGATGGGCTGCCAACATACGCATGTCGGTGGAGATCGAAACCAGAAGCTGGCAGGCAGGCTCCGGCGCAGGCGGCTCCAGTTCATCGCCGGTTTCAAGCGCTGCAAGATCAAGCAACTGATTGACCAGTCGGCTGGTGCGATCAACGCCCGCCGCAATCTGTCGAACGGCATTGGCACGCATTGCGTCGTCTTTCGCACCTTCTGCAATTTGCGCTTGAGTCTTGAGACCGGCAAGCGGGGTCTTCAATTCATGCGCGGCAAAGATCGCAAAATTGCGTTCGCGTTCACGTGCTTCCTCCACGCGATGAAAAAGATCGTTTAACGCTGAGACTGCAGGCGCAATTTCTGAGCGAAGGTTTTCTTCCGGCAGGGGACGCAGATCACGTGCATCACGCTTGGACAAGGTTCGGGCAAGGCTGCTCAGCGGATTAAGCCCGCGCCGCACACAAAGCCAGATCAGAACAGCAAGGATCGGGAGCAAAAGCAGCGCCGGCAAAACCACACCTGTCACCACATTTTGCACGAGATGTTTACGAACGGAAACGCTGTCACCAACCATCACACGCACGCCAAGCTGCGTATTTTCAATGGCAAAGACCCGCCAGCGCTCGCCTGCAACGACTGTATCGGAAAAGCCGTTTGCTACATTGGTCAAGCGCTCACCCGGTGCACTTTCGGATCGTCCGACGAGCTTTCCATTCAGCGCCCATATTTGGCAGAAAAGCTGGCTTTCATAGATGGGAAAATCTTCTAGCGGCTTGAGCGAAAGCTGTCCGCCATCGCCATCAGGGCTAACTTCCACGCGGCGTTCGGTGAGCAATGAATTGACCATACGTGCGGCTTCCATGAGCCGCGCATCCAATACTTTTTCAAGACGTGATTGCGTGCTGACATGAATCCAGATCACGGCAAAAAGCCAGACAAGACAGGTCATGCCGATCAATATGACGGTCAAACGGCCGCGGATGGAGTTCATAGTACGCGCTCCGCTAGCTTGTAGCCCACACCGCGCACCGTCTCGATAAAGGCAGAGCCAAGCTTGGAGCGGAGGTGATGGATATGCACTTCCACCGCATTGCTTTCCACCTCCTCCTGCCAACCATAGAGCGCCTCTTCAAGCGAAGATTTTGAAACTGTTGCTGTTGGCCGCTCCATCAATTTGCGCAAAATTGAAAATTCGCGCCGCGTCAGACGCAACGGCTCGCCTTTGAGATGCACAGACATTTCCGCAGGATCAAGCTCGACGCCGCGCCATTCAAACGTTGCACTTGCGCGTCCCGTACCGCGTCGGGCAATGGCACGAACACGCGCTGCAAGTTCATGCAGATCGAAGGGCTTGCCGACATAATCGTCGGCACCCGCATCAAGTCCGGCAATGCGTTCGGGAACCTGATCGCGTGCGGTCAAAAGCAGAACCGGCGTTTCATCACGCGCCTGCCGCATGGATTTGAGCACATCAAGACCGGAGCCGTCGGGCAGCATCAGATCAAGCACAACGGCGTTGTAATTCTGGGCGGCAAGGGCTGCATCGGCATCGCCGCAGTTGGATACCGCATCCACCGTGAATCCGGCCAATCCAAGCCCCACGGTAAGCCCGTCGAGCAGAATTGTATCGTCTTCAACAACCAGAATGCGCATATCTATTCCTGTATCAGTCCTGTTTCATTTTGAGGCAGCTTTCGCTTCGCCAGCTTAAGGCTGTCTTAAGGTGGCGCTCTCATTGGATTTTTACAATCTAGTTCTTCATTTGCATTAATTATCAGATTATGAAGGCCGGGCATGTCTTGGGGACATGCGACATTGAGGTGCGGGAAATTGACTTTATTGAACCAGAAGAGCGCAGTGCGCCTGATCCTGATCGGCTTTTTGCCATTGGCGTTTGGAGCCTGCACAAGCGTTCCGACAGAGAGGCCGGTTACTGTCATTATGCCGGAACCAGTGGCGATTGCACCTGAGACCGTGGCTGTCGCACCCGTTTTCGAGCCTATGCAAGAGCCGGAAGTGCAGACCGCGAAAAGCGAATACGAAGTCATGTATGGCGCGGTCAATGATCGCGGAAATCAGATTGCAGCACTTGACCTGAGCAAAATTGCCGAAAGAAATCTTCGTAAGCAGGTCGACTATCAGACCACGCATCCGGTCGGCACGATTATCGTTGACCCCTACACCCGCTATCTTTATCTGGTGCAGCCGGGTGGCAAGGCTATGCGCTATTCGGTGGGCGTTGGTCGCGCTGGAATGACATTTAGCGGCGATGCAGAAGTTGCCTATAAGGCACAATGGCCGCGCTGGACGCCGACGCAGAACATGATCAAGCGCAACCCTGACCATTATGCAAAACATGCGCAGGGCCTTGCGGGTGGCATCAGCAATCCTCTCGGCGCACGCGCACTTTACCTTTATCGCGACGGCAAGGACACGCTTTACCGCATCCACGGCACCAATGAGCCATGGTCAATTGGCAAGGCTGCATCGTCGGGTTGCATCCGTCTTTTCAATCAGGACATTATCGATCTTCACAAGCGGGTTTCCAGCGGAAGCCACGTTGTTGTTCTGAACAAGGCTCAATCGTCTCAAGGAGAAAGCTGATGATGAACCGCCGCCAGATGATTGCCGCAACCGCCGCCGGTGCTGCAACGCTCGCCATGTCTGGTGGCGAGGGTTTTGCGCAGAGCATGCCAAAGATTGCAGATGTGCTTTATGATAAAGACATTCCGGTTCTTGGTAATCCCCACGGCGACGTTACGATTGTCGAATATTTCGATTACCAATGCCCTTACTGCAAGAGAGGTCATGCCGAACTGATGCGCGTTGTTGAAAACGACGGCAAAGTGCGGCTGGTGCTTAAAGACTGGATTATTTTTGGCGACAATTCCGCCTATCCGGCGCGGCTGGTTCTGGCGGCTGAAAAATCGGGCAATTACGTCAAGGCGATGGAAGCCATGATGCAAACGACGGGTCGGTTGAGCAAAGATCAAACGGATGAAGCTCTTGTAAAGGCTGGCCTTGATCCCAAAAAACTTGAAGCCGATTATCAGGCTGACATAACCAGAATTGAAGATATTCTTGAGCGCAATTCGAAGCAGGGCGAAGCTTTCAATTTTGGCGGCACACCATCTTTCGTGATCGGCACCCGCCTTTATGGCGGCGTGATGAAAGAACAGAATTTGATTGATGCGATCGCGCAGGCACGAAGGGCATAATTCCTATTCAGAATTTGAAAGCAAGCACCGGAGTGTTGTCAGTCTTGTAACGCGTTAGAACTTCTTCAATAGTAAGAAGGATCAACGGATATGGATCTGATGACACGCATATATGACACGGATGAAAGCCGCTGGAGACAAGTGCTCACACGCGACAAGGCATCAGATGGCGAATTTTTCTATGCCGTGCGCACGACAGGCGTTTATTGTCGTCCGTCTTGCCCCTCGCGGCGTGGCAAGCGTGAAAATGTCCAGTTTTTTGATACTGTAGAAGCCGCGGAACGCGCAGGATTTCGCCCCTGTATGCGGTGTAAACCCAATATGGCAGCTACGCTCGATGCGCAGAACAATGCTCGTCACGCCGATATGGTTGCAGCCGCTTGCCGTTATATCGAGGCTGAGGAAGAAATGCCGGAGCTTGAAGACATAGCGCGTGCGGTTGGTGCCAGTGCATCGCATTTCCACCGTCTTTTCAAAGCTTTCACTGGAATGACACCAAAAGAATATTCGGACGCGCATCGTGGACGAAAAGTTCGCTCGGCACTGGAAGCGCAACAATCAAGCGTGACGAATGCCATTTATGAAGCGGGTTATAATTCATCGAGCCGTTTCTATGAGGCATCGGACAAGGTGTTGGGAATGAAGCCATCAAGCTATAAATCCGGCGGCCAGAATGAGATCATCCGCTTTGCGATCGGTCAGTCTTCGCTGGGGGCGGTTCTTGCAGCAGAAAGTGCGAAGGGCGTCTGTGCCATTCTGATGGGGGATGACCCGCAAGAACTGATTATCGATCTCGAAAAGCGTTTCCCGAAAGCAGAGCTTATCGGTGCTGACCGGGACTTTGAGGATCATATTGCGCAGATCATTGGCTTAGTTGAAAATCCGCGTATCGGGCTTGATCTGCCGCTGGACCTGCGCGGCACGGTTTTTCAGGAACGGGTCTGGCAGGCATTGCGTGAAATCCCGTTTGGCAAAACCGTGAGCTATAGCGAACTTGCACAAATGATAGGCTTGCAAAAATCGACGCGCGCCGTGGCGCAGGCTTGCGGTGCCAACAAGATTGCCGTGGCTGTTCCATGCCATCGTGTGGTGCGCAATGATGGTGGTCTTTCCGGCTATCGCTGGGGCGTGGAACGCAAGCGTGAGTTGCTGGAAAAGGAGAACCAAGCCTAGAATATTAAGGTTGCAACGCTGCTGCCGATAGCTTTTGATCGGATAAAAGATCAAAGGATTCGGACATGAGCGTTACTATCTACGGCATCAAAAACTGCGACACAATGAAGAAGGCACGCACATGGCTTGAAGATCATGGCGTCGACTATGCTTTCCATGATTACAAGAAGGATGGCCTTGATGCTCCAACGCTCGACCGCTTTCTGAAAAACATCGAATGGGAAAAATTGCTCAATCGTGCAGGCACCACTTTTCGCAAACTGCCTGAAGACGAGCGCCAGACTGTCGATGCGCAAAAGGCGCGTGAACTCATGCTGGCGCAGCCTTCCATGGTTAAGCGTCCGGTGCTTGAAAAGGATGGCAAGCTGAGCGTCGGTTTCAAACCCGATCAATATGAGGCATTCTTCAAGGCTTGAGCATCACTGCGCCTGTCATAGATAATATGATTGAGCGCGACGGATAGCGGGGCAGGCCAATTCATGCAGCAGCGAATTGAAAAGATTTTCCAGCAATGGTCGGTGAGTTGGCGCGATGCGCTCATCGCTTCCATTGGTGGCGCTGTGGCATGGATGATCTGTCAGTGGATGCTGGGTCAGCCGCGACCGATTTTTGCAATGGTGACAGCGGTTATCTGCCTTGCACCGAACCTTCCCAATCACGGCAAACAGGCCATTGGCGTCGTGACAGGCGTGACAACGGGCGTGCTGGTAGGGGAGTTTTCACTGCTTTTGCCCGATACAATTCCAGTCCTGCATATGAGCGTGGTTACCTGCATTGCTATGGTGATCGCAACGACTTTTGGCCTCGCACCTGCGATTGCTATTCAGTCGGGCGTATCGGCCATTCTGGTTCTTGCCATGGGGCCGCAGGTTGCTGGCATGACAAGGCTTATCGATGTGCTCGTCGGCGCTGGCACAGGCCTTGTGTTCAGTCAGATATTGCTGACACCTGATCCGGTGCGTCTGATCGACCGAGCCGTCCGCGGACTTGTGGATAATATTCTTAAAGGCCTCAAACAGTCGGCCATTGCGCTGGATAAACAGGATCTGGCGCATGTCCAGACTGCTATCAATCAGTTCACACAGGCGCAGCGTGCAGTCACCGCACTTGGTGATGGCATAGCACTCGCGCGATCCAATGCCCGCTGGTCGCTGCGCGGGCGACTGGTGGCGCGTGAAGTCAGCGAAATGGCAGGGCGTTATGATCGCCGTGGCATTCGCCTCTACGCTACGGCTTTGCTATTTGGTGAGGCAATAGGCAACGCGCTTCGTAAGAAGGAAGCACCGCCGCCTGAATGGGTTTCACGATCTCTGCAATCGGCCATTCATAATTGCAATCTTGACGAGGGGGAAACACCTGAACGTCTGACGCCGGTGCCGCAGGATATTGACTTTAGCTGGCGGGATGCAGCTTTTCGGCTGCAATCTGTGAATGAGACATTGCTTCATTTTCTACATTCAGACCAGCCTGACAGCGTGCCGGTGCGCGCACCAAAAACGAAACCGGATATGCCGGCCAGTTAGGTCGTTTATGCTTGATACCGAAAAATTGAACTCAATTCGAGTGATTGATCCAATCAGAAAAATTCATTTGTACGCCATGGCGCGAAGCGTATTTTCCCTGCTATGAATAAGTCACTTCCCAAGACAGACCCACATCGTGAAGCGCTGCGTTACGCCTTTGGCGGCTTTATTGCCATGATTGCCGTGATGGGCATCGGCCGTTTCATCTACACACCGATCTTGCCGGGCATGATGCTTGATGTCGGGTTTAACGCAGCCGATGCAGGCCTCATCGCTTCGGCCAATTATGTCGGCTATCTGGTTGGGGCTGTGGTTGCAGGCTATGGCTGGTCAGAGGGTGTTGAACGCGCAAGCGTGATCGCAGGCTTGATAATCAGTGCCGTTCTCTGTGCTGCGATGGCACTATTTGATGGCGTCTGGCTGTTCTCGGCCATTCGTTTCGCAGCAGGCTTTATCAGTGCTGTGACTATGATTCTTGCCACCGCGATCGTGCTTAGTCATATCGCTGCTGCCGAAAAAGCAGAGCTGAGTGCGCTGCATTTCGGCGGTGTTGGCGCCGGTATTGCGCTGTCTGCTATCATGGTCGCGGGCGTCCGCTTTTCAGGACTTGATTGGAGAGCTGACTGGATCGGTGCTGCAATTTTAAGCCTGATAATGGCAATACTTGTGGTTTTTCTGGTTAAAGACGGGCCGATTGGCGGCGCAAATGGTAAGCGTGAACCGGCACTGCCGCGAAGCGTTGCGTTCAATGCGCTTGCGCTGGCTTATGGTATTTTTGGCTTCGGTTATGTGATCACCGCAACCTTTATTATCACAATCGTGCGGACGAATGAGGGCGGTCCGCTGATGGAAGCAGCCGTATGGGTTGTGACCGGATTATGCGCTGCACCTTCGATCTGGCTCTGGTCGCCTACCATCAGACAATTTGGCCTTTTTAATGCATTTGCGCTGACAGCGGCTCTTGAAGCCATAGGCGTGGCCGCAAGCGTTTTGCTGCCGCCGCCTTTGGGTCCACTTGTTGGCGGCGTGTTGCTTGGCATAACCTTTATGGCTCTGACGGCATTCGGGCTTCAGGCTGCGCGCGTGTTGGCACCGCAGTCCCCTAAAAAGGCGCTCGCAACAATGACGGTATGTTTCAGTATTGGGCAGATTTTAGGACCAATTATTGCGGGTTACTTGGCTCAATATTCTGGGAACTTCACAATTCCAAGTTTAATAGCGGCGTTTGCCTTGTTGTTGACTTCATTTTTGGGCATTATTGCAGGGTTGTCTGAAAAATAGAATTAAAAATTACAATTATTTAAAATTTGATTGATTAATGAATATTAAATCATAAAATAATGTATTAAATTCTATTTTTAATATACGTTTTATATTGTGGGTTGTTGCGCATGTTTACCTCATTTTTTCCTCGCCCTAAACTATTATTTTCTTCGGCACTTCTCTGGACAATTCTCGCGATTCTTGGCTGGTATGACGGCGGAAGTGCTCTTGGAAGCTATATAGGTCTGCCACCCGCATCTACGAATGTTGTGCCTATGGCTGGAGCAAGTGAGTTGTGGTCGCTCCCGTTCTTGTGGTTCTATCTTTATTTTGCCATAGCAGTGTTGGCGTTTTATTTCTTTTGGGCTTCTTTTTCTCCGCATCCGTGGCAGCGCTGGTCGATCCTTGGTTCGGGTCTCATTCTGTTTGCAACAAATTTTGATGTTCAGCTGAGTGTCACCCTTAATGCCTGGTTCGGTCCATTCTACGATATGTTGCAGAAAGCATTGACTACTCCGGGGTCAGTTTCGGTTGGTGATTTGTACTGGAGTGCTTTGGATTTCACTGAAATTGCTTTTTTGGGCATTGCAGCTGGTGTAATCAGTTTGTTTTTTGTCAGCCATTATATCTTTCGCTGGCGAATGGCCATGAACGAATATTACATGTTGCATTGGCAAAAGCTTCGTCAAATCGAAGGTGCCGCCCAACGCGTGCAGGAAGATACAATGCGCTTTTCCGCGACATTGGAACAACTGGGCGTCAATCTTGTGAAGTCGGTAATGACGCTGATAGCCTTTTTGCCGGTGTTGTTTACCTTCTCCGAAAAGGTGAATGAACTTCCTATATTAGGAGCCGTTCCACATGCACTGGTCTGGGCGGCCGTTGTTTGGGCAATTCTGGGGACCGGGTTTCTGGCAATTGTCGGTATCAAACTACCAGGTTTGGAATTCCGGAATCAGCGAGTAGAGGCAGCCTATCGTAAAGAGCTGGTCTATGGTGAAGATCATGCCGATCGTGCTGATCCACCCATCATACGTGAGCTTTTCTCTAACGTCCGGCGCAATTATTTTCGGCTTTATTTCCACTACGTCTATTTTAACATCGCACGCATTTTTTATTTACAGGCTGACGGAATCTTTCCGCTGTTGATCCTTATTCCTTCGATCGCAGCGGGAAAATTGACGTTGGGTCTGATGAACCAGATCCACAATGTCTTTGATCAAGTCCGCACTTCCTTTCTATATCTCGTTAATTCATGGACGACGATTATCGAACTTTTGTCGATTTATAAGCGCTTGCGTGGCTTTGAAGCCGTTATCCATGGGGAACCGTTGCCCACGCTGGATCAGCAGAATTTGACCTGACCCACTAAAACCTATGACCTGCTCTGAGCGGTGTGACTGCTCGGAGCATCCGGGCCATTAAGATAATCATTATAGGTTGTGCATTTGACGTCTGGCTTGGTGCATACTTGTGAAACGAGACGTTCCATCGCGCGCCAATAAGCTCCGTCATTCATGAGCACAAAGTGAAAGCCGAGCTGTAGCGGGATGCGCTCGCCATTATATTGCTTGTCGAATGCCGTGCGGAAAGCCCTATAAGCGCGCTCTTCAAAAGTGGCTGACTTGGCGGGCACTTCCTTGCCTTTGGAATGGCGCACATAAAGATTGTAATCCATGCCCACGATCAGCCGTTGCGACGGTCCTTCAGGAATAAGCGGCAAGCCAAAGGATGCGAAAGAGCCATTGATCTGCGGTAGTTCTGGTCCGCGCGTGATGGATGATGCCTGATAGCGAAAGCCATCGGCTTTCAGTGCATCCTGAACGGGCTTGGAGGCGGCAAGATAGGGTGCACGAAAGCCGTTAATGCCGTTGCGTACCAGTTCCTGCCAGCCTTCCGGCTCGCCAGCAATGCCGTTATTCTTGTAAGCACCGGCGGTAATACGGCGAAACTCTTTGATTTCCTTGTCCCAGTCCGCGGTCGTCCAATCGGTGCCGTCGAAATGGCCACAGCCATGGCTTGCAATCTCATTGCCTTCCAGATGTGCCTGCCAGATATTACCAAGCCGCGTCACAACCTCATCATGGCTTAAGGCAAATCCCACATTGGATGCACCCGCACGTTTATGCGGCGGCTGATAATCGCTGCGATTTTTCTTTTCCATCAGGAAAACGCAGGACAGAAAATAGGTGAAATGCGCGTCGTATTTTTTGGCCAGCTCGCGTGAGCGTTTCCAAAGCTTATTGTCATGTGCGCCATCAAACGAGATCAGCACATATTGCGGCTTTAGCGTGTTCGCCTGAACCGGATTTGTGATGAAAGCAAAAGAGGCTGCAACGGCAAGAATGGAAGATAAAATACGCATAGGAGAGTGAACGCCACTTTGGGGGGAAAGGTTGCGTAAACGCATGTCGCGGGAAAGTGGGGGCCGCCTCGCGGGGAAATCAATCCACTGGATTGATTTCTGATCCCGCTGCGATCCGATAACGACATGCGCAAAACAAAAGAGCTAAAGCGAGTGGGTGGATAGGAGTAACCGCGACACGCTTTAGCTGTTGAATAAGGCGAAGCTCGGACACAAATACAGATTGTTCGGCTTACGTGCAGCTTATTTCGCTCACGGGTCTTACATATGGCGCGAATTCCGACTAAAAGCGCCTGAACATAGAAATTAAGATCAACGATTTTCAGAGCGTGGCTTTGTAAGCATTGCGCTCAAGTAAAAAATGGCAGGTCCATGGCAGACGATAGTTTCATCCGCGAGGTAAACGAAGAGCTCCGTTCCGAGAGGGCAAAGCAGGTTTGGAAAAACTTCGGCCCCATCGTGATCGGTGCAGCCATTGCGGTTGTCATCGGCACAGCCGGCTGGGTCGGCTATAATCATTGGACGGACAGCAAGGCTTCTGCTTCCGGCGACAAGTTCTTGGCCGCACTTGATCTAGCCGCAGCCGGTAACAATGATGAAGCGATCGCTGCTCTTAATGATCTGGAAAACACCGGTTACGGTTCTTATCCGGTGCTGGCACGTCTTCGTGCTGCCTCGCTTGAAGCGGAAAAGGGCGATGCCGCGGCCGCTGTTGCAGCCTTTGATGCTGTTGCGGCTGATAATTCCGTACCGCCTGCAATGCGCGATATAGCGCGTCTTCGCGCAGCTTATCTGCTGGTTGATACAGGTTCTTATGATGATGTTGCAAAGCGTGTCGAAACGCTTTCGGCAGATGGCAATCCGATGCGTTCAAGTGCGCGTGAGACCCTTGGTCTGGCGGCATGGAAGGCGGAGCGTTTTGACGATGCTGCCAAACTTTATCAGCAGATTGCAAATGATACTCTGGCTCCAGCCAATATCCGCCAGCGAGCCAATACAATGTTAGATCTCATGCGCGGCGCTGGCATCACGATGCCGGAAGCTCAGGGCTAATGCTTGTCGCGGAAAAGTGGTAACCGGTTTTCCGATAACGACAAGCATGAAATAAATGCTTAAAGCGTTTAGTAACACTAATGTAGCGCGAAACGCTTTAAGCGCGCTTATTTCGGAGTAATACGAACCTATGGGTTTCACTCTCGCCATCGTCGGGCGTCCCAATGTCGGCAAGTCCACACTGTTTAATCGCCTCGTCGGTCGCAAGCTGGCGCTGGTCGATGACTTGCCGGGCGTTACGCGCGACCGGCGCATTCATGATGCCAAGCTTTACGATCTGAAGTTTCAGGTGATCGACACGGCTGGTCTTGAAGAAGCCGCCCACGATAGTCTGGAAGCGCGTATGCGCGCGCAGACGGAAGCCGCTATTCAGGAAGCCGATGCGATCCTGTTTGTAATTGATGCCAAAGCCGGTGTTACGCCGACCGATGCCACCTTTGCAGAACTTGTGCGTCGTTCAAACCGTCCGGTTGTCCTGGTTGCCAATAAAGCCGAAGCGCGTGGTGCGCAGTCGGGTCTTTACGACGCGTTTCAGCTTGGTCTTGGCGAACCATGTCCGGTTTCCGCTGAACATGGTCAGGGCATGCCCGATCTTCGTGATGCGATTGTCGCCCTGTTAGGTGAAGAACGTGCATTTGCTGATCAGCGCGCAGAAGAAGAAGCGGAAGAGGCTTTCACGCCGAAAGCCGTCGGTGAGCTCATTGGTGATGATATTGAAGACCCGGATGCAGAAATCATCCCGGATTATGATGCCACCAAGCCGCTTCGTATTGCCATTGTCGGACGCCCGAATGCCGGCAAATCCACGATGATCAACACGATGCTGGGCGAAGACCGTCTGCTGACAGGTCCCGAAGCTGGCATCACCCGCGATTCTATTTCGGTTGATTGGGAGTGGCGTGGCCGCAAGATCAAGCTGTATGACACGGCGGGTTTGCGTCGCAAATCGCGCGTACAGGAAAAGCTTGAAAAGCTTTCGGTTGCCGATGGCCTGCGCGCTATTCGCTTTGCAGAAGTGGTCATTATTGTTCTTGATGCGACGATCCCCTTTGAAAAGCAGGATTTGCAGATCGCCGATCTGATTATCCGCGAGGGTCGCGCGCCGATCATTGCTTTCAACAAATGGGATTTGATTGAAGACCGCCAGATGGTTCTGGCCGACCTTCATGAAAAGACGGCACGCCTGCTCCCGCAAGTGCGTGGACTTCGCGCTGTGCCGATTTCCGGTGAGCGCGGACAGGGCCTCGACAAGCTCATGGAAAACCTCGTCGCGACCCATGAAATCTGGAACCGTCGTATTTCGACAGGACGCCTCAACCGTTGGCTTGAAGGCGTGATCGCGCATCAACCGCCGCCGGCAGTTTCTGGTCGCCGCCTGAAGATCAAGTACATGACGCAGGTCAAGACGCGTCCTCCGGGTTTCGTTGTTTCCTGCTCGCGTCCTGATGCAATGCCTCAGTCCTATGTGCGTTATCTGATCAATGGCCTGCGTGAGACATTCCAAATGCCTGGCGTTCCGATTCGCCTGTCGCTAAAGACATCGGAAAACCCATTTGCGGGTCGCGCAAAAAAGAAGAGATAAATAAGAGCCCGGCCGTAAAGCCGGGCTTTTATCTTTTCGATCTACGGCTTACCTTAACCGAATACGCCGCCCTCATCGGCGTCGACCATGATCGAGAGAGATACATGACGCGGGCGGGTGAGGGCGAAGATCACAGATTCAACAATATCCCGACTAGTGGCTGCGTCGCCTTTTTTGCGTCGTGATGAAGCCTGCCAATTGTCTTCCAGTGGGGTTGCGTCTTCGAGATAAGGTGGATGAACGATAAGAGAGCGAACCGGCGTTCCGGCAAGCTTTTGTCGCAGGCCATCCGCTAATGCCGCCTGCGCGCGTTTCGCTGCATAAAAGGGCACGGAAACCGTCTGGAGTGGAGCATTCGACAATCCGCTCACAGAACCGATCGTGACAATATCGGGACGCGATGAATTGTTGAGAAGCGGCAGCAGTCCCTGTGTGAACAGAAAAGTTCCTGTGACGGCAGCATTAATGACGCCTGCCACCTCCGCTATTGAAAAGTCCTCCTGCCGATCTTCAAGCCACATTGCGCCATTGTTGATGAGAATGTCGATGACAGGGTGATTTTCTTCGATGGTCGCAATGGCTTCTGTGACACTCGCCATATCCGAAAGGTCGACTTGCACCGTTTCTGCCCTACGGCCTGTATGTTCGATAATGCCGCGTGCCGTATCTTCAAGAGACGTCAGACTCCGACCGCAAAGCACGACATCACAACCTTCCTGAGCGAGGGAAAAGGCGAGCGCCGCTCCCAGACCGCGACCGGCTCCAGTTATAATGGCAGTTGTACCTTCAAAGCGGGACATGTGTTTTCCTTAACTTCATCTGTTACGAACATCTCATATTCGTTATTCGTGACTTGAGAAACTATCATCAGTCTGCTAATTCGCCGCCTCCCGAAAATCCCCACGATCCGAGGCAAATCATGACGACAACTAGCCAGAGCCGTTTCGACGGTGTCACAATGGGGATCGATTTCGGCACGACAAATACGGTGCTTTCGCTTGCTTCGCCCGATGGCTCAACTGCCGTTTTGAGCGTGCCGAAGGATGGCGTTGATGTTACCGGCTATCGTTCGATTCTCTGTTTCTGGCAGGATCGCGAAACTGGCGAGAGAATTTCTGAAAGCGGCCCGTGGGCGATGGATGCATTTGTGAATGCACCGCATTCAACACGCATGCTGCAATCCTTCAAGACTTTTGCAGCAGCCAAATCTTTCACCGATACGCCGGTTTTTGGCAAGCGCTTCAAATTCGAAGATATTCTTGAAACTTTTCTAGAATCTGTAGCAGCACGACTTGGTGACCGCCTGCCGCCAAAGGGCAACCGTGTTGTCATTGGCCGTCCGGTTATTTTTGCAGGCGCGTCGCCGGACGAGGAACTGGCTATGCAGCGCTATGAAAAGGCGTTTCGCGCCTTCGGCTTCACAGACATTCATTATGTCTACGAGCCGGTAGCAGCCGCCTATTTTTATGCGCAGGAACTGAAAGCTGAATCGACCGTTCTGGTTGCCGACTTTGGCGGCGGTACGAGCGACTTTTCGATTGTGCGTTTTGAAGTGGGTGGATCGGGGCTGAGCTTCACGCCGCTAAGCCAGACTGGTCTCGGCATTGCAGGTGATACCTTCGATTATCGCATCATCGATAACGCAGTCTCACCGCTGCTCGGTAAGAATGGCGAATATAAATCCTTCGGTAAGAGGCTTCCGATCCCTCGCCATTATTATGCAAACTTCGCACGCTGGAACACGCTGTTTCTGATGAATTCACCAGCGACCATCCGCTCACTGACTGACCTTGCTAAAAATGCTGTCGACCCTGAGCCGCTTGAGCATTTCATCAATCTGATCGAAAATGATTATGGCTATGAGATTTATCGTGCCGTGTCGGACCTCAAGGTGCGCCTGTCGTCGGAGCGACTATCCGAATTGCATTTCAAAGCGGATGATTTCGAAATTCGCTCGGCAATTACCCGCAATGATTTTGACAATTGGATTTCCGACGATGTGGCCAATATTGAGCAATCGGTAAAGCAGGCAGTTGAACAGGCCGAGCTGACTTTCGACGGTATCGATCGTGTGTTTTTGACAGGCGGCACATCCTTTGTTCCAGCCATTCGAACAGCTTTCGAAAAGCGATTCCCTGATGCGATGGTTACAAGCTCGAACCAGTTTGATTCGATTGCCAATGGTCTGGCACTGATCGGTCAAAGTGCAGATATTGAACGCTGGACGGTGAAGCTGGGTTAAAAACCGGCTTCTTGTTTTTGAATATTTTACATTCATTTGGGAATTCGCATAAATCGCGAAGGTTGAAGTTCGCTCTATCATGCTATTGAGGGAACTAAAAAAGCAAATGAAAACAAACCTCGCCAGATAATATTAATTCAAAATTAATCAATATTTTCAAAGGGTAAACACAGTATCGTTAACACTCCATCAAGGTTAATGCGCGATTATCAGACATAGTTAAGTAATCGTTGCGAGTGGAGTTTGCGGTGCGTCTTGGTTCCATACGAGCGCTGTTTGGCCGGTCAAAGGCCGTAGCCGAACCGGTATGGCACTATCCGGTAACGGGCTATTGCCCTGAGGATGGTCGCTATTATGCCGTGCGTGCAAAGCCGCGCCAGCTTGTAAATAAGCCACAGCGCCTTTTGCCGCTTCTGCTTGCCGCAATGGCTTATTTGTTTAACTCCAATGCGATCGCTTTTCAGGATATGGCAAGCCTTGTGCCGAGTGCTGATATTGCAGGTCATCGCTGGACGGCGTTTGTGGCCAAGGCACCGGTTGGTTCGCTACATCAGGCTGAGATGCCGTTTGTGGATGCAACAACAGTTACCGGCAGCATTTCAACAACAGGTATCGAAGTTCCCGGCATCGGACGCGTTGCGCTTTCTGGTGGCCAGAAAACTGCAAAGCTTGGCATTGATGATCCCAACCCGGATGAGAACCGTATCAATCGTTCCGATAAGACAGATCGTATTGTTTCGGTGAAGCCAAAAGCGCCAGCGCGCGCGTTCAATGCGGGCAGCATGTTTGAAAAAATCAGCATGATTACAACCCCGCGTGAAAAGATTGACGCGCGTATGTCCTTTTCTAAATCCAGCATCGAGGGGAAGGAGGTTGACATTGCGATGGCGTTCCACGCGATCAAACCGCCCAAGCCCAGATCGGAATTTCCAGTCCAACTGGCAAAGCTGATGAATAATAATGAGCCCGACGTTCTCGCGTTGGGCTATGCGCCATCTAAGCCAGACTATGGCAAAACCTCTCCATTTGAGAGCATTCTGACGCCGGAAGCAGATGCGGGCCGCTTTGTGCCACCAATTGGCGAGCAGGATCATGCTTGGGCTGCAACGCCGTTGCCTGCCGAATCATTTGGTACAAAAGAGCAGAAATGCCTGGCTGAGGCCGTTTATTACGAAGCGCGCGGCGAATCTGTGAAAGGGCAGGTGGCGGTTGCACAGGTTGTGCTGAACCGTGTTCGCAATCCGGCCTATCCTGGCACGATTTGTGGCGTTGTTTATCAGAATCGCAATTGGCTGAATGCTTGCCAGTTCTCATTTGCCTGCGACGGTCAAAAGCATCGCGTCACCGAAATGCCTCAATGGCGTATGGCACAGCAGGTTGCTAAAACCGTGACGGCTGGTCGGATATGGTTGCCAGAAGTCGGCTCTTCCACCCATTATCATGCGACCTATGTTAGTCCGTTCTGGGCGCCGACGATGAAAAAACTCACAACAATTGGCCTCCATGTTTTCTACCGTACCTATGGTGGTGGCTGGAGTTGATCCGCTCTTCGCAATCAGATCACTTCGATACACATTTATTTGTTTCGAAGGCCGCTTGAAACACATGCATAGTGGTGAATCTCTGCACCCGATTGGACCCAATTCGATTCCAATTTTTGGGTCGATTTGTTACGCATTTTCCCACTTTGATCGGAAAATTGGCCGCGTTATCCGCTAAATCATTGCAATTATTAGAGAAAAAACCTTTTGAAGCAAGTGCTTGACTGCCTTGACTAGCGGGCGGTGTGTCAATATGTTTCGCGCAACTTGGAAATGGGCTTGTAACGCCCGCATTTCTTGCAAAAGGAGCTGCCAATGACGAGCGGCACTGAGCCCGGTAAATCATCCGGTGCAGGCAGGAATGTGGATAACAAGGCTGCTTCCGGGGGGCTGGATCAACGTTTGAATCGCCTTGAGGCCGAGTTGGCCAAAAAAGGTGTATTTAAGCAACCAGCTTCAGAGGATGGGCGATCAGACACGACTGGTTCTGTCGCGCAAGCCATGAAACTCTCCAGTGAATTTATCGCTGGTATCGTGGTTGGCGCGGTGATTGGTTGGGCTCTTGATCGCTACGCAGGTACGTCGCCATGGGGGTTGATCATCTTTCTCCTTCTCGGCTTCGGTGCTGGCACCCTCAACGTGCTCCGTTCCGCAGGTTATGTCGCCGATCACGGCAACATTAAGTCTGACGTGGAAAAGAGCAATAAGGAATAAATCTTGGCGGACATCACGAAAATGTTCGCGTATAGACGCTTGAGACAAGCGGACCGTTGGTCCGTGACTGAAACGCCCCAAGCGAGCCTTTGAGGCTCGCGACTGAAACGCCTAAGGGCAGGAACGACAGACGAGGTTAAGTTGGCCAACGATCCGATCCATCAGTTCCAGGTTTCCCGATTGATTCCGATCGATGTCGGTGGTTTGGACCTGTCGTTCACCAATGTTTCGGCTTTCATGGTCGCGACCGTTGTGCTGGCATCCGGTTTCCTTTATTTCACATCGTCGAGCCGTGGTTTGATCCCAAGCCGCCTTCAGTCGGTTTCGGAAATGGCCTACGAGTTTGTAGCATCGAGCCTGAGAGATTCAGCTGGTTCGAAGGGCATGAAGTTCTTCCCATTCGTGTTCTCGCTGTTCATGTTTATTCTGGTCGCAAACTTCATCGGCCTGTTCCCTTATTTCTACACCATCACCAGCCAGATCATCGTAACCTTTGCACTCGCCTTGCTGGTTATCGGTACTGTGATTATCTACGGTTTCTATAAGCACGGTTTGGGCTTCCTCAAGCTCTTCGTGCCAAGTGGTGTTCCGGGAATCATCGTGCCGCTGGTTGTAGCCATTGAAATCATCTCGTTCCTCTCGCGCCCTATCAGTCTTTCAGTTCGTCTTTTTGCGAACATGCTGGCAGGCCACATCACACTCAAGGTTTTCGCAGGCTTCGTTGTCTCGCTGAGCTCGCTTGGTGCACTTGGTATTGGTGGCGCAATCCTGCCTTTGATCATGACGGTCGCGATCACCGCTCTTGAGTTCCTGGTTGCATTCCTCCAGGCCTACGTCTTCACCGTTCTTACCTGCATGTACATTAACGACGCAGTACATCCAGGACACTAAGGTTCTAGCCGGCGGGTTTCCGCCAGAACAGAAATCCGCACTAATTTACAATCCAGAAGGAGCTTTAACATGGAAGCGGAAGCAGCAAAGTACATCGGCGCCGGTCTCGCGTGTTTCGGTATGGCCGGTACGGCTCTCGGCCTCGGCAACATTTTCGGTAGCTATCTCTCGGGCGCTCTGCGTAACCCATCCGCTGCTGACAGCCAGTTCGGCCGTCTCGTGTTCGGTTTCGCTGTGACGGAAGCTCTGGGCATCTTCTCGCTGCTCATCGCGCTTCTGCTCCTCTTCGCTGTTTAATCAACAGTCGCAAGAAACTGGCCTGCCGCGATCTGTATCTTGAAATGCAGCGCGGCTGGCCTTTGCATATGAAGTCTGAGTGAGCATGTTTAAAACCGGAAATTCTTTCCGGTAAGAATATGCTGGATTAAAGGGGAAATCTGGATGTTCGTGTCCACGGCGTTTGCCCAAACCGCCACCGAATCGCAACCGGCACCAGCTGCTGGCGAGCACGGCGCAGCCGATGCTGTGCACACCGAAACCGGGGTCGCGCACGATGCCGGACACGGCAGCGGCGTATTCCCGCCGTTTGATTCCACCCATTATGCATCGCAGCTTTTGTGGCTGGCGATCACTTTCGGTCTTTTCTATCTGTTTCTGTCGCGTGTGGTTCTGCCACGTATCGGCGGTGTGATCGAGAACCGTCGTGACCGTATCGCACAGGATCTCGAACAGGCTGCCCGCCTCAAGCAGGATGCAGACAACGCGATTGCTGCTTACGAGCAGGAACTGGCTGCGGCCCGTACCAAGGCTGCTTCGATTGCTGAAGCTGCTCGCGAAAAGGGCAAAGGCGAAGCAGATGCCGAACGTGCAGCTGCAGAAGCTGTTCTTGAAGGCAAGCTTGCGGAAGCCGAAGAACGTATCGCCGCAATCAAGGCCAAGGCCATGAGCGATGTCGGTACGATCGCCGAAGAAACCACGTCTGCGATTGTTGAGCAGCTTCTGGGAACCAAGGCCGACAAGGCCGACGTCACAGCAGCCGTCAAAACCGCAAACGCCTGAGGAGACGAAAATGGATTCAACATTTTGGGCATTTATTGCTCTTCTTCTCTTCTTGGCACTGATTGCCTATCTGAAGGTTCCGGGCATGATTGGACGCTCGCTCGATGAGCGTGCCGAAAATATCAAGAAGGAACTCGAAGAAGCCCGCACCTTGCGTGAAGAAGCTCAGCAGCTTCTTGCGGAATATCATCGCAAGCGTAAGGAAGCCGAAAAAGAAGCCGGCGACATTGTTGCTGCCGCTGAACGTGAAGCAAAGGCGCTTCTCGAAGACGCAAAGCGCGCGACGGAAGAATATGTTGTTCGTCGCAACAAGCTTGCAGAGCAGAAGATTGCAACCGCTGAAACCGATGCAATTAATGCGGTCCGCGCTTCGGCTGTCGATCTGGCAATTGCCGCAGCTGGCAAAATCGTCGCCGACAAGGTTGACGCCAAGGTTGCAGGCACCTTGTTCAAGGATGCGCTCGGTCAGGTCAAGACAAACCTGAACTAAGTTTACTATCATCAAGTTTTAGAAACGCCGCCTCAAAAGGGCGGCGTTTTTCGTCTTTGCCTATCAGCTTATGGTTTCAGGAAGCCTTGTTTTATCGTTGTGTAAGTTCATGCCTACCTGAATTACGGCGGCTTTTAGCTGCTATTTTTCTGTTTGGCCGGTAAAGTTATGGCGATGACGCCTATGATGACAAATGCCAATCCCAGCCATGCTGTCGATGTCAGGCGTTCTCCGAGAAAAATCACGCCAATACCGACGCCGATGGGAACGCGCAGATAGGCTTGTGCGGTTGTGCCAACTGAGCCCAAAGTCTGGATCAGACGGAAGTAAATCGTAAACGCCGCTGCGGTTGAAAACACAGCCAAACTGAGCAAGGCGAGTATCGAGTTTGCACTAGGATCGAGCGTCCAAGGGCGATCAATGATGAGGCTTAGCGGAATGAGAATGATCGCACCGCTTATCAGCGAGCCGGCAGCGGGGATCATCGGATCAAGACCCTTAAAGTTCCGGCCAAAGATTGCGGCACATGCATAGCAAATCGTTGCCGCGACGATTGCGAGTTGTGCCCATAGTTCTTTGCCCAGCCCACCAAGCGACTGCATGCCGATGATTAGGCATGTTCCGCTGAGGCCAGCCGCCACGCCAAACAGCCTGCGGCTTGTAATGGGCTCATGCCGGGTAATCAAAAGCGTGATCAGGAATGTGAATATCGGTGTCGTTGAATTCAGGATGGCCGCAAGCCCTGCCTCTGTCGTTTGTTCCGCCCAGGCAATTGCTGTGAAAGGGATAACGCTGTTCAGGCAGGCCTGAAACAGAAAGCGCTTCCAAATGACAGGATCTGCCGGAAGCCTGAAGCCCCGCAGCCTGATGATCGCTATCAGTATAAGTCCGGCGACCAATGTTCTCGCAGCGATCAATGTAATAGGTGGGATTGTCTCTACACCGATCTTGATGAAGCTATAGGACGCTCCCCACAGGGTTGCCAGCAGAAGCAGCAATCCGAGTTCGACGGCAATATTTGTTTTCTGGTTCATTCTGATCCTGCATGTATGAAAGGCTTCAATGCTCTTTAGCACTTTGCCGTTCGCATGCGCTTCGGTATGCGCCGAACTGTCAGCAGGAATAGCGCCCTTTGATTGGTGCAAAACTATAGCGATGAATGCCGGGCACAGGCCCCTCGGTCTCAATGGCTGCGCGATGCCTGACTGTGCCATAACCCGCGTGCACTTCAAGCCCATAGGCGGGATGGGCTGCGCCTGCACGGTTCAACATACGGTCACGTGTGACCTTTGCCACGATGGAAGCAGCAGCAATAGATACGGAACGTTGATCGCCCTTAACCAAAGCAGAGCCGGGGCAAGACAAACCGGGAGGAATATCACGACCATCAATCAAGGCGTGATCCGGGCTGAGTGTCAGGCCCATAAACGAACGCCGCATTGCTTCAAGGGCTGCTTTGCGAATGTCGCTCCCATCAATGCTGCGGGCACTTAAGCTTGCGACCGAAACGGTCAGCGCTTTGGCCAGAATGATTTCATAAAGCGCATCGCGCTTGGCAGCCTTCAGCCGCTTTGAATCATCCAGTCCTTCAGGCAAGTCATCCGGGTCAAGAACAACCGTTGCCGCAACGACTGGACCCGCTAACGGGCCGCGGCCAGCTTCATCAATGCCAGCGATATATTTAAGACCTCGCGACAGATATTTCTCTTCTTCAGAGAAGTCTGGTGCGAGTGGTATTTCAAAGAGGAGCGGAGAATCAGAAGACAAGCGTTTCATTTGGCGGCGATGCTCGCATTGCTTCTGATTCTCCGCAAGGTCCCTGCCGAGGATATTGGCGTAAAAGCAGGGGCCTTCCGTCCGAAAAAATCAGACGGGGATGGAACGCACAACTGACAACTCATGCACACATAAACGTCAGCGTATCTTCTGAACCAGAACGCTGAAATATCGCGCTCTGATTTCCAGTATTTAGAAAAGCGAAAGTTGTTTTCCACCCTTTTCAACGGGTTCAAACAGGTCGGTACGGAAGGGAATACGCTTTGAATTGAAGCCGAGCTTGCGTGCGCTAATTTCGAAACGACGCCCGATTTGCCATGCATAAGGGCCAGTGCCGCGCATGCGCTTACCCCATTCCGCATCATAATCCTTGCCGTCGCGCATGGAGCGTACAAGCGACATCACATGGCGATAACGGTCAGGATAATTGCGCAGCAACCAGTCCTTGAACAAAGGCGCCACTTCAAGCGGCAGACGCAGCAGCACATAGCCCGCCTCACGCGCGCCTTGTGCATATGCCGCATCCAGAATGCGCTCAATCTCATGATCGTTGATCCCAGGAATAACTGGCCCCATCATGACATTGGTGGGAATGCCCGCATCGTTGAGCTTGCGAATGGCTTGCAGTCGCAGGGTTGGGGTCGAAGCGCGTGGCTCCATGGTGCGTGCAAGATCGGCATCAAGCGTGGTAACTGAAAGTGCGACCTTTGCAAGTCCCTTTTCGGCCATACGGCTGAGTATGTCGACGTCTCGCACCACCAGAGCCGACTTGGTGACAATTCCCACGGGGTGATTGGCGGCCTCCAGCACTTCGAGAATCTCACGCATGATGCGCCATTTTTTCTCGATAGGCTGATAAGGGTCGGTGTTGGTGCCGATGGCAATTGTTTTGGGTGTATAGCCGGGCTTTGCCAGCTCGCGTTCGAGCAGGTGCGCCGCGTTTGGCTTGGCAAACAGGCGCGCTTCGAAATCAAGCCCAGCGGAAAGGCCCATATAGCTGTGTGAAGGACGTGCGAAGCAATAGATACAGCCATGTTCGCAGCCGCGATAGGGATTGATGGAGCGGTCGAAATTGATGTCAGGGGAATCGTTTCGCGTGATAATCGTGCGTGGCTTTTCCACCTGAACGTCAGTCTTGAACGGCGGTAAATCTTCAAGGGACTCCCAACCATCGTCAAATTCATGTCGCGTGCTGGGCTCGAAACGTCCTGTCGGGTTGATACCAGCCCCACGACCGCGCCGACGTGAATGGTCAATGCGCAAGCCTGCTTCACTCACAAGCGCATTGGCATGTTCCGCGCGTCCTGCTCCGAATGCTGCTTTATCTGCCTGCTGGATGATTTCCATGACTTGTTCTCTTGTTGGTGAATCTATTCCTATCGCAAATTATAGAACAAATCAAGAACATAAGTAGGCGCAGCTTTTCGACTACGCGGACTTGATATAGAAGGGGCTATGTTGTCCGTACTCATAGTCACTCAAAACTCTGAAAAGCTTCTGGCGCATAGCTTGTCGGCCTTGGTGCCTGCAGTGGTGGATGGGCTTTTGCGCCGCGTCGTCGTCATTGATCAAGGCTCGATGGATGAGACGAGGCTAGTGGCGGAAGGCGCAGGCTGCGCTCTTTATAATGAGGATGATCTATCTAACGCTATTGGTTCGGTGCGAACGCAATGGCTGCTATTTTTACAACCCGGTGCGACATTGTCGGACGACTGGATGGTTTCAGTACAGCGTCACATGGATGCTGCGAATTCTGCGGCGCGTTTTACACTGGCACAGGAATATTGCTTGGGACTGTTTGGAAAAGTCTTTGGCCATAAGCCATCGTTGAAAGCTGGATTGTTGGTGAGAATTGATACTCTCAAACCATTACCTTCCATTGCGATTGAGCTTGAAGATTTGGCGCGTCAGTTGAAGCCGGTGAGGCTGTCGGCAATCATCACTCCGCCAGAGACGACAAAAGGCGGAGCCTGAGTGGCTTCGCCTTTTTGCACGTAACCGGGATTAGCGGATATTATTTCTGAAAGCTCGAAGGCGATGCGTCGCCAAAGCGATGAGCCGAACCGTCACTGAAAGTTGACTGGCCGATGGAAGCGGTCGCAGTGTTATCGACCTGCTGCGAGGACACTGGCGTGCGGTCATTGGCATAAAGAGCAGCAGGAGTGCCAACATTTGGATTTTCAGCGAAAGCAGCACCGGCACTTAGAGCAACAGCTACAGCAGCAAGAACAAACTTTTTCATTTTCTATCTCCTTGGGTGTGGGAAGCGGCGATTTCTTCGTCGTTTCGATGATTGAGAGATAGGCCTTTCCAATGCACAGGCATAGACAGCAGATGGTTCACAGATTGTATCTCATATGGTGAACAATCTAAATGGATTTTAGGTGAATAGCCAAAAAATATGCTATTTGATCAAGTATATGTGAACATTAAAATGCTGAAACTGGTGCGCTTGGTCAGGATGCTGACGATGCCGTTTGGGTTGCAACAACAAACCAGTTAGGGTTTTGTGCCTTGATCTGACTGGCTGCAAATGCCGCGGATTGGCGATCTTTGAAAAGGGCAAAGCAGGTCGCGCCTGAACCTGACATTCGTGCGAATAGCGTCTGATGTGTACGCAGCACGTCAAGTGTGCCGCTGATTTGTGGCGCGAGTGTCAGAGCTGCTGGTAGCAAGTCGTTGCGTGTCGAACCTAAGTAAGTGCAGAGCATTTCTGTGTCTGACTGAGGGGGCAAGGTCAGGGGTGGGTTATCGCGTTTTGTCAATGCACGGAAGACATCCGGTGTGGCAACCGCCGTGCCGTCATTAACAAGAAGCAGCTCTAGCTTAGGCATTCCTTTGACGGGAGTAAGCCGCTCACCAATACCGCGTGCAATCAAAGGCGTGCCATACGCCGCACCATGCAGACACATGGGAAGATCGGCCCCCAATTTCAAACCAAGCTCTGCCAGCCTGTCAAAGCTGAGGTTCAGTTGCCAAAGATCATTGAGTGCAAGCAGGGTGGCTGCGGCATCGCTAGAGCCGCCGCCAATGCCAGAAGCTATCGGCATGTTTTTTTCAAGGTGTATGGAAACAGGCGGCAGGTCATGCGCGCTAGTTTCTCGTAACGCATCACGCGCTTTAAGAACGAGATTGCTGTTATCAAGCGGAACACCTTTTTCAAAGCGTCCGCTGATTGTAAAATGATCCTGTTGGGTATTCTCAACGCGAATAACATCGCCGTAATCGGCAAACACTACCAGCATGTCGAGCAGATGATACCCGTCATCCCGACGCCCGGTGACATGGAGCGCGAGATTAATTTTGGCCGGAGCTGTGTATTGAACCGTTTGCGCGGCCTTGGAGGAAATATGCATGACTGAAATTGGTTATGATCAGTCTTTCTTGACGTAATATTCGCCAGTCTTTGGATCTTGAACGAGCGTTCCATGCGCGCGGTTCTGCGCTTCCTTTTCGGCGCGGCGCACGCGCTGGGTAACGCGTGTGGCTTCGCGCTTGAACGATCGATAACCGTACCATGCGGCAGCAATAATCAGCAGTAGAAATATAAGCTGGGGCATGGCCTTTAATCCTCAGGCTTAAAACAGATCCCAGAATGCCATTTTGAGATCATGCAGTGATAATTCTTGACAGATAGCATAACACTGACTGTCAGTTTATGCATCATAACATGGTAAATCCATGGAATTCAAAGCCCGTATCGAGCCCAAAGCGCTTTTTCTTCTGCAACGGATAGTATGCCGTCGCCAAGATTGGCTGCAATTGCAGCAGGGTCAATCCCACCGAGTGCGATTTCTATGCCTGGGGCCTTGCGACCCAACAGGCCGCGTTTTGGCTCAATCAGGTTAAGCTTCACTTTGTTGCCATAGGTTTTGCGCAGGAAACTGCGCATATCACCAAGACCATCGACAAGTCCAAGTTCCTTACCCTTGGTGCCAGTCCAGAACATGCCCGTGAAAAGGTCTGGATCATCAGCAAGCTTGCTGCCACGACGTTCCTTGACCATATCTATAAAGGTCTCATGGATTTCAAGCTGTAGCGTCTTAAGTCGGTCTATATCGGCTTTTTTCTCCGGCTGGAACGGGTCAAGCACGGCCTTGTTCTGGCCTGCAGTATAAACGCGACGCTCGACACCGATTTTCTTGAGTAGCTCAGGGAAGCCAAAGGATGCAGAAACCACGCCGATTGAACCGACAATCGACGAAGGATCAGCAATGATTTCATCGCCCGCAAGCGCGATCATATAACCGCCAGATGCGGCTGCGTCCTCGACGAAAACGAACACACGTTTTTGATGCTCATCGGCCAGATCCCGAATACGGCGATAGATCAGCCGTGATTGTACTGGCGAGCCGCCGGGGGAATTGATCGAAATGGCAACTGCCGGGGTTTCCTTGTCGTTAAACGCTTTTTCAAGAATGCCGGCTGCACTTGCAAGTGAAAGCGAAGGACGCAGCGCAGAACCACCACTCATAATGGCGCCGTGCAGACGCACAACGGGAATTTCAATTTCTTTTTTGCGAAAACGACGCGGAATGAAGCGGGACAATATGCCGGACAAATCAAACTCCAACTTGAAAAAACATCTTAAAACGAATGTAGGAAGCAAATATGCAAACACAAAGAGCAATGCCCGGAATTTTGTTCCGGGCATTGAAAAAACGTTAGTTTTTTGGCTTTGCCAGCATTGTGAGCAGGACATAACCGCAGACTGCTGAAAGCGCGGAGCCCGTCAGGACGCCGATTTTCGTTTCTGCCTGCAAGAGTTCTGACGGGAATGACAGAAGACCAATAAAGATGCTCATGGTAAAGCCGATGCCGCATAGGATTGCCACACCATAAAGCTGGCCCCAGCTTGCACCCATTGGCATTTGAGCGAGGCCTGTTTTGATCGCAAGCCATGCCGCGCCAAACACACCAATCTGCTTGCCGATAAATAGGCCGAGCATGATTCCAAGTGGCAGCGTATCGAAGATGATCGAAGGCGTCATGCCCGCGAAAGAAATACCGGCATTGGCAAAACCAAAGACCGGCACGATGAAAAATGCAACCGGCTTTGCCAGCGCATGTTCCAACGTGTGAAGCGGCGAGCTCATATCATCAGGCTTTGCTTTGGCGGCTTTAAGCGGGATCATGAGGGCTGCGACAACGCCTGCAACCGTTGCATGAACACCAGAATTGAGCACGAAAAACCACAATATTGCAGCGCCGATGAGGTATGGCAGCAATCTGGAGACACCAAGCCGGTTCATAGCAAACAGTACTGCGGCTGTCACAAAGGCTGCACCAAGATAAGGCATAGATATTTCGGCGGTATAGAAAATCGCGATGATGATCACGGCTGCCAGATCGTCAAGGATCGCAAGCGTTGCCAAAAAAACCTTGAGACTTGTCGGTACGCGTGACCCAAGCAGTGACAAAACACCGAGCGCGAAAGCAATGTCGGTTGCAGAAGGTACAGCCCAGCCACGTACCTTTTCCGGGTCGCCATAATTAAATGCCACGAAAATAAGGGCGGGCACGATCACGCCGCCTGCAGCAGCAATTCCGGGCAGGATTCGGTTGGGCCAGCTTGCAAGCTGGCCGTCAAGAAACTCTCGCTTGATCTCAAGGCCGACCAGCAGAAAAAATACCGCCATCAATGCATCATTGACCCAGTGTGAAACACTGAGCGGTCCCAGATAAAAATGCAGCGCAGTGAAATAGGCATCGGATAAGGGCGAATTGGCGACAATCAGTGCCAATGCTGCCGCCCCCATAAGCACGATTCCACCTGCAGATTCGCTATCCAAAAATCGGCGCATGATGGAGACAGGGCGAACAGGCTTCTGGTTTGACGTCATTCTTCTTCTTTTCAAGTTATTTCCGGAGCGCTGACTTCATAGCGTACCAGATTGTGGTCCGTTATTCTGAGCTCCGGCCAATGGGAGCGCCACTGAGCTATGTGGTCAGAAGCAAAGTGTTTTTCCAGTGAAATTCGATCCTGCCAAAGCTCTTTTACGTGAATAAGGCCCAGTTCAAATACATCCTGAGCATAAGTATATTCAATACAGCCAGTTTCAGCACGACTTGCTTCGATCATACGTTTCATAATGGGGCGTGCCGAATCCAAGTTTTCAGCGGGCAGTCGAACGGTTCCAACGATAAGAATCATGACTTTAGTTCCCCCAAATTTATTGTTTGCACATACGCACTGTTGGCTTGCGAGTTTCTCTAAAGCAGCGACGTTTGCCCATTGTTGATAGCGATGGCGCGCGGTGTAAAGTCATTGCCTTCATTGCCATGAAGAATAAGCGCTGGCATAAGCGACAACCCTGCGCGGCTACCACGAATGCCGGTAATGACCATGCGTATGGCGGCACCTTCGGGACGGGGTTGGATTGGAATGATTTTCAAGCCGCCAAAGCGGCCTTCAAGTGCTGCAAGTATCTGCGCAATCGAACCGGGACGCGCAATGATGGCGACACCACCGCCCGGCCTGACAATACCGGATGCAGTGCGCAGCCATTGGTCAAACATGCCTTCCGGCATGACATGCGCTTCTGCTTTGACAGGATCGGGCGTTGAGCGATCGCTTGCCTCGTTGAAAGGCGGGTTCATGATGGCAAAGTCAAAGCTGTCGTCGATAAGTCCCGCGGCAGCACGCGCTTTGCCGGTGAGCGATACATCGGCTTCGAGAATATCGAGGCGATCTGCGAAAGCTACATTCAGCGGATGCGCAAGGGTTTTACGAGCGAAACCAAGCATGAAGTCTGAGCGTTCAATAAGCGTAACGCGAGAATTTTTGCAGCGTGAAGCAACCGCAAGTCCTGCCGCACCGGCACCACTACCAAGATCAGCGACGTGACCGGAAAAGTCACCCGGCACACTGCTTGCAAGAATCATTGCATCGACACCCGATCGATGGCCTTTCAATGCGGGCTGCAAAAGATGAAATGCGCCGCGATGAAATGTATCGAGCGTTTCTGCCACGCTGTCATCTGCGTGTTTGGCAATCTTATTCGTCATGATTGCGTAATTCGTGTTCCAGACCCGCATCGATAAGGTAACGCCGCGCTTCCGCCAACCGGTCTTCTTCCACCAGAAAGCGTCTTGGTATAATGCCCAGCGAACCTTCAAGAATGCTCATATTGGTATCGGCGATGAAATAGATGATACCTGCTTCTTTCATCAGCGTTTCAGCGACGGAAAGCAGAACGGAATCATTTGTGCGCATAAGTTCGATCATTTCGACAATGTGTAACCAATAGACCGCATTGACAACTGCTTCCTTGAATGATGAACAGGCTCTGAATAAAAAGCTTGGATGTTACAGGGGCTGTAAAGCGTCTTGAGCATTCTGATCAGCACAAATAGTGTGATCTGCAGCTAGGAGTGACGATATTGGGTGTGGTTTTGAATTTGGACGGGAATAACAAGCGAGAGGGATCGGTTCAGCCTCTGGTCGACCTGACAAAGGCCGACATGGGACGTGTGAACGAATTGATTCTGTCGCGTGCCGGTTCTGATGTTGAAATGATCCCGGAAGTCGCAAACCATCTCATTTCTTCTGGCGGCAAGCGTTTGCGCCCGATGATGACGCTCGCCTCCGCCCGCATGTTTGGCTATGAGGGCGAGGGGCATGTGCGTCTCGCGACGGCTGTTGAATTCATGCATACGGCAACGCTGCTTCATGATGATGTGGTGGATGAAAGCGATCTGCGTCGTGGCAAAAGCACGGCACGCATGATCTGGGGCAATCAGGCAAGTGTGCTGGTTGGCGATTTTCTGCTTGGTCAGGCCTTCAAGATGATGGTCGATGTCGGCTCGCTCGATGCGCTTGATGTGTTGGCAACGTCTGCTTCGGTTATTGCCGAGGGCGAAGTGATGCAGCTTGCTGCAGCCAAAAATATGGAAACCACGGAAGATGAATATCTGGCGGTGATCAAGGCTAAAACTGCTGCGCTGTTTTCGGCTGCCGCAGAAGTCGGCCCGATTATTGCCAATGCAAAACCGTCAGATCGTGCAGCGTTGCGCGATTATGGCCTCAATCTCGGCCTTGCGTTCCAGCTCGTTGATGATGCGCTGGATTATGGTGGTTCTGCTAAAGATCTTGGCAAAAACACTGGCGATGATTTTCGCGAAGGCAAGATTACGCTGCCAGTTATCCTGAGCTATCGTCTTGGCACTGACGAAGAACGTGCTTTCTGGAAGCATGCGATTGAAAATGGTGCCAGCGATGATGCTTCGCTTGAAAAGGCGATTGTCATCATGACCAAGCATGGCGCGATTGCCGATACCGTTCAGCGTGCACGCCATTTTGGCGAGAGTGCCCGCGATGCTTTGGAACCGCTGAAAGCATCGCCTGAAAAAGATGCGCTGATTGAAGTGATTGATTTCTGCATCAGCCGCGTAAATTAAGCCAAGACTGGATAGTTGGAAAAATAAAAGAAAATCACCACGGATGCTTTTCTTGCGCATGAATCCCAAAAAGGCCATGCTTGGGGTGCCTCTGAATAGAGGTCTTATACGGAATCGGAAAGAGGACTGAGCTTTATGCTGCAGGGATTGAAACGTCGTCCGCTTTACGGATTGCTTCTCCTCGCTTTGGCGGGTGTCGCTTTGCCTGCAAATGCAGCCATGGCCAAATCAAATCCCGATCCCGTTTCACAAGTACGTGCTGGTTCGTTTGCAGGCGCTTATCTCGCAGCGCGCACGGCTGAGGCCGATAATAATATTGGGGCTGCGGTTGATTTCTATCGTCAGGCCATGGCTTTTGATCCCGGCAATGACATCATCAAGCAGAATCTGCTTCTCGCACTTTTGACCGAAGGCCGCTTCAAGGATGCACTGCCCCTTGCTGAGGAACTCAAAGACCAGCCCGAGATTGAGCGTTTTTCGCGCGTTGCTTTGGCAATTGATGCTATTTCCAAGAAGCAATATCGCAAGACTGGTCCGCTTCTGATGCTGTCGGTTCAGTCGGATATGGATGTGCTGGCCACCAGTCTTATGAGTGCATGGGTCAAGGTTGGGCAGGGCAATCCCAAAACCGCGCTTGCCGATGTTAACAAAATCCAGGGCCCGGAATGGTATAACCTTTTTCGTATTTATAACGCCGCTTTGATCGCTGATATTGCTGGGCAGAAGCAGGACGCACGCAATTATTACCAACAGGCGATTGATGATCGTCCGGGTGGTGCTGCGGCTCCCGATACTTACGAGCGCATCGTGATGTCCTATGCCGCGTTCAAGCTGCGTCAGGGTGACAAAGACGGCGCGATCAAGTTGCTTAAAGATGCGGAAGAACTGCTCAATGGCCGTTTGACCATCACCGAAATGCGCGAAAAGATTGAGGCCGGACAGAAATATCCGCGCTTGATCGACACACCGCAACAGGGTGCCGGTGAAGTGCTTTATACGCTTGGCACGGCAATCAATCGTGGCGGTGCCGAAGCTTTCGCAAAGCTTTATCTGCAAATGTCGCTGCCGTTGCGTCCGAATAATGACGCGACGTTTTATCAGCTCGGCGATATTTCAGCCAAGCTGCGCCAGCCGGAAAAAGCTGTTGACTATTATGGCCGTGTGCCGGAAAAGTCGCCCTACAGACGCGATGCCGAAATGCAGCGGGCGCTTAATCTCGCCGAAAATGAAAAGACCGGCGATGCAATCGAGCAGCTCAAAACCTTGCTAAAACGTGACAAGACTGATCTGCGCACTTATCTCGCACTCGGCGGTGTATATGCACAGGACAAGAATTTTGCCGATGCAGCAAAAATCTATGATGCGGCTGTAGAACAGATCAAATTGCCAGAACGCAAGGACTGGCCGGTGTTCTATCAGCGCGGTATCGCGCATGAGCGACTGAAGGAATGGGATCAGGCAGAGCCAAATTTCAAAAAGGCGCTTGAGCTTTTCCCTGACCAGCCGCAGGTTCTGAATTATCTTGGTTATTCATGGGTTGATCGCGGTGAAAATCTCGATGAAGCGCTCACAATGATCAAGAAGGCCGTCGAACTGCGTCCGCAGGATGGCTATATCGTTGATTCGCTCGGCTGGGCTTATTATAAGCTCGGTCGTTACCCGGAAGCCGTGGTCGAGCTGGAAAAGGCTGTGAAGCTGCGCCCGGAAGACCCGACGATCAATGATCATCTTGGCGATGCTTACTGGCGTGCCGATCGTCAGCTTGAAGCGACATTCCAGTGGAACCATGCCATTGCAGGCAAACCAGAGCCAGAAGAGCTGGCCAAGATTGAGGAAAAGCTCAAAAAAGGTTTGGCCGCTGATCCAAATCCTTCGGAGGCTAAGGCCCAGGACAAAAAGCCTGAGCCGACAATAGCCCCAGAAAGCAAAACTGAATAATATACTCGCCCGGAAATCACATCGATTTTCGGGCTAATCATTTGCTTCTCCCAATAAGATCGCCCTTTAGCGTCACAGTGTGCGCTTGACCGTGGCAGGCGGACAAATTAGACCGGGCCAATCATTTCAATAACAAGGCCTGACCCTGTGTCCAGTACGTTGCCAGCACATATGCACCCCACCCGTTCCTTTCAGGGTCTGATCCTGACGCTCCATAATTATTGGGCGGAACACGGTTGCGCTATTTTGCAGCCTTACGACATGGAAGTAGGGGCGGGTACGTTCCACCCGGCAACGACTTTGCGTTCGCTCGGGCCGAAGCCTTGGAAAGCTGCCTATGTGCAGCCCTCGCGCCGTCCGAAGGATGGTCGCTATGGCGAAAACCCAAACCGTTTGCAGCATTATTACCAGTATCAAGTGATCATCAAGCCATCGCCGCCGAATCTTCAGGATCTCTATCTTGGTTCGCTGCGGGCCATTGGCCTTGATCCAACGCTGCATGACGTGCGCTTCGTTGAAGACGATTGGGAAAGCCCAACGCTCGGTGCTTGGGGTCTTGGCTGGGAATGCTGGTGTGACGGCATGGAAGTGTCGCAGTTCACTTATTTTCAGCAAGTCTGCGGCATTGAATGCTCGCCGGTTGCTGGCGAGCTGACTTATGGTCTGGAACGCCTCGCCATGTATGTGCAGGGAGTGGACAATGTCTATGACCTCAACTTCAACGGCTTGGAAGGCGAAGAAAAACTCACCTATGGCGATGTTTTCTTGCAAGCCGAGCAGGAATATTCCCGCTACAATTTCGAAATGGCTAACACCGAAATTCTGCATCAGCATTTCATCGATGCAGAGCGTGAATGTGAAGCGATTTTGAAGGCAGGCAGCACGGGCGAAGGCTCACTGCATAAATGCGTTTTCCCGGCTTACGACCAATGCATCAAGGCATCGCATGTCTTTAACCTGATGGATGCGCGTGGCGTGATCTCGGTCACTGAACGTCAGAGCTATATTCTGCGTGTGCGCAATCTCGCGCGTCAGTGCGGCGAAGCATTTCTGTTGACCGATGCCGGTGGTTTTAATCTCAAGCGTGAGGGCGAGTAATTAATATGCCTGATTTGTTGCTCGAACTTTTCTCGGAAGAGATTCCTGCTCGTATGCAGCGCAAGGCTGCGGGTGATTTCAAGAAGATGATCACCGATGGTCTGGTGGAAGCCGGTCTGACCTATGAGGCAGCGACTGCCTATTGGACCCCGCGTCGTCTGACGCTCGATGTTCGCGGTCTGACCGTGCGCTCGAAAGACGTGCATGAAGACGTGAAGGGACCTTCGGTCACCGCTCCAGAGCAGGCCATTGCAGGCTTTTTGCGCAAGGCTGGATTGACCGATGTGTCTCAGGCGCATGTGCATTCCGACCCAAAGAAGGGCGATTTCTACGTTGCCCATCTGACCAAGGCGGGTCGCGCTGCGGAAGAAATTATTGCGGAACTCGTACCGCAAGTGATCCGCAACTTCCCATGGCCAAAATCCATGCGTTGGGGTGCGGCTTCATCAAAGCCGGGTGCACTTCGCTGGGTGCGTCCACTGCAATCGATCCTCTGCACATTCGGCCCTGAAACCGAAGAAACGGTTGTGGTGGAGTTTGACATTGACGGCCTGAAATCCGGCAATCTTACCTATGGTCATCGTTTCTTAAGCGATGGTCAGGCTATCAAGGTGCGCCGCTTTGATGACTACGTTGAAAAGCTTGAAAAGGCTTTCGTGGTGCTCGACGCCGAGCGCCGCAAGGAAATCATACTGCAGGACGCCCGTAATCTGACTTTTGCATCTGGCCTCGATCTGGTTGAAGACGAAGGCTTGCTTGAAGAAGTGTCCGGTCTGGTTGAATGGCCGGTCGTGCTGATGGGCGAGTTTGAGGAAGAATTCCTCGCAATCCCGCCGGAGGTCATCCGCCTCACCATCCGCGCCAACCAGAAATGCTTCGTCACCCGCAAGCAGGGCGAAACGGAAGCGCTGTCGAACAAGTTCATTCTGATCTCGAACATCGCGGCCCGCGATGGCGGCACGGAAATCGCTTACGGCAATGGCAAGGTCGTGCGCGCACGTCTCTCCGATGCGCTTTATTTCTGGCACACCGATCAGCATGATCTACCAGACCTCGATAAACTGGCGCTGTCTGGCGAAAAATTCGGCCTTGATCTGAAAAAGCCGCTTGATCAGCGCATGGCGCGTTTGGATGCACTCAATGTGACCTTCCACGCCAAGCTCGGCACGCAAGGCGCACGCGTTGAACGTATCCGCGAACTGGCGAGCCAGATCGCACCGTTGGTCGGCGCTGATCCCAAGCTTGCAGCGCGTGCGGCAGTTCTGGCAAAGGCCGATCTGACGACGGAAGTTGTCGGCGAGTTCCCTGAACTTCAGGGCGCAATGGGCCGCAAATATGCGCTTCTTCAGGGTGAAAACGAAGCCGTCGCAGCTGCGCTAGAAGAGCATTACAAGCCACAAGGCCCATCGGATTTCGTGCCGAAGAACCCGGTTGCTGTTGCTGTCGCTCTGGCTGACAAGCTCGATACACTGGTTGGTTTCTGGGCGATTGACGAAAAGCCGACCGGCTCGAAAGACCCGTTTGCTCTGCGTCGTGCTGCATTGGGCGTAATCCGTCTGGTTCTGTCGCAAGACTGGAAGTTCCCACTGTTGCCACTTCTGCGCTCGGCTTATACGTCGCTCAAGGAAGGCCAGGTTCAGCGGAAACTGCGTGAGTTCGAAGCAAGGCTGATCGCTGAAAAGTCTGGCGATGTGGACGGCGAACAGGACGTTGATAACGCACTGCGCAATCTTGAAACGACCACACGCGCGGAAGTCGAAGCTAATGCTGAGCCGTTGCTGTCCGATCTGCTGTCCTTCTTGCATGACCGCTTCAAGGTTCACCTGAAGGAAGATGGTGCACGTTACGACGCGATTGATGCGGTTCTGACCGCTGATGCCGACAATCTTCTGCTGGTTGCCCGTCGTGTTGAAGCGCTAATCGTGTTTATCAATGAAGAAGACGGCAAAAACCTGCTGGCTGGTACCAAGCGCGCGGCCAATATTCTGGCTGCGGAAGAAAAGAAGGGCACCATGGTCGCTCAAAGCGTCGATGCTGCTCTGCTGAAGCTTGACGAGGAAAAGGCGCTTTATGCGGCGGTAAACCTCGCAGCTCAGGAAGCTGAAGAAGCTATCGCTCGCGAGGATTTCGGTGGTGCAATGCTGGCGCTGGCCAAGCTGCGCGGTCCGGTCGATATATTCTTTGAGAGCGTCTTGGTCAATGACGAGGACGAAAATGTCCGCGCCAACCGTCTCGCACTGCTTGAACAAATCCGTACTGCCACCAGCAAGGTGGCCGATTTCTCGAAAATCGCCGGATAAACGAAAAGGGCGCTTTTTAGCGCCCTTTCTTTTTTATCTCATTCCGATCTTGCATCAACTGCGTATCGGAGTCCCTTGCTCAAAAGCGACGCTTTGTGTAGCTAAAGCGCATCCTGAAAAGTGTGAAACGGTTTTCAGAAAAGATGCGCGTTCCTGAGACGGCAGGAGAATGACATTGGCCGAGCTGTTAGAATTCGACGATAAAGCTGCCTCACGCGCGGTAGAAGTGCTTGCACGCGGTGGCCTTGTCGCGATTCCTACGGAAACGGTCTATGGCCTTGCCGCTGATGCATCGCATGGCGAAGGTGTGGCAGGTATTTTCGCCGCCAAAGGTCGCCCGCAGTTCAATCCGCTTATCGCTCATGTAGACAGTATCGCCATGGCCGAGCGCTATGTGAGCTTCGATCCCATCTCACGCAAACTGGCGAAAGCTTTCTGGCCGGGGCCGTTGACACTCGTTTTGTCGCTTAAGGCTAAACAGGACACGCCGCGCCCAATTCATTCGCTGGTGACAGCGGGCCTTGATACGCTGGCCATCCGTATGCCCGCCGGACGAGTGCGTGATATTATAAAGGATCTGGACAGTCCCGTGGCCGCACCAAGCGCCAACACGTCAGGCCGCATCAGTCCGACATCTGCAAAAGCTGTTGCAGATGATCTGGGCGACAAGATTGATATGATCCTCGATGCCGGTCCCTGTGGTGTCGGCGTTGAATCCACCATCATCAAGGTTGAAGGCGAACGCGTGCGCTTGTTTCGCCCTGGTGGTTTGGCCGCGGAAGAAATTGAAGCCTTTCTTGGCGTGAAACTGATCCGAGTTGAACATAATGCCGCCATTCAGGCTCCCGGCATGATGGAATCGCATTATGCGCCGGATGCCGCGATGCGCCTTGACGTTAACAGCGTAAAGTCGGGTGAGGCGCTGCTGGCTTTTGGCCCGACGCGCGTTGCAGGCAGCGATGAGGCGATCGAAACGCTCAATCTCAGCGAAAGCGGCGATCCGCGCGAAGCAGCCAGCAATCTGTTTGACTTCATGCGCAAGCTTGACGCGACGGGGGCTGTGATAATCGCTGTTGAACCCATTCCTTTTGATGGTCTCGGTGAGGCCATCAATGATCGTCTTAAACGCGCGGCGGCCCCGCGCTAGTTCCCCAAACATTCAAGAGAAGCACATGCTCGACACCGCCCTGATCGAACGTTTTGCAGCCATCGTTGGCCAAAAGAATGCGCTGACTGCGCCAGAAGACATTGCGCCCTTCATGATCGAACAGCGCGATCTCTATCAGGGCCGTTCACCGCTGGTACTGCGTCCAGGTTCGACGGAAGAAGTTTCCGCGATCATGAAGCTTGCCAATGAAACCAAAACTCCAGTAGTGCCGCAGGGCGGCAATACTGGTCTTGTTGGGGGGCAGACGCCCGATCAAAGCAACACCACTATTGTCTTGTCGCTTGGCCGCATGAACAAGGTGCGCGCGGTTGACCCGGTTGGCAATCTGGTAACGGTTGAAGCTGGTGTCATCCTCAAAAACCTTCAGGACGAAGCGCAGAAAGTGGGCCGTCTGTTCCCGTTGTCGCTTGGCGCGGAAGGCTCTTGCCAGATCGGTGGCAATCTTGGTTCAAACGCTGGCGGCACCGCCGTTCTGGCCTATGGCAATATGCGTGAGCTTTGCCTTGGTCTTGAAGTGGTCCTGCCAAATGGCGAAATCCTCAACGATCTGCGCTATGTGAAGAAAGACAACACTGGCTATGATCTGAAAGACCTGTTCATCGGGTGTGAAGGCACACTTGGAATCATCACTGCCGCAGTGCTGAAAATCTATCCGCAGCCAAAGGGCAAGGGCGTGGCCTATGCAGGTCTTCGCAGCCCGGAAGACGTGCTTCGCCTGTTCCAGCTTGCGACCGAACATGCTGGCCCGTCGCTGACCGGCTTTGAACTGATGCCACGTGTCGGCGTTGAGTTCACCATTGCCCATGTGGATGGTGTTCGCGATCCGCTGGAAAGCCCGCATGACTGGTATGTGCTGGTTGATATTTCGTCGAGCCGTTCGGAAGACGATGCCCGCACCACACTCGAAACCATTCTGACCGAAGCGTTTGAGAACGACATCATTCAGGATGCGGCAATTGCTGAAAGCGTGGCGCAGGCGCAGATGTTCTGGAAAATGCGTGAGGAAATGTCCTGGGCGCAGAAGCCGGAAGGAGGCTCAATCAAGCACGACATTTCCGTGCCTGTCGCGAAAATCCCCGAATTTATTGCCGAAGCCAATGCAGCAACGCTCGAGATGATTCCGGGTTCGCGTATCGTTTGCTTCGGCCATATTGGCGATGGCAATCTGCATTATAATGTGTCGCAGCCAATTGGCGCCGACAAGGAAGCTTTCCTGGCGCGCTGGCACGAATTAAATCACCGTATTCACACAATTGTTGCTTCTCATACCGGATCGATCTCGGCTGAGCACGGTATCGGCGTGTTGAAACGCGAGGAGCTTGCCTTCTTCAAGCAGGATGTAGCTCTTGAATTGATGCGCCATATTAAGAAATCATTCGACCCGAATAGCATCATGAATCCGGGTAAAGTGCTGTAATTTCAGCAAATAAGATGAAATTAAGGCGGACAGGTAACTGTCCGCCTTTTCATTTATGTAAACGAAAATTAGCAAGAATTACCGAGTTCTTACACGTGGTTGTAAAGCAGTAACCAAATGAAAAAGCAGGGAAAAGTTAACCTAACGCGTTAAGCGCCTCAGTAATAATCATCGCCTATTCTCCAAATCAACAAGAGCGAACACCGCTCAAAAAGAGAAGTCGGAATAACTGGCTCTCAAAAAACAGGCAGAGATAGACAGAGGCGTCGAACATGATGAGCAACGGACAGAAGAAGCCAGAATGGGCAGGTCAGGAACTTCGGCTTGATCCGTTTCACCTTCCGCAGGTTGTGACTTACCCGGCAGAAGATTGCGATGCAGACGTAACCTTCACGATCAGCGAACGTGGTGCGGTTATGCGCCAGATTATGCCTTCGAGCGGCTTGCCGATGTCGATTGCGCTTCCGATCAATGCATTTGTCGGTGTTGTTGCCCGTGCTGTTGAAGACGAGTTTGGCGAAATCACCGTAACACTCGAACTTATGCATGAAGACCCGCAGCTTTCAGTGCCGCTGCTGGTGGCGCATGATCTGACCGATGTTGCCGCTGACTGGCGTGCATGGGCTGCAACCTTCAACCTGCCAATGATGCTGGTCGAGGAAGATGGCGTTGCCCGCCCGCTTTACGAAAGCACTGGCCCGGTCCGTACCGCTGAGCCACAGGCACGCCGCCAGGGGCAGGAGCCACGCCGTCGCCGTCCACGTTTCCTCGCACGCCGCAAGACGGGTTCGCTCGGCGTACGCATGGTGATCGAAGGTCGTGAGATTATTGCAAGAAACTAACTAACAATCACATTCGCGTGTGAACATGTTGTCGTCTGATTTCTACACTATCTAACTACTAACGCACCGCTTGGTGGTTGTCTGGAAAGATGAAGGACCTTTCCAGATATTAAAGGCCACGATGCCGGAGCAACAAATTGGCTGACCTCCAGCAAGCCACCCGGATGGTACTCCCATCCGGGTATTTTTGTAATTATTGTTTTTTAGATTATTAATTGTGATGTTATAATTAAAAAATTTATAGGGGACCGCAATCTCTTTCTTGGTATGATTTAGAGTAACTATTCTCTTCCCCTATGTTTCCATCTTCTTTGACTTGTCTCACCTTAAGATACTTTGTTATTTGACTGTAACATGGTTTTCTATTTTTTGTAGGATGGAATACCTCTGTTTTCGAGAATTCCAAAATAAGAGATTCTTTATTGAAAATTGCTCCCGCGAGTATCATATCAATTCCGGTGCCCTGATAGTTTCTAAAATTTATATATCTGTGCTCATGACCTGCAGTAAGCAAAAATATTATATCGTTATTATCTTTTAATATTTTTATAACTTCATCCTTTCCTTTATCTTTCAAAAAGTGATCGTCTGCATCGTGCCATCCTATAATAACTAGCTTTTTATCTCTTCTGGCTTTCGCCAACTCATCTTTGAGGAAAGGTACAGCGCTCGTCCATGCCGTGTTAAAGACGCTCCCAGGAGCCCCCAAGTGCACTTCATAGGATGGGTAGAAATTCAACTGGATGAAGCGTAAATCGGCTTTCCAATCGAAAGCATAAGCATTGGATGCCGCCCAGCCAGTCTCATCGTTTGACGTGGCGCTATCATTAAAGTAGCCATTTGGGTTGTGTTGAGGGAATGACGCTCTGATATCGTATCTTAGCATTTCCGACATCTGCCAGGCACAAGCGTCGGCGCTGGTAAATCCGTAATCATACAAATTTCCATGGCAATCATTTACGTTGTTAGAAATGTCGTGATTACCCAGCCCATAGTACGATTTGATATCTGAGTTGTCTTGCATCAGTTTACGAACAGAGTCTCGTTGAGGCCTCCACCCGAATTCTGTCATGTCGCCGTTTATCATCACAAATTCTGGTTTGTACTTTCGCATGTTTGCGTACCCGGCCTGTGCAAAAGGTTCCCAAGTATAAACCGAAGCGTTAGCATTTGGGTCGTAGCCATTTGGCATATGGAGGATTCGATAAGGTTGTGGGTCCGCAGCAATCGCAAAAGTGAAATCACTGTCTTCTGCATGTGATTGCGTAATGAAAACCGTTACAGAGCATAAGTATATGAAAATAAAAAATCTAAATATAAAAAACATAATGGCTCCTTTATTTGATAATGGAGCTATTATGTTGCATCGCGTGTTTTTATAGCACTGTAAGTAATTGCACTATTTAGCTGATTTCCGGCTGAAGAAGTCCATCACAGCCTCGCGCGCTTCATTCGATGTAAGTCGTTCGGAAAAATGCTTTGCTTCCCGTATTATCCTTTCTGAAACAGGTTCAGCTGGAAGCCGCATAAGTCTGCGGGCAATTTGCATTGCCTGCGGCGGCTTGGTCGCGATTTCTTCGGCAGTTTTCAGTACTTCAGTTTCAAGCTTGTTGCTTTCAACGATTTTATAGACAATGCCTGCTTCAAGTGCTGCTTGTGCATCAAAGCCGTGGCCTAATGCCAGAAGTGCGAAAGCTTTTTGATGCCCCATAAGTGGTGGGGCAAGCAGACTGGATGCTGCCTCCGGCACAAGCCCCAGATCAACGAAAGGGGTGCGGAACAATGCGTCGCTTGTGGCAAATGTCAGATCACAATGCAGGTGGATTGTCGTGCCAATCCCGATGGCAAGGCCATCGACGCCGGAGACAATCGGCTTCTTTGCGCTCGAGAGTGCGCCAAGAAAATCGAGAATGTCATTGCCGAGGCTGCCGCCTGATGCGGCCGCCATAAAATCCTGCATGTCGTTGCCGGATGAAAACGCGCCTGGCACACCGAGAAACACATGCACACGAACGGCGTCGTCCGCATCGCCGTCAACAAGGGCTTTTGCCATCGTTGCGTACATGGCGCGAGTGATCGCGTTCTTTTTATCAGGGCGGTTAAGGCGGATGATCTGTACCGCATCTTTGCGTTCGATCAGAATATGCTCGCTCATAGTCATGCCTCCAGCGCGGATTTTGCAGCAGCGAGGCTTTTTGCGCCGGTGATGACAGTATCTTTGAGGGAACTGACTTCGGAAAGCATATTTTCGGCATAGAACCGGCAAAGTGCAGCGCGTCCCGCATCGTCACTGGTGAGGGCTGCACGTGCGAGATAAGCGCCGCCAGCGGTTAGCGATAGCAGGCGCTGATAATGGGTGGCGCCGGCGAGCGCTTCCTGGTTGCGGCCTTCGCTTGCAGCCTTCTGCAACCAGTCGGTTGCTTCGCGAGCTTCTGCAATAGCCATTGACACACGCGATCCGGTGCCGCCAAGTTCAGGGCGGTTTGAGGCCGTGGCGTTGTCCGCATCCCCCTGCAACTCGGCAAAAAAGCCTTTGATATGTTCGCCATTGTCCAACGGTAGCTTACGTAATACGAGATCAATGGCCTGAATGCCGTTTGTGCCTTCATAGATCGGCGTTATACGGGAATCACGCAACAATTGTGCAGCACCCGTTTCCTCAATAAAGCCCATGCCGCCATGAATTTGAATGCCAAGCGAGGCCACATCCATGCCTGCATCAGTGGCAAAGCTTTTGGCAAGAGGTGTCAGAAGGCCTGCGCGATCCGACCAGAATTGCGCATCTGCGCTTTCCGTTGCATGGCTCATGTCGATTGCATGCGCACAGGAATAGGTAATGCCACGCGCAACCTGTGTTAGTGCCTTCATCGTGAGAAGCATACGTTGTACATCGGGATGCTCAATGATCGGGCTCATGCCAGCCTTTGGATCAGCACCGACAGCGCGACCTTGTTTGCGGTCTTTGGCATAATGCAGCGCCTGCTGATAGGCGGCTTCCGCAACGCCAACACCCTGAACACCCACTAGCAGCCGCGCATTGTTCATCATCGTAAACATGCAAGCGAGGCCACGATTCTCTTCGCCTATCAAATAGCCCACTGCGCCTGCTTCTTCGCCTTTGGCAAAGCCATCGCCATAGATCATGGTGCAGGTTGGGGAGGCGTGAATGCCCATTTTGTGTTCAAGGCCCGAGCAGAACAGATCATTGCGGCGACCAAGCGAACCGTCTTCATTGACGAGAAACTTTGGTACGAGAAACAGTGAAATGCCTTTGGTGCCAGCAGGAGCATCAGGCAGGCGGGCCAGCACCAGATGCACGATATTGTCGGTCAGGTCATGTTCGCCATAAGTGATGAAAATCTTTTGCCCGAAAATGCGATAGGAACCATCATCCCGGCGCTCGGCGCGCGCGCGTAGCGCTCCCAGATCAGAACCGGCTTGCGGCTCTGTAAGATTCATTGTGCCCATCCACTCGCCTGAGATAAGCTTTTCAAGGTAGATGTCTTTGAGTTCTTTCGAGGCGTGCTTTTCCAGCGCTTCAACAGCACCCATAGTGAGCGTGGGCGCAATGGCAAAAGCGAGGGTGCCGGAATTCCACATTTCGCTGACTGCAACCGACATCATGATCGGCAGGCCCTGACCGCCATATTCAGGCGTACCGGTCAGCGAGTTCCAGCCACCTGCAACCCAGTCGGCATAAAGTTCTTTCCAGCCCGGCGCTGTGGTGACGACACCGTCTTTGACGATTGCACCGTGTTTGTCGCCGGTAATCCGAAGCGGCTCGACGCGCTCGGCTGCAAACTTTCCTGCCTCCTGCAGAATAGCGTCTGCCAAATCAGCGGAGAATTCAGGAAAAAGATTGTCCTCAATCGCTTTTTCAAGGCCTGCGACCTTCATCAGCATATGGGAAATTTCAGAAACCGGCGCGCGATACATATTTCCTCCTAGAGCGCATACCGAAAAACGTGCAACGGTTTTCGAATAAGATGCGCATCAAAACAATCAAGCAGAGCACCAATCGAACGATTTCGTGCTGATACCCTGAACCTTCTCCTCAAAAGGCTACGCATGGCCGCTCGATTGCGGCGATCCGTTCAGCCTGACGGCTGGTCTTTACTAAGAGCTATCGGCTTATTACGTAAACGTCAATATTTACAAGATAAAGTTATCCGTAGTTTCGTGTTGCATGTGCGATTATTCGCTTTGCTCGCGCTTGAGCCGGGCGGCCCGCAACCGGGCAGTCTTCGCATCCACTGCATCGCGTTCGCTTTGCATGATGGCCCTAGCGGCCTTATCTGTTGTGGCTGTCTTGGCTTCCATACGGGAAGGGTTAGGCTTGAAGAGCGTATCTTTGGTCAGGTTTTCTTTGTTGGAATCTGACATGGATGGTCCTCCCATCGTTGCTGCATTGCAGCTTCTCGCACTGTGAACAGATCACTTGTAGGCGATAAATAAAAAAGGCCGGGCAAAGACCCGACCTTCAAATGTCTCAACAATCAGTGCCAGTACATCCGTGGTCAGTGATTGGAGACAAATTTCTTTGCGCCATTACGCAAGCAAAGCTTTTAAAGCTCTGCCTGAATAATTATTAGAGCGCCTGCAGGTTTTCTGCTGCATTCTTGCCCGAACGACGATCAGCGACGACGTCGAAGCTAACCTTCTGGCCTTCGTTGAGCGAGCTCAAGCCCGAACGTTCAACAGCAGAGATGTGAACGAACACATCTACGCCGCCGTCATCAGGCTGAATGAAGCCGAAGCCCTTAGTTGAATTAAAGAATTTTACTGTTCCGTTTGCCATGTTGAATTCCTTTCAAATCGCACGGTTAATATATAACGGATCTAAATCCGTCGCCGAAGTTTACGAATTTGAAAGAAGTACCGGGGGCGAAAAGCACGCCGCAACATTCGAAAACAAAATCGATGGACCACATATATGCAGCATTCGAGATTTTTACAAGGCGCTTTTCTGCATTTGATAAAAATACTATTCTCAATATAAAAGATTGTGATCCAAATATTGTTGAACAACGTACCACCGATGTACTTTTCAACGCTTGATGCCTAGGCCGTTTGGACGATTATGTTTTGGAGCGTGGTATGGATGAAAATAGCACAGGTTTAGGAGCAAAGCCGAAGGTGGAGTGGTTCTCCATCAAGGTTTTGCGACGCAAAGCTGGGTTATTTTCATCATATCCCTTCGGGACGTGGTGGATTTTCTCTCTGAATGCGTCGAACAACCCTTCTGGAGAACCACTCCACGGCGGTCTGTTCTCCTGTTCAGAAACAAAATCCGTCTCACGCCACGCCCGAAAAATAATCGTCCACACGGCCTAGGCCCTTAGAAGACCATCGCGTTACTGACGAGGTTAGGGGATCCTGACCTTTAACGAATTTTTTTCGCTTTGATTTAGAGTATGCAAATGTTCAAAGGTGTCGATACATGACGCTCGTTCCGTATTTTCTGACTGTTAATCTCACGGTATCGTGCGTTTTTATCCTGACATTTGCCTTCGTTTCCATTCAGGAGCGGAGTTATTCCGCTCCGCGCTGGTTCACGCTCGCGGCGATAGCCGCTGCTCTTGTGTCAATGTTCGGTTACTGGATTCCAGTGGCAATAAATCCGCGTCTGCTTGTGCTTGTTTCATTTACGCTTTCTATGACCGCGTTTCTCGCGGCTATCATCGGCTTGCAAAGCATTTATCGTCAAAAGATCGACTGGAAACTGATCAGCGGATTTTTCGTCGCTGCCATAGCGTGTAATATGCTTATTTTTGAGCTGCCACGCACATCGTTTCTGCATCGTTTTCTATACCAGTTGCCGCTTTGCCTTGCACAGATTTTGATGATTCGCGTGATTTATCGCTCTGGCATGCCGCGTTTGATCGATAAGTTGATGATGGCGATGGCGGTGTTTGCATGTCTTCACTATTTGTCTAAAGCGTTTCTCATCACCTGGCCGGGGGCCGATGTGCGTCCTGAAGATCAGGCGAACACGCTGCACGTTATTATATCGCTTTCCGTCGGCGTTTTCGTCCATGTCGTGCGTGGATTGCTCCTGCTTTTAACCACCGTTTCACATATGGTAGGCGAAGCCAGCGAACAGTCTGAAGTGGATGAACTTTCGCAAATTTATAATCGTCGCGGCTTTGATCGTCACGTCTCACGCGTGTTGGCGCGCAAGGGCGCAAGGATTCACTACTCGGTGATTATGAGTGATCTGGATTTCTTCAAGCGTGTGAATGACACTTATGGCCATGATGGCGGTGATCGTGTGATCGCAGCATTTGGCAAGCTGCTCAATACGCAACTTCCCAAGTCAGCGGTTGCTGCGCGCATGGGCGGCGAAGAGTTCGTCGTGTTTATACCGGATGCAGATATGCAGGCTGCAGAAAGCCTGGCGCAAAGCTTGCGCGAGGCTCTAAGCTTGCTTCGGTTTGCTGGAAAATCACCTGATTGGGGTCCGACTGCAAGCTTCGGCGTGGCCGAACAGGTCCACGAAGAAAGTCTCTATGAGACGATGCGCCGCGCAGACGCGGCGCTATATCAGGCGAAGAAGGCCGGACGCAATCGCGTCCATATCGCTTAAGATTCGCAATCGCCCCTTATAGCTTTAATTATTGGCCCGAACGTTCGCGCTCAACCGCACGCCAACCGATGTCTGAGCGGTAGAAGCCTTGCGGCCAGTTGATCTTCTTTATGGCGTCATAGGCCTTGGCCTGTGCGGCTGCGACCGTAGTGTCGATAGCAGTTACGTTGAGCACGCGACCACCATTGGCGATGATCTGGCCGTCTTTTTCTGCCGTGCCAGCATGGAAAACTTTAAGGCCGTCAACGCCATCAAGCGTTTCAAGTCCGTGGATCACGCTGCCTTTTTTAGGTGAGGCCGGATAACCTTCTGCGGCCATGACGATGGTCAGCGCCGGGTCATTTTTCCATTTGAGCGTCACGTCATCAAGTTTGCCATCAACGGCTGCATTGATGAGGTCGAGCAGGTCGCTTTCAAGGCGCATCATCAGCACCTGACACTCAGGATCACCAAAGCGGGTATTGTATTCAATGAGCTTTGGGCCGTCCTTGCCGATCATCAGACCGAGGAACAAAACACCTGAGAACGGTGCGCCAATTTCGGCCATGCCGCGCATGGTTGGCTCAATCAGTTCGCGCATCGTGCCCTCGACGATTTCAGGCGTCATCACAGGGGCAGGGGCGTAAGCACCCATGCCGCCGGTGTTCACGCCTGTATCGCCATCGCCAACGCGCTTATGGTCCTGTGCTGAGCCGAGCGACAGAGCGGTTTTGCCGTCGCAAATGCAGAAGAAGCTTGCTTCTTCGCCCTCAAGAAACTCTTCAACGACGACTTCTGCACCGGCAGAGCCAAATGCGCCTTCAAAGCACATATCAACGGCATCGAGCGCTTCATCGAGCGTCATCGCGACGACCACGCCTTTGCCTGCGGCAAGTCCGTCGGCTTTGACGACGATTGGAGCGCCCATTTCTCGGATATATGCTTTGGCTTTTGGTGCATTGTTGAAGCGGCCATAGGCGCCCGTCGGAATGTCGAACTTTGCGCAGAGATCCTTGGTAAAGCCTTTGGAGCCTTCAAGCTGAGCGGCAGCCTTGGATGGACCAAAAACGCGGATGTTCGCGGCTTGCAGATCGTCGGCTAGACCTGCAACGAGCGGCGCTTCCGGGCCAACGACAACCAAATCAATCGTATTCTGCTCGGCAAAAGCTATGACAGCCGCGTGATCAGTCACGTCGAGCGTCACCAGTTCTGCATATTCGGCAATGCCGGGATTGCCCGGCGCACAATAGAGCTTTGTCAGCTTTTCGGAAGCGGCAAGTTTCCATGCCAATGCGTGCTCGCGACCACCGGAACCGATCAACAGAACTTTCATGCCTTGCTCCCTGCGCGTGAGATAAGTAAGTGTTTATTGATACGGGTCTCTATTGCCCAACGCGTGCGCGGGCAAGGGTAGTACCGCAATTTTTGGATAAAAAGCGGTTGCACCGTTACAGTTTCAGGAAAGCAAGCATTTATGCAGCAGTCAAAGCCCGGTATGGGGCCGAATTCAGATGTTCAGTCGCGCGATGCACGCGGTCGCGTGAAAGATGCACCGTCCGGCCATTGGGTCTATCGGGTGCTTCCGCCATCTCTGTGGCCATATGCGCAGCTTGCACGCTGGGATCGTCCGATTGGCTGGCAGCTTTTGCTGTGGCCTTGCTTCTGGTCGGCGGCTCTTGTGGCGGGTGCAGGTGCGCAGCCGGGCAATGATGCATGGTCGGTCGTGCCTTCTATTTGGCATCTTGTTTTGTTTTTCGTTGGTTCGGTTGCAATGCGTGGCGCGGGTTGCACTTATAATGATCTCGCGGATCAGGACATCGACGATAAAGTGGACCGCACGCGTTCACGCCCGCTGCCATCCGGTCAGGTGACGCGCAAACAGGCGAAAATATTCATTGTTTTGCAGGCTCTGGTCGGGCTGGCCGTTGTGCTGCAATTTAACTGGTTCACGATTGGCCTTGGCGTTGGATCTCTCGTGATCGTTACGGCCTATCCTTTCATGAAGCGCATTACGAACTTGCCGCAGCTGGTGCTTGGCCTTGCCTTCTCATGGGGTGCGCTGATGGGCTGGGCGGCTGTCGAAGGCTCGCTCTCACTCTCGCCGGTATTGCTTTATATCGGCGCGATCCTCTGGACGATTGGCTATGACACAATCTATGCCCATCAGGACAAGGAAGACGACGCGCTGGTTGGTGTTGGATCGACAGCGCGGCTGTTTGGTAAGCATACCAAGACGGCACTGCTGGTGCTTTATGGTGGTGCGATTGGCTTTTTTGCAGCGGCTTTTGCTGTGGCGCAGGTGCCAATGCCAGCGCTTGCGGGGTTACTCGCAGCTGGTGTTCATCTTTATCGGCAGATCATCGTGCTCGACATCGATAATCCTGATCAGTGCCTGCGTCTGTTCAAGTCGAACAATACAGTCGGATGGCTGATTTTCTTAGGCCTCGTGCTGGGCAGCCTTTGGGTGGCCTTAAAGCCGATGGTTTGAAATTAAAAAGGCCACTGATTTCAGCGGCCTTTTCATTTTATGGATAGAGACGATCTTTATGCCAGTCGCCTTCTGGTGTGTCGCGCGTAAACAACACGCGGTCATGAAGGCGGAAGGGGCGATCATGCCAGAACTCGATGGAGACTGGTCGAATACGGAAGCCAGACCAATGCGCAGGGCGCGGGATTTCACCAATCGCATAACGAGCCGTATATTCTGCAACAGCCTTTTCGAGCGCGAAGCGACTTTCAAGCGGGCGCGACTGTTTCGACGCCCATGCCCCGATGCGACTGCCGCGCGGACGTGATGCATAATAATCATCGGCTTCTGCATCGCTGACTTTCTCTACAGGACCGCGTACCCGCACCTGACGGCGCAGCGATTTCCAGTGAAAACACATCGCAGCTTTTTCCGCAGACAGGATTTCCTGCCCCTTGGCGCTTTCATAATTCGTGTAGAAGACAAAGCCATGCTCATCGAAATCCTTGAGCAAAACCATGCGTACGTTGGGCAATCCGTCCGGGTCCACGGTTGCAAGTGCAACAGCATTGGGATCGTTCAGTTCGCTTTTGGTGGCGTCATTCAGCCATTCTGCAAAAAGTCGGAACGGTTCGGAGCTTTGGGTGAAGTCGTCGCTATTGTCTGTCATGTCCGGTCATTTCAAGTGTTTTTAAGATCTCGGAAGCGAACTTCTTCCATATCCTGCGATTTGTCCATCGCTTTGAACAGTTAGAGCATATCCAGCAAAAGTGCATAGCGGTTTTGCGTAGGATAAAGCGACAAAACAAATATTTAGAGCATTTCCTATGCTTCAATCAAAATAAGAAACTCTCTAAGATTTTGGACGTTGTCCTTTGTTATCGATTTGTTTACCTTGAGCGCAAACTGCTTGTTAACTCCATATCCCCCATATTCGTTACATCTTTAGGATGTATTTAAGGGAAGACCGTTGGCCGCTCGATCCGCTCGCCGCGAAATACATGACGACTCTGCTTTTCTTCGCACGGGAATAATTCGCCATGCGTCTCTCGTTATGTTTGTTTTTTCACTGGCAGGCTGTGCAATGGGCGGCTTCAGCATCGAAAAAGCAGTTCCAGATTCGTCCACGATCACAGGCTCAATAAAAACGCCGCAAAAAGCCGAGACGGATACGGGTAAGCTCTCCGACCAGTCGACGATCAAGGGTATCGTTTCAGCTCTCAATTTTACGCAATGGGGCAAGAAGCCTGTGCCATGGGCAAACCCCGATACTGGCAGTCAGGGCACAATTACCACGGTTGCCGAAACCAAGGCGAACGACACACTGTGCCGCCAGTTTGAAACCTCTCGCGAGGCTTTTGACGGCGTTTCTATCTATCGCGGCGAAACCTGTATGGAGCGCGGCGGTCAGTGGACCCTGACATCTTTTGCGCCGCTTTGAGAGTCCACTTCGATCTGAACTTTTTTGAACGCGCATCTTTGTCCGAAAGCCGTTTCACACTTTTCGGGATGCGCTTTAAGCTTTTTTAAAATCGGCCCCTGGTAACTCTGGAAGTTTTTAAGCTTCGTGCGCATATTAAGGGCAACGAATCTAACGGCTGATAATTCAGTCATTTTCCTGAATGAGGATTTTATATGCGCGATCCCTATAGCGTGTTGGGCGTCGCCAAAACGGCGAAGTCCGAAGAGATAAAGTCGGCTTTTCGTAAGCTGGCCAAGAAATATCACCCTGATCAGAACCAGAATGATCCAAAGGCACAGGAGCGCTTTTCTGAAATTAATCAGGCCTATGAAATCGTCGGTGATAAAGATAAACGCGGTCAGTTTGACCGTGGCGAGATCGACGCGGAAGGCAAGCAAGCCTTTCAGGGTTTTGCCGGGCAGGGTGGCCATTCCGGGTTTGGTGGCCAAGGCGGAGGCGATCCGTTTGCAGGCTTTCGTCAGCGTGGCGGTGCTCAACAAGGTAGCTTCGGCGGTGCCGAGGACATTCTCAACGATATATTCGGTGGTGCTTTTGGTCGCGGCGGTGCGCGTCAGCGCGGTCCCATAAAAGGCGACGATTTGTCTGCGTCGATCAGTATCACGCTTGAACAAGCTGCCGGTGCTGACAAGGTCGAGGCAGTTTTTCCAAACGGCAAGCACCTGAAAATCAAGCTGCCGCAGTTCGTCGAAGATGGTCAGACCATCCGGCTCAAAGGTCAGGGTGAGCATGTTGTCGGCGGTACGCCTGGCGACGCGCTTGTGACGATCCATTTCAAGCAGAGCCAGCGTTTTAAGCTTGAGGGGCGCGATGTGCATGTCGATCTGCCAGTCGAACTTGCTGACGCGGTGCTGGGTGGAAAGGCGGAGGTCGAGACGCTGAGTGGCCGTATCGCAGTTAAGATCCCGGCCTGGTCAAGTTCCGACAAGGTATTGCGTTTGAAGGGAAAAGGGCTGCCTCTAAAAGCAGGCGGTCACGGCGATCTCTATGTTCATGTTCGTATCATGCTGCCTGAAGGTGGCGATAAAGAGCTGGAAGAGTTTTTGCGCAAGCGCAAAGCCGACTAAGATCAAACAGGGCTATGAACCGTATCAGAGCATCTTCAACATGCTCTGATACGATAAAGTCACAATACCCGGCTTTTTATGCGCAATTGCTTGAAGCCGGTGCAAGGCTGTGCGATAGGGCATCTAGTTGATTATATTTCGATGAGGACCCTTAATGACCGCAAAGTCTGGTTTGTTGCAGGGCAAGCGCGGATTGATTCTGGGCGTAGCCAATAACCGTTCCATCGCCTGGGGTATTGCCAAGGCAGCCCGTGAAGCGGGTGCGGAACTTGCATTCACCTATCAGGGTGATGCGCTGAAAAAGCGCGTTGAGCCATTGGCTGAAGAACTGGATGCTTTTGTTGCCGGACATTGCGATGTTGCTGACGGTGCAAGCATTGATGCTGTTTTTGAAGCGCTGGAAAAGAGGTGGGGCAAGCTCGACTTCGTCGTTCACGCTATTGGTTTCTCCGATAAGGATGAACTGACGGGCCGTTACGTCGATACGTCAGAAGCCAATTTCCAGAACACCATGCTTATCTCGGTTTATTCGCTGACAGCGATTTCGCGTCGTGCGGAAAAGCTGATGAATGATGGTGGTTCGATTCTCACGCTGACCTATTACGGCGCTGAAAAAGTTATGCCGAACTACAACGTCATGGGCGTTGCCAAGGCAGCTCTTGAAGCAAGTGTGAAGTATCTGGCTGTTGATCTTGGACCGCAGAACATTCGTGTCAACGCGATTTCTGCAGGCCCGATCAAAACGCTGGCAGCATCGGGCATTGGCGACTTCCGCTATATTCTCAAGTGGAACGAATATAACGCACCGCTGCGCCGCACTGTAACGATTGATGAAGTGGGCGACGTTGGCCTTTACTTCCTCTCCGACCTCTCGCGTTCTGTCACAGGTGAAGTTCACCACGCAGACAGCGGCTATCATGTCATCGGCATGAAGGCGGTTGACGCGCCGGACATCTCCGTCGTCAAAGACTGAGCTGAAAATTTCCAAATCCCGAAAAGTTGACCGACTTTTCGGGATTTTTCTTTGTCCCTTCACCATGGAAGGGGCTATCAAACATTAAACTGATGGCAGACAGAGGTGTAATTTTGGCCCGCGAGATCATCTATTTTTCGCGTCATGGTGAGACGGACTGGAATGTTGCGCAGCGCATTCAGGGGCAACTTGATATTGATATCAATGCTCATGGTCGCACGCAGGCAGACCGGAATGGCGATATGCTGAAATCTCTCATCGGCGATGGCGCCGGTTACGATTTTGTTGCAAGCCCGCTGCGCCGTACGCGTGAAACCATGGAACGCATTCGCCTGCGCATGGGCCTCGACCCTTATGATTTCCGCACCGATCCGCAATTGATGGAAGTGAATTTCGGCGACTGGCAGGGCTTCATGATGGAAGACATCGCCAAAGAGCGCGAAGATCTTCTGGAAGCACGTGCCGAGGATAAATGGAATTTCATACCGCCGGGCGAGACTGCTGAAAGCTATATGCGGTTGTCGCAGCGTATAGGCCGCTGGGTCGAAGCAGTTGAATGGCCAACTGTTTGCGTGACGCATGGCGGCTGCATTCGCACGCTGTTCTATCTTTACGGCGATATGGACGGCCATGCTGCCGCTAATCTCTCGATACCGCAGGATAAGATTCTTAAATTCGAGAACAACAGGCTTGAGTGGGTCTGAGTGAACTCAGACCTCGTTTCAGGCAAGTCCCGTCTGTGATTCTTCTGGTCTGTCTTTCGGTTTGATGCCAGCTTGCGCCAATGTTCGGTCGAGAAGCTGTTCATAGATCGGCTTGCCACCAATCCATTGTGCAACAAGATTGGCGGTGAGGCAGGTGGCAATCAGCGGCATCGCCATGCCATAGGCGCCCGTGAGTTCGAGCGTTAGAACCACGCCGACAATTGGTGCTCGAACCGATGCCGTAAACAGCCCGCCCATAGCCGCAATCGCAAAAGCCAGCGGCATGATGCCGGCATCAGGCAGAAGAACGCTGATGATGCCCGCAAATGCCAGCCCGACACAGGTCGCTAATGTGAGCATTGGTGCAAAAATACCGCCCGGAACACCAGTGGAATAACTGCCGACCATCGTGAAATAGCGCGCAAACGCCAGCAGAAGCAGCAATGCCAAGCCGGTCTTCTGGTGTGCAAGCTCCATGATAATATGCTCGCCGCCGGTAACCGAATAAGGCAGTACAATGAACAGTGCGCCCACGCATAGCCCGATAATCGCCGGATAAAGATAAGGCACGCGATTGTGCATACGCGTTGCAAAATCCACTGCCCACATGATGCCACCATTCAGCGCCACGCCAACGAAGCCAAGCAGACATCCGAGCACGACAAACGCGGGGAGATGTTGAAGTGCTGCTTTTACATCCGGCATCGACATATCGGGTGCAGTTCCGCCGATAATCTGCGTCATAACGGTTGCCAGAAGAGCCGCAGCGATCACGCCCATATAGGTGCGGAATGTGTAAGGAAACTGCTTGTGCGTTTCCTCAATTATGAACAAAACACCTGCCAACGGCGCGTTAAAGGCGCAAGCAAGACCCGCAGCCGCACCAGCCGCGAGAATCCCACGTCGCTCGGTTTCGCTGACTTTGAAGAAATCCGTAATAGCGGCACCAAGCGATGCGCCAATATGGATGGTCGGGCCTTCACGACCCAGAACGAGGCCGGATGAGATTGATGTGATGCCCATGAGAAACTTCACTGGCAAAACGCGCCGCCAACGGACTTGACGCAAGCCTTCCATTGCGCCTTCAATTTCTTGAACGCCACTGCCGCCGGATTCGGGTGCAAAACGACGAACAATGAAAGCCGCAAGCACTGTGCAGCACATTGTAAACAGTGCTGCCGCAACGATAAGCGATGTTCCGGTGATGTATTGGCCTAGCTTTTGCGGCCATGTCATCAATGTATCAATGATCAGATGAAAATAAGACCCGACAGCTCCGGTCAATATTCCAGTCAGCGCAGCAAAGAATACATAGCGTGCCTGCGCGGATTTGTTGCCAGGCCTGTCGAGTGATTTTATCGGATCATCCATCGATGCTTGCCCCAACATTCAATACTCGGCCTGACCGGATTATTGGAGGCCCCATCTCTCTGACACAAACAGACTCGCCTCCAAAAGTCTAGCAACGACGTGGTTTACGGTGGGCTGGTTTGCCATTTGGCAAAATTATGTTATCCTTCCGCCATAAGAAAGGTGTGACATGGAACTTCAGCCGATTAGTATCACGCCAGCAGGCACTCTGACGAATGCGATTACCGAGGAAGAAGCGGGGGCTTTGGCACGCACAACGGTCAATCTGCTGAGGGTCTGGAAGCTCTCTGATGCGGAAGCTTGCACATTGTTAGGCGATATGTCTGCGCGGACATGGGCACGTTGGAAAGATGGCTCTGTCGGGTGCATCGACCGCGATTTGCGCATGCGCATGGCGCATCTGATGGGTGTTCATAAAGGGCTGCGCTATATGTTCCGCGATGCCGCGCGCGGCTATGCGTGGATCAGAAAGCCGAATGGCGCGTTCGGCGGTTTGTCGGCGCTCGATCTCATGTTGCGTGGTGAAATTTCAGATCTTGCTGCACTGCGAGAATGGCTCAACGCGGAGCGCGGTGCATGGTAAGTGGTCTCGCCGTAAAACGGCATGTGCACTGGCCGCAGACTTTTCGCATCATCCGCTCCATCCATCCGCCAATCGACCTGTTTGAAGATATTGCTGATCCGCGTGATTGGGAGGCCTTGGCTTCGGTCGAGGAAAAGACAAACCCGCGCATTCGGTTTGAGATAGGCGATCTTGGCAAGGTGCCTGCCAATCGGCGCGTTGCCGGGCAGGGTGCAACCTATGTCATGGCACCCTTTGTGCATTGCTCGACAACTCGTCCGGGACGCTTCAGCGATGGCAGCTACGGTATTTATTATGCCGCTGATCGCGAAGATGTGGCAGTTGCGGAAACCATCCATCACCATGAAAAATTCATGCGTGCAACAAGTGAAGAACCCGGCTGGACTTCCGATTTTCGGGTGCTGATTGGTAGTGTTGAACGGGAACTGGACGATGTGAGCGACGTTCCGGGCGTGCTTGATCCGGTTGACTATGAGGCTTCACATGTTGAGGGAAAAGATTTACGCGCAGCGGGAAGTCACGGGCTTCTCTGGCCAAGTGTGCGGATGCGCTGTGGCTCTTGTATCGGCATTTTCTGGCCGAATGTTATAACGATTCCCGTTCAGGGTCGGCACTACAGCTATCACTGGAATGGAACCCGCGTCGATTTTGTTCGCCAATACGACACGGGTCTAGTGCTTGCAGTAAGCTGATCTTATGGCGCTTCCTGAATGTCGGTGACGAAGCGCGTATTGTCGGCTTCATCATAAAGAATGATGACCTTCATGCCTTTGTTAATGGCGGAATAATCAAACTCGCCCGGCAACTTATAGGTCTTGCCGTCATCGAGCGTAATTGTTTCCTTGTCCTGATTGATGCCAGTGATCTTGCCTTCGACGTCATCTGCCATTGCAACGGTCGAAAAGAGCGACGCAATGATAAAGAGCAGTCCCACAATATACTGCATGGGTGCCATCCTCCATTTGAGTGCCCGACCGTCCACCGACTGATTCGACACGAATTGCATTTTGCGATTGCTCCCTGATTTTTCAGCCAGCTCTAAGCACTTAAACCGAAGGAAGCAATTTCATTTGTGTGTGCATTTTAGCTGGTGGAATGTGTCAAAAAGAATGCGGCATGTGGATGATCTGATGGAAATTTTGCGATCCTGATGCGCTATTCCCAGCAATAATTTGACCGTTGCTCAAAAGGCCAATAAAACCGCCCCATATCTTGCCGGAAAAGGCGCTCCGTAATCAGGTTTAGCTCATGTCTCATAACAGTTTCGGTCATCTGTTTCGCGTAACAACCTGGGGCGAGAGCCATGGCATTGCGCTTGGTTGCGTCGTGGATGGTTGCCCTCCCGGCATCACATTTACCGAAGCCGAAATTCAGTCCTATCTTGACAAGCGCAAGCCGGGACAGTCGAAATATACGACGCAGCGTCGCGAGCCGGATCAGGTGCGTGTGATTTCCGGCGTGCTTCTGGGTGATGATGGTGTGACCATGACCACCACCGGCACGCCGATTTCGATGATGATCGAAAACACCGATCAGCGTTCCAAGGATTATGGCGATATTGCTAAGCAATATCGTCCCGGCCATGCCGATTATGCCTATGACGTCAAATACGGAATTCGCGATTATCGTGGCGGCGGACGTTCTTCAGCGCGTGAGACGGCAGCGCGCGTTGCCGCTGGTGCGATTGCGCGCAAGGTCGTGCCGGGGTTGCAAGTGCGCGGCGCACTGGTTTCCATGGGTGTGCATGACATTGATCGCTCGCGCTGGGACTGGAACGAAGTCGATAACAATCCCTTTTTCACGCCGGATGCTGGTTCTGTTGAGGTTTTCGCTGATTATCTTGATGGCATTCGCAAAAATGGCTCGTCCATTGGTGCGATCATCGAAATCGTTGCAGATGGTGTCCCTGCTGGCATTGGTGCGCCAATCTACGGCAAGCTTGATCAGGATATTGCGAGTTATCTCATGTCGATCAATGCCGTTAAAGGCGTCGAAATTGGCAATGGCTTTGAAGCGGCACGTCTGACCGGCGAAGAAAACGCCGATGAAATGCGTATTGGCAATGATGGTCAGCCGCTTTTCCTTTCCAACCATGCGGGCGGTGTTCTGGGCGGCATTGCAACCGGCGCGCCGGTTGTTTCGCGTTTTGCCGTCAAGCCGACATCGTCGATCCTCACACCGCGCAAGTCCATCGACAGCACTGGTAAAGAGGTTGATGTGATGACCAAGGGTCGTCATGATCCTTGCGTGGGCATCCGCGCTGTACCGATTGGCGAAGCGATGGTCGCTTGTGCCATTGCCGATCATTATCTGCGCCATCGCGGACAGACAGGACGCGTATAAAAGCATTTCCAGCAAAAGTGTGAAGCGGTTTTGAGTAGGATAATGCGTGTAAGTGAGTTCAGTTTCAGGAACTGAGGGCCGGTTTTCGACTGAAGCTGTGGTACAACCATTGAGGCTGAAATGAGCTATAATCAGAAACAGGTCGTTGATGCGCTGCGGGCTTTCGAGCGTGGCGAAATCGTTGTGGTCATGGATGATGACGGACGCGAGAACGAAGGCGATCTGATCGTTGCCGCAGTTCACTGCACGCCGGAAAAAATGGCCTTTATCGTGCGCTATACATCGGGCATCGTTTGCACGCCGATGCCACGTGAAGAAGCGAAGCGCCTTAATCTGGCACCGATGGTTGCGGAAAATGAATCGGCTCACACCACTGCTTTTACGGTCACGGTTGATTATCGCCATGGCACGACCACTGGGATCTCTGCCGACGACCGCACGCTGACTGTGCGCAATCTTGCAAACCCGAATGCCGGTGCTTCGGATTTCGTGCGTCCTGGCCATATCTTCCCGCTGATTGCGCGGGAAGGCGGGGTGCTGATGCGTTCCGGTCATACGGAAGCGGCGGTTGATCTTTGTAAGCTCGCAAACTTGCCGCCAATTGGCGTGATTTGCGAACTTATCAATGATGATGGCACTGTTATGCGTGGTCCTGATGTGACGAGCTTTGCGGAGCAGCACAAGCTGCATCGCGTCACGGTCGCGGACCTCATTGCCTACCGTCAGCGCAAGGAAACTTTGGTTAAGCGCATCGGTGATGCTGCCATCAATACCTGCGCAGGTCCGGCTCATGCCTATACTTATGAGCTTCCGTGGGAGCCGATGCAGCATGTGGCTGTTGTCTTTGGCGACATCCGTGACGGCGAAGAAGTCCCTGTCCGTCTGCACCGCGAAGACGTGATTAATGATGTTTTCGGCAATGGGGGTAGCAATCTCGACGAGATCATGAAGCGTATGGGCAAGGAAGGCCGCGGCGTTTTGGTTTACCTGCGCGAAGGTTCTGTCGGGGTTCGTGCGGATCACCGCGATGCGCGTGCGCGTGAAGCTCTGCTTGGCGAACACGAAGCCCATGCGGAAGCTGTGGCCCGCGAAGAAGAATGGCGCCAGATTGGTCTTGGTGCGCAGATTCTGAAAGATCTGGGCATCACATCGATCGTGCTGCTGGCATCGCGTGAGCGTCACTATGTTGGTCTAGAAGGTTTCGGCATTAATATCTCGCGCACGGAAATCATCTGACACAGTGTTGTCGGCTAAAGATGCTACAGGATCGCAATGACAACACGGCTCTATTGGCATCCTACCTATCTTGAACATATCGTGCCGCCCGGACATCCCGAGCGGCCTGATCGCATTCGCGCGCTGATGAGCGAACTGGACGGGCCGGATTTTTACCGTCTCGACCGTGTGGAAGCGCAAATGGCATCAGAAGATGCGATTCTGTTTGTGCACCCCGAAAGCTATATCGACGAAATCCGCAAGCAAATTCCTGATGGGATAGACGACCAGGAAGCCCCGCAGCCGATCAGCAAGCTCGGCGTCGATACTTACGTAAGCCCTAAAAGCTGGGAAGCAGCGCTTCTGGCCATCGGTGGCGCAAATGCTGCGGTCGATGACGTGTTTTCAGGTGCGGCCGATAATGTCTTTGTCGCCTCACGCCCGCCGGGTCATCATGCCGAGCTTGCAACTGCTATGGGCTTTTGTCTGTTTAACAACGTGGCCATTGCCGCGCGTCATGCGCAGCGGCATCATGGTGCGGAGCGCATTGCGATTGTTGACTGGGACGTACATCACGGCAACGGCACGCAGGATATTTTTAAAGATGATCCGAGTGTTTTGTTCTGCTCGACCCATCAGTTTCCGCTTTTTCCCGGCACAGGTCGAAAGGATGAAGTAGGCGTTGGCAATATCGTCAACGCACCGCTTTCGCCCAATACCGGTAGTCGTGAATTCCGCGAAGCGTTTAATAGTCGTGTATTGCCTGCTTTGGACAACTTCCGGCCAGATTTGATCCTTATTTCGGCTGGCTTCGACGCACATCACCGCGATCCGCTTGCTGAGATTAATCTTGATGAGGCGGATTTCGACTGGGCGACGGGCAAGCTCATGGAGCGCGCAGAGCGCTTCTGCAACCACCGACTGGTGAGTGTGCTTGAAGGTGGATATGATCTTGAGGGCTTGTCGCAGTCCGCGTCTTCCCATATTACGCGGCTGTTGAAAGGATAAACCATGGTAACCGAACCGTCCAACACCGACATTGCAGTTATGAGCTTTGAGGATGCCTTGAAGCAGCTTGAAAAGATCGTCGATGCTCTGGAGCGGGGCGATGTGCCGCTGGAAGAGTCCATTCGTATCTATGAGCGCGGCGAAGCGCTGAAGAAGCATTGCGATACGCTGCTCAAATCCGCCGAAGACAAAGTCGAGAAAATCCGCATTGGTCGTGATGGTCAGCCTATCGGAACAGAGCCGCTCGACGCGGAATAAGCCTGTCTAAAATTCTTTCGTAATATAAAAATAGCGGCCCTTTCGAGCCGCTATTTCTTTGTGTCGCGTGCAGTCTGACTGGAGGTCGGGAAGCTTTAGCGACGCAATTTTGATCTAAGCAATATTGCTTAGAACGAACGCTGGAACCGAACCATACCTTGGATCGCGTCTTTGCCCTTAAGGACCGACTTGTCGTCGTTCCACTTGGTGTACGAGATTTCTGGCGTTACAGTGAAGCCTGGTACGAGCGTGTAAGCGATGTTTGCTGTTGCTGCAAAACGATCAGCTTCTTCGTAAGCGGCCTGGATGTTGAAGGCGGCTTTCTTGTTGATCTTGTACTTCGCGCCACCCCAGACAGCCCAATCGCCGCCCCATGTGCCGTAGAAGCTATCGATCTGACGAACGCCAGCGACATAAGTATCGTCGTTCGACTTGTAAGCGCCCTGTACCCAAACCGAGAACTGGTCAGTTACATTTACGTCGAGGCGAGCTTTACCCACCCACTTTTCATTGAGTGCGTCGTAAGCTGCAACACCAGCGATCGAACCCCAATCCTGAGCGAGCTTCAGACCACCAACAACGTGTGGCATGTAGTCGTTGATCGTGACGGAACCGTTGGAGTCGCCGTTACCACCCTGTTCAACTGCAACGATGGCCGAGAAGCCGTTGCTGCCCTTGAAGGTATAGCTGATTGCGTTGGTGCGGGTGCCACCTGCCAGAATAACGTCGTCATTGATGACGTCGCCGAGGTAGCCAGTGAAGGTTACGAACGCCGATTCATCAAGACCAACGCGAAGGCCGCCGAGCTGGATGTAGCCATAACGCAGAGTGCCGGTCGAGCTTGCATCAGCGCCATTCTGGTACTGGAAGCGGGTTTCAGCATAGGTCTTCAAGGTGCCGAGTTCGGTTTCCGAAGCGGTCGAGAAGCGGAGCGAGAAACGGGTCAGATAGTCGTAGGTATCGCGATCATGGGCCCTGAGGGTTTTGGCATAGACGTTGTCGCCGCCCTTGATGTCCGCACGAACATAACCGTGAATGCGAAGGCAGGTTTCGGTACCTGGAATGTAGAAATAGCCTGCGCCGTATGCATCGCAAACGCGGACGTATTCAACTGCTTCTGGCTCTGGTGCAACAATCGCATCAGCAGCCTGTGCAGCGGAAGCGAAGGAAAATACTGCAGCCGAAGCGCAGAGAAAATGCTTAACCCTCATAAAATGTCTCCGTAAGTGAGGTGTGACGGAGCCGCTTATAGAGAGCGTAAAAAAACAAGCAATATCAATTACATGTCATATTAGTGAAGTTTTAATGACTAGGCAACACTGTCGAATTTAAATAAGATACTGAGTATTCCAGATCGACTGTTGCTTGTAAGTAACAGATGATGATTCACCCAAAATCTTGTTTTCATAGGCGGCTAATGGAAAAAATGTTTTAGGTGAGTGGCATAGGGTGCAAGCACGCCACTCAACATATAAGGACCGAGCCCCCAGACGAGGGTCCAGCCAGCAGCGCCAACGATATTGGCTGCTAAAAAATGCAGCGGGTTCATCTTCATGGAACCTGCAATTATGCCATTTAATTGCCGTAGCAGAACGACGAAGCGTGCAGTGGCAACGACATAAATACCTTTTGTCTCGAATATTTTCTCAAAATGCTCAAGCCGTTCCGGCGTCAGCCTCACATGATGACCGTAGCGAAGGATGAGTGCTCGTCCGCCATACCGTCCGATCAGATAGCCGGTACAGTCGCCCAGAACAGCGCCGATGAATACCGCAAAAAGCACATGCTCAATGTGCAATGTCCCGTGCAACGCCAGAAGCGAACAGGCAATCAAAGCACTTTCTCCTGGCAAAGGCGCGCCAAAGGACTCGAAGTAAACGATCACGAAGATTGCGAAAGCGCCATAGGCGGCTATGTAGTGTTCGATGAAGCTCATCAACGCGGCGGCGCTTTCCTCAGGAGTATTTAATGTTTCGGGTTCGATTTAAATCGAACCCGAAACATTGTATTATGCTTTTTAGAGTGCATCCCGAAAAGTGTGAAACGATTTTCGGGATGCACGTTTGAGCAAATAGTTGGAGCGCCGATCTGATTTAATCAGATCGAAAAGCGCTCTAACCAATGGAACGCTTGCCAGTGATCTTGTGATATGCCCATAGCACAAGGACAGAACCGAGAATGGCAATAATCAGGCTGATTGGATCGAAGGCACCTGTGACGCCGCGGCCAAACAGGAATGAAGAGATGACGCCGCCGATAATCGCTCCGACAATGCCGAGCGCAATGTCGAAGAACAGTCCCTGACCGCTTTTATTGACAATTTTACTGCCGATAAAACCAGCGATAAGTCCGAGAATAATCCAGCTTATAATAGACATCTAATATCTCCGATTGCGAAAATAAGATTTTACATCAAGCATTTAGAAAATTTTCACAATAGTTTCGATTTGGCAAGGTATAATGCTTGCCAAAGGTGTAAACTTATTTCACCTTAACTTATCGCGTGTGAAAAAACCACAGCGACCAACAGGGAGTATCGCGTGATGGGAAGTTATGACGACAATTCCAACAACTCGCCGATCCCCGGCGGCAGCCTTGCCAAGCCGGTTCTGATTGCACTGGGTGCATTGCTTGTCGGAAAAATGCTCAAAGGGCATAGTGAAGAGCCGGAACAACCTGCATCTGTCCCGGATCATTCGGCACAACAGGCCGATAGTGGCGGTGGCTTGCTTGGCGGCATCCTCGGTGGTCTTGGTGGCTTACTTGGTGGTGCGCTTGCAAGCGGCGGCGCAGCTTCAGCACCCGCTGCACCAGGTCCGCTGAGCGGCGGTCTTGGCGGTCTTCTTGACCAGCTCAAACAGGCAGGTCTTGGCGATAAAGTTGATTCATGGGTCGGGCAGGGTGGCAATCACCAGATTGAGCCGGGCCAGCTTGGTGATGCGCTTGGACAGAAGACATTGAGCGAAATTGCTGAACATGCAGGCATTGACCAGCAGGAACTGCTTAATCAGCTTTCGCAAGTTCTACCGGGGCTGGTCGACAAGCTCACAACGAATGGGCAAGTGCCAGATACGAACGAATTGTCACGCCTGTTGCACAATCGCTAATAGGCCCCTATCTTTTTGAGCATGGCGCATCGGCAAGCAGTTTGCCGGTGCGATTTTGTTTGGTGGCACTCCGATGAGTTTCTTTCCCTGTCCTGATCCCGTGCTTGGCGACAAGACTTCTGTGGATGCAATTGAAACGCTGGTGATCCCGCGGACAAGTGATATTGGCGGGCTGGAAGTGCGTCGAGCATTGCCAACCGTGAAGCGACGGCTTGTTGGACCCTTCATCTTTTTCGACCGCATGGGTCCGGCCATTTTACGTGATGGCGATGCACTTGATGTACGTCCGCATCCGCATATTGGTCTTTCAACAGTGACCTATCTGTTCGATGGTCATATCCGCCATCGCGACAGTCTTGGCACGGAAATGGTGATTAAGCCGGGCGACGTGAACCTTATGACGGCGGGCAGGGGAATCGTGCATTCCGAGCGCTCACCTGAAGAAGAGCGCAACGGTCCTTTAGCTATCTCCGGCATTCAGACATGGCTTGCATTGCCAGAGCAAGCGGAGGAAATCGACCCGCATTTCTACCATACCAATGCGCCTGAACTGCCCCTGATGGAAGATAGCGAGTTTAACGGACGGCTGATTATCGGTTCTATGCATGGCGTCTCATCACCTGTGATCCAACATGCCGAAACGCTTTATGCAGATATTGAGGTGCTGCCCGGTGGACGGTTTCATATTCCGCCAACCACGGAAGAGCGCGCGATTTATACGCTGCGCGGTAATGTCGGCATTGTTGGCGAAGTATTTCCGCCCGACAGGCTGCTGGCGTTCAGACCCGGCGATGATATTGTTGTGCAAGCTGGCCCCGAAGGCGCGCATTTTATGCTGTTCGGCGGGGCAGCGCTTGGCTCAAAGCGCTATGTCTGGTGGAATTTCGTTTCGTCTTCAAGAGAGCGTATTGAGCAGGCCAAGGAAGAATGGCGCAGCGGTCGTTTCGATATTGTACCGGGAGATGAGGAAGAATTCATACCTTTGCCCGAATGATGGAGCATTTCCAGCTCAAGCGGCAAAACAAAAAGCTAAAGCATTTGTTATGGCTCCGTTTGAACGGGAACCGCTTTCGCGCATAGGACACGATGTCCCGCATACTTGATCTGAACCCGCTGCTGCTATACCGACAAAGAAAAATCGAACCAACAACAGGTTGTTTTAATGTCCCGACCCATCACCCCATTGCTCGATAAAGCTCCGACACCGGAAGCCCTTCGTGCATTGCCGGAAACAGATCTTCCGCAACTGGCTGAAGAACTGCGCGCCGAACTGGTTGACGCAGTCTCTACAACGGGCGGGCACCTGGGCGCGGGACTTGGTGTTGTTGAACTGACAGTGGCTCTACACCATGTTTTTGATACGCCACATGATCGCATCATCTGGGATGTTGGCCACCAAGCCTATCCGCATAAAATCCTGACCGGACGCCGCGATCGCATCCGCACGTTGCGTCAGGAAAACGGTCTGTCCGGTTTCACAAAGCGCACTGAAAGCGAATATGATCCGTTTGGCGCGGCGCATTCGTCGACCTCTATTTCTGCTGGCCTTGGCATGGCAGTTGCAAGTGAGCTTTCGGACGAAAAGCGCAATGTCATTGCGGTTATCGGCGATGGCTCTATGTCGGCAGGCATGGCCTATGAAGCGATGAACAATGCCGGTGCCCTTGACGCACGCCTGATCGTTATCCTCAACGACAATGACATGTCGATTGCGCCGCCAACCGGTGCGATGAGCGCCTATCTGGCGCGTCTGGTTTCCGGTAAAACCTATCGCAGCGTGCGTGATGCCGCCAAGCAGGTTGCCAAGAAGCTACCGAAATTTTTGCAGGACAAGGCGCGCAAGTCGGAAGAGTTCACGCGGGCTTTCTTTACCGGCGGCACAATGTTTGAGGAGCTCGGCTTCTATTATGTCGGTCCTATCGACGGGCATAATCTCGACCATCTTTTGCCGATCCTGAAAAATGTCCGTGATACGCAGGACGGTCCGGTGCTGATCCATGTGGTTACGCAAAAGGGCAAGGGCTATGCACCTGCGGAAGCCGCTGCCGACAAATATCATGGTGTCAACAAGTTTGATGTGATCACTGGCAAGCAGTCGAAGCCGCCGGCAAATGCGCCAAGCTATACGAAGATTTTTGGCTCCAGCTTGATTGAAGAAGCCCGTCACGACGATAAGATCGTAGCCGTCACTGCGGCTATGCCAACAGGCACCGGGCTTGATCTGTTTGGCGAAGTGTTCCCAAAACGAGTTTTCGATGTCGGCATTGCCGAACAACATGCGGTCACCTTTGCAGCAGGCCTTGCCACTGAAGGCTATAAGCCGTTTTGCGCTATCTATTCGACATTTCTTCAGCGCGGCTATGATCAGGTCGTACATGATGTTTCGATTCAGAATCTGCCCGTGCGTTTTCCGATTGATCGCGCTGGTCTGGTCGGTGCTGATGGTCCAACCCATGCGGGATCGTTCGACACGGGCTTCCTCGCCGCGTTGCCGGGCTTTGTTGTGATGGCGGCATCAGACGAGGCGGAACTGCGCCACATGGTGCGCACGGCTGCTGATTATGACGAAGGTCCGATTTCGTTCCGTTACCCGCGCGGCGATGGCGTCGGTGTTGAATTGCCAGAACGCGGTTCACCACTTGAAATCGGCAAGGGCCGTATCGTGCGTGAAGGCACGAAGGTCGCATTGTTATCATTTGGAACGCGTTTGCAGGAATGCCTGAGCGCGGCTGACGAACTGGCTGCTGCTGGGCTTTCTACGACCGTTGCCGATGCGCGCTTTGCCAAGCCGCTTGATCATGATCTCATCCGCCGCCTTGCACGCGAGCATGAAGTGCTTGTGACAATTGAAGAGGGCGCTGTTGGTGGCTTTGCGGCGCATGTGCTGCAATTCCTCGCCACCGATGGTTTGCTGGATCGCGGCCTAAAGATGCGCGTGTTGACACTGCCCGATACCTATCAGGACCATGCCAAGCCGGAAGTGATGTATGCAAATGCCGGTCTTGACCGCGCTGGTATCGTGCACACGGTCTTTGCAGCGCTAGGTCGCGAAGAAGTCGCGGCTCCTTTTCGCGCCTGATCGATGAGTGAGCAATCAAATGACAAGAGCCCAAGGCTTGACCAGTTGCTGGTCGAGCTTGGGTTGTTTGCAACACGTTCTCGCGCCCGCGATGCCATTCAGCGCGGCACGGTTCAGGTTAATGGTAAGTCAATAACCAAGCCCGGACAGACAGTTTTGCGCTCGGCCAAAATTACAGTCGATGATCCGGCCAGTGCCTATGTCTCGCGCGGAGCGCTGAAGCTGATTGCGGCTCTCGATCATTTCAGTCTTGATGTCAAAGACAGAACCGCACTTGATATAGGCGCATCTACCGGTGGTTTTACGCAAGTGCTTCTGGCGCGGGGCAGCAACCATGTCATCGCCATTGATGTCGGTCATGATCAGTTGCACGAGACGCTGCGCAATGACCCGCGTGTGACCAACAAGGAAGGCATCAATGCCCGAGCACTTGATGCTAGCTATCTTGATGGACGCGATATTGGTTGCGTGGTTTCGGATGTCAGTTTCATTTCGCTGAAGCTCGCATTGCCTCCGGCATTGGCGTTAGCGCAAAAAGATGCTATCTGCGCGCTTCTCGTAAAGCCGCAATTTGAAGCTGGCCGCGAGGCTATCGGCAAGGGCGGCATTTTGCGCGACCCGTCGATAGGCGAAAGCATAGCAGAAGAACTGAGATCATGGCTGGAGACGCAAGCTGGTTGGCGCGCGCTCGGCCTTTGTCCGTCACCCATTGAGGGCGGCGATGGCAATCGTGAATATCTCTTGGCAGGAAAGAAAGATCAATGACGACGCAAATTACTATCCGCTCAATAGGTGCGGGGGGCGATGGCGTCGCCAATTTGTCCGATGGCCAGCTTTTTGTACCTTTCACGCTGCCCGGCGAAGTCGCCAATGTGGCCCGCGACAAGAACCGCGCGACGGTGATGGCACTGCTGGAAACATCTGATGAACGTCAGGACCCGGCCTGCCAGCATTTTGAAGATTGCGGCGGCTGTGCTTTGCAGCATTGGCAGGATGAACCTTACCGCGCATGGAAACGCGAACTGGTGGTTTCAGCGTTGAAGGGCCGTGGCCTTGACGTTGAGGTGGATGCGCTGGTTACTTGCGCACCGCAGTCGCGTCGCCGTGCAACCTTTGCGGTGCGCAAAACCGAGAAGAGCGTTCTGCTTGGCTTTAACCGCCATCAGAGCCACGAAATCATTGATATTGTCGAATGCGCAGTTACGGTTCCTGAAATTATCGCGCGTCTTGATGACCTGCGCGAAGTAGGCGCGCTGATTGCGCCGGGTTCAAAGCCATTCAAACTGGCTGCAACCATAACTGAATCCGGCCTCGATCTTGCTGCCAGTGGCTGCGGCACACTCAGCGACGAACAGCGCCGTGCGGTGACCGTACTGATCATGAAAAAAGGTTTTGCACGGCTTTCTCATGAAGGCGAAATTATCGTCGAACCCAAAAAGCCGATTATTCATTTCGGCAAAGTGCCTGTTCCAGTGCCCCCCGGTTGTTTTTTGCAGGCAACAGTTGAAGCCGAAGAAGTAATGGTTTCGCTCGTTGTTGCACATCTTGGCAAATCCAAGCGTGTTGCCGATCTTTTCTGCGGTGTAGGTACATTCGCACTGCGTATTGCGGAAAAATGTGCAGTCCACGCGATTGAAAATGATGCGCTGGCACTCGCTGCCCTTGATCGTGGCATACGCTATGTGCAGGGCTTAAAGCCTGTTTCGGTTGAACGTCGCGATCTGTTTCGCCGACCGCTGATGCCGAAGGAATTGCTGCCTTACAATGCCGTTGTCTTCGATCCACCACGCGCAGGCGCTGAAGAACAGGCACAGGAGCTGGCCAAATCCAAGGTAGAAAAGGTTGTTGCAATCTCCTGCAACCCGGTAACGCTGGCGCGCGATCTCGCAATTCTGGTGAAGGGCGGCTACCGCATCACCCGCGTGACACCGATTGACCAGTTTCTGTGGTCTTCGCATGTGGAAACAGTTGTAACGCTGGTGAAGAAGTAATTCTCAAAGAAAAGCCGGGTATTAGCGTATCACGAAAAGTGTGAAACGGTTTTCGGATAAGATGCGCGTAAAAACAGATGGTTAGAGCGCCGATCTGATTTAATCAGATCGGCGCTCTAACGCCCGGAATTTTTAATGCTTATTGCGCCAGTTGGTCAAAATTCGCAAGAATTGCCGTCCAGCCTCTGGTGTGACCTTCGCGCTCTTCTTGACTACGGAATTTCACTTGGTTGAGGGTAACGTCTGTTGTGTTGGCATCAACTTCTGTCAGATCGACTGTCACGACACTGTCGTCCGGCGAATGAGGTGAACTCCAGGTAAATGATAACCGCGAGTGGGGCTTAATTTCCAGATAAGTGCCTGTATGCATCACGTCGCGGTCGACTGTGTGCATGAGAATTGAGAAGCGCCCACCTTTCACCGCATCCGTTTTCACATCAGACGGCTTGACGCTGTCGGGTGGAACGCGCATGAAATTTGCAAGGGTAGATGGCGAAAGCCATGCATCGAAAATCTTCTCCCGTGGAGCAGCGATCCTGCGATTGACTGTCAGTTCAAGCTCACTCATTTTCTTATTCCTTTGAAACGAGTAAATTCTCCAGCGCCTCAAGGCGCAGTTCCCAGACAGACTTCAGTTCCGTGAACCAGGCTTCCACTTCTCGCACTGGTTCTAGTCTCGCAGCGATGAAATGCTCGCGGCCCAAAGTCTTTCGGGTGACCAATCCGGCCTCTTCCAACACCTTGATGTGTTTGGAGACCGAGTTGAGCGACATGTCGAAATGAGCGGCGAGTACAGTCACTTTTGAAGCGCCTTCCTGAACAAGAAGCGTCAAAATATGCCGACGCGTAACGTCTCCGACGGCCTTGAGAGTATGTGACAAAGCATCATCGTTCATTATTCACCCATGAGGTTGAATATACATTATTAAAATCAATAGTCAACCATATGGTTGAATATTGAGTTGTTTGCAATAGCTGTAGATGAAAACAAGAAAGGGCGGATTGCTCCGCCCTTATCATTTATTCTTGTACTGAAACCGCACTCACATCTTTTCGATAATCGCCGGATCGCCTTCATGGGCTTTGCCGTTGGCAGCTAAGATCGCAGGGACAATGTCTTCTGCCCGGTCAATCACGAGCGGCTTTACCTGATGCGCGGTGTGGATAAAGCCTTCATTCGTCATATGATCAAGCAGCGTCAGCATCGGCTGCCAGAAGCTGTTGATATTCGCAAAAACCATTGGTTTGCGATGCTTGCCTAACTGCGCCCAGGTCATCATTTCAACGATTTCTTCAACTGTGCCAATGCCACCGGGCAGGGTCACGAAGGCATCCGACTTCTGGAACATGAGATGCTTGCGCTCATGCATATCGCCAACAACGATAAGCTCGGTCAGCTCTTTTGCCTTCTCAAGGCTTGCTTCCTTATCGAGCAGAAAGGTTGGAATAATGCCGGTGACTTCGCCACCAGCCTTCATAACACCTTCAGCAACCGCGCCCATAATGCCGCGCGTGCCGCCGCCATAAACAAGGCGGATGCCATGTTCGGCAAGGGAGCGCCCCAGCGTCAGGCCCGCTTCACGATAGATTGGATTTAAGCCCGTTGAAGAGCCGCAATAAACACAAATGGATCGAATCTGAGACATAATTTCTTGTGCTACTTTGCGGTTTCAGCGTCAAGCTTCTACAGTTATAAGTGTTGCTAAGCATAATTTTGACAGGGAGCTTGATGGCATGAAAAAATGGATTTTGGTTGCGGGTCTTTCACTCATTGCATCGGGTGCTTTCGCAGGAGAGATTACCATCAAGCTTGCTGACGATGTTGATGTAACCGAGAACGCGGTACTCTATAAATGCGGTGATCAGAATGTCTCTGCGACCTATTATAACGCCGGTGACAACTCGCTGGTAGAGCTTGAAATGGAAAACAATACCGTCATTGCAGCCAATGTTCTCTCTGGCTCTGGTGCCAAATATGCGGGTGGCATTTATGTCTGGTGGACCAAGGGCCCAACTGCCGATCTGTATAATCTGATGGACGATCCTGAACAGGAAAAACCAATCAGCTGTACAGAAGAGTAATTTCACTGCGATAATCATCTAAGAACACGCGCAATTCCGTTCAACTCCTTGTGAGGTAAAGAAAAACGCGATAAACATCGTGGTTAATTTATCTCATCTGGAATTCAGGCCGAAATGCAAAACTATAGATATGGTCTTATCGGTGTTGTTCTTGTCCTCGTTTTGGGCGCGGGCGCGTATTATTGGAATTCCCTTAAAGTGCAGGGTACTGTGTCGAATTCAGACACGGTTGCAACAGCTCCCGAAGCGGCCAATGTGCCAAAATCTGCGCAAGCCCCAGCAGTGGACGCTCAACAACAGTTGCAGAAGCCAGCGGGGGCGCAGCCGCAACAAGCAACAGAACAGGCTGCACCAGTTGCAGCACTCGATGCCCCGAAGGGTGCCAAAGTGCCGGTTTTCGACATTCTACGCGTTGAACCTGATGGTTCCGTGGTGATTGCCGGTCAGGCGGCGGCAAATACCGACGTGGAAATCATTGCTGGCTCAAAGGTATTGGGCACTGCCAAGACGGGCGAAAATGGTGATTTTGCCATTGTTCTTGATCAGACGCTTGCGCCGGGCGATCACCAGTTGGTGCTTCGTGCGGGTGGTGAAGGCAGCAATGTCGCAACATCTACGCAGACTGCTATTGTTTCTGTACCTGATAGTCGTAATGGTCAGGTTTTGGCACTTGTTGAAGAGCCCGGTCAGGCAAGCCGCCTGATTACCAAGCCGGAGGTGCCAACTCAGTCCGCCGTAGGTTCCTCGCAGCCAGATGCTCAGACAGCGCAAACTACGCCACAGGTGCAGTCTGATACCGATGCGCCGCTTGCCATTGAGGCGGTCGAAATCGAAGGCGACAAAGTCTTTGTTGCAGGCCATGTAAATGACCCGAAAGCGGGGCAGCGCGTTGTGGTCAATGCCAATGAAATTTTGCTTGGCTCCAGCGCAATATCGTCCGAAGGCCGTTTTCTGGTGCAGAGCCAGAAGCCGCTTGCAGTTGGCGACTATATCATCCGTGCCGATCTTCTCGACAGCACGGGTCGCGTGATTGCAACTGCTCGCGTGCCGTTCCGCCGCGAAGCCGGTGAGAATGTCTCGGCAGTTGCAACGGGGACAGCAGCTCAGAATAGCGGCGCGGAAGATGCTGCCAGTGGCACACCGTTGCAGAAGGTTGAAGGTTCGGTGATCATCCGCAAAGGTGACAACCTCTGGACAATTTCCAAGCGTACTTATGGGCATGGCACGCGTTACACGACGATTTACCTCGCCAATCGTGATCAGATACGTAACCCTGACCTAATTCTGCCGGGTCAGGTTTTCATTATGCCGCAGCAGCCACTCGGTGATGATGAAGTGCAGCGTCGTCTGCAAGATTCTGCAAACTGATGTAAACTCGCTATCTCTATTTCGTGAACGCAGTGTCTTTTAGAAAAGACACTGCGTAATCTTGTTTTTTTGAGTATAATCGTATATCGTCGATTTACGATGAATATCTCCCTAGAAATAATGTCCAATGCTGTTTCAGGCGTGGATGACGATTTGGCAGCGCGCATCTATGCAGCGCTTGGCCATCCCGTGCGTATTCACATTCTCCGACAGCTCATTCTTGAGGATGCTTGCTGCTGCAAAGACATTGTCGGTCGTCTCGACCTTGCGCAGTCCACCGTGTCGCAGCATCTTAAAGTTCTCGTACAAGCTGGCCTTATCGACTATCGGCCCGACCGCCAGACATCACGCTACAGCGTCAACTGGCAGCAACTGACCATCATTCGTTCGCATCTTGCAGCCTTCAGCAACGGCTGCTGCGAGAAACCTGTCTGATCTGAAAGAAACATCATGAGTTCCCCCAAAACTGTTTCTGCCGATTCTGGCGAAACGTTCAAAACATTGCGAAATTTATGGCCCTATATGTGGCCGTCTGAGCGTCCGGATCTGCGCATGCGCGTGGTATGGGCGACGTTCTATCTGGTAATTTCCAAGCTTGTCTTGATCCTCGTTCCCTATTTTTTCAAATGGGTGACGAACGCGCTGAACGGGCAACTTGATGCTGCGGATTACATTCCGCTCTTTCTCACTGGCGCGGTTATGCTCGTGCTGGCTTATAATGCGGCCAAGATCATTCAGGCTGGCTTGAACCAGCTTCGTGATGCGCTATTTGCTAGCGTTGGCCAGCATGCGGTACGCCAGCTTGCCTATAAAACCTTCGTTCATATGCACCAGCTTTCGCTACGCTTCCATCTGGAGCGACGCACGGGCGGGCTTTCGCGTGTTATTGAGCGTGGCACCAAGGGCATTGAAACAATTGTCCGTTTCACGATCCTCAATACATTGCCGACTGTGCTGGAATTTGCGCTGACAGCGGTAATTTTCGCATTCGCTTATGGCTTTTCCTATCTGCTGGTCGTTGCTGCAACTGTCGTGGCCTATACGTGGTTCACGATCAAGGCGAGCGATTGGCGTATCAATATCCGCCGCGAGATGAACGATTCAGATACCGATGCCAACACTAAGGCTATCGATTCGTTGCTCAACTTCGAGACGGTCAAGTATTTCGGCAACGAGACGATGGAAGCCAAACGCTTCGATGCGTCGATGGCGCGTTATGAAGATGCGGCAACAAAGACATGGACGTCGCTTGGCTGGCTGAACTTTGGTCAGGCTGTGATCTTTGGCGTGGGCATGGCAATTGTCATGGTGATGTCCGCGCGCGAAGTGCAGGCTGGCACGCAGTCGCTCGGTGACTTTGTTTTCATCAATGCCATGCTGATGCAGCTTTCCATCCCGCTCAATTTCATCGGTTTCATTTATCGCGAAATCCGTCAGGGTCTGACCGACATTGAGCAGATGTTCGACCTGCTCGATGTGCAACAAGAAGTGCAGGACAAGCCGACTGCTGAGCCGCTCAGCGTCGACAAGGGCGCAATCCGTTTCAACGATGTGCACTTTGCATACGACGCCAACCGCCCGATCCTTAAAGGTGTGAGCTTTGAAGTGCCAGCGGGCAAGACGGTTGCGATTGTCGGCCCATCGGGTGCGGGCAAATCCACGATCTCGCGACTGCTGTTCCGCTTTTATGATGTGCAGTCGGGTTCTGTCACGATTGATGGGCAGGACGTGCGCGAAGTGACACAGGAAAGCTTGCGTAAAGTCATCGGCATGGTGCCGCAGGATACGGTGCTGTTCAACGATACGATTGCCTATAACATTCGTTATGGCCGCACCGATGCGAGCGATCAGGACGTGGAAAAGGCAGCCGAAATGGCGCAAATTTCCCAGTTCATCAAACATCTGCCGGAAGGCTATCAGGCGATGGTGGGTGAACGCGGACTGAAGCTTTCGGGTGGCGAAAAGCAGCGCGTTGCGATTGCACGCACGATCCTCAAAGCGCCACCAATCCTCATTCTGGATGAGGCAACTTCGGCGCTCGATACCGCGACGGAGCAGGAAATCCAGTCGGCGCTTGATATTGTCAGCCGTGGCCGCACAACGCTGGTGATCGCACACCGTCTGTCGACCGTGATCAGTGCTGACGAAATCATCGTGCTGAAAGATGGCCTGATTGCCGAGCGTGGCACGCATCGCGATCTGCTCTTGCAGGATGGACTTTACGCGTCGATGTGGAGCCGTCAGCGTGAAGCGGATGAGGCAGAAGAACGCCTGCGTCAGGTTCGTGAAAACGACGATATGGGCGTCGTCAGCCGGGGTGTTCCGGCAGCTGAGTAAGGCTCTTTGCAGAGATCGAGAATTAAGGCATTGTCAGTCTGGGGGCTGACAATGTCACAGATATTTCGGCAAAAAATATTTTGGAAAAAGACACTCTGGTGGACCTGGAAGGTCTATGAGTTTTTATGCGTTACGATTGTAACCCTTTATATTGCATTTGTGTTCGTTGGTCTGGTTGCGCATTTTAACGACAGTTATGTGTTGCCGAATAAAATGGTGGTGAAACGAGTTTTCGATTTCACTCTATATGGCCGACCTGATCTGTTTGCTGCTGATGGCCATACGCTTTTAGCTCGTGATTTGGATATGATGTGTTTTAATGACCGTTACATAGAGGTCTATGCTGCAACAGGTGGTGGCCTCATCGATGGAGAAACAAATTTACGTGTTTCTCCTCAATACGGTAAGGATGTCAGCGGATTGCACCGCGGGCCATTTAGCTGCAACGGATATTACATCGGATGGGTAGGGGCTAGCTTGTTGTTTGAGCGTAACCAAGAGCCATCTGAAGGGCCTTGTGATTGGCTCAATTTCTCCAACCCCAATTTGAAAAATCTTGCATGGTTTGAAAAGCGCCGTTGTCGTTCACGCAGATGAAATTCAACTTTCGAGCCTGATAGAAACAAATTTTTGAATAAGTTATCCCCTTAGGATCTATCGCCGTTACCCTCTCAGAAATTGTAATTTGAGAGGGCTCATGAATACATATTTATCTAAGATCGATAAGAGCAGACAACGGTTGAATGAATTAAGCCGCCGGGAAGCTTTCAGTCACTATATCAAACATGGCAGTGTTCCTCGTGTTTGGAACGAAATTATGGATGCTTCACACACCGAAGAAAAGTTTCTTTGGTATTTGATGCGTTATCATCAAGCATTGTTACACAAAGCGAATGTTGGTGCTGAGGAGCGGAGTACCACACATTATATTTGGCGTACAAAGCTTGATGGTCGCGTGCGAAGCGAACATGCTGCCAATGACGGCAAATTATTTTCATGGAATGAGCGGCCTGTTACTGGTCATCCCGGTGAAGAGTATAATTGCAGATGCATCGCTGAGCCATATGTCGAAGGGGCAACAGAGTATGCAACGCATAATTTTTCATCAAGTCTTGCCGGGCCCTATGGTCGCTGGGGCAATTTGGATTTCGTGAAGCATTATTTTTTTGGGAATGGGCGCCCGGTAACCTTGTTGGAAATAGGCCACTTGCAAGAGATTGCGGAGCGGTATGCTTATCACGATGGAAAAGAAGGTGTATTTCGTCGGTTGTCAGGACAGATTGCAAGTAAGGCCCGTAAAGACGGAAGTGGATCGCTAAGTTACCCTTTTCGGGACTCATATGATTTTGGGTCTGTTCAGTTCTCGCATGGTAGTAGTAAAGTCAGAGGTATATTTAACGGTGATGTTAAAACGCAAGGTGCCATGTTGCTAATCAGTGGCGAAAGTCAATTCTACTTTACAGATACGTTCAAAGATCCTTTGGATACCTTCAACCTATTCGAAGATGATCTGGAGGTCGGTGGGACGCCATACGAAATTACGGGTGAGTGGACAGCAAATTTCGTTGCGCAAGTTTTTACAGACGAGTCGAGAAGTCAGTATTTTCATAAGGGGGGCGAATGATTAGATTTTCGCTGTGGCTCGTGTGGAGCGTCTATAAGATCGCCTGTGTTTTTGTGATCTCGGCGGTGATCCTCTTTGCGCTCTTTATCATTTTCACGCGCTATACGAATTACTGGCCGTAAGGCACGGTAGGATCACGCGCCTTAACAGTCGTGAATAATTTGCGAAATCGATTTGGATTTTGGACAGGATGAGGTAAAAACGGCCAAACCTAAAGGAAAATCGATGAGCCTGTCTGATACAATCCGTAACACTTTCGTGCCGATCCATCGTGAAGGCTATCCGTTTATCGCGGCGTTTTTCGTGGTTTCGCTCATTCTGGGCTGGCTGTGGGAGCCGCTTTTCTGGGTTGGCCTGGTGCTGACCATCTGGTGCATCTATTTCTACCGTGACCCTGAACGCGTGACGCCCATCGCCGATGATCTGGTGATCAGCCCGGCTGATGGCAAAGTATCTTTCGTTGGTCCTGCTGTGCCGCCAGCTGAACTTGATCTTGGCGCAGAGCCACTGATGCGTGTTTCCGTGTTCATGAATGTGTTTTCGGTTCACATCAACCGCGCCCCGGTACGCGGCAAGATCGAAAAGATTTTCCACCGTCCGGGTAAGTTCCTCAATGCAGAGCTTGATAAGGCCAGCACCGATAATGAACGCAATTCCGTTCTTATCGACAGTGCAAACGGTAAAGTCGGCGTTGTGCAGATCGCAGGTCTTGTCGCACGCCGTATCGTCTGCTGGTCGCGTGAAAGCGATAATCTTAGCGTCGGCGAACGTTTCGGCCTGATCCGTTTTGGCTCACGCGTTGATGTCTATCTGCCAGCCGGTGCATCGGTTCGCGTGGCTGTTGGTCAGACAGCCGTTGCCGGTGAGACAGTGCTTGCCGAATTTGGTAGTACCCGTGCTGAGCCAGTGGTTCGGATCGCCTGAGCCGATGGAAACACCATTCCCACCCTTCGAGCCGAATGGCCGCGTGAATTCATCGCGTGGCCCTAGATTGTCGCAGATTCCACTGCGCATCGTTGTCCCGAATGTCATCACGGTTCTCGCAATTTGTGCGGGCCTAACGGGCATTCGTCTGGCTTTTGAGCATCGCTTTGAACTTGCAGTGATGATGGTGCTGGTTGCGGCATTTCTTGACGGTGTGGATGGCCGCGTGGCGCGTATGATGAAAGGCTCGTCTAAGTTTGGCGAGCAGATGGATTCACTCGCTGATATCGTCAATTTTGGCGTTGCACCCGCGCTGGTGCTTTATGTCTATGTGCTTGATCAGGCGCGCTCTTTTGGCTGGATTGCAGCACTTCTCTATGCAATTGCCTGCTGCCTGCGCTTAGCGCGTTTCAATGTGATGCTGGAAGATCCAAACCGTCCGCCTTGGCAGAGCAATTATTTCATCGGCGTTCCAGCACCTGCGGGCGCGATGCTGGTGTTGTTGCCCGTCTATCTCGGTTTTCTGGGGCTTACGCCAACAAAGGGGCTTGCTTTCGCGGTTGCGCTTTTCACCGTAGCAATTGCTTTCCTGCTGGTCAGCCGTCTGCCGGTCTATAATGGCAAATCCGCAGGCGGACTTATTCGCCGCGATTTCGTGATGCCGCTGATTTTGCTGGTGGTGATCTATGTGGCGTTTCTCATGAGCTTCACATGGCACACGCTGACGCTCACAGCCCTTGCTTACTTAGCTTTTCTGCCATTCAGTCTTGTTGCGTGGAACAAGCGTGAAGCCGCCGACCGTAATGCTGCACTCGAAAGTGATCCGTCAGAAGAAGTCTGATGGTAAAGTTTTGCGGATGAAATTCACGCGCTCCTGAACCGTTGATATCGGCAGGAGCGCGATTTCATATCCGAGGTCCCGATATGCCTGCTCCATCGCTCTGAATGTGCGCACGGCTTCATCAAAGTCTTGTTTTCGCTCGCTATCCTGTCCGAAAATCTCTTCCCATGGCGGCGCAAGAAACACCGTTCTGTTATATCGAATCATCAATGCCGCGCGTCTCACATGTTCGCTCACGGGCAGAGCGCAAAGCGTGAGATAACCGATCACATCGGGTATGCCGCGATCAAAAAACACAGGTCCCTTGCTGTGATGTGCGAGCTCGTAAGAACGCATCTCCCATGAAAGCATAAGTTCGGCAAACAGTGCACGATCAACCCATGGCAATGCCTGACCGTCAATCTTTACCTGATGCTGGATGATCGCACGCCCTGCTTCAACTGTCCGAGCAAAGCCCTTGTTTTCAAGTGCATCGATAAGTGTGCTTTTGCCCGAACCGGGGCCGCCACTGATAATGATAAAGCGTTGATGGTCGTGAGACATCGTTCCTCCAAGTGTGTTGGGAAGGTAAGATTCAGAGAAATATGTTTTGGGAAGAGGTCCGCTTTAACACAGGGCCGAATGGTTCGGCAGGAGCGGAAGAATACAAAATGATAATTCCGGCCTTGAGGTTATGCAAGGCCGGAAAAACAGTGATTAGGATGGCATATGATAATCGAGGAAACGATCCTGACGCACATCGTAAAGCTTGCCGGTAACATCAAGGTGTGGATCAGCAAGTTTAACAATCTTCTCCGCAACCGATTGTGCAGTCGGTAGGGTTTCGGGGTCTTCTCCCGGCATGGCTTGCGCGCGCATCGCGGTGCGGGTTGCGCCGGGATTGACCGAATTGACCTTAAGCTTCATCTGCTTGGTTTCTTCAGCCCAGCTCCGTCCCATCACTTCAACTGCTGCCTTGGACGCCGCATATGGCCCCCAGAAAGCACGGCAGGAGTGGGCGACACCGGATGAGAGCAGAATTGCACGGCCGGCATCAGATGCACGCAGCAGCGGATCTGTGGTGCGGATCAATCGCCAAACGCTTGTGACATTGACATTCATCACCTTGTCAAAGGTCTTGGCTTCAATATGGCCGATGGGGGAAATCGTGCCAAGAACGCCAGCATTTGCAACCAGAATGTCGAGTTTGCCCCAACGCTCATGAATAGAGCCGCCAAGCCGGTCAATCGCTTCCATATCCGTAATATCAAGCGGTACAAGCGTGGTACTACTGCCGATCTTGCGAATTTCATCGTCAAGCTCTTCCAGTCCGCCGACTGTACGCGCAACGGCGATCACATGTGCGCCGCGCTTTGCAAGCTCTAGTGACAAAAAATAACCAATACCGCGCGATGCGCCCGTTACCAAGGCCACACGGCCTGTAAGGTCGATACTCATTATACCCCCAGTTTAGAACGCATCCCGAAAAGTGTGAAACGAGTTCCGGGTAAGATGCGTTTCAGAAAAAAACATACAGAGCGACAACCTGATCCAATCAGATCGAAAAGCGCTGTCGTCAGGAACGTGAAACAGGCGGCCTGATAGCCGCCTGTGTGTAGATTTTCAATCAGCCATTGGAGGCGAGCATCGACAAGGTGTGAACGTTGCTTTCGCCTTCCTGATCGAGAAGCCGGGTTGGATATTCACCCGTAAAATAGTGATCGGTGAAGGCGGGTGCCTTCGGATCACGCGGTTCACCGCCAACAGCCTTGTAAAGCCCGTCAATGGTAAGGAATGCCAGCGAATCTGCACCGATATACCGGCACATGGCTTCCAGACTGTCATACTGGTTTGCCAGAAGCTTATCGCCATCCGGTGTGTCGATGCCGTAGAAATCCGGGTGGAAAATCATCGGGCTCGCAACGCGGATATGCACTTCCTTGGCACCTGCCTCGCGGATCATCTGAACGATCTTGACTGAGGTTGTACCGCGTACAATGGAATCATCCACCAGCACAACACGCTTGCCTTCGATCATCGCACGATTGGCAGAATGCTTGAGCTTCACGCCGAGGGCGCGAATCTGCTGTGTTGGTTCGATGAAGGTTCGGCCAACATAGTGATTGCGGATAATGCCATACTCAAACGGAATGCCGCTGGCCTGTGCAAAACCAAGAGCAGCCGGTGTTCCGCCATCTGGGACCGGAACGACGACATCGGCTTCGACTGGCGCTTCTTTGGCCAGATTCATGCCCATGTTCTTGCGCGCAACATAAACACTGCGACCGCCGACAACTGAGTCCGGACGTGCGAAATAGACATATTCAAACAGACAGAGACGCTCTGGCTGCGGATTTTCAGCCTTGATGCAATCAGTGGTGATGGAGCCGTCTTTCTGGATTTCGCAGATGATGACTTCGCCGTTTTCAACGTCTCGAATGTATTTCGCGCCTATGATGTCGAGAGCACAGGTTTCCGAACAGAAGATTGGCTTGCCGTCGAGCTCGCCCATGACGAGGGGACGAATACCAACCGGGTCACGTGCGGCAATCAGCTTGGTGCGGGTCAGCGCCAGCATGGCGTAACCGCCTTCAACCTGACGGATCGCATCGACAAAACGTGCGCTTGAAGAGGTCTGACGCGAACGCGCGATCATATGCAGAACGACTTCGGTGTCTGACGTCGCCTGAAAGATAGCACCCGATGCGATCAACTGCTTGCGTAGCGTAATGCCGTTGGTAAAATTGCCGTTATGTGCAATCGCGATGCCGCCCACTTCCAGCTCTGCGAAGAGTGGTTGCACATTGCGCAGGATTGTCTCGCCAGTCGTGGAATAGCGCACATGGCCAATCGCACGGTCGCCGGGCAGGCGCTTGAGCGTGGAAACATCTGTGAAGTGATCGCCGACCAATCCCATATGACGTTCCGAATGGAAACGACGGTTATGGTAGGAGACAATACCGGCGGCTTCCTGTCCGCGATGCTGCAGAGCATGCAGGCCAAGAGCAGTCAGCGCCGCGGCGTCCTCATGGCCAAGAATGCCAAATACCCCACACTCTTCATGCAACGTATCATCGTCCAGCATAAAGGAGTTTTCGTCATGCGATTGTTGGAACATTGTCCGCAAGGCCTTTCGATTGCGGTTACTAAAAGCAACATTTACAGGAAAGAGCGCTGTTTTAAAAGCCGTCCCTTACATGCTGTGCGTTTCAGCCGCTGATATAGGGGAAGTTTTCAAGCATTTCCAGAGAAATTGAGTGGCAGCTTTGCGATGAACACTGCGTCAATACAGATAGCAAAATGCATGAAACCGGCAGTTTTGGACTGCCGGTTTCAAAAAAGAGTGTCTGGGATCAATTTGCAGCCGGTGTGTCGTCCGGTACGGGCTGCTCGGCTGGAGCACCATTTTCGGTGCCAGCGGGCGCTTGTGTTTCCTGGCCCGGTTTGAACTGCTTGAGCGCCGATTCAGGATCTGCAGGCAGCAAATCAATCAGTTGCTGGCCAAACGAATCGAGCATCGGCTTGGATTTGGCATTATTGACCCATGCTGGCTGGTTTGTCGGAACAAGCCAGTTGAAGAACAGCATCGCAACAACGACGAGCAATACACCACGTGCTGCACCGAACAAAAAGCCGAGCGTGCGGTCGAGTGCACCGATACGGCTGTCGATGATGAAATCAGCGATCTTCATGGTAATCAGCGAAACAATTATCAGTACAACGAGGAAAACGGCACCCGCGGCTGCAATCTTTGCGATGGTTTCGTTGTTGATATAGGGCTGCAGGAAGGGCAGTACCGGCATGTAAAACAGGTATGCTGCTGCGGCTGCCGCAGCCCATGAAACCAACGAAAGCACTTCGCGTGAGAAACCACGGACCATCGCAAGAACGGCCGAAACCAGCGTTATTCCGAGTAGAATTCCATCAAGTAACGTAATCGGCATTCTGGCCTGTCCTTAATTTATACGCAGCGTGGTTTTCACCTGCGGGGCAGTCAAATTTGCATTAGAGCGCGTGCGCCCTGTGAGGCGCACAAAGGACGCTCTAACATATTGAGTAATCTAACAGCGGAAAGTTGACGAAATCTTCCCACGCTAAAATCTTAGTCTTTCTTCTTCGGACCCGATGCGGCGATCCGAACAACCAGATCGGACAAAGCCGTGGTCTCCATAAGGCTGAAACCGCGGTCTTTCCAAAGTTCACTGGTTCCACCGGGCGCAACAGCTTGCTTAAAACCGAGTTTTTCCGCTTCCTTAAGCCTCTGTACCGCATGTGAAACCGCACGAACAGCGCCGGAAAGACTGATTTCACCGAAATGAACACAATCTGCGGGTAGAGCAATACCGGCAATCGATGAAACAAGGGCCGCAGCAACTGCAATATCGGCCGCCGGCTCGCTGATGCGATAGCCGCCCGCCACATTGAGATAAACATCATGCTGACCGAAACGCACGCCGCAATGTGATTCGAGAACAGCCAAAATCATTGCAAGACGACTTCCGTCCCAGCCCACCACCGCACGGCGCGGTGTGCCGAGCGAGGATGGGGAGACAAGTGCCTGTATCTCAACCAGAACTGGGCGTGTGCCTTCCATCCCGGCAAATACGGCAGCGCCCGGTGTCTTGGCGTTGCGTTCACCAAGGAAAAGTTCGGACGGATTGGACACTTCACGCAAGCCGCCGTCCGACATTTCAAACACGCCGATTTCGTCTGTCGGGCCAAAGCGGTTCTTCACAGTGCGAAGGATACGATACTGATGCCCGCCTTCGCCTTCAAAATAGAGAACGCCATCGACCATATGCTCAACAACGCGTGGGCCGGCAATCTGCCCTTCCTTGGTGACATGACCGACGAGAACGACCGCAGCTCCTGTCTGTTTGGCATAACGGATCATGGCCTGTGCGGAGGAGCGAACCTGCGTGACGGTACCTGGCGCTGAATCCGCCATGTCTGTCCACAGCGTCTGGATCGAGTCGATGATTACAAGATCAGGCCGCTTGCCATCGGAAACGGTCGCCAAAATATCTTCGACATTGGTTTCGGCAGCAAGTTCGACAGCGCTTGATGCCACGCCAAGCCGTTGCGCACGCAGGCGTATCTGTGCGACCGCTTCTTCGCCCGAAACATAGACGATGCGATGGCCGCGATTGGCCAGCGCTGCTGCCGCCTGCGTCAGAAGCGTGGATTTGCCAATGCCGGGATCGCCACCGATCAGCACTGCGGAACCGCGTACGAAACCGCCGCCAGTGACGCGATCAAGTTCGCTTATGCCGGAAATGATGCGCGGTGCGTCTTCGATATCGCCTGAAAGCGAGGTGAGGGCGACGGCGCGACCTTTGCGCTTGGAAAGCATGGAGCCGGGGCCGGAACCAATGCCGCTATTGGTGCCTTCCTCGACAAGCGTATTCCACTCGCCGCAGGAGTCGCACTTGCCCGCCCAACGCGTGTGAACCGCGCCGCAATTTTGGCAGATGAACTGAATGCGTGCCTTGGCCATCAGGCACACTCGTTTTTGATAAGGATGCTATTCATATTGCTCCGGGATATAAGACCCCTCGGCCAAATCTGCAAATCGTGTGAATTCTGACTGGAAGGCGAGCTTGACGGTGCCGGTTGGTCCGTGACGCTGCTTGGCAACGATCACATCGGCTGTGCCTTTCACTTTTTCAAAGTGCTGCTTCCACTCTTCATACTTCGGATCGAACTCATCGCGCGGTTCGAGGTTTTTGACATAATATTCCTCACGGAACACGAAGAGCACCACGTCGGCGTCCTGCTCGATCGAACCTGATTCACGCAAGTCCGAAAGCTGCGGACGCTTATCTTCGCGGCTTTCCACCTGACGCGAAAGCTGTGAGAGCGCAATTATCGGAACATTCAGTTCTTTGCCGAGCGCCTTGAGCCCCGTTGTGATTTCAGTAATTTCCTGAACACGGTTTTGCGCGGACGCTTTGGACGATCCGGTCATGAGCTGAATATAGTCGATTACCAGAACATCAAGGCCGCGCTGGCGCTTCAAGCGACGCGCACGTGCAGCCAGCTGTGCAATCGAAATACCACCGGTCTGATCGATATAAAGCGGAATTTTCTGCATATGCTGCGAGCAGGCGACCAACTTTTCGAAATCTGATTCGGTAATATCACCGCGACGGATTTTCGAGGAAGAAACTTCTGTTTGTTCGGAAATAATACGCGTTGCGAGCTGTTCCGCCGACATTTCGAGCGAGAAGAAACCAACAACGCCGCCATTGATTGCCTTCAACGTACCATCGGCCTGCTGTTCGCTTTCATAGGCGTTGGCGATATTGAAAGCTATATTGGTTGCAAGCGAGGTCTTGCCCATACCCGGACGACCTGCAAGCACGATCAAATCGGAAGGCTGCAAGCCACCCATTTTGCCGTCCAGCATGTGGATGCCAGTGGAAACACCCGACAAATGGCCATCACGCATGAAAGCGGCATTGGCCATATCGACTGCGTTGGTGACGGCATCCTTGAACGGCTGAAAACCGCCGTCATAACGGCCAGTTTCGGCAAGCTCGAACAGGCGGCGCTCGGCGTCTTCGATCTGTTCCTGCGGCGCATTATCAACCGGCGCATCATAGGCCACATTGACCATGTCTTCGCCAATGCCGATCAAGGCACGGCGGGTCGCAAGATCATAGATCGCGCGGCCATAATCTTCGGCGTTGATGATGGTGACGGCTTCGGTCGCAAGGCGCGCAACATACTGGAAGACCGTCAGATCACCGATCTTGCCTTCATTAGGCAGAAAGGTTTTCATCGTGACCGGATTGGCCATTTTGCCAACGCGGATCAGATCGGTAGAAATCTCGTAGAGCTTGCGATGCAAAGGCTCGAAGAAATGGGTTGGCTTCAGAAAGTCGGAAACCCGGTAAAACGCATCATTGTTGATCAGAATAGCGCCCAACAGCGCCTGTTCTGCTTCAATATTGTGGGGTGCTTCACGATAAAGCGCATCTTTTTGATCGCGCGCATCGTCAAGTTTGCGTACCGCCGCTTCCGCCATGATTCTTCTATCCTGTCCCTGATATTTCCAGCTAGACCTTAATCGAGGCCAAACACAACGCGGCCTCGGGATGATTCCTGCTGGAAGAAACAAAATATACCATGATTCACAGACATCCACAGTTCACGGTTTAATCTTTTGCCCAAGTCTTGACTAAGTGGCTTGACGGGTGACGTCTGATTTTGATTATGCCTTTGCACTCCTTTTTTGGGTTTGTGCCTCGCTATTCGCGCCTTTGGGTGCACTGTCCAACCGCTTGAGCCGCTTTTCTTCGGCTTCAATGTAATTGCGAGTGAGCGGCACGACGTCCTGTTTGTGCGCAATCTGGATGTGAAACACCATCATGTTTTGCCAGCGGAACGCACTTTCTGATGCTGCCAGATAAAACTCCCACATGCGGCAGAAGCGTTCATCATAAAGCGCCTTGGCTTCATCGCGCCGCGCCATGAAAGCAAGCCGCCATTCTTTAAGCGTTTCAGCATAATGAAGCCGCAAGATTTCAATATCGGTCACGTAAAGCCCGGCTTTTTCAATATGGGGTAATACCTCGGAAAGTGCCGGAATATAGCCGCCAGGGAAGATGTATTTTCGTATAAACGGATTGGTTGCACCGGGACCATCAGCGCGGCCTATCGCGTGAAGCAGAAAAACACCGTCCTTTTTCAACAGTCGCGCGGCATGTTCAAAATATTCCGCAAAATGTCCGACACCGACATGCTCGAACATGCCAACTGACACCAGTCGGTCAAACTCATCATCAATTTTGCGATAGTCTTTCAGCTCAAACTTTGCGCGCTCTTCAAGCCCTTCATCCAATGCGCGCTGATTGGCAATGGCATGCTGTTCTTCCGAAAGCGTTACACCTGTTACATTGGCTTTGAGATATCGGGCGAGATAAAGCCCCATGCCACCCCAGCCGCAGCCGATGTCGAGTATTTTTTGATTTTCCTTGACCAGAAGCTTTGCAGCGATATGCCGTTTTTTGGCAAGCTGTGCTTCTGCAAGTGTTGCATTGGGTGTATCGAAATAGGCGCAGCTATATTGTTTGTCTGGATCAAGAAAAAGATCGTAAAGCGCACCTGAAAGATCATAATGGCTTTTGATGTTGTTGGATGAACGGGTGATATCGTTCATCTGCTGGAAGCGCCGAAACAGCACCCGGACCTTGCCTGCTGCCTTCATCCAAGGCTCGGTAGCGGCTGTCGGGCCCGTGTTCTCGAAAACGGTTTTCAGCAGCGTATAAATATTGCCATCAAGAAAATCGATCTCACCATCCATGAAACATTCTGCAAGCTTCAGTTCGGGATTGAGCGCGACTGCGCGTTCGGCATGGCGCGTATTAAAGCGTATGTGGACCGGTTCGCCGGTCTTGTCCCCGTATTGAAAAATATTGCCGTCTGAATCAGTGACCGATAAATCACCCGCTTTGATCATGTGCGAAAGAACTGTACGTAGCATTCCATGCATAGGCCCCATCCCCTTTTCAGAGATTGAAGCAAGTGCAACATCCATGCAGTTGCATGGCAGGCGGACTGTTCCCTAAGTCGAAGCCGCTCTGTCATCAGATTTCAGGCAATTCCCATTCGGTCAATTGGCCTATGGCTTTCGCCTGAGCAAACACGGACGTTTCCGTCAGCACTCTCTTCAATCCAACACTAATATGAAGAATAGGCAAAATTTTCGATCTGAAAAGAGAAAATGCCCGACGGAAGCCGCCGGGCATGATCATATAAAGTTTACCACCATGGTAATGCCCGCAATATTAAAGGGCTTTCATGGGCTGATAAATGGCAAATTAAGCCTGGTCTTCTTCGCCTTCTTCGTCTTCATCGAAGACTTCGTCAGCAAGTGGAGCTTCTTCGATACCGTAGATGGCTTCGATTGAAGTCAGGTCTTCACCCTTTGCTTGACGTTCAGCTTCTTCGGTCGAGCGAGCAATGTTTACTGAAACAGTAACTTCGACTTCAGGATGCAGCGAAATAACGATTTCGTGCACGCCGATTGCCTTGATTGGCTGCTTCAGTTCAACCTGATTGCGGTGCAGATTGAAGCCGTTTGCAGTGATGATGTCAGCGATGTCACGGGTCGAAACTGAACCGTAAAGCTGACCGGTTTCACCAGCCGAACGAACAACGATGAACGATTCGCCGTTGAGCTTGGTTGCAACTGCTTCAGCTTCGTTCTTGCGCTCAAGGTTTTGAGCTTCGAGCTGCGCGCGCTGGCCTTCAAACTTCTTGCGGTTGGCTTCGTTTGCACGAAGAGCCTTGCCCTGTGGCAGAAGGAAGTTACGAGCAAAGCCGTCCTTGACCTTGACTGTGTCGCCCATCTGACCGAGGCGGCTGATACGTTCCAGAAGAATAACGTCCATTTGAATTTCCTTTCGAGAAGTGGATGCGTTTTATTGGTTATCGGCATTCGGGATTTTCGAAATCGGCGCTCCACGCGACGTATCGAAAAGACCGAAAACCATGAATACGAAAAGTAGAAATGCGAACAGTATGATCGCTACATAGACCAGCCACAGAACCACTGGACGCCATGCTTTGCCGCGTGTGCGGTGATGGAAAGTCGCAAGGCCTGCAATCATGAAGCCGAAGCTCAGTGCGCCAACGACAACCGTTGCAATGAGACCGGCAGCGCCGGGCAGAAAGGCCACGGCAAGGGCGACGGCGAAGACCAGAAGTGCCTGGCGCGGCATGCGCATGGTTGCTGGCCAGTCATCACGCGGGCGGCGCAGACGACCGGAAAGCGCCGTCAGGCGCAGAGCAAGATACAGATTGCCCATCAAAATGGCGAGGCAGGTAGCAGGCTGGATAGCAGGCAACGCCACCATCAAAAGCGAGCTGACACTTTGGCGCATTTCATCGCTTGCAGTGAATTGCGGATCAGCTGCGGCAAGACTGTCGATCAGCGTATTGGCGAGTTCCCGCGCCATATCCGGACCGAAACCAAGAATGAAGCCGATGATAATGAAGCTGGCAGCCACCATCAAAGCGAGGCGGAAAACGATGTCTGATAATGGATACCAGACCATGACGTCTTTGGGGCCGCCGAGTTCAGAAGCAGGGCGTGCAAGGCCTGAAAGGTAGGCGCCGATTGCAGCAGGCGCATAGCTTGTCAGAGCCATAAGAACGGCTGCCATTGGTGCCGCAACAATGCCAACCGCGATGGTGGCGCAAGCAGCAGCGATAAGCCCTGCGCTCGAACCCCAGCCAAGAGCAGCTACAAAAATTGGTAATGGTGTCAGGAAATACAAAACCACCGCCATGCCCGATTGGGCGATGACGCCAGACGACATCAATGCCGAGGCAAGCCCCGCCAATGTGCCGACTCCAATGATGGTTCCGTTGAATTTCATAAATTCGCTGTCCTGCTCCGGCTGTTCCGGTTTTGCAGTTAGAGGCTGCGATCATTCGCTACGCCCCAACTTGGGATTTTAGTACTCCGTTTGCGCCCATCGCATCCGGGAAGAAACGCAAGGCGACATGAATGCCGCCTCGCGAAAAGGTCTTACTTCACAACGTATGGGAGCAGGCCGAGGAAACGTGCGCGCTTGATCGCCTTAGCGAGTTCGCGCTGCTTCTTCTGGCTGACAGCTGTAATACGCGAAGGAACGATTTTACCACGTTCCGAAATGTAACGCTGCAGGAGCTTGATGTCCTTGTAGTCGATCTTCGGTGCATTTGGACCGGAGAACGGGCATGTCTTGCGACGACGATGGAAAGGACGACGGGTTGGGATCTGATTGATATCAACCATGATTATGCTCCTTCGCCAGCTTCGTTGTCACGTGGACGACGTGGGCCACGATCACCGCGGTCGCCGCGATCACCACGGTCGAAACCGCCTTCACGTGGACGACGTGGGCCGCGGTCGTCATCGCGATCACGACGTTCGTCGCGGCGCGAAAGCATGGCCGACTGGCCTTCTTCGTGTTCTTCAACGCGGATGGTCATGAAACGAAGAACGTCTTCGTTGATGCGCATCTGACGTTCCATTTCAGCAACAGCAGCTGCTGGTGCATCAATGTTTACGAGCGTGTAATACGCCTTGCGATTCTTCTTGATACGGTAGGTGAGGGGACGAAGACCCCAGTTTTCTACCTTACCAACCTTGCCGCCATTAGCTTCAAGGACACCCTTGTACTGTTCGACGAGAGCGTCGACCTGCTGCTGGGAAATGTCCTGGCGGGCAAGAAGCACATGTTCATAAAGAGCCATTGGCTTTGCCTTTCTTCTGTTACATCACGCTGGCACTAACGGCTAAGCCTCTGCGACTTCTCTTAGAACCGGAAAACCGGGAAGAAAGGACGCTTGGGTAAAGACAATCGAGAGCGGAGACACGGGAGGCAGAAGCGCTTATCGACTTCCACATGCTTTCTCACTTTTAACGGTGAAGAAGGCATGCTCCTCCGTTCAGCCCCCAGCTAATGCCAGCAACGAACGGGCGGCTAATACGTGTTTTCCCCCCGCTTTGCAAGCGGCAAAGCCAGTAGAAATCCACAAATGGTTGACTTTTCAACCCATATTGGGGCACATCGCGGGAAATTGTTATATAAAAAGAGGCATTCATGGCGGTAGCATTTACATTTCCGGGACAGGGTAGCCAGGCAGTTGGCATGGGTAAAGCCCTTGCAGAACAATTCGCTGAAGCCCGCGCTGTTTTCGAGGAAGTGGACGCAGCGTTGGGCGAAAAGCTCTCCACAACCATGTTTGAAGGTCCGGAAGACGTTTTGACGCTGACGGCCAATGCACAGCCTGCATTGATGGCTGTTTCCATTGCCACGCTGCGCGTCATGGAAGCTCAGGGCTTTTCGTTAAAAGATAAGGTCGCTTATGTTGCCGGTCATTCGCTTGGCGAATATTCGGCACTTTGTGCGGCTGGCACGTTCTCGCTGGCCGATACTGCGCGCCTTTTGCGTATTCGCGGCAATGCGATGCAGAAAGCTGTTCCTGTTGGTGAAGGCGCAATGGCTGCCATCATCGGTCTGGAACACAGCGAAGTACAAGCCATCTGCGCAGAAGCCAAGGCTTCCGGTTCAGTTCAGATCGCCAACGATAATGGCGGCGGCCAGCTTGTGATCTCCGGCTCGAAGGCTGCGGTTGAACTCGCGGCTTCGCTTGCGTCGGAAAGGGGTGCCAAACGCGCAATCATGCTGCCTGTTTCCGCACCGTTCCATTCAACATTGATGGCTCCTGCCGCTGACGCTATGCGTGAAGCGCTTGCTCAAGTTGAAAAGCACAATCCGGTTGTGCCGCTCATTGCCAATGTGCGTGCAGCACCTGTGACCGATGCCAATGAAATCGCTGATTTGCTGGTTGAACAGGTTACGGGTCAGGTGCGCTGGCGCGAAACTGTTGAATGGTTTGCGGCTAATGGCGTCACGACGCTTTATGAAGTAGGTTCAGGCAAAGTTCTGACTGGTCTTGCGCGCCGCATCTCCAAGGATGTGACCGGCGTAACCGTTGGTTCCGCCGAAGAAATTGATGCAGCGCTTGCTGCGCTTGATGCATAAAAGGATCTGAGATGTTTGATCTGACTGGCCGCAAGGCTCTCGTAACCGGCGCAACAGGCGGTTTGGGCGAAGCGATTGCCCGCGCTCTTCATGCACAGGGCGCAATCGTCGGCCTGCATGGCACCCGCGAAGAAAAGCTCAAAGAACTGGCTGCTGAACTCGGCGATCGCACATTTGTTTTCCCGGCCAATCTTTCCGACCGCGAAGCCGTCAAGGCGCTGGGTCAGAAGGCCGAAGAAGAAATGGGCGGCATCGATATTCTCGTCAACAATGCCGGTATCACCCGCGATGGCCTGTTCGTTCGTATGAGCGATGAAGACTGGGATTCGGTTCTCAATGTCAATCTGACGTCTGTGTTCAATTTGACGCGCGAGCTGACCCATCCAATGATGCGCCGCCGCAAGGGCCGTATTATCAACATTACATCAATCGTTGGTGTGACCGGGAATCCGGGGCAGGCCAATTACTGCGCTTCCAAAGCTGGCCTTATTGGCTTCTCGAAGTCGCTTGCACAGGAAATTGCGAGCCGCAATGTTACTGTCAATTGCATTGCTCCGGGCTTCATCGAATCGGCCATGACCGATAAGCTGAACGAGAAGCAGAAAGAAGCTATCATGGGCAGCATCCCGATGAAGCGTATGGGTGTCGGTTCTGAAATTGCTGCTGCCGTGCTTTATCTTGCGAGTGATGAAGCTGCATATGTTACCGGCCAGACGTTGCACATCAATGGCGGTATGGCTATGATTTAAAAACCCTTTATGGGTCTTTAAATCGGTATTTTACGGTATTAAAAGTCTTAAAGTTGGGTGCTCAAAACTAAAATGCGCTTTGCCTTACTCAAGAAGCATGGTAATGCGCCCGACGAGAGTTTCGGCATTTCGATAATCGAAGTGCCGTTTTCGTGTTCCGTAAGGAATATCCACAGGGTGACTGCGAGTTTCATTAAACACAAAACTTGGCAGACATCTTATAACTTGATTACAATCATGCATGCCGCTAACCAAGGCAGAGCAAACTAACAACAGGTCGAGGTTCCGACATGAGCGATACTGCAGAGCGCGTCAAGAAAATCGTTGTTGAGCATCTGGGTGTAGATGCCGACAAGGTCACAGAAGGCGCAAGCTTCATTGATGATCTTGGTGCAGACAGCCTCGACACAGTCGAGCTAGTCATGGCTTTCGAAGAAGAATTCGGCGTTGAAATTCCAGATGACGCTGCAGAAACGATTCTCACAGTCGGCGACGCTGTGAAGTTCATCGACAAGGCTTCTGCCTAATCTGAACTTTCGGGGCTGGGATTGTTTGCAATTCCGGCCCTGTTTGTCTTCTGGTCAGGCTTTTTAAAAGCCTTTCTCGAAAACGCGAACAGCATTGCCGGTGAAGACTAAAGGGTTTTTGCGTGCGCAGTTCGGCGTTAAGCCAGCACTAACATGAGCATCGTCCGTATGAGACACAATTTGTCTGCGGGATGTCTCCAATGAAGTTTATCAAATTTAAGGGGTGGATATGAGGCGTGTCGTCATCACCGGTCTTGGTTTGGTGTCGCCGCTGGCAAGCGGTGTCGAAGAGACCTGGAAACGTCTTTTGGCCGGTGAAAGCGCTGCTCGCCGCGTAACGGAATTTGAAGTTGATGATCTGCCTTGCCAGATCGCCTGCCGCGTCCCGGTTGGCGATGGCACCAACGGTACCTTCAACGCCGACCTCCATATGGAGCCCAAGGAACAGCGCAAGGTTGATCCGTTCATCGTCTATGCTGTCGGCGCTGCCGATCAGGCTCTGGACGATGCCAACTGGCATCCCGAAAGCGATGAAGATCAGGTTCGTACTGGCGTTTTGATCGGTTCCGGCATCGGCGGCATTGAAGGCATTGTTGAAGCAGGTCTTACACTGCGCGACAAAGGTCCACGCCGTATTTCGCCGTTCTTCATTCCCGGCCGTCTGATTAATCTGGCTTCCGGCCATGTTTCGATCAAGCATAAGCTGCGCGGCCCGAACCATTCGGTTGTGACTGCCTGTGCAACTGGTACGCACGCTATTGGCGATGCAGCCCGCCTGATCGCCTTTGGCGACGCAGACGTGATGGTTGCTGGCGGTACGGAATCGCCAGTCAGCCGCATTTCGCTGGCAGGCTTTGCAGCTTGCAAGGCGCTTTCCACCAAGCGAAACGATGATCCGACAGCCGCTTCGCGTCCTTATGACAGTGACCGTGATGGTTTTGTCATGGGTGAGGGGGCTGGCGTTGTGGTTCTTGAAGAGCTGGACCATGCTCTGGCGCGTGGCGCAAAGATTTACGCTGAAGTGATCGGCTATGGCCTGTCGGGCGATGCTTACCACATCACAGCGCCTACCGAGAGCGGCGAAGGCGCAGAGCGCTGTATGGTTGCAGCTATCAAGCGTGCCGAAATTACACCAGACCAGATTGATTACATCAATGCGCATGGTACTTCGACCATGGCTGATACGATTGAACTGGGTGCTGTCGAGCGGGTTGTTGGTGATGCGGCTACGAAGATTTCCATGTCTTCGACCAAGTCGTCCATCGGGCATCTGCTTGGTGCGGCAGGTGCTGCGGAAGCAATCTTCTCGGTGCTGGCGATCCGTGACAATGTCGCGCCTGCGACGCTTAATCTGGACAATCCAGCAGTTCAGACGAAAATCGACCTCGTTCCGCATAAGGTGCGTGAACGTAAGATCGATACTGTTTTGTCGAATTCTTTTGGCTTTGGTGGTACCAACGCCTCGCTAGTGATGCGCCGTTATTCGTAAAATACGACGCTCTGAAAACTAAGCTTATTTAAAAACGCGGGGATTTCTCCGCGTTTTTGTCAAAATATGACCCCATGTCATGTTTAAAACTGCGAATAGTGTTTAGTGTGATCTGATAGAGCTGTTTGATTTTATGCCGTTTAGAGCGGGTTTCAGGACGAGGTGATGGAGTGAGTTCAGAAGAAAAGCCCGGAACCAATCCTGCAGAACTGCAGCCGCAGGCAGCAGTAGGAACCGAGCAAGCAGCGGCAAACAAGCCTTTTGTGCCAAAATCTGCTTCAGAAGCGCTGCGTCCTGAACCGGGCACACCCCCACCGCGTAAACGCTCGCGCCATGCACGCAGCCAGATCGTCGTCTTCATGAATTTCATGCTTTCGCTGATCGTTTTGGTTTTGCTCGGTGCGTCTGCATTGTTTTATTTCGGCAAGGTTCAGTTTGATTCTAAGGGCCCTTTGACAGCAGAAACGACCTTTCTTGTGAAGCGCGGGGCCGGTGTTTCGGAAGTCTCCAACAGTCTCGAAAACCGTGAAATCGTTAGTGACGCCCGTGTTTTCCGTTACGGTATGCGAGCATACGGCCATGAAAATGATTTGAAAGCTGGCGAATATGCCATTCCGGCTGGTTCGACCATGCGCGATGTGATGAATATTCTCATCAGCGGCAAGTCGATCATGTATCCGCTGACAATTCCTGAAGGCCTGACTGTCAAACAGGTGTTCGACCGTATTTCCGCTGATCCAACATTGATCGGCGAGATGCCAAAGGATATGCCTGCGGAAGGTGGTCTGTTTACAGATACGCTCAATTTTACACGTGGTACGTCGCGTGAAGAAATCATCGGTCGCATGGTCGCTTCTCAGCAGAAGCTGATTGACGATACATGGGCAAAGCGCCGTGCTGATCTGCCGGTCAAGGACAAGAATGAGTTCGTGACGCTTGCTTCTATCGTCGAGAAAGAAACAGGCATTGCTTCGGAACGTCCGCATGTGGCTTCGGTTTTCGTGAACCGCCTCAATAAGGGTATGCGCATCCAGTCCGATCCGACCATCATTTATGGTCTGTTCGGTGGTGCAGGTAAACCTTCCGACCGCCCAATCTTCAAGTCGGACATCGAAAAGCCAACGCCATACAACACGTATGTGATCAATGGCTTGCCGCCGACACCAATTGCCAATCCGGGTCGCGCAGCGCTGGAGGCGGTTGCAAATCCGCTGGATACGGAAGACCTTTACTTCGTGGCCGATGGTACGGGTGGTCACGTCTTTGCCAAAACCTTGCAGGAACACAATGCCAATGTGCGCAAATGGCGTGCTATTGAGCAGGAACGAGGCCAGCAACAACAAGAGAATACCGCTCAGTAATAAGCAGTTTCTGAATTCTGCAATGCCGAAAAGGATTGAAACATGGCGCTCCAGAGTATGACAGGGTTTGCGCGCCATGCGATGCAGTATGGTGCGGCTGACAGTGAAGCACGCATTGTCTGGGAAGTCCGCTCAGTCAATGGCAAGGGTCTGGATTTGCGGCTGCGCCTGCCGCAGGGACTGGAGGGTGCTGAACATGCGGTTCGCTCGCTTCTGGCGCGCTATTTTTCACGCGGAAATTTTCAGGCAAGCGTTACGGTTGAGCGCACGGAAGCGCAGGCGGGCTTCACGATCAATCAGGCCATGCTGGATGAAGTGCTCAGACTAGGTGCTGAACTACAGGCAAGGCACGGCCTTGCGCCTGCAAGCGTTGATGGCATTCTCTCGTTGCGTGGAATCATTGATCAAACGCAGGTGAGCGAAGACGACAATGCACGCGCCGGACTTGAGGCCGCGGTCATTGCCGCCTTTGAAGGTGCGTTGAAGGCCATTGCCGAGGCACGCACCCATGAAGGCCAATCACTTTTCACGATCCTTTCCGGCCATGTCGACATGATTGAGCGCCTGACATTGGACGCACGAAACGATACGTCGCGCAGTGTAGAGGCCATTCGCACGAAGCTTGAGCATCAGGTGGCATTGCTAATGGATACAGGGCGCGATCTCGACGAGGTGCGGCTTTATCAGGAAGCAGCATTTCTCGCGACTAAGGCGGACATTCAGGAAGAGGTTGACCGGCTGCAAACCCACGTGGCATCTGCGCGTAAATTGCTTGCCGATGGCGGCCCTATCGGACGCAAGCTTGATTTTCTTTCACAGGAATTTAATCGCGAAGCGAATACGCTTTGTTCAAAATCGAACGCAGCATCGATCACGGCAATCGGCCTTGAGCTGAAAGCAGTCGTCGATCAGTTTCGCGAACAGGTACAGAATCTGGAGTAACGAAAAATGGCCATCTCTTCGGTCGAACATGGCATTGCACGCCGCGGTCTCATGGTGGTGATTTCATCACCATCAGGTGCTGGCAAATCGACAATTGCGCGGCAATTGCTCAGCGATGCGGATATGGACCTTTCACTCTCCGTTTCCGTGACCACGCGTGAACGCCGCCCAAGCGAAATTGAAGGTGTTCATTATCATTTCATCACCAAACGCGAGTTTGAACGTCGTCGCGACAATGACGAGCTGATCGAATGGGCGGAAGTGCACGGCAATTTCTATGGCACGCTGCGCCAGACCGCTGAAGAAGCACTGGCCGACGGCAAGGATATGCTGTTCGACATCGACTGGCAGGGTGCCGAGCAATTGCAGGCCAAAATGCCTGCCGATGTGGTGTCGATCTTTATTTTGCCGCCAACCATGCGTGAGCTGCAGAACCGTCTCAACCGTCGCGCGGAAGATACAGCGGATGTGATCGAAACCCGGTTACAGAATGCGCGTTTTGAAATTCAGAAATGGTCGAAATACGACTATATAGTCATCAATGAAGACCTCCAGCGCTCTTATGCAGGTATTAAAGGTATCATCATCGCCGAGCGTCTGCGCCGTGATCGCCGTCCGGGACTTTTTGAATTTGTTGAAGGGCTTCTCGAGGAGAATCCGGAAATCTGACACGGATCAAAGCGCGGGGAGGGTGTAGCGTGAGACCAGTTGTTATCGTTACTGGCGGCGGCAGAGGCATTGGCGCTGCCACCGCAATTCTGTTTGCCCGCGAAGGTTATAACGTCTGCATCAGCTATGTGAGCGATGCAGACGCAGCGAATGAAACCATCAAAACCTGCGAAAGTTTCGGCGCTAAAGCAATTGCTGTGCGCAGCGATGTAGCCAACCGGTTGGACGTTGTAGGCCTATTTACCACCTGCGACAGAGAGCTTGGCGCGCCGCAATGCCTTATCAACAATGCAGGCGTAATAGGACAAGCCGCGCGCATTGCGGGGCTTTCCGAAGAAGCGCTCGAACAAACATTTAAAACAAATGTTTTTGGCCTGCTCCATTGCACGCAAGAAGCTACCCGTCGCATGTCCACCGCAAATGCTGGTATAGGCGGCACGATCATCAATATCTCATCGGTGGCTGCGGTTCTGGGAAGTCCGGGAGAGTACGTGCACTACGCCGCATCAAAAGCTGCGGTTGAAACCATCTCTATCGGCGCGGGAAAAGAGCTGGCATCCGAAGGCATCCGCGTGAACGCCATTCGTGTCGGCACAACCAATACATCTATTCATTCATCGAGTGGTAATCCGGATCGACCCGCAAAAATCGCCGCTATGACACCAATGGGGCGTATCGCCGAACCGGAAGACATTGCACAAACCGCGCTCTGGCTTGCTTCCGATAAATCAGGATTTGTGACTGGCACGGTGATTACGGTTGCCGGTGGGCTGAGTGCTTGATGGAAATAGCGATCAACGGGTAAATGTAGGAAAAGGATCAGACAAGCCTGATCTTCACCCGATCTGTATCTGCTACCAATTGCCGAAATGCTTTCAGAAATGGCTTGCCCCCGCGCGTTTTCAGGTCGCTCAATGCGTCTGCATTTTTGAATATAAGCTCGCATTCGCCGGGCCATCCGGGGCCGCACCATTGCACGCCATCCCAAAATGAATCGAGCGTATAGCCAAAGGATTCTGGGTCAGATACAGGCACGGTGTCGAGATAGCGTTGCCAGAGTTCGTTGGGGGACTTTATGCCGGCGCAGTCAATTTCATAGATTGGTGGCATCAATCAACCAGAATGAGGATCGCATCCACCACCGCCAGCGTGAAGAGTAGGGCGATCATGGTCGCCGCGGCTATCACCATCAGGCGTTTTTGTCGTGAGCGCTTTTCGGGCTGCTTACCGCTCCAGTCATAAGGTGTTTCCGGCATTAACTGCTCCAGTTTGAGTGTTATAAGCTCTGGATTGTGATACGATTGCCCTCACTATCCATGATTTCAGCGACAAAGCCACCGTCATTGATTGGTGTCTTGGGAAACAGCACTTGGCTTCCAAGTTCGATTGCCGTTTCGACAACATCATCGATATTGGCAACCTGAAAGTAAAGAATAGCCCCGTTGACAGTGGGTATATAGACCTCGCCCTGTACCAGTGCGCCGCTCGCGCCATGTTTTCCTTCTTCAAAAGGAAAATATGCCATAGATTTCGATAATCTCGCCGAAGGTGACGCCAAATATCTTTTCATAGAAAGCGATGGCGAGATGAATATCCGTTACAGGAGTTTCAACATGGACGATGATGTTCATGAGGTTGCGGCATCAGGTTGAATTGGTATTTCACTGGCATTTTTGATTGAGCGGAGAATACGGTTTCGGATTATGCCACTGACTGGGCGGATCAGGTACCAGTATGGCAGGAAACGCAGATGGCTTTTGCGATCCGGGCAGAAAATCCGCGTTTCTGTGATAAGTAGCGTGTTGCAGCTTTGCTCTGTAACTGTGAAGGCGAGCGCCAGCTTCGCAATGCCTGCCGTATTGAAGGCGAGATAGTCTTGCGCGCTTTCCAATTTGTTGATGCCAAAGTCGGCTTTCCAGAATTGCCCTACCAGACCGTAGACCACCCCTTGACCGGGCTTATGTTCCAGTAACGTGAATTCGTGCAGTCCGAACGGTGGCGCAACGCTGGCTTTTCGCCCACGAAACCGTGCGGCGGCGCGCATAGGTATTTCACGCAACGCAATCATGTTGCGAAAGAAGATGTCCGTCTCAGGCCGGTATGCAATTGCTGCCTGTAATGCCGCCTCGGGAGCGGCGGTTACATCGCAGCTATGCTTTTCACTAAAGCCATATTCAGGCAAGTACTTGTCGATTATCTGCACGAGGCACCCTGAATTGGCTTAAATGGCTGTGCCGCCGACAGTCACCTGATCCATGCGCAGGTGGGGCTGGCCGACGCCGACTGGTACCCATTGGCCACCCTTTCCGCAACTGCCACCACCGAGGTTCAGTTGCAAATCGTTGCCGATCATAGAAATGCGCTGCATGGCGTCCGGGCCATTACCGATCAGCATCGCGCCCTTAATCGGCGCGCCGATCTTGCCGTCTTCGATCATATAGGCTTCCGTACAACCGAACACGAACTTGCCGGAAGTGATGTCCACCTGACCGCCACCAAAGGAAACGGCATATATTCCCTTTTTCATGGAGGCGATTATCTCTTCCGGCGTTTTGTCACCAGAAAGCATATAGGTGTTGGTCATGCGTGGCATGGGCGCGTGTGCATAAGATTCGCGGCGACCATTGCCAGTCGCTTCCATACCCATCAGCCGCGCATTCTGCCGGTCCTGCATGTAATTGACGAGCTTGCCATCTTCAATCAGCACTGTGCGATTGGTCGGCGTGCCTTCATCATCGATAGTGAGGGAGCCGCGACGTTCCGCGATCGTGCCGTCATCAACAACGGTGACGCCTTTCGAGGCAACCTGCTGTCCAAGCAAGCCGGAAAAGGCCGAAGTCTTCTTGCGATTGAAATCGCCTTCAAGTCCATGGCCGACAGCTTCATGTAGCATTACACCTGGCCAGCCACAGCCCAGCACTATATCATAGGTTCCAGCCGGAGCAGGAATGGCTTCTAGATTAACCAATGCCTGGCGCAACGCTTCATCGGCCACATTCTGCCAGCTTTCGGTTGTGATGAAATCGCCAAAGCCCTTACGTCCGCCAAGTGTGTAAGCTCCCGATTCTTGTCGGTCGCCACCGCCAGCAACGACGGAAATACTCAGTTCCACCATCGGCCGAATATCGCGCACAAAATGGCCATCAGCACGCAGAATTTCCACCTGCTGCCATGATCCGGCGATTGAAATAGATACCTGCCGCACTTTTGGGTCTTTTGCACGCAAATAAGCGTCTATTTTTTGCAAAAGCTGAACTTTGGCATCAAATGTTGGCGAACCGATTGGGTTCTCATCAGTATAAAGTTGACGGTTGGTGCCAGCGGGTGCCGCCGCATAGCTGCCGCTACTCCCGCTTAGTGTGGCAGAAACGGCGTCGGATGCGCGTTTGAGGGCTGCAACGGACATGTCGCCTGCATGAGCATAGCCGATAGCTTCTCCCGCTACAGCGCGTAGACCAAAGCCCTGATCCTGATTGAATGAGCCGGTCTTGAGGCGTCCATTGTCAAAAAGAAGCGTTTCCGCCTCGCGATACTCCATGAAGAGTTCGCCATCGTCACTGCCTTTCAGGCTTTGCGAAACAAGGCGTTCAATATCGTCGCGGTTGGCATCAAAACTATCAATCAGGCTCTTCATAAAATAAATCCTGCGGCATGTGTCTGCCACAGGATGTAAGCGCTAAATTGGTCGAGAACAACCTAATCAATCAGCGAGGCTTGTGATTCAGGGTATATCGAGCCGAAAATGGTGATTTTCGAGAACCGGAGCGCAGTATAATTAAAGGTACATGAGCGCCGGAATCGCAGAAAAGCGCTATTTGCAGGCCGCTAGAGCGTGAATCAGGGGAGAGCGTCGAAGCCTTCACCGAAGCCCTTCAAATCCACTGGAATGCCAACGCCTTCTTCTGGTGTCTGGAAGACAATGAAGGTTGCAGACTTGCCATTGCGGAATGTGTTGAGCAACTCATCTTCGAGAATGACTTCTGCATAGCAGCCGTCTTCGAAGCAGCGCACGAAATAAGCGCGGCCAATATCCTTGCCATCAACATTCAGGCCGAGACCGTTTGGCAGCAATACGCCGAGCGGTGCCAGAACGCGCAAAATGCGCGCCTTGTTGTCAGCCGTCTTAAGTACAACGACGGAAAGCCCGAGCTCAGGACGCTTGGCGGCAACCACATTTTGAATGAGCGCGCATTGTTCGGTTTTGGCGCCAGCTGGTGTGTCACACAGGATTGCCCATGCGCCATGCTGCGACTTGAGCGTACCGCTTTGCTGCTGTGGGGTGGCAGGCGACTGCGGCTGCGCAGCAGGGGCCTGTGCGGGAGCTTGTGTTGGCGCTGTAAGCTGCGCGGGTGTTTCCTGCGCGCTCAATGGCATTGTTGCGACTGCCAATGTCATCGCCACGCCCGTTGCAAGGGTGGCAAAACGTGCGAAAGTTGAGCAGCGGGCGGATGTGCGGAAAACCATGAAATCTCCAGATCGAATCACCAAAGACGTTACCGTGCGAAACTGGCGGTGAAAAGCTATTGTCGCTTCCGAACCATAATCGCAAAGGTGATGCCGGCTTTGCACCCAGATGCGTCCCAAGATGCGTTGAGGGCAGTTAAATCCATTATCAATCGGCACGTTAACGGAAACCTCTTGCTAAATCATGGCTTCATTATGGGTTTCTGCGGTTTTTCCCAAGGTTTCGTTAGGTTATGAAGTTTTTCTATATCGTCTGGATGCGGGGCTCTGACGCAGGGCTTTGCGCAAAAATGCCGCACAGGAACATATTCGCCTTGCTTGCGGTGTGGGGTAAGGTGTGGTTTGAACGCTGACGGGGGATACGGCCGTCTAAACGTCCGGCGTCCAGCTCGCAAGGGCAAAAAGGGAGAGAGTTCTGGTGGATAAATTTGTTGCCACAACGAGGGGTGCCGTCGTTGGTGCTTCTGCTTTGCTGTGGACAAGCGGTGCCGCTCTGGCAGATCAGCCGCGTCCGTGGGAAATGACATTTCAAGCTGCTGCTACGGGCATTGCCGAGCAGATTCATTGGTTTGAGCGTTATACGCTCTGGTTCATCGTGCCGATTACCTTGCTGGTTCTGGCTCTGTTGTTCTGGTGTGCTTACAAGTTTCGCGCAAGCGCAAATCCTGAGCCGTCCAAGACCAGCCACAATACGGCAATTGAGGTGATCTGGACGGTAGGTCCGGTGATCATATTGCTTTTCCTGGCGGTGCCATCGTTCCAGCTTTTGACGGCGCAATATTCGCCGGAAGACCCGCAACTGACGGTCAAAGCGACTGGTTATCAGTGGTATTGGGGTTATGAGTATCAGACTGAAACGCCGGTGAGTTTTGATTCGCTGATCCTCAAAGAAGGAGAGCGGGCTGCGGCTGGTAAAGAAAATCTCGCAGTCTATCCACGTCTTCTGGCCGTCGACAATGAAGTTGTGGTGCCTGTCGGAACGACCGTGCGCCTTCTGGTGACGGCTGCCGATGTTATCCATTCATGGACGATTCCGGCTTTTGGCGTGAAGATGGATGCCATTCCCGGACGCATCAACGAAGCATGGTTCAAAGCGGACAAGGAAGGCCTTTATTATGGCCAGTGTTCGGAACTGTGTGGCAAGGATCACGCTTACATGCCGATTGCCGTGCGTGTTGTCTCAGATGAGCAATACAGCACATGGCTGAGCGCAGCGGCGTCTGACCTTCAGGGTGCGAATAAGGCGCTTCAGGCTGAGCTTGAAGGCGATGCAAATGATAAAGTAGCTGCGGCGGGTCTATAAGACTTCGATACGCAAGACTGTTGAAAAACGGGAGCGAATTCCATGGCTGGCACAGCAGCTCACGAGCATGGAGCCCATGACGACCATAAGCCGAAAGGCTGGGTACGCTGGGTTTACTCGACAAATCACAAAGACATCGGTACTCTGTACCTGATTTTCGCAATCACGGCAGGCATCATCGGCGGCGCATTGTCTATAGCTATGCGTGCTGAATTGCAGGAACCTGGCATTCAGATTTTCCATGGTCTTGCGGCAATGGTTTATGGCGTTGAGGGCGATGCAGCACTTGATGCCGGCAAGCACATGTTCAATGTGTTTACCTCCATGCATGCGCTGATCATGATCTTCTTCATGGTTATGCCTGCATTGATCGGCGGTTATGCCAACTGGATGATCCCACTCATGATCGGCGCGCCTGATATGGCGTTCCCGCGCATGAACAACATTTCTTTCTGGCTGCTGCCACCTGCGCTGCTGCTGCTGATGATCTCGCTGTTCATGCCTGCTTCGCCCGGGACATGGGGTGTTGGCGGTGGCTGGACGCTTTATCCGCCATTATCTACCAGCGGACAGCCGGGACCTGCCATCGATTTTGCGATTCTCGCACTGCATATCGCAGGTGTGTCGTCGATCCTTGGTGCAATCAACTTCATCACGACGATTCTGAACATGCGTGCTCCGGGCATGACGCTGCACAAGATGCCGCTCTTTGCATGGTCGGTGCTCGTTACGGCATTCCTGCTTTTGTTGTCTCTGCCGGTTCTGGCTGGCGGTATCACAATGCTGCTCACAGACCGCAATTTCGGCACGAGCTTCTTCTCACCTGAAGGTGGCGGCGATCCAATCCTTTACCAGCATCTTTTCTGGTTCTTCGGACACCCGGAAGTCTACATCCTGATATTGCCGGGTTTCGGTATTGTCAGCCACATTATCTCGACCTTCTCGCGCAAGCCAGTTTTCGGCTATCTCGGCATGGCCTATGCGATGGTTGCAATTGGCGTCGTCGGCTTTGTGGTATGGGCCCACCATATGTATACGGTCGGGCTATCACTCGATACGCAGCGCTATTTCATGTTCGCAACCATGGTCATCGCGGTGCCGACCGGCATCAAGATATTCTCATGGATCGCGACGATGTGGGGTGGCTCGATCACCTTCCGCGCTCCGATGCTGTGGGCGGTTGGCTTCATCTTCCTGTTCACCGTTGGCGGTGTGACGGGTGTGCAGCTTGCCAATGCTGGTCTCGACCGCGCACTGCATGACACTTATTATGTGGTAGCGCATTTCCACTACGTGCTGTCGCTGGGTGCCGTGTTCGCAATCTTTGCAGGCTGGTATTACTGGTTCCCGAAGATGAGCGGCTATATGTATGACGAATTCACCGCGAAGCTGCATTTCTGGGTGACATTCGTTGGCGTCAACCTCGTCTTCTTCCCGCAGCACTTCCTTGGTCTTGCTGGCATGCCGCGTCGTTACATCGACTACCCGGATGCCTATGCGGGCTGGAACATGGTGTCGTCATACGGCTCTTACATTTCGGGCTTTGCCGTGCTGATCTTCCTCTACAATGTGTTTGAAGCATTTGCGAAGAAGCGTGAAGCGGGTGCAAACCCATGGGGTCCGGGTGCAACAACGCTCGAATGGCAGCTTTCGTCGCCGCCGCCATACCACCAGTGGGAACAACTGCCGCGTATCAAGTAATTGTGCTGGGCGAGGTCTTTTTGGGGCTTCGCCCAGATGCATAAACTGTGCTATGTGCAGGCGGCATTCAGTTCCGCTTGTCATGGTTTGACGGTTGTGAACAGACATCTCATAGAGATGAATGCATTTCCGGGAGGTAGGGTTTGTTGGAATACTGATGTGCGTTCAGGGCCGAACGCGACATTGGTTCGTTGAATTCGAGGTTGTAAAAGTTAATGTCTCTGGTGGAAAAAAACACGGTTTCCGATGAAGCATTCGCACTCTCCGAGGCGACGGCGCGGGATTACCTTGTCCTGCTAAAACCGCGTGTTATGTCGCTTGTGGTGTTTACCGGACTTGTCGGTCTGGTGCTTGCGCCCGGCCATATGAACCCTGTTCTTGCTGCTATCAGCATTCTTTGCATCGCGGTTGGTGCTGGTGCGTCGGGCGCACTCAATATGTGGTACGATGCCGATATTGATGCCGTGATGAAGCGCACGCGCAACCGTCCAATCCCCGCTGGTGTGATTGCGCCGGGTCAGGTGCTGGCTTTCGGCCTGACGCTTTCGGTTTTCTCAGTCATCACGCTTGGCCTGATGGTCAACTGGCTGTCGGCAGCGCTGCTGGCTTTCACCATTTTCTTCTATGCGGTTGTTTATACAATGTGGCTCAAGCGTTCGACGCCGCAAAACATCGTTATCGGTGGCGCTGCTGGTGCTTTCCCTCCGATGATCGGTTGGGCGGCAGCGACTGGTGAAATCAGCTGGGACAGCACGGTTCTGTTCCTAATTATCTTTTTATGGACGCCGCCGCATTTCTGGGCCTTGTCGCTGTTTTCATCCAATGATTATGAAGCGGCGCGCGTTCCGATGATGCCGAATGTGAAGGGCGAATTATCGACCCGCAGGCAGGCTCTGTTCTATGCTATTCTAATGGCGCCAGTTGGTGTGCTGCCTTGGATCATGGGCTTTGCGGGAACCTTCTATGGGGTTGTATCCATTCTGCTTGGATTGACTTTCGTCTATTATGCATGGCGCATGTGGGCGGCTGAATCCGAAACGCAGATGCTGCTTGCAGCGCGTAAGCTTTTCCGTTTTTCGCTGGTTTATCTGTCGATGATTTTTGCGGTACTACTGTTTGAAGCTTTGGCGTTCAAGCTTCTGGTCGGATTTGGTTTCTTGTGAGGGTAGAGCATGTCCCGGAAAAGTGGGAACCGGTTTTCCGATAACGACATGCGCAAAAACAAAGAAATAGGGCGAGCGCAATGGCTATGATTAAATGCGACGCGCTCTAGGGCGGAATTGGAGAATTTTGTGATTGATAAGCCAGCGCAAAAGCCGGTGAAAGAAGAGCTGGAACTGATTGTTCCGACTGAGCCGCAGAAAAAGGCGCAGCGCAATCGGTCTATCGGGCTTGCAATCGCACTTCTGCTGTTTGTTGTGCTTGTTTATATCGGCACGGTCGCAAAACTCGGTGCAAACATGTTCATGCGACCGATGTGATTAGAGCATTTCCAGCAAAAGTGCGAAGCGGTTTTGCGTAGGATAATGCGTAAAAAATATAGAGAGCGGTTACGACGATTCCACTTTAACAGGAACCGCTCTAAACAGTGTGATGGAAGCACTTGACTGAACCAGACGTTTTCGGGAGGAGAAAATGGCAGATCAGCAGAGCATCGACGAGAAACAGAAAAAGCTGAACCGTTCTAATCGTACGGTTGCGATTGCTTGCGTTTCGTTTTTCGTCAGCATGATCGGCGTGTCATATGCTGCCGTTCCACTTTACACTCTGTTTTGTCAGGTGACAGGCTATGGTGGCACGACGCAACGCGCGGAACAGTACTCCGACACCATACTCGATAAAACCATCAAAGTCCGTTTTGATGCCAATACGTCCAACGGTCTTCCTTGGGATTTCAAGCCTGTTGAACGCGAGGTAAGTTTGCGCATTGGCGAAACCATGATGGTCAAATATGAGGCAAAAAACCTCTTTGACGAGCCGACCTTTGGCCGCGCCAGTTTCAATGTCGCGCCGGGCCGGGCAGGGGCTTATTTCAACAAGGTCGAATGCTTTTGCTTTACCGATACGACATTACAGCCGGGTGAAAGCATGGAAATGCCGGTTGTTTTCTTTGTCGATCCTGAGATCGTCAATGATCCTGATCTGAAAGATGTGAAGACAATCACGCTTTCCTATACGTTTTTCCCGATTGATAAACCTGCGTCCGTTGCAAATGCGAAGGCAGTCATTGGGAAAAGTGACGGAAGCTGATTGTAATGTTGCGGCACAAATGCCGCAAAGACAAACAGGCCGCGCAGCTTTATGTTGTGTCGGGAAGGGAATTGCCTGATGCTGTTTTAGCGACAGGCCGGAATGCATGAGAGAGGACCCTCAAGGGTCGCATGGGGAGAGACATGGCGGACGTTCACGAGAAAAATCACGATTATCACATCATAGCGCCAAGCCCATGGCCATTCCTGAGTTCGGTTGGCGCTTTCGTGCTGGCAATCGGCGGCATTGCCTGGATGCGCTATATTAATGCAGGTGATTTGCCATTCTTTGGCATCAATCTGGCAACGCCGTGGATTTTCTTTATCGGCTTGTCGATTGTTCTTTATTGCATGTACGCATGGTGGGCGGATACGATCCGTGAAGGCCACGAGGGGCATCATACCCGCGTCGTTGCTTTGCATTTGCGTTACGGCATGATCATGTTCATCGCTTCGGAAGTCATGTTCTTTGCGGCATGGTTCTGGGCATTTTTCGATGTAAGCTTGTTTCCAAATGAAGTGCATCAGGTGGCGCGCGCCGAATACACTGGTGGTCAATGGCCTCCGAAGGGGATTGAGGTTTTCGATCCGCTGCACCTCCCACTCTATAACACAGTGATCCTGCTGCTTTCTGGCACGACGCTCACATGGGCGCATCATGCGCTGCTGCATAAGGATCGTTCAGGCATGATTATCGGCCTGACGCTGACCGTCGCGCTCGGCTTCCTGTTTTCTTTTGTGCAGTATTACGAATATGTGCATGCACCTTTCGAGTTTAGGGACTCGATCTTTGGCGCGACCTTCTTCATGGCGACCGGCTTCCACGGTTTCCACGTCATCGTCGGCACGATCTTCCTGCTGGTCATTCTGTTCCGTGCCATGAGCGGTGATTTCACACCGGAGCGTCATTTCGGCTTCGAAGCGGCCGCATGGTATTGGCACTTCGTGGACGTTGTCTGGCTGTTCCTGTTCTTCTCCATCTATGTGTGGGGTGGCTGGGGAGCCCCTATACACGGCGGTTGATCAATCATTTGAAACGAGCGCAGGCGGCCTTGGAAACATGGCCGCCTTTTCCTTTTTTCGACCACTGCGGGGCACTCATGCCGGACAATAATCTTTACCCACCGATTGATCCTATAAAGAGCGGCATTCTCGGCCATTGTCCGCGCTGCGGTGAGGGCAAGTTGTTCAACGGGTTCTTGAGCGTCGCGCCGCGATGCAGTGCATGTGAACTTGATTATTCCTTTGCAGATGCAGGCGATGGTCCGGCGGCTTTTGTGATCCTCATCATTGGCGTTATCGTGGTTGGGCTGGCGCTATGGCTAGACGTCAATTATGCGCCGCCACTCTGGGTGCATTTCATTCTGTGGGTACCTTTGGCGATTATTTTAAGCCTTGTTGCCATGCGCGGCATCAAGGGTATTCTGATCAATATGCAATATCGCAACAAGGCGTCGCAGGGACGTCTGGATGATGGCAAATGAACCAGATACACAAGCCGCGCAGGTTTCCATGGGGCGTGCTGATTGCGTCATTCATCGCATTCGCGGTCTTGATTGCGCTGGGAACATGGCAGATTGAGCGGCTGCAATGGAAGGAAGCCTTGCTTGCTTCCACAGAGCAACGCGTGCACGAAGCACCACTTCCCTTGGCTGATATGGAGAAAATCTATCGCGATGAGGGATCGGTTGAATATCGTCCGGTGACGGTTTCCGGCACCTTTATGCATCAGGGCGAGCGGCATTTTCTTGCCACCTATGACGGGCAGTCTGGTTTTAATGTCTATACGCCCTTGATGCTTGAGGATGGTCGGTTTGTGCTGGTTAATCGCGGCTTTGTTCCTTACGATAAAAAAGATGTTGAAACCCGGCTTGATGGACAATTAGATGGTCCGGTAACGATCACCGGACTTGCCCGGGATCCGCTTGATACCAAGCCTGGTTATTTCGTTCCAGAAAACGACATTGCAAAGAACATTTTCTATTGGAAGGACTGGTCGGCCATGGCCGAAAGCGCGGATATTCCCTCGCTTGATGATGCCGTGCCGTTTTTTATCGATGCGGATAAGACGCCAAATTTCGGTGGTTTGCCGATTGGCGGCGTCACCATTATCGACTTTCCCAACAATCATTTGCAATATGCGCTTACCTGGTATGGGCTTGCATTGGCGCTGCTGGGGGTTGTCGGAACATGGTTCTGGCGGTATCGAAAGACCGATAAGGGTTGACAAAGGCCTCGTTACAGCCCAACTCCGGCCTTATATGATTGCCAAGCCGAACCAAGCGAGCATGCTTCATGACCGATAAACGTCCCCCTCTGGAAATTCGCCTTTGCGGCCCGCGCGGCTTTTGCGCGGGCGTTGACCGGGCAATCCAGATCGTCGTGCTGGCTTTGAAGAAATATGGCGCGCCGGTCTATGTGCGTCACGAGATCGTGCATAACCGCTACGTGGTTGAAGGCCTGCAATCGCGGGGCGCAATTTTTGTCGAAGAACTTGATGAGATTCCGGCTGAACATCGCGATCAGCCGGTGGTTTTCTCGGCCCATGGCGTACCGAAATCGGTGCCTGCGGATGCAGAGGCCAAGAACCTGTTTTATCTTGATGCAACCTGCCCACTGGTTTCAAAGGTTCATAAACAGGCAATGCGCCATCAGCGCCTTGGCCGTCATGTGATCCTGATCGGGCATTCCGGTCATCCTGAAGTCATCGGTACGATGGGGCAATTGCCGGAAGGCACTGTCACGCTCATTGAGACTGTGGAAGATGCACGCAAAATCGAATTTGCCGATCCTGATAATTTGGGTTTTGTGACACAGACCACACTTTCAGTGGACGATACGGCGGGCATCATTGTCGAGTTGCAGCAGCGCTTTCCAAATCTGACAGCGCCAGCAGCGGAATCGATATGTTATGCCACCACCAACCGTCAGGATGCAGTGCGTGCGGCAGCACCCGGCTGCGATCTGTTCCTGATTGTGGGCGCCCCCAACTCATCAAACTCCAAGCGCCTTGTCGAAGTGGCTGAGAAAGCCGGTGCTGGCATGTCGATGCTGGTGCAGCGCGCGTCGGATATTGAGTGGGATCAGATTGGTGATATTTCGGTGGTGGGGCTTTCTGCTGGCGCATCCGCACCGGAAATCATCGTCGATGAAATTATCGATGCCTTCAAGGACCGCTTCACCGTCAAAATTGAACTGGCAGAAACAACGATTGAAACGGAGAATTTTCTCGTCAATCGTGAAATCCGCGACGTCGAACTGACGGTGCAGGACATGGCCTTTGTCAACGGCGAAAACCGGGTCGTCGGAATACCTAAGTTCATGCAGGGGAAATAAGCGGCATGGCCGTCTATACAGACATTAACGAAATAGAGCTTGGCGCTTTTCTCGAACAATATGATATTGGCGCGCTGACATCCTATAAGGGCATCGCGGAAGGGGTGGAGAACACCAACTATCTTCTGCATACGACGACGGGCTCTTTTATTCTTACGCTTTATGAAAAGCGTGTTAATCGCGATGAACTGCCGTTTTTCCTCAACCTGATGGAGCATCTTTCAAGACGCGGCCTCGAATGCCCGCAGCCTGTTGTGCGTCGCGATGGCGTGACGATTGGGGAACTTGCAGGGCGTCCAGCGGCCATCGTCACCTTCCTTGAAGGCATGTGGATGCGTAAGCCGACCGTCACGCATTGCGAAGAGGTCGGTCGCGGACTGGCTGAAATGCATCTGGCAGGGGAAGATTTCAACATGCGCCGCCGCAATGGCCTGACGCTGCCCGATTGGCGCCCTTTGTGGGACCTGTCGAAAGCGCATGCTGACAGCGTTGAAGAGGGGTTGGTTTCCGAGGCAGAAGGTGATCTCGATTATCTTGAAAAGAACTGGCCTGAGCGACTGCCGGAAGGCGTCATTCATGCTGATCTCTTCCCGGATAATGTGTTCTTTCTTGGCGACAAGCTGTCGGGGTTTATTGATTTCTATTTCGCCTGCACGGACATTCTTGCTTATGATGTCGCCGTATGCCTGAACGCCTGGTGTTTCGAGAAGGATTTTTCCTTCAATCTCACCAAGGGTGCGGCGCTGCTGCGTGGCTATAATTCCGTTCGCCCACTTTCTGTTGCTGAAATTGATGCGCTGCCAGTGTTGGCACGCGGTGCTGCGGTTCGCTTCATGCTGACGCGTCTTTATGACTGGCTGACCGTACCTGATGGCAGTTTCGTGATGAAAAAAGACCCGATGGAGTATGTGCGCCGCATGCGCTTTCACCGTCAGATCACGTCTGCGAGCGAATACGGCCTTGAACTGGCAGGAGCCGCCACGTGAAGCATATTGAGGCTTACACCGACGGCGCTTGTTCCGGTAATCCTGGACCCGGTGGCTGGGGCGCAATTATTCGTTGGAACGGACATGTGAAAGAGTTGAAGGGCGGCGAGGCCGACACCACCAACAATCGCATGGAACTGATGGCAGCGATCTCTGTTCTCAATGCCTTGAAGGAGCCCTGCGAAGTCGATCTTTACACGGATAGTGTCTATGTTCGTGATGGTATTTCGGGCTGGATTGAAGGCTGGAAGCGCAATGGCTGGAAAACTGCTGCCAAGAAGCCGGTCAAAAATGCCGAGCTTTGGCAGGCGCTTGATGAGGCACGAAAACCACATAAAGTGACGTGGCACTGGGTTAAGGGCCATGCAGGCCACCCGGAGAACGAACGCGCCGATGAGCTGGCGCGCGCTGGCATGGAGCCATTCAAATATAATGGTTACAAGTCGCTTCAGGTGAAGTAAATCTCTCCAGAATATGGATATGAAAAAGCCGCGCTGTTTCCAGCGCGGCTTTTTTGTTTGTTTTGCAGCTTACTTCTTCAGAACGATTTCCGAAGGATCTTTCAGTCTTCCGGCCAGCGAGAATGCCAGCAGGGATGACACGAGCAATACGCCGCCAACGATGAACATTGGCATTTCATAAAGGCCGGTCGCGTCTTTTACGACACCGGTAATATACGGAGCTGCGAAGCCTGCAATATTGCCGATGGTGTTGATAAGCGCGATACCTGCTGCTGCTGCCGGACCGCTCAGGAAGCGCGATGGAATGGCCCAGAAGTTAGGCAGAGCCGAGAAGATCGCGCAGGCGGTGATCGTGATCATCAGGATCGTGGTTGCAGGCGATGGCATGAACAGAGCCGCTGGAATGGCGAAAGCGCCGACCAGTGCTGGAATGCCGATATGCCATGGACGCACACCGCGCTTTGCTGCATCGCGGCTCCAGAAATAGAGAGCAACGGCTGCTGGCAGATAAGGAATTGCGGTGATAAGACCCTTGTCGAACACGTCAAACTTCGTGTTGAACTCCTGCTCGAAGCCATTGATGATCGATGGCAGGAAGAAAGCCAGCGCATAAAGACCATAGACGAGGCCGAAATAGACAATCGACAGAAGCCATACGCGCTTGTCGAAGAGTGCCAGACCCGTCATGCGGCCATGCGCACTTTCCTTGACCTTTTCTTCCTGAGCCAATGCACCATTGAGCCAGTCGCGTTCTTCTTTGTTAAGCCATTTCGCATCATTTGGTGAATCTGGCAGATAGAAGAAAGTGATGATACCAACGACAATTGCAGGAACAGCAACACCGAAGAACATGATGCGCCAGCCTTCAAGGCCAAATGCGCCGTGCATATCGATCAGTACAGCTGCAATAGGTGCACCAATAACGATTGTCAGTGGCTGTGCAATGTAGAAGAGCGCGAGAATCTTGTTGCGGTGACGCGAAGGCACCCACATCGACAGGAACAGAATTGCGCCCGGGAAGAAGCCGGCTTCTGCAACACCCAGCAGGAAGCGAAGGATGTAAAGTTCAGTCGAGCTTGAAACCCATGTGAAAAGAAGGGCGACAATGCCCCATGTCACCATGATGCGGGCGAGCCACTTGCGAGCACCGAACTTGTGCAGGGCAAGGTTGCTTGGAATTTCAAGAATAATATAACCAACGAAGAAGATACCGGCGGCGAAGCCAAACTGTGCTGCCGTCAGCGCGAGATCATTGGTCATCCCGTTTGGTCCTGCAAAGGAAATTGCAGTACGATCCAGGAAGTTTATGAAGAACATCAGCGCGATGAAAGGAACCAGCCGTATCGATATTTTTGATATGGCCGATTTTTCAACGGCTGTCATTTCGTGAGATTTTTGCTGCATGGCAGATCCTCCCTGCTTGCATATTAACATAAGCGGAAGAAACACTATGAAAGCAAATCAAATGATATTGCCTATTCATGTGGCACTTACGCCTTTAAATAGGCAGATAGCTAATGATTGCGACATGCAGCCGCAATCGATTTATTAGCCTTTACCTGTGATATAATCTCACAGGTATACTCATGAGTAGAGAAGATTTAACCATGCGTCCATTGCCATCTTTGAATGCGCTTAAAGCCTTTGAGGCCGTTGCACGTCATCGCTCGATGACGCGTGCGGCCGACGAGCTTTTTGTCACGCATGGTGCGGTCAGTCGTCAGATCAGGGCGCTTGAAGATACGCTTGGGGTTCTGCTCCTCACACGCAATGCGCGGGTGAGCGATCCAACACCGGAGGGTGCGCGGTTGGCGGAAGGACTTGCCAGTGCATTTTCAATCATTGAAGCAAGCATTGAACGGGTGAAGCCGGGGCCGCTGACGCTGTCCTGTTCGTCGTCCATCATGATGGAATGGATCATTCCGCGTATTGGCCGCTTTCACGAGCGCTATCCGAATATCGAGCTGCAATTCAATATGAATTATGATCGTATTGATTTCATGCGTGACAAGATTGGCATTGCAATCCGCTCAAGCGTGATCGAGCCGCCAGCCGATGCAGTAATTCGCGATATGGGGCGTGAGGAGATTGGCCTCGTTTGTGCGCCGTCCTATCTCAAACATTGTCCGCTGATAGAGCCAAGCGATTTGGCACATGCTTCGGTGCTTGCAACGCAGACACGCCTTGAGGCTTTCAAAGACTGGCAGAAGGAAGCCAATGCCGATTTTCCGGCACCTGAGCCAAAATCGACCTTTCATCATTTTTATCTGCTGATACAGGCTGCATTGTGCGGGCTTGGCGTCGCGGTGGTGCCGCATATGCTGGTGGCCGAACATATCGCATCTGGCCGGCTTGTCGCGCCATTCGGATTTCGTCCGGGGCCGCGCCGGATGCTGCTATGGATTGCGCCACACAGGGCGGGGCAGCCGGATACGCTCGCGCTTGAAAAATGGCTGACACGCGAAATGCGCGCCCTGCCGGAAAAACAGGGCGCATCATAATTGGATTATCTTAGAGCTGTTCGATCAGTGTCGCAGCATTTGAAGTAACGGCCTGACCAGCCTGCTCCTCAATGTTGAGCGTCTTGACGACACCGTCTTCGACGATTGCCGAATAGCGTTTCGAGCGAATGCCGAGACCGCCAGCGGTCGCATCGAGTTCGAGACCGAGAGCTTTTGTAAACAGCGCCGAACCGTCAGCAAGATAAGTGATCTTGCCTTCGCCACCGGTGCTTTGTGCCCATGCGTTCATGACGAATGCGTCGTTGACTGCAACCACTGCAATATCATCCACACCTTTTGACAAAATGGTGTCACGGTTGTCGAGATAGCCGGGCAGGTGGTTGAGGCTGCAAGTGGGCGTGAAAGCGCCGGGAACCGCAAAAAGAACGACCTTTTTGCCTGCAAAGACTTCATCGGTCGTCACTTCCTTGACACCGTCTGCGGTCTTTACCTTGAAGGTAGCTGCGGGCAGCTTGTCACCAACTTTGATCGTCATTGTTTTCTCCTGAAAGTGAGCGTATGCCGTCAATGCCCACCTGTGTGAACGACTGAATTTCGATTTTCCAATGCGAAGCACCGGCGTGTCACTTAAGCCGATTACGGCTCTTTGGACAATTTCAAATTGTTGCTCGGTGAAGTTAATCGAGCCGTACCTGTCCGGAGACAGCTTTGCCGTTCTGCACCAGCGTATAATCAATCATGGCGCCTTGGCTGGCTTTGCCTTGTAGGGTTGCAATGAAACGCTTCTTATCCGGTATAGTCTCAGACAGGTTGAACTGCTCACTTCCCACAAAAAGCGCGGACGGGGCTTGGTTATCCGGCAAGGAAACCTCGAAAATCGCTTTGTTGCCTTCGCGCTTTGCAGCTTTGACGCCAAATTCTAGCGTAGCAGGTGATGGCAGCCGGTCAAAGGCCGTTTCAACAATCGTACTTGCAGCAATGGCTTGCGGTGATTGTTCTGCCATTTTTGTAGAGAGCGGAAAATCAAATTCGGCCTGCACGGGAATGCAGATATTATCGCAAACCCCAAGGAAGGCATTTCCCTTTAGCCGCTCTTGGCCGGGCTTTACGGAAAATGTCAGCGGCAGCGATACCGGATGTTTATAGCCGATGCCGCCCTCATCGCCGGCGCCGAAGCTCACTGGAGCGGGGAAGTCGATGCGCGCGCTGACACCCCCCTCAATATTGAGTTGCGGCGGCACACCAGCATCGCCCGGATTGCGCCAATAAGTTTTCCACCCCGGATTAAGATCGATCTGCAACGCTCCGCGCAACTCGCCGCTGGTGTTGGTTTCATCAAGCACGACACGCACCTTGCCGCCCGGTGTTTGCGTCCATTCGGACGTCGCAGCAAGCACAGGCGTTACAGCCGTCAGGATAAAGGAAATGATCAGAAAATCACGTAATCTCATGCGCTTAAACTGATCGAAAAAAATGTTTGGATCAAGGCTGGAAACGAGCGCGAAGAAATTTGCACGAATTTTATTGTCATTTGGCACAGTCTTGCTACCCTTTACCTATGACCATTCTAAGCAAGTCAAATCAGGAGCAGGGTTTCTTGAACGGGCAATTCCTGCTCGCTATGCCCGGAATGAACGACGAGCGCTTTGCGCGTTCCGTTGTCTATATCTGTGCGCATTCTGAAGAAGGCGCTATGGGTCTGATTATCAATCAGCTGCAGCCTGTGGGCTTTCCCGATCTTCTTCGGCAGATTGGCGTGATTGACGATGACGATCTGATTGTGCTGCCCGAACGCGCGCAGAATATGGTTGTGCGCAATGGTGGCCCCGTGGATCGCACACGCGGCTTCGTGCTGCACAGCGATGATTTCATGGTGGATTCGACATTGCCGGTCGCGGAAGATGTGTGTTTAACCGCAACAATCGACATATTGCGCGCTATTTATGGCGGGCGAGGTCCGGCGCAGGCTCTGATGACGTTGGGATATTCCGGCTGGGCGCCGGGGCAGCTTGATGCGGAATTTGCCGGAAATGGCTGGCTTGCATGTTCGGCGCCCATGGACATGCTTTTTGACAGCGATATTACCGGTAAATACGACCGGCTAATGGCTCATATGGGCATCGACATGACACGGCTCGTTTCCGAAGCCGGTCACGCCTGATCATAATCTTATAACTAAGCAGCAGTCGCTTCCTGCTGATCCTTGATCATGCGGGTTGCATCTTCGCGGCTTGATGGTTCGCCAAACATGAAGCTCTGCACATATTCGCAGCCCATCTGGCGCAGTTGCAGCGCATCACTTTCGCTGTCCACGCCTTCAGTGACGACCGCTAGTCCGAGGTCATGCGCCATGCTGACGATTGAGCGCAGCAGGGTTGTCTTTTGTGGCTGGTCGCCTTTGACGAAAGATCGGTCGATCTTGATAATGTCGAACGGGAAACGCGTCAGATAGGCCAGCGAAGAATAGCCTGTGCCAAAATCGTCAAGCGACAGGCCGACACCCATTGTTTTGAGACGTGCCAGCACATGTGCCGACTGTTCCGGGTTTTCCATCAGCACAGATTCGGTGAGTTCGAGCTTGAGGCTGCCGGGTGTTAAATGAATGCGCGAGAGAACTGAACGCATATCATTGATCAGATCTTGACGGATCAGCTGCGTGCTCGACAAATTGACCGAGACGAACAGGTCCAGCTTTGGAAACTGTTCCTGCCATGCAAACAAATCTTCTGCCGCGCGTTGAATGGCAAACAGACCCAGCTGCACAATCAGCCCAGAGCTTTCTGCAATCGGAATGAACTCCGATGGTGAAATACCGCCGCGACGGGGGTGCTCCCAGCGCATCAGGGCTTCAAAACCTGCAATAGTTCCTTCATCAAGCCGAACGATTGGCTGGTAGACGAGACTGATTTCATCGCGCTCAAGTGCGCGGCGCAAATCAGATTCCAATTGCAGCTTGTCACTGCCAATGGCGCGGAATGCCGGACGGAATGGCTCAATGCGATCACCGCCAAAACGCTTGGCCTGATGCATGGCAAGTTCAGCGTCTTTGACAAAGTCTTCTGCAGAAGCAGCTGTCTTCGTCCATGTAATCAAACCAACGGATGCCGTGAGAACAATCTCACGTTTGGCATAGGCAATGGGCGAACGCACAGCCTGACGCAGTGCTTCCGCGAAGGCTGCAATACGCCCCGGATCGCCTTCAGATGTGAGCAGCAATCCGAACTGGTCGGAAGACAGACGCGAAAGCGTATCCTGTGGTTGCATCAGACGCGACAGGCGTCGCGAAATGGTCAGCAGGATCGTATCTCCAGCAGACATGCCAAGACTGTCATTGACTTGCTTGAAACGGTCAATGTCTATGATGAAAACTGTGGGGTGTAATCTACTTTCACCACGAGCCATGTTCATCACATTGCTGAGGCGATCAAGGAAAAGCTCGCGATTTGGCAGGCCTGTCAAATTGTCATGCACGGCGTCATGCAAGAGGCGCTCTTCTGCCTTTTTCTGCTCTGTCACATTGACCAGCGTGCCGACGCAGCGAACGATTTCACCATCTGAACCAATCACAGGACGGGCGCGCAGCGCGTACCAATGATAATGGCCGTCATTGGCACGAAGTCTGAAAATCTGGCCGATGCGGCCGCGGCGGTTTTCGAGAATAGCGTCAAGCGTCGAACGGAAGCGATCACGATCATCGCCATGCATAACGGGCAGCCAGTTACGCACCGGGCCTTGCAGGGAACTAGCCGTATTGCCGAGATAGTTGGCAATATCAGGCGTGGTGACAACACGATCTCGCGGGACATCCCAATCCCAAACGATGTCGCCAGCACCGATTACCGCCAGTGCCTGACGTTCCATGTCTGAAAGCAGGCCCTGATGAAGAGCGCCACCAGAAAAGGCATGCTGCATGACGGTAAAACCAATGAGCAACACAATCAGCACAAGTCCGCCACCAAGTGCAGGCTGAATAATATCATTGTCGAGTTGGCCGGATACGGTCATCCATGCGCCAAGCAGCCATATAAGCGTCAGTAACCATGCGGGGATGAGCATCACCGCTCGATCATAGCCTTTGACCGCAAGATAACCGATGATGCAGATGCCGGATGCCACAGTGAGCGCCAGCGACATGCGCGCAATGCCGGAAGCAACCGGTGGATCGAACACCGCAACACCCGCCAGCGCGACCAGGCCAAGCACCCAGGTTACAGCGCCATAGCTGAAATGGTCGTGCCATCGGTTGAGATTGAGATAGGTGAAGAGAAAGATCACAAGTGAGGCGGCAAGGGCTACTTCTGTACCCGCTCGCCAGACCTGCTCGTTTCCGGGCGTGATCTCCATCAGCTTGTTCCAAAAGCCGAAATCCACGCAGATATAGGCCAGAACAGCCCATGCAAGTGCTGCTGTTGCAGGAAACAGCGATGTTCCCTTGACCACAAAAAGAATGGTCAGAAACAGTGCCAGAAGACCGGAAATTCCAAGCAGAATGCCGCGATAAAGCGTGTAGGAATTGACTGCATCCTTGTAGGCTTCCGGTTCCCAGAGATAGAGCTGCGGCAGATTATGCGACGATAATTCCGCAACGAAGGTTACAACGGTGCCGGGATTGAGCGTGATGCGAAAAACATCGGCGTCTTCACTGGGTTGACGGTCGAGCGCAAAGCCTTCGCTGGGGGTGATCGACGAAATACGTTGTGAGCCGAGATCGGGCCAGATTACGCCTGAACCAACCAGACGGAAATGCGGCGCAACGATCAGTCGATCAATCTGCTCATCGGTCGGATTGGCAATGGAAAAAGCGGCCCAGTCGCCTGATGCATTGGAATTGGGATCAGCCTGCACCTCAATGCGGCGCACAATGCCATCGGCACCGGGTGCAGTGGAAACCTGCACACTCTCTCCCTGATTTCGCAGCAACTCAACAGCGCGCGAAAGATCAAGAGCTGTGTCTTCCTTGGAGATTTTGATCGGTTCAACTGCAAAGGCATGAACCGCAGAACAGGTCACAATGACGATCAGCGCCACAAAACGTGTAAAAGCCGAAAAAAACCTGTCTGTCACACCATTCACGAGCGTTCAACCTTGCCATTGATCATGCGTAAATCGCTTTCTATCAGAGCAAACAACAGGTGATCCTGCCAGAAGCCGTTTATCTTGAGATAGGAGCGCAACAGTCCTTCTCTCTCAAATCCGGCTTTTTCGAGAAGCCGTATCGAACGAACGTTATGGGGAATACAGGCAGCTTCAATCCGGTGCAACCGTAGTTCCCCGAATGCGAAGGGGATAACCGTAGATAAGGCTTCGGTCATATAGCCATTGCCCGCCGATGAAACACCGCTCCAATAGCCGATCATGCCGTTTTGCCCAACGCCACGACGGATATTTCCGAGCGTTATTCCGCCAAGCAACCGATTGTCTTTGTTGTGAAAAATGAAAAAAGGATAGCCGGTTCCGTCCGACATTTCTTCCTGAACGCGACGCAACCGATAGCGGAATGCGCCTTTGGTCAAATCGTCATCCGCCCAGGTCGGCTCCCATGGTGTAAGAAAGGCACGGCTTTGCTCACGTACATTGGCCCAACTGGCAAAATCGCTCATCAACGGCTCGCGCAGATATATACGCGGCCCACGAAGAATTGTCGGATTGCTGCGCCGGAATGGCAGGCCGATCATGCGGGTTCCTGTGTTGATAAGGCAATAGATGAATGGGGCAACAGGGCAGCATTTCTATCTGCTTGACGAAAACCCCGCTCCATCTTTGCCGCTGCCTTAAACTGCAATCTTCCGCGTATGCGCGCTGGTTGAAAGAGCATCTGTGAGCCCTTCGAAGCTCATCAGACGTCCAACCGGACCCACGCCTGCTATCGTCGGCTTGCTGTCAAGGAACAGGCGTCCGGCAAGATCGCTGAGGCGTTCAGGTGTGATCTGAGACAGTCGATCCATTAGCTCGCTGTTTGGCACCGGACGGCCATAGAGCAGAAACTGACGGGCAATCTGACCGGCGCGGCTGGCGGCACTTTCCTGCGACATAAGCAGGCTCGCGCTATATTGTGCACGCGCACGGTTCACTTCCTCAATGCCGATGGAGTCTGATGCCTTATGCAATTCGTCGATGATAACTGGAAGCAATTCCACCAGTTCATCCTTGCCAGTGGCTGCATGAATGCCGAACAAGCCGGTGTCAGAGAAGCCCCAATGAAAAGCATAGACCGAATAGCAAAGGCCGCGCTTTTCACGCACTTCCTGAAACAGACGTGAGGACATACCACCGCCCAGGATCATCGACAGAAGCTGCGACGCATAGAAATCGCGGACATGATAGGCGCGGCCCTCAAAGCCGATCAGAACCTGCGCATCCAACAATTCGCGATTTTCGCGGAAGTCGCCGCCAACGTAAGTCGCAAGATCGAGTGTCGGGGCTGTGTTATGGGCGCGAAAGCCGCCGAGACGCTTTTCAACTTCTTTCACGAACGCATCGTGATCGACGCCACCTGCAGCCGTCACCACCATGCGGTCGGCGCTATATTGTTCGTCGATATATTGGCGCAAATCGTTGGATGTGAACGACATAACCGTGTCGGGTTCGCCCAGAATTGCGCGTCCGATTGGTTGATGGCGATAGGCAGTTTCGGTGAAGCGATCAAAGACGATGTCATCGGGCGTGTCATGTGCAGCGCCGATTTCCTGCATGATCACCTGCTTCTCGCGCTCAAGCTCTGCTTCATCAAATTTGGAGGCGGTCAGAATGTCCGCAAGAATATCGATGGCCAGAGGCATATCGTTGCGCAGCACACGCGCATAATAAGATGTGGTTTCAACACTTGTGGCAGCGTTAATCTCGCCACCGACATTTTCAATGTCCGACGCTATCTGCCAGGCGGTGCGCTTTTCCGTGCCCTTGAAAGCCATATGCTCAAGCAAATGGGCGATACCATGCCGATCCGCGGCTTCGTTTCTTGCGCCTGCTTTAACCCAGATACCCAGTGCAACACTTTCGATATGCGGCATGTTATCGGTTGCAATGGTCAGACCATTGGAAAGACGCGTTACTTCAACACCCATTATCAAACTGCTCCCTAATTCCCGTTCTTTTCTCTGGCAGAGTCCGCCCAATTTATGCCCGAGAATGACGGCGAACGTATTCTTCCACGATTTTCAGCTCGTTGTGAAGAACTGTGAAACTTTCTTTTCGTTGCATCAAGTCCGAAAGCCAAGCCGGAAGCTCTGGCGTAATGCCGCTAGCAGCCTTTACAGCATCAGGGAATTTGGCCGGATGTGCGGTGGCCAATACTACCATTGGTGTATTGCCGGACACTTTTTCGCGAGCGACCTTAACGGCAATTGCCGAATGCGGATCAAGCAGATAGCCGTCGTCGTTGAGAACGGATTTGATTATTTCCGCCGTTTCCTCAACGGTTGAACGCCCAGCCGAAAACTCGCTGCGAATAGCTGTCAGTGGCTTTTCAGAGATCGTGAAGCCACCTGACTGCTTCAGGCTTTCCATCAAACCGCGAACAGCGGCCGCATCACGGCCATGCGCTTCAAACAGCAAACGCTCGAAATTCGACGAAATCTGGATGTCCATCGAAGGCGAAGTTGTCTGTTCCACACCGCGCATTTCATAGGCACCATTCTCCAATGTGCGCGTAAGAATATCGTTGTCATTGGTGGCGATAATGAGCTGATCAATTGGCAGCCCCATTTTCTTGGCAACATAGCCTGCGAAAATATCGCCGAAATTGCCGGTCGGCACGGTGAAGGAGACTTTACGGTCGGGGGCGCCGAGGCTGAGTGCAGCGGTGAAATAATACACCACCTGCGACATGATACGGCCCCAGTTTATTGAGTTTACGCCGGAAAGCGAAATCGCATCACGGAATTCCAGATCGTTGAACATGGCCTTGACCAGATTTTGGCAGTCATCGAAATTGCCTTCGATGGATAGGGCATGCACATTGGAGAAGCCTGAACTGGTCATCTGTCGCTGCTGCACCGGCGATACACGGCCGTTCGGAAACAGGATGAAAATATCGGTGTTGTCGCGTCCGCCGAAAGCCTCAATCGCAGCCCCCCCGGTATCGCCGGAGGTCGCACCTACGATTGTCGCGCGTTCGCCGCGTTGGGCGAGCACATAGTCCATCATGCGTGCGAGCAACTGCATGGCGACGTCTTTGAAGGCAAGAGTCGGGCCATGAAACAGTTCAAGAATAAATTCGTTTGGACCCGTCTGAACCAGCGGGCAGACCGCGTCATGACGGAAGGAACCATATGCTTCGCGCACCATGCGCTCGAAATCAGCCTGCGGAATCTCGCCATTTATGAAGGGTGTCAGCACGGCCAGTGCGATATCCACATAGGATTTTCCACGCAGATTGCGAATTTGATCAGGCGTGAATTGCGGATATTCCTGCGGAAGATAGAGGCCACCATCACGGGCTAATCCGGCGAGCAAAGCATCGCTGAACCCCAGAACAGGTGCTTCGCCGCGTGTGCTGATATATTTCATTTCAAAGGCCTTCATTTAGGGTCGAGGCATATTTTAGCCGTTGAATGCAATAGAGCGTCCCTAAAAAAGCCGCAAGAATTAAAGTATCCTTTGGGGGTTGGGGTTGCTCTTCGCGCTAAAAAACGGGAAAACACCCTCACACTATGCATTTCATAATGGTATAGAACAGGTCGATCAGTGCAGGGAAGCCCGGTTTATGCAGAAACCAATACAGAATCGTTCATCGTTGTTACCAGTCTTTGCAACGGTTTTGCTCGCAGCGCTCGCAGGCTGCACGACGAGCGGCACGCAGAAATCAGCGGATGGATCGCTCGCGCAAGCCGATCAGCCACGCATTAAGGAATCGGAATTACGCGCTTTTTGCCCGACGGTTTCGCTGCGTGAAGGCACCGCTTATTTCAACACCTATGAAAAAGGTGGCGACAAAGATGCAAGCCGCGTCATTTATCAGGCCGCTTTGACCGATACGACGCGTTCCTGCCAGTATACTGACGGAACAATCAGCCTTGATGTTGCCGCAGCCGGCAAGGTCGTGCCCGGCCCGAAATACAAGAGTGGCAATATCACCATGCCGGTGCGTGTTGCGGTTCTTCAGGGCGATAAGGTGATTTATTCCAAGCTGCATAAGCAGACCGTGAATGTGACCAGCGGTGGCGCGGCACAGTTTGTCTTTAACGACAAAGGAATTTCGATCCCTTCGGAAAGTGCGCGCAGCGTGCAAATTTTTGTAGGCTTCGATGAAGGTCCATATAACACTAAGTAACCTGTTCTGAAGGTACGAATTGTTTGATTTTAAGCGGCTTATGATCCTGTCATGAGCCGCTTCTATTATATAGTATGCGTTCGCAATATTTAATATATGAAGATTTTATCGTTTTTATGGTGAGTTCGATTACATAACGGAATTATTGCTTTTATAAAAATAATATGCTGCGTATGCATTGCTTTTGATGTGAAATAACCTGTTCCAGAAATATAAAAATGCATTATAAAGGCATAGTTGTATTTTTGATTTTGTTCATTTTAATGTTTGGCAGGACGGTTTTTCTATGAGGTTTCAGCGCAGTTCGCTTCTGTCGCCTGTCCCTTTCGTCATCTGCATCATGTTGTTACTTGGTGCTTTCGCAGGAAAATGGGCGGGAGATCGTTTCCGCCTGCTTGATGAAGAAAATGACATGGACACCTATATGACGGTGCTCATGACGCAAGCCAACCGCATTGTGACCTCAGCGCGGGAGACACTAGATAAGGTCAATAGCTCGACCTATCCAATGTGTGGCGCTGAAGACAAGCAGTATATGCGTGAGCTTCTGTTCTCCGGCTATCATATCAAGGACATAGGTCGTCTTAAAAACGAAACATTACAATGTTCGACGCTTTTAAACGAGGTCAATGATTCACGTCCGAGAAGTAAGGAAGACGTCCTTCTAAGAGCCTGTTCCAAAATGTGTTGAGCGATTTC